>NZ_SSWH01000020.1 GCF_004803505.1 Arthrobacter echini
TCGCCCTGAACAACCGGCCCAGAAAAACCCTCGGCTGGAAGACGCCGGCCGAGGTATTCAGTGAGCAGTTACAGTTATTCCAACAACCCGGTGTTGCAACGACCAGTTGAACCTGCCCAATACACCTCGCAGGAATTCCAGGCCTGGTGCGGCGGGAACTCGCTCACCCAGTCGATGGGAGCAGTCGGGGTCTGCTGGGATTGTCAGGCTATTGATGTCGGATTCAGACTGAATTCGGAAGTCCTGACCGCGGCGGCTTGACCCATGTTGGGAACGGCCCTTCGGGTGCCTTTGCGTTGATCTGTCAGCCTCGCGGCCGGGCAAAGCAAAAAAACACTGCGCCGGTCGAGCGTGACCTAATAGGAGCCTGGAGCAACTTTTAAGAGCGTCCCCATGACAGTCCTGTCCACCCGCCAGCGTCAGCGTCAAATCCACACTAAACGGCAGGAGAAACTGATGGTCATGGCAGCAGCGCCCCCTATCCCGCTCACTCGCTCCGGACACGTCGTTGTCGGCGTCGACACGCACAAACACGTCCACGTCGCGGCGGCGATGGACTCTATCGGTGGGATCCTCGCCACCCTTGACGATCGCGACCGACAGCGGCGGATTCCGCCAGTTGCTCGACTGGGCCGCATCGTTCGGGCAAATCATCGCGTTCGGCATTGAAGGCACCGGCTCCTACGGAGCCGGACTCACCTCCTTCGTCCGCCGCAACGGCTATCGCGTCATCGAGGTCAACCGCCCCGACCGGCGGATGCGCCGCCTCGTCGGCAAATCCGACACTCTTGACGCAGAGAATGCAGCGCGCGCCGTCCTCGCCGGATTCGCCACCGCGGAACCGAAAACCGCCGATGGCACCGTGGAAATGATCCGGCAACTGAAAGTCGCCCACGACACCGCCGTGAAGGACCGGTCAGCGGCGATGGTGACGCTCAAGGCGATGCTCGTGCATGCACCCGAGTCGATGCGCAAGGAGACCGCCCGGAAGACCCAAATGATGCTCGCACGCCACTTCGCTGCCCTCCGTCCGCGAGAGCTTAGAACACCAGAAGACAGTATCCGCCATACCCTTCGCTCCCTGGCGCGCCGTTGGCAACACCTCGACACCGAAGCCAAAGAACTCGCCACGATGATCAAGGACCTCGTTACCCAGACCGCACCCCAGCTCATCGAACCCTTCGGCATCGGCGCTGACACCGCAGCGGAGATCCTCATCGTCGCCGGAGACAACCCCGAACGCATCCGGTCCGAAGCAGCCTTCGCGAAACTGGCTGGCATCAGCCCAATCCCCACCGGCTCAGGCATGACCTCCGGCAAACACCGCATCAACCACGGCGGCCACCGACAACTCAACGCAGCAATCTACCGCGTCGTGATTGGCCGCATGCGCTTCCACGAGCCCACAGTCGCCTACGTGACCCGCCGCACAGCAGAAGGCAAATCAAAGCGCGACATCATCCGCTGCCTCAAGCGCTACGTCATCCGAGAGGTCTACCACCTCATCACAGCCAACCCGAAAACCGGCGAACTCCCAGCTCGACAACCATAGGAGCATCAACGCCGTGGCCGAGAACTTCTTCTCGCATCTGAAGACCGAGTTCTACCACCACGAACGCTTCACCAGCCGACTCGCCGCCAGGACCGCCGTCATGGACTACATCGAGGGCTGGTACAACCGCCGCAGACCGAACCGCAGAGCCGGTGGAAAAGCACCGGCAGCAGCCCTATCGGCCCTAGCCGACCACCAGACCCGCGACCAGGAACCCTTGGCCGCGTAACCAGAAACAACAAAGAACGGTCTCACAAACTTGACGAGCGCAGTCCCTGGCCGGTTGGTGGTGCGCAGGATCCGGGAACTGAACCCAAATGCCACCGACGGGCAGTCAACCCTGTTCGATACGTACCGGTTCCATGCGTTCTTCACCACCGTCGATCCCGGCACCCTGGACACCGTCGCCGCCGATGCCACCCACCGGAAACACGCGATCATCGAGCAGGTCAACGCCGACCTGAAAAACAGTGCCCTGGCACACTTGCCGTCGGGGCACTTCGGGGCCAACAGTGCCTGGCTGGTCGCTGCGGTCATGGCCTACAACCTCACCCGGGCCGCCGGGGTAATCGCCAGCGGGACATTCGCCAAAGCCAGGACCGCAACGATTAGGGCGAAACTGGTCAACATCCCGGCCCGCATCGCCTCCAGCGCCCGCAGGATCTGTTTGCACCTGCCCGAGGCATGGCCCTGGCAAAAAGCCTGGGAGAAACTCTTCGCCGCCGTTCACTCACCACCGCAGCGAGCCTGACAAACAACTCACCAGCCGGGCAACGGCATCACCAAGGATCACCGTGGAACACCACCGACAGCGAGGCCGGGCCCTGAACAACACCCAAAACACAATCACCCAAAACTTCGACCAGCGATCCAGCCCTCAACGCGGATCGGTGGATCAAGGCTAAGCGGAAGGCCTGATGCGTCCCCATGGGACGCAATCGTTGTTTGAGGTCCGATTTCCGCCGGGCACAGCAGCCGGGAACTGAGGGCCGGGCAGCGGCATCGCCCTCCGGTAGCCCTTGTCTTAGCGGGCTTCGACGGTGCCCATCATGCCTTGGTCCTCGTGGTCGAGGATGTGGCAGTGGTAGACGGTGCGTCCCGGGAAGTCGTCGAAGGCGATGAGGACTTTCACCTGCCTGCGGGCCGGGACGTTAACGACGTCCTGCCACCTCGGTTCGGGGACGTCGCGGCCATCGTCTTCGATGACCTGCATGGGCCACACGTGCAGGTGCACGGGGTGGTCCATGGGGCTGGAATTGGTCAGGGTCCATTCCTGGACGGTCCCGACCGCCACTGCGGTGTCAGTCCGCGCAGCGTCAAATTCCCGGCCGTTGATGGTGAAGGCCATCATGGTGTTCTCGCCGCTGCCCGCGCCGTCCATCATGGCGCTGCCACCGCCCATTCCCATGGCGAAGTCCAGGGTGTGGCGGGCGGCGACCGGTTCCTGGCGTAGGTCCCGCAGCGCGGGGCCGGCGGGTACAGGGTTTGGTGTCTGCGCCCGGTCACCTGACACCTCGAGGGTGAGCAGTTCAATTGCCTCGTCTCCGCCGGCACTGTTATCACCCATCATGGCTCCGCCCATCATGGCGTCCATTCCGCCGCGGCTCACCGGTGCTGTCACAAGCTTTGCGGAGCCTTCGGTGGTTTCGACGAGCAACTCGACGCGATTGCCGGGAGTCAGGAGCACTTCGGTGGTCTCCTCGGGAACCGGCAGTCGCCCGAGGTCCCGGCTGAGCAACTGGACCCGTTGGCCCTCCAGCTGCAACCGTAGATAGCGGGAGGGGCAGGCGTTGACAATCCGCCAACGTTCGCGTTCCCCGGGTGCGGCGGTCAGTCGCGGGCGGACTTGGCCGTTGACGAGCACGACCTCGCCTTCCCTGCCCATCATCTGCTGCATCTGGTTCACCTCGGCCAGATTCCCGGACCCATCCAGGGACAGGTCGGAGACCACCATGACCCGCTCCCGGGCGGCCGGTACAGGCTCGAGATCCTCGACGAGGATCGCCCCGTAAAGACCGGCGGCGACTTGGTCGGCGACGTACCCGTGGCGGTGTGGGTGGTACCAGTACGTGCCCGGCGGGTGGTCTTCGGGCAGGATGAACTCGTAGTCGAAGGACTTTCCCGGTCCGATGCTCAGGAACGGGTTGTCGCCGTTGCCCTCCGGGGAGACGTGCAGCCCGTGCACGTGCAGGTTCGTCGGGGCCTCCAGCCGGTTGGTCATCGTCACCCGGATCGTGTCCCCGGGTGCTACGCGCAGCGTAGGGCCCGGAAGGGACCCGTTGAAAGTCTGCACTGAGGCTTCACGCCCGCCGACCTGAATCCGGGTCGAGGCGGTCTCCAAGTCCAGTTCCAGCACACCGTCGCTGCTGGACAGCACCTGGGGTTCGGTCAGGTCCCCGCCTGTGGTGTATTCGCGACTGTTGCTGGTGGTCCACCACAGACCTGCCCCACCGACCGCTGTGGCACCGGCCCCTGCCGCACCCAGCGCCAGCAGCTGACGGCGTGTCAGTGGGCTCACCGGCTGTCCCCCTCCAGAATCCGCAACCGCTCCCGGTACTCTTCGGTACTGAGCTCCCCGCGGGCGTAGCGTTCTTCGAGGATCTGCCGCGCGCGGCCAGGACCCGTGACCGGGCCACGGTTGTTGTCGTGGCCGACCGTGTTCGGGGATCTGCCGGAGAGAGCCTTCACCAGCACGACTATCAGCACGATCACTCCCACGAGCATCAGTAACCCGAAGATCCACATCAAGCCCATGCCGCCCATACCGCCGCCGTTCATCATGATCGTGCTCCTCATCTCTTGTTCGCCTGTAGTCATGCCAGGTGCTGACTCATCCCACGGTGCGCCGCGGCACAACCTGGTGGAGGACGCAGATCCTGGGCCTAGTCAGTTTGGTGGTCGTGCTTGTCTTGTCGCCTTTTCGAAGCCCTCTACGCAACTGACTGTGACAGAGTTCTGCATCTCAATGCCCTGATCCCAGGTCAGCGAATGCCGCAATGGTGGGGCGGAAGCGGGTCAGGACTCCAGTGGAACGCCTGCTTTTTCGGCTTCGCCGAACATGGCGTCGATGTGGACGACGTCCTTGCCTGCGCGTTGCAGCAGGCTTGCGCCGACGCCGGAGCGGTAGCCCGATCCGCAGTGAATCCAGAGTTTGCCGGCGGGGACTTCATCCATGCGGGTGAGCAGTTCGTGCAGGGGAATGTTCACGGCTCCCGGAATGTGGGCTGAGGCGTATTCATCGGTGCGCCGGACATCCAGGATGGTCTCGTTCTCTGGCCTATCGGTGAGCATTTCTTCCCAGCCGAGTCGAGGGTAGGAGACCACGGCGGTGTCCGCAGCGAGTTTGCGCGGGTCCGTACCCAAGGCGGCGTCGGGGGAATCGATGCCGATGCGGGAAAGGTCGCGAATAGCGTTTTGGACGTCGTCGCGGTCTCCGACGAGGGTGAGCTTTTTGTCCCAGGGCAGAACCCAACCCAGAAAGGTGGTGAAACTGGAACCGTCCCCGTATTCAAAGCTTACCGATCCCTGCAGGTGGTTACTGGCGTAAGCCACCCGGTTACGGAGGTCTACAACCCACTCGCCGTCCTCAAGGCGGCGCGAGAGCTCCGCGGGTTCCAGCGAATCGGGAACGGATAGGTCCGCAGGACCTGGACCCCGCGTGTTCGCGGGTTGCATATGGGCGTAGTACGAGGGGTACGCGGTGAGATTCGCGATGAGTTCGTGCACGAAGTGCTCTTCATCTGGATCGGTGAGTGCGTGGTTGGTGGAGAGCTGTTCTCCGACCGTGGACTCCCCAGCGCCGCTGGCCGGGCCGGAGGAGCAGAACGATCCGAAGCCGTGGGTGGGATACAGGGCCGCTTCATGGGCGGCTTCCTCGACCAGGCGGCGGACGGAACCATACTGGTCGTGCGTCAGCGCAACGGTGTCATCGGCGCTGACCAGGTCGGTGCGGCCCACGGACCCGTAGAGAAGGCTGCCGCCTGAGAAGACAGCCTGCTCGCCGCTTTCGGAGGTGACGATGTACGACAGGTGGGTGTGGGTGTGGCCGGGGGTCGCCACCGCCTTGAGCAGGAAACCTCCGATTTGGATGGTTTCGCCGTCGCTGATCGGGGTGCGCTTATAGGCCACGGGATCAGCGGCGTTGACCAGATAAACTGCCCCGAGTTGATTGGCGAAGGCCAGGCCGCCGGTCACGTAATCGTTATGGATATGGGTTTCGGCGATGTGCGTGATCCGCACCCCGGCTTCGGCCGCGGTCTTCTCGACCCTGTCGGTGTCGCGTTGCGGGTCGATAACCAGCGCCACCTCGCTGTCGTGGATCAGGTAGCTGCGGTCCCCGAGCTGAGGAGTCTCGATGATGATGACGTCCATGGTTTTCTCCTTGGTGGAATTATCGATCAAATGCAGTGTTTGGCAGATCAGATTCTCTTGCGGTTGTTCAGGTGGTTGGCAGGTCGGCGCGCTGCCAGGCGATCATGCCTCCTGTCATGGTGGCGGCGGTGAATCCCGCCTGGTTGAGTGCGTCCGCGGCGGTGGCACTACGGTTACCGCTGCGGCAGACCGCGATCACAGGGACGGCGGGGTCTAATTCATTCAGACGTCCGTGCAGCTCCCCTATGGGGATGTGCACGGCACCGGGAATCATGCCCTCTGCCACCTCGGAGTTCTCGCGGACGTCGAGTATCTGTTCGACGCCGCGGCGCGTGTTGGTTTCTGGAACGGTGACTTCAGGCATCGGGTTCTCCTTCACGGTGGGTTATCGGAACGTGTCAGGTGGTGAGCATGCTGGGGATGGTGGTGAGTAGGATCCATGCGGCGACGAGGAAGATGAGAACGGCGAACGCCTTGCGCACATGATGGTCTTTGAGGTTCCCAGCGAGTCGCCCGGCCACAAGGGATCCGAGAATGGCTGGGGTGGCGAAGGACAGGACGATCGGCCAGTCGATGGTGAACCCACTCAGGTGGGCACTGAATCCTGCTGCGGAATTGATGACGATGATGGCCAGGGATGTGCCGACGGCCTGCTTCATGCGGAGCCCGAGGAACAGGGTCAGGGCGGGAGTGATGAGGAATCCGCCGCCGACGCCAAGGAGCCCGGTCAGGAAACCGACGGCCAGCCCGATGACGACCGCCTTGGGAGCGCACGCACGCCATACCGTGTTTCCGGTGGTGCAGGACCCATCCGTTTCGCTGGTGCTGCCCAGCATGCGGATCCCAGCGAACACCATGATGACCGCGAAGGCGAGCATCAACACCTCAGGATTGAGGAACCGCCCAACGGCCGCACCGGCCCACGCGGCGGGAATACCGGCAGCTCCGACGATCAACGCGACCGGCCAGTTGATGCTGCCCCGCAGTCGGGGGACGAGCGCCGCCAGTGAGGAGGCGCCGACCACCAGCAACGAGGTGGGGATAGCCTCCGCGGTGCTCAGGCCCACCCCGTAAACCAGTGCGGGGACGGCAATAATTGATCCTCCACCCCCGACCAGGCCCAGCACGATCCCGACGACGAGCCCCAGGATCAGTGCCGGAATCACGACGCCCGTAGTCTTTCGGAGACAGCATTTTTGGTCGGTAGCTGCAGGATGGCCGCTTCTCGGGTGGGTTCCTGGGCCGCTTTATTCCATGGCATACCCGAGAGTGCCTTCCCCATGGCGCACGTGTTGGTCGCCGCGGAGAAGGTCAAACCGGTACCGATAGCGCCGGCCAGCAGGCGGAGTCGGGGGGAAACGAACCTGCCGCCAGCCAGACCGAGGATGACGGCGGATCCCGCCACGAGGCGGACCTGGCGTTCAAGATCCCAGCGGACCCGTCCGCGAATAACATCACCGCCGATCTCAGCGAAACCGGGTACCCCTCCGGTGAGGACATAGGCCGTATCGATGCCGGCTCCTGCCAGACGCTGGCGGGCCTGTTCGGCACGCACGCCGGACTGGCAGACCAGGACAACGCGGCTGCCCAGACGGGCGGCGAGTTCATTGGTGTGCTCCGAGAGCAGTGGCAGCGGCACGTTGTAGGAACCACGGACATGCAGAGTCTGGAATTCCGCAGCGGAGCGCACATCGAGAACCGTCAGGTCCTCATGGTGGATGATCCAGGACCGCAGTTCCTGCGGATCAAGGGAAGTCACGACGGGTGGAGACGGAAGGGGGGACATCATGGGTGTCCTTTCAAGACGGATGCGGGAACTCCAACAACAAGAAACAAGTCTTCCACATACCCCCGGGGGTAAACAAGCACACCCCAGGGGGTATCATTGGGTTAATATTTATCTACTGGGAGACTTGGCATGAAGCTCGATTCAACAGAACTGACCCCCGTGATCAATCGTCTCAAGCGTGCGCAGGGACAGCTGGCGGCCGTGACCCGCATGCTCGAGGAAGGGCGCGACTGCAAGGACATCGTCACTCAACTCGCCGCTGTCTCCAAGGCACTGGACCGGGCAGGGTTCGCCATCATTGCCACAGGACTTGAGCAATGCATCGCCCGCGAAGACACCACCATGGATAAAAAAGAGCTCGAAAAACTCTTCCTCTCCCTGGCCTGAGCAGCAAACCCGGCAAAGTCAGGGTCCGCTGTCTTGTTCGATGGCTTGTTTGGGCCGAGAACCGGAAACCATCGTTACCGACCGGCGACCGGCATGGCATCAGGTTCCGCGAGATGGTCCCGACCCCATTTCCTGGCTGCCGCTGGCCGGACATGTCAGGGTGGCGGTGAGTTCTAGGCTGCCGTTGCGGCCGTACCGGCCAGCCGTCGAATCAGGGCAAGGCCGGCCGGTGTTCCGGGCCAGTGCCGTTCCAACGGTGCGTTGCCCGCCTTGCGAATGACCGAGCGCAGGACCAGCGCCACGATGATGGCGTCATCGGCGTATCCGATCACTGGAAGGAAGTCCGGGACCAGATCAATAGGTGAGGCGAGATAGACCACGAGCAGGACCAGGCGGACACGGATTCCGCGCGGCAGGCTCCGGTCCGCAGTCAGCCGACGCAGCAGGGTCAGCAGATCCGGTAACAGCCGCAGCGCTTCCTTCATGCCCACCGTCTCCGGGTGCTTTCGGGCATAGACGGCCAATAAGATCAGCAACACGGCGTAGATCAGGACCATCCCGCCGAGGACCGCGATCAGCGCGTCCCACCAGTTCATGCCTGCCCCTCTTGTCCGCTGTTGAGTATAAATACAGCGTAGGTGGCACTGAGTTCTTTAGGACTATAGGCCCCTGTAGAACGTTAGCGTTAGCTATTTCACTAAGTTACAAGCCACCCCAATTGTGCTGGGCCATCCCGTTGGGAACACCTCAGGAGGCCGCGAGACCGGTCGGCAGCCAAGCCTGAATCGATGGGGTGTCGATCAGCTCCATGCCTAGACCGGAAATTCAGAGACTGGTGCCCCGGCTGGGGCAGGTTTTGAATGATGTGGACCAAGAGCGCACGCCCCAACTGGAGTGGTCGCAGCTTCAACAGCACCAGAGTGTCACCGCAGTGGAATGGTTTGGCACACTTAGCCTCCGTATGCGGGTTTCGGATCGAAGCACGCGCGTCCAGCTCCGTCATTTTGTTAGCCGGGTGGCGGTGTTCGAACGGCGGCTTTGTAGCCCCGGGACATCGGTTGGGGCCTCAGCCGTGGATTGGTTCGCCGGTCATCAGGTGGTCGGCGTGGTTGATGGTTTCGCGGATGAGTCGGACCAGGTGCCCGTCGTGGAGGTTATAGATGACGTGCCGGCCGTCTTTGCGGGTGTCCACGAGGCCGCTGAGCCGGAGTTTGGCCAGATGCTGGCTGACTACGGTCCGTGGCGCTCCGGACGCGTCCGTCAGTTCGGTGACGGTCTTGGGGCCGCTGGAGAGTTGCCAGAGCAGGTGCAGGCGAGTGGGTTCGGCCAGCATCCGCAGCGTCCCGGCAGCGGTGTCGAGCAGCTCCGGGCCCGGGGTGACCATGTGAGTCAGGGACGGCTCCGCCAGGGGCGGGCTCAGCGCGCTGCTAGGGCTCAACGCGCTGCTGGGCCGGCTGATCAACGGTTTGCTCCTCAGTGGCTGGTTCCTGGGCTGTGGCGGTGGCGTGCCGTGGCCAGGACAGGAATGCACCTGCACTTCCTATCATCGCAACAATTGTCAAAGTCAGCCCGGCCCAGCCCAGTCCCGCGGCAGCCCCGATCCAGCCAGCCAGCGGGTAGGTTAGGATGTAGCAGGCGTGGGAGAGGGAGAATTGCGCGGTGAAGACGTACGGCCGGGTTTCCTCGGTGGAGGCATCGCGCAGCAGCCGGGACGAGGGCGTGAGGATCGTGGAGTTCGCCGCCCCGAGCAGGAACCACAGCCCCAGCAGCAGCCACCAGCCCGCGCCGCCGACGCCCAGGAAGGTCATGAGTGTGGCGCCGGCCAGCACGGCAGGGATCACGGCGGCACCGGTGAACATCACGGGGCGGTCGCCGAACCGGTCCAGGACCCGGGGTGCTGACAAAGCGACGATCATAGACCCGACACCGAAGCAGGCCAGTGCGAGGGCCAGGTCGGTGTCTGGGCGCCGTAGGACGTCGCGGACGTAGACCACGGTGTTGACGAGCACCAGAGCCGTCGGGGCTGCGACCACGAGGTTCAGCGCCAGCAGGGAACGCAGCCGCCGGTTGCGCCAGAAGATCCGTGTACCCAGGGTGGTCCGGTGCCACAGGGACGTCTGCGGCCCGGTCGGCACGAAAAGCTGCGGCAGGACCGTGATCGTGACCATGAAGGCCGAGAACAAAAAACCAGCGACTGTGCCGATGAACAGGTTGTTGTAGCTGATCAGCGTCAGCAGCAAGGCCGCAAGGGCCGGACTGACCAGAGCTTCCATGTCATAGGCCAGCCTGGAAAGGGACAATGCGGGCGTGTAATCCCGTTCATCCTTCAGGATGGTCGGGATCAACGATTGGAAGGCCGGGGTGAAGGTCGCGGAGGCGGACTGCAGCAGGAAGATCACCACGTAGATCTGCCAGGTCTCTGTAATGAATGGCAGAGCCAATGCCATCGCCGCCCGGATCAGGTCAGCCCCGATCAGTACCGGCTTTTTGGGCAACCGCGCCACCAGCGCGTTGATCACCGGGGCCAGACCCACGTAGGCGAGCATCTTAATCGTCAGGGCCGTTCCCAGCACCGCGCCCGCGTTCCGGCCGGCCAGGTCGTAGGCCAGCAGCCCGAGGGCCACCGTGAGCAGGCCGGTGCCGATCAGGGCCACGATCTGGGCGGCGAACAGCCGCCGATAGGTCACATTCCGCAGAACCGCTAGCATTCGTCCAATCCCTTCAGTGCATACGTGCACGTATGTGCACTAATTGTAGACAGGTTCGCCCCACGTTGTCTCGTTCAGAGCCGGCGCCCGTCCCTCTGAATCCTGACCGGGATCGGATCAGGTCTATTCATGGAACAATCTTCATATGAGTGAAGATAAGAATGCTTGCAGGCTTGATGCTGACAGTCAGTACGTGGAGCTCGCGGTCGAGGTGTTCGCGATGCTCGCGGACGCGACGCGTGTGCGGATCATTCTGGCCCTGCGGGACGGGGAACTGTCCGTAAACCATCTCGCGGATATCGTGGACAAGTCCCCGACGGCCGTGTCGCAGCATCTGGCGAAGCTGCGCCTGGGCAGGATCGTGGCTGCCAGGCAGGACGGGACCCGGGTCTTTTATCGGCTGGCCAACGAGCATGCGCGCAAACTGGTCGCGGACGCCGTGTTCCAGGCCGAGCATTCCCTCGGTGGTGAGCCGGCGCATCACCGCATCAATATGACCCGCCCGCAGGCTCCGGCTGTGGACGCGGCGGTGCAAGCATGAGCCAAATACTGACGTCCCTGCCCGGGGCGTCCACGGGCCGGTCCCTGCCTAAGCCCCCGTCAATTTTCCGTACCGGGGCCCGGCTGCCCGAAGTCCGGTGGGCCACGGTCGCGTTGGTTCTTTTTTTACTCGGCGGAATCGCACAGCTTGCCGGGGCACCGGCGGCCGTGTGGTGGTCCCTCTACTTAACGTGCTATGCGGCTGGCGGCTGGGACCCCGCACTGTCGGGATTGCGGGCGCTGCGCGAAAAGATCCTGGACGTGGACCTGCTGATGATCGTCGCGGCGATCGCGGCAGCGGCCATCGGGCAGGTCTTCGAAGGAGCCCTGCTGATCGTTATCTTCGCAACATCGGGCGCCATGGAAGCCCTGGTCACGCAGCGGACAGCTGACTCCGTCAGTTCCCTGCTGGACCTTGCCCCGGAACGCGCCACCCGTGTGCCGAGTAATGGGACTGGCACCGAGGAGGAGGTCGACACCGCGGACCTGCAGGTCGGGGATGTGATTCTGGTGCGCCCGGGTGAACGGATCGGCGCCGACGGCACCGTCATCCGGGGAGTCAGCGAGGTCGATCAGGCAGCCATGACCGGGGAGTCGGTTCCCGTCGTCCGGCGCGAAGGCGATGAGGTGCTCTCCGGGACCGTCAACGGCAGCGGTGTCCTCTCGGTCCGGGTAGCCAAGGCCGCCAAGGACTCGGTCGTCAGCCGCATCGTGACCCTCGTGGAGGAGGCCTCGGCCACGAAGGCGAAGACCCAGCTGTTCATCGAAAAGGTCGAACAGCGCTACTCCCTCGGTGTGATCGTAGCGACGCTGTTGGTGTTCTTCCTGCCCCTGTCTCTTGGCGAGAGCTTGGAGGCAGCCCTGCTGCGGGCCATCACTTTCATGATCGTTGCCTCGCCTTGTGCTGTGGTCCTGTCGACCATGCCGCCACTGCTGGCCGCCATCGCCAACGCCGGACGCCACGGCGTTCTGGTCAAATCCGCCACCGTCATGGAGCAGGTCGGCCGCACCACTGTCGTCGCCTTCGATAAAACCGGAACCCTCACGGAGGGAACCCCGAAAGTTACCGCGGTGGATTCCCTAGAGGCCGCCTTCACCCCCGCGGAAATCCTGGGGCTGGCAGCTGCCGTGGAACAGTACAGCGAGCACCCGCTGGGCCGGGCAATCCTCCGGGATGCACGGGAAAAAAGCCTTACCGTCGAGCCGGCAACCAACTTCCAGGCCGTTCCCGGCCAGGGAGTATCCGGCATCGTCCACGGCCGGCAGGTCCGGGTGGAGCGGCCCGAAGCGGAGGCCGATGACGACGTGGCCGGAACCGTCGTCTACGTCATCATCGACGGGGCCACGGTAGGGCGGATCACCCTGGCGGACCGGCTCCGCCCGACCGCGGCAGCCACGGTCGACCGGCTGCACCAGATCACAGGCAACCCGGTTCATCTGCTCACCGGAGACAACCACCGGGCGGCAGCACAGATCGCCGCCGAAACCGGCATTGACGAGGTCCGCTCCCGCCTACTGCCCGCTGACAAGGCGACAGCAGTGCGTCAGATGGAACAGGGCGGTCACCGGGTCCTACTGATCGGCGACGGCGTCAACGACGCCCCCGCCCTCGCGGCAGCGACCACCGGCATAGCGATGGGACGCCACGGCTCCGACCTCGCTCTGGACACAGCCGACGCCATCATCGTCCGCGACGAACTCGAAGCCCTGCCCTCACTGATCGCAATGTCGAAACGCGCACACAGGTACATCATCGCGAACCTCGCCATCGCGGCCACCTTCATCACGGTCCTCGTCACCTGGGACCTGATCTCCATCCTGCCACTACCGCTGGCCGTTGCCGGACACGAGGGCTCCACCGTCATCGTCGCCCTCAACGGCCTGCGCCTGCTACGCAGTCAGGCCTGGAAAAACTAACCCACCCACCGCCACCCCGCCCGCCACAACGTCTCTGACTAGCGGGTACTGGCTCCCAACCGGCGCCCACACCATAAGCAATGCGAAACCGAAGGACAACGAATGAATACCGGAGCCGCAAATGAGCGGACGTTGGTGACAGTGCCCGGACACGGCCACTTCCACGCCACCAACGAAGCACTCGAGATGATCGCCGTGTTCGGCGGCTCCCTGCACTGCTACCAAGGGCCCGGCGGCTGCCGCAGCCAGGGACTCTACTTCTCCCGGACACGGCCAAAAAAGTACACCGCTTGCACACTCGACTCCCCAGCCGAGACACATGATGCGCTCACAATTTCCGTCAGCCATGAACTGGCCAACCGACTCGAGGGAGCGGTCCTGGACTTCGGAAACTACAACCGGATGCAACGATTCGTCTGGACCGCCCTTCCCGCGGTCAAGGGCCCCCAATGCACGTGCCTGCGGTCCATGGGTAAACCCGCGGGCAAACGCTCACCCTGCCTGGATGATGCTGGCATCGGCATCACCGACCTCTGACCACGGCGGGGCCGCTGCCATGACCTCCAGCCTCGCGGAGCCGTTGGAAGCGGAACCCCAGACGGGGACGCCGATGCCTACTTCAGGCTCCGAGAGGGCGCCCTCACCACCGTCATACCGGGCCAACATCAATTTGAAACACTCAACCTCAGGACGCACGTACCTCACACGGCATAGGTGGCACCAGGGCTCCACCCGGAATACCAGGCCCTTGGAACGCTAGCGTCGGATATTTCACGAATTCACAAGCCACCCCTTTTAGTGCCTGATGTACTTGATGTGCGGCTCGTGGAGTGATGGTGAGGGTGGAACGTGTATGGGTAGGTTGATCGGGTACGCGCGGGTGTCGACCCGGGTGCAGGACACGGATCGGCAGATCCGGGATCTCCTCGCGGCCGGGGTGCGCCGCGACGACCTGTACGTGGATCATGGCGTCAGTGGCGCCCAGGCGCGCCGGCCGCAATTCGATCAGGCTCTTGATGCACTGCATGAGGGTGACACCCTGGTCGTCACGACTCTGGATCGTTTGGGTCGGTCGACGGCGAACATGCTTCTTCTTGCCGACACTCTCCGGGCGCAGGCGATTAATCTGCAGGTGTTGAACCTCGGTGGCGGGAACGTCGATACCGAGACCCCGATGGGGTCCATGGTGTTCACCGTCATGGCGGCCCTGGCCCAGATGGAACTCGAGATCAAACGCGAACGTGTCAACGACTCCAATACTAAACGTCGTGCCGCAGGCATGGACCTCGGCGGCCGCCGGGAAACGTTCTCCGACAGTCAGATCAGCAACGCCCGCCGCCTTATCTACCAGGGCCAACCCGCCTCCCACGTCGCCCGGGACCTGGGCATGTCCCGGGCCACCCTGTACCGGCGTATCAATGCCCTCGACGCCCAGCAGTGGCTCACCACGCACCCCGCTCCCGTACCACTGCCGCTCAACGACACCACCACCGCAGGGCCATCAATGCCGCTTACTCCCCCACCAGCCAGCTGAAACATGCCGTCCTGCAACCCTAGGGTGCTTGGTGTCATAGCGTCGTAGCAACATCCGAAAAGTGCGGCGAAAGCTGTTCAGGCTTCGCTATCGGGCGTAATACTGACGCGTAGAGCTTTGGCCGCCACCGTTAGGGACTTGACCGGGAAGTAATTCCAGCCGACGTGGACGGACAGTAAGGATTACATGCGGTTACGTAGCCGGTCGTATAGGTGACAGGAGTTCAAGGGTGTTCGTCGGCTACCTGCGTGTATGCCGATCTGGTGGGTCACCTGGTGGTGTGTCTAGTCGAGGGGGTCTGTGGTCCAGGCGACGTCGACGCCGCTTGGGTGGAGAACACGGGGGTGCCGGCACTAATCCGGTCCTCGAGGACGTCCTCGAGCGTCGGGCGTTCCAGGGGCGGAAGGTGGACACTCACGCTCTGGCTGAAGGAATTCATCAGGGTGATGCGCTGTGCGGGGTGCGCGATGTGATCCATGGTTCCCATGGGATCTGTTCCTCATCTCTCGTCTCGCTGCTGTCTCGTGCGGGTTACTGTGCGTGCCTGCCCTGTCGTTTCGTCAGTTCTGGTGGGGTGCTGGTGGGTGAGGTCGCGTCAGCGTCTGATGGCGACGGCCGAGGAAGAAGCTCCTGTAGACAAGCTGGCGTGTGAAGAAAGCTGCGGCTACCACTTCTGACGGGGGGTCATCCTGAGCTGCAGAATCCTTCTCGTGTGCACCTGAAACGCTTCTTGGCGAGCAGTTGAGCTGTGAGGAAGGATACTTTCATATATACCCCCCTGGGGTATATGCTCGGTGTCACCTCAGAAGGTTGTCTTCCCTTCGCCGGGACATACGCCGTAAAGGTCTACCTATACCGCTCGATGAGATCGGGGCCTCGCTGAAGGTCTCCCTCTTTCGCTGCGGCTACCTCAACGATTCGCTGCTCACCGACTGCAGGAGACACTATGACTGACACTGTCAGGACCCCGATGGACCTCACTGATATCAGCGCTACCGCCAGCTCTGACGCAAATGCATCCTCGGGAGGCTCTTGCGGTTGCTGCGCACCCCAGCAATCGGCTGCAGCGCAGCCAACGAACGAAGGCACTGTGTTTGCCGACTACTCAGTGACCGGCTTGACCTGTGGTTCCTGTGCAGGCCGTGTCAGCAGTGCCATCGGCGAACTGGACGGCGTGGAGAACGTCCGCATCGCTGTTGTTCCTGGCGGCATATCGACTGTCAGTGTCACCAGCGGCCGGCCCCTTGAGGCATCGTCTGTGCAGGACGCCGTCGAAAAGGCAGGCTACCAGCTCGCGACGGCCTGAGCTGACGGCGCTCATCGATTTTCCTCGGTGGTGCTCGCGGAATGTCCTCAGGTCGCGGGGTCAGGTTAGCGCAGGTTCGTGCCGGTGGTAACGCGGCGGAGTTGCTCGGCTGCGGCGTGGTGGTTTCGCAGTCGGTAGGACGCTCCGTCGAGGGTGATGACGACGGACCTGTGGAGGAGCCGGTCGAGCATCGCGGCGGCGACGGTAGTGTCGCCGAGGATCTCTGCCCAGGCTCCGACGGGCCGGTTCGTGGTGAGCACGATCGAGGTTTTCAGGTAGCGCTGGTTGATGACCTGGAACAGGGCAGACGCGGCCTCGCCGGGAAGCGGGAGGTAGCCGAGCTCGTCGATGATGAGCAGAGTCGGGCCAGCGAAGAACCGCATCATGGTCGCCCATTTCCCCTCGATCGCGGCGCGGTGGCAGCGGGCGGCTAGGTCCGCTGCGGAGGTGAAGTAGACGCGGTAGCCGGCCTGGACGGCGGCGTGTCCGAGGCCGGTCGCGATGTGGGTCTTCCCGACCCCGGGCGGGCCGATGAGGAGCACGTTCGTCGCGGTCTCGAGGTAACGGCAGGTGCCCAGCTCGCTGAGTAGGTTCTTATCGATCCCTGATGCGGCGTCGAGGTCGAAGTCGTCCAGGGTCGTGCTGGTGGGGAGGTTCGCGAACCGGAACCGGCCGGTGAGGCGGCGCGCCTCAGTGGCGGTCACCTCGATCTGCAGGAGCCGTTCGAGGGCGTGGGTAAGGGACCAGCCCTGCGCGGTCGCCTGGTCCAGCACGGCGGGCAGAGCCTCGGCTGCGTCGGCGAGTTTCAGCTCGGTGAGATGGCCGCGCAGTTGCTGGTAGACACTTGCCGCGGTCTTCGTCGTGGTCGTTGCAGTGGTCGGGTTGGTGGTCATCGGAGGGTGTTCCTGTTCTTCGCGGCCTGCTCGTAAGCGGCTAGATCGATCACGGTTGCGGTGGGCTCGATAGCCCCGGTGAGGACGGCTGCAGCGCGTTGAGCGGCAGCTCCTGGCGGGATGCGTTCTTTGCGTCGGTGCGGACGCCCTGGAGGAGCCGATGCCATCGCGATGGTGTCCAGGGCCGTGACATGCCCGGTATCGCGGACAGTGACCCCGAGGCCGGGTTCAGCGACCCGGTGGCGGGCGATCACGACTCCCGAGACGGTGGCGATGTCGATCACCACGGCGCCGAGGCGCTGGTGGACGACCACCTTCGCTGAAGCTAGTTCCGGCGGGACGGAGTACCGGTTTCCGCGCCAGTCGATCAACGCTTGCCGGGTCGCGGTGCGTTCCTCGGCGATCACGACCGGGAACGGTACCGGCGGTAACGGCCTCAGCCGTTCCGCGGTGAACATGACCTGCGCGGTCGTCGAACCGGTTTCGCTCTCCCGAACGCGTAGGTCTTGACGAACAGCGAACGCTTCGACGCTGGCCTGCGCCTGTTCGAGGGTGAGGTCCTCGGGAAGGTTCCGCCACCACCGTTGCGCCGCGGTGTGGTTGTTCTTCTCGACCACCCCTTTCCGGTTCCCGGACCGGGGTCGGCACGCGATCACGCTGACGGCGTGATGCTTCGCGAACGCGGCGAACTGGGGGTTCAGATCGCTGCTGCCGGCCTTCACGACGGTGGTCATCCGATCAAACCGCCAATCCCTCGTGACTCCGCCGAGCAGGGCCAGCTGTGTCGTCATCGCGGCGAGCAGGTGCGGGAGATCCATCGATGGGGAGATCACCGCCCGCCAGACACCGGAGTGCGGAAGCGACCCGACCAGTAGGAACGCCCGCTTCGTCGGGAACCCCCACCCCGCCGGGGCGTCGGGCAGTTCGAGCCAGTCGAACTGGGTTTCCTCCCCGGGCGGATGATCGATGACCGCGTTTGGGCGCTTTGTCACATGAGCGCAGCTCCCGCAGAACGGTCGTAGATCCCGCTCCCGGATCTGCCGGGTCAGGGTCGGATACGACCCCGTGAACCCGAGTGCGACAAGCTCGTCCAGCAACGTCATCGCCCACAGATGCGGGTCCTCGCCGAGCCTGGCTTTCACGTAGTCGGCGTACGGGTCGAACGAGTCTGTCAATGGCCACTAGGAACTGCCCGTGGGCGGCCAGCAGAAATGCCCGCTGGTGGCCACGGGAACTGCCCGGTCATGGTCAACAGATCTGCCCACCAGGGGGTTGGTGGCGTTGGC
>NZ_SSWH01000021.1 GCF_004803505.1 Arthrobacter echini
CTCGAACACCTTCGCGGCTCAGCCCTGGGCTTCAGGAACCTCACCAACTACATCGCTAGATCACTCCTCGAATCAGGCGGCTTCAGACCCCACCTGCACTCTCAATTACGATGAGCCCCTTTGAGTGGACTGTCTTCAAACTAGGTTCCTGCTCGACCCCCGAATTAGGGGCCAACGGTGATGAGCGCATTCCCGCGGGCCAGTGAACCGATAGCCATGCATATGACAGTTCTGGCGGTACGGCGAGTTCGTCGGGGCTTGAGAGAGCAGTATCAGTTGAGGGCGGGCGGTATTACCGCTCGACTATTGCAGCTGAAAACGGCAAACCGTGCATTACGGACTCGGTGTAGGACCAATCTGGCTGGCCGTCCTCACGCACGGGGAGGCGGACTGTTGTCTCTCGCATGCGGGCGAGTGTCCATTTATAGCCGTAGGTGAATCGATGCCGCTCATGCTTAATGGCCGCTGCGACGAACAGTAATGCCCACTTGGAGATTTCAGTCCGGGGAACGAGGACGTTTACGTCGTCGCAGGCGAAGTAGGGCTCGTCCTGGTAAAAGGTCGATCCGACACTTCCGTTATAGGCGACGGTGAGAGTGTGTTCGGGTGCGTTGGGAGTGACGTCGCACATGTCGGTCACACCGTTGTTGAACTCGGTGGCTCCGATGAACCTAACGTTGCCGTGCTTGCGGTCGGCCTTTGTCAGACGCCGTCCCTTGCGGAGTTCGAAGAGATCGTTCAGCTTAAACATGTCCCAAGCTTGGGCTTCGGCGAGACTGACGGGCTTGTCGAGGGCTACTCGAAGGCCGGCAACAGTGGGGACTGCTGCATTCTCGACCCAGGGAGGTACCTCGTCGGGCATCCCCGATCGTGCGAAGCGTTCGGTTAGCCTCTCGTCCGAAAGCTGTATAACGGAACGCGTTGTGGCGGATGCTCATTGCGTAGAAAAGCCGGTGGGTGAGAGGCATTGTTTCGTCCTTGGGAAACAGGACTGCGACGTTTTGTGCCGTGTAGAAGGGCCGTTGTTGTACATAGGTCGACAACAGTCGGGAGCCCCCGAGCGCAACGGTGAGAGCACCGGCGGGGTACATTCGTGCGTCCTGTACTCGTTCGACGTAGCCTGACACTCCGCTGTGGCCCGAAAGTCCACCTTTGCGGCCAACGAAGGCGATGCCGTCCGCTTTGTGTGCTCGCGTCAGCTTGTTCATGTCGAGTTTGTTCCCGTACTCGACGTTGAACAGGTCAGCGATAGTGATCACTCGTTGTCCTCCGGTGAAGCGCTTCCAAGGGTGAAGAGCGAGTAGTCGAGGAGTACTCGTTCGAAGTCGGCCTCGGTGAGGGTGCTGTAGTCGGTTTCCATGTACGCTTCGGCGACCCATTCATCTGTGGCTGAAACTTTCTGCATCACAGATTCGCCTGGGTGTACCTCGCGATTATGCCAGGACTCGACCCATCGGTCCCGGGTTTGAGGCCAAGTGTGGTGCTTGTCCACTCTGCCCAAGTTCTTGATCTTTACAAACCCGTCTTCTCGCCAGTAGCCGAACCAAGTCTTGCGGTTACTGGTCTTGTGGGGTTTGTGAGCGGTGAACACCATGATGCATGTGACGACGCCAGTGGGAGCGAAAACCTCTGGAGGCATCGACATCACCGCTTCGGGGGTGTGGTGTTTCAGCAGCTCCGTCTTCTCTGTTGATGGTGCGGTGGCGCAGCTGATGGGGACGATAGCAACTCCACGACCTCCATCAGCGAGCATATCGAGCATGTTCAGGAAGAACCGCAGCTCACTGAGATCCTGCTTGGATTTTGCATATGGCGGGTTGATAAACCCGACCGTTGGCCGCATGGCTCCAGCTGTGCCCCGGTGCTTCTTGACCGCATCGACGTTCGGCTTATCGAAGCAGGAGCCTTGATAAAGGTTAGCTTTTCCGTCGCCTCGTAAGATCATGTTCGATGCAGCCAGGGCGTACATGGTGGCCTGCTGTTCGATGCCGAGTAGACGTTCCCCTTTGATCGATGCAATCTCAGCCTCAGTGGTGGCTGTCCGCATCATCTCGGTCATCGCGCTGATCAAGAAGCCGCCGGTACCCGCGCAGGGATCAATCACCACATCGGTCTTCCCGACATTGGCGATGAGTGCGAACAGCTCCGTGACGTGACGAGGTGTCAGGACGATGCCGAGGCCCTTCCCATCACCACCGGTGTAGCGAAGAAACTCTCCGTAGAAGCGTCCGACAACGTCGATGTCGTTGTACACGGTCATGAACGGAAGAACGTGTTCGGCAAGCATCTTCACTATCTGGTTCAGCAGGCCCTTTGGGTAGGCCATTGTTGCTTTTGAGAGCTCAGGTTGTACCTGAATGCCGGTGAACGGTTGAACGAGGTTACTAATCTTTGCCTTCGGCAGGGAGGTTTCAGTCATCTGCTTGCGGATCGCTTGCATCCACGCAGCAGGCAGATCTTTAGCGGGGTATACGTCGTAAGTTTGCCGGAACACTGGATCATTCAGGGCGATGAGGGTGCCAGCGACCGCGAGGGGCTTTTCCTGCTCGGTCATCTCAGCTTCGTCACGCATGAAGACGTGCAGTTCCTGCGAGAAGCTGACAAGGTCGCGCTCCCGTTGGTGCTGGACGGTGGGATCAAACGCTGCTGCGGCAATCAGATCTGTCATCGGAACGAGTGCCTCAATCTCGGCACCAGTAGGCGCCACAAGAGGGCGGTGAACGATAGATCCCTTCGGGGTGAGGAAAAAAGACCACTGGGAGGCCGACGGGGATCCGGATACTGCAATTGAAACGACTGTGTGGCTGGGGCTTAGAAAACGGGCGTAATGCAACACGCCGTCGACCGCGAAGTCAGCTGGCCGATCGAGGTCAGGGGAGCGGTGACGGGACACCTCCGCTTTGCACTCAATGACGACGACGACGTCAGGTGCACTAGGGGCTGTGATGATGAACTCGGGGTACCCAGCGGCTTTACCGGTTCCCTTCTTCGAAGCTTTGGACAGTGCTGTCCTGATGGCGGCGATCGCGCTCTGTTGCTTCTCGACGAGGATCGCGACCTCGTCATCGTAATAACCGAGGCTCCGCAGGATGCCGTCGGTCATGTCTTCGGTGATTCTCTCGTTAGGCACCTCATGACCGTAGTACCTGATCAGCAACTGATGAAGTTAGCCTCTGATTCTGTCGCCTCGGGTCTCACTGCGTCGGGAAGGCACCGGTTGCGAAGTTCATGCAGCACGGATGAATCTCGTTGTTGCGCAACGTGTTGCCTGGGTGGTGGTTGTACCTAGGTGGGGGACGTCGTATCGTCCAAGTATCGTGCGAAGCGGCCCGCTCAGCTGCAACTGAACGGGCCGCGTGATTCTCTAAGGTTCTGCTATGAGTCGCGCGATGGTTAGGGCGATCTGGATGGTCATGAGTAGCTGTGTCAAACGGTTCTGACCTCCAGATCGCCGATCGCCTTCTGCGGCGTGGCGGCCGCGTCGTCTAGTGCTCATCTCACCTCCTCTCGTCTCTTGAAGTATCGATGCGTTCCGGGCGTGAATCCAGTACACTGACTTTGCGGGTAAAGCCGCATGAACGACACGAGCTAACAAGATGCATGATGTAGAAAACATGCGGGTTTATACGTTCAGGATGACCCGTCAGTATTGGGGGTATGGTGGGTGTTTTCGACTCGAGCCGGGGCCCTAAGGACGACGAGGTTGAGGCCTATCGTGCGCGCCTCGAGCGGCTGCAAGGACGTCACGGCGAGATGGTGCGAGCAATCACGGACCGGGTGCGGGAGCACTATCCCGAGGAGAAGGCTCTCGGAAAGTACGGATTCCGGATTCGTACGGGCTTCAGTTTCAAGGACCAGCCTGGAGCAAGCGACTACTCCGATCTGAAGCTTCCAAAACGAGAGCACCGGCCGCCGGCCACTCGCATTCTGTCGAGCAGGGGAGCGACCCTGCGGTTCTACATGACGGCGATAGCGGTCGCGCAGCTCAGGGGTCTTCCGGGCAGGCAGTTGCCTGATCTGCCCATTGTCGGCTCAAAGGACCAACTCGGGTGGACGCAACTCGTGGCGACAGTGGCCATCGATCAGAAAAGTCAACGAAACTTCATCACAGCACAGAACAAACGCGCCCGGTCCATCAAAACTAGCCTGCAGTCGCTGGAAGATGCTGGACTGGTTGTGCTGGGATCCTCTGGACCAAACCGGCGTTACGACAGCTTCGTCCTTCTCAATGAAGGAGGAAGAGTGTCCGGAGGCGATACCGTCCCCTACGTCGTGCCGAGGGCGACTGACGCCACAATCACACTCCCGCCTGAGTTCATCCGTCACTCATGGCTACACGTGCTCGAAGACTCCGAGCTCGTCGTTCTCCTGATGCTATTGTGCCGTTCCGGCGGTCTGATAGAAGCCGACGGTGCGGTCGCGATGCCCTCGGGTGTTCGCGCGCTCAATTATGGGGTTGGGCGTGATACGTACACCTACGCCAGAAAGACCTTGGAGTTATTCGGGCTCGTTGATGTGGAGGAATTGGGTCGGCACTCTGATGGGCGAGCAGATAGCACTGAACCGCATCGCCTACACCGTTTCACCGTGAAACCTGCCGCGTTTGGTACTGATGCGTTGGCCCTCGTCATTGATCGACTCAAGAGCCAGGTCAAAGCATACGGATGACTCCGCAGAGGAACTCTCCGTTAGCCGCGCGGCATTGGAGGCTCACCCATAGGCGGGCGGCTTTGAACTTTATGCTTCAGGATACTTTTGGACGGGCCTAGAACCTCGGTTGTCGAGCTAGTCATGGGTGGCATGAATGACTGATTGAGCAACCGAGAGTTCTGATCCACTGAAAGTCAGCTGAACGTTGGCGTGACGAGGAGACGCGGTGTTTCGAGCGAGCGGGCGGCACGGGTCTTGCCACTCGGAGTCTCAAGCGCCCAGATCCGGCCCGCTTGCTTGATCATGGACGTTAAGAATCGGGGAACGCTTCGAGGCCCTGAGGCCAGTCTGCGAGCC
Source organism: Arthrobacter echini (assembly GCF_004803505.1). Classification (GTDB taxonomy): domain Bacteria; phylum Actinomycetota; class Actinomycetes; order Actinomycetales; family Micrococcaceae; genus Arthrobacter_D; species Arthrobacter_D echini. The sequence goes on from NZ_SSWH01000021.1 coordinate 5,008, forward strand.
GTCGGACAAGACATTCAGCGACGTTCATGTTGGTCTGGGTCCTACACCATCCCGTTCTCCGTTCTAGGATCCGGCCGAAGATTTTTGAGCTTTACCCGCTTCCGACGAGAGAGATCCTTTCATCACCTGCACGGCGAAGGTCCAAAGCGATCCAGTAGTGGCTAATCTCGGTGCATGGATATATCTGCGTTGGAGGCTCTTCTCGCTTCACCCGAAGAGTGGGCTGAGTACCGGAGATCGTTGAAGGGCCAACGACCGGATCTTGCTAGAGCAACCCTCACCGGGGCGAATCTCATCGGGCTGGATCTAGCTGGCGCCGACCTCACAGATGCAGACCTTTCAAGCGCTGCCCTTAACGGCGCTACATTATCTTCTGCAAAGCTGCTTCGAGTTGACCTTACTGGCGCCGATCTCACGGGTAGCTCTTTCGTGCGGGCGGACCTGACACATGCTGACTTCTCTGGAGCGGACCTAACTGGCGCGAATCTTACCGGAGCTATCCTTGTGGGAGCTACTTTCGTCGAGGCCGACCTTACCCGGACCAACCTCACTGGTACAGAGACCATGTACTCAAACTTCTTCCGTGCCAGGGTCACGCTAGAGACCGTTTCTCGCGCGGGACATCCACTGGAAGACGTCCTTCGCGACATCGCAATGCCACCACCGCTCGAGGAGGGGTTGGTCCGCATCCAAGTTCCACTGCCTATGTCTGTTGATCCACAGGTGTTTGCGGACCTCACCTTCTCCGTAGCTGTAGTAGCACGCCTTGTGTCCCGAGTCGGGGCCAGGCTGAACGCGACTTCGGGGGAAGATTTTCGGACAGACACACCAGGATCAGTGCTGGTCAAAACCGACAACGAATCGTCCTCTGTTGCAGTTGTTCGAACCCATTATGGGAGTCCTTGGTGGATTGATTTAGCCGAGTTGGGTCCTTCGATGGTGGCCGGAGCGGCGGCTGCAGGCATGGGAGGGGCCGCACTTGTCTTGCGAAAACGAAATGAAAGGCTCCTGTCTTTCCTACTCACACTAGCGCGCGTAAGTGAGCGTAAACTCTGGCTTGAAAGTCGGGTTGAACGGCGACGTCATGAACTAGAGCAGGAGCGTGCAAATACTGCCACCGAAATAGAGCGGCGTTCCAGAAGGGAGGCTGAAATTGTAGCGCTGCATATAGATGCAGATTCTGAAGCTGGCTTTCGCCAGCGGGTTACTGAGGCAATACCAGACCCCGAAGCACTGCGAGTTGTTCTCGAAGCTATTCCACAACTGATGCCCCTAATTGGGGAGGGGTTTACTGTCCTGACAGGAGAAAGTCGTGAAACGGACCCGAGGGTCCCTAGTCCTTAAATTGACTAGGGATATCGCGGTGGAAATACGCTGAAAATAATTTGGTGTGCAATCCTCCTCTATTCTTAGTGTCTAAAAACGGCTGACAGTCACCGGTCGTTCACCTTTCTAAAATTACCGAATCTGAGGCGCGGCGGTAGGAACATGGCCCGTGCGGTGTGTCTATGAGCGCGTGCATCCTGCTAGCTGCACGATAGGTATCTGGCATCTCAGCAAAGGATCCCTTGATTGGACAGGTTCTAGGGTTCGGTCGAGGGTTGACGATCCCCATGTGAGTCACGGCGGTTAATAGCGTTGTTTTCTTGGCGTTTTTGTCCGCTACCGATGTTTGAGGGCGATCCGGAGTTCGCATCGTCGGCAGATGTGGGCGGCTTCGTCGGGCACGGCGTGTAGCTTTTTCAGGGCAAGGTGGCGTCCGCAGCAGGAATAGGTGCCTGGTGATTGGCTGCTCTGACGCGCGGAGGTCATGGGCCAGTCTAGGACCCGGTAGCGATTGGTGTGAGGGGCGATTCGTGTGGGGGCTCTGTCTTCGGGGTGATGATCTGGCAGATGTCTGCCGGCCCGCAATCGGCCGGGTTTAGGGTGTGACTGGTCTTGATGAGTTCCTCGAGTTCAGCGGCCAGGTCGGTGAGCGCCTTCAGCCGTGTCTGTACCTCTGCGAGTTTCTGCTCGAGGACGAGGGACACGTGTGTGCAGGGAGTGTGGCCCGCGTCCCGGAGGTTGAGGACCTGCGCGATCTCAGCCAGGGCAAGGCCGGCGTTCTGGGCTGCACGGATGAACCGCAGACGGCCGATAGCTGTTGCGTCATACGCCCGATAACCATTCGCGGCCCGCCGGGATTGAGGTAGTAAGCCTTGACGTTCGTAGAAGCGGATGGTCTGACTGTCAACGCCCGTGATGGTGGAAAGCTCCCCGATCAACATGATCAGAGCCTATCGCTTGACCTTGTATCTGACTGCAAGGTTTACGGTGACCATATGAACATCACCCTGCAGTACTTTGATGGTTGCCCGAACTGGTCCGTTGCTGAGGAACGGCTGCGGCTGCTTGTTGCGGAACGCCCGGACATCGATCTTCGCTATCAGCTCATCGACTCTGTGGAAGAAGCTGAACGCGCAGGCTTCCATGGCTCTCCTACGATCCTGATTGACGGTGTTGATGCGTTCGGTGGTTCAGCCGCCCCGGTAGGGCTTGCCTGCCGCCGGTACATGACTGATGACGGGCCCGCCGGCGCGCCGAGCATGGCACAGATCAGAGACGCTATCGGCTGAGTGAGCACTGCCGGCACTACGTTCCATGACTACTGAAGAAGAGGACCTTTCTCATGACTGATATCTATGACGCGTTGGTCATCGGGGCAGGGATGGCAGGAGTTGCTGCCGCCACGAAGACTGCGTCGAAAGGTTGGCGGGTCGGCATCGTCGATGCCCTGCCGTACGGCGGCACCTGCGCGCTGCGCGGCTGTGACCCGAAGAAGATCCTGCGCCGCGGCGCTGAAGTGGTCGACGCTGCGCGCCTGATGGCCGGCAAAGGCATCGACACTGGAGGGCTGTCCATCAACTGGGAAGATTTGATGAAGCACAAGCACGGCTTCACGGACCCCGTTCCTGAGTCCATGGAGCAAGACCTCAAGGCTCATGGTGTTGAAACCCTGCATGGAGTGGCAACCTTCACCGGACCCACGCAGGTCGACGTCGGCGGAACACCCTATGAGGCGGCAAAGATCCTCATCGCCACGGGAGCTGTCCCGCGGCCCCTGGGCTTCCCCGGTCATGAGCATGTGATCGATAGCAGCGAATTCCTGAACCTGGAAGTACTACCGCCCCGGATCGTGTTCATCGGTGGCGGGTTCATCTCTTTCGAGTTCGCCCACATCGCAGCACGGGCAGGAAGCGCCCCGATCATCCTTGACCGAGGAGAGCGCCCACTGAAATCCTTCGATGCGGACCTTGTCGAATTGCTCATCAACCGCGGCTCCGACGCCGGAGTCGAGGTGCGCCGCCTGACCAGCGTCACAGCGATCACGAAAAGCAGCAGCGGATATACCCTCCACACCGACATCCCGGGGACCAGCGACACCAGCGGTGCGCGGCAAACACTCCAGGCCGACCTCGTCGTCCACGGCGCCGGAAGAGTCGCAGAACTGTCCCGACTGAACCTCGAAGCAGGTCAGATCGATCACGGTCATCATGGCGTCAAGGTATCCGGCCACCTACAAAGCCTCACCAACCCGGCCGTCTACGCGGCAGGCGACGCAGCCGACACCGCCGGGCTACCCCTGACCCCGATAGCAGTCATCGAAGCGAAAGTCGCAGCCTCGAACATGCTCAAATCCGCCACCAGCGTCCCGGACTACGCCGCCACCCCCACCGCCGTGTTCACTGTCCCCGAACTCGTCCGGGTCGGCATGCTCGAACACGAAGCCAACGACAGCGGCCTGAATATCGACGTCCGCTACACCGACACCAGCCAGTGGTACTCGAACTACCGGCTCGGCGAAACCGCAGGAGCTGCGAAGATCCTGGTCGACAGGGACACCGACCTCATCGTCGGCGCTCACCTCTTCGGACACGGCTACGCCGAACTCGCGAACACCATCAGCCTCGCCATGAAACACCGGCTCACCACCCGGCAGCTCAAATCAACGACCGCCGTCTACCCCTCCACCGGATCCGACCTCAGCTCCATGCTCTGATCCTGGACAAAGCTGGACCACGGCACGACCAGATCAAAGAATCCACACCTATAGCAGTCGGCCGTCCAACCGCCTCCATCGCACCCAGGAGCGACAGAATGTAGGGCACGTGGCGCGGCGGGCTCGTGTCTCTCCAGACGGAAGACTTATCACTGACGTAGCGCATTCACGAGGTTTAAGTGAGGAGTTGTCATGCCGGCATGGTGGGATGCGACATGGCCCGTACTGACCGGTGTCCTTGCAGGTCTTCTGGTGCTCTGGGTGGTCCTCCTGATCGCCCTGTGGCGGGCTACTCCGAATCAGACAACGTTGCGGGATGCCCTCAGACTGCTGCCGGACGTGATCCGACTCATTAAGCGCCTGTCCGCCGACCGGACGCTTTCCCGAGGGGTGCGAGTACGGCTGGTGCTTCTCATGGCGTATTTGGCATTACCTTTCGATGTGGTGCCGGATTTCATCCCCATCCTCGGTTACGCCGACGACGCCATCATCATCATCCTCGTGCTGCGCTCAGTAGTACGCACAGCCGGTCCCGAAGCGCTGTCACGACACTGGCCAGGCACTCCTGAAGGGCTGGCGGCAGTACGGAGCCTCATCGGTGGGTGAGTGATCCCTTGTGAGAACTCAGGCACGGGCTGTTCGCCGCCGGTAACATCTTGTTCCCAGTGGAACGGATCTCGTGGGTGCACGACCATGTGTTCCGGTGCGGAGCCTGACCCACCGCTGCGGGGGTCAGGCCACTGATACGCCGAAGACGAGCCCGAGGACGTAGGTAATCGCGGCTGCTCCGAGCCCGATCCCCAGCTGCCGCAGCGCGAGGCGCAGCGGTGAGGCGCCGGAGAGCAGGGCGACGACGGCCCCGGTGGCCAGCAGGGCCACCCCCACCAGGACGCAGGCGACGACGACGGCGGTCACACCGCCGAGGCCCACGAGATAGGGCAGGACCGGGATGATGGCGCCGGAGGCGAAGAAGCAGAAACTCGACGCGGCCGCCCCCACCCCCGTGCCCACCGTCTCGTGCTCGTCGACGGCGTCCTCTTCTTGGGGTTGGAGCGAGAAACTGGGGTCGCAGTCACAGGTATAGATGCCAAGGCGCTCCGCAGCGCGGTGTTCGGCGGCCGCTGGTGTCATCCCGCGTGCCCGGTATACCAGGGCCAGCTCGTTGGCTGCGATGTCGAGTTCCTTCGCGGCGGTCAGGGTGATCTGGGTGGGGCGGGTGGCGGAGAGCAGCTCACGTTGGGACCGCACGGAGACGTACTCCCCGGCGCCCATCGACAGTGCCCCGGCCAACAGTCCGGCCAGTCCGCTGACCAGGATGAAGGCGTTGGAGACACCGGTGGCGCCGATGCCCATGATCAGGGCGAGGTTACTGACCAGGCCGTCGTTCGCGCCGAATACCGCGGCTCGGAAGTTCCCGGAGAGCCTGTTACGACCACGGGTGGCCAGGGCGCGGACCACCTCCTCGTGGATCTGCTCATCGGCGACCATGGCCGGTGTGGCGGAGGGGTCCGTCGCGTAGGGGGAGCGGTTTTCGGCGCGCTGGGCCAAGGCGAGGACGAACACGGAACCGAAGCGCCGTGCAAGGACTCCGAGGATGCGGTTGCGCAGCGACGGCTGCAACGGGCGCCCCACCTCGTTACCGAGGAGGGCGAGCCAGTGTGCCTCGTGCCGGCCCTCGGCGTCGGCGAGCCCGAGCAGGATCTCGCGCTCCTGCCCGCTCCGCCGGCGGGCGAGGTCCCGGTACGTCGCGGCCTCGCCGCGTTCATCGGCGAGGTACTGACGCCAGCGGCGGACGTCGTCGCGGGAAGGAGAGTGCTCAAGGGATGTCACGGGATGCTCCGGTCTCTTCAGTGCATGCGAACACCGACCAAAGCGAGGGGCTCCGGCCGAGTACGCACAAGCGTCTTGTTCGGCCGAAGGTCTCGCTCGCCGGAAGAACCGGTGGAATGCCGGGCGCCGATAGCGCCAGTATGTCGACAGGCCTCACATCCTTTGCGGATGCGGAGCTACTCCCCTTCGACCAGCAATCATACCGCGGATACGCCGACTGGCTGTCGTCCTGTCCGAAGATCGGGAGTGGATCAAGGCTAAGCCTGTCAGTAACCGAGCAGGAACGGTCGACCAGGCCGTGCAGATGATCCTGAGTATTCGTACGAACAACCGCGGGAACCGACAGTTCTGCCACACTCTGGTGATTTTTCGTTAAGGTGGCGGAGTTCTCGACCGGTGGTTGGCGGGGTCGGGAGTCGCTATAGCGTGTGGTTCGTCTCGCTCAGGATCGCTCACCGTGGGTTTTGTGCTTTCGGATTGGTGCGGTGGGCGGCAGGAGATGGGCCCGGCGTCATGCGCTGTAGTGGTCGAATCGTGCTCAGGATGAGGGTGCCGAGGATGATGATCGCCCCGATGAGCTGACCGGAGGTCAAAGTTTGGTCGAGGAGCGCCCACCCTGCGAGTGTTGCCACGAGTGGGCTGAGGAGACCTAGGATCGCTGTTGTTGATGCTGGTAGTAGGTGTACCCCGCGGAACCAGAGGGTGTACGCCGCAGCGGTGCCGATGACACCGAGGTAGAGGTAGCCTGCGATGCTCGGCAGGGTCAGGGTCAGGGTCAGGGCCTGCGGTGGCGGGCCCTCGACGAGGAAAGCGATGGGAGCGAGGAAGAGTCCGCCGGCGACGAGTTGCCAGGACGTGATGGCCAGCAAGGTATCGGGTCTGCCCCACTTCTTGGTCAGTACGACACCGCTTGCCATGGCGACCGCACCGCTGAGGGCGGCGATGACCCCAACGAGATCGAGCCGGGCTTGGGCTTGAAGGACGAGCATGGACACACCGATCAGGCCGGTCATCCCTGCGGTGAGTTTCGCCGGTGTCAGTTTCTCTCCGATCCAGCCGGCGGCAAGGACAGCGACCAGGAGCGGTTGCACAGCCCCGATGGTGGCTGCGACGCCACCGGGCAACCGGTATGCGGCGATGAAGAGCAGTGCGAAGAACACCCCGATGTTCAGCATCCCGAGAACACCGGCCCGCCACCACCAACTCCCCGTCGGTAGCCGGCGGACCAGGATGACCAGCAGCACACCTGCCGGGAGGGACCGCAGGGCTGCGGCCAGCAGTGGCCGGTCAGGTGGGAGGAGCTCGGAGGTGACGAGGTACGTCGTTCCCCACACGCAGGGAGCGATGGCTGTGAGGAGCAGGACCATCCACTGTTTGCTAAGCACTACGCAAATATATCTTCGTGCTTAGCTTTTGGCTAGGGTGGTGCCATGACAGACACAAACCTTCAGGATCATGTTGCGGTGGTGCTGGAGCAGTGGGGCCGTGAACGCCCTGATGTCGATGTGAGCCCGATGGCCGTGATCGGCAGGCTCTCCCGCGTCGCACGGAGGATCGAGGTGCGCCTCGGTGAGAACTTCGCGGCTCAGGGAATTGATGCGCCGACCTTCGACGTCCTGGCGACACTTCGCCGCTCCGGGGACCCCTACGCCCTGAGCCCGAAAGACTTGGTCGAGACGTCGATGGTGACCTCGAGTGCGATCGCTCAACGCTTGAACAAGCTCGAGGCCGAGGGGCTCATCGAACGAACTTCGAATGAGCGTGACGGCCGTGGGAAGCTGGTCCACCTCACCGACGCAGGCCGCACCATCGTCGACAGTGTTCTTCCGGTTCATGTGGCTGTAGAACACGAGTTCCTTCAAGCCCTCAGCCCAGAGCAGCAGAACACTCTCGCGGAACTCCTCGCAGTCCTCGATCACTGAACTCGTCCACCACTGAGTAAGCGTCCCACCCAAGGATCCTTTGACCGGATCGCCAGCAACGTCTGATGGTGGGCTGGTGATGAGCAGGTTCCAGCAAGGGATCCTCTTATCGAGCGGCGGGACCCTGTTCGTTCTCCGGTAGAAGGAACGCGAGCCGCTGTCGTGGCGCCCAGACATAGGTGTCATCGCAGCGATAGCCTCATAGCCAGGGCTGCTCGTCTATGACACGAAGGTAGAACCCCTTGGGATACTCGACGTCTTCGCTGACGGGTTCGGAGGCGATGTGGATTGCTCCGGTCGGGCCGCGGCCTGCGGATAGGACGGAATCCGGGGCGTTCGCCTGCGCCATTTTTGCCAACCGGAGGTAGGGTCCGGTCACCAGGGGACAGAGATCAAGGCCTTGATTCTTTGCGGCAGCGAAGACGTGGGACTGTATGCCTCCGCGGGCGAGGCCGAGCTGCTCTACGGTGCGTTCCACGATCCGCAGCGTTCGACTCACGGGGGCATCAAAGGCGGGATGGGCGAGCAGGGTCTCTGCGTAGGCATTGAGCTGCACGCCCGCATCACGCAATGCCTGAATGGTCTCGGTTCGGGATCTCCCGCCGACCCTGACCACGAGGCCCTCAACCTTGGCTGTCCTCATCATGAGGTGATTCTCCGCGACTGACACCGGGACACCGACTCGCTGCGGGTTGTGGCGATGCGGGGGTGTCCAATGGAGAGTCCTCGACGGCGGCGTAGGAAAGCCCGCCTTTGAACATCAGTCGCTGAGAGCACGCCGCATAGCGGTCCGCGGCCACTCATCCAACCCTATGGCGGCTTCACGGGCTCGGACGTGCTTGAGCCCTGGCGACAGGTGGCTCGCCGGAACGGCTTCGAAGCCCAGGCGTGCGTAGTAGGGAGCATTCCAGGGCACCTCGGCGAACGTGGTCAGGGTTAGCGAGGAGAATCCTTGCAGTCCTGCCCACTCGGCGGCGGCTTCTATGAGCCGGCGTCCCTTGCCTTGGCCCGCATGGCTAGGGTGTACGGAGACCTGTTCGATGTGGGGAACCCCGTCGAGGACATCGAGGAGAATGTACGCCACGGCCCGACCGAGATCATCAGTGTCGACCCATGCCCTGTCGCTGCGTTGGTAGCGACGAAGAGCGTTAGCCGGCATCGGCTCAGCGTCCGCGATGGCTGCCATGCCGATGTCACGGAAGACGGCGTCGGCGGCACGCTCGATGAGCATCATCAACCCGATGTCGTCTTCCTGCGCCAAACGGATCATGCACTCATTAGAGCAAACAGCACCGCAGTGGACACATCACTGCTTCGCCTAGGAATCGTCAACGAACGTGTAAAGCTGGCGATCTGAAGAGATCGCCGGGGTGGGGAGATTGGTGTCATGAAACGAGCTGAACCAATCATCAGCCGGGAAAGCGCCGTGATGTGCACGGTGAGAGGTTCGTTCTATCGTGCTGTGGACCCCGCGTATCGTGACCTGGCGCTTGTAGGATCTCGCTCTGCCGGCCGGTATTCACCGCCGGAGGTACCCACGCTGTATCTGAGTTCATCACCGGAGGGTGTCGCCGCCGCGATGATCGCCCACACCGGCGACCGGACCACTGATCGTGAGGTGCTGGAATTCGAGGTAGAGGCTCACCGGATTGTCGATCTACGTGACCATGAGGCTTTGCAGTCGATCGGGATTAGCCCCGCGGACGCGGCGGCGGACTGGCAGGGAGCTGTTGCCGCCGGTGACACACCAGCGTCGTGGACGGTTCGAGAGACGCTGCAAGGCCTGGGCGCCAACGGGTTGATCGATCCTTCACGCAAACAGCCAGGCCTCTGGCACCTGACACTGTTCGCCTGGAACGCCGACGGCGCTCCGGGTGTCCGCGAGGTCGCCGTCCAGTAAAGGATCAGCGGCTTTCAGCGGTCATGTAACGGGGGAGGCGTGGTTCGGTCGGATGACTCTGGGGGCGCTGAAATTACTGTTATCGATCACGAAGGTGGCTCGTTCCCAGGGCCGGGCGGCGTTGAAGTAGAGGCGTTGACCGTGCACGTACCGGTGCATCGTGGGGTGCTCGGGATCGGGGTTGCTGCCGTTCCGGGTGGCCAGGCGTGCTGCGGTCTCAGTGAAGGGGACATCCAGGAACACTGAGGCGTCCCAGGTTGCGGCGAGGTCCTCGCGATGCAGGAACATACCTTCCACCAGGACCAGTGCGTTTGGCGGAGCCTGAAGCGGCTCCGTGTGCGCCGTTTGGTCGGTCCGCGGATCGTAGGAGGCCGGCGAGTACAGGCCATGTCCGTCGGGCCCGAGCGGGACGAGCACGGACTCGCGCAGAGCGGCGTAGTTGTAGGTGTCCCTCCAGAAACCTTCGGGGGAGTGACGACCCCGGGCGTACCGGATGGGTGAAGGGTTCAGGAAGCTATCGACGTGGATGACGATCACGGAACGGTGAGGAATGACCGCGGCAAGGTTCTCAGCGAAGGACGTCTTACCGCTGCCATCGACGCCATCGATGGCCACGAGCCGACCCGTGGGCCCGAGGGAGACGAGCAGGTCCTCAGCTAGTGAGTGCATGAACATTGTCATGGGCTCGTCCTCCTCGAGTGTCTGCAGCTGGTATGCCCGCTAATGGCCTCATCCGCGGGATGCTTTAAAGAGGATGAGCTTGGATCGTCCGTTGTCTGCGGTGACGCCGTGGATCTCGGCGAAGCTGCCGAGAGGGTGGAAGCAGAACTGCTCGTGGAGCCGGATGGATGCGGTGTTGTGTTCATTGGCGAAATAGTAGGCACAATCCGTGTAGGAATAGATCCATTCCAGACGCGCCTGGGTGAGAGCGAATGCGACGCCCTGCCGACGGTGGGCCGGGGTGACCATAACTCCTCCGAGGTAGCGACCGGCAGGGACATCGCCGTCGGGTCGCCCATGGAAATGCGTCTTCGCGGCACCTACCAGCTCGCCGGCTACCTCGGCGACCACCACCAAACGTCCGGGCGCGACCACGAGAACACTTGGGTTCCAGCTGTCACGACCGCTGGCCGTGCTGATATTGCGCACCTGTTCGCCGTCGTGGGGAGGTGCCGCGCGGATCAGCACTCGTTGTCCCTCCTGACCGTCTGCGTCCACTGGCCGCTATCGCTGGCATCGTCCGGTAACCATTCCAACCACTTGTCTTAAATGGCCGACTCCAAATTCATGTTGTGGCGCTGAGCCAGCAACATCACTGACGGAGGGCATAGGTCAACTCGGAGCGGAAGCTCGCTTCGACCTATGGGGCCTGCAATTCATTGTGCCGTGCTTGCCCGGTCTTCATCCGATAAGTCTGGGTGAGTTCGACTACCTCTTCGTGCAGCTTCAGCATGAACCAGACATTGTCCCTCTCGAAGCCGTTCCGCTGCGCATAAGGGCGTGAAACTTCCTCAACATGGTGGGAGCACTGCTTGGTATTCATGCGCACACCTTAAGGGGCTCTTCGGACATCCGGTGGGGGTAGGTGTTTGAGGCTAGCTAGGTCAGAGGTGGCGTGAAGGGGTCGAGGTCCCCGAGGATCAGAAGCGCTAACTGACTGACCCGACCCGAGGACCTCGACGTGTCTCATGCTACTTCGGGGTGCGTTGATGCGCGCTCTGCCATCGATCCTTGTTCGCGCTGCGACCTATTGGTCGGTCTCGACGGAGTCCACGTCGAGAAGGTCGAGCGTGATGAGGGGCTGCTGACGGTGACTGTCTCGACGTCGCCGCAGGTGATGGGGTGCCCGGGGTGCGGGAGCATCGCTGTCGGCCGCGGCCGGCGCCGCCGCGTGCTCCACGATGTCCCCGGTGCGAGTCAGGTCCGGGTGGTCTGGCGGCAACGTATCTGGCGATGCGCCGACGCGCACTGCATCAAGAGGACGTTCGTGGAACAGTTCACGTCGCTCGTCGCAGCGCGCGGATCGATCACCACCCGCGCGATCATCTGGGCGATTGGGCAACTCCGCCGGGAACACGCGACCATCGCTGGCCTGGCCCGGCAGCTCGGGACCTCGTGGAAGACGGTATGGCGTGCGATCGAGCCCGAACTACGGCGTCTTGCGGATGATGAGTCCCGGTTCGAGAATGTCACGACGCTCGGCGTCGACGAGCATATCTGGCACCACGTCGATCCCCGCAAGCGTGGCCCGAAGGAGCTCACCGGGATGGTCGATCTCACCCGCGACAAGCACGGAAAGACGCGGGCCAGGCTCCTGGATCTAGTACCCGGCCG
>NZ_SSWH01000022.1 GCF_004803505.1 Arthrobacter echini
CCGCCCGAGCCGACACCTACCAAGCCTGGATCCACGACTACAATCACCACAGACCCCATACCGGCATCAAAGGCAAATCACCCATCGACCGCGTACACAACGTCCGTGGGAAGAACACCTAGGCCTCGCGGTACGTGGAGGCGGTCCACAGGTGGAACAGGGCGTACGCGCGGTAGGGGCGCCACGCCTCGGCGAGGCGTTCGGCGGCGCGAATACCCGGATCACCCATGGCGCGCCGTGCCACCAGGTCACCGGGAGTGAAGGCGTCCGGGTCGCGCAGTACGCGCACCATCAGGTAGTCCGCACTCCAGGGGCCGATGCCTGGCAGGGCGAGCAGCTGCCTCCGCAGCGCGGCGTGGTCGCCGGAAGGATCCAGGTCCAGACCGTCGACGACGGCGCGGGCCACGTGCTGCACCGTCGCTGCCCGCGTCCTGGTCACCCCGATGGCCGCGCGCAGTTCCTCGAACTGGGCCTCCGCGATGGTTCTCGGCGTGGGGAAGACGGTCAGCCCCGACGGGGAGGGTGTGCCGTACGCGGTGGCGAGCCTGCCGCCGAACGTCGTGCCGGCCGCGACGGAGACCTGCTGCCCGAGGACCGTCATGATGGCCGCCTCGAACGCGTCCGGGTAGCCCACGGCGCGCAGACCGGGACGACGCCGGACCAGCGGCCCGAGGAGCGGATCGTCGTCGAACGCACGGGCGATCACGCCGACGTCCGTGTCCAGGTCCAGCCACGTCCTGGTGATCCGCACGAGCTGCTCGAACTCGGCGTCATCCGCGGTGTCCGCGGTGAGTTCGACGTCGTCGGGCCGGATGGTGACGGTGACGCGCCGTGGTCCGGCCGGGATCGTGAGCAGGCGCGTATGCGAGCGGCCGGAGCGGTCCGTTCTCTCGCACCCAGGGATCGCGTGATTGGCGAGGATGGCAGCCATGGGCCCGGCGTCGAGTGCGCCGTTCGGTGTGAGGATGGCGCTGCGGCCGGCCACCGCGGGGCTGGCCGTGTCGGGTGCGGCTGTGGGGGCCATGGCATTCTCCTGCACCGGTCGGGATGGCTCCGGTGCACCACTACGGTGCTGCCCGGGACGCTGCGTGAAGGTCACGTTCACCTGCGAGTATGCCTCCTTGTGTGTGCTTCGATCCTGGTACCACACGCGGAGCCTTCCGTCATAATGGGGCACGGTTCGAGGTTTTTGCCGCTTCGGGAAGAAAAAACTGCTCCGTAGCATGTATATTGCTCGCGTCGTGTGGAATACTTCCACCGCTGCCGAAGTTGTGAATGGCATCTGGGCATCGTTCCCGCCCACAGAAGGAGATCTACCAAATGGCAACCGATTACGACGAGCCACGCGTTCGCCCGGAGGACCAGCCGGCCAACGAGTCACTCGAGGCCATCCAGGCACAGCGCAGCGCCACCACGCAGACCGCGCTGATCGATGTCGAGGACGGCGAGACCGCCGAGGGCATCGACCTGCCCGGAGCCGATCTTTCGCACGAGGAACTCCTGATCCAGGTCATTCCCGAGCAGGAGGACGAGTTCACCTGTATGTCCTGCTTCCTCGTACACCACCGCAGCCAGCTCGCCCGTGAGAAGAACGGCGACAAGTTCTGCACCGAGTGCGAGGGCTGAGCGCCCTCCAGAACCCCGAGAGAGCCCCTGGTCCCTGCGACCGGGGGCTTTTCCGTTTGCCACGCACGTGCGAAGTACGGTGACTTCATGAACTCCTCCCACGTGATCGTCCTGCCCGGTGGCGGCTACTCCGAATTGTCCGACAACGAAGGGGAGGTCGTGGCCGAACGGCTGCGCTCGTTCGGCATCTGCGCCGGCGTGTTCCGGTATCCCGTGCAGAGCCGGCACCCGGGCCCGCTCGAGGCCGTTCGCGTGGAGATCCGGCGCGTCAGGGCGGTCGGCGCGAAGCGCGTAGCCCTGCTCGGGTTCTCCGCGGGCGGGCACCTGGCGGGTCACGCGGCACTCGCGCCCTCGGCACCGCACGAGGAGCACGTGGACGCCGCGGTGCTCTGCTATCCGGTGGTCTCCATGGAACTGGCCACGCACCGGGGATCCCAGGACGAGTTGCTCGGTGCCGACGTCGACCTCCGGACACGGGCCGCGACCTCGCTGGATCGCCTCGTGACGCGGGACGCCCCACCGTTCTTCATCTGGCACACTGCGGCCGATGCCTCCGTCCCGGTGGAGCACTCGTATCTCCTGGGACAGGCGCTCGCGGCCCATGCCGTTCCCCATGACCTCCATGTCTTCGCCGAGGGGGAGCACGGCATCGGTCTGGCCGAGGGGAGCGGCGGTGCTGAGGGGTGGATGGAGCTGGCCGTCCGATGGCTGAGGGAGCAGGGTTGGTGACCTGCTCGAGGGCACAGCGGTACTAAGCATGCTTGCTATGGCTCCTGCCAGAACCTACGGTGAGGTAGGTACATCTCTTCGAAAGGGCCGTCATGATCACGCTTGACCAGATGAAGGACTCCATGAACGCCGGCGCGAACGTGCTGAGCGAGGACGGCGCAGTGCTCGGCCCCATGGGCCAGCTCTACGTGGACGACGCCACCGGCGAACCGAGCTGGGTCACCGTGGTGACCCATACCTCGGGCAACCCGGAATCCTTCGTCCCGCTGCAGGGCGCGGAGCTCGCCGGCGACGACGTCCGCGTGCCCTTCAGCCACAGTACGGTGTCCGAGTCCCCCAAGATGTCCCACGACGGGCATCTCTCCCCGGAGGAGGAGCAGCAGTTGCTGCGCTACTACGGACTCATGGCGGAAAACGACGACGCCGGTCGCGCGGAAGGTGAGCGCATGCGCTCGTCCCGACCCGAGGGGGACGACTACTCCATGGTCCGCTCCGAGGAGCGGCTCCGTGTGGGAACCGAACTCCGCGAGACCGAGCGAGTCCGCCTGGTCAAGCGTGTGGTCACCGAGGACGTCACCATGACCGTCCAGATCCGGCGCGAGGAACTCGTGGTCGAGCGTGAGCCCATCAGCAACGGCGCGGCGTACTACGACGACGGCGAGACCGCCTACACCGACGCCGAGCGCGAGCAGCTCTACTCCGCCGTCGAGACCGCGTTCGACGGCGACGTGGTCGAGGTGGTCCTGTACGAGGAGAAGCCGCGCGTGGAGATGGAGGTCGTACCGATCGAGCGCGTTCGGATCAGTCGCGAGGCACACACCCACGACGAGGTCGTGAGCGGCCAGGTGCGCAAGGAAGTGATCGAGACGGAGACGGTGGAGTCGTAGCTCCTCGCCTCCCGACCCAGGGGCAGGGCCGAAAGGCCCTGCCCCTGGTGTCTGTCGTCTGAGAGGGTCGCATGGACGACTGCCCGGCTGATACCTTCCCACAGCGGAAAACCTCACTTCCTGAAAGGAATCCCAGCAATCATGGCGACCACTCCGGATCCGGGCACAGAACAGCCCGTCGCGGGCCCCGAGGAGCCGATGCTCGTTGCCGTCCGTGATCCCGACGGCGACCGCGCCGTCGTCGACTGGGCCGCAGCGCGGGCGGCGTCGCTGTCCGCACCCGTCACCGTGCTGCATGCGGTCGCCGATCCGGGTCTGCTGCCTCCCGGCAGTTCCTTCGCCGACGAGGTGAAGCGCGGTCGCGAGCTGATCGGTCGGGAGGCCTCACGCGTGGTCGGCGAGCACCCGGATCTGCGCGTCGGCACCTACCTGCACTGCGGGGGGATCGTGGAGGCACTCCTGGGCCTTGCTGCCACTGCACCGATGCTCGTTCTCGGAGCTGACCGGAAGGATGCCGCCAGCGGGGAGTTCAAGGGGTCGGTGGCGCTTCAGGTGGCGCTGAACTCGAGTGCACCGGTCGTCGTCGTGCCTCCCACCGACCACGCTGCGGCAGGGTCGAAGCCGGGTGGTGTGGTGGTCGGGGTCGACGGCTCCGGGATGTCGAGGTCCGCACTGCTGAGGGCTGCCGAGGAAGCCGCTCGCACCGGTACGACGCTGACCGTCGTGACCACGGTGGGTGCCGCTGCCGAAGCATCGCTCGCGGAGCCGGAGATGCTCGCCGGGGTACGCGCACAGTTTCCCGGGCTCGAGGTGCGCTGGACGGTCGACGACGTCAACGGACCCGTGAGGGCGCTCTCCCTGCAGGCTGCCGGGGCTGCGCTCCTGGTGATCGGTCGGCACGGCAGCGGGGCGCGATCGGCGATGTCGCTGGGATCGGTGACCCACAAGCTCCTGCTCGACCCGCCGTGTCCGACGCTCGTCATCACCCGGACATCGGTCCCGGCCGAAGCCTGATTCCGGGCTCCGTCGGAGTCCTGGCTCGCGGGACGTACCGCAGGATCGGCGCAGGTGGTGGACCCCCGGCGTGCAAGGCGTTAGATTCAGGGCACAGGGCGCCGCCCTGTTCCGGTCTCAGCCAGAAAGCCCCACCATCGTCTCTTCACTTCCGGTGAACGCCAACGACGGCGCGCCGCCCGCACCTGGTCCCCCTCTCCGCTCGGAGCAGTCGGAAGAAGCTCCTGATCTCACGGCGCTCCTGGTGGCGACGGGGCTCAGGGACGCCCAGGCCTTCCAGTCGCTCTACCGGGCATGCTCGCGGCGCGTCTTCGGGCTGGCCCGCAAGATCCTCGGTGATCCTGAGGCCAGCGCCGAGGTGACACAGGAGGTCTTCCTCATGGTCTGGGAGCAGGGGCACAGGTACGAACCAGCCCTCGGGCACCCGATCTCCTGGCTCATGACCCTGACCCACCGGCGTGCGGTGGACCGGCTGCGCTCGGAACATTCCCGTGCTGTGCGTGACGAGCTGTGGGGCAGGCGGCACTGGTCCGAGGGCTTCGACGAGGTTGCGGAGCAGGTTGCCGGACGGGAGGAGGCCGAGCGAGTTCGTGCCAGCCTGGCTGTACTCTCGGCCGTGCAGTACGAGGCGATCTCCCTGGCCTATTTCTCGCACTTGACCTACGTCGAGGTGGCCGAGCGGCTCGGGGTACCCGTGGCGACGGCGAAGACCCGCATCCGCGATGGTCTCAAGAAGCTGCGAAGTGCACTCGAAGCGCAGCTTTCGATGACCTGAGGTTTCTCGACGGGCAGGACGGGCCGGCCGTTGCCTTACGATGCATCGCCGCGAGCCGAGAGAACCTGGCAGGGCAGCAGATCGTGCTGCTCAGATCCCTTGTTCAGGAAACGGATGCACCAGTGGACAGCGCACCATCAGCCCTCGCGGAGCGGCACAACGTCAGGATCAGCGGTCGACCCGACGGGCCGGTCCTCCTCTTCGCCCACGGCTTCGGCTGCGACCGTTCCATGTGGCGTCGCGTGCTCCCCTACTTCGAGGACGGATTCCGCGTCGTGGCGTTCGACCACATGGGATCCGGGCGCTCGGACCTGCACCACTACGACCCCGAGAAGTACTCGACCCTCGACGGCTACGCCGCGGACATCCTGGCACTGTGCGAGGACCTCGAGCTCCACGAGGTGGTCCTCGTGGCCCACAGTGTCGCGACGATGATGGCCGTCGTCGCGGCGATCGAGGAGCCCGACCGGTTCCGCCGACTGGTCTTCGTGGCGCCGTCGCCCTCCTACATCGACGACCCGGGTGACGGTTATGTGGGTGGCTTCACGCAGCAGGACATCGACGGGCTGCTCGAATCGCTCGACAGCAACTACTTCGCGTGGTCCGCATCCCTCGCCCCCGTCATCATGGGGAATCCCGGCACACCCGTGCTGACGGACGAGCTGGAGACCAGCTTCTGCCGGACCGATCCCGACACGGCCCGCACCTTCGCCCGGGTCAGCTTCCTCTCGGACATCCGCTCGCGCCTGGCGGACCTGCGTGTCCCGTCGCTGATCCTGCAGTGCTCCGAGGACATGCTCGCTCCACTAGAGGTAGGGCGCTACCTCGACGAGCGGCTTGCGGGGAGCACGTTGGTGGAGCTCGCGGCGACCGGTCACGTCCCCCAGGCCAGCGCGCCCGAGGAGACTGCACAGGCCATCCTGCAGTACCTCTCAGCAGCCGCGCGATGATCACCGCGGCGGACTACGAGCAGCTCTTCGCGCACGCACCGTGCGGCTACCTCATCACCGACGAGAAGTGGCTGATCACGGCCGCCAACGCGACCTTCCTGGCCTGGACGGGGTACACGAGCGACGACGTCGTCGGGACCTTCCTCGCCCGCATGATGCCGATGGGCGACCGCCTCCTCCACACGACCCGCAGTGTCCCCCAGATGCAGCTCACCGGAACCGTGTCCGAGGTATCGCTCGAGATCGTCGATGCGTCGGGGAAGCCCAGGGCAGCCCTGCTCACGGCGACCCGGTCGGTGAACCACGACGGCGGTGTCGAGCATCGTGTCATCATCTTCAGCGCCCACGAACGCCGCCGGTACGAACTCGAACTCGTCTCCGCCCGCAGACGTGCAGAGGAGTCCGAAGCACGCAGCGTCCGGGCCGAGGCCGGGTTACAGCACCTTGCCCTGCACGATTCCCTCACGAGTCTGCCGAACCGTGCAGGACTGGCGCTGATCCTCGAGCGCGGACTCACCGGGCGAGCGCCCGGGGCGAGCATCGCCGTGCTGTTCGTGGATCTCGACCACTTCAAATCGGTCAACGACAGTCTCGGGCACAACGCGGGGGACGAGCTGCTCACCGTCGTCGCGCAGCGGCTCTCCTCGACACTGAGCAGCGCCGGCACGGTGGCGCGGCTGGCAGGCGACGAGTTCGTCGTCGTCGAGCACGTCGGATCCGCGACCGATGCCACGGTGCTGGCCGAACGGCTGCTCGAGATGGTGAACAGACCGCTGGAGATCGAGGGCCTCGAAGTGGTCTGCTCGGCCAGCATCGGGATTGCGCTCGCCGACGACGAGAGCTCCGAGCCCGAGAAGCTGCTGCGCTGGGCCGACATAGCGATGTACCGGGCGAAGGCGCGCGGCCGGAACACCTGGGAGGTCCACGATCCCTCCGAGGTGGACCCCGCGGTCAATCGCATGCGCCTCCTCGGGGAACTCAGGCATGGGATCGAGGGCGGCCAGCTACGCGTCCATTACCAGCCGCGAATGACCATCGCCACGAGTGTCATCAGCGGTGTGGAGGCCCTGGTGCGCTGGGAGCACCCGACACGCGGTCTGCTGCAACCTGCCGAGTTCATCGATCTGGCCGAGGAGTCGGGTCTGATTCGCGAGCTCGGCGCCTGGGTGCTGGATGCGGCCGTGCAGCAGGGAGCGCAATGGAGTCGACTGGGTGACGGGAATGCGCCCGTCAGCATTGCCGTGAATCTCTCCGCCCGGCAACTCGCCGACCCGCAACTCGCCTGCATGGTGCAGGCCTCTCTGACGCGGTACGGCTTCGATCCGAGTCTGCTGACCCTGGAGATCACCGAGACGGCGCTCATGGAGAACCCCGTGATGGCGCGCAAGGTACTCACCACCCTCAAGGCACTCGGCGTAGGGCTTGCCATCGACGATTTCGGGACGGGGTACGCGAGCCTGACCTATCTCAAGGAATTCCCGATCGACGAGTTGAAGATCGACAGGTCGTTCGTCAGCGGACTCGGCACCAGCGACGGAGACTGCGCGATCGTCTCGAGCTGCATCCAGCTGGCGCACGCCGTCGGCATCCGTGCCGTTGCCGAGGGAGTCGAGACGGACTACCAGCGCTCCACGCTGCTCACCATGGGCTGTGATCTGGCCCAGGGCTTCCACTACAGCAGACCGCTGGCGCCGGAGCTCCTCGAGGACTGGATCACGGCGCAGCCACCGTCCGTAGCTTCCGGGCGTGCGGCGGGTCCTGGCCCGGCCCACGCCGAGCCGGACGACGACGTCGAGATGCTCGCCGCAGTCTGATCCCGAGCCTGCTGCTGATACGCGTAGGGTGGCAGCACGACGTCGCACCGCCGCCGGCAGTCTTCTGCAGGAGCGGCACGGCGTCGGACGCGCAGGATCCCAGCGGAAGGACGCCCCATGAGTACCCACAGTGAGCAGCCACAGCACGACGAGTCGGCAGACGAGGAGCTGTCCGAGTCCCTGGCGGGCCACGAGGCCCTGTCCGAGGACGGCGACACGCCTTCACCTCTCGAGGAGGACGGCGACAGCCCGGTCCGCACCGAGAACAGCTGACTCAAGCGCTTGTTCGAGGGGCGCCCGCTGGTGCGGACGCCCCTCGAGGTCTGGATTTCGCGTCGCCGTCCTGGTCTGCGGTACTGCGCCGGGGCGGCCGAGCGATCCACACCGGCCGAGATGGCAGAAGTTACCGCTGGCCATGGTGATGTGTGGTCATTTCTGCGGTTTCGACGAGGCAGGGAACGACGACGCCGGTCTCATGCCATTCCCGGCCGGGCTTTCGAGCGGGCTACCCGGGTTCCCACCATCGACTGAGGTGCCCTCTGGTGGATGTCCCGCACGGCAGTGCCGGATAGTCAGTAGCCGACGCCGATGGGCGCAGGTGCTTTCGCTATCGCACGAAGCTGCCGGTAGCCGAGTACGCATCCCGCCAGGACCAGGGCGAGAGCAAGACTCCCGGTCGCGAGATAGCCTACGACCCCGGCCAGGGCAAGGCCGAGGCTGCTGGCAATGAACGAGACCGCAAGACCGATGCTGGTCAGCAGGGTGAAGTCGGTTCCTGCTGTCGACGGGCGGGAGAAATCCATCGTCACGGTGTAGGCGACGACGTTGGTGGCTGTGTAACCGCTCATGAAGACGCACAGCGTGATGATGGTCAACGCGGTGGGGGCCTCGCCGGTCAGCGTCACCAGCAGACCGATGCTCCCTGTGAGCAGAACGATCACGCCGATGATCAGCACCGGGGCGCGTCCCCAGCGGGCGATCGCGCCGCCGGCGGCAACGCCGGCAAGGATCGCCGGGATGGAGGCGATGATCGCGGTGACCGTTCCGATGAGCGTGAGCGACCATCCGGCGTCGACCAGCGCGGGGGTCACCAGCGCGTAGATGCCGGCGGACCCACTGTAGAGCAGGGGCACTGTCACCAACGCCCAGGGACGGCATCCGGGCTGCCCGAGGACCGAGCCGAGCGCGCGGAATCCGTTGCTGAGGGCCGTAGGTGGTGTCGTGCGTACCGGTTCGCGGAACTGCAGGACGAGAACGAGGCCGACCAGCGTTGCAGCGGTGAGCAGCCCGAGGGCCGCCATCCATCCGAATCTGTCGTACACGGCGATACTGAGGCCACCTCCTATGACGCTGCCGAGGTAGGTCGCAGCGACCTGGATGCCGTTACCCCAACCGCGCAGTGTGCCGGTGAGCATCCGGACGGCGATCGCGTCGGCGGCAATGTCCTGGGTCGCTGAACAGACGACGTAGATCGCGCACAGCGTGAGCACGATGCCGAGGGATCCGGCAGGGTCAGTGAACGGAACAAGGGCGATCAGGCTGAGCACCAGGCCGGTCTGGAAGATCAGTAGCCAGCTCCGGTAGTGACCGAGTCGGCGGCTCCCGAAGCGGTCCACAAGCGGTGACCAGAACACCTTCAGAGGCCAGATGATGCCGATGAGCTGGATCAGGCCGAGCGTGGCGAGGGAGACACCGCTGTCGCGGAGGATGCCGACGAGCCCGATGGTGAAGAACCCGATGCCGAGGTACTGGGTGACGTACAGGCCTCCGACGAGTTTCAGCGCCTTACGAGCACTGCCCCGGGGCGTGCCGGTCCCGGCGGGATGGTTCGAGGCGACTGTCGCCGCCATCGAGTCAGGCTGCGCGCCAGTATCCGAGCGCATGGAGAGATCGCTTGGGGACACCGAGATCCTCTCGTAGTTTCTTGGTCAGCCGGCGGGTTGCCGACGTCTCGATCGCGACCCAGACCATGTCCGGCATCGCGGCGACCGGTCGACCCACCAGCTCGGAGGTCACAGCATCGACGAGCGCATCCGGACCGCGCATGCACTCGATGCGCCGGAGATCGTCAGCCGGGCGCGAATGCAAGGGGATCGCATGGTCCTCGGGCGCGTTGTGACCGAACCAGATCGTCGCCGGGGTATCCGGCATCGCATCGAGGAGGGAGTTGATCGCCGGCGCGGAGGCGGCGTCGCCGACGACGGCCAGTCGTGTCGGTGTGGGGCTCGGGATGGCGAACTTACTGCCCTGGAGGGTGGCATCCAGCGGTGCCCCGAGCGGGGCATCACGTGACCAATCAGCGGCGGCACCCGGATGCAGGGCGAAGTCCACGTCGAATGTCCCGGCCGCGCTGTCCGGAGCAACGAGGGTGAACGCACGCTGGTGGGGTTTGCCGTCGTGTTCGAACCACAGCCGGATCCACATGGTCGGGTGGATTGTCGCCGCGGAGAGGAGCCCCCCGTCAGCGAACGTCAGACGTAGGTACGACGGCGTGATTTCAACCCGGTTGAGCAGTGAGAGCCGGAAATCGCGGGCGCCGAGCACCTTGAGCACGGTGTGCTCCCACCCATGACCCATCTGTCATCTCCTTGGCCTACATGTCGACTCGAGCCAGAATGCGTTAGCAAAGGCTACCCTAACTCTATGCGGTCGGTCGTTATGGCACACCTGGCCCGATAGCCTCCGTCCCGGCTGAGGCCGGTAACCTCTACTGCGCTGCTGAGCTGCGGCGTGAACATCTGCTTCATCGACCTGATGACGGGGACCTGGCAAGTGACTTTCTCGCCGAAGCGCTGCGGACGAAACAGGGTCGCCGGTTGACAAGCGTGTCAACGGGTTGAGGAAAGGAAGTCGAAGCTAGCTCGAGTGTCCTCATCATTTTGCCTATTGCGGCCATCGCACCAGCACGGAGTGGTAGAGCCTGCCGAGGGTAGCCCACTCCCGGTCGTCGTGCGTCGGGGGCTGCCTGCGCTCCCACAGGTCGACGCTCTTCGATAGTGTGGGAAGAGGCGAGGAGAAATGCCTGGCCAGGACGGGGCAACGGACACCGTGCCCGGTTCAGTCGTTCGATTCTCAGGAGGAAGCATGGCAGACGAGCAGAATTCCAATGACGTAGAAGGACCGGCTGACGGCGGCGCTGCAGGCGTTCCCGGCGCACACGACGGCGGCGCCGACGGTGCGGCTGAAGGTCCGGCGGACGGCGGCGCTGCAGGCGTTCCCGGCGTTCACGACGGCGGTGCCGATGGTGGTGCTGACGGCGGCGCCGATGGTGGCGCTGAAGGTCCGGCTGACGGCGGCGCTGCAGGGGTTCCCGGCGTTCACGACGGCGGCGCCGATGGTTCGGCTGAAGGCCCCGCGGACGGCGGCGCTTCGGGCGTTCCCGGCGTTCACGACGGCGGTGCCGATGGTGCGGCTGACGAGGGCAAGCGCTCTTGAACACTGCGCGTACGGAGCTCCAGGACGCCGTCACCGCAACCGGTGCCGGCGTCCTGGGGACCCGCCTCATCGACATCGACCGCGAGAAGTTCGCCAGCGACGTCTGGGGGCGCGCAGCCCTGCTGACCCGTTCGGCCAGCGACTTCTCGGACCTGCTCTCCGCCGACGCCGTTGATGAGCTCATCTCACGGCGAGGACTGCGTGCACCGTTCCTTCGTGTAGCCAAGGACGGCACCACCCTTCCGAATTCGGACTTCACGTCGGGAGCGGGAATCGGCGCCACCATTTCGGACCAACTCGACGACACAGCGCTTTGGCGCAGGTTCGCCGACGGAGCCACTCTGGTGCTCCAGGCACTGCACCGCACCTGGGAGCCGATCGCGGACTTCAGCGCGCGGTTGGGCGGTGAACTCGGTCACCCGGTCCAGGCGAACGCGTACATCACGCCGCCGCAGAACCGTGGCTTCGATGACCACTACGACGTCCACGACGTCTTCGTGCTGCAGATCGAGGGGACGAAGCGCTGGATCATCCACGAGCCCGTGCACACCGATCCACTGCGGGACCAGCCGTGGACCGACCGACGCTCCACGGTGGCGGAGGCTGCCAAGGGCGAGGCATATATCGATACGGTGCTCGAACCCGGCGACGCGCTCTACCTGCCACGCGGATGGCTCCATGCAGCGCAGGCCCAGGGTGAGGTGTCGATCCACCTCACCCTCGGGATCCACAACTGGACCCGCTACGCCCTGGCGGAGCAGCTCGCGCAGTCCGCGCTCGAGGCGCTGCGCGATGATCCCCAGATGCGGGCCACTCTGCCGCTCGGCGTGGACGGGCCTGCTGATGAACTGGACCTGATCCGTGAGCGGCTCCGCGAAGCCATCTCGACGGCGGATTCGGCACCTCTGTTCCATCGGACCAGGCGCAGCCAGGCTCGGCCGGCGCCGCTGGGTCCCCTGGCACAGCTTCGTTCCGTCAGGAACCTCGGGTCGACGGCGCTGGTGCAGCTCCGCAGTTCGCTGGAGGCACGTCTGGAGGGCCCACGTCTGAGCACACGCGTGGGCTGGCTGGATTTCAGCGAGACGGAACTACCAGCGGTGGAACGCATGCTCGACGGCGAACCCCATGCAGCGGGCGAGCTCGGCGTCGACCTCGTGGAAAGGCTGATGCGCGCCGGGGTGTTGATTCCCGCTGACTAGCGATGGTGCGGAGGTACCCGGCCCGGTCCGCTTCTTCTGCTCGAACGCTGCGCGCGAGCGGGACGACCCGATGGCGGGTACCGCACCCCGCGGCTTCGTCTGGGTCCTGATCGAGTATCGGGGAGGCTGGCCCATCAATGGTTTCGACGGCCTCGACCTGGACCCGGAGACGAAAGCGCGTGTCTTCTCGGCCGCGCAGGCCCAGCGTGCTCGGATTCTGCTGGTGAGGCGTCCCGGTCGACGAACGGCGGGAGGATCGGGCCGCTGGGCGGTTCTGCGATTCGGCAGTGCCGGCGGCTACCGCCAGCAGTGGGGCACGTGGAACCGCGACGAGGACCTGGCCGCGATTGCCACGGCGCTGGATTCACCGGGCGAGCTCGGTCATCCGCCCGTCATCCTGGTCTGTACGCACGGTCAGCACGACGTGTGCTGCGCAGTGCGGGGCAGGCCGGTAGGGCGTGCCCTCGGCGAGCGCTGGCCGGAGCTGGTGTGGGAGTGCGCGCACGTCGGAGGCGACAGGTTCGCTGCCAACGTCGTAGTGGCGCCCGACGGCGTCTACTACGGCAATCTGGACGAGGAGTCCGCCGTCCGTGTGATCGAGGACCACCTCGCCGACCGCATCAACGTCGACCACCTGCGCGGCTACACAGATCTTTTCTCACCGCATCAGGCGGCCATCGTCGGTGCGCTCAAACACTTCGGGCCGGCTGGCCGCAACGACTACGTCGTCGCCGGGACCACGCGCGACGGCGACACCTGGCGCATCCGGTTGACGGGACGGCCGAGCCATCTGGCCAACGTCGAGGTGGAGGTGCACGCCCGCCGAACACCGCCGCATCAGCTCACGTGCCGGGGCCGGCAGATGAGCTCGGCCATCGACTACGAGCTGGTGTCCGTCCGGGAACTGTGAGTTCTCGGCATCACGTTCCCACCACGACAGCCGTCGTCAGTGATCGTGCCGGAAAGGCTCCTGACGCCGGTCACGACGGTGGACGTGACCGCTGACAGGTGACGATGTCAACCACGCTCCGGGCAGAACCAGTGATTTCGTGGCTGTGCCGTCAGGGAGACACACTGGGCAACAGGACGGACTACGCGACAAGCACAGCCGCCACAGGAACTCCGGTCGAGAGGACTGATCATGGACATCATCAACGCCACGCTGAAAGGCCGCGAGGGGCACTGGGACATTCGTATCGATGACGGCGTGTTCGGTGCCATCGTTCCCGCCGGGCAGCGCGCCTCCGACACGTCCGACGCGGATCGCTCCGAGAGATTCGACGCCGCAGGGCGGCTGGTTGTGGCTCCCTTCGTCGACGCGCACATCCATCTCGACTATGCCGGGACAGAAGGACTGACCCGGCGCAACGACTCCGGTACTCTCTTCGAGGCCACCCAGATCCGCGCCGAGCAGAAAGAACGCGGCCTGATCACCTTCGACCGGGTCTACGACAATGCCTTGTCTGCTGCGCGGCTCGCGGTGTCGAAGGGCACCGGGTTCATTCGGTCTCAGGTCGATACGACCGAGGACGATCTGACAAGCCTGAAGGCCCTGCTCCAGCTACGCGAGGACGTGAAGGACTGGGTGCAGATCCAGATCGTCGCCTTCCCACAGAACACGGTGCTGTCGTACCCGAACGGTCGTGAGCTGCTCGAGCAGGCGGTGGCCATGGGTGCCGACGCCGTTGGCGGCGTCCCGCACCTGGAGGCCACACGCGAGGACGGCGTGGCCTCCCTCGAGTACATCTTCGATCTCGCCGAGAAGTACGGCGTTGCGATCGACGTGCACTGCGACGAGATCGACGACAAGCAGTCCGGCTTCATCGAAGTGATGGCCGCTCTTGCCTCGCAGCGCCGACTCGACGTGTCCGTGACGGCCAGTCACGCCGTCGCGATGGCCTACTACGCGGAGGGGTACATGGCCAAGCTCGTGCCGAACCTCCTCGCCGCCGACATCCACTTCGCCATCTGCCCCACCGAGAACCTCCATCTTCAGGGGCGGGACATGGTTCCGGCGCCCCGGGGTGTGGCTCCCATCAAGCGGTTGACCGATGCCGGGCTCAATGTCGCGTTCGGACAGGACTCCATCGCCGACCCGTTCTACCCGGTGGGTGAGGGCAACCTGCTACGGATCCTCGAAGCCGGACTCCATGTCGGGCACATGCTCTCGGGTCGGCACCTCGACCAAGCGCTCGATTTCATCACCACCCACGGGGCGAAGAACCTCGGGATCGAGGATCATTACGGCATCGAGGAGGGCAAACCTGCCCACTGCATCGTCCTCGACTGCACGACCGATCAGGAAGCCGTGCAGCACCAGGCGGCGGTCCTGTGCTCGGTGCGCCACGGGAGGACGGTCTTCACGCGCCGACCGGAGTCCTACGAGACGAGGATGGACGGGTTCGCAGCCCCGTAGCCTGCCACGAACGCAAGAGGCTGTCCCACCAGTAATCCGGGATCATGCGAGTTCCATGCGCTAGCATCGATGTATCAAGGGGAGTACTCCCGACTGCGATCGACCCGTCACTACGGATGCGTTCAAGCATCCCGGGTCATCGGCTCCGGTTCCATCCGGGCGGAGGAGACCTTGGCGCACGGATCCGACGCCTACCCCTGGAGCAGCTCATGCAGGTCACCCTCACGATCTGGTTGATCACCATCGCCGTGACGATCATCTTCTTCGTCTACGAGTTCTTCGCGCACGTGCGCACACCCCACGAACCCACCATCGGAGAATCCGCCCGCTGGTCCGCCTTCTACATCGGCCTGGCACTCCTGTTCGGCGTCGGGATCGGAATGGTGTCCGGGTGGACGTTCGGCGGTGAGTACTTCGCGGGCTATCTCACCGAGAAGGCCCTGTCGATCGACAATCTGTTCGTCTTCCTGCTCGTGATGACGGGCTTCGCGGTGCCGAAGAAGTACCAGCAGAAGGTACTGATGGTCGGCATCATCATCGCCCTCGTGCTCCGCGGAGGATTCATCGCCATCGGCGCCGGACTGATCGAGAACTTCTCCTGGACCTTCTACTTCTTCGGCGCACTACTGCTGTTCCTCGCCTACCGGCAGGCCTTCGGCAGTCACGAATCCAATCCGGCCGACGGCAGATTCATGACGCTCGTCCGCCGCGTCCTGCCGGTCACGGACGAATACCACGAGGACAGGCTCACGGTGAGGCTCGGCGGCACACGCTACGTCACACCGATGCTGCTGACCATCATCGCGATCGGCTTCGTTGACCTGATCTTCGCCGTCGACTCCATTCCTGCGATCTACGGGCTGACCAACGAGGCGTACATCGTCTTCACCGCCAACGCTTTCGCCCTGATGGGCCTGCGCCAGCTCTACTTCCTCATCGGTGGACTGCTCGAACGCCTGGTCTACCTCGCCCAGGGACTCGCCGTCATCCTCGCGTTCATCGGCGTGAAGCTCGTCTTCCACGCCCTGCACGTCAACGAACTGCCCTTCATCAACGGTGGTGAGCCGCTCCTCTGGGTGCCCGAGATCCCCATCTGGTTCTCGCTGCTCTTCATCGGTGCGACGATCGCCGTCGCCACGGTGGCGAGTCTGCGCAGAACCAGGCGCGACGTCGGCAGGCACCCCTAGGGGCAATGCCGTGTAGTTAAGCGGAGGGCGGGGTGGTCAAGGAAGCTCGGTGTTGGGCGTGTCGCCGCTGGTGAGGCAACGGAACTCCGGTAAAGAGGGCATCGACTAGAACACTTCTC
>NZ_SSWH01000023.1 GCF_004803505.1 Arthrobacter echini
CGGACGGATGGGTACAAGTTGGTAGTGTTGCTCACCTGGAAGGTGCTCCCTCGATATGGTCGGAATCTGCTGTGTGGTAACAACATTTTCCCACGTCAGGGGCACCTTTCAGCCCTTGAACACACCCCCGCCAGCAACTACCTCATGAAAGCCCGAGGTTAAGGCAGCGGACGGACTGCTTCTAATAGTGACGCCGAACCACCTTCAGCTAGCATCCGCGGCTCAAGTTGAGTGCCAAGCTCTGCGTCTGAATATTGGCTTCTGTGGGCTCCACCGGTGGTGCGGGTGAGCGCCATCGCCCGGTGATGCGATTGGTGTGGATCTCATCAATGGATCCTTTGACCGGATCGTCAGCAACGTCTGATGGTGGGCTGGTGGTGAGCAGATTCCAGCAAGGAATTCGCTTATCAAGCGGCGGGACCCTGTTCGTTCTCCGGTAGAAGGAACGCGAGCCGCTGTCGTGGCGCCCAGACATAGGTGTCATCGCAGCGATAGCCTCGCAGCCAGGGCTGCCCGTCCACGATACGAAGGTAGAACCCCTTGGGATACTCGACGTCTTCGCTGACGGGCTCGGAGGCGATGTGGATCGCTCCGGTCGGGCCGCGGCCTGCGGATAGGACGGAATCCGGGGCGTTCGCCTGCCCCATGTTCGCCAACCGGAGGTAGGGTCCGGTCACCAAGGGACATAGATCAAGGCCCTGATTCCTTGCGGCAGCGAAGACGTGGGACTGAACACCCCCATGCTCGAAGCCGAGCTGGCCTACGGTGCGTTCCACGATCTGCAGCATTCGACCCACGGGGGCATCAAAGGCTGGGTGAGCGAGCAGCGTCTCCGCATGGGCATTGAGCTGCACGCCTGCATCATACAGTGCCTGGAGGGTCTCGGTTCGGGATTGCCCGCCGATCCGGACCACGAGGCCCTCAACCTTGGCTGTACCCATCATGAGTAGATTCTCCGCGACTGACACCGGGACAACGACCCGCTGCGGGTTGTGGCGATTCGGGGCATCCGATGCAGAGTCCTCGACGGCGGGGCGTAGGAAAGCTCTCCTTTGAACATCAGTTGCTGAGAGCGCGTCGCATGGCGGTCCGCGGCCACTCATCCAGTCCTATGGCGGTTTCATGGGCTCGGACGTGCCTCAGCCCTGGTGACAGTTGGCTCGCCGGAACGGCTTCGAAGCCCAGGCGTGCGTAGTAGGGAGCATTCCAGGGCACTTCGGTGAAGGTGGTCAGCGTCAGGGAGGAGAATCCTTGCAGTCCTGCCCATTCGGCGACGGCTTCTATGAGCTGGCGTCCCTTACCTTGGCCCGCATAACTCGGGTGTACCGAGACTTGCTCGATGTGGGGAACGCCGTCGAGGACCTCGAGGAGAAGATACGCCACGACCCGACCGAGATCATCAGTGTCGACCCATGCCCTGTCGCTGCGTTGGTAACCATGAAGAGCGTCAGCCGGCATCGGCTCAGCGTCCGCGATGGCTGCCATGCCGATGTCACGGAAGACGGCGTCGGCGGCACGCTCGATGCTCATCATCGACCTGATGTCGTCTTCCTGCGCTAAACGAATCATGCACTCATTAGAGCAAACAGCACCGCGGTGGACACTTCACTGCTTCGTGAATATGCCGACGATGGGCCGCCCGAGGGATCATGGACACCCCCCACGCGGTACCCGCAAAAGAGGTCTTCAGCACAGACAGAGATGTCAGGTGGCGTTTGGGTCGCGTTGACGGAGTCAGGACGAAGCTGATCTTCCTTTCATCTCGATCCCTTCACAGCCCGGTTAGCTCGCTGCCAGTGTTTTTATCCAGAAGCGAAGATCGCCTTCGTCGTTCACCCCATCAGCGATTCCTCCGTGACGGCGCATCACCGTCAGCGAGGCGGTGTTTTCAGGAGCGATGGTCAGGAGTGCATTTTCGATGCCCAGGGCGGAACACTTCACGAGGGCGTCTTGAAGCATTCGGGTGGCATGTCCTTGACGTTGCCAAGGGTAGACAACGTGATATCCGATGTGGCCGCCGCCTTCGTCGCTAGTCAGTTGGTGCCGGATGACGAGGGAGCCGATGTAGTACTCACCTGAGGTGAACCAGAACAGCTCAGACGGAACGCGCCACCTTTGTCGTACCCCTACCCTGTCTGCCACGAACGAATCGAAATCATGGCTCGCCCCGCGCAGCCATGTTGTGTCAGAGCCGCGGTGGAGCATGTCGGCCTGCTCGCCGACGAGATAGGACGTCTTGACCATCGTCGAGGGTTCAGACAGCGTCGGTGGTGTTGGCAGTGCGATCACGAAACACGACGCTACCGAAATAACCCCTCTTGAACGACTTCCCGGGATCCGGTCGCTTACCGTCCTCAGAGCACCGACTCGAGGGTTTTACAGACGACCGTCCACGAGACACTTCCGGTTGTAAGCGCCGAGGACGGCGTGTCGTGTTCCATGGCTCGTGTCCGAGAGCTACGTGCTGTTAGGCACGTTGGCGGTACAGTTTGGCTCATGGCAGCTGTTGGATACGCGCGGGTTTCTACGCGGGAGCAGAATCTGGATGGTCAGACCGATGCGCTCGAGGCGGCCGGGTGCGAGAAGGTCTTCATCGAACACGCCTCGGGTGTGCTGGCGAAGCGCCCGGCCCTGGATGATGCGCTGGAGTATCTGCGGTCTGGGGACGCTCTGGTCGTGACGAAGCTGGATCGGTTGGGCCGGTCGGTGCGGAACTTGAAGGAAGTCGCCGACGGGCTCGAGCGGCGTGGTATCGGGTTGAAGGCTTTGTCTCAGGGGATTGATACGACGACTCCGGGTGGGCGGTTGTTCTTCCATATGTTGGCGGCGATTGCTGAGTTCGAGCACGACCTGATCGTGGAGCGCACGAAGGACGGTTTGGCTGCGGCGAGGGCCCGGGGCCGGACGGGTGGGGGCCGGGTGAAGATGACGCCGAACAGGGCCCGGCAGGCTCGGGCGATGTATGACGAGAAGACGTACACGGTGCAGCAGATCGCCGAGACCTTCGGGGTCTCCAGGGGCACCATCTACCGGCACCTCGGCGACGACGCCCGGGCCTGAACCGCAGCGACGCGGTGAACGATTCCTCGAACGCCAGTGTCAGCGAAGCCAGCCCAACCACGTTCTGGTGCTTTTGTCTGTTCGTCCGTGGTGTCACGGCTGGGACTGTGGTGAGGTGCTCGGTGGGACTGAAGCATCACTTGAGGAAGCGTCCTGCTCGGGGAAGAAGAGCTCCTCGAGGGTGGTCCCGAAGGTCGCCGCTAAGCGGAAGGCCAAGGGCAGGGATGGATCGAAGCGTCCGCGCTCGATGGAGATGATGGTCTGACGCGAGACGCCGAGCTCGTCGGCGAGTCGTTGCTGGGACCAGGCCAGGGCCTGGCGAGATTCGCAGACAAGGTTCTGCATGTCAGCTTCGGTGTCGCTGGATCAGATAGCGAACCCCGACAGAGACGAAGGCCAGACAAACAACGCCGGCGAGCAGAAGTCCCGGATCGAGAGCGAACTTGTCTGGGATGAAAGAAAGGACTAGGGCGGTGATACCGGCCACGACCACGATGTCCCCCAGCGCGCCGGCTGCTGCCTTGTCGTACCAACCGAATTCCACGGACTCCTCCGGCCGTTCAGCAGCTCCCTTCATCGTCGACCGGTCGACCACGAGGATGTAGACAAGCAGCGTCGCCGGAAAGATGAAACACACCGCGAAGACCACTCCAATGACCAAGGGATTCGATTCCCCGATACGGAGCATGGCCGCCAGAAGACCCAGGAGAGCTGCGATCACCGTTCCACACGGCAGGGCGATCGCCATGGCCGGGAAACGGCCTCCGCCGAAGGTCGTGCGACCCCACGTCGTTCGTACGCTCTGATCGGTCATGACGCCTCCCCGGTATGTACATGTTGCTTTACATAGCAAAGTTTGCTTTACACGGTCTGCGGCGTCAAGGGCTCAGTCCGTACACACGTCAGGGAAGTAGTCGAGAGAACGATCAGGGGCTCCGCCCATACTCCTAATGTCGCGACACTGAGATGCATTTTGGCGACCGTTCTTGGGAAGGATCCCTTGACTGGGCATAATGCAAGGTTCGGTCGTGCGTCGGTGCTCCCCAGTAGCGGCGGGGGAGTAGTCGGACGGGTCGCGTCCCAGCAACGTGTCTTACGTGCAGTAGTCTCAGTAAAGCAGAAGTAGGCCTTTGATGAGCTGGTAGGGGAGTGATTGTGGGAAGTTTCGGATATGCACGGGTCAGCACGGTGGAGCAGAACGCCGATCTGCAACACGCGGCATTGAAAGCTGCAGGGTGTACGAGGATTTTCACCGACCACGGTGTCAGCGGGACGCGGGCGAGTCGTCCCGAGCTGGACAAGCTCCTCGACCATCTGCGGGAGGGGGATGAGGTGGTGGTGTGGAAACTGGACCGGCTTGGGCGCAACACCAGGAACTTGTTGGCGCTCATCGATGATCTCGAGCAGCGTGGTGTGCACTTTCGAAGCGTCACCGAGGGGATCAGTACGACCGGTCCGATGGGCAGGGCGATGCTGACGGTGATGTCGGCGTTCGCCCAGCTCGAGCGCGACCAACTCGCCGAGCGCACCAGGGCCGGCATGGCCATAGCCGCCGAACACGGCCGGAAGGCCGGTCGACGAGAGGTCACCGCCGAAGACGCGAAGGTCAAGCGCGCCCGGGACCTGAAGGCCCAGGGGCTGGCTCCGGCGGATATCGGGAAGATCATCGGGGTCAGTCGGGCGACGGTGTACCGGTATCTCAGCCTAGGAGTGGAGGAGATGTGGAGGGGCCAGGCGCCACATTTGGGGTATGTCGCGCCGGGAGCGGCCCGAAAGCAGCAACACCCAACTGGAAACTAGACCTTCATCAGTCCCGTTTGTGAGACAGAGGTACTAGTCAATCAGTGGGACGGTTCCTACGCCGTTACTGGGATACGGGGCTTAATCCGTAGGAAGAAGCTGAACCGTTGGCGCTGATTGACTAGTACTCATGACCACACTGCTGATCGTGCTGAACCTCCTGGCCTCCGTCATCTCTTTCAGCGCGATTGTCTGGGCTTGGCACAAGGCCCGCGCGAAGCTGCGAGACAGTGAGGCTCGATTTGATCATCTCAAAGAGTTCGGACAGAGCTATGGAGGGGAGCAGCTCACCTATGACGACGTGCAGCACTTACGCGAGCTGGTTAACAAAACTATCCATGGCCACATGCTCGATGGGCTCGGCCTACAAGTTGGGCTGGTAGGGCTAGGCATTGCCCTTGGAACGGCGGCAAACGTGCTGCCGTTGGTCACCTCTGGCTAGGAAGGGCTGGCGGTGACCTAACACCGCGCCCAAAACAGTGCCAACAACCGATCATTTTTGAGGCTGGAGCGAGGTCTTTCGGGGTGCAAGATGACCGTTGAAACACCGCCGAGGCATCATCATCTACGGACAGCACCGCCCACTCGTCGCTGCGCCACCAGACCCATACAATCGACACCACGAAGACCAGCACCGACACCGCCACGGACGTCCTCTCCCGCTGCGTCCTACCCGCCGACCGACCCCTCACTGCCACCTCGCTCACCGACGCTTCCCTGCGCGAAGTTGGACCTCGGCGTCTGGGTCCATGGGGGCCACTGTAGGTCCGGCCCGTAAGATCCCCACACGACTCCTCGTTGGCCTCAACGACGAGGCCGTCGATGGCGCCCTGCCCTGCCACTCGCCGCCGTGCACACGACTTCGAGAACCAGTGCAAAAGATTCGGGAACTGACGGTCGCGCACTGGTCCGTAGCCGACCCCATGACAGCACTCCTCGCCGCCCTCGACCGATTTCGCCTCAGCCTTGCGGAGGAGCGAGAGGGCTACCTCCGTGTGAAGCTGGCCCCCACGGAGGTACCGGATTAGCGCCCACCCAAGGACGATTCACGCGTATACAAATATAGCCGTCAAATTCCAACCTTTGTTGGTAGTAGTTACTTCCCTTCATGCTCAAAGATTGAATTACCGGCAAGGCAGAACAAAAGAAATAATCTAGCCGATTGCCGGACAGTATCAATCACTTCACCTATAAGGAGACCACCATGTTTACTGTCATCGCTCGACTCGGCAGCCTTGTCTGGAAGTACGGCGTCGCCGGAATCAACCGGGCCATCGCCTTCGCACGCAACAACCGGGCCCTCGTCGACCGCTGGGCTGCCCGCGCCGGCTACGCCTACGCCGTAGAGATGGTGCTGCGCGCCGTCGGGCTGCTCTGACACACCTCAGGCAGCCTGAACCATGAGTGCGCTGATCAGTCAGATCATCCGCTACTCGTGTCGTTACGGCACGCGCCGTATCGACTTCGTTCTCAGCTGAGTTCGGAACAACTGGTCCCGGGTCTGCGGATGGCTTAACGAGGGACACACCGTCCTGTAGATCATCGAGTCAATCCATCAAACCGCGGCACCTAGCCTCGGTGCCGGCACTGGAACTCCACACTCCAGTGCCGGCACCGAGGCTTCCGGTGTCGGCGGTGACAACCGACCCCGCACCTGACATATGGCCGACCTCCGACTTAAGGGGGAGGCAGGTTTAGACCGACGGTGGTGGGTAATTGCCGTCGGCTGGGACAGACTGAAGATAGACGCGGTAATTCACCTGCGGCCCGTTCACTACTTAGCTCGTCAGGAGACCGACCATGACCATTCACGGCACCACGGATCGATCCCTGGTCGCACCCGGAACCCACCGGCTGCCGACAAAGGTTCTGCGCTTATGGCACATCAACACCGTCCTGACCTGCCTTGTTTTGGGGGGGGTGATCGTCGGTATCGCCCGCTGGTGGGATCACCCGGTGGTCGGGGTGCTGTTCTGGCCGGTGGTGGGCCTGGTGGGCCTTGTCGGGGTGGCGGATCTGGTGTTCGGCAACCTGCTGCGCCACCGTCACTACAGCTACACGGTGACCGAACAGGAGGTGTACGTGGCCAAGGGATTGCTGATTCGCCACACCATGAACCTGGCCGTTCCTCAAATTCTGAGCATCCACGTCATCAGCGGTCCGCTGCAGCGCCTCTTCGGACTGGCCTCCGTACGATTCACCTGTGTGGTCGAGGGCGAGTCCCTGGGCCCGGTACCGGCGCACGAGGCTGAGCGCATCAAGCGCGTGGTCCTGACTGGCCTTGAGGGGCGCCG
Organism: Arthrobacter echini; assembly: GCF_004803505.1. Taxonomy (GTDB): domain Bacteria; phylum Actinomycetota; class Actinomycetes; order Actinomycetales; family Micrococcaceae; genus Arthrobacter_D; species Arthrobacter_D echini. The sequence goes on from NZ_SSWH01000023.1 coordinate 7,155, forward strand.
CCAGGAGTCGGCACTGACCAAGCAGAGCGTTCCGTCCAACCGCCTTGGCAACAATCCGGTGATGACGGACACGGTGGGGTCGGCATGAGCGCCTCGACCGTAGGCCGCAGGGACCCCGTCACGGAAACCGACCACCCCGACGCACTCGCCATCCCCCCTGTCTCCCATCTTGAGGATCACTGCGAGGACACGACGCTGACTGTGACAACCGACCGGTTCCGCAACAGTCCCCGGCTGGTTCTGGCCCGCTACCTCACCGATCTGCCCTCGCTAGCCATCGGCACCGTCGGCATGGTGGTGTGGCTCAGTACTTGGGTCCAACCGTGGCGCACGATCGGGCAGTTCCTCGTGGGCCTGGGCATCTTCATGATCGTCATGGGCCCCTGGATCCGGGTACTCACCGTACGCTACGCCGTGTCCAGTCAGGGTGTGCAGATGGATTCCGGGCTGTTGACTCGCCGATCGGAGTTCTTGCCGTGGGACCTGGTCAACTCCGTGGATGACCGCCGGCCCTGGTCCTACCGACTCTTCGGCCTCACCGAGGTGATCTGCGCACAAACCGGCGAGGATGGATCCCGCATTACCCTGGAGGCATTGGACGCCGAGCGACTGGCTCTGTTCCAGCGCTTCGCTGTCCATGCCGGGGCGACTGGGACGGAACAGGACAAGCCCTCACCCGCTCCTGTTCCGGGATTCTGCGCCAAGCCCACCGCAGAAACCGAAGGCGGCCCATCCAATTCTTCAGAAGGCACCGCTGCCACACCGGCGCCGACCCGCCCGCTCGGTGTCGGTGAGGCAACGGCCGGAGGCGAACGACTGGTCTACCGCACCCGGCTGGTCGATCTGGTGCTGTTGAGTTTGATCTACGGACAGGTGATCGTCTTAGTCCCGCCGCTGGCGTTCGGCCTGTTGGAGATCGCCGAGCTCCTCGGCCTGGCTCAAGTCCTTGAGGACGGCTTCATCACCGGCCTAGGTTCTTTACCCACCTTGGTGTTGATCGTCCTGGCCGTGTTGGGCATCGGCGTGGCCGCCACGGTGCTGAAGTATCACGACTTCACTGTGCACGCCCTGGCTGATGGCCGGCTGCGCATCCGGTACGGGCTGTTCTCCACCCACCAACGCATTATCAACCCGGCCGCCGTCCAAGGAGTGGTGTGGCAACGCAATGCCATGGAACAGCTCACCGGCCGGGTGCGCCTGTCAGTACTGACCCTGGACAGCTCATCGCAGCTGGGCGGCAACCTGGTGCTTCCCTCCCTCCCGCGGACCATGGCGGCCCTGCTGGTCCAGGACCACCTGCCCCGCTACCGCAGCAGCATCCAGCTGGTAACCGGCGGAGTCCGGCTCTTGGCCGGGAATCTGATCGCCGCCGTGGTGCTGGCCGGCGTCGTCGTGGGCACCTGGACGCTGAGCATCGAGGTGCTCGACTTCTCGAGAGGATGGTCCATCCCCATCTGCCTCCTGGCACTGGGACTGGCGACCTGGACTGGCCGGATCCTGCGGACTGGGATTAGCGCGGACGAGTCTGTGGGCCTGTTTGCCGCTCGGCGGGTACTGCTCTCCGAGCGCGTCACCGTGGTCCAGGCGGCCAGACTGCACGGCGTCACTGCACTCTTCGGGCCGTTCCGCAACCGTGACCGCCCCCGGGCCTGGCTGCCCACGGTGCACTACTTCTCGGGTTCCCCACGCCGCGTCACCGCCCTGCGGGCAACCAACCGGTCGTTAGCTGCGGTGCAGCACATGGTGCGACACGACTCGATCCCCCTGCGGGGCTGACCGGTCGATCCTGGTATGCGGCGATCGAGCGTCTCGAAGCTGTGCAGAGCCCCAAAGTCAGACGTGGCGCTGAGGAAAGCTCACCCGGACCACCCAGTCCCCGCCCTCGGGCCCATAGGACAGCGTCCCGTCGAACAACGCCACCCGTTCCTGCATCCCGATCATCCCGAATCCGGAAACAGGCAACGTGGTCCTAAGCCGTGCGGTCGGCAACTGATTCCGGACCGTCAAATTGATGGACTGGTCTTTAGTATGCACTGCGAAGCATGCCCTCGCCGGCGTCTGGGCGTGCTTGAGGATATTGGTTGTGCACTCCTGCAGTATCCGAATCAGGGTCAGCCGCAGGGACCGCGCCAGCCCCGGCGTTTCATGGACCTGATTCTCCACGATAAATCCAGCGGCCTGCAGACTTGCCGTGTACTCCTGTGCCCGTGTGGTCAGCGAGGCCGTCATGTCCTCATCATCGACTTCATAGACCCGGTCCGAACCGTGCAGCACAAAGAGCATGCGCCGAAGATCCAGCAGCGATTGCCGTGCGGCACCGCCGATGTTGCGCTGGGCCGCCGTCCGCACTTCCTCCTCACGGGCCATTTCCAGCACGGAGGACTGCATGGCGATGATGGTCAGCCCATGGGCGACTACGTCATGCAGCTCAGTCGCGATCCGCCGTCGCTCGACCTCCACCGCCTGCTGACCCAATGTCTCCTGCAGGGCCAGGTCCTGCTCGATGCGCGCCAGCCGCCTACTCTGTAACCGCAGGGCCCAGCCGATCAGCGCCCCCACCGCGACCAGGATGTCGGCTGCCGCCACGTTGACCGGGTGCAGGCCGGTGTAGATGGCGCTGCTCACCGACCATGTCAGATACATAATCGCGGCGAGGATACCGAAGGAACGGTTGACGGTCCGGGCGACCATCATGGCAATGAGGATCATGGCGACCGGGTAGGAGTTCGGGTCCCAGAACGGGATCGTCAGCATCGCCATCACGAAGGCGACCAGGGTACCCCAGGTGACCCTCAGCGAAACCAAAAGGACCACCAGGCTCACTGCGAGCCCCTCACCCAAGATCTTAGAGTCAGATTCCTCGACCGACAGGGCGACGGAAAGGGCCTCGATGAGGACATACACCAGCATCCCGAGCCAGACGGCGGTACGGAAGCGGGACGAGAGCGCAGGCGCCGACATCATCCGCCTCAGGCCTTCGACCAGCCCGCCGCGCTGCCCGGATCCGGTATGGCCCATAGTCCAGGTCATGACCCGATGCGGACGATCCCGGCCTGGGCCGCCCGCACCAATACCTGTACCCGGTCCCGCACCTGCCACTTCTCCAGAATCTTGCCCAGATGGGACTTGACGGTAGCCTCCGCCAAAAAGAGCGCCTCACCAATCTCGGCGTTCGACTTGCCCTCCGCCAGTTCGCGCACGACATCCAGCTCACGCGGAGTCAGATGCTCATGCTCAACCAGCGCCACCACACTGCGGGTCTGCTGATTACGGACCGTGTCGATGAGTTCATGCATGATGTGCGGTGAAAACACCGCGTCCCCCAACGAGACCTTGCGGATCCCCTCGATCACGTCCTCAGGGCGTGAGTCCTTGGCAATGTACCCCTGGACACCGGCCTGGAGGGCCGGCACCAGGTAGTGCTCAGAGGAAAAGGTGGTGATCGCCAACACCCGAACTGAGGGCCAGCGCTCGGTGATCACCCGGGTGGCCTCCACCCCGTCCATTTCGGGCATCTGAAGATCCATCAACACCACGTCCGGAGCGAGCTTCTGGACACCGGCTACCGCCTCGACGCCGTTCACCGCTGCGCCTACGAGCACCAAACCCTCGGCAGAGGACACAAAGTGCTCAAGAGCTCCTCTCATCAACAACTGGTCGTCCACGACCATGACCCGAATCACGAAGCCAACTATACGACCCGCTGGCCTCTCGGGGGCCTGAACGAGCATCCTCGGCCACTGCAATGCGAAAATGCGAACCATATCAGCCACCCTTGGCGTGGCGGTGAGATCCCTTCGGTGTCGTCTTCGGCTTCCACCGAAAGTCGCGTCGGACAGTGGCCCTAGGTCCGTGGTAACCGCAATGCCAATTCGCAGAGACTGAAGTCATCCACAGGGAATCGCGCCGGAGAAAAGTTCGGGCAGACAGGCCGCGATCCCCTGCACCGATCTGAGGGGAACACCTATGAAGAAGACCATCGTCCTGACCGCAGCCGCTTTGACTGCCGCTCTGACCCTGAGCGCCACCCCCGCCGCCGCCGCCGTCGCACAAAGCTCTAAGCCGACCCCAACGGTGCAATTGTCGGCCGTGGACGGCTCCAAGTATTCCGCTGGCGGCACTATCCAGCCGATGAACTGGGTGTGCCGGATAATCCCCTGCGGGCGCAGCTGACAAGGACTGTCCTGCGCTGAGATCCATCCGGCAGATGACCGAACCGCGGCGCTCCGTATACGTCATCGGGTGGGGGAGCAGGTCATGTTCCCCCACCCGATGTTCGACCGTTTGTCCCTGCAGAGGAGAACCCCGATGAGCCGGTGCACCACAGCCGTGCTTCCCGCGTTATTGATCGTCGACGGTATTTCTAAGCGCTACGGTCAACGTGGTGTGCGTGATATCTCCTTCACCATCTCCACGGGCACCGTGCTCGCACTGGTGGGCCCACCCGGATCCGGCAAAACCACGATTGTGCGTATGATCGCCGGCATCACCCGCCCCGACTCGGGCAGCATCACAGTGGACGGTAAGCCCTTCGCTACCGTTACCGCACCGGCGCACACGATGGGACTGTTCCTCTCGGCTGCGTTGATCCCGAAAGACCTCCCGGCCCTGTCGTACCTTCAGTACGTGGCCCAAACCCAGGGCATCGACCGGGCCCGCTGCACCGCCGTGCTTCACCAGGTTGGGCTCACCCCCAGGGAGGGCCGGCATCAGGTCCAAGCGTTGCCGTGGGCCCAGCGCCATCGATTGGGTATCGCCGCCGCCCTGCTGGCCCGCCCCCGGCTGCTCGTGCTCGATGATCCCGTCCCGAATCTGTTCAAAGCGGGGACCGAGTGGGTGACCAGCCTAATCCATAGCTTGGCCGAGGATGGTGTAGGCATTTTGATTTCGTCCCGTCAAGAGCACGTGCTTTGTCCCGTGGCAGACCACCTCGTCGCCCTCGATGACGGCGTCGTCATCACACAGGGCCCTTCAGGTGATTACCCTGGAGCACCTTCCTAACTCAGTGACCGCAGCTAACTATGAACAACTCATCTCAAGGACGGCGGCGCCGCATCTACATTGATCACCTCATCGCTGCCGGTGCCCATCCACAGCGATTCCCAACGGTGGTACGTGCCGAACTGACCCGGTTGTCCCACCAACGCCAGGTCCGACGCGGACTGACGATTGCCGTGCTCAGCGGACTTGCTACCGGCTTGTGCACACTGTGGGCAGACGCCGGTAGCTCGGCCGATGTCCCCGAGTTCCTGGCCGACCTCACAGCACCGCCCGAAGTTTTCGGACAGGTCGCTGTTTCGTCTGGACGTGCCCTAGCTGTTCTTCCCACGGACGTTGTGTACGCGGTCGATGGGTGATTTGCCTTTGATGCCGGTATGGGGTCTGTGGTGATTGTAGTCGTGGATCCAGGCTTGGTAGGTGTCGGCTCG
>NZ_SSWH01000024.1 GCF_004803505.1 Arthrobacter echini
GAGAAGTGTTCTAGTCGATGCCCTCTTTACCGGAGTTCCGTTGCCTCACCAGCGGCGACACGCCCAACACCGAGCTTCCTTGACCACCCCGCCCTCCGCTTAACTACACGGCATTGGGTCTAGCCCTGGGACATAACGGCTCTGCCGCTTCACGATCGGCTCCACCACCTTCTCGAAGTCGGCATCGTCGGCCTCGCGGAACTCGAGCGCCTCGCAGTCGTGGAACGTAACGATGAGGTGTGGTTTGGCGATGAACCGGTCGCGGCTGACGACGCGGATTCCTGCACCAGGCAACGCGACGCCGAGGAGGTGCTCTCGACCCCTTGCGATATGAGTGTTCCTCAGCTTCCGCCAGGAGTCCAGGCGTGCTGCCCGCTCCTCAGCCGACGTCGGCTCGGAGCTGCCGAAGATGCTCGATGCCAGATGTATGGGTGTGGACGCAAAGGGGTACCGCGTCGGATCAGGCAGCTTGCTGAATTCCTCCTCCTCGCATTCGTAAAGGGTCTCCATCGCTTTATCGATCCGCTCAACGCACCGGATAGAGCCGAGGGTGGCCACCTCGAGAGCGATGGGCGGCTTGCCTCCGCCGCGGGCCCGCTCGACGAGGGCCAGGACCTCACCGGCCCGAGCCGGGCGGGTGTTGCTGGTCCCTCGCACATAGATGGCACCGTCCTCGAGGCTGTCCCGGCGGTCATCGCCCTGAAAGCTCTTGTGGCACGGAAAGATCGGCTGACCGATCTGCGGTGGCTGTGCGATGACGAACACTACCTCGCTGGTGTCGTCGATGCCGATCCTGCCGAACTCGAACGCGGGGAACTGGGGCCCGAGGTAGGGCCGGAGCCGGTCTTCCAGTTCGTGGGCCTCGCAGCTGCGGAGGACACCGGGTGCGAAATTCTTCTGCGCGCCGATGATCATCACTGCGTGACCGTGGAAGTGGCGTCCAGCCTCCTTCGGCCGACGGTTGGCCGCACCCAGGAGGAACTTGGCGACCTTGGCCACGCCTGTCTTGCTGCTGAGGTCCAAGCTGCTCTTGACCTCCAGGTAAGTCGTCTCGGCTTCGTCACCGACGGCCAGAACGTGATCCAAGATGAGTCGCTGGGAGCGTTCGCCGAGGGGGAGAGTGACCGTATTTAGTCCCATCGGCTTTAACTCGGACGGGCTGGTCATAGCGGGATCTGCAGGCATGCTTCGATTTTTTCATTCATAAGGCACACGACGCGCGCAGTGATTAATTGTTGACGACCTTCCGCAGGTACGCGAACGTCGATGATGATGGTGGCTTGCACATTACTCGCGCGAGCAGTCGGAGTCGTCACGACGAAGGATTTTCAATATCAAGAAGCGAGTGCACTTCGGCCGAGGTCAGCACTAGAGGCTCCATCAAACCACTCAATACTTGCGCGCCGGACGCAGTGAACTGTGCTGCGAAAGCTCTTATCAGGGCTCTGACGTCCCTCTCGGTCTGTGACCAGTTCTCATCGATGTTCGACATCACGCGTTGGTGTAGCGGTTGAAAATCTGCCTCGGGCAGTCCGTTCAAATAATTGCCTGCCCTCTTGAACCGCTCTATGTCCTGCAGAAAGCCATCCTTGAGTTGGTGCTGCAGTATCTTTCGCTCAGCAACAACTCCCATCAAGCACATTTCATACACGTCATCGATACGGTCAACCGCCCAGCCATTCTCGAAGAGCGTCAGCTGTACACCCCCGCCTAAGAACCCATCGCCCATTGCTGTCCTTCTCCCGGGCGGCAGGACGGAGACGTCGAGAAACTCGATGTTGAGACGTGCAGCGGCGACGGCGTGGCCGGCTTCATGAACCAGTACGTGTTTGAGGAGGCCATGATGGCCGCAATTGGCGCGATCCCAGCCATCAGCCGTCTCCGGATCGAACGGCTGATCGAGCCACTCGGCAGTAGCCGCTTTTTCAACGTGTTCTGTCATGGGGTTGAGGATCCTTCGGTGATGCGCCGAAGCATATTGGCAAGCAGGATGGCGGAGTCAGCGGCCACTCCAGCGTAGCGGCGGTTTATCGTCGCACCATGCTTGACTCCCTGAGCTTGTTCGATCGCGGCACGCACGAGTTTCCGGAGCGCAACATTTTGGGGGCCAGCAAGGTCGACTTCAATCACTCGTTCCAAGCGGTTCTTTGTGCTGGCTACCGCCGGCTCCTCCTCGCCGTCGAACAGATGACGTTCCCGAACATAGGCGGCCTCAGAAAGACGCTCCAAGACGATCACGCAGTCATTGCCCACGTTGCGGTAGTCCTGCTCGGTTCTTGCGTTCTGGAAGTGCCGTCGGAGTTCCGTAATCTCTTCGTCTACCCTGGTCCAGCCTGTGCGCGGTTGGGAACTTACAGGTTCGGCAAGGGTCGAGGCGACAGTACCTGCCTCCAAGTCGGCGAGTTGTTCGTGCAAGGGGTCGAACAGTTCTGAGAGCATCTGCCGACGTGCCTGCCAAGAATTGGAGCCGTTGTTGTTCTTCCAGTAGGTGTAGAACCCATCAAAATCTGAAAACGGGGGCTTGAAGTCGACGCCTAAGCGCTTCAACACGGCTCGAAGAGCAGCCATCACCGCTCGGGATTCATGCACCGAAATCCTGGGGTTATTTTCAGTGCCACGATTTCGATACTCGTCATGGACGAGCCTGGCCAGGGGAACCGCGAGTTCGACATCAGTAGCAGTCTCAACCGGTCCCGCATGGATTCGCTCTATGAGGTCCGTGTTCAGCGTGTCCTGCCGGACGGCCCACACATCGGCGGTCTTTGCCTCGTCAAAAAAGTCGTTATCTCGCATCCAGAGATTCTAGTGAGCCTCTGGTGCCCACGTATCCTGCCGCCCGAACCGGCCAACACGAAACCGCTCCCAGGTACGCCACTGCCTGTTTACTGAGACGTCAGCAGGGGCACGGGGGTGAAGAGGTGGTGCCCGGAGTGCCGGCTAGATCGCTGACCATGCCTTCGTCGTAGACGGGGGACACGTCAAGAACTTCCGGATCGATCTCGTCCGAGAGGAAGCTACCCGCTATCCGGAGCGTGTGCAGGATCTGTTGTCCGAGAGGCTGTTGTGATGTTTCCCAGGCAGTGAGGTAGCTGAGAAATCGATCCCAAATCGCCTGTCTCGTGGTTGAAGTGCTGAACTCTGGGTGGTCGACGAACCTATGCCGGATGTGACCAAGGGTGGTTCTGTAGCGACCAGATGGAAGATGCCCAGTGACTGAATCAAGTGGGGGTATCGCGTGCAGGATACCCACCATGCTCACATCGGGTAGCCGCTCGTCCGTTATCTGCCCCATGCCCTTAGGCTGCCACACATACTTTCTGGCACGGCTTCAGAACACACTATTGGCTTAGCCGAGAGCTTCCATGACCAAGGTAGAGGTAAGAAACACTGCGTTCGAGAACATCCAGCATGCCTCCGGCGGCTTCCGCACGACCTACTTCAAGGAAGCATGCACCACAGATGCACCACGAGGACCCTGAGAATGCAGAAGACCCCCGGGTTCCCGGGGGTCTTCGCTGGCGGTGACGGTGGGATTTGAAACCTTCTATTGCGCCTAGTCAGACCCAAGAAACCCTAGAATGCAACGATCTAACATCACTGAGACTCACACCCAATCACTCTGATGTGGGCAGAATGTGGGCAAGAAGTGGGCACCGTCCTACTGCGTGGGGCGGTAGTCCCAAAGGTGCTCATCATCCCAGCCCTCGGGAAATCCCATAGCTGTTTGAACCGAAACATTCGGGATTGATGGGAACTTTTGCTTCACCTTGGTCCGCAAAGCTCTAGGCCAATTAGTAGTTGGGTCAATACGAACAACCAAGTAGGCAAGGAGCGATAATGGAACGTAGAGCTTTTTGGCATTTGAGTGGTCCTCAATGTGATGCAACTCTGGGTCAACGAGCGCCGACATTACCTTGCCAACATCGTACGTCAAATGCTTGTTCCAAAGCCTAGAGTGGTGGGCACAGAGGTTGCGCATGTTACCCAAAGCGAGCAACCACGAGTGCAGCCGCCGTCCATCTTTTACCCCCCACTTCCTGGCAATTGTGTTCTGATCGTTCCTGTTCATGAGTCCGAAAAGCCGCGTAATCGCGCCGAAATCCATAACCTCAACGGCAACCCATATTGGTAGGTTTCCGCTGTACTTCAACGTGTAGTGACGTACGAAATCTTCTGCCTGTGCTTGGCGTTTTAGATCGGCGTATCGCCGCATCCAGTATTCGAACATGTCGCCATTGCCGTCTCGCGCCGGACGAGCGCACATGTCGGGCGCGAGGGCCGAGCGGTTGGTGTGCCCAAACCTGTCGCGCTTCCCAAGAACATAGGCAACTTGCACCCTGAGGCCAATTTCCAGAGACGTCAGAGCCTCGACGCAGAGCATACGAAGGCCGTTGTCGAACTTGTACAGGTCGAGGGCATCTGTGAGCTTGTACCCCGGCACGAAGTTAGCGGAGCGATACTGTACGGGTGTCTCCGAGGTCTCAGGTGGTGCGAGTAGCTCACGGAAGATGTAGGTGTACGCAGAGAGCCGGTAGTAGCCAATTCGGGACAGCGCCGCAGGAGCATCACAGCCGGAGCAGTCGAGACCGCGTGACTCCATCAGGTGGACTTGTTGCTCGAAGTTGAGGTATGGCCTGTTGTAGTCCGTCATCTTCTCCCCAAAAGAAAACCGACCCTTGATAGCACGAAGCTAACAGCGGGGCCGGTGTTTATGTCTCAACCGTACCATCGTAAGACGCTAGCGGATAGCAGATCTCGTTGCGGATCGGCGTCAATTTTGAGCAACGGCGTCAGCGCCCTTGGACACCCTACGTTGCTGGTTTCGACGGCTTCGCAAGGTCGAACTTGGGTTTCGGAAAATGTGGAAAAAATCGACTGTCGAGAGTGGTCTGACTAGGGGAAACGCGTTTTTTCTCTGTGTGTGTAAGCACTCGCAGGCAGTGGAAGCATGCCGTCGGTGGCTGAAGGCGCACACGGCCCCCGGTACGGTGCCGGCGGCGTCAGGCGGTCTCGGTGACGTCATGACCCTGCCTGAGAGTCATCTTCGTTCGCTGGTGCGCGTGACCCGTGACCCGTGACCCCAAGCTTCCCAAGGGTAGTGTTCGACTATCTACCGGGGGTCTCATGAAATACGGTCTCATCACCATCACCGCTGCTGTCCTGCTCCTGACCGGATGCAGCAGCTCACGTACCAGCGCCACACCATCGACCAGCGCAAGTACGAGCGCGGAACCGACTACAGCGGAGCGCACACCTACACAGCAGCCAACGCAGACGCAGCCAACCGTGACCGCTCCGCCGCCTACCGTAAGTAGCCTGACGCGGGACGAGCAGATCGAGGAGGTATTCCTCGATCAAGTACGCGGCGCCCAACCGAACCTAGAGTCCAGGGAAGGCGACGGGATGGTCATAATCGCGGAAGCCTTCTGCACTGGGTACGACAACGGCGCAACCTCCAATGAGATCAACGACTTCATCCTCGAAGCTGCCGGGGACGCCTACACGGTCATGGAGCTGGTCACGATTCATGGTGCCGCTGTTGGCGCCTTCTGCCCGGAGCACATAGACAAACTGGGATAGAGAGCCCGCCATACCGCCCGAATAGCCTGACCGCACAGCTAACGCCCCGCCGAGATCAGGCAAGTTAGGCTGCTCGGGAACAGTGCGCCAACTCTGAAGGAACACAACATGGACAAGAACACTGAACTATTGCAGAAGATCCTCGACAAGCTCGACGCCATGGACAGCTCAGTAGTTGCGATGCAGGCAGACGTAGAGAAGATCGCAGACCGCAAGAGTTGACCACGAGCAGCGCCCCATCCGTCGATGTGGAGCCCGTCGGTGCTCGTGCCCGTGACAATGCCGCTATGAGCCTCTGACAGTCTCCTGACGGCCTCCCCGTGCCCCGCCGCCCGGTCCTGCTGTGATCCTCTGACTGCGCTAACAGACCGTACAGCGCATCGCTAACCTGATTGACGCTGACGGCCCCCACAGTCCGACCGAACGCCCTGTCACCCCACCCAAAACGGGAACGTACCTCGTACCTGACACAGGGCTACAAGTACGAGGTACAGGCTCCAGCACGACGGCGAGGATGCCTTATCAGATGTCGTCCACGTTCCACGGACGCGACGGATCCTCCGGCATCAGGTCCAGCAACTCATCGACCCCGCCCGGAAGATAACCGACCGCCCAAACCTTCGCCGCACCCCACCACGCATCCCACCGATCCCACGCCTGGAACCCCGGCCAATCAGCATCCCGGAACACGAGGAACTCAGGCGGCACCACACCATCCCACGGCTTACCATCCGGGGTCACCAACACCGGCCTACGCCGCCTCACCGGATCGCCGACACAGCACGAGGACCGACACGCTTCTGCGGAAGCCGAGTGCCCGCGTCCTCGTCCTCAAGAGGAATCCTCAGCGACGCCACCAACTTAGCCAGGGTCACCCGCTGCTGACGGGCCTCCACCAACGCCGGATGAGCGCGCACGCCCTGCGGCGAAACGTTCGTCACGCCCTCCTCCCTGACGATCTCCTGCAACGCATCCAAGGCGTCAACCGTCCGTGCAGCCTCCAAAAGGATGGACAATTCGTGCTCCCCAAGCTCATAATCCACGGTCACGGACCGCCACAACTTCCGGCCCCCCGCCTTCAAACCCGCTGGTGTCTTCGATTCCATGCCATATTCCTTTCAATTGAGCCCCCACACAGGCCGATTCATCCAGCACCCCGTGTGCGTGCCGCTAAGCCGAGGGGCACTGTCGCAGAGGGGTAGAGGGGATCTCCCGGGTGGGGGTGACCGTGGGCCGAGTCGGTGTTGATCCGGCCCACGGTCGTTTGGTTAGTTGATGCCGAGTGCCTGTGCCATTGCTCGGGCGTCGTCGCGTCGTGCCTGTTCGCCGTTCAGGTCTCGTGGTGCTTCGGGGTGCTCGATGCGGTGGATTCGTGCGTCGAGTTCGGCCTTTGTCGTGGCGAGTTCCACGTCAACGCCAGCACCGAGCACGTCCCACACGCTGTGCTCGCGTCCGTAGTTGTTGCGCATACTTTCACCGTCAAGCCTGTGCTCGTTGAACTGTTCGAATGTCGCGTCGGCGTACATGAGTGTCTTGTGCTTTGCCCGTGATTCGAATGGGTCGCCTGTTGCGGCGACGATGAAGGGCAACGCGTCGAGCATCGGGCGTGTCTTCCTGTCCGCCATGGTCGCGGCGAAGACGGCTTCGTTCTGGTCGTCGTTCAGGGTGTACAGGTTCCGGGCCTGGTCTTGGAGGCTGACGTGTCCGACGAGTTCGAGGGCGTGACGCATTGTCTGGGTGGCGTCCTCGAAGCGGGTGGCCAGTTCTTCGAGGAGGGTGGGGGCCTCCGACTGGTAGTGGGCCAGCTTTGCGCGGGAGAGGGCTACCTGGTTGCGGTAGTGGAATCCCCCGATGACGGTACCGAGGAGGTGGGAGGTCAGGATCTTCTGGACGCCCTTATCGGTGGAGGGGTCTTTCCCGTCGAGTGCCGCCTCGTATGCGGCGGCTGATACTTCCGCTGCTGTTGGTGCGGTGAAGTCGGGGGCGCCGACCGTGGAGGGGTCGAATGGGGCCATGGTGAGCCCGGCGATCTTGACGGCTCTTTCGAACAGGCTTGCGGTCGTCTGGTTTTCTTCGGGTCGATCGGTGATTGTAAACATTAGGTTTCCTTTTCTGGTTTGGTTAGTTGCGATTGTTGGTTGTGCTGGTCACGGGTGTTTCTTCTTCTTCGTGCCAAGTGTGCCAAGACCTGAATTGGGCGATGGTATGACCGTCGCGCCGGATTTTCAGTGTGGCGCCCGAGTTGCTGACTTCTGTCGGTTTCACGTCGAAGGTGTATTTACCTGTGTCGGTGAGAACGATTATCATGGTGTGCTTCTTTCTTCTAGTTGGTCTGCGAGGTCGTGGAGTTGGTCGGCGAATGCGCGGGCTTCGTCGGGTGTCATGTGCGCTCTCAGTGTTTTTCCGTAGTTGAGTGAGATTCCCGGGGTGCAGTTTCCTTGCTGGTCGCGCCATTCCCAGAGTTTCGGGTAGAGGTATGGTCGGTTGCCGTTGCCCGTGGTCTCGGTGGTCACTTGCCGGCCTCCCGTGCGTCGTACAGCTTGAGGCGTGCTTCTGCTGCGATTGCTCGGGCCATCCAGCCGCGCATGAGGTCGTGTTCTCGGAGTGCTGCGGCTTTGAACGCTTCGGCTTCCTGTCGCCAGTCGTCACGAGTCTTCACAGTGCGGCCTCCTGTTCCTTGGTGCCAAGGGATCTGGGGACGGATGTTGATCCGTAGGCGGCGGCGAACATGGCTAGCTGGATTTCGGCTAGCCGGATGGCTACCTCGATGTCATCTAGTGGATCGGTGGTCGAAGGCTTGCGGGTGAGGTATTGCCAAACGGTTTTCATGCCGCTCCTTCGGTGAGTGCGCAGGTGTAACACGCTGCGGGCTGTGGTGTCGGGTGAAGGCTGCATCCGCCGTCGGTTCGACCGGTTCCGTCGGTTCCGTCGGTTTGTATATGGGGGGTGATGCGGAGCCGACGGAAAGCGACATCGAACGCTGCCCGGTGGTATCCGCGCTTACTGTCGCCCTGCCGTGCGGAATGAATCTTGAAGGCTTGAACGAGCATCCTGCCGAGTCTTTGCACCGTCAGGTCTCTACCGAAACTGCTGCCCTGCCCCCACATTGCGGGGTTGTGGTGGATTAGCTCGGTGATGAGTTCGGCGGTGGGAACGAACGTGCTTCCCGTAGGCCACACCTGGTGAATATCGCGTAGAAGAACAACGGCGGGCGGAACGTTCGTCATACCGTCTTCTCGGTCCATCTGCTGCTCCTCGATGTCTCGTTCGATGAGTTGGTCAGCGATGCCCGGCCACCTTCCCCCGGCTGCCGCTGCTACGCGCTTGAGGGGATACCACCGTTCCTTCGTTCGACCGACACAACCTGCCGGGAGTGGCGGGCGTGCGGTCCTGACTTCCTCCCGGATCTGGTCGGCGGCTTCAGCGAGTCGAGCGCCGAGGTCTTCCGCTTCCGGTTCGATTTCTTCCCAGTCCGACGATTCGACCTTCCCGTCGAGGTCGGGCATGAGTAGGACGCGAATGGAACGTGACCGGGTGTCTTCCGGTAGGTGGGGTGCGTTCCCTGCCATCGCTACAGGGCTGAAGGTGGACATCTCCGTTACGTCCCACTCCCCTCCCTTGCCTGGTGTAAGGACGGGTCGTGTTGCCCCGCGCTTGTACCCGGAGTTGAGGATCGCTATGAGGTCTTCTACGCCCTGTTTCTTGGGATCGAGTGACCGGTCAACTTCGTCAATGAGGATTGTTCTCATGCCCTGGTGCAGCATCCTTGCCAGGAGTGCTGGGGATGAGAGTGACGCGGCTTGGATTGGTGCGAAGCAAAGCCGGGAGCAGTGTTCGAGCGTGGTCGTCTTCCCGGACCCCGGCATCGATGAGTCGAGGATGAGCCGGGGTGTCGAGTACGTTTCGAACGCTAGATGTGTGTGTGCTGTCCAGAGGGTCAGGAGGTCGAGGTCGAGGTCGTCCATGACTGAGACGAACCGGGAGAACCACTGTCGGATGTCTGTCAGTACCCCCTCCATCGAACCGACGGAACCGACGGAACCGGTCGAACCGACGGGATTACCCCCTTGTATGGAACCGACGGAACCGACGGAACCGGTCGAACCGACGGGATTACCCCCTTGTATGGAACCGACGGAACCGACGGAACCGGTCGAACCGACGGGATCAGTCCCTTGTATGGAACCGACGGAACCGACGGAACCGGTCGAACCGACGGGATCAGTCCCCCAATACTCGGGCGGAGGCTCGGACGCCCAAACGTTCTGGTCAACCGTGTTCATGCTGCCTCCGCGAATCGTGGAGCATCCCAGATGAGTGGGCCCCCGTGGTAGGTGATTGGTCGCGCTGCTACTGCGGCTCGGTGCGCTCGTACATCGATGCCTTGGATGGCACCGCGAATCATTGCTCTCCTGAGGGTGTCGAGGTCAGTTATGCCGGCGTAGAGTGCCGGGCCGAATGGCTCCTCGATCATGGGGGGTCAGTCCTGGACGTTCCGGGCGTCGAGCTTGGCGAGCAGTCCACCGATGGCCGCGTGGAATGCCTGCAACTCGTCAACGGTGTGCATCATCGTTGTGCCTGCCGTATCCACGGTGACGACGATTCCTAGCTCGGGTGTCCAGTACGTCCACGCGCCTAGCTGGTCGTCGGCGGCGTAAGCCTTCGGGCCTGCCCACTCTTCCCGCCCGTACATGGCTAGGATCTCGGGGTCGCAGTCCTGCTCAAAGCAGCCGGGGATGACGGGGCCAGGGTTTTCTGGGATACTAGAGTGCATAACGGTGATCTTCCTTTTCAGAGGTTGAGTAGCTGCTGACGACGGTTCCGGTGGATTCTTTGGCGAGAGATCCGGGGCCGTCGTTCTTCGTTTTCGACCGACATACGGGGCCGAGCTTGTGGTGCAGGCTGTCCGGGTTGACGAGCGGCGCTTTGCATCGTGTGCACCGGCTGGTGAGTACCATCCCGACTGACGCCGCGTAGGTTTGTAGCTCCGCGATGACCGCTGCTGCTGGCCGGTTCATTCGTCGCCCCGTAGGTAGGGGTTCTTGGCGTCGATGGCCGCGTCGTTGATCGGCCCATCGTGGTCGATGCCGTGCCAGTAACCGGATGACCACGCTTCCGCGAGATCCGCCCGTGAGTACGTCCTCACGCCGAAACCTGTTCGCCGGTTTGCTGCCGCGTCTGCGCCCCAAGCCACGCCTCTACGTCGCTTTGGCGGTAGCGGACGGCCCGACCGAGCTTCACAAACTTTGGCCCTGTCCCGAGGTATCGCATTTGCGCGAGATTCCCAGACGTGGTGCCAAGCCACTCGCTTAGCTGCGGGGCTGTCAGCATGGTGTCCTGGTCCATGATCTGTTCCGATCTGATCGTTTTCTTCTCAAGTTGAGAAGATGAGACCAGCCAATCACGAGGAATCACGCATGTCAAGTTGGGTCACTGGGTCTCAAATTGAGATAGCATCGGTGCATGACTTCATCCGAGACTCGCGGGTTCACTCCTAAAGCGACCGGCAAAACCGTCGCCGCCAACGTCAAAAGACTTCGCATGGAGCACAACCTCAATATCCCCGAACTTGGGAGAAAGCTTGAGAAGAACGGGCATCCGCTGACCGCGACCTCGATAACAAGGCTTGAAGCCGGACGCCGACGCATTGACGTAGACGACCTGATGGCACTCGCCGTCGCGCTCGGGGTGTCACCCGTGACCCTTCTCCTGCCCCCGACGAACGCATCCACAGATCACGTTGACGTGACAGGGATCGGCCCGGGTCCGGCTGGCGTTCTGTGGCAATGGGCACTTGCAGATGAGGAAATTAGGGCATACGAAGACTCGGACGCCTTCCTTCGGGCTTCACTTCCCGCGTGGCTCTTGCATCAAAGACAGCTAGCCGCGATGCAACGAGAGGTTGAGCGGGAGAAGACTGAGCAAATCCAACTGCTTCTTTTACAGAGGCTGAGTGGCGAGACCGATCGCATTCTATCGGAGGAGCTAAGAGGCGGGACCGATGGCAACGATTGAGTCCTACGAGACCGCAGGCGGGAAGCGCTACCGGGTCCGCTACCGGCGACCGGACCGAAAACAAACCGACAAGCGAGGCTTCCGAACCAAACGCGACGCCGAGGCGTTCGCCGCTACCGTGGAAGTCTCTAAGCCTCGATCCACCGATCGGTGATGGGTTTCGGGGGTGTTGGTCGGTGCGCTGGGTATCTGGATTTTGGGTGTTGTTCAGTGCCCGGCCTCGCTGTCGGTGGTGTTCCACGGT
>NZ_SSWH01000025.1 GCF_004803505.1 Arthrobacter echini
CTCGAACACCTTCGCGGCTCAGCCCTGGGCTTCAGGAACCTCACCAACTACATCGCTAGATCACTCCTCGAATCAGGCGGCTTCAGACCCCACCTGCACTCTCAATTACGATGAGCCGGTTACCTATCAATCAAAAATTTGAGGAGCACAACACATGGCGCAACGAGTACAGATCAATCTGATCGATGATCTGAATGGCGAGGAAGCGCAGGAAACTGTTCGCTTCGGTATCGACGGCACCGACTACGAAATCGACGTGACGGCAGAGAACGCCGAGAAGCTCCGCTCGACCCTGTCTGAATATGTTGCCAAGGGCCGGAAGGCGAAGACAGGCCGGCGCAGCCAGGCGGGGTCCGGCTCACCGTCTACGTCCACGAGCAGATCCAAGCGTGAAGAGACGCAGAAGATCCGCCAGTGGGCGCAGGACAACGGACACAAACCCAGCTCCCGGGGACGCATCACCCAGTCCATCATCGACGCCTACAACCAAGCGCACTAAAACCAAGCACACTAGAACCGAGCTCACTAGGTCCAGCACAACAGGCAGCAGCCGCATTCTTGGCTACCGGCTACCACGCTGTTGGTCGCATTCTGGGCTGGTTCCTGGGCGGGGTGGAGACGGGACCACACCACATGATCCCGTCTCCGGTTCTCCCTCGTGACAAGGAAATCTATTGAGGCTCCCTATTTGGGCGGGAGCCTTGTCTGCACTGTTGAAAGCGTTATCTGCACTGCATCTCCCAAGGGGAGTCTGCGTTGTGTGACGCACGGGTGTGAAAGGTGTTCTTCGGTGGTGACACTGGAAGAAGCGTCGGGCCGCCTTGGGGTGCTTACTGGGGTCGGGTGGCTCTTCTGTTTTGACAGTGGGCAGAACCCGCTTGGGGGTGGCAGGACCGCTGCGCGATGCGCGCCCCTGCCGCCCCGCCTCACTCCCCTACCCGTTCCACTCCCCTACCCTGCCGACTCGGCCCCCTCCGTGTCCTTGGTGCCGTTGGTGTCCTTCATCGCGTGATCCGTGATGAGGGACTCGACCTCGCTGAGGGTGTACCCCCATTCTTCGAGCTGGAAGAGGTAGTACGCGGCCTGGGGGCCGGGGTGCCGCCATGATTCGCGGCTGAGGTCCGCCTCGTGCGCGGCGAGCATCATCGCCAGGACAGCCTTGTCGGGGTTCGTGGTCGGCTTTTCGACCAGTGCCCGGTACGCCCGGTAGTCGGGGTCGGTGACGCCTGCGAGGCCGGCGGCGAGTTCGTGCTTCTGCGCCGTCGCCCGGGCGACGCTGTTGCCGTGGTTCGCCAGGGTCGTGGCCGTGAAGTGCGCCCAGCCCTTCGGTGGGGTCTTCCTCCCCAGCAGGCTCGTCAGCCATGCCTGCCGGACCTCGGTGCTCGCGTCCCACTTCTTATTGTTCTGGATCACCGTGCGCCGCTCCTCCTTGACTATGTCAACGTAAGCGGGACCCGCGGGGACGGTCTAAGCGGTACCCACTTCGGAGTGATGACAGGTGTTTGAGGTTGGTGCTTGAGTGGGTTAGTCCTCGGGGAAGAAAACGTCCTCGATGAGTAGGTTGAAGTGCTTCGCGATGCGGAAGGCCAGCGGGAGTGCTGGGTCGTATTTCCCCTTCTCGATGGCGATGATCGTTTGGCGTGAGACGTGCAGCAGTGATCCGAGGTCGGCTTGGGAGAGTCCTGCCTCGAGGCGAAGGTCTATGAGTCTGTTGCGCATCGTCAGAGGTGAGAGCGCAGTTTCAGGGTGTATCTGATGTAGTAGCTGGCGAGGAGGATCGTCAGGTATCCGGTGATGAGTATCAGGGATAGGTGTTGTAGTTCGAAGACCGCGATTCCCGCTAGGAGTGCGACGGCTAGAACGAGTGCGTCAACGAAGCCTTTCGCGGCTGTGTCATTGGCTACCTGCCGCTCGAAGCTGTCGGCTTCTGCGCTGAGCGTTCGTCGTTCACGTCTCCGGCGAAGCAGGTAAGACCCCATGCCTCCGGAGAACACCACCAGCCCAGAGGCAAGTGTTGGCCAGATTCTCTGGTCGTCCGGGGCGGCTGCCCCCCATGCTGATGTGCCGATGAGGGCGAGGATGCCCACGCCGGCGAATATGAGGTAGTTCTTCATGTTCTTCCTCCAGGTTGGTGTAAAGGTCCCTTAACACCAGCCTAGGAAATAGGTCTCTTGATGTAAAGGTCCCATGACACCAGGGGTCGCCGGTCGCGGAGCCGTGCAGGTTCTCGAGCGCGTTGATACTCAGGTGGAGCTTCGGGGGACTCACTTCGAAGAGATCGAGTAGCTGTCTCTCGATTGGTCAGGTGGCGTGTTGGGCGCGGGTGTGGGCGAGGCGGTAGGAGTCGGTGCCGGTTTCGATGATGGTGCCGTTGAACGTCAGCCGGTCTACGATCGCGGCGCAGAGGCGTGGGTCGGTGAAGGTTTTCGTCCAGCCGGAGAAGGACTCGTTGGACGCGATCGCGATCGAGTTGTTCTCTTCTCGTTCGGTGAGGACTTGGAAGAGGAGTTCGGCGCCGCGGCGGTCGAGTTCCATGTAGCCGAGCTCATCGATCATGAGCAGGTCGACTCTTCCGTAGCGGGCGATGGTGCGGGCGAGGTTCTTCTCGTCGGCGGCTTCGACGAGTTCGTTCACCAGGCGTGTGGCCAGGGTGTATTTGACCCGGAAGCCTTTCTCCGCGGCGGCGGTACCGAGGCCGATGAGGAGGTGGCTTTTGCCGGTGCCGGAGTCCCCGATGAGACACAAGGGTTGCCCGCGGCGGACCCAGTCCCCGGTGGCCAGGGTGTTGATGGTGGCCGGGTTGATGTTCGGGTTCGCGTCGAAGTCGAAGTCCCCGAGCCACTTGTCCCGTGGGAAGCCTGCAGCTTTGACGCGTCGGACCGATGAACGCCGGTCGCGGTCGTCGCACTCGGCTAGCAGCAGTTCGGCGAGGAACCCTTGATAGGACATCTGCTCCTTCTGCGCTGTGGTCGTGGCTTCATCCACGACAGCGCGGATCGTGGGAAGGCGGAGTCTGCGGCAGGCCTGATCGATCGCTGCGGTGGCTGCTTCCGCAGTGAGCCCTCGTCGTCGTCGCAGGGTCGTGGTGATGCTGGTCGTGGTGGTCATGATGCTGATCCCTTCTGGGCTGCGTCACTGATCGTGGTTCTCATGGTGTTAGGGGTTGCGGGTTCTGTCCGGTCAGGCAGGCGTAGGAGCTGGTCATAGGCGGCAACCGACGGCAAGGGACGCCTGTCGGCGGGCAGGCCGGCGATGACAGCGGCCGGGTCAGCGAGACGGCGCTGAGTAAGACTGACAACCCGTCGCTCGGGACCACGAGCTTGTTCACCACGATGACGGCCCAAACCGGACCCACCCAGCGACTCAGATATCGACTCGTGAAGGGTTTGGTGCCGGCGGGCTTCGACGGCGACGACATCAGCGGTGACCGCTCCGACGGTCAGGGCAGCGGTGATACCCGCGATGACGTCCTCGGCTGCCATCGACCGATGCAGGAGAAGAACATCGATCAGGGCCCGGGTTCCGCCAGCATCCCCGTCGGTTTTACGCGCCGCGGCCCAGAACGCTTCGTGGGCGGAGGTGAAGACCCCGGATGCTCGCGCCTGGGCCAGTGCGGTCGACCCTGGCAGGGCGCCGGGTTTGTGGTGGAGGACCTCGAGGTAATGATCCAGGTTCACGCTCTGGCCGTGCTGGGTCACGACCCTAGGGTGCCTGGCGATCTCGGTGCGGCCTTCGAAGACCACGACCTCGGAGGCGCGGAGGAACACCCGCACCGGGCGCCCGATGACCCGGGCCGGAACGGAGTAGGAGGCCATCCGCACCCGGATCAGGCTTGAGCGGTTCACCCTCGGCGTCAGTATCAGGCCCGGTTCGAACCGTTCAGCAGTAATCGGGGCGAGCAAGGACCGCTCCACGGCGAAGTCCTGGGCCACGGTGCGAAGACGGTTACCGACCCGGCGGTCCTCGTCCTCGATGTCCCACTGCCTGATCTGGTCGTTGAGCTCGGCCAAAGAGTCGACGACGGGCATCGGGGACAGATGGGTCCGGCGGAACCGGCCCACCTCGCCCTCGACGCCGCCTTTCTCGTGAGCGCCCTTGATCCCTGGCTGGCAGTAGAAAGCGTCGAACCCGTAGTGGGACCGGAACAACACCCATCGCTGGTTCTCGGTCCGTTGCCTGCCGGTGCCGTAGATGACTTTCACGACCGCGTCGGTGAGGTTGTCGTAGCGGATGTGTCGGGTTGGAATGCCGCCGATGTCCTCGAACGCGTCGATGTGGCCTTCGAGGAACGCTTCCTGGGCTTGGGTCGGATAGACCCGGTGGATCGCTTTGCCGGAGTTCGACAGGCGGAAGGTGAACATGTGGCACTTGGTCTTCACCCCGGCCAACACCACCCAGACCTCACCGAAGTCGACTTCTGCTTCCGCGCCCGGTGCGTGTTCCTGCGGGACGAAGACCTCTGGGATCCGGCCTACCTCCGCGTCGATCTCAGGGCGACGTTTGCGGACGTAGTCACGGACCGTCGAATAGGACAACTCCTTCGCGCCGTGCTCGCCAGCGAGGCGAGCGAAGATACGCCTGGCGGTATGTCGCTGCTTACGAGGAGCCTCGAGGTCCTCCCAGAGCATCCCATCGATCGCGGTCTTGAATGCTTCCAGCCGGGGCGCTGCGCGTACCCGGGGTTTACGCTCTGGTGGTTCTGCCTGTTTCAGCGCCTGCCGGACGATTGGTCGGCCGACACCATGACGCCTGGCCAGCTCCCTGATCGATAGGCCTTCCACGCGCGCATCACGCCGTATCCGCGCAAAAACGTCCACCCGAGACTCCATTCGAACCTCCACCTTGAGCAACCAAAGAAGCATTGCCACAACGGTGAAGGTGGGTACGGCTTAGACTGCCCGCGACACCCCCGAAAGACCGAAGTGGGTCCCGCTTAGATTGCCCTGGTGGGTACGAACAAAGCTGCCATAGTCACGCTCCACGCTGAGATCATCGCCCGAGGGCTTGTCCACTCAGGCCCGTGCCGGGAGCTATACGTCCGAGCGGTTTCAGAGGATCAGTCCGACTGGGTGACCGAGTTACAGCAGCCAGTTCGGCGCGGCTGAAGCATTAAGACGGGAGACGCACGATCGCGGTGGAGGATCGTCTTACGGGGCGGTCTTTCCGCGGTTTCTAGCTGTTGTGGGTCATGACGTTGTTGACACGCCGAGGGGTGTAAGCGTGAGAAAGGGGTAGGTCCCTGGTTGCAGGATGGAAGTACCTCTACAAGCCATTCGCACGAAGGACCTACCCCTCATGACCCACGCTAATGCCCCGTTGACCCCTGCTGGAAGACTGCGCCTGGTCGAGCGCTGCCAGCACCGCCCGATCGCCCACGTCGCCGCGGAAGCAGGGGTGGCACGCCAGACGGTGACGAAGTGGGTGCACCGGTACCAGGTACTTGGTGAGGCCGGGCTGGTCGACCGGCCCAGCGCACCCCACACCAGTCCCACCCAGACCCCCAAGACGGTGGTGGACCGGATCGAAGTCCTGCGTCGGGAGCACAAATGGACGGCACGGCAGATCCACCTCGAGCTCGTCCGGGACGGTCACCGGATCTCCCCGGTGACCGTGGCCCGCTGGTTGCGCAGGCTCGGGATCTCCCGTCGGCGGGACATCGACCCGACCGGTGCCAGTAACCGGACCAGCACCAGGATCGTGGCCCGGTATGCCGGGCACATGGTCCACCTGGACGTGAAGAAAGTCGGACGGATACCCGATGGTGGGGGCTGGCGGGCCCACGGGCGCGGCTCCGCGGCCGCCAAAGCCGCCGACCGTGCCAAAACCACAGCCAGGACCGCCGCCAGGACCGAAGGGAAGACGACCGGCGGCCGGGCCGGGTACGTGTACTTGCACTCGGCCGTGGACGGCTTCTCCCGCCTGGCCTACACCGAGGCCCTGCCCAACGAGACCGCGGCGACCACGATCGGGTTCTGGTCTCGTGCCAGGGTCTTCTTCGCTGCCCACGGCATCCACCGCATCACTCGTGTCGTGACCGACAACGGGTCCAACTACCGGGCGAAGAACTTCACCCGGACCATCGTGTCCACCGCGGCCCGCCACCAACGCATCCGACCCCACACCCCGAAGCACAACGGCAAGGTGGAGCGCTACAACCGGACCCTCGCCGAAGAGCTTCTCTACGCCCGCGAATGGATCTCAGAAACCCAGCGCGCCGACGCCATCACCATCTGGAACATCCACTACAACTACCATCGAGCACATACTGCAATCGGTGACCAACCCCCAGCCTCACGCCTCCACCAGACCATCACCAACGTCATGACACAGAACACCTAGTCGTGCGTTTGTCGTGACGCGACGGCTTCCGATTGGTTCGTCAATCCTTATCGAGCCGTGCGGTGGTCGGGTTAGGGGTTGGGGTAGGTCCATTCCCATCCCGAAGGGCTTCCTGCGTACTTAAAGACGAGGGTTCCTGTGGGGTTGGTGACATCGAGGACGAGCTTCCCGGTCACATTTTCGCCGGGCCCTATTTCCTGTGGCAGAACTTCGGCGTCCGGCAGGCAGCTGTAGGTCGCCATGGTGCCGAGGTCCGCGTTCGACGTTGTACCGTTCGGTGCGATCTCTGTGAAGTCGTAAGGGTTCATATAGAACGTGGGACTGATGGATTCCGCGAGAGCTGGATCGGTGACGACGGAGACGTCGAGGACCAGGATGTGTCCATTTTCTACCGGTGAGGGGTAGTTACCGGTGCACGGGACATCAACGGCGATCGAGTTCACGACGAAGGAAACGACCTGCTCGCCCTCGTCGGTGATACCAGCGCCTTCACCGATCTCCTTGATGAGGTTCCCGCGCGTCGATTTTGCCGCTTCGGGGGCAGCCGATGTGGCTACCTCGCTCGGCTCAGGAGTCGGAGCTTCTGATGCTTCCGTCGTTGCCGGCGCGGCCGATTCAGAGGTGGAGGGTGCTGCGGGTTCAACGGTCGGCGCTTCGGGCGAGTTCGTGCCGGTGGAGCATCCCGCCAGCAGCAGTACGGACAGGGCCAACGGCATCAGTGATTTCTTCATGATTCCCCTAGTGAAGTAAGTGCCGATCAGATGTCACACGGCATTGCAGAAGCTTATCGGCGCTCCGGACATTCTGCGCTTACGTGCCCGCAATCCGGCCTAAAGCGTGCTCTGACGACGGGGCGAGGAATGCTCTCTGATCCCGCATATGAGGAAGGCAAGTGGACCACCCTCGAGCGGGCATGAAGTTGATCCCAACACGGACATTTCGCATGCCGCTTACGCTTGTGCAGTGTCAGGACCAGCGCATGGACAACGGTTTGCTGAATCAGTGGTCTGGATCAACCGGATGCTGGGCGAGCTCAACTTCGAGGAAGAAGAGCTCGGCTACAAGCTCGCAACCGCGGAGCACCTCGCCAGGGCCCGCGAACAACTGCTCGTAGGAGACCCTGCTTGGACGGAATCTCTTATCGCCGGGCTGAAGCACTCCAACCAGTTGAACTGGCGGGTGAAGGATGACCTTGTCGCCGTCGCCCGGCAGCAACCCGAGCACCTGGGGCCGTTGCTGGAGCTTCTCTGGACAGGTACCGTGTCGAGGGTTTCGTTCAATGCCTTTGTCACTCGTCTCCATGGCCTGGGGGGGTGCTTTCACGACGGGGGTCGCGACATCCGTGGCGTCGGTGATGTTGATGGCCCTCGGACCCGAGGATCACCCGTCGTATCGGCCCAGAGCCGTCCGCGACTTTTGGGCCATAGTTCGGTGGCCGGAACCGGAGCCCGGGAGTGAGTCTTTCGAGAAGTACAGCCAGTTCCTGGGGTCCCTGAGGGCGTTCATGGTGGTCGCGAACACGCACGGTCTTGTGGTTCCTGATCTTCTGACAGCCCAGGGCTACATGTGGCTGATCACCACGTACGACCCCCGAACGGTCCTGCCGGCCCCGGCTCTTGAAACGTTCCGCGCCTGGCGCGGTGACCCCTACACTGGCACTCCGCCCGAGGGCTCGACAGCTGCGCGGCAGCGCGAGGCACTCCTCACCGATCTCGCGGACCGGGGCAACTACCTCTTCACCCGGAACGAGCTCGAGCAGTTCACCCTGCGCGGCGAAGCAGTTCCTCTCATTCCCACCCGGGCTACTTCGATCGTTCCGCCAGGTTTCGAGATTCCAGTGGCAATGATGCTGCCCGACACGACCACGGTCGATCAGATCATCGGCTCAGTCTCCGAGAACGGCATCGCTCACTATCACCTGACAGGGAAGGGTAAGACAGCGAAGCCTGACGAGGGCGTGCTGAAGGCGCTGGAAGCCCGCGTCCCGATCGTCGTCCTCGCGCGCGTCCCGTCCGACCAAACAGTGGATCCTGCTGACATCACATATCAGGCGATCTTCCCGGTCTACATCCACCGGTACAGCCGAAAAGCCTCGATGCTTGAACTCGATGTAAGCCAGGCGTACGCGTTCGACACCCCCGCGCAAACAGCCCTGTCAGCGCCGATAGCACCTGATTTCCGAGTGCACGAACGCCGCTGGTCCTTCCGGGTGGTCAAGCGCCGCCTGCACCAACCCCTGTTCAGTCGTGACGTGATGGATGCCTATCAGGGGCGGTGCGCGGTCTGCGGACTGGACGTGCCGGAACTGCTGGAGGCCGCGCACATCATCCCTGACCGGGACGATGACGGCCTCGCCTGGGTCCGGAACGGCATGGCACTGTGTAAAAACCACCACGCCGCCTACGACGCGAACCTTCTGGCAGTGTCCCCCGATCTGACCATCAGTGTTGCTCCCCCACTTCTGGTTGCCCCTGCGACTGCTGGATCAGCGCTCCGTGACATTTTGGCAAGCTTGCACGGTGCTCCCCTGAAGGTGATACCTGCTGATAAGCAGCAACAACCGGATTCCGGCTGTCTCGCCACCAGGTTCACCGAGTTCCAACAGAAGTGGTCGATCCCGGCTACTCCGATGGAGAAGGCGGGACCGACCTCCGGTTCCTACACGTAGGAGATAGGGTTCTGCGACTTCGAGACATGGTTGGCAACAGTACCGACCCTGCCATCCCCCTTAAGGAGGTCCCCGATGATCTCGAGCCGGTTTCCGTGCTTGATCAAGCCCCTCATCGTCGCCACCGCCAGGATCGTTCCTTCACTATTGACGATCTGCACTTCGTCCTCGTCAATGGCCCGGCTGGCCTTCATCACCCAACACCCACGGCCGGCCTCCCACGCGTCCTTCTCCGACATGTTTGGCGTGTACCCAACCTCAGTGCGACCCATAGGATCCTCAGCAGGCTTCACGGACTGGCGGGCGGCGATCTTGATCTGCAACATAACGACTCCTACTTGATAACTTGTTAACTGTGTAACAAGTATGCATATATAGCCTCAACATGTCAACAAGTATCAAAGTATCGGCTTGGGATATCAACTTTTCTCGATGTCCGGGGTTTCGCTGGTTCTACGTTCTAGAGTCGTCTCATGATCAACGAGGATGCCCTGCTGCCCGCGGACGTTCTGGCGAATTTGCCCGGTACGGAGGCGGTATTGGGTCATGCTGTTGCCGTCGATGGGGAACGCTGGCGACGCGCCCTTTTCCTCCGCCGCCCCGCCGCCTGACGCCGCAGGCACGCCCGGGCGGCATCTGTCACCACAGCCGACCCCCACCCATGGCGCTGATTGATCGTTCCGTCTCACGCGCTCAGCGACGCCGACTTCACATCCATCGACGACATCGAGCCCTACTTCGCCGGCTCCACAAAAGCGCAGCCTCGGCGCCTAAGCCGCCGGTGGACTCCACGACACAAGGGGTGTGCTGCTGTGGACGTAGAGCGGGTGGCGCGGATGACCATCCTTCGTTGTGCCCCAGCACTGCAGGTTCACTCCCTCGCGGTGGAGAACCTCGAAGACCTGCTGCGCTCTGGCCCGCGCGAAGGCGTGGGCTCCCCACGCGGCCACCATCGTGGTGCTCGTCCGAGTTGCGTCCAGAATGTAGTCGTCGTTCTCGGGGCCCACAGCGTCGGTCACCGCCTTCAGACCCTCAGGATCAGTGCTCCGCAGGGCAAATAAGTTAACGACCCGCAGACCGTCCGCGCCTGCTGCATCAGCAAGGGAGATGCAACGCCGGACAGTGCGGTCGTCCTGGAGCGCATCAGCGATTGACGGGTTGAGCATGATCACCGTCAACAGCGACGGGTCATCCCTCTGCCGCCACTGACGAGTGAGCTGATACCGGAAGGACACTGTACCAACGGCTGTTCTCAATGGGTCCCTCAAGGACATGACTATCTCGGACATAAAAGAATCCTGCCCCACAATCCCGCGTGTGCGACCGCATCTGCGCTCAACGCCCGGTATGCCACGTCATCGAAAGAAAAGCCCAAGACCCTATATGGCTCATCACCACGTACGACCCCAGCACGATGTTCCGGCTCCTGTGTTAGCGGCCATGAAAAACTGCCCATAGGCGGCCACGGAAGTGCCCACTGACGGCCAGGAGCACTGCCCGTTGGTGGCCATGAGATCTGCCCACTTCTTGTTTGGAACCCCGACC
>NZ_SSWH01000026.1 GCF_004803505.1 Arthrobacter echini
GGGGGGGATTAGTGGCGAACGGGTGAGTAACACGTGAGTAACCTGCCCTTGACTCTGGGATAAGCCTGAGAAATTGGGTCTAATACTGGATACGACCTTCTGGCGCATGCCATGTTGGTGGAAAGCTTTTGTGGTTTTGGATGGACTCGCGGCCTATCAGCTTGTTGGTGGGGTAATGGCTTACCAAGGCGACGACGGGTAGCCGGCCTGAGAGGGTGACCGGCCACACTGGGACTGAGACACGGCCCAGACTCCTACGGGAGGCAGCAGTGGGGAATATTGCACAATGGGCGCAAGCCTGATGCAGCGACGCCGCGTGAGGGATGAAGGCCTTCGGGTTGTAAACCTCTTTCAGTAGGGAAGAAGCCGGCCCTTTGGGTTGGTGACGGTACTTGCAGAAGAAGCGCCGGCTAACTACGTGCCAGCAGCCGCGGTAATACGTAGGGCGCAAGCGTTATCCGGAATTATTGGGCGTAAAGAGCTCGTAGGCGGTTTGTCGCGTCTGTCGTGAAAGTCCGGGGCTTAACCCCGGATCTGCGGTGGGTACGGGCAGACTAGAGTGCAGTAGGGGAGACTGGAATTCCTGGTGTAGCGGTGAAATGCGCAGATATCAGGAGGAACACCG
The DNA here is from genome assembly GCF_004803505.1 of Arthrobacter echini. Lineage (GTDB taxonomy): Bacteria > Actinomycetota > Actinomycetes > Actinomycetales > Micrococcaceae > Arthrobacter_D > Arthrobacter_D echini. The sequence continues at coordinate 626 of NZ_SSWH01000026.1, forward strand.
ATGGCGAAGGCAGGTCTCTGGGCTGTAACTGACGCTGAGGAGCGAAAGCATGGGGAGCGAACAGGATTAGATACCCTGGTAGTCCATGCCGTAAACGTTGGGCACTAGGTGTGGGGGACATTCCACGTTTTCCGCGCCGTAGCTAACGCATTAAGTGCCCCGCCTGGGGAGTACGGCCGCAAGGCTAAAACTCAAAGGAATTGACGGGGGCCCGCACAAGCGGCGGAGCATGCGGATTAATTCGATGCAACGCGAAGAACCTTACCAAGGCTTGACATGAACCGGAATGATGCAGAGATGTGTCAGCCACTTGTGGCCGGTTTACAGGTGGTGCATGGTTGTCGTCAGCTCGTGTCGTGAGATGTTGGGTTAAGTCCCGCAACGAGCGCAACCCTCGTTCCATGTTGCCAGCGGGTTATGCCGGGGACTCATGGGAGACTGCCGGGGTCAACTCGGAGGAAGGTGGGGACGACGTCAAATCATCATGCCCCTTATGTCTTGGGCTTCACGCGTGCTACAATGGCCGGTACAAAGGGTTGCGATGCTGTGAGGTGGAGCTAATCCCAAAAAGCCGGTCTCAGTTCGGATTGAGGTCTGCAACTCGACCTCATGAAGTTGGAGTCGCTAGTAATCGCAGATCAGCAACGCTGCGGTGAATACGTTCCCGGGCCTTGTACACACCGCCCGTCAAGTCACGAAAGTTGGTAACACCCGAAGCCGGTGGCCTAACCCCTTGTGGGAGGGAGCCGTCGAAGGTGGGACCGGCGATTGGGACTAAGTCGTAACAAGGTAGCCGTACCGGAAGGTGCGGCTGGATCACCTCCTTTCTAAGGAGCGCCTCAAGGGTCGTGTGCTCATCCTCTGTGGTGGGTGTGTGTCCTTGCAGGAGTTGGCCCATAGCGCGGGCGTTTGTTCCGTGGTGGGTGCTCATGGGTGGAATATCAGGAAATAGGTTTGCTTGGTGGTGCTGGTGGTGTCGTAGTACGCCCCTGTGGCAGTGTCTGGTTCTTCGCAGTGATGTGGGGTTTCAGGTGGTGTGGGGGTTGGAAGTGATGCTGGTGGTGGTGCGGGTGGATCGTTTGGCACACTGTTGGGTCCTGAGATAACAGGGCCCTTGTTCTGTTGTGGTGTCCTTGGGGGTTGTTCTCCCGGGGGTGTCGTGGTGGGGTGGGGGTTTGGTTGTTTCTGGGTGGTTCCTGCGCGTGCTGTGCTCGTCCCTGGTGGGGTGGGTGTGGGTGTGTCGGGGTTGTTGGTTGAGAACTGCATAGTGGACGCGAGCATCTTAAAAACTGTGAGCGGAGTGTCGTGCGTTGATGGGTGTGCTGGTGGTCCTGTCTTGCTTTCGGGTGGGGCGGGGGTGTTGGTTCGCTTGTTGTGTGCGGTGTCTTCGTGAGCTGAGTGATTTTTGTGGTCAAGTTTTTAAGGGCACACGGTGGATGCCTTGGCATCAGGAGCCGAAGAAGGACGTGGGAATCTGCGATAAGCCTGGGGGAGTTGATAACCGAACGGTGATCCCAGGATGTCCGAATGGGGAAACCCCGCCCGGCGCGCGAGTGACCGGGTGACCCGTATCTGAACACATAGGGTACGTGGGGGGAACGTGGGGAAGTGAAACATCTCAGTACCCACAGGAAGAGAAAACAATAGTGATTCCGTTAGTAGTGGCGAGCGAACGCGGATCAGGCTAAACCAGTGGTGTGTGATAGCCGGCGGGCGTTGCATCACTGGGGTTGTGGGACTTTCCGTACCAGTTCTGCCGGATTGGTGAAATGTGTGCGTGCGTATAGGTGAACGGGTTTGAAAGCCCGGCCGGAGAGGGTGTTAGTCCCGTAACCGTAATGCGTGACGCCGTTTGGAGAGGATCCCAAGTAGCACGGGGCCCGAGAAATCCCGTGCGAATCTGCCAGGACCACCTGGTAAGCCTAAATACTCCCTGATGACCGATAGCGGACCAGTACCGTGAGGGAAAGGTGAAAAGTACCCCGGGAGGGGAGTGAAATAGTACCTGAAACCGTGTGCCTACAAACCGTCGGAGCGGGCTTCGTGCCTGTGACGGCGTGCCTTTTGAAGAATGAGCCTGCGAGTTAGTGTTACGTCGCGAGGTTAACCCGTGGGGGGAAGCCGTAGCGAAAGCGAGTCTGAACAGGGCGAGTGAGTGGCGTGATCTAGACCCGAAGCGAAGTGATCTACCCATGGCCAGGTTGAAGCGACGGTAAGACGTCGTGGAGGACCGAACCCACTTCAGTTGAAAATGGAGGGGATGAGCTGTGGGTAGGGGTGAAAGGCCAATCAAACTTCGTGATAGCTGGTTCTCCCCGAAATGCATTTAGGTGCAGCGTTGCGTGTTTCTTGCCGGAGGTAGAGCTACTGGATGACTGATGGGCCCTACAAGGTTACTGACGTCAGCCAAACTCCGAATGCCGGTAAGTGAGAGCGCAGCAGTGAGACTGTGGGGGATAAGCTTCATAGTCGAGAGGGAAACAGCCCAGACCACCAACTAAGGCCCCTAAGCGTGTGCTAAGTGGGAAAGGATGTGGAGTTGCGAAGACAACCAGGAGGTTGGCTTAGAAGCAGCCATCCTTGAAAGAGTGCGTAATAGCTCACTGGTCAAGTGATTCCGCGCCGACAATGTAGCGGGGCTCAAGTACACCGCCGAAGTTGTGGCATTCACATGTATACCCAAGCTGAGGGACGTGTTCTTTCGGTTCAGGGGTGTGGATGGGTAGGGGAGCGTCGTGTGGGCGGTGAAGTCGCGGTGTGAACCAGCGGTGGAGCCTACACGAGTGAGAATGCAGGCATGAGTAGCGAAAGACGGGTGAGAAACCCGTCCGCCGAATGATCAAGGGTTCCAGGGTCAAGCTAATCTGCCCTGGGTAAGTCGGGACCTAAGGCGAGGCCGACAGGCGTAGTCGATGGACAACGGGTTGATATTCCCGTACCGGCGAAGAACCGCCCATACTGATCGAGGGATACTAACCGCCAGAAGCATGACCGCCCACCCTTGTGGTGGTGCCGGTTTTTTGTGGATCGTGGGACCTGATCTCGGGAGGTAAGCGTAGTAACAGGTGTGACGCAGGAAGGTAGCCGAGCCGGGCGATGGTTGTCCCGGTCTAAGGATGTAGGGCGGACCATAGGCAAATCCGTGGTCCTGGTTTAGATACCGTGCCTGAGATCTGATGGGACCCCCGTACGGGGGAATTCGGTGATCCTATGCTGCCTAGAAAAGCATCGGCGCGAGGTTCCAGCTGCCCGTACCCCAAACCGACACAGGTGATCAGGTAGAGAATACTAAGGCGATCGAGAGAATTATGGTTAAGGAACTCGGCAAAATGCCCCCGTAACTTCGGGAGAAGGGGGGCCCCAACCTTGACCGGCACGTTTGCTGCCGGGAGGGGATCAGGGCCGCAGAGACCAGGGGGAAGCGACTGTTTACTAAAAACACAGGTCCGTGCGAAGTCGCAAGACGATGTATACGGACTGACTCCTGCCCGGTGCTGGAAGGTTAAGAGGACCGGTTAGTTCCACGTCCGCGTGGGACGAAGCTGGGAATTCAAGCCCCAGTAAACGGCGGTGGTAACTATAACCATCCTAAGGTAGCGAAATTCCTTGTCGGGTAAGTTCCGACCTGCACGAATGGAGTAACGACTTCCCCGCTGTCTCAACCATAAACTCGGCGAAATTGCAGTACGAGTAAAGATGCTCGTTACGCGCAGCAGGACGGAAAGACCCCGAGACCTTCACTATAGTTTGGTATTGGTGTTCGGTGTGGCTTGTGTAGGATAGGTGGGAGACTGTGAAGGGTGGACGCCAGTTCGCCTGGAGTCATCGTTGAAATACCACTCTGGTCACTCTGGATATCTAACTTCGGCCCGTGATCCGGGTCAGGGACAGTGCCTGATGGGTAGTTTAACTGGGGCGGTTGCCTCCTAAAAAGTAACGGAGGCGCCCAAAGGTTCCCTCAGCCTGGTTGGCAATCAGGTGGCGAGTGTAAGTGCACAAGGGAGCTTGACTGTGAGAGAGACATCTCGAGCAGGGACGAAAGTCGGGACTAGTGATCCGGCGGCTCATTGTGGAATGGCCGTCGCTCAACGGATAAAAGGTACCTCGGGGATAACAGGCTGATCTTGCCCAAGAGTCCATATCGACGGCATGGTTTGGCACCTCGATGTCGGCTCGTCGCATCCTGGGGCTGGAGTAGGTCCCAAGGGTTGGGCTGTTCGCCCATTAAAGCGGTACGCGAGCTGGGTTTAGAACGTCGTGAGACAGTTCGGTCCCTATCCGCTGCGCGCGCAGGAAATTTGAGAAGGGCTGTCCTTAGTACGAGAGGACCGGGACGGACGAACCTCTGGTGTGTCAGTTGTACTGCCAAGTGCACCGCTGATTAGCTACGTTCGGATGGGATAACCGCTGAAAGCATCTAAGCGGGAAGCCTGCTTCAAGATGAGATTTCCCTACACCATGAGTGTGAGAGGCCCCCAGCCAGACCACTGGGTTGATAGGCCGGATGTGGAAGCAGGGACCAACGACCTGCGAAGCTGACCGGTACTAATACGCCGACAACTTACACCACACACCCCCCCCACCCGGGCAACCGGTACAGGCAGGGGGAGTGAAAATCACGAATGCTACGCGTCCACTATGCGGTTCCCGACCAACAACCACGGAAACCACCACCCACAAGCACAAACCCACGGGCGGTACCCCACAGGCGCAGACTCATAACTCAATACACGACACGTACACCAGACTTACCGGCAC
>NZ_SSWH01000027.1 GCF_004803505.1 Arthrobacter echini
TCACCGCCACGGTCAGCGGCAGAAATCGTCACACCCACATGCCAACATCAACACCATCAGGCAGCCAGTAAGCCCCGATCACCGAAAGAACCCCGCCTCATGAAAGATCGAGGCTAGGGGGCAGGGACCGGGATCTACTATTCGATCAAGGGTGCCAATCCCGCCATCGATAACCGTATCTACAACGCCTGATGAACGGGATGCGGGCCACCGGCGAACTCGCCAACGTGCACCTAGAAGGGAGCGTAATGAAGATCCATGATCCAATACAAAGAAACTTGCCTGAGTGGGAGCCCCCGCCTCTTTGGGCTTCTCTGTCCGGTCACTTGGCACTTGGAGTAGTTAAGGTACCAATTGTATTTCTCCTGTTATGGGTTTCGACGTTACCAGGATGGTTGCAGGACGGATCGCTAGGAACTCTGTTTTTGGTGGCAATTGGCGTTGTGGTTGTTAGCGAAATTCTGACAACTTTTGCCGAACGTCCATTAGTGATCAAACGGCGACTTTCGTCTCCTGGAGGGTGGGACTATGCACTTTTGCCCCTACTCATCCAGGCAGCCGTCGGCGTAGCTATGGGGTACGCCGCTTTCGGTAGCTTGAGGGAGGGGTACATCGTGGCTGCTTCATATATTATGACCACGACGGTCGAGATCGCCATCATGAGGCCTTGGCTCCCGGGTGATACCCAAGCCCAGCACGATGAGAAATGGCAGCAAACCAAGGATATGACGCGTGAGACCTTCGAAGATGATATCCGGGAAATTAAGCGCCGTACCACGCAAAATGTTCGGGACAAACACTATCGGCGCAAGTAAAATTCAGACGATGGTCACCAGCAAAAAGATGTAGCTCACGTACAGACCATAGCTGGCGAATACACGAGAAAACAGCTGCCATTTTGTATCGCCGATGGGTGGTCCGACAGCGGAGGAACATAACCCACACACGGGCAGGGGGTGTGAGGGCATTCTGGGCGAGCTCTGCGAGACCGGAATGCCCTCACGCCGTGGGCCGCAGGTCCACACCGGGACCCGTCCAGGGTCCCGCAAACCAACCCAGCATCAGGCACTCTGTAGGAACACCAGAGGCCTGATCGCTTCGCCGCTTACTGGGGACCAAACCGCTGATGCGCTGCCTGCCGGCTCGTCCCCAGCGCGGCCCCAATCTCTGCCCACGAGTGACCAGCCAGTCTCGCCTGAGCTACCCCTGCCGTGAGGTACTTCTCCATCTCAGCGATTCGCTGCTGCTGCTCCGCGATGTCTCCCAGCACTGTCCTCATACCGTCAACCATTCCTGACACCAATCCTTATTGTCAACCATTCCTGACGCCTGGGCTCATGGGTCAGCTTGGGTTCGACTCGTTGATTCCCGATCGACGTCGCACGGCCTTCGCGGAAAGCCCTGATCGGTCACACCTCTTGCACTCTTTTCGGCAGCTGGGTTCCTTGGCCTGGGGTCGCTCGTCAGCTTGGTTAGCGTGGGGGTGCTTGGTTGGGGCTGAGTCTGCTCGAGGAAGGGGGTCCGTTGCTGGTGACCATCGTCTGAATGTCGTGGTTGTTGAACCGGCGGCACTGGGCAGGGAGGCGGCGGGCAGGGGCTTGCCTTGATGCTCCGAAGGGGAACTTCGGAGACTCAAGACAGCGAACAGACGGCACCGGTGTAGGTGTGGCGTGTGGGTTTTCTAGCTGGCGGGGGTCATTACGTCCCCGCAGTGGCGGCATGTGTCATGAGGTCTGGCAGGCCCGTAGAGGGGCGTGCGATCGGTGCCGGCACTTCTTCCATCACGGCCTTTACTGCGCCGCTGAACACCCTGCCTCATGACTCGACATTGTCCCGGCAGTCACGCCGGGGAACCGGCTCTAACCCGGGGAGGAGCCGCCCGGTTGGTTACGGTACTTGGCTGAGCGTTTTTCTTTCACCGCCGGGAGTGAAGTCAGGCTCCAGGGGGTCACGTCGGGGTTGCCTTCCCGCGTGTTGCATGCGCCCTCAGTGGTCATGGCGTACGCTTGGTTGTGAAATTGTGCTTGCACTAAGGATGCCCTACCGGTTGGTCCCGGCGGGGCATTCTTCATTTAATCCGCGTGTCTTTTTTCGTGGCGGGCTGCTGAGAGGGTCGATACCCTCGTGTCATGGGCAAGAAAACTGGGACCTCGATGGGCGGCGGCGTCGTCCGCGTACGCCGTCCCACCTGGCCGGACAAGAACGCCGAGCTGTGCCCGGTCTGCAAAGCCACACGGCGCAATCCCTGCCAGACCAAGAGCGGTCGCATTCTCTACACGACGCACACCGGCAAGAAGATCTAGCCGCCCGGCTCACCGGTTACGTTGGAACGCATGAGCAATAGGCCGGCGTTCACTCTCTCTGAAGCTGCTGAGCGCACCGGCACATCACGCTCAACCATGCGCAGGTACAGGGAGACAGGGAAGTTCCCGAATGCCTACAAGGACACAGATAGGCAATGGCGTGTACCCGTGGAGGACCTACTGGCCAGCGGGCTCGTACTCAGTGGGCAGGCTCAGGCTGAGCAGGTGAGCGCGTTCAGTGAGCAGGGTCAGGTGGCAGCACCTGAGCAGGGTGAGCGGGTGCGTGAGCTCGAGGCTCTGTTAGCTCTGGAGCGCGCCAGGGCTGAGGGATTGGAGCGTGTTGCCGCGGCTGCTGAGGCAAATGCGGCTGATTTGCGTATGGCGCTACGGATGATTGAGGCCGTCCGTCCTGAGCGGGGTGAGCAGGCTCAGCCTGAGCAGGTGAGCAAGCCCAGTGGGCAGGGGATGAGCACCCCACCTGAGCAGGGTGAGCAGGGCATGAGCACGCCATCTGAGCACCCTGCATCGACCCCTCGTCGACACTGGTGGCAATGGGGGTCGAGCTAGTCCTACTGAGTAGTCTGGGCGGGCTCTGAGCGCAGGAGCCGGTACATCGTGGACACGCTGACCTTGGCCGCGGCCGCTACCTCTGACGGCGTCATCGTTCCCATCGCACGCAGTTCCTTGATGCGCTGCACGGTCGCCTCATTGTGCTTTTTGGGCCGGCCTCCAAGCCGGCCACGAGCTCGAGCTGAGGCGAGGCCGGCACTTGTGCGTTCTCGGATCAGTTCACGCTCGAACGCGGCCAGGGAGGCAAAGATGTTGAACACGAGCTCCCCGTTGATGGTGCTGGTGTCGATGCCCTCATGGAGGGACCGGAAGGTTACGCCGCGGTCCTTCAATTCGGCCACCAGGCCCACGAGGTGCTGCATGGATCTACCGAGTCGGTCCAGACGCCAGACGAGCAGCGTGTCACCAGGTCGTAGGTAGTCGAGCATCTTGTCCAGCTCCGGCCGGGTGGTCCTCGCTCCGCTGACGCCTCGATCGGTGAAGACGCGGGATGCACCGGCCTCTGTCAGCGCGTCGTGCTGCAGGTCGGCGTGCTGGTCGGTGGTGCTGACGCGTGCGTATCCGATGATGTGCCCCATGCCTGCCGTCCTCCGTGTCAGTAACTCAGCCTCGGGTGAGCTTATGAGAACCAGCTACCAACACGGGTTTTGGCACTGTCACGATCCATAGAATGACGGGGCCAGCGATGACCTGACACCCTGCTCAGCCAGTGCCGGCAACCGGTCATTAATGAGAACGCGTCATCCCTCGGTGAGGACAGCAGTGTTCGGGTATGCCAGGACACTCCGAGGCCGGCTGCGACGTGGGACACGGTGAGGTGGTCGACCGCGATCGTGAACAATGCTCACGTCAGGCCGCGATCTCTATCTCGCCACCGACGCGCCCATACCGGCAAACCCCAGCTACATGCCGCCCACTCTCTTAGC
>NZ_SSWH01000028.1 GCF_004803505.1 Arthrobacter echini
ACGGTGAGGTGGTCGACCGCGATCGTGAACAATGCTCACGTCAGGCCGCGATCTCTATCTCGCCACCGACGCGCCCATACCGGCAAACCCCAGCTACATGCCGCCCACTCTCTTAGCTACTAAGAACCCCTTATGTCACGACACCACAATGAGATACGCGGGCGGTCACCTGTGAGGGTGACCGCCCGCGTATCGTTCCGCCGTCGTGCTGCGGTGTCCCGTCCGCTAGGGCCAGGGTTGGACTAGCTGTGGGTGAACCAAGCGTTGGAAGTCGCGCCGGTGATGGTGTCGACCTGATCGATGATCTCGGTGCAGGGCGAAGCATAGTGAGACTTGGTGTAGTCGATCTGGTAGCCGCGGGCACCCATCTCGATCCACCCGGTCTGTCCGGCGGGTACGGTCCAGGTGTACCCGACGGTAGTTGTTGCAGTCGCGCTGGCACCGACAGTGACACCGACGGAGGCGCTGACCTGGGCAAAGACGACCCCGGCATCGGCGGACGAGGTTGCCGAGAGCGATCCCGAAACGGTGCTGGAGTCAGCGGTGCTGTAGGACAGGATGCCACCACTACTGCCGTAGACACGTGTGGAGGGATTCGGCAAGTACACGTCGGCGTAGCTGGTGTTGTAGAAGTAGCCCGTCTCGCAGACCTGGGTGGACGGCGGGGCGTCCGGGGCCATCGGGGCTTCCTGGGACTGCGGCGCGGCGCTTGCGGGCGCTACGGTCGCGGCGATCAGGGCGGCTGTTGCACCCAAAGTGGTCAGAGCGGTTGATGCCAGTTTCATTGGTTCTCCCCCGTTGTTCTGATGTTCTCTGATGTGTTCTTGCTTCGGTCCGTATCTCATTCTCGTACCCTGCATTTTTAATGCAGAATTCTGCTCAAGCGGATTGTTCGCCCGAGTGAATTTAGGTGCCCTCTACCCCGTAGGCGGTCACGTAGTAATTGACTTCCGGGGGCACGTCGACGTCGATGAATTCCGGGACGGTGTCCGGGTCCGCCGGGTCGTACGGGCTGGTGGTGTAGTTGTTGATCATTGGCCCCCCGCAGGAGCCCCCGCCGGTGGCAGCAAGCGCCGGATCGGTGTCGTTACCGATCGTGATGTCGTAGCTTGACTCGCTGTCGCAGATCAGCACGATCATCACCGCTTCGTGTACCTGAGCATCCGGAACGTTGAAGTTCCCCGGCCCGGAACTCTGTTCGTTGAGCAATACCTCGCCCGTCCTGGCACGCTCATCTGCTACACCAGGGTTGTCCTGCCAGTAATCCACCACACTCGTCAGCGGAGAAAAAACAGAATCCCGATCCGCAGTAGGCTCCTGCGTCACCAATGCATCAGATGGAGCATCGGACGGAGTCTGAGATGCCGTTCCGGAGACCGCTGTGGGTGCCGGCTCACTCGAGGGCTCGTCGGTCTGGGTGCTGCAGCCTGCCAGGCCCAATGCCACCGCCGACAAACTCGCGAATAAGAGATATCTTTTTTCCATCCATCAACCCTTGTACAGACGAATCCATGCGTCAACCCACGTCGATAATTTTTGATACACAACAATAGAAATTTTTCCGCTATTTGCACTGTTTTGGCGTGTCGGTCTTGTGTCAACCGTACGTAGGAATCCAAACGCATCGTGTCAAGCATCTGACGCTTCATATGAATAAAAATCTCACAGCTCGCGAGTATGAATTGGAAAGTGATATTTGTGAAGTCTCAGAACATCGTGGACGGATCTACACTCCCGATCGTGAAGAGCAGATTTCTAGCCACACTCTCCAGTGGCAAGTGACGCGTAGCGTTGCGCGGCAGCTCGTAACGTCAGCGCTCGAATCCACGTTCCGGCCGCTGATCCCTCACCGGTGGCCGTATGACGGGGGTTTGTCCGGGTGCTGGCCTGGTAGGTCTTCTTCCTGGCTGCAGGGTCGGGAAGGACAGCTCGATGAATCGTCGGGCCTCGCGGAGCTCAGCGGCTTCCGCGGCTCGTCGTTCGCTGAGCTTCACCGTGCTCTGTTGCTGGTTTCCGATGACCGCGCTCTGACTACTGCGGGCCTTACCCGGCGTCTTCTGCCTCGGTGCTTGGATCAGGTCGAAGTGCTTCTCCAGGGCGGTTGCTGCACTCTGCGCAGCCCGGAAGTCCTGCCGTGCGTGCCAGACCTGGCCGGTGTCGCTGACCCGGCTGACCACGATGTGCACGTGGTCCTCTCCATGGCGGACCATCACCCAGGGGTGTTCCTCGTAGCCCATCCGCTCGGCCATGATCGTGGCCGCGTCCCGCCACTGCTCATCAGTGAGCCGGCGATCCCCCGGCGCGGTGCGTAGCGAGACCTGCCAGATCGGTTTGCGGATCTCCGGCCGGGTACCGGCAGCCTCGCGCAGATCCGCCGCCCAGGTTCCCCCCTCGGTATGGCCTTCCCTGCCCAGGTTCCCGCCGATCACCACCCCGCCGGAGTGCCGGCGATTGTCCACCGTGTACTGGTGCTCGTTGGCCTTCCCCGGCCCATGCAGGTACGCCGCGATGTCCCCGGACCGCTCACCCCGGGTGATCTTCGCAATCACGCAGTCACCGGCCTCTCAGCTCATCCCGGACAGACCCGAGCAGCTCCCGGGCCGCCTCGAGGTTCCGGGCAACGTCCTCGATCGCCGGCCCCGGCCCACCACCCAGGGCCGAGGTGTTCAGGGCTCTGGCGATCTGGTTCAGGTTCGAGCCCATCCGGGCCAACTCAGCACGCATCTGACGCACCTCAGCCATAGCGGCGACAGGAGCCGTAGCGGTGCGGTCCTCGAGGCGAGCCGTGACCGTCTCACGCACCCACCGACCCATCTGCCCCCGACCCTCAGCCTCAGCAGCCACAACCCACGCTGCGTGCTCCTCCGGGGTCAGCCGGACCGCCACGGTCTTCGTCCGCTCACCCCGCGGACCCGCCGGCACCTCACCAGGTGCGGCGGCCGGCTCCTGGCCAGCAGCCGCTGGCACCGGATCAGCAACGGGTGCCGGCTGCCTCAACAAGCTGAACCAGCGCGACGAGTCAGCCATGACGAGCACCTTCCGACCGGGGCACCCAAGGAAGCCGCCACACGCGCCAGCGGTGGCCGCCCCGCAGGGCAAGGGATTGACGGAACGAGAAGGTCGCGCAGCGACCGCAGCGTTACGCCAATCATACCTTGCATCGCCCGTGGGTGGTCCGACAGCGGAGGAACATAACCCACACACGGGCAGGGGGTGTGAGGGCATTCTGGGCGAGCTCTGCGAGACCGGAATGCCCTCACACCGTGGGCCGCAGGTCCACACCGGGACCCGTCCAGGGTCCCGCAAACCAACCCAGCATCAGGCACCCTGTAGGAACACCAGAGGCCTGATCGCTTCGCCGCTTACTGGGGACCAAACCGCTAATGAACTACCTGTCAGCTCACTGCCTGGGCGCGCGTTGTACCTGGTCGCCGCAGCTGGGCTACCGACGCTAACCGACAAGGGCTACTAGCCTCGGGCTTTCATGAGGTAGTTGCTGGCGGGGGTGTGTTTAAGGGCTGAAAGGTGCCCCTGACGTGGGAAAATGTTGTTACCACACAGCAGATTCCGACCATATCGAGGGAGCACC
>NZ_SSWH01000029.1 GCF_004803505.1 Arthrobacter echini
GTGTTAGCGGCCATGAAAAACTGCCCATAGGCGGCCACGGAAGTGCCCACTGACGGCCAGGAGCACTGCCCGTTGGTGGCCATGAGATCTGCCCACTTCTTGTTTGGAACCCCGACCGCTTATGCGGCGGGAGCCTCTTCCCGGGGTTTGATTGCGGTGTCTAAGACGCACCAAAGTCGCCCGGGAAGAGGCCCTGTTATGAAGTTTGACGGAGAAATCATGGAAATTCTTGCTGCCTACGATCTGACCGGGTCGTTGCGCGCTGCAGCCGAGCTCACCGGCTGCTCGCACCACACTGTTGCCCGGCATGTTGCTGCCCGCGACGCGGGGAAGCCGATCGCCGAACCTGCCTACCGGGGCCGGGTGACGGACCCATTTATGCCCAAGATCGAGGAATGGGTCGAGGCGTCCAGGGGACGGATCCGCGCCGATAAAGCGCACGAGAAGCTCATCGCGCTGGGCTATGAGGGATCGGACCGGTCGACACGGCGGGCGGTCGCGCAGGTCCGCGCCGCGTACCGGCTTGGTCATGTCCGAGTGCACCGGCCGTGGGTGACGGAGCCTGGCATGTGGTTGCAGTATGACTTCGGCGACGGACCGGTCATCGAGGGTCGCAAGACGGTGTTGTTCGTGGCCTGGTTGGCGTGGTCGAGGTTCCGGGTCGTGATCGCGTTGCGGGACCGGACGGCGCCGAGCGTGTTCGCGGCACTGGATCGCACGTTCCGGAGAATCGAGGGCGCCCCGACGTATGTGCTGACCGATAACGAGAAGACCGTGACGGTGTCCCACGTCGCGGGGGTGCCGGTGCGCAACCAGCAGACCGTGGACTTTGCCCGCCATTACGGTGTCACGGTGCTGACTTGCCAGCCGGCGGATCCGGCGTCCAAGGGCGGGGTGGAGGCCGCGGTGAAGCTGGCGAAGGCCGACCTCGTGCCCAAGGACACGAACCTGCGGGCCGAGTACGCCTCGTTCACCGAGCTGGAGGCGGCGTGCGAGGCGTTCATGGACGAGGTCAACACCCGGGAGCACCGGGTGACCCGCCGGAAGCCAGCACTCATGCTGGTGGAGGAGGCGCCCCGGTTGCATCGGGTTCCGGACACCGCGCATACGGTGGCGTTCGGGCTGTCGCGGGCCGTTCCGGAGAACACCCCGATGGTCACCTTCGAGAACGGCCAGTACTCGGTTCCCGCGCACCTTTTGGGCGCCCGGGTGTTCGTGCGCAGCCACGGAATCGGTACGGACGAGCAGGTCGTCGTCGTCCACGTCGGCACCAATGGTCCCCTCGAAGTCGCCCGGCACCCCCGGGCCAGGCCGGGAAGCCCCGCGATCGATGACACCCATTTCCCTGATCATCACCAGAAGGTCCCAGGTGAGTACACGATCAAGGCGCGCAGCGCCGCGGAGGCCGAGTTCCTGGGCATCGGCGCCGGAGCCCACGCCTGGCTGCTGGAAGCCGCCGCAGCCGGCACCGCACGGATGAACCAAAAGATGGCCGAAGCCGTCGCGCTGGCCAAGATCAGCGGCACCGCCGAGGTCGATCAGGCCTTGGGTGAAGCGGCCACCTATAGCCGCTTCGCGACGGGAGACCTGGCATCGATCCTGGCCGCGGGCGGCGCCCGGACCGGGTCCCGAACAGCGGACGAGAAGACCTCGCTGGCGCAAGGCACCGCCGGGTGGGCCTCGATCGGGCAGACCATCACACCCGTGGTCCACATCGTCGAGGTCGCCGCCGCCGATGATCTGGAGGAAAGCGCATGAGTGTCACCCAGGCCCCCGCTCCCGCCCTGCCGGCGGACCTTGAGGCGTTAATGCGGCAACTGAAAATGCCCTACGCCCGCGCGTTGGCACCGGAACTCATCGCGACCGCCAAGTCACAGCGGTGGGAACCCGTCGAGGTCATCAAGGCCCTCTTCGTCGAGGAAGTCGCCGGCCGGTCCCGGTCCATGCTCGTCACCAGGCGCAAAGCCGCGGGGTTCCCGACCGGGAAGACGTTCGATACCTGGGACCCGGCTGCTTCCTCGATCCCGGCGCCGACGCAGCAGGCACTGCGGACCCTGGAATGGATCGGCCGGAAGGAAAACGTCGTGGTCTGCGGGCCCTCCGGGACGGGAAAGACGTTCTTCCTCGAGGCCCTCGGCCAGCACGCCGTGGAGGCCGGGATGCGGGTCGCCTGGTTCCGGCTCGAGGACCTCGGCGCGCTGGTACGCGCGCACCGCTCAGATGACTCCGTTCACCGTGTCGTCGCCCGCATCCTTCGCGCCGATCTCATCGTCGTTGATGACATAGGTCTCCTCGAAGTCGGTGCAGACGCCGCCGAAGGGCTCTATCGTCTCGTTGACGCCGCGTACGAAAAACGCTCCATCGCGGTCTCCTCGAACCTGCACCCCGCCGGATTCGACCAACTCATGCCTAAAACCCTCGCGACAGCGACCGTCGACCGGCTCCTGCACCACGCCCACGTCTGCCAAACGACGGGCGAGTCCATCCGGCTCACCCAAGCCCTCGCTGGGAAAGGAGTCACTGCGATGAACTAACCCACCACAACCCCGCATGGCCAACGCCACCAACCCCCTGGTGGGCAGATCTGTTGACCATGACCGGGCAGTTCCCGTGGCCACCAGCGGGCATTTCTGCTGGCCGCCCACGGGCAGTTCCTAGTGGCCATTGACA
>NZ_SSWH01000002.1:0-157298 GCF_004803505.1 Arthrobacter echini
CCCAACACCGGCAAGAACCGGCTCCGCGGCCCCACCTACCAGACCACCATCAGCATCAACATCCTCCCCGACCCAAGTCCTTGACAACCCCACCCACCGCCTAACTACACGGCATTGCCGCTAGCCGTCCGTCAGGGCGCCATCCCGACCCCGTGCTGCCGGTACAGCTTCCCGGCGTCGCGCATCGCCTGCCGGGCGCGCTTGCGGTCCCCCGCCATGTCGTAGGCCAGCGACAGCCTGAACCTGCCGCGCCAGCTCTCCGGGTCGGCCTCCACCTCGGCCTGGTAGGCGGGGAACGCCTCGTCCGCGGCGGAGCGGACGATCCGGCCCGACGGCGTCCTCGGCAGATCGTCGACGGGCAGGCCGCCCTCGCTCTCGAGCTGCCGCGCCATGCGCTGCGTCTGCGCGCCGAAGAGCAGTTCGCGGATCAGGGCCCACGCGCCGATGCACGGCAGCAGGAGATAGCCCGCGCCGATCGCCTTGGCGACGGGTTCGGGATCGCCGAGGAGCAGGATGCTGCGCTGGAACGCGATCACGAGCCAGAAGACGAGCAGCGCCGTGACGAGCAGGACACCGATCTTGACCCTGTGCTCCCGGAAGAACTCCACGGCCCTCACGACGAGGTGCCGGCCTGCAGGTCCAGGTAGCCGTCCAGTCCGACGGTGAGGCCGGGATGCTGCGCCACGGAACGGATGCCGAGCAGCACGCCGGGCATGAAGGAGGCGCGGTCGAAGGAATCGTGGCGGAGACTGAGCTGCTCACCGGGACTGCCGAACAGCACCTCCTGGTGCGCCGTGAGACCGCGCAGCCGCACCGAATGCACCGGGACGCCGTCGATACCGGCTCCGCGCGCGCCGTCGGGCGCATCCCGCGTGGCATCCGGTGCGGCCGGTACTCCTGCGGCCTCCCGGGCTGTCGCGATGAGCTGCGCGGTGCGCACCGCGGTCCCGGACGGCGCGTCGATCTTGTCGGGGTGGTGCAGCTCGATGATCTCGACGGATTCGAAGTAGCGCGCCGCGGTCGCGGCGAACGCGGTGGCGAGCACGGAGCCCAGCGCGAAGTTCGGCGCGATCAGCACCCCCGTTGCCGGTGCGCCGGCGAGAACCGTGCCGAGCTTCCCGAGTCGCTCCGGCGTCCACCCCGTGGTACCGACGACGGCGTGCATGCGGTGCCGGACGGCGAACACCACGTTGTCGTACGTGGCCTCCGGGACCGTGAGATCCACGACGACACGCGCACCGGCCGCGACCAGGGAATCGAGCGGATCGCTGCTGCCGAGGGCTGCGACGAGTTCGAGATCAGGCGCCTCCCGCACGGCCGCGACAGCCTCCGCACCCATGCGTCCGCGCGCTCCCAGCACTGCCACGGGCAGAAGTTCGCTCATGTCCCCAGCGTACTGTCAGGCTCCGACACCCACCCACTCGACGGTGCCGTCGGTGAAGAACTGCTCCTTCCAGATGGGCACGCGCTCCTTGACCAGGTCGACGAGATCCGAGCAGGCACGGAAGGCCTCCCCCCGGTGTGCCGCACCCACCGCGGCCACCAGGGCCTGCTCGCCGATCTCCAGCGGTCCCACGCGGTGTGCCACCCAGATGCGGATCCCGTCGTGCCGTGCGGCGATCTCCTCGGCGACCTCGCGGATGATGCGTTCCGCGCTCGGGTGCGCCGAGTAGCTCAGCGACGTCACCGCGCGTCCGCCGTCGTGATCCCGCACCACGCCGCTGAACCCGACGATGGCCCCGCAGTGCGGTGCATCCACGCCCGCGTGCGCCTCCTCGGGGGTGATGGCAGTTGCTGCGACGGCAGCGTGGACGACGTCACCGGTGATCATTGTGGCCCTCCAGCTGGGAGCAGATGTGGTCGATGAGGGGTGAGAGCACGGCGAGCCCGTCGCGTACCCCTCCCGGCGAACCCGGCAGATTGACCACGAAGGTCGATCCGGCGGTCCCGGCCAGACCCCGGCTCAGGACGGCCGTGAGAATCTTTGCTGCGCCCTGCCCGCGCATCGACTCCATGACACCGGGCAGGGAACGGGTCAGGTAGGGCGCCGTCATCTCCGGGGTGGCGTCGTCGGGACTGAGCCCCGTTCCGCCACTGGTGATCAGCACCGAGGGCCGATCCTCGAGTGCGGCACCGATCGCCGCTCCCACGGGTTCGCCGTCGGGAACCACCACGGCGGTCGCGACCGCGAAATCGCGCTCGTACAGCCAGTCCGCGATGATCGGGCCGCACTCGTCCTGGTAGGCGCCCGACGCCGCTCGCGTCGAGGCAATGATCACGGCTGCACGTCGAAGAGTCGTCATACCGTCCAGTCTCCACTCTTGCCGCCTGATTTGGAGACGACCCGCATGCCCGTGATCACGGCCCGCTTGTCCACCGCTTTGATCATGTCGTAGAGCGTCAGCGCCGCCACCGATGCCCCCGTCAGCGCTTCCATCTCGACGCCGGTGAGCGCCGTGGTCTTCACGAGGACGACGACGCGGACGCTGCCCGCCTCGGGCTCGAAGTCCACGGTGACCCGTGCCAGGGGCAGCGGGTGGCACAGCGGGATCAGCGTGGACGTCTGCTTGGCGGCCATGATGCCGGCCACCCGGGCGACGGCGAGGGCGTCGCCCTTGGGCAGCTGCCCGTCCGTGATGAGGGCGACGACGTCGGGCGTGGTCTCGAGAACCGCTTCGGCGACGGCCTCCCGGGTGGTGGCCTGCTTCCCGGAGACGTCCACCATGTGGGCGGTGCCGTCGGCCCGGACGTGGGACAGCGCGTCGGAGGAGGAGTCGGTCATGGGGTCCATTCCTGCGGGTTCGGGTGGGCAGCGCTCATGAGTTGTCCAGGCTCTCGGTGAGCAGGACGTCGACGACGGCGAAGGGATCGACCGGCACGGGACCGGTCAGGGTGATCTCGACGCGGTCCCCCTCCTGCAGCGCAGCCACACCCTCGGGCAGGTGCATGAGGCAGTTCGACTGCGCGAGGGCGTGGAGGAGGTGTGAGTCCGGGCCCCCCACGACGGCGACCCTGCCGTCGCGGTACAGGCCGCGCCGGAGCTGGTGCTTGTTCTCCACGCTCTCGACTCCGCCGGTGAGCACGGCCTCCAGCACCGGACGCGGTGCGGGGATCCCGGTCAGCTGGTGCAGCGCCGGACGCAGGAACATCTCGAAGGAGACGATGGCGCTGACCGGATTGCCCGGGAAGCCGAGGAACGGGATGCCCGAGATGGTTCCGTGCGCCTGCGGACCTCCCGGTTGCATGGCGACGGAGGAGAACTCGACGCTGCTGTCGGCCAGTGCCTGCTTGACCACCTCGTAGGCTCCCTGGCTGATCCCGCCGGTGCTGAGCACCAGGTGGGTGCTGCCCGCGCTGATCGCGGCGAAGGCGTCCCGCAGGACCGCGGGATCATCGCCGAGCAACCCGTGGCGCGTGACCTCCGCGCCTGCCTCGAGCAGCGCCGCCTCGAGCAGCGTGGTGTTGGCGTCGTAGATCGTGCCCGGGGCGAGGGTTCCGCCCGGTGCGGCGACCTCGTCCCCGGTCGACAGCAGCAGGACGCGGAACCGCGGTCGCACGGGAACCTCGCCGACGCCGCAGGCGGCGAGCAGCCCCAGCTGTGCCGGCCCGAGGAGCGTTCCCGACTCCAGCGCGATCTGCCCCGCCGCGATGTCGCTGCCGGCCCGCCGTACGAACTGAGCGGGCGGGATGCCGCCGGGGAGCTGCACCTGCGCCTGACCGCCGGCGACCTCGGCCGCGGGGTGGAACTGGGCCGGTACTGCCCGCTCGATGGGCACGACGGCGCCCGCGCCGTCGGGCAGCATGGCACCGGTCATGATCGGAGCGGCCGTTCCGATCTCGAGTGCCGGCGGCACCGAGCCCGCGGCGATCGCCGCCGTCACCCTCAGAGAGCTCGGCTCCGCGAGATCCGCGGAGTGGACCGCGTAACCGTCCATCTGGGAGTTGTCGAAGGGAGGCAGGCTCACCGGGGCGTGGACGTCCTCGGCCAGGGCCCGGCCGAGGGCAGCGATCAGCGGCAGGACCTCCGGTGCGTCGTCCGGGTAGCCGCTGCTCCACCGCAGCAGCCCGGCGACGGCTGCCCCGTGCTCGGCGATGGTTCGTCTCATCGCTGCCTCTCGTACATGTGCATCCCGCGCAGTGATATCCCCCGCAGTGATCGCGGGGCGGTCTAGGTCACCGTGAACGATACCGTGTGCAGACCCTCGGACCCGTCGGGCGCAGGCGCGACGTCGGCCGCCGACTGGAGAACTCCGTCCCGGTCCTTCGCCCGCGACTGCACCGTGTGGGAGCCCGCCTCCAGCTGCAGCGTTGCGCTGTACTGGACCCAGGTGTCCGCGGAGATTGCCTCGGCGAGGGTGGCCTGCTGCCAGGGGCCGCCGTCCGCCCTCACTTCCACGCGCTCGATGCCGGTGTGCTGCGCCCAGGCGACACCGGCGATCACGACGTCGCCCGCCGGAACCTCGCGATTCCGGCGGGGCACGTCGATGCGCGACGACGTCTTGACCGGTCCGCGCGTCGACCAGCCGCGCGTGGACCAGTAGGCCGAGGCGTCGGCGAAGCGCGTCACCTCCAGCTCACTGACCCATTTGGTCGCCGACACGTACCCGTACAGACCCGGGACCACCAACCGGACGGGGAACCCGTGCTCCACGGGCAGCGGCTCGCCGTTCATCCCGATGGCCAGCAGGGCGTCACGATCATCCGTGAGTGCCTCGACGGGCGTCCCGGCCGTGAAGCCGTCCACGCTGCGCGAGAGCACCATGTCCGCCCCGTCCTGGACGCCGGCGCGGGCCAGGAGCTCGCGGACCGGCCAGCCCAGCCACCGCGCGGTACCCGTCAGGTCCCCGCCCACCGTGTTGGACACGCACGCGAGCGTGATGTGCCGTTCGATCAGGGGCAGCTCGAGCAGCTCGGCGTAGGTGATCTCGACCTCGCGGTCCACCAGCCCCGTGACCTTCAGCGACCACTTCGCGGCGTCGACCACGGGCACCACCAGCGCGGTGTCGATGCGGTAGAAGTCCTCGTTGGATGTCACGAGATCGCTGATGCCTTCGGCGTCGAGCTCGGCGCCGTCCGGCACGAAGGAGCCCTCGGCCGGCGGCGTGGTGTCCTCCGGCGTCGGGAGCGTGATGGCCGAGCGCTGCTGCGTCACGGTCGACTGCCCGGACCGCACGACGGTGGCTGCTGCTCCGGTTGCCGCGGCGATCACCGCGGCACCGACGGCTCCCTGCAGGAAACGCCGTCGGGCAGGCGCGAACTCCCCTGCGTCGCTTTCGGACCGTAGCGTCCACGCACCCAGCGACCGGATGAGCGCCCTGAGCACGAGGATCGCCACGAGGGCGGCGACGACCGGCGCCGCGTAGGACACGAGCGTGGCCTGCGGGCGGGACGCGACGGCGATCGCACCGAGTACACCGAAGCCCAGGATCACCGCCCGCCCCGCAGGGCTCCTGCGGCGCTCGAGCACACCCGCCGCGAGGGCCAGCACGAGAATCAGGACAGCGATGGTGAGAAGGAACACGGTCTTGTCCGCTGTCCCGAACCACTCGACGGCCCAGTCCTTCACCGCGGACGGCAGGACATCGATCACGGAGGAGCCGACGGCGCTGACCGGTGACACCGACGGACTCAGCGCCGCGGCGGTCAGTTCCCCGCCGATCACGCCCAGGCCCACCGCGAGAGCCCCGGAGACCGCCGCCCACGTGTTATGCCGCATTGTTCGTCACGTATCGCCCCTGTTCAGTTCGCTTCCGTCCGCCCCCCTGGAGACGACGCCCTGCCGGATCCTTCCCGATGGTCCATGGCTGCGGGAACGGTCTGCCCGTTACACGAGCGCGGCCGTCCGTGCGTTCCGTGGTCCGTGCCACACACCTCTGTCCAGACCTCCGCCCGCTCCTTGGCGGGTACGTCCTCCCCGGGACAGTCCTCCCCGAGAGAAAGGGCGTAGGCTCGAAGCATGGGAACACACCTGGGAATGCCGAGTGTCGCCGGCAGGACCGCGGCGTCGGGCCTGCTGGACACCCACGGCCGGCAGGCCACCGACATGCGCCTGTCCCTGACCGACAAATGCAATCTCCGCTGCACCTACTGCATGCCCGCCGAGGGTCTGAACTGGCTGCAGAAGGACGCCGTCCTCTCGCGCGCCGAGATCGTGCGGCTGGTCCGCATCGGCGTGGATCTGCTGGGCATCCGGGAGCTTCGGCTCACCGGGGGCGAGCCGCTGGTCCGGGCGGATCTGCTGGACATCATCCGCGACATCCGCGCGAACCACCCCGTGCTGCCCATCTCCATGACCACCAATGCCCTGGGCCTGGAGCGCCGCGCCGCGCAGCTCAAGGAGGCGGGGCTCTCGCGCATCAACGTGTCCATGGACTCGCTGCACCCCGAGACCTTCGCGCAGCTCACCCGCAGGCCCTTCCTCGACCGGGTCCTGAGGGGAATCGAGGCTGCTGCCGCGGCGGGCCTGGGACTGATCAAGATCAACGCCGTGCTCATGCGCGGCATCAACGACCACGAGGCGCCCGATCTCGTCGAATGGGCCGTGGCGCGCGGCTTCGAGCTGCGCTTCATCGAGCAGATGCCCCTCGACGCCGATCACGGGTGGACGAAGGAGGGCATGGTCACGGCCGCCGAGATGCGCGCCCTCGTCGAGACCCGCTTCGTCCTCACCCCCGATCCCCGTACACGCGACGGCGCCCCCGCCGAACGGTGGGAGGTCCGCTCGAAGGAGGCGCCCGACGTCGTCCTCGGCACGATCGGCATCATCGCCTCGGTCACGGAGCCCTTCTGCGCGGACTGCCGCCGCACCCGGGTCACGGCCGAGGGCAGGATCATGAGCTGCCTGTTCTCCCGCGAGGAGACGGATCTGCGGGATCTGCTGCGCTCCGACGCGGACGACGACGCCGTGGCCGAGCGCTGGCGCGATGCCATGTGGCTGAAGCCGAAGGCCCACGGTATGGACCACACGGGTCTCGGCGCGGCCGATTTCGTGCAGCCCGACCGATCGATGAGTGCCATCGGTGGCTGAGGTGCTGGTGCGGTATTTCGGTGCGGCACGGGCCGCCTCCGGCGTCGACGAGGAACGTCTGCCCGCCGGTCGCGAACTGGCGGCCGTCCTCGATGAGCTCCGGAGCCGACCGGGCAGGCCCGGTCTGCCCGACCTCGGCCGGGTCCTGAACCGCAGCAGTTTCCTGCTCAACGAGGTGGCCCTGAGGAATCACGCGACGGTCCTGGACGAGGGCGATGTGCTGGACATCCTGCCGCCGTTCGCCGGAGGCTGAGTGCTCCTTCACACCTACTCTTCGCCACGGGAGGACCAGTCATGTGGATCGGTCACATCGAATTCGACATCCTGCTCGGTGACGTCCACTCGCTGAAGGGCAAGCGGTCGGTGGTGCGGCCGCTGGTGTCGGATCTGCACCGGAAGTTCGAGGTCTCCGCCGCCGAGGTGGACCACCAGGAGCTGCACCGTCGAGCCGTCGTCGGGGCGGGGCTCGTGGGAGCGGACCGGCAGCACGTGGTGGACGTCCTGGACCGCGTGGAACGCTATGTCGCGGCACGCCCGGAGGTGGAACTGCTCAGTTCCCGTCCACGCATCATCAGCAGCGAGGACTAGTACGCCATGGCAAGGACATCGAGAGCCGAGATCTGGAATGCGGTCCATGACGAGCGCCGGGCCCTGATCGATGACCTCGCGGTGCTCGAGACTGACCAGTGGCACAAAGCTTCCTCATGTCCCGGGTGGGACGTCCACGACGTTTTGGCCCACCTCGTCGATACGGCCAGGACAACTCGCCTGGGTTTCGTGCGTCAGCTGGTGGCGGCCCGGTTCGACTTCGATCGTGCCAATGCCGCCGGGATCGAGCGGGAGAAGTCACCACGTCCTGAGCACACACTGGACGCCTTCAGGGCGGTACGCAGCCACACCGCCACACCCCCGGCGGCCCTGGCCACACGATTGGTGGAGGCCTTCGTGCACGGCGAGGACATCCGCCGCCCCCTCACGATCCGTGGGAACTATCCCCCGGAGCTCGTCGCCCACGCACTCGCCCACCAGGTACGAACCAGCGTGAAGATCGGCGGCGGCAAGGAGATCGCACAGGGATGTCACCTGGTCGCCTCCGACACGGGGTTCGATCACGGGGACGGACCGGAGGTGCGCGGCCCCGCCATCGCTCTTCTCCTCGCCGTCTCAGGCAGGCCGGTCAGGACGGACGACATCGCCGGTCCCGGGGTCCTCCATCTCCTGCCGAGGCAGGGCACCTGACGATTCTGGACGAGGACCCGTCACGCCGGGCCCGGCCGGCTTACGCCTGGGATCCTTCAGCGAAGTCCGCCACAGAGTCGAACGGTCCGACGACGACGGTGGTGCGCGGCGCCGCAGCGAGCTCCCGGGCCAGGGACCGGACGTCCTCCACCGTGACCGCACGAATGCGATCGAGGGAGGCGTCCATGTCGACGAATTCCCCGGACACCAGTTCGGAGCGCCCGAGGCGGGACATCCGCGAGCTGCTGTCCTCGAGTGCCATGACGAGACCTCCGGAGAGCTGACCGATGGCCTTGCGGAGTTCCTCGCCGTCGATGCCATCGGCGGCCAGCCGGTCCAGTTCACCACCGAGCAACTCGATGACCTGACCGGTCTTGGCCGGGGAGCAGCCCGCGTACATGCCGAAGTAGCCGGTATCGGCATACGCCGCCGCGAAGGAGTATGTGGAGTACACCAGGCCCCGCTTCTCGCGGATCTCCTGGAACAGTCTCGAGGACATCCCTCCGCCGAGCACGGCGTTGAGGACACTCATGGCGAAGCGGCGCTCGTCCGTGGCGGTCAGGGACGGGCACCCGATCAGGATGTTCGACTGCTCGACGGCCCTGCGGATGACATGGGTGCCGGTCTCTCCGCTCACCTCGACGGGCTGCGCCGCACGACGCGGCACCGGCACGACGCCGTCCTCGAGTACCCACCCCGCCTCCTCCAGCGCACCCTGCACCAGGCCGCAGACGATGTCGTGATCGAGTCCCCCGGCCGCGGTGACGACCAGTTCCGCAGGAGTGTAGTAGCGGCGGTAGTGCGCCAGCACGGCCTCGCGGGGCACCCCCTGGATGGCCTCGGGGGTACCGCCGATGGGCCGGCCGAGGGGGTGCTCCCCCATGACCAGCTCGACGAACTTCTCGTGTGCCAGGTCCGCCGGATCGTCGCCGTCCATCGCAATCTCCTCGAGGATCACGTCGCGCTCCTGCTCGAGTTCCTCCGGGTCGAGCTCGGCCGAGGTCACCATGTCCGCGATGACGTCGATGGCCATGGGCAGATCGGTGTCGAGCACCCGGGCGTAGTAGCAGGTGTTCTCCTTGGCCGTGGCGGCGTTGGACTCGCCCCCCACCTCGTCGAAGGCCGAGGCGATGTCCATGGCGCTGCGGCGTCCGGTCCCCTTGAACAGCAGATGCTCGAGGAAGTGGGTGGAGCCGTGTTCGCCGTCGGCCTCATCACGCGACCCGACACCGACCCAGAAGCCGATCGTCGCGGAGCGTTGCCCGGGCATCGCCTCGGTGAGCACCCGCACGCCCCCGGGGAGGACGCTGCGGCGCACCACGTTGCCGCTGGGATCGCCCGCGACGAACGTGGGATCGGTCCCATCGCCGTCGGGGCGCGGGGTAGGAAGGAGGGGCAGGGAGACGACGGAGGACAGGGACATACCGGTCTTTCTGAGTGGTTCGACGAAAGGCGGACGGCCCCGGCGCGATCCGATGGAATCGGTGCGCGTCGGGGCCGTCGAAGTGCTCAGCAGGAGCGGGGTCGGAAGAAGATCAGCTCTCCACGTCTACTGCTTCGGGCAGTTCGGTCCCGGGCTCGTCGTCGTCCACATCAGCCACGACGGGCGAGAGGGAGAGCTTTCCGCGGTCGTCGACCTTGGTGATCTCCACCTGGACCTTCTGGCCCACGGAGACGACCTCGTCGACGTTGTCGACCCGCTTGCCACCGGCGAGCTTGCGCAGCTCGGAGATGTGCAGCAGACCGTCCTTGCCCGGGGTGAGTGAGACGAAGGCCCCGAACGTCGTGGTCTTGACCACGGTGCCCAGGTAGCGCTCCCCGATCTCGGGGACCTGCGGGTTGGCGATCGCGTTGACGGCGGCGCGTGCGGCCTCGGCCGACTCGCCGTTCGTCGCACCGATCAGCACGGTGCCGTCGTCCTCGATCGAGATGTCCGCTCCGGTGTCCTCCTGGATCTGGTTGATCATCTTGCCCTTGGGGCCGATGACCTCACCGATCTTGTCCACGGGGATCTTGACCGAGATGATACGCGGGGCGAACTCGGAGAGCTCGTCCGGCGTGTCGATGGCAGCCTGCAGCACACCGAGGATGTGCAGGCGGGCCTCGCGTGCCTGCTTCAGCGCCGCCGCCAGGACCGAGGCGGGGATGCCGTCGAGCTTGGTGTCGAGCTGGATCGCCGTGACGAACTCGGAGGTACCGGCGACCTTGAAGTCCATGTCGCCGAAGGCGTCCTCGGCTCCGAGGATGTCCGTCAGCGCCGCGTAGCGTGTCTGGCCGTCGACGACGTCGGACACGAGTCCCATGGCGATCCCGGCCACGGGTGCGCGCAGCGGCACACCGGCGTTGAGCAGTGACAGCGTCGAGGCGCAGACCGAACCCATCGACGTCGAGCCGTTGGAGCTCAGCGCCTCGGACACCTGGCGGATCGCGTAGGGGAACTCCTCGCGCGTGGGCAGGACGGGCACGAGGGCGCGCTCGGCCAGCGCTCCGTGGCCGATCTCGCGGCGCTTGGGCGAACCGACGCGGCCGGTCTCACCCGTGGAGTAGGGCGGGAAGTTGTAGTTGTGCATGTAGCGCTTGCGCGTCACGGGCGACAGCGAGTCGATCTGCTGTTCCATCTTGAGCATGTTCAGCGTGGTGACACCGAGGATCTGCGTCTCGCCGCGCTCGAAGATCGCCGAGCCGTGCACGCGCGGCAGGACCTCGACCTCCGCGGTGAGCTGGCGGATGTCGCTCAGCCCACGGCCGTCGATCCGGACCTGGTCCTTGAGGATGCGCTGGCGGACGACGGCCTTGGTCAGCGAGCGGAACGCTGCGGAGAGCTCCTTCTCACGTCCCTCGAACTGGCCTGCCAGGCGCTCCATGAGCTCGGACTTCAGGGCATCGGAGGCGAGCTCGCGCTCCTGCTTGTCCGCGATCTGGAACACCTGGGCGAGCTTCTCGGCGCCGGCGGACTCGATCGCGGCGTACGCGTCGTCCTGGTAGTCGAGGAACACCGGGAACTCCATGACCGGCTTCGCGGCGCGGCTCGCCAGATCCGACTGGGCCTCGCAGAGGGCCCGGATGAAGGGCTTGGCCGCCTCGAGGCCGTCGGCCACGATCTCCTCGGTGGGAGCCGTCGCGCCGTCCTCCTTGATGAGATTCCACGAGTTGTCGGTCGCTTCGGCCTCGACCATCATGATGGCGACGTCGTCCCCGGCGATCCGTCCGGCCACCACCATGTCGAACACCGAGTTCTCGAGTTCGGAGTGCTTCGG
The DNA here is from genome assembly GCF_004803505.1 of Arthrobacter echini. Taxonomy (GTDB): domain Bacteria; phylum Actinomycetota; class Actinomycetes; order Actinomycetales; family Micrococcaceae; genus Arthrobacter_D; species Arthrobacter_D echini. Next base: position 11,524 of record NZ_SSWH01000002.1, read on the forward strand.
GAAGGCGATCCACTGGTCGTTGCCGCTGCCGTCGGAGACGAGTGCCACGCGCACGCCGCCGATCGGCCCGGAGAAGGGCAGACCCGAGAGCTGCGTGGACATGGACGCCGCGTTGATGGCGACGACGTCGTAGCGCACGTCGGGGTTGATGGCGAGGATGGTCACGACGACCTGGACCTCGTTGCGCAGGCCCTTGACGAACGCCGGACGGAGCGGGCGGTCCATGAGCCGGCAGGCCAGGATGGCTTCCGTGGAAGGCCTGCCCTCGCGGCGGAAGAAGGAACCCGGGATACGCCCTGCGGCGTACATGCGCTCCTCGACGTCGACCGTCAGGGGGAAGAAGTCGAAGCCTTCGCGCGGGTGCTTGCCGGCCGTGGTGGCCGACAGGAGTGCGGTGTCCTCGTCGATGTACACCATGGCGGAGCCGGCGGCCTGCTGGGCGAGGCGTCCGGCCTCGAAGCGGATGGTGCGTGTTCCGAAGCGACCGTTGTCGATCACTGTCTCGGCGAACTGGATTTCGGGACCCTCCATGAGAGTCACCTCCGTTTCTGCGGTAGCGGAGGCAATCGGCACTCGATCTGACAAGTCCCTCATGGACTCGTCCCGGCACCTGGTCTTCGATCGAGATCCACGGAGCACCCGCTCCTGCGGGGCTCCGGAGACCACTACCGAGGACCACGGATGCGCGGTGCCGACTGGCTCCTGTTGTGCGTCGTCGGCCTGCTCGGGCAGGCCGTTCTTTACGTGAGAGAAGGCGGCTCCCCGTCAGGGGACACCGCCTCCGGCTGCTCTCTAGCGCCGCAGACCGAGGCGCTCGATGAGCGTACGGTACCGCGTGATGTCGGTGTCGCGCAGGTAGTCCAGCAGACGACGGCGGCGACCTACCAGAAGGAGCAGGCCACGACGCGTGTGGTGGTCGTGCTTGTGCATCTTCAGATGCTCGGTGAGGTCGAGGATGCGACGGGAGAGCATCGCGATCTGCACCTCGGGTGAGCCTGTGTCACCTTCGGCGAGCGCGTACTGCTTGATGATGTCCTGCTTGATGGCGGCGTCGAGGGCCATGAATAACTCCTGGAGTTGTACCGTGAGCATGTGCTGCGCAGTGCATGAGGACCGCACAGAAGGATCCAGCCACCACGGACTGCAGCCGGATCCTCGACGAGTCTAGCCGCTGGCCCGCTGCTCTGTCGAAAGCAGGGAACGCGCCTGATCCACATCGAGCTTCATCTGCTCGATCAGGGCCTCGGGTCCCCGGTAGGCCACCTGGCCGCGCAGCCGGTGCAGGAACTCGACGACGACGCACTGTCCGTAGAGGTCGAAGTCCTGGACCCGCTCGGGCGGACGATTGATGACGTGGGCCTCGACCTGGCGCGTGACGCCGTCGAAGGTCGGGTTGGAACCGACGGAGACGGCAGCGGGCCAGCGGACACCGGACTCGTCGATGAGCCAGCCGGCGTAGATGCCGTCCGCGGGGATGAATCCGTCGGAGGACGGCGCGAGATTCGCGGTGGGGTAGCCGAGCTCCCGTCCCCGTGCCGCGCCGTGCACCACCTCCCCGCGCATCCTGTGCTCGCGCCCGAGGACACGTCCGGCGGTCTCGACGTCGCCGCGCTCCAGGGCCTCCCGGACCCAGGTGGAGGAGCAGCGCCTGTCGCCGTCCGTGGCCGTGGAATGCAGGGGGTAGCTCGCCCCGAAGTCGTCGATCGCGATCACCTCGAAACCGAGTGTCGCACCGAGCTCACGCATCGTCTCCAGGTCCCCGCTGTTGCCCCGACCGAAGCGGACATCATGGCCCACGACGACGGCCCTGGCCTTGAGCGCGCGCACGAAGACCCGCTCCACGAAGTCCTCCGGCGAACTCGCGGCGAACTCCAGCGTGTACCGCATCATGAGCAGCGCGTCGATCCCGGTGGCGGCGAGCATCTCGACCCGGTCCTCCAGCCCCATGATCAGCTCCGGCGCGGACTCGGGACGATGCACCTGCGCGGGGTGCGGATCGAAGGAGACGACGACGGCGGCCGCTGACCGCTCCCGTGCTGCCTCGAGAACCTGCTGCAGGACCCGCTGGTGCCCCCGGTGCACACCATCGAAGTTACCGAGGGTCAGGACGGACGGCCCGAAGTCCTCGGGCACGTCGTCCAGGTCTCTCCAGTAATACACACAGCTCCTTCTGGATATGGCCTTCCGACCGGTCGTGCCCGGGGAACGAGCCGACGGGTGCATCGCCGCTTCCAAGTATGGCCGAAACCTGGACGTCGAGGCACCGCAGCGCCGATCTGCGCACCTGCCACGGATCGGTCAGTCGCGCTCGGCGAACTCCCGGCGCAGGTCACTGGTCTTGGCGATGTATTTGTGCCACACGAGCAGGGCCGGCGGGAAGGCCAGTTCCACGACCATCAGGATGATCATGGTGTAGTGCGGGGTACCGGAGAACGCCCAGGAGAGTACGCGGCCGATGCCGCCGATGAACACCATCAGGCAGACGAGCCAGAGCATGTTGGCCCACTGGAACTTCACGGCGATGGTGATGAAGGCAGCACCGACGCCGATCATCATGGCCGAGAAGAAGCGGAACTGGCTCTCGAGCGTGGGGTTCACCACGGCGACTTCCGTATCCGGCAGACCGTCGGAACCGAGGATCAGGTAATAGGCGCCGAATGCCGCGAGGACGAGCCCGACCAGGATGACGACGGTGCGGAAGACGCTCCAGTCATTACCCTTGTCACTGCCCTTGGCCTTGTCACCGCCTTTTTCCGTACTGCCCTTGCCTCGGTCGCTGCTTCTTCCCCTGTCGCTGCCCGCGGATCCGCTCACGCGCTGCACGGTGACCTTGCCCGTCGTCGTACCACGAGCCGGACCGCCGGAGCCGGTGACCACCGGGGAACCCTGGGCCGGGCCGGGCCGCTCGGGTTCGGGTGGCAGGGGCCGCGAGGGAACGGACGCACCCGCGCTGCCGCCCGTCTCCTGGCTCGCCGGTCGGCGGGGGGTGGCGGGATCGTCGTTCTCGGGGCTGGTACTGGTCATGTCGCTCCAAAGGTGCCGGATGGTCGGTGTTCTAGCGTCATACTCTCACGCGCCCGTGCAGCGCTGAAGGCCCTGACCAGGTCTTCACGGTACAGTCCGCTCCGGTCTGTTCCGGCGCAGCCAGATCAGGCCCAGGACGGGCAGGACCAGGGGCACGAAACCGTACCCGCGGCCGAACGCGGACCAGACCGTCTCACTGGGGAAGGCCCGGGCGTCGAAGATGCTCAGGACCCCGACCGTGATGACGCCCACGAGTTCGAGGGTCACGGCGGCGAAGGACACCCGGTAGGCGCGGACTCCGGGACGGGCGAGGGAGATCGTGGCCACGATGTACACGAGCGCAGCGACGGCCGACAGCAGGTAGGCCAGCGGTGCCTCGGTGAACTTGGTCGCGATCTGGAAGCCCGCCCGCGCAGTGGTTGCGAGGGCGAAGATCCCGTAGACGGCGATCAGCAGCCGCCCAGGACCTCTCGCGCGGGTCGATCGTTGCCCGTCGGAACCGGCCGGCACTGCTCCTGCCCGGTCCGCCGGTCCGCCTCGTCCGCCACTCATAGACCAGCCTCCCCCGCCCAGATCTGCTCCATCCGGAAGAGCATGACGAACACCGTGATCCCCGCGGCAGCGAGCACGATGTTGCTCCAGCGGCTCTTGTCGAGAATGGCCCACCAGAACGCTGCGACAGGTACCAGGAGGGCCGTCAGCAGATAGCCCCAGAATTCCCACGCCTCCCCGAGGACGGGTTCGCCGGTCACCTGTCGCACGACGGCGCCGACGGCGTAGGCCAGCAGGAACAGCTCCACCGCGGCCGTCGACAGGATCGTGACGTCGTTGGGGGGCTGGCGCAGCAGTGCGGCTCCGAGGCAGAGGACCGCGGCCATGGCGCAGACGAGGACGCCGACGACGAAGAACGGATCGATCACGCCTGGCCCCCACCGGGAGCGAAGACCAGGACGCTTCGTGCGGTATCGGCACGATTCTCCAGCAGGGCCACGAGCGTGCCGTCGGGAGCGAAGGCCGCCACGTGGCCCTGGTCCTCGCCGGGTCGGATCCTGCGTCCGTGGGAGACGTCGTCCGCCTCCGCGCTGGAGAGCTCCCGCACGGGGAACAGCGCCCGTCCGGCGTCGTCGAGCGCGAGGACGTCCAGCGACTCCGCGAGCTGGTCGAGTGTGCGGGCCTGCTCGATGGAGTACGGACCCACCTGCGTGCGACGCAGGGCTGTCAGGTGTCCGCCCACGCCCAGTGAGGCACCGAGATCGCGTGCCAGGGCACGGACATAGGTGCCCGCGCTGCACTCGACGGTGACCTCGATGTCCTGGAGCCGTCCGTTGTTGACGCGGTGGATCGCATGGACCTCGAAGCGGTGCACCGTCACGGGACGCGGGGGGAGGTCGACCTCCTGACCCGAGCGGACGCGCGCGTAGGACCTCTCCCCCTTGACCTTGATGGCGCTGACGCTGCTCGGCACCTGCTGGATCTCGCCCGTCAGGGCGGCGACTCCGGCGGCGATGTCCTCCTCGGTCACGGCAGCGGCGATGCTGCCGCCGGTGACCTCGCCCTCGGCGTCGTCCGTGACGGTGGACTGTCCCAGTCGGATCGTGGCGGTATAGGTCTTGGACGTACCGACGATGTACGTCAGCAGGCGGGTCGCGCGGTTGATGCCGATCACCAGCACACCCGTCGCCATGGGATCGAGCGTGCCCGCGTGCCCCACCTTCCGGGTGCCGGCCAGGCGGCGCAGGCGACCGACCACGTCATGGCTGGTCCAGCCCTGCGGCTTGTCCACGATGATCAGCCCAGAGTGGACCTGCCCGGAATTCACGCCTCCCAGTATATGGTCCGCGGCCCTCGTTCCCTGCGCCGCATCATCCCCGTCGACGGGTGGAGGAGGCCCGGCCGCGATAGCATCTCGGCTATGCCCTCCACTCCTGCGCATGTGGCCAATGTTCCCGTCAACCAGATCCGCGAGATCACGCAGGCCGCCTGGGCCGTACCCGGCGCGATCGTCCTGAGCATCGGTGAGCCAGCCTTCCCTGTGGCGCCCCACGTGCTCGAGGCTGGTATGGCCGCTCTCGAACGGGACGACACGAACTACACGCCCAATGCCGGGATCGCGGAGGTGAGGGCCGCGTTCGCCCAGCGCTTCTCGCAGCTGTCGGGTGTCGCGGCGGACCCCCACCGAGCCTATGTGGTCGCGGGCGCGCAGCAGGGGCTGCATCTGGCGCTGAGCACGCTCATCGCCCCGGGCGACGAGGTACTCATCCCGGATCCCGGGTACCCCACCTTCGCCATGACGGTCGGGCTGCTGGGCGGGGTGCCCGTGCCCTACCCGCTGGCGCCGCAGCACGGCTTCCAGCCCCGTATCGAGGACCTGCGCCGGCTCGTCACCGCGCGGACCAGGGTGCTGATGCTCAATTCACCCTCGAATCCCCTCGGCTCGGTGTTCGATCACGACCTCACCCGGGACCTCGTCCGCTTCGCCCATGAGCAGGACCTGTGGATCATCTCCGACGAGTGCTACGAGGCGTTCACCTACGACGTCCCGCACGTCAGCCCCGCCCGGTTCGACGCCGGCGGTCCCGAAGCAGTCCAGGGAGCAGCTGCTGCGCGGGTCATCACATCCCTGACGCTGTCCAAGACCTACGGGCTGACGGGTCTGCGGATCGGTGCCCTCATCACGCCCCCGGGGATGGAAGCCCTCCTGGACAACGTCATGGAAGCCTCGGTGTCCTGTGTCTCGGCGACCTCGCAGTACGCGGGACTGGCTGCCCTGCGCGGACCCCAGGACTACGTCTCCACGGCGCTCGCCCACTACCGCCTCAACCGGGACGCGGCGACGGCGGTCCTCGACGCGCAGGGTATCGACTACCTCGACGCGAAGGGGGCGTTCTACCTCTGGGCCGATCTCTCCCATGCCACCGGCGGCGACGTCCGCGCCTGGACGAGGAACTTCCTCGCCGAGCGCGGCGTCGCCCTCGCACCCGGCACCGCTTTCGGCGCCATGGGCGAGGGCTGGGTGCGGATCGCGCTGTGCGGCGACACCGACGAACTCGTCGAGGGACTCTCGCGGTTGCCCGCTGCGCCGGGGCGAGCCGTGAACCCGGTGTCGCGCTAACGCTCCTCGTCAGCGCTGCGGTACGGGTCGGCGTCGCCGGCGAAGTTCGCGTCCTGGGCGATCTCGGCCACTTCCGCATCACGCTCCCGCGCCTTCTTCAGGAGCTCCTCGAGGTGACTGGCATTGACCGGCACCTCGTCGGGAACGAACTCGAGGGTCGGCGTCAGGCGGGCCGTGATGTTCCTGCCGACCTCGGAGCGAAGCACACCGCGCGCCGATTCGAGCGCCACCCGGGTGGCCTGCTGCTCGGCGGAATCGCCGAGAACCGTGTAGTAGAGCGTTGCGTGCTGAAGATCGTTGGTCACGCGGGCATCGGTGATGGTCACGGCTTCGAGCCGCGGATCCTTCACACGACGTCGCAGTGCTTCGGCGACGATGACTTTGATGCGCTGCGCGAGTCGCGCGGCGCGAGCCGGATCTGCCATTACTCGTACTCCTCCTGAGGCGGGGAACCCCTGGGAGGGGTTCGGGCTGTCGAACGGGAACAGGCGCCCCGAGGATCCGGGGCGCCTGTTCTCATCGGGACACTAGACGCGGGGCTTCTCCCGCATCTCGAAGGTCTCGATGGTGTCGCCTTCCTTGACGTCGTTGAACGAGCCCAGGCCGATACCGCACTCGAAGTCCGTGCGGACCTCGGTGACGTCGTCCTTGAAGCGCTTGAGCGAGTCCACGGAGAGGTTGTCCCCGACGACCTTGCCGTCGCGCAGCACCCGAGCCCTCGTGTTCCGCCGGATCACACCGGATCGAACGATCGACCCGGCGATGTTCCCGACCTTCGAGGAACGGAACACCTCGCGTACCTCTGCGGTACCGAGCTGCACCTCCTCGTACTCCGGCTTGAGCATGCCCTTGAGCGCCAGTTCGATATCGTCGATCGCCGCGTAGATGACCGAGTAGAAGCGCATGTCCACGCCCTCGCGGTCGGCGAGGTCCGCCACGCGCTCGGCCGGCTTCACGTTGAAACCGATGATGATCGCATTGTCCACGGTGGCCAGGTTGACGTCGTTCTGCGTGATCGCTCCGACCCCGCGGTGGATGACGCGCAGCTGCACGCCCTCTCCCACGTCGATCTTGAGCAGCGAGTCCTCGAGCGCCTCGACGGCACCCGAGACGTCACCCTTGAGGATGAGATTGAGCGTGTCGACCTTGCCGTCGGCGACCGCCTGGTCGAAGTCCTCGAGGCTGATGCGCTTGCGGCGCTTCGCGAGGGCCGCATTGCGGTCCGCCGCCTCGCGCTTCTCCGCGATCTGACGGGCAGTGCGCTCGTCATCCGTCACGAAGAACGTATCCCCTGCGCGTGGCACGTTGGACAGACCGAGCACCTGGACCGGACGCGAGGGCTCCGCCGTCGTGACGGTGTCGCCGTTCTCGTCGAACATGGCACGCACCCGGCCGTGAGCCGTACCGGCGACGATCGTGTCCCCGACGTTCAGCGTTCCCGACTGCACCAGCACGGTGGCAACGGCTCCCCGACCGCGGTCGAGGTTGGCCTCGATCGCGATGCCGCGGGCGTCCTTGTTCGGATTCGCCCGCATGTCCAGGGCTGCATCGGCTGTCAGCAGGACCGCTTCGAGGAGCTCGTCGATCCCCATTCCCTGCAGCGCGGAGACGTGCACGAACATCGTGTCGCCGCCGTACTCCTCGGGAACCAGACCGTACTCGGTGAGCTGGCCCTTGACCTTGTCCGGGTTCGCGCCCTCCTTGTCCATCTTGTTGACGGCGACGACGATCGGCACGTTCGCCGCCTGCGCGTGGTTGAGCGCCTCGACGGTCTGCGGCATCACGCCGTCGTCGGCAGCCACCACGAGCACCGCGATGTCGGTCACCTTCGCACCACGGGCACGCATGGCCGTGAACGCCTCGTGGCCCGGGGTGTCGATGAAGGTGATGGCGCGCGTGGTGTCCTCGTGGACGTGCTGGATCTGGTAGGCACCGATGTGCTGGGTGATGCCTCCGTGCTCGCCCTCGACGACCTTGGTGTTCCGCACGGCGTCGAGCAGTCGTGTCTTACCGTGGTCCACGTGGCCCATGACGGTCACGACGGGCGGACGTGCCTCGAGCTGCTCGTCACCCTCGGCGTCGAGCTCGGCATCGAAATCGATGTCGAAGCTGCTCAGCAGTTCACGCTCCTCGTCCTCGGGCGAGACCACCTGGATCTTGTACCCGAGTTCGGTGCCGAGGACCTCGAACGTGTCCTCGTCCAGCGACTGGGTAGCCGTGGCCATCTCACCGAGGTGGAACAGCACCGTCACCAGCGCAGCCGGGTTCGCCTCGATCTTGTCGGCGAAATCGGTGATCGACGAGCCACGGCGCAACCGTACGGTCGAGTTGCCGTCCCCGCGGGGTACGCTCACGCCGCCCAGCGACGGAGCCGACATCTGCTCCAGTTCCTGCCGCTTCGCCCGCTTCGACTTGCGCTGCTTGCCACGACCGGCTCCACCCTTGCCGAAGGCGCCGGCGGTACCGCCGCGTCCGCGGCCGCCCTTGCCGAAGCCGCCACCGGCCGGTGCGCCGCTCGGACTGTTCGGAGCCCCGCCTGGTCCGCGCCGTGGGCCGGCTCCTGCACCCGGTGCTCCACGGCCCGGTGCTGCCGGGCGCTCGGTGCGATTGGGCATCATGCCGGGAGTGGGTCGCGATCCCGGGGTTCCGGGGCGTGGTGCGCCGGGCCTCGGTGCTGCGGGACGCGGACCACCCGCGCCTGCTGCGGGACGGGGTCCACCCGCGCCGGCCGCAGGACGCTGCTGGGCGTCGTCTCGGCGGCCCGGGCGGGGCATGCCCTGGGACGGAGCGAAGGGATTGTTCCCCGGACGTGGCGGACGCTCGGATCCCCGGTCGGCGCCGCGATCGGTGTCGCCGCGACGGGACCCCATGCCCTGGGACGGAGCGAAGGGATTGTTCCCCGGACGCGGAGCCCCCGGGCGTGCGCCCGAAGGACGAGTGGTGCCTGCCGAGGGTGCTGCCGGAGGCGTGGCCGGACGAGGCCCGGGCCGGTTGTCCGAACCCTGCTCGGTCTGCTGGGCGGGCGCAGGAGCATCCTGGGCGGGAGCCTCAGCTGCCGGTGCCTCGCTCGAGAAGGGCGAGGGCCGCACCGGGGCCGGCGTCGGGGGCGCCTCCGGTGTGGACGGTGCGGTTGGTGCTGCCGGTGCCGGGACGGGTGCCTCCGGGGCGGGCTTCGTTGCACCGGGCTTGGGTCCCGACGGCGCCGGGGCCGCCTGGCGGACCGGGGATGCCGTGGATGCCTTCGCCACGGCGTCGGGGAATGCGCCGCGAAGCTTCTTCACGACGGGGGCCTCGATGGTGGATGAGGCGGAACGGACGAATTCGCCCAGTTCCTGCAGTTTCGCAACTGCGTCTTTCGAGGTTATACCGAGCTCTTTCGCGAGTTCGTGTACGCGGACCTTGGCCACATTTCTCCTGTCTCGGTCCGCACCGAGTCAGGCACGAACCATCTATTTCCTGCTGCTGCGACCGATCGGCAGAGCGATCGGCGCCTCGAATGCAGAGCGCAACGGATTGATCATCGTTGCGCACTCATCGCTGGGTGCTCATCGAATTTCCATGAGGGTAATGACCCGCTTCCAGGGAGGACGGTGGTGAGTCGGAGCGTGCGTGTCGACGCTCCAGATATGCCCGGAAGTCCACTGCGAACTGCGCAGTGTCCACCGGCCTGCGGAAGGCTCTGTTGAAAGCTCTCCGTCTGACGGCCAGGTCCAGGCACGCCGGGTCGGGATGCAGCCATGCACCCCGTCCGGACAGTCGGCGCCGCTCGTCGATCACGGCGACGCTCAGTTCGCCGACCGGACGTGCAACGACCCGAATCACGTGTGACCGGCGGTCCCGCCGACGGCACCCTACGCACGTGCGTAGCGGATGGGTGCTCCGGTGGTGCCCGGGATCTTCCGGGCGTGACGCGACATCAGTCCCTTTCATTCTACCCCTTGCGCGCTCTGGTCACCGACCCGGCGGCACGCGTCAGGCCCTGGCTTCCTGTGCGGGCTTCGCGGCGTCGGAGACGATGTCGATCCGCCAGCCGGTCAGCTTCGCGGCCAGCCGCGCATTCTGCCCCTCCTTGCCGATGGCCAGCGAGAGCTGGTAGTCGGGAACGACGACGCGCGCCGACCTCGTCGCCTCGTCCGTGATGGTCACCGAGTTGACCCTCGACGGCGACAGGGCACTGGCGATGAACGCCGCGGCGTCGTCGTTGTAGTCGACGATGTCGATCTTCTCGTCGTTCAGCTCACTCATGACGGCGCGGACCCGGCCACCCATCTCACCGATGCACGCACCTTTGGCGTTGACGCCCGGGATGGTGGCCCGCACCGCCATCTTGGTGCGATGCCCGGCCTCACGGGCGAGGGCGACGATCTCCACGGTCCCGTCGGCGATCTCCGGCACCTCGAGTTCGAAGAGCTTCCGGACGAGCCCGGGGTGGGAGCGGGAGAGCGTGATGGACGGACCCTTCAGTCCGCGGTGCACGTCGACGACGAAGGCCCGCAACCGCGTCCCGTGCAGGTACTTCTCCCCGGGCACCTGCTCCGGTGGCGGCAGGACGGCCTCCACCGTGCCCAGATTGACCTGCACCATGTGGGGATTGTTGCCCTGCTGGATCATCCCGGCGACGATCTCGCCTTCCTTGCCGCGGAACTCCCCCAGGATGTTCTCGTCCTCGGCGTCGCGCAGTCGCTGCAGGATGACCTGCCGCGCGGTGCTCGAGGCGATCCGGCCGAAGCCGCTGGGCGTGTCGTCGAACTCACCCACGCTCTCGCCGTTCTCGTCGGTCTCGACAGCCCAGATGACGACGTGCCCGTTCCTGCGGTCGAGCTCCGCGCGCGCTTTCTCGTGTGCTCCCGGTGTGCGGTGGTAGGCGATGAGCAGGGCCTGCTCGATCGTGGGGATCAGCCGGTCCAGCGGGATCTCCCGCTCGCGCTCGAGGGATCGCAGTGCGCTCATGTCAATGTCCATGTGGGTCTCCTTGACCGCGGTGTCCGTCTCCGGCGTTCTCCGGGTCCGTCCCGTCGGCGTCATCGTGGTGGTCGTGCTGCTCGTCCTGGGCGTGCGCGAACTCGACCTGGACGACCCCCTTGCTGATCCTGCTGAAATCGAGGGTGAGCGGCTCGCCCTGCTTCGGCTTCGTGCCCTTCCTGACCGGCAGCTGCGGGAGGAGCCGCACTCCGGCGTCGGTGACGTTCTCCAGGCGGCCGAGGACAACGTCCCCGCCGACCTGCTTCACCTCGATCATTCGCCCCACGTTCCGGCGCCAGTGCCGAGGCTCGGTGAGGGGGCGGGAAACACCGGGAGAAGAGATCTCCAGGCTGTACGGGCGGTCGTCGTTCTCCGGATCCTCGTCCATCACCACGGAGAGATCGGTGGAGATGGCAGAGATCACATCGAGCCCCATGCTTCCCGTGGCATCCTCGGGCAGGTCGACCACCACGTGGACGGTGCGGTGGGAACCGGCCTGCTTGATGTCCACATCCTCGAGATAGAGGTGGTGCTGGTCGACGACGGGCTGCAACCTGGTGCGCAACCGCTCTGCTTCGGCCCGGAGTTCGGCTTCGAGGGTGGATCTGCGGAGCGAAGCCTGGTGTTCGTTCCCGGACCGGACTGCCATGGCTGCCTCCCACTCGATGATGTTGTCCTCCAAGAGTACCGACATTCCCGGGCACCGGGTGTTGCGGGAGCCCCGGACGGACCAACCGTGGGAGCATCGGAAACTGTGATCGGACGTGGGTGGAACGACGGGAATCGGCTGGATCGTGGTCCGGTCCGCTGGATGGTCCGGCTCGCTGCGGGCTTCGTGCTGGTGCTCGTCGTGCTCGGTCTCGGCATGGGGGCACCCGGAGAACCGCGATCGGTCTCCTCCGCCGCCGAACAGGCACAGCAGGACGCCGAAGGACGCTTCCGGGCACTCGCGGCACAGGTCCGAGGGGCCGCTGTGGACGATCCCTCCACCGCGGATCTGCTAGGGGCTCTGGCCACCGATCTGGATGTCCAGGCCGACGCCGTGGCGTTGCCTTGGCCGGCAGCAGATGGAGCGGCTCCTGCTGCGGCGACCGGAGTTCCCGGCGGGTCTCCGCCGGCCGGAGCCGCGCCCGCCGACGCGCAGAGCGTGCTGGTGAGGCTGCGGGACAGCGCCGAGCAGAGCCTGCGGGACGCGGTGACCGCCGAGCCCGGCCCCGCCCGGGTCCTCGCAGCAGCGGGAGCCAACCAGTGGCGCCACGCGGTGCTGCTCGGCGAGGCCCTCGACGTCGACCCCGGTCTGCCGTCGGTCGAGGCGGCAGTGATCACCGGCTTCGATCGGATCAGCGCGCCCCGGTCCGCTCCGGCCGGCGAGGACTGCACCGGCACGGAGCAGGCCTCCGACGCCGAGCGGCTGGCACTGGAGAGCGCCCGCCTGGCCGAGGAGGAGGCCCGCTACGGCTACGAGGTCGCCGCTGCGCTGATGGGCGACCCGGCCCCCGCGCTCGCCCGTGCCCGTCTCCACGGGGACCTGGCGAACGCGGCAGCTCGGCGGCTGGGCGCACTGTGCGTGCCGGTCGCGGCGGCACCACCCGCCTACGCGATCGACGCCGCGTTCCGCGCCGACCCCGCAGCTGCTCTGCGTGAACTGGAACAGGATGGTGCCGAGCTCTATGCCGGGCTGGTGTCCACCGTCGGTCCGGGGGGAAGGGGCTGGATCGTCGCTTCGTTCAACGCAGCGACCCAGCGCAGTCTCGCTGCAGGAACTCCCCTGGACGCCCTGCCCGGATTGCGGGTCGACGTGCCGTGAGATCGGTCAGGCCAGGAGCGGTTCGATGTTCTCGATCCAGACGTCGTAGCCGAGTTTGACGATCAGCGCACCGACGACGGCGAGGAACACGATCCGCACGAAGGTGCTGCCCCTGCTGACCGCCATCCGCGAGCCCAGATAGCCGCCGGCCATGTTCGCGGCGCCCAGCAGGAGGCCGAGACCCCAGAGGATGGAGCCGTTGGGCAGGAAGAACATGAGGGCACCGAAATTGGTCGCCATGTTCACGATCTTCGCCTTCGCACTGGCGCCGAGGAAGTCGTAGCCGAGCAGCGTGACCATCGCGATGATCAGGAAGGATCCGGTGCCGGGTCCGATCAGACCGTCGTAGAAGCCGATCACCAGACCGATGGCCGCGGCCGTCCCGTAGTGCCGGGCTCCCCGGTGCTTGAGCCTGGTCAGGGTCCCGACGGAAGGCTTCAGTGCGGTGAAGACCGCGACGGCCACGAGTGCGACGACGATCACGGGCTTGAAGACCGACGACGGGAGAGATGCGGCGAGGATCGCCCCGCCGAAACTCCCGACGAGGGCTATCCCCGCCATGGGCAGGGCGGTACGCAGATCCGGATGCACGCGGCGGTAGTAGGTGACGGCGCTCGTGGTGGTCCCGAAGATGGAGCCCAGCTTGTTCGTCGCCAGCGCCTGTACCGGGCTGATGCCCGGCACGAGCAGGAGCGCCGGCAGTTGCAGCAGTCCCCCGCCCCCGACGACGGCGTCCACCCAGCCCGCCGAGAATCCGGCGACGAGGACCAGCAGGATCGTGGCGAGGTGGATCTCCTCGAGCCCGGAGACCACGATCGTCCTAGTGGGCCGTGAGGGCCCGCAGGTGGGCCGCGGCGTCCTCGACCGCCACGTTCCCGGTCTCGCCCGTCCGACGGTCCCTGATCTCGATGACCCCCTCGGCGAGCCCGCGGCCGACGACGACGATGGTGGGCACACCGATGAGTTCGGCGTCGCCGAACTTGACGCCGGGCGAGACCTTGGGCCGGTCGTCGTAGAGCACCGTGAGACCTGCGGCCTCGAGCTCCGCCGCGAGCTTCTCCGCCGCCTCGTACACGTCGGTGCCCTTGCCCGTGGCCACGAGGTGCACGTCGGCGGGCGCCACGTTGCGCGGCCAGATGATTCCGCGGTCGTCGTGGTTGGACTCCGCCAGGGCTGCGATGGCCCGGGTGACGCCGACGCCGTAGGAGCCCATGGTGACCGTGGTGAGCTTGCCGTTGCGGTCGAGGACCTTCAGCCCGAGTGCCTCCGCGTACTTGCGTCCGAGCTGGAAGATGTGCCCCATCTCGATGCCGCGTGCGGCGACGAGCGGCCCGGAGCCGTCGGGGGCTTCGTCGCCCTCGCGGACCTCGACCGCCTCGATGGTGCCGTCCCAGCCGAAGTCGCGCCCCGCGACCAGACCGAAGACGTGCTGCCCGGGTGCGTTGGCGCCCGTGATCCAGCTGGTGCCGCTGACCACGCGCGGGTCCACCAGATAGCGCAGACCCGTGCCGGCGTCGACGCCGAGCACGGGATCCTCGAGCGAGAGCCCGGGCCCGATGTAGCCCTTGACGAGTCCGGGATGCTTCGCCAGGTCCGCCTCGGTGGCCGTCTCCACGGCTACTTCGCCACCGGTTCCCAGGTGCCCGGCGATGGTCGCCTCGATGCGCTTGAGATCCACGGCGCGGTCCCCCGGAACGCCGACGACGACGATCTCCCGCTCCCCCGTGGGAAGCACGGCTGCCAGGACCACGTTCTTCAGGGTGTCGGTCGCGGTCCAGGCGCGATCCTCGCGCGGAACCGCGCTGTTCGCGTGATCCACGAGCGTCTCGATGGTCGGGGTGTCCGGTGTGTCGCGGACTTCCGCAGGTGGCAGTCCCGTGACATCGATGTCCGCGGGCACGACCGTGGTGACGGCCTCGACGTTCGCGGTGTATCCGCCGGCGGAGCGGACGAAGGTGTCCTCACCGATCGGCGTGGGGTGCAGGAACTCCTCGCTCCGGGATCCGCCCATGGCACCCGCCGTCGCCGTCACCGGGATGGCCTCGAGACCGAGGCGCTCGAAGATCCGCACGTAGGCGGCGCGGTGGAGCTCGTAGCTCGCCTCCAGCGATTCGTCGTCGATGTCGAAGGAGTAGGAGTCCTTCATGATGAACTCACGACCACGCAGCAGGCCCGCACGGGGGCGTGCCTCGTCGCGGTACTTGGTCTGGATCTGGTACAGCCGGACCGGGAGGTCCTTGTAAGAGGTGTAGAGATCCTTCACGAGCAGCGTGAACATCTCCTCGTGCGTGGGCGCCAGCAGGTAGTCGGCGTCCTTGCGGTCCTTGAGGCGGAAGATGCCTTCGCCGTACTCGGTCCAGCGGTTCGTCGCCTCGTAGGGTTCCCTGGGCAGCAGCGCCGGGAAATGGACCTCCTGCGCGCCGATCGCCTGCATCTCCTCGCGGATGATGGTCTCCACCCGCGCCAGGACCCTCAGTCCCAGCGGCAGCCAGCTGTAGATGCCCGGGGCAGCGCGGCGGATGTAGCCCGCGCGCACCAGGAGACGGTGACTGGCGACCTCGGCGTCGGCGGGATCCTCACGCAGTGTGCGCAGGAAGAGGGTCGAGAGTCGTAAGACCACGCGGGTGTCCATTCGTCCGTATCGGGTTCTGCCAATCCTGTCTCCCGCCGAGCGGCGGGAGACAGCAGCTACCAATCTAGCGGTCGCCGTCGTCGTCCTCAGAACAGGATGGTCGCGAACGTGTCCAGCTGCTCGAAGCCCACACGCCGGTAGGCAGCGATGGCGCGGGCATTGTAGGAGTTCACGTACAGGCTCACGGTGGGTGCCAGCGAGCGGGCAGCGACGACGACGCCAGCCATGTACGGGGCGCTCAGCCCCTTGCCGCGGTGCTCCGGATTCACCCAGACGCCCTGCACCTGGACCACCTGCGAGGACACCGTTCCGAGCTCGGCCTTGAACACGACCTCGCCGTTCTCCCCGGTCGCCACGAGGGAGTGTCCCTTGCCGATGAGCGAGGCCACGCGGCGCCGGTAGTGCTCGGAGCCGCCGATGAACGGCGAGTAGCCCACCTCCTCCTCGAACATGGCGGCGCAGGCCGGCAGGAGCAGATCGAGTTCGTCCGGGCGCGTGAGGCGCAGGTCCGGTGCCGGGGTGATCAGCGGATCCGTGTCCATCGCCAGGAGCGGCTGGGCGGGCCGGACGTCGAAGGGTTCGCCGCTGTAGTCCTCGAGCGTGGACCAGAGATCCATCACGGCCTCGGAGGGCCCGAAGATCGACGAGAACGTGCGCCCCGACCGGCCGAGATGGTCGCCGAAGATGGCGCCGGTCTCGTCGGTCACCCCGATGGGGACGAGGTTCACGCCCGCCCAGCACGCCGCGCGCAACACGCCGAGCCGGAACATCCCGACGATCTCCGCACCGGCGGACGACGGCGCGGCCGTCCCCGTCGCCTCGAGATGGGCGGCGATGAACACATTGGCCACCGGGTCCGCGTTCACGATGGTCCACAGGTCCTGCGTATCGGCCGCTCCCAGGACACGGAAGGACCAGGGCCCTTCCGGATCGGCTTCAGGATCAGCTAACGGTAACCATGGGGCCACCCTGGCCAGCATTCTCGCCATCAGCCTCTCCCATTTCCTCTGCGAGCCGCATCGCTTCCTCGATCAACGTCTCCACGATCTGGTCCTCGGAGACGGTCTTGATGACCTCTCCCTTGACGAAGATCTGACCCTTGCCGTTGCCGGAGGCGACGCCGAGATCGGCCTCGCGGGCCTCGCCGGGTCCGTTGACCACGCATCCCATCACGGCCACGCGCAACGGCACCTCCAGGCCCTCGAGTCCGGCCGTGACCTCCTCCGCGAGGGTGTACACGTCCACCTGCGCGCGTCCGCAGGACGGGCAGGAGACGATCTCGAGCTTGCGGGGGCGCAGATTCAGCGACTGCAGGATCTGGTTGCCCACCTTGATCTCCTCGACCGGCGGGGCCGAGAGCGAGACGCGGATGGTGTCGCCGATGCCCTGCGAGAGCAGGGCGCCGAAGGCCGTGGCCGACTTGATGGTGCCCTGGAAGGCCGGTCCCGCCTCGGTCACGCCGAGATGCAGGGGCCAGTCACCGCGTTCGGCCAGGAGTTCGTACGCGCGCACCATGACGACCGGATCATTGTGCTTCACCGAGATCTTGAAGTCGTGGAAGTCGTGCTCCTCGAACAGCGAGGCCTCCCACACCGCGGACTCCACCAGAGCCTCCGGGGTGGCCTTGCCGTACTTCTGCATGAGACGCGGGTCCAGGGAGCCGGCATTCACGCCGATGCGGATCGAGGTACCGGCGGCCTTCGCTGCGGCGGCGATCTCCTTGACCTGGTCGTCGAACCTGCGGATGTTCCCGGGATTCACCCGGACTGCAGCGCAGCCGGCGTCGATCGCTGCGAAGACGTACTTGGGCTGGAAGTGGATGTCGGCGATCACCGGGATCTGGGACTTCTTCGCGATGATCGGCAGTGCCGCCGCGTCGTCGGCCGTCGGGCACGCGACGCGCACGATGTCGCAGCCGGTGGCCGTCAGTTCGGCGATCTGCTGCAGGGTCGCGTTGATGTCCGTCGTCTGCGTGGTCGTCATCGACTGGATGCTGATCGGTGAATCCGAACCGACTCCCACCGAGCCGACCTTGATCTGTCGGGTCTTGCGCCTGGGTGCGAGAACCGGTGGTGGTGCTGCTGGCATTCCTAGATTGACCGAGGTCAAGACATCCTCCATGCTGGCGACCGTGGCCGCGGATCCGACGATTTTCCTCTACTCATTATCCACCCGGCTCCCCCTCGCGGGCGCCGCCGCGACCTGGCTCACACGTGGTCCTTGAACACACCGATGATGGGATTCCAGGCGGCGGTCTTGACGGCGGAGATCACGCCCTCGCGCGCAAAGGGATCCTGCGCCAGGACGCTGTTGAGCTCGGCCTCCGACCCGGACGCGACAACCAGGAGCGCGCCGCTCCCATCGACGAACGGCCCGGAGGCCAGAACCACGCCCTGCTCCACGAGCTGCTCGAGCCACCCCCTGTGCTCGGGGCGATGCTCTGCGCGGAGATCCTCCTGCTCGGGGTCGTACACGTACTCGACGGCGAAGATACTCATGATCCTCACCCTACGTGACTCCCAGCAGGTAGCTCCTGACGATCGTGGTCACCCCTGCGGCCCACAGCAGGGAGGCCAGGGTACCGATGATGAAGCGCTCCGACGCCGCCGGGGACTGGCTGAGTTCGGGGTAGCGGCCCAGGGCCTTGACCGCGACCACGTAGGCGATCGCCACGGGTTGTCCGCTGAGGATGGCGACGCTGACGGCGAGCCGCTCGAGGACACCGATGACCAGGCCGCCCCTCAGCACTCCGGGCGGGACCATGCTCACCTCGATGGTCGGTGGTTCCGGCGGCGGAGCCGGCATGTCCAGCTGCGGCTGGTCCGCCGGCTCGGGTGGCTCGTCCCGGCGGCGCTGTGCCGTGTCCACGGATCGGGCCAGGCGCAGCACGAGGATGGTCACCGGGGAGCCGAGGGCACCCGAGGCCAGCAGCGCCAGCACGATCCACAGTGCGTCCATCACCCCTCCTGATCTCCCTGCTGAAGTACCTGCTCCCTGTCTACCGCACCGCACCCCCTTCAACTGCACCCTTCGGTCTCGCCGAGACTGCAGTTATGACCACCGCACCGCCGTCGGGCGGTCATATCTGCGGTCTCGGCCGGTCAGCTCCGTTGCGGTTCCGCCCCGGCGTCCGCCCAGGCCAGCAACCGCGCGACGGCGGGGCGCACGGCGAGCTCCTCCTGCCAGGCCGCCCGCGCTGCGGCCTTGCTCACGGCCTGCGGGCTGATGCCGAGCGTGCGCGCGACGGCGGTCTGCGTGCCCCGGGTGGCCGGCTGCAGCAGATCGAGGATGCGCCATTCCGCCTCGGAGCGACCCATGACGTGGCGGCCGAGCAGTGCGAGCACTCCTTCGGCCTCGGCGGAACCGTCGGGTCCCTCCACGGCCAGGGGCGCCCGGTCCCCCGTCTTCTTGGCGCGCTCGACGGCGCTGCGGGCTGCGACGAAGGCGGATCCGCGGCCCTCGCGGGGAGAGGCGGGAAAGGGTCGCTCCACGACGCCGATCCCCACGCCCACGTACCAGCCACCGGAGCGCAGGCAGCTCAGGACGGCGTCGACGACGTCGTACGCGTCCGCGACGACGCCCTGCGCCTCGTCCCCGACCGAGCGTTCCCACGCGATGACGGTCGGAACGGGCGCCAGGAGCGCGAGCAGCTCGGGGATGCGGTCCGCTGTGGAGCGGCTGCCCTCCTGGTCGATGGTGAGTACGAACATATATCAACCATATTCGGTTGAATTGCGATTTACAACCAATCAGCCGAAGAGATCCACCGGTTTCACGATGTCGGCGTAGATCAACAGCACACCCATCCCCATGAACAGGATGGCCACGGCATAGGTGAGCGGCAGGAGCTTCGCCATGTCGAACGGTCCGGGATCCGGGCGCTTGAGGACCCGGGCGACGCTGCGCCGCAGTCCCTCCCAGAGAGCGCCGGCCACGTGCCCGCCGTCGAGCGGCAGCAGCGGGATCAGATTGAAGACGAACAGGGCGAGATTCACCCCCGCCACCAGCCCGACGAGCGTCGCGGCCCGGGAGACCACCGGGATCTCCTCCATCGCCGAGATCTCGCCCGCGATGCGACCCACACCCACCACGCTGATGGGCCCTTCGGGGTCGCGCGGGGCGTCCGAGAAGGCGGCCTGGCCCACCTCCACCACGCGCTGCGGCAGGTGCAGCACCACGCCGGCGACGCTGGTGAGGGAGTCGCCGACGGCGGGGAGAACCTCGCTCGCGGGCTGCGGCACCAGCTCCTCGAGGGAGCCGACCCCGATGAAGCCGACCTCCCGCATCACCGGCACGCCGTCGTCGTCGATCAGCGCTGTTCCGTCCTCCGCCGCCACCGGCCGCTCGGTCAGCAGCGGCCGGATCGTGGCGTCGATGCTCAGACCGTCGCGCACATAGGTGATGCCGACGTCGCGACCCGCCGCCTCCCGGATCCACCCGGAGAGCTCGTTCCAATCGGTGACCTCGCGGCCGTCGAAGCTGACGACGCGATCGCCCGGCAGCAGGCCCGCCTCGTAGGCCGGCGCGGCGGGATCCTCGGGCGTGCACTCCGTCTGACCGGTGGCCGCCTGCTGACGTGCCGGGACCACGCACTCGGACACCGAGGAGATGGTGGTGGTGGGCTGGGCGGTACCGAAGCCCATGATGAGGACGGCGAAGAGCACAGTGCCGATCAGCAGATTCATCAGCGGACCACCCAGCATGATGATGATCCGCTTCCAGATCGGCAGCCGGTAGAAGACGCGGTCCTCGTCGCCGGGCTGCAGCTGTTCCGACGCGACCTGCCGTGCGTCGTTGGCCAGCTGCTGGAAGACGCCCGTGCTGGACTGGCGCACCATGTCCGACTCGGAGGTCGGCGGCGGGAACATCCCCACCATCGACACGTAGCCGCCGGCCGGGATCGCCTTGATCCCGTACTCGGTCTCCCCGCGCCACCTCGACCAGAGCGTGGGTCCGAAGCCCACCATGTACTGGGTGACGCGGACCCCGAACAGCTTCGCGGGTACCAGATGACCCACTTCGTGCAGCGCGATCGACACCACGACCCCGACGACGACGGCGAGCACGCCGACGATGAACAACAGAACGGTCACGACTCTTCCTTCTGGCCCTGCGGCCCTGCAGCCGCGTCCTGCGGCCATCTCTCGACACCACAACGGATCCGCGCCCTCGTGCGTGCCCAGCGCTCGGCGTCGAGGACGGCGTCGAGGGTCAGGTCCTCGTTCCGGCCTCCGGGTTCCAGGGCACGCTGGTCGTCGACGACGGCGGCCACCAGGTCCACGATGTCGGTGAAACCGATGATCCCGGCGTGGAAGGCGTCGACGGCCTCCTCGTTCGCGGCGTTGTAGACGGCCATGCGGGTGCCGCCCTCGGCGGCTGCCCGCTTGGCGAGGGCGATCGCGGGGAAGGCGTCCTCGTCCAGGGGCTCGAACTGCCAGCCGGCGGGCCGGGACCAGTCGCAGGGCCTCGCCGCTCCGGGGACACGGAACGGCCAGCCGATCCCGAGGGCGATGGGCAGGCGCATGTCCGGCGGCGAGGCCTGCGCCAGCGTGGACCCGTCCACGAACTGGACCATCGAGTGGACCATGGACTGCGGGTGGACGACGACGTCGATGCGCTCCAGTGGGATGTCGAACAGCAGGTGCGCCTCGACGACCTCGAGGGCCTTGTTGACCATGGAGGCGGAGTTGGTGCTGATGACCCGGCCCATGTCCCAAGTGGGATGCGCGAGCGCCTGCGCCGGGGTGACGTCCTTCAGCTGCGCCCGGGTCATGCCGCGGAAGGGTCCGCCCGAGGCCGTCAGGACCAGCCGGTCCACCTCGTCCGGCGTGCCGCCGCGCAGTGCCTGGGCGATGGCCGAGTGCTCGGAGTCCACGGGGACCAGCTGCCCGGGAGCAGCGGCGGCGCGGACGAGGGCGCCGCCTGCGATCAGTGATTCCTTGTTGGCCAGGGCCAGCAGGTGTCCGGCCGCGAGCGCTGCGAGGGTCGGCTCAAGGCCGATCGATCCGGTGATCCCGTTGAGCACGACGTCGGCGTCGGGCCACGCGGCTATGCGGGCTGCGGCGCTGGGGCCGGTGAAAAGTTCAGGCCGATAGCCGCTGATCCCGGCGGCATCGGCGGCCTTGCCGAGCGCGCTCTCGAGGTCTGTCTCCGAGCCCTGAGCCACCCCGACCGCCGGGGCCCGGACGGCGACGGCCTGCTCTGCGAGGAGGTCCAGCTGGCGTCCACCTGCACTGAGTCCGGCGACGCTGAACCGGTCGGGAGCGGCGGCTATGACGTCGAGTGCCTGCGTGCCGATCGAGCCCGTGGATCCGAGGATCGACACGCGCCGGTGCGCTCGGGTGGGGTTGCTGAAATCCATGTCCTCAGTATCCCGCAGTCCCCCGTGGCTCACGCCTCCGCGGGCCACGGGGCCCGGTGTGGTGGACGCGGTACCAATCCGCCTCCGTCCGTCTGCCCGGAGAATACCGGCGGCAACAGATACGATCCGTGCCATCCCTCCACACGATGACCAGAGAAATTTTTTTCCACATCTGGTCCCGGAAAACCATCGGATGGGCAGCTATTTTGTCGGTGCCGGGTGATGGAATGAGCTATGTCCACCGGACCGGCAACGCTGACCATCGAGGACTCCTACGAGGAGGCCAACCGGGGCTGGCCTGCGGATTCGTACGAGGCAGCTCTGGAGTCCGCCTACCGGGAAGTGACCGACGATGCCTGGCCCGAGGCAACGGATACCGGTATGTTCTGGGACACCGTGTCATGGTCCGATGCCGTCTCCCGTGGCGCATCATGGGACGGCGTATGTGAGCCCGATGCTGGAGGGCCACACGCTGCGGATTCCAGTGCTGTAGGCTCCGACGGCGCTCGATGGGAGACAGCAGGCTCAGGTGATGCCTGGTTCGACGCCGCCAGTTCCGAGGAGCACGCTCGTGCCCGTGTCGAGGAAGCGTCACCCGCTGGACTCGTCGGCCTGCTGCAGGACGCCGTCGCGGGCAATCCACCCAGTCTCGCGACCACCCTCGATCTGCTGCGGGCAACGGATCGGCTGGCGTCCTGGGCCGCTGCTCAGCGGGCCCGCCTGATCACGAAGGTCCACTCCTTCAGTAGCTCCGATCATCATTCCTGGTCCGGCTCATCCTCGTCCCTGGCACTGACAGAGACCGTCGTCGAGACGGCAGCACTGCTCAAGCTGTCGGAGGGCGCCGCTGCCCGGGTCGTCACGGAGTCCCTGACCCTGACCGGTGAGCTGACGAACACTCTGGCGGCCCTGGAGCAGGGAACCATCTGCGCTTCGCGGGCCTCGGTCGTCGTCGAGCAGTCCCGCACCCTGCCGGACGACGCCGTACACGCGTTCGAGTCGGAGATCCTGCAGGTGGCGGGAGACCTGAACCGGCCGAAGCTCACCGCACGGTGTCGGCGGCTTCGGGAGAAGCTCCATCCCGAGACGTTGGTCGCGCGACGAGTCAGGGCGGAGTCCGACAGGTGCGTGGTCTTCGAGCCGGATCGCGACGGCATGGCGTGGCTGAGCGCCTATCTGCCCGCCGAGCAGGCGTTGACGATCCACACCTCGGTCGACGCCGTCGCCCGCAGTCTCCGGGCCCCGGACGAGCCCCGCACGCTGGCGCAGCTACGGGCCGACGTCCTGGCGGACATGCTGCTGGCTCCCCGCTCCTCAGCACACAGCGAGGGCAGCAGTGCAGAACAGGTATCCAGGTCGCAGTCGGCGAAGATCATCGTCACCGTCCCGGTGTTCTCGCTCATGGGTCTCACCGATGAGCCGGCAGAACTCGAGGGCTACGGCCCGATCCCCGCCGATGCCGCCCGGAAGCTCGCCGCGGACGCCACGTCCTGGCTGCGCCTGCTCACCCATCCCTACACCGGGGCGGTCCTCGGCCTGGACCGGACGCGGTATCGACCGAGCGAGGACCTGCGGACGTGGGTCCAGGTGCGTGAGAGGACGTGCAGCTTCTACGGGTGTTCGCGTCCGGCCAGCCGGTGCGACCTCGATCATTTACTGGCCTGGGCCGACGACGGCTCGACCCGTGCAGAGAATCTCTACCCCGCATGCAAACGGCACCACATGCTCAAGCACCAGACGGACTGGACCCCGACGCCGGATCCCGGGGGCGCGCTGACCTGGCTCTCCCCCGGCGGTCGCACCTACACGACGCCGCCGGAACCACCGCCGACAGAACTTGGGGCAACTGCCACAGCACGCATCCTGCAGGACCTGGACCTTCCGATGCGCACCGAGCCGATTTTCGAAGCCGACGCGCCGCCGCCCTTTTGAGCAGCACCTAGGCTGACAACATGAGCCGAACGGTGTGGATCGTGTGTCACGACGAGACGCCGGACAATACTGTGCTGGGAGTTTTCGAGACCCAGGCTGAGGCGGAGGCGCTGGCTGACGAGATCCAGGATCGATTCGAGAACGGCGTCATCTACTTCAGCTGGGTGGTCGGAACACGGTACGACGGCGGTACACGTCAATTCGTGAATCAAACCGGCCGGCGCCGAACCAACCGAGCCGGGTCGAGGTAGTACTCATATCAGGGATCGGCTCTCTCCCAGGGGTCCTGATAGGTAGCACGTCGCCACTGCGCGCGAGGGCCGTCCGCCTCCCGGGCCGAGGCCGTCAGCCAGATCGTCGTGTCGGGGTTCCATCCCGCGATGACCGTCGCCGTATCCACGTCCACCTGCAATGCACGGTTAGCGCTGCCGAGGTAGGCCAGAACTGTCAGGTGCACTGCATCCCACTGCCGGGAAACCTTCTCCCAGTCCGGGATCACCCAGTCGCCATCGCGCCCGGTACAGCGGAACCAGTCGTGTCGCCGGGAGGCAGTGACCTCCAGCGGACAGGCACGACACAATGACACCCACTCGTCCTCGCCCCGGATCTCGTAGGTCCGGCTGAGCCCACGAAGCGGGATCGTCGTGGCGTGCTCCCAGCCCAGCGAATCTTCGATGAGATTCAGACCGAGCGGTATTCTCCCGACCGACTGGAGGGCGCCTTGCGGGAACGACCACCACGTTCCCGACCACGTGGCTTTGGGGTCACGCGGTCTTTCCTTTTCTGCTCGCACCTCCTCGGCTCGTGCGGTGCGCGCCCAGGTCGAGAGCAACTGGGCCGGGTTTCTCCCCAGCGGTGCAGGGTCGTCGGGTGATCGCCAGTCGATCGCCCACTGCTCGATCTGCCTGCCCTGCGACCACCACTGTGTGGACGGAAGCGTCACCAGGCTCCGGGCGATCGGGGCAAGAACAGCTCTGACCTCGGGAAGGCCCGCGAGGACGTCTTCCCCGTCCGGCTCCTGCCACGGACGGGACGTGTCGACCGCCTGCGCCAGAGCCCGGTCGATGAAATCGTCGTCCGTCAGCGACACATCGAGCGAGGCCACCGCGGTCAGGAAATCCGTCATGGACGATTTCGGCAACGGATCGTCGACGCCGTCCGCGGTGTCGGAGACCGCGGTGAGCATCACCCGGGACGATCCCTTTTCCGGGTCCAGATCGTGCGCGAGCCAGAACGCGGCAGACCTGATCTCGGAGCTCATCTCCATGGCCACCTCCAGGCACAGACGCCGACCGCGGGGCCCAGCCAGCAGCATCTCAGCATCCCTCATCATCGGCCCACCCTAAGCGAGCCGTTCGTGACACGCACGCAAGGTCAGCACCGCGCCATTCGCTCGGGCTGCTGTCCTCGAAGCCACGGTCCCGTCCGTTACGGAACGCCCGTATCAGCTAGAGCACCCCAGCCCTCGCCACCACACTGCGCGCATGCCGAAGGATCGGCTCATCGACCATCCTGCCCTCGTAGGTGAACACACCACGCTCGTGCTCCGCCGCAGCAAGCAGGGCCCGAGCGTGCTCCACCTCGTCGTCGGTGGGCGCGAAGGCCGCGCGGATCGTCGCGATCTGACCGGGATGGATACAGGCCTTCGACCCGAATCCGGAGGCCACGGCGTCGTCGGCCTCCTCCTTCAGCCCTGCAGTGTCCTCGATGTCCACGTACACCGCATCGATCGTGTGGACACCGGCAGCACCGGCCGCGAGCAGGACCTGCGAGCGCGCCTGGAGCGCCACCGCCCTGTAGCTTCCCGAGGCCGTCCGGCTGGAGGTGCCACCGAGGGAGGCCACGAGATCCTCCGCACCCCACATCAGTGCGACGACGCCCTCCGCCAGGGCGATGGCCACGGCCTCGACGACGCCCCGCGCCGTCTCGCACAGCGCGATGACCGACACGTCTCCGAGTGCCTCCCGGAGCGCTGCGACATCGGCCGCGGACTCCGTCTTGGCGAGCATGATCGTGCGGTAGGCAGTTCGGCGCACAGCCTCGCAGTCGAGCGCGAACTCCGGTGTCCCCACGCCATTGACGCGCACCACGGTCCGCGAGGGGTCCAGCGGAGTCTCCTCCAGCGCGGAGTCCACGAGCGCCTGCCGCGCGGCGGCCTTCGCCGCAGGAGCGACGGCGTCCTCGAGATCGAGGATCACCGTATCGGCGCGATCGGCGGCCTTGGCATAGCGCTCGGGCCGGTCGGCAGGGCAGAAGAGCAGGGCCGGACCCAGCACACTGGCACTCACGACGCGCCGTCCCGCTGCGCCGCCGAGGACCACATCAGCACCGAGCGCGTGGCGGTCGCCACGACGTCGCCGTGCTGGTTCCGCCCGGTGTGCGCCATGGAGACGATGCCCTGGCCGGGGCGCGACGACGACGGCCGCACCCCGGTGATCTCCGTCTGCGTGTACAGCGTGTCACCGTGGAACAGCGGCTTCGGGAACGCGACGTCGGTGAGCCCGAGCTGCGCCACGATGGTGCCCTGCGTGAGCTGCGCGACGGACTGCCCGACGAGCGTGGCCAGGGTGAGCATGGAGTTGACCAGCCGCTGCCCGAACGGCTGCTCGGCGGACCACGCGGCGTCGAGGTGCAGCGCCTGCGTGTTCATGGTGAGCGTGGTGAACAGCACGTTGTCGGCCTCGGTCAGCGTGCGCCCCGGCCGGTGCGCGTACACGGCCCCGACCGCGAGCTCGTCGGCATACAGACCACGCTGGACGATGACGTCCCGGGCGGGATCGGAGTCGCTCACGCCCTGGCCTCGAGCTCGATCCGCAGGGGCACTCCCGTGGCAGCGACGACGTCGTCCGCCGAGACACCGGGTGCGGTCTCGCGCAGCACGAGGCCGTCCGGTCCGACGTCGATCACCGCGAGATCGGTGATGATCCTGTTCACGCATTCCTTGCCGGTCAGCGGCAGCGAGCAGGCCTCGACGATCTTGGGGCGCCCGGAGCGGTCCACGTGCTCCATCATCACGATCACGCGCTTGGCGCCGAACACCAGGTCCATGGCCCCGCCCATGCCCTTGACCATCTTGCCGGGTACCATCCAGTTGGCCAGGTCTCCGTTCTGCGCCACCTCCATGGCACCGAGCACGGCGACGTCCACGTGCCCTCCCCGGATCATGCCGAAGGACGCGGCCGAGTCGAAGAACGCCGCCCCGGGATTGGCGGTGACGGTCTCCTTGCCGGCATTGATCAGGTCGGGGTCCAGCTCCTCCTCCGTGGGGTAGGGCCCGACGCCGAGGATCCCGTTCTCGGAGTGCAGCACCACCTCCACGCCGTCGGGGATGTAGTTCGGGATCAGCGTGGGCATGCCGATCCCCAGATTGACGTACTGGCCGTTCTCCAGCTCCTGCGCCACCCTGGCGGCGAGTTCGTTGCGGGTCAGTGCCATGCTCATGCTCCTTCGGGTGCGGTCGGGCCGGCCTGCGGATCGGGGGTGCCTCGGAGCGAGACGGTCCGTTTCTCGATGCGCTTCTCCACATCGGGGGCGACGACGACGCGCTGCACGAAGATGCCCGGCGTGTGGATCTCGTTGGGATCGAGCTCGCCGGGCTCCACGAGCTCCTCGACCTCGGCGATCGTGATCCTTCCGGCCTGGGCGCACAGCGGATTGAAGTTCATCGCCGTGGCGTGGAACACCAGATTGCCGTGGCGATCACCCTTCCAGGCGTGGACCAGCGCGTAGTCGGGGCGCACGGACTCCTCGAGCACGTAGTCCACGCCGTCGAACGAGCGCACCTCCTTGGCCTGGGAGGCGACGGCGATCCCGCCCTCGGCGTCGTACCGCTGGGGCAGTCCGCCCTCGCTGACCTGGGTGCCGACACCCGCCGTCGTGTAGAAGGCGGGGATCCCGGCCCCGCCTGCACGGAGCTTCTCGGCGAGCGTGCCCTGCGGGGTGAGTTCCACCTCGAGCTCTCCCGCGAGGTACTGGCGGGCGAACTCCTTATTCTCCCCCACGTAGGAGCTGATGGTCCGGCGGATCCGGTGATCGGAGAGCAGCCTCCCGAGGCCCCAGCCGTCCACACCGCAGTTGTTGCTGATCGTCTCGAGCTCCGCGGTGCCCTGCGCGTGCAGGGCGTCGATGAGCGCCACCGGGATACCGCTGAGTCCGAAGCCTCCGACCGCCAGCGACGCGCCGTCGGGAATGTCCGCCACGGCTTCCGCCGCGCTGTCGATCACCTTGTTGATCACTGCATCTCCTCCTGCTGTCCGATGCGCCTGTGGGAATGCCGGCCCGACGAGCTAGAGGCCGAGCTCCCGGGCGATGAGCATGAGCTGGACCTCCGTGGTCCCCTCACCGATCTCGAGGATCTTCGAGTCACGGTAGTGCCTCGCGACCGGGAACTCGTTGATGTACCCGTAGCCGCCGAAGATCTGCGTCGCGTCGCGCGCGTTGTCCATGGCTGCTTCCCCGGCGACGAGCTTCGCGATCGAGGCCTGCGTCTTGAACGGCTTGCCCGCGAGCATCCGCGACGCGGCGTCGTAGTAGGCCAGGCGGGCCGTGTCGGCACGGACCTTCATGCGCGCGATCTTGAACTGGATGGACTGGTAGGCACCGATGGTGCTGCCGAACGCCGTGCGCTCGCCGGCGTACCTGATGGATTCCTCCACGCAGCCCTGCGCCGCACCCGTGGCGAGCGCGGCGATGGCGATCCGGCCCTCGTCGAGGATCTGCAGGAAGTTTGCGTAGCCGCGGCCCCGCTCGCCGAGCAGATTCGCCTCGGGGACACGGACGTCCGTCAGGGTCAGCGGGTGCGTGTCGGAGGCGTTCCAGCCCACCTTGTTGTAGGCCTTCTCGGCGGTGAAGCCGGGCGTGTCCGAGGGCACCAGGATGGTGGAGATCTCCTTCTTCACGGTGCCGTCCGGCCGCTCCGAGGTCCCGGTGACGGCCGTGACGGTGACGAGCGAGGTGATGTCCGTGCCGGAGTTCGTGATGAACTCCTTCGTGCCGTTGATCACCCACTCGGGGCCGTTCGCGCCGTCCTCGAGCTTCGCCGTCGTCTTCGTCCCGGAGGCGTCGGAGCCTGCCTCGGACTCCGTCAGGCCGAAGCCGCCCAGCGCCGTGCCCGCGGCGAGCGAGGGCAGCCACTGCTGCTTCTGCTCCTCGGTGCCGAACCGGTACACCGGCATGGCGCCGAGGGACACCCCGGCCTCGAGGGTGATCGCCACGGACTGATCCACGCGGGCCAGCTGCTCGAGCGCGAGGCAGAGCGCGAAGTAGTCCCCGCCCATTCCCCCGTACTCCTCCGGGAACGGCAGGCCGAACAGGCCCATGTCCCCCATCTGCTTGACCACCTCGTAGGGGAAGCTGTGCTCGGCGTCGTGCCTGGCCGAGACCGGGGCCACCACCTCGTCGGCGAACTCGCGGACCGTGTCGACGAGATCCTGGTATTCCTCGCTCAATTCGAAGTTCATGCTGCGCTGCCTTCCGTGGGACTGGTTGTGTCTTGCTCTGCTGCTGCTTCGATGGTGGCGACGACCTGCTGGGCCCTGACCAGATCGCCGGGCTTCAGCGAGAGGCGGACGACGCCGGAGAGGCCCGCAGTGAGCTGGTGCTCCATCTTCATGGCCTCGACGGCGACGAGCACGTCCCCCGCCTCGACGAGCGCACCGTCCTCGACCGCCACCGAGACGACCGTGCCCGGCATGGGACTGCGGACCGCGGGATCGGCAGCCCCTTCCTCGCGCTCGATGCGTGAGAGGACGGCGTCGAGCAGTTCCCTGCGACCGAGCCGCCTGATGCGTGCGGAGAACCCGTCCTCGCCCAGCCAGAGCGTGTCGCCGTCGACGACGTGCTGCCGCTGCGAGCGCAGACCGTCGACGGCCGCGCCTCCGGTGCTGACCGAGATCGTGCGGTCGTCGATCGTGGCGCTCCAGCCGGTCCCCGCCTGGCGGAGGCCGACGACGGTGGTGCCGCCGTCGTGCTCCAGGTGGATCGAGCAGGGCCGGGGTGCCCCGAGCCGGAAGCCGTCCCCGCGCCGCCACGGGGAGCTGACGGTCGCAGGCGCGTCCGCCTCGACGAGCAGCACCGCGGCGACCGCGAGGTCCTCCGGGCTCAACGTCCGGAAGGCGAGATCGGGGAGTTTGCGCTCGATCATGGTGGTGTCCAGCCGTGCGGCCCGGACGTCGTCGTCGTTCACGAGCAGGCGCAGGTACTCGAGATTCGTGTCCACCCCGAGCACCACGGTGTCGGCGAGCGCGGCGTCGAGCCGGTCCAGCGCCTGACTCCGGTCCGTCCCCCAGGCGATCACCTTGGCCAGCATCGGATCGTACGACGACGACACGGTGCCGCCGGGCAGGAGGGAACTGTCCACCCGGATGCCCTCCCCGACGGGCTCGGAGAGCGAGAGCACGGTCCCGGTGGACGGCAGGAACCCGGCCTCGGGGTTCTCGGCGTAGACGCGGGCCTCCACGGCGTGACCGGTGAGCGCGACGTCGTCCTGACCCAGGGGCAGGTGCTCCCCCGCGGCGATGCGGATCTGCCACTCGACCAGATCCACCCCCGTGACGAGCTCCGTGACCGGGTGTTCCACCTGCAGGCGGGTGTTCATCTCCATGAAGAAGAATTCGTCCGGCGCGGCGTCGGAGACCAGGAACTCGACCGTCCCGGCGCCGGTGTAGTCGACGCTGCGCGCGGCATTGCAGGCCGCCTCGCCGATCCGGGCCCGCGTCGCCTCGTCGAGCAGGGCCGACGGTGCCTCCTCGATGACCTTCTGGTGGCGGCGCTGCAGGGAGCACTCGCGCTCGCCGAGGTGGATCACGGACCCGTGGCCGTCGGCCAGGACCTGCACCTCGATGTGCCGGGGTCGCTCGATCAGCCGCTCCAGGAACAGGGTGTCGTCCCCGAAGGCACGGGCGGCCACGCGGCGGGCGGTGAGCAGTACCTCGGGCAGCTCCTCGGCACGCTGGACGGCATGCATGCCCTTGCCCCCACCCCCGGCCGAGGGCTTGATGAGCAGGGGGAAGCCGACGTCGCCTGCCGCGCGGAGCAACTCCTCGTCGGAGAGGCCGGGTTCGGCGATGCCCGGCACCACGGGTACGTCGAAGCCGGCCACGTGGTTCTTGGACCTGATCTTGTCGCCCATGACGTCCAGCGCGTGCACGGAGGGTCCGATGAACACGATCCCGGCGTCCCCGAGCGCCGCCGCGAAGGCCGCGTTCTCACTCAGGAAGCCGTAGCCGGGGTGGACGGCGCCGGCACCCGTGCGCCGGCACGCCTCCAGGACGGCGGGGATGGACAGGTAGCTCTCCGACGGTGCCGCAGACCCGATGCGCACGGCGATGTCGGCGTCGCGGACGTGGCGCGCGTCGGCATCGGCGTCGCTGTAGACGGCGACCGAGCGCAGGCCCAGGGCGCGGACGGAGCGGATCACCCGGCTGGCGATCTCGCCTCGATTCGCAATGAGGACCGTGTCGAAGGGCCACGACGACGTGTCCGGGCCGGAGGAGTGGGTGCTGGGGGTCATCTGGTCACATCCTGAACAAGCCGAAGGAGGTCTCCGGCAGTGGTGCACTGGCGCAGACATCGAGCGCCAGGCCGAGGACGGTCCGGGTGTCCGCCG
Organism: Arthrobacter echini; assembly: GCF_004803505.1. GTDB lineage: Bacteria > Actinomycetota > Actinomycetes > Actinomycetales > Micrococcaceae > Arthrobacter_D > Arthrobacter_D echini. The sequence goes on from NZ_SSWH01000002.1 coordinate 42,960, forward strand.
GGTCGATCACGCCGTCGTCCCACAGGCGCGCCGTCGAGTAGTAGGGATTGCCCTGGGCCTCGTACTGCTCGCGGATGGGGGCGCGGAAGGACTCCTCCTCGTCGGTGGACCAGTCCTCGCCACGGGCCTCGAGCTGGTCGCGCTTGACCGTCGCGAGGACCGCCGAGGCCTGGTTGCCGCCCATCACGGAGATGCGGCTGGCCGGCCACATCCACAGGAAACGCGGGGAGAACGCGCGCCCGCACATCGAGTAGTTGCCGGCGCCGAAGGAACCCCCGACGACGACGGTGAGCTTCGGGACCCGGCACGTGGCGACGGCGGTGACCATCTTCGCCCCGTTCTTGGCGATGCCGCCGGCCTCGTAGTCCCTGCCGACCATGAAGCCGGAGAGATTCTGCAGGAACACCAGCGGTACACCGCGCTGGTCGCAGAGTTCGATGAAGTGGGCGCCCTTGAGCGCGGACTCGCTGAACAGTACGCCGTTGTTGGCGACGATCCCCACCTGGTGTCCGTGGATCCGCGCGAATCCCGTGACGAGCGTGGTCCCGTACTCGCGCTTGAACTCGTGGAAGAGGGAACCGTCGACGATCCGGGCGATGATCTCGCGTGCGTCGTAGGAGGCGTTGACGTCGGTGGGGACGGCTCCGTAGAGCTCGTCCATCGGCACGGCGGGCTCCTGCACTGCCTCGGACTCGGGCACCGCAAGGGGAGTCCCGGCCGCGGGCGGCAGGGTCGCGATGATGTCGCGGACGATCTCGAGGGCGTGCTGGTCGTTCTCCGCGAGATGGTCCGTGACGCCCGAGATCCTCGAGTGCACGTCTCCGCCACCGAGTTCCTCGGCCGTGACCACCTCACCGATCGCGGCCTTCACGAGCGGCGGCCCGCCGAGGAAGATGGTGCCCTGGTTGCGAACGATGATCGTCTCGTCGCTCATCGCGGGCACGTATGCGCCGCCGGCGGTGCAGCTGCCCATGACCGAGGCGATCTGCGGGATCTTCCGCGCGGACATGGTGGCCTGGTTGTAGAAGATCCGGCCGAAGTGGTTGCGATCGGGGAAGACCTCGTCCTGCCGGGGCAGGAAGGCTCCGCCGGAATCCACGAGGTAGATGCACGGGAGGTGGTTCTCCAGCGCGATCTCCTGGGCCCGGAGATGCTTCTTGACCGTCATCGGGTAGTAGGTGCCGCCCTTGACCGTCGCGTCGTTGGAGATGACGAGCACCTGCCGCCCGTGGACCAGACCGATACCGGCGATGACCCCGGCTCCCGGGGACTCGCCGTCGTACATGCCGTCCGCCGCGAGCGGGGCGATCTCGAGGAAGGGACTGCCGTCGTCGAGCAGCTGATCGACGCGCTCGCGGGGCAGCAGCTTGCCGCGGGCCACGTGACGCTCGCGGGAGCGCGGCGGCCCGCCGAGGGCTGCGGTCGCGAGCTTGGCACGCAGTTCGTCGACGAGTTCGGTCTGTGCCTCATGATTCGCGCGGAACGACGCCGAGAGCGGGTCGACCTTCGATGTGAGAGTCTCCATCGACTACTTCCTCGAGGTGTCCGGTTAGCACTCACTAACCGGAGTCAGGTTAGTATCCATTAACCCGATTGTCCACCACCGCCGGGTGGTCAGCTCCCCCACCGACGACAAGGACCCGCATGGAGGCGCAGCCCACGCACGACCGCGTCACCGACCGGAGCATCGCCAAGGCCACCCGGCGTGCCGCGCTGCTGGACGCTGCCGCCGAGCTCTTTGCGGACCGCGGCTACAACGGCGTATCCATCGAGGATCTCGGAGCCGCCGCCGGTGTCAGCGGGCCGGCCGTCTACCGCCATTTCGCGGGCAAACCGTCGGTGCTGGCCGCGCTGCTGACCGGCGTCAGTGAGCAACTCCTGGGAGGAGCGCGGGCCGTCGCCCGGTCGTCCTCCTCCCCGGAGGAGGCGCTCAGGGGACTCATCCGCTTCCAGGTGGAGTTCGCGCTGAACCACGCCGACGTCATCCGCGTCCAGGATCGCGACCTCGGCTCGCTCCTGCCCGACGACGAGAGCGCGGTCCGGTCCCTGCAGCGCAGCTACGTGCAGCTCTGGGTGGACGAGCTGGTGGCCTATCGCTCGGACGGTGACCGCTCGCTGCAGCGCCGACGCGTCCACGCGGTCTTCGGCCTGATCAACTCCACCCCGCACACGGCCCACGGTACCGGCTCCGTGCACGAGCGGGATCTGCTGCGGACGCTGCTCGAGAAGATGGCATGGGCTGCGCTGACCGCCTGATCGTGGAGGTTCGTCGTCGCCCGTTCGGCTGGCTGTACGCTGAAGCTCGAGACGTCCCGGCCGCGCTCACCCGCCGGCCGCTCCACCGACCGGGAGAATTGCCGTGATCACCCTACGTGCCGTTGAAGCCACCGACCTCGACGAGTTCTTCTCGCACCAGCTGGACCCCCGCGCCAATCACATGGCCGCTTTCGGCGCCAAGAACCCCTCGGATCGCGGTGTCTTCGACCACCACTGGCAGGACATCCTCAACGATCCGAAAGTGACGGTGCGCACCATCCTGTCCGACGGTGACGTGGTGGGCAGCATCCTCGCGTACAACGACGGCGAGGTGCCCGAGATCAGCTACTGGATCGACCGCTCGCACTGGGGTATGGGCATCACGACGGCGGCCGTGGGACAGTTCCTCGAGGAAGTATCCGAGCGACCCATCCGGGCCCGGGCGGTCGCCGACAACGTCGGCTCCATCCGCATCCTCGAGCGCTGGGGCTTCACGGAGATCGGGCAGGCTCAGGGCTTCGCACCGGCCCGCGGCGCCGTCGTCGATGAACTGGTCCTCGAACTGCAGTAGCACCCGCCGAGACTACAGAAACGACCATGACCCCGGACCGCACGCGGTCATTTCTGTCATCTCGGCCGATCAGGAGCCGCTACACCATGGTGAGGACCATCGCCGGATTCCGCAGGATCGTCCCGATGTCCGCGAGGAAGCGCGAGCCCTGCTCGCCGTCGACGAGCCGGTGATCGAAGGACAGACTCAGCGTCATCACGGACCGGAGGGCGACGGCGCCCTGGTACTCCCACGGCGTGCTGCGGACCGCGCCCATCGCGAGGATGGCCGCCTCGCCGGGATTCAGGATCGGCGTGCCGGCGTCGATGCCGAAGACACCGATGTTCGTGATCGAGATGGTCCCGCCCGTCAGGTCCGCAGGAGGCGTCTTCCCGGCACGTGCCGTCTCGGTCAGTGAGGCCAGGGACCGCGCGAGGTCCACGAGGGACAGGGACTGTGCGGCCCTGATGTTCGGTACGAGCAGTCCGCGCGGCGTCGCGGCGGCGATGCCGAGATTGACGTCCGCGTACTGCACGATCTCCTGGGCCTGCTCGTCCCATGACGAGTTGACGGTGGGATTCCGCGCGACGGCGATGCACAGGGCCTTGGCGACGATTGTCAGTGGCGTGACCCTGGTGCCCTCGAACGCGCGGCTCGCCTTGAGCTCGGTGAGCAGCTCCATGGTCGGCGTGACGTCGATGGTCAGGAACTCCGTGACATGGGGCGCGGTGAAGGCACTGGCCACCATCGCCGCAGCGGTGTGCTTGCGCATCCCCCTGATCGGCGTACGGGTCTGGCGAGCGGCCGTGTCCGTGGCGGGCGGCTCCCCGGCGGGCGGCTCCCCGGCGGGCTGCTGCCCCGGCGAGAGCTCTGCCGGGCTTCCGTCGGCCGCCGCCAGGACGTCGTCGCGCACGATCAGGCCCCCGGGCCCGGATCCGGTGAGGGTCTCGAGGGCGATCCCCAGATCCCGGGCGAGTTTGCGCACGGGAGGTGTGGACCGCGGACGTTCGGCGGGAGCCTGCGCGGAAGCTGCAGCGGCAGGCTGTTCCACGGGTTTCACAACGGGTGGCGGTGTTGCCTCGGCCGTGCCCGCCTGGTGCGCCCGACTCCGACGCTGCGGCCGCCCGCTCTTCTCCAGCGCAGCACCGTAGCCCACGAGATTCGGCTCGCGCTTCGCCGGAGCGGCATCGGTGTCCCCATCGGGCGGTGCAGCCACCTCGTCGGACGCGGTCTCCGGCGCTGACGCAGGCGGAACGGAAGGGGTGGTGGTCGGGGTCTTCCCCGGTTCGCCGGCGACCTCGAAGGAGACGATCGGAGCCCCGACGTCGACGACGGTTCCCGCTGCCTCGTGCAGCCGGAGCACCGTGCCGGCGTACGGGGAGGGCAGCTCGACCACGGCCTTGGCGGTCTCGACGTCGGCGATGATCTGGTTCAGCTCGACGGTGTCGCCCTCACCGACGTGCCACTGGACGATCTCGGACTCGGTCAGCCCCTCCCCGAGATCGGGCAGGCGGAACTCCTTCACCGTCGTGCTCGTCGTCGTGGTCATCGGGCTGCTCCTTCGCCGGTCAGGGCACTGAGCGAGTTGGGCCGGCGCAGTACGCGGTCCACGCCGTCGAGGATACGGTCGAGATCCGGCAGGTGGTGGAATTCGAGCTTGGAGTAGGGGTACGGGACGTCGAAACCCGTGATCCGCACGGGCGCGTGCTCCAGGACGTCGAAGCAGCGCTCGGTGATGCTCGCGGCGATCTCCGCGCCGAGACCGCCTGACTGCGCCGCCTCGTGGGTGATGACGAGGCGGCCGGTCTTGCGGACGGAGGCCTCGATCGTGGCGAAATCGATCGGGGCCAGCGAGCGGAGATCGATCACCTCGATGGAGATGTCCTCGTCGGACGCCGCGACGGCGGCATCGCGCGCCGTGGGAACCAGTGGACCGTAGGTCACGAGCGTGACGTCCGTGCCCTCGGAGACCACCTGAGCCCTGCCCATGTCCGACGACGGACCGGTCATGCCCTCGTCGACCTCGCCCTTGACGTGGTACCGGCGCTTGGGCTCGAAGTACATCACGGGATCGTCGCTGGCGATGGCCTGCTGGATCATCGTGTAGGCGTCCTGCGGGTTGGAGACGCTGACCACCCGGAGCCCGGAGGTGTGGGTGAAGTAGGCCTCGGGCGACTCCGAATGGTGCTCGGGTGAGCCGATACCGCCGCCGAAGGGCACCCGGATGGTGAGGGGCATCCTCACGGCTCCCTGCGTGCGATAGTGCAGTTTCGCCACCTGGCTGACGATCTGGTCGAACGCCGGGTAGATGAAGCCGTCGAACTGGATCTCCACGACGGGACGGTAGCCGCGGTACGCCATCCCCACGGCCGTACCCAGGATCCCCGATTCCGCCAGGGGACTGTCGAGGACGCGGTGCGGACCGAAGTCCTTCTGCAGTCCGTCGGTGATCCGGAAGACACCGCCGAGCTTGCCGATGTCCTCCCCCATGAGGATCACCTTGGGATCATCCTCCATCGCGCGCCGCAGACCGGCGGTGATGGCACGGCCGAACGTCATGGTGGTCATCAGCGGGATCCTTCCTGGGATGCCTCGGCGAACGAGGCGAGATAACGCTCGTAGTGATCCTGCTGGCGGTCGAGCCAGGAGTTCGGAGCACTGTAGACGTGCTTGAAGACATCAAGCGGTTCCGGTTCGGGCATCGACAGGCAGCCCTGGCGCAGTTCTGCAGCGATGGCGTCCGCCGTGGCCTTGACCGAGTCCGTGTAATCGGCGTCGAGCAGCCCGAGCGAGTCCAGGAGCGTTGCCACGCGCGCCAGCGGATCACGCGCCGTCCAGTCCTCGAGCTCGTTCGCGTCACGGTAGCGCTTGGGATCATCGGCCGTCGTGTGCGGGCCCATGCGATAGGTCACCGCCTCGATGAAGGTGGGGCCCCCGCCGGACCGCGCGCGGGCCAGCGCCTCCCGGGTCACGGCGAGGCAGGCGAGGACGTCATTGCCGTCCACGCGGACGGACGGGATACCGAATCCCGGCGCCCTGCGCGCGATCGGCACGTGGGCCTGCAGACCCACCGGCTCCGAGATGGCCCACTGGTTGTTCTGGCAGAAGAAGATGACCGGCGCCTGATAGCTGGCGGCGAAGACCATGGCCTCGTTGACGTCGCCCTGGCTTGTGGCGCCGTCGCCGAAGTAGGTGACCGCCACGGAATCGGCGCCGTCCTGGAGGATGCCCATCGCGTATCCGGTGGCATGCAGGGTCTGGGCGCCGATGATCACCTGGGGCGTGGCCATGTTGATGGAGTACGGGTCCCAGCCCGAGGACGCGTTGCCCCGCCAGACCCGCAGCAGATCCGTCAGATCCACTCCGCGGCAGTAGGCCACCGCGTTCTCGCGATAGCTGGAGAACACGAAGTCGTCCTCGCGCAGCGCCCGTCCGGAACCGATCTGGGCCGCTTCCTGGCCCAACAACGGCGGCCACAGGGCCAGTTCGCCCTGCCGCTGGAGAGCCGTCGCCTCGGCGTCGATGCGGCGGACCACCACCATGTCCTCGTACAGCTTCCGCAGCGCTGCGCCGTCGACGTCGGTGATCAGTTCGTCGTAGTGCCCGTGCGGACGGCGTACACCGTGCTGATCGATGAGCTGCACCGGGTCGTCGGCGCCGTCGTGCGGGGGGCCGGGCAGTATCGCGCCGCTGCCCGTCTCCGGTCCTCGTGGTGTGTCGTCCTGGGCCATGTCAGTCAACCTTCGCGTGTCCAGCAGGTCCTCGCCCGATCGGGAGCGACGCGGGGCGGGGTCGGGCACCGTTGCCCGAAGATGCTGTGACCCTACTCACAGCGAGCAGGTAGCACAACCGGTCGTGCTCGGACTGAGCAGAATGCATCACAGCTGGTCGCGAAGCTCTGTTAGCGTTGCGCACTATGCAACCCCTCGATCGCACGGACATGCGCCTCCTGCTCGCCATGGCGAAGGACCCGCGGCGCACCGTCGTCGCCCTCGCGCAGCGACTGGGTCTGTCGCGGAACACCGTGCAGGCGAGGATGGGTCACCTCGAGAGGAAACACGTGTTCCTCTCCTTCGAGCGGCGCATCAACACCGTCTCCCTCGGGTACCCGCTCACCGCCTTCATCCACGTGCATGTCCAGCAGCAGAAACTCGCCTCCATCACCACCAGCATCGCCGCGATCCCGGAGGTCATCGAGGCCTTCGGGCTGACCGGTCAGGCGGACATCCTGGTCCGCGTCGTCGCCGTGGACGCCGAGGACCTCTTCCGTATCAACGGCAAGATCCTCGCGTGCGACGGCGTCGAGCGGTGCGACACCTCCCTGGCGATGGGCGAGCTCGTGCCGTTCCGGGTGGAGCCGCTGCTCGAACGCGGGCCGCTGCCGCCGGCGTGAATCGGGTGGCGCGCCCGACACGATGCGAGGCCGCCCCTACCGGGACGGCCTCGCGTCGTGGAACGGGTCGATGTCAGTGGTCGGTGGCCTTCTCGGCGCCGACACCCGTGAGTGAGCGGACCTCCATCTCCGCCTGCTTCATGGGGTCCTCCACGGTCCTGGACAGCACGGTGCCGAGCCAGCCGAGCAGGAACGCCAGCGGAATCGAGACGATACCGGGGTTGCTGAGCGGGAAGACCGAGAAATCGGCGCCCGGGATCATCGACTTCTCCCCACCGGAGACCACCGGCGAGAGCGCGATCAGCAGGATGGCCGAGCCGAGACCGCCGTACATGCTCCACACGGCGCCCTGGGTGTTGAACCTCTTCCAGAACAGCGAGTAGAGGATGGTCGGCAGATTGGCACTGGCGGCCACCGCGAAGGCGAGCGCCACGAGGAACGCCACGTTCTGACCCTGTGCGCCGATACCGCCCGCGATGGACAGGAGCCCGATGACGATCACGGTGCGCCGCGCCACCTTCACCTCACCGTCCGCGTCCACCCTGCCCTTGCGGATGACGCTGGCGTAGATGTCGTGGGCGAAGGACGCGGCGGCCGTGATGGTCAATCCGGCCACGACGGCCAGGATGGTCGCGAAGGCCACGGCCGAGATCAGCCCGAGCAGGATGGACCCGCCGAGCTCGTAGGCCAGCAGCGGCGCCGCCGAGTTGACGCCTCCGGGTGCGGCCTGGATGCGCTCCGCGCCGATGAGCGCGCTGGCGCCGTAGCCGAGCACGAGCGTGAAGAGGTAGAAGGCGCCGATGAGCCAGATGGCCCACACCACCGAGCGGCGGGCCTCCTTGGCGGTGGGCACGGTGTAGAAGCGCATCAGGACGTGCGGCAGGGCCGCGGTGCCCAGGACCAGTGCGAGCGCCAGGGACAGGAAGTCCAGCCGCGTGAGGGCGCTGACGCCGTACTGCAGGCCCGGTCCGGTGATGGCCGGGTTGCCGGAGGTCTCGATCGCCGCCCCCAGCAGCGTGGAGAGATTGAACCCGTGGCGGGCGAGGACCCAGATGGTCATGATGAACGCGCCGGCGATCAGCAGGCAGGCCTTGATGATCTGCACCCAGGTGGTGCCCTTCATGCCGCCGATCAGCACGTACATGATCATGAGGACACCGACCACCGTGATCACCAGCGACTGGCCGAGGCGGTCGTCGATGCCCAGCAGGAGTGAGACGAGCCCTCCGGCACCGGCCATCTGGGCGAGGAGGTAGAAGAAGCAGACCGCCAGGGTGGTGATGGCCGCGGCGATCCTCACCGGCCGCTGCCTGAGGCGGAAGGACAGCACGTCGGCCATGGTGAACTTGCCGGTGTTGCGGAGCAGCTCGGCCACCAGGAGCAGGGCCACGAGCCACGCCACGAGGAAGCCGATGGAGTACAGGAAGCCGTCGTAGCCGTTGATGGCGATGGCGCCCACGATGCCGAGGAAGGAGGCGGCCGAGAGATAGTCCCCCGCGATCGCCGTGCCGTTCTGGCCACCGGTGAACGAACGGCCCGCCGCATAGTAGTCGGCCGCCGTCTTGTTGTTGCGGCTGGCCCGCAGCACGATCACCAGGGTGATCGCGACGAACGCACCGAAGATGGAGATGTTCAGGACCGGGGAGCCGACACTCGTCGACTCGACGGTCTGGAGCGGTACGCGGAGCACCGCACTGCCGAGGGAGATCATTTGGTTCCGCCTGCCGGATCGATGAACGCTTCTGGTGCGGCTTCCTCGAGCTCGTGCCGCAGCTCGGCCGCGATCGGGTCGAGACGCCGGTTGGCGTAGCTCACGTACCACATGGTGATGACGAACGTGCTGACGAACTGCAGCAGCCCGAGGATGATGCCGATGTTGATGTTCCCGACGACCGGTGTGGCCATGAAGTCATGGGCGTAGTCGGCCAGGAGGACATAGGCGAAGTACCACAGCAGGAAGAACACCGCCATGGGGAAGACGAAACTGCGGTGGCGTTTGCGCAGCTCCCTGAACTGCTCGGTCTGCTGGACCTCGGTGAAGTCCACGGCAGCGCCGGAGCCGGCAGGCGGCTCTACTGGGTGGAAACCCATGATTGCTCCTTCGGTTCGGACGTCACCCTCGCCGCAGGGCGGCATCCCCGCCGCTCGGCAGGGCACATCGGTGTGACTGTCATCACTGTGGGGCACGACGGTGATCACCGCCACCTGCTCCCGCCACCCGCTCGGTGAGTGCGCCGCCGCGTGCGGTGAACGGTCGGCCGGTACGACGAACGGTCGACCTCCGCCGTCGACCTGGGTCCGATGCGGTCCGGATAGTCTGGGGCGATGTTCAGCGCCGCCGTCGACACCGCCCTGGTGTGCGCCGTCGCCGCCGTCACTCTCGCCGTCGTCGCCTCGCTCGGCTTCCGCCTCTCACGCTCCTCCCGCGACCTCGGATCCGACGCCGACCGCGCGACCTACGCGACCCTCCACACCGCCGCCCTGGCCTCCGAGTACCTGCGCGAGGGCCTCACGCCCGCAGGAGCACAGAAGGCGAGCCGCCATCTGCGCGGACTCCTGCGCTGCGACGTGCTCGTGATCACCGACGACGCCGGCGTCCTCGCGTGGGAGGGCGGACGTTCGGCGCAGCAGGAGGTGATGCCGCTGGTGGAGCAGGTGCTCGGCAGCGGCCGCACGCAGATCTTCCGGCGCCAGAGCGTGATCGATGCGCAGCTCGTGGAGCTCGGCGAGCTCGTGCTCTGCCCCGTGCGGGTGGAGAACCGTGTGGTGGGCACCGTCGGGGCCTTCTCGAGCGTGGTCCGTGCCGGCCTGGTCCGGGCCACCAACGAACTCGCCGGGTGGGTCTCGACCCAGGTGGAACTCGCCGAGCTGGACTCCTCCCGCCGGCTCCTCGCCGAGGCCGAGCTCCGTGCCCTCCGCGCCCAGATCAGCCCGCACTTCATCTACAACTCCCTCAATGCCATCGCCTCCTTCATCAACACGGATCCCGAGCGGGCCCGCGAGCTGGTCGTCGAGTTCGCGGACTTCACGCGCTACTCCTTCCGCCGTCACGGTGAGTTCACCACGGTCGCCGAGGAGCTGCTGAGCATCGATCGCTACCTCCTGCTCGAGCGTGCCCGGTTCGGTGACCGGCTCAGGGTCAGCCTGAACGTGGGACCGGAGGTCCTCGGTACCGTCATCCCCTTCCTGAGCCTCCAGCCGCTCGTCGAGAACGCGGTGCGCCACGGCCTGGACTCGAAGGACGGTATCGGGAACATCGCCATCACCGCGCACGACGCCGGCACGTTCGCGGAGATCACCATCGAGGACGACGGCGTCGGGATCGAACCGGAGCATCTGCGCTCCGTCCTCGCGGGCCACACCGAAGGTGTCCACGTGGGACTGCGCAACGTCGATCTGCGTCTGCGCCAGGTCTACGGGAACGATCACGGTCTCGTCATCGACACGGCGCCCGGTGCTGGGACGCTGATTACCATGCGGGTCCCCAAGTCCCAGCCCGGGCACCGCGTGTGAGACGCGTAGCCTATGAGCCATGGTCACTGTTGTCCCTGCCAATGTCGTCGTCGCCGATGACGAACTCCCCGCCGTCGAGGAACTGGCGTTCCTGCTCGGCCGCGATGCCCGGATCGGGACGATCCACCGCGCCTCCAGCGGGGCCGAGGCGCTCAGGGCGCTCGAGAAGTACCCCGTCGACGCGCTCTTCCTCGACATCCACATGCCCTCCCTGTCCGGGCTGGACATCGCCCGCGTCATCTCGCGCTTCCGCAAACCTCCTCCCGTCGTCTTCGTCACGGCGGACGAGGACCGCGCCGTGGAGGCCTTCGATCTCCGCGCGCTCGACTATCTCCTCAAGCCCGTACGCACCGAGCGCCTCGCCGAGTCGGTCCGACGGATCTGCGAGCTCATGGAGGGCTCCACGCCGGCGCCGGAGGTCATCACCGTGGACCAGGGTGGTGTGAGCCGCATGATCCGGCGTGACGACGTCCGCTACGTCCAGGCCCAGGGCGATTACGCCCGTCTGCACACCGTCGAGGCGAGCTACCTGATCCGCATTCCGCTCAACGACCTCGAGCGCCAATGGGCGCAGGCCGGGTTCCTCCGGACGCACCGCTCCTACCTCGTGGCGATGGATCAGGTGCGCAAGGTCCGCATCAATGCCGGGCGCGCCAGCCTGTTCGTGGGAGACGCGGAGCTGCCGGTCAGCCGCCGCCACCTGCCCGACGTTCGGGAGAAGCTGGAGGCCACGCGCCTCCGCCCGGGCCACTGAGCCGTGGACCAGCCGCAGCCCCCGCACCGGGTACGCGTCACGGCGCCGCGGAGTGCGGCCCGCGCCACCGGTGCGTCCTTCCCCGTGGCACGCGAGATGGCCGAGCAGTCCGAGGTGGGCGAGCTCTTCGTCGCCTCGCTGATCCGATCGCAGTTGCGCCTGGCGGTGGTGGTCGCCGGGGGGTTCCTCGTGATCCTCATCAGCATCCCGGTGCTCCTGGCGGTGTTCCCCGACATCAACGGCGTGAGGATCGCGACGGTGCCCGTCCCCTGGCTGCTCCTCGGTCTTGGCATCTACCCGCTCGTGATCGGCAGCGCCGTGCTGTACGTCCGCAGTGCCACGCGCAACGAGCGCCGCTTCCAGGATCTCGTCGACGATGACTGAGACCGGCACGGGCCTCGACGTCGATCCTGCGGTGGGCTACGCCGCGCTCGTCGTCGTCATCCTGAGCACGGTCCTGATCGGCGTCTACGGCCTGCGCGTCTCCCGCACCACGGACGACTTCTACGTGGCATCGCGGACGGTCCGGCCGTGGTGGAACGCCTCGGCCATCGGAGGCGAGTACCTCTCGGCGGCGAGCTTCCTGGGTATCGCCGGGCTGATCCTGGTCTCCGGTGTGGATGCCCTGTGGTTCCCGATCGGCTACACGGCCGGCTACCTCATGCTGCTGCTGTTCGTGGCTGCCCCGCTGCGGCGCTCGGGCGCCTACACCGTCCCGGACTTCGCGCAGTCCCGGCTCGACTCCCTGCTGGTGCGGCGCGTGACCAGCGTGCTGGTGATCGTGGTGGGCTGGCTGTACATCGTGCCGCAGCTGCACGGCGCCGCCCTGACCGTGCGCATCACCACCGGTCTGCCCTCCTGGGTCGGTCCGGTCGCCGTCGTCGTCGTGGTGTATCTCAGCGTCCTCACCGGAGGGATGCGCTCGATCACCTTCGTCCAGGCCTTCCAGTACTGGCTCAAGCTCACGGCCCTCGCCGTCCCGGTGGTGTTCATCCTCCTCCGGCTGGGCGCGGACGGCAGTCCCGTCACGGGTGGCGGCAGCGCCTTCACCACGGAGCTGGACACGTCGGCGGACGCGTCCCTCTACGGCACCATCTCCCTGGTCATCGCGCTGCTGTTCGGCACGCTCGGTCTGCCCCATGTCCTGGTGCGGTTCTACACGAATCCCGATGGCGCCTCCGCGCGCAGGACCACCCTGATAGTCCTCGGGCTCCTGTCCGTCTTCTATCTCCTTCCCACGGTGTACGGGATCCTGGGGCGCATCCACACTCCCGAACTCGCGGCCTCCGGCATGTCGGACGCCACCGTTCTCCTGCTGCCCGGACGGATCATCGACGGGACCACGGGCGATCTCCTCTCGGCGCTCGTGACCGCGGGCGCCTTCGCCGCATTCCTCTCCACCACGAGCGGTCTGGTGGTGTCCCTCGCCGGTGTCATCAGTCAGGAGTTCTTCCACGGCAGCGTCACGGGATTCCGGCGGGCTGCGCTCCTGTCAGCCCTCGTTCCCCTGGGCTTCGCGCTGCTGACGGACAGCACGGCGCTGGCGGGCAGCGTCGGCTCGGTCTTCGCGTTCACCGCCTCCACCATCTGCCCGCTGCTGCTGCTCGGGATCTGGTGGCGTGGCCTCACGGACGCCGGGGCGGTGGCCGGCATGCTCACGGGAGCGGTCCTGTGCGGAGGTGCGATCACCGCGACCGCCGTCCTGGGCCCGGGCCGGGGGAACGGCCTCGACTGGCTGGCGCAGCCGGCTCTGTGGAGCGTTCCGGCAGCATTCGCCACCATGGTGCTGGTCTCCCGCGCCACCGCCCGACGACGCCCTGCCTCGGCCTCACGCGTCCTCGCCCGGCTCCACACACCGGAGCAGCGCTAGGTGTCCCGGTGGCTCAGAGCAGACCGGGGATCAGCGTGGCGGAGAGCAGATAGGCCGTCGGGGCGGCGAAGACGATCGAGTCGAGGCGGTCCATCACGCCGCCGTGGCCCGGCAGGATGTTGCTCATGTCCTTCACGCCGAGCTCACGCTTGATCATCGATTCCGCGAGGTCACCGGCTGTTGCTGCGGCGACCACGGCGACGGCGAGCGCCAGTCCCAGCCACACGGGCTGCCCGAGCAGGAACACGGCGCCGAGACCCCCGACCACCAGCGCCCCGCCGATGGAACCGCCGAAGCCCTCCCACGACTTCTTGGGGCTGATCCTCGGCGCCATCGCGTGCTTGCCGAAGGACGCGCCGATGAGGTAGCCGAACGTGTCATTGGCGACCACCAGGAGCAGCAGCGTGATGATGACCCTGAAGCCGTCCTCCGCGCGCATCAGCACCATGGCGAAACTGAGGGTGAACGGTACCCAGAGGAGTGTGAAGGCCCCCGCCGTGAGCGCGCGGGCCGCGTCGGGTGAGGGATCGAGGGAGCGCCACACGAACAGCAGGAGCAGCGAGCCGGCGACAGCCGCACCGATCCCCTCGCCTCCGCCGAAGTAGCCGGCGAACGGCAGCACCAGCGCTCCGGCCATGGTGGGGACGAGCGGGACACGGATGTGCCGGATGGCCAGTGCCCTTCGGATCTCCCAGACACCCACGACGCCGAAGAGCGTCACCATGCCGACGAAGATGATCGGGAAGAACAGGAGTCCGACCAGGACCGGGATCAGCAGCGCCAACCCGACGCCCGTGGCGGCCGGCAGATTGCGACCTGCCCGCGATGTCCTGTTGGGGTCGGCCCCGGCCCTGCGCCGGCGCAGTATCCCGCGCCGTGCGGAGTCCTCCTGCTGCGCTTCGGGAGCAGGCGCCGCGCCTCCGGCTGCCGCCGACGGCCCGGGGCCGGGAGGATCGAGATCAGCCATCAGACCTCGAGCAGCTCGGCTTCCTTGCGCTTGAGCAGCTCGTCGATCAGATCCACCCTGGACTTGGTCAGCGCATCGAGTTCCTTCTCCGCACGCGAGCCCTCGTCCTCACCGGCGTCGCCGTCCTTGACCGCCCTGTCGATGCCGTCCTTGGCCTTGCGCCGGATGTTGCGGATGGAGATCTTCGCGTCCTCCGCTTTCGTCCTGACGAGCTTGACGTACTCCTTGCGGCGCTCCTGCGTCAGTTCGGGCAGGACCACGCGGATCACATTGCCGTCGTTGGAGGGGTTGGCGCCGAGATCGGAGTCACGCAGCGCCTTCTCGATGTCGTTCATCGCGCCGCGGTCGAAGGGAGTGATGAGCAGCGTCCGCGCCTCGGGGTTCTGGAAGGATGCCAGCTGCTGCAGCGGCGTGGGCGCCCCGTAGTACATGACCACCACCTTCGAGAACATGGCCGCGTTCGCACGTCCGGTCCGGACGGTCGCGAAGTCGTCCTTGCCGACCTCCACGGCCTTGTCCATCTTGTCGGTGGCTTCCAGCAGGGTGTCCTCGATCACAATGTCTCCTTCGTCCGCACTCGGTTGCCCGGCAACCGTTCCAGTGGTCAATCCTAGTTCACGGCTCTTCTCCGGCTGCCGTCGCCGGCGGGCGCACGATCATCACGTGATCATGCCGTGGTCACCGCGTGATGACGGTGCCGAGCTTCTCGCCCCGGATGGCGCGGGAGACATTGCCCTCGCCCTCCATCCCGAACACCACCATGGTCAGGTCGTTGTCCTTGCACATGGTCATGGCCGTCTGGTCCATCACCCTGATGTCCCGGCGCAGGGCGTCGTCGTAGGAGAGGGTGTGGAGTTTCTCTGCCGTCGGATCCTTGTGGGGGTCGGCGGTGTAGACGCCGTCCACGCCGCTCTTGGCCATCAGCACCTCGTCGGCATGCACCTCCAGCGCGCGCTGGGCCGCCACGGTGTCGGTGGAGAAGTACGGCAGACCGGCGCCGGCGCCGAAGATGACCACCCGGCCCTTCTGGAGATGCCTGATGGCCCGCCGCGGGATGTATGCCTCGGCGACCTGGCCCATGGTGATGGCACTCTGCACACGCGTCTCCACGCCGGCCTGTTCCAGGAAGTCCTGCAGGGCGAGGCAGTTCATGACGGTGCCGAGCATACCCATGTAGTCGGCCCGGGAGCGGTCCATGCCGCTCTGGGACAGCTCTGCGCCCCGGAAGAAGTTGCCTCCGCCCACGACGATCGCCACCTCGACGGTGTCCACCGTCGCGGCGATCTGTTCAGCCACGGCCCGCACCGTCTCCGGATCCACGCCCAGCTTGCCGCCCCCGAACACCTCGCCCGAGAGCTTCAGCAGAACCCGTCTCCTGCTCCCGCTACCGCCTGTGGGAGCTGTCGGGGCTGTGGAAGAAGTGGCCATGAAGTGCCTCCCGGGCATGGTGCGGTACGCCGTTCCTGGTCGGACGGCCGGTGGGGAAATGGTGAGGGACCCGTTACAGGATACGGTGCATGCTGCGGGCGCGAGGAAGGGCGGCCACCGTGCGGCAGCCGCCCTTCGACGTCGAGCTGTGGTCCGGTCTCAGGCTCCCACGCGGAAGCGTGCGAAGGCCGTGGCCTTCACCCCGGCCTCGTCGAGTACCGTGGCGACGGACTTCTTCGCGTCCTTGGCGAACGCCTGGTCCAGCAGGACACCCTCCTTGAAGAAGCCGGTCAGCCGACCTTCGACGATCTTCGTCAGGGCCTGCTCCGGCTTGCCCTCCGCACGCGCCGTCTCGTCGGCGATGCGACGCTCCGACTCCACGAGCTCAGCGGGGACGTCGTCGCGCGTCAGGTACGTCGGTGAGTAGGCGGCGATGTGCACGGCGACGTCGTGCGTGGCCTCGGCGGCAGCATCACCCGAGCCCTCGGCCGCGAACAGCACGCCGACCTGCGCCGGGAGGTCCTTGGAGGTCTTGTGCAGGTAGGCATCGACGAGCTGTCCCTCGACGCGTGCGATCCGCCGGACATCCACCTTCTCCCCGAGCAGCGCGCCGGCCTCGACGACGTGCTCGGAGACGGCCTTGCCCTCGAACTGCGACGTCAGGAGCGACTCGACGTCCGTGGCTCCCGACTCGATGGCAGCGGTGAGCACCTTGTTCGAGAAATCGATGAACGGCCCTGCCTTGGCGACGAAGTCGGTCTCGCAGTTGACCTCGACCATGACACCCACGCCGCCTTCGACCCGAGCGGCGACGAGGCCCTCGGCGGTGGAGCGGCCCTCGCGCTTGGTGGCGCCCTTCAGACCCTTGATGCGGATCAGTTCGAGTGCCTTGTCGGCATCGCCGTCGGCCTCGTCGAGGGCCTTCTTGACGTCCATCATGCCGGCGCCCGTGCGCTCGCGCAGTTCCTTGATATCAGCGGCAGTGAAGTTTGCCATATGTACTCCTGAGTTGATGTGGATCTTCGGAGGGAGACTACTCGCCGGTGGGGGCTTGCTCCGTGACGGCGGGCAGCTCCTCGGCTGCTCCGGGGACCTCCTCGGCCGGCACGTCGGTCGCTGCGGGCGTCTCGGCGGCGAGGCTCTCCGCCTCGGCGGGAGCCTGGTCGGCAGCCGGTGACTCCGATGTAGCCGGAGCACCCTCCTCCGCCGACGCGCCCTCGAGAAGCTCACGCTCCCACTCGGCCATGGGCTCCTCAGGAGCCGAGGCGTCGGAGGAGTTAGAGCGGTTGTTCCGGGCGATCAGACCGTCGGCCACCGCGTCGGCGACGACCCGCGTGAGCAGGTTCACGGCGCGGATGGCGTCGTCGTTGCCGGGAATCGGGAAGTCGACCTCGTCGGGATCGCAGTTGGTGTCCAGGATGGCGACGACCGGGATGTTCAGCTTCCGCGCCTCGTCGATGGCCAGGTGCTCCTTCTTGGTGTCGACGACCCACACGGCCGAGGGAGCCTTGGTGAGATTGCGGATACCGCCGAGGTTGCCCTGCAGCTTCGTGAGCTCGCGACGCAGCAGCAGCAGTTCCTTCTTGGTGTGGCTCGACCCGGCGACGTCGTCGAAGTCGATCTCCTCGAGTTCCTTCATCCGCTGGATGCGCTTGGACACCGTCTGGAAGTTGGTGAGCATGCCACCGAGCCAGCGCTGGTTGACATAGGGCTGGCCCACGCGGGACGCCTGGTCGGCGATGGCTTCCTGGGCCTGCTTCTTGGTGCCGACGAACAGGACGGTACCGCCGTGCGCGACCGTTGCCTTCACGAACTCGTAGGCTCGATCAATGTAGCCCAGCGATTGCTGGAGATCGATGATGTAGATGCCGTTGCGTTCGGTGAAGATGAAGCGCTTCATCTTCGGGTTCCAGCGACGGGTCTGGTGGCCGAAGTGGACGCCGCTGTCGAGCAGCTGGCGCATGGTGACTACTGGCATGACATGCCTTTCCTCAGCTTCGGCTCGAGCGCAGGGCGCTGCCGAGAGCTTGTTGACGGTTCTCGTAGTAGGACCGGGGTGGCCGCTACATCCTGGTGTCGACTCGTCCCGACGGACATCACCGCCCGCACCGGACATCGCCGGACCGTCGGGCGGGAATCGCGGCGCCCTTGCCGGGCACCGAGCAGTAGACACGCGTAGTCAGCCGACCGATTCGCCGTCGTCGCGCCCGTGGGCACAGAGATGGGTAAGCAGCAGACTGCTGGCTCCAGTGTACTACAGCGCGGAAGCCTCCCGGCCGGCACCGGATGTCCACATAGCCCACAGAACACCGGACGTGACTGCCGGCGGGGGTGCCCAATGGCCTCATGAACAGCCGATCCCTACCGGCAGGACCATCCGTCATCGCATGCTTCGTGCGCGCGCACAGGCAGACCGGCGCATCAGCCCTTCGCCGTGGCAGACCGGTTCGCAGCCTCGTCGCGATCCTGGTTCTCCTCGTGACCACCCTGGCCCCGCCCGCAGAACCGGCCCTGCCCGCGGTCCCGCCCGCAGCGCACGACGTTCCTGCCGCATCCGGCACCTTCGTCCCCGAGTGGTCATGGCCGCTGGAGCCTGTCCCGGAGGTGCTGCGCCCCTTCGACGGGCCCGCACAGCGATGGGCGCGTGGTCATCGGGGTGTTGATCTGTCCCCGGCCCCCGCCGGGTCCGCGCCGGTGCTGAGCCCAGCCGATGGGGTGGTGTCCTTCGCCGGGACAGTGGTGGACCGCGGCGTGCTGTCCATCGATCACGGCGGTGGACGGATCAGCAGCTTCGAGCCGGTGACCACGGATCTGGCCAGGGGCTCACCGGTACGCCGGGGTCAGCTGGTCGCCACCGTGGACGTCACCGTGGACGTCACCGATCGACGCGTACACTGCGGCCGATGCCTCCACTGGGGGGTGCGGGTGGACGGGGACTACGTCGATCCGCTGATGTTCGTCATGGACCGCCGCCCGTCGGTGCTGCTGCCCCTACCCGACGGCCGGACGGGGGCGGCAGCACCCTTCGCCTAGACGAACGCCGCGATGCCGGTGATCGACCGGCCGGTCACGAGGGTGTTGATCTCCTGCGTGCCCTCGTAGGAGTAGATCGCCTCCGAGTCCGAGAAGATCTTCGCCATCCCGTAGTCTGCGACGATCCCGTTGCCTCCCAGGATGTTGCGTCCGGCGGCAACGCTCTCGCGCATCCGGGCGGTGGTGAAAGCCTTGGCGAGGGCGGACTGCTCGTCCCTGGCCTTGCCTGCGTCCTCCAGCTGGGACAGGCGCACCATCATGCCCATCGAGCTCATGGCGTTGCCCAGGATCTGCACCAGCTGCTGCTGCACGAGCTGGAAGCTCGCGATCGGCCGGCCGAACTGCTCGCGCTCGACCGCGTACCGGCGTGCGACGTCGAACGCGGCCAGTTGCTGGCCCACCGCCTGCCATGCCACGGCGAGCCGCGTGACCTTGAGGACCTTGTTCGTGTCGCGGAAGCTGTTCGCACCCTTGAGGTGGAAGTCGTCCGAGATCACCACGTTCTCGAGGACGATGTCCGCGTTCTCGACGGTCCGCAACGCGATCTTGTTCTCGATCTTCGTCGACGAGAAACCGGGTGTGGTGGTGTCCACCATGAAGCCCTTGACCTGGTTGTCCTCGACGTCGCGCGCATAGATGACCACCCAGTCGGAGAACGTGGCGTTGCCGATCCAGCGCTTGGCTCCATTGAGGATCCAGGTGTCGCCGTCACGGCGCGCCGTCGTCCGGGTCCCACCGGCGACGTCGGATCCGCCGAGCGGCTCGGTGAGGCCGAAGGCCCCGATCTTCTTCAGGGCGTAGATGTCCGGCAGCCACTGCTCCTGCTGCTCCTTCGACGCGAGCGCCTCGATCGATCCCGTGAACAGACCGTCGTGAACGCCCAGGAAGGTGGCAACCGATGCGTCGGCACGCGTGAATTCCGCGTGGCAGATTCCCGCGAACAGATTCGAGTAGCCCTGGCGGTGGACGGGGCTCATCGGATCCAGCTCCGCGATCTTCGGGATGAGCTCCTGCGGGAACACTCCCTGGTTCCACCAGTCGATGGCGTTCGGGCGGATCTCCCGCGCCAGCCAGGAGCGGATCTCCTCCAGTCGCGACCGTTCCTTGTCCGTCAGGAGATCCTCGAAGGAATAGAAATCTCCATCCGCGTACGGCAGGTTGTCTGGATCGATCGATGTCTTGCTCATGGAATTGCCTCACTCCGGTCGGCGGCCTCCAGCGCTCCTCGATCACGCCGGTCGCGTGAGAGGCGCACTGCACTCGTACCCTTATGTTACCCGCGGGTAACTTAGGGCGCCACTACCGTTCCCTCCTCGGGTGTGTGGCGCCCGAAGCGAGACAGGCGCCGTCCTGCCGTACAGGACGGCGCCTGTCCCCGGCGGTTCACGACTGCCGGATCGTAGGGCTGCTGGGGCTTGAACCCAGGACAAACGGATTATGAGTCCGCTGCTCTAACCAGCTGAGCTACAGCCCCCGGCCGTGCAGCTCTCATTCTATGCGCAGCGCCGGCCCCGAGGAGATGTGCGCCCAACCATCAGCGGGCACCACCCCGTAGTAGAGTCCCTCGAACGTCTCGAGGGTGGCCTTGATGTCGTGCCTGTTCACCAGTTCCCGGCTCGCCGCGCCCATCCTCCGCCGATCCTCGTCGGGCAGCTCGAAGATCTCGGTGATGCGGCGTGCCAGCTCACCGGAGTCACCCGGGGTGAAGAGATAGCCGTTCTCACCCTCGAGGACCAGGTGCGGGAGCGCCATCGCATCGGCGAGAAGCACCGGGGTGGAGGCGGACATGGCCTCGAGGGTCACCAGCGACTGCAGTTCGGCCGTGCCGGGCTGGCAGAAGAGATCCGCGCAGAGATACCGTCTGCGCAGCTCGGCGTCGTCGACCAGTCCGAGGAAGCTCACCCTGTCCCCGATGCCGAGCCGCGCGACCTGCGCCTGCAGCGCCGGCTTGACCTCACCGCCGCCGACGATCTCGAGGCGCACACGCAGCCGCTCGGGCACCCTGGCTACCGCATCGATGAGCACGTCGACGTGCTTCTCCTCGGCGAGTCGACCCACGAACAGGACCGTGGGATCCGGACTCCGCTCGAGCGTCTCACCGGCGCCGGGCTCGTAGTTCGCCGAGTCGATGCCGTTGGAGACCGGGAGCACGCCCGGCAGGAGAGCCTTCTCGAGCATCGCCTGCGCAGCGAGCGGAGTCGGTGTGGTGACGGCGGCGGCCTTGCCCATCACCTTCCCCATGTCCTTCCATGAGTTCCGCGCGATGACGTTCTTGAGCCACTGCGGGAAGGGAAGGAAGGGGTTGAGATTCTCGGGCATGAAGTGGTTCGTCGCGACCACACGGATACCACGTCGGACCGCGGCCTCCAGGGTCTGCTTCCCCACCATGTAGTGGCACTGGATGTGCACGACATCGGGCGCCACCTCGTCGAGGAGGAGATCGATGTCACGCTTGATCTCCCACGGGTAGCACAGCCGCCAGTAGTCATGGGTGGGAACACCGTGCGAGCGGAGGCGGTGCACCGTCCAGTCGCCACCTTCCTCGGTGAAGCTGCCGCCGTCGGAGGCACCCGGAGCCAGGACATGCACCCTGTGCCCTCGCGACGTCATCCCCTTCGCGAGCCGGTACCCGAACTGGGCCGCTCCGTTCAGATTCGGCGGGTACGTCTCGGCGGCGATCAGAATGGTCAGAGGCCTGAAATCAGCCGGGTCACTCACGAGTGGGTCCCCTACGTCGATGGGTCGGTCTGGATGGTGGTGATGGCGTCAGCGCTTTCGCTGCGCGACATCGGGATGATGGCGGGACAGCGCGACCACCCCCACAATAGCAATGAGGGCTGATACACCCATCCAGAACGCGGTGAGCATGCGTACCTGCGGCTGCAGCTCGTCGAGAATCGAGATGCCGATGGCAATACCGATGATCGGGTCGATCACGGTGAGCCCGGCGATGACGAGGTCGGGCGGTCCGGTGGCGTAGGCATTCTGCACGAACCAGGACCCCAGAGCAGCCGCCGCCACGAGGGACACCAGCGTGAGCCCGGGCACATTCAGCAGCAGACGTCCGTTGGGCTCGAGCAGGTGACTCGCGGCGATCTTCGTCAGGACAGCGACGAGACCGAAGAGGACACCGGCGCCGAGGATGTAGACCGACGCGCCGAGCCGTCCACGGCCGATGGCCACGACGGAGCCGAAGAGGACCACGGCCAGACCGAGCAGCAGGACCACGGAGGACTCCTGATCCGCGTCTATGGCTCGATTGTCGCGCGTCACCGTCACGGCGAGCATCACGAACAGGGCGCTACCGCTGACGCATGCGGCGATGGCCGCCACGGTGGGGCGATTGATACGGATTCCCTGATCGTGCGAATTGACGATGGTGGTGACCACCAGTGCGATCGCACCGATGGGCTGCACCACGGTCAGACTCGCAAGGGTCAGCGCGGCCACATTGAGTACCGTACCGATACCGAGCAGTGCGAGCCCGAGCAACCAGCGCGCATTCGACAGGAGCCGGATGAATCCTGCCGGCGCGAGGGGTGATCCACCGGTGCTCGTCCGCACCGCGGTACCCTGCCGTTGCGCCCCGAACGCGAGGAAGAACGCACTGAGCAGAGCGAGCAGGATCGCCAGGAGAGGCACGCGTTCTGCCGGCTGGACCCTACTTCGTCAGGAGGCGACGCAGCATGACGATCATGGCTGCAACCGATGCTGTCAGGACGCTCAACGGCTTCCACCGGTCTGCGATGCTCGTGTTGTGCGAGACGACGCGACGCACCGATACCGCCGCGACCTCGTCGCTCCGCGACGCCCTCGTAGCACCCCGTGCCGGTCGGGGCTGCGATGAGCGGTGCCGGGCCTTCTCGAGACGCGTCTTGACGTCCGCCTTCGCCCCGAGTGAGTCGCGCGCCTCCGCCATGTGCTCGCGGCGCTCCCCCGTGCGTCCGCGGAGCTCCTCGTACGAGGGCCTCGGCTCCTTGGGTGTGGAGTCCCTGTCGTCCGAGTCCTTGCCGTCCTTGTCCTTGTCGTCCTTGGACTTCTTCACGTCGAGGGTCGCAGGATCGAAGCTCCTGCCCTCCCTGAGGACACCGAGGTCGTAGCGCACACCGTAGATGGCCTTCTCGGGCAGCAGCGGCAGTTGCTTCCTGAAGCGGGAGACCCCGATCAGTGCGAGCACGCCGGCGATCACGAGGAAGAGCAGCGCCACCAGCAGGGCGGCGAGCCAGGCCGACATCAGCTCTGCAAGACCCATGATGGCCGCGACGACGAGCGCAACGGCGAAGAACAGGGCGAACACCAGAGCCACGACGAGGAATGCAGCCGCAACACCCGCTTTGATGCCCTTCTGCTTCAGCTCCGTGACGGCGATGGAGAATTCGTCGCTGATCTGCCGGGGCGTGAGACGCCCGAGCACCTTGATGAGTCCGAAGAGTGAGAGCGAGCCCATGGGGCGCCTGACACGCGTACTGGCCGAGCTGGTCATAGGCCCTGCCTCCATTCCTGAGTTTCCTGCCGAATAATCGCTTGAACAAAATTACCACCGGGACCTCAGCCGGATGTGCCGGGCGAACCTGGAGGAGCGCCCGGCACCCGATCGGGGCCCGACCGTGCCGGCCGCGCCTGCTCAGACCGGTCTGAGTTCCGTGTTGTCCTCGAGGTCCTTGTTCATGAACTCCGGCAGTCGGGTGCGCACGAAGATGAAGGAGAGCACGGCGAACACGGTGAACGCCGCGTACATCACCCACAGTCCGAGATTCTCGCTCACCCACGGGAACGTGAGGGTGACGATGAAGTTGAAGATCCAGTTGACCATGGTGGCGACTCCCAGCGCGATCGAACGGATGCGGTTGGGGAACATCTCCCCGAGGGTCACCCACATGACAGGACCCCAGGTGGCAGCGAAGAAGATGACGAACAGATTCGCACCGACCAGGGCCACGGGACCCCATGCGCCGGGCAGTGTGATGTCGTCACCGGTGCCCTCCGCCTGGAAGAAGGAGAGCGTCGCCGCCAGCAGCCCGACGGTCATGCCGACCGAACCGATGAGGAGCAGGCGACGCCGGCCGATCCGGTCGACGAAGAAGATCGCGACGAAGGTCATGGAGACGTTGATGACGGACGTGATCACCGACGTCGTGAAGGAGTCCGACTCGCTGAAGCCGACCGACTTCCACAGCGTTGTGGAGTAGTAGAAGATCGCGTTGATCCCGACGAGCTGCTGCAGGGCCGCGATGGCCATGCCGATCCACAGGATCGGCTGCAGTCCGAGGGCGTTACCGCGCAGGTCCCGGTAGGACGCACGATCCTCACGCTGGAAGCTCTGGCGGATCTGCGTGATCCTGGTATCGGTGTCACGCACCCCCGACACGCGCGACAGGACCCCTGCAGCTTCCGCGTCTCGTCCGGCACGGATGAGGAACTGGGGTGATTCCGGAATCACCAGGGCCAGGATGCCGTAGATGACCGCGGGAGCGACGCCGACGAGGAGCATCCAGCGCCAGGCGGCAAGTCCCCACCAGAGCTCGGCCCCCGCGCTACCGGCAGCGTTGGCGAGGGAAGCGTCGGAGAGCAGGGCGGCGAAGATCCCGACCGTGATGGCGAGCTGCTGGATCGAGGCCAGACCACCGCGCCACTTCGTCGGTGCGATCTCCGCGATGTAGCCGGGGACGATCACGGAGGCGGTACCGATGGCGAGACCGCCGACGAGTCGCCAGGCCATCAGGTCCCACTCCGAGAAGGCGTAGCCCGATCCCGCGGAGTTGACCGCGAAGAGGATCGCTGCGGCGACCATGACCTTCTTGCGACCCCAGCGATCGGCGAGACCACCGGCGAACCAGGCACCGATCGCACAGCCCAGGAGCGTGATGGCGACGGTGAAACCCAGCACGCTGGGGCTCAGATCGAAGTCCGCCTGGATGGAGTCGACGGCTCCGTTGATGACGGCCGTGTCGAAGCCGAACAGCAGGCCGCCGACCGCTGCCGCCACACTGATGCCGATCACCCGGGCGAGGTGCTTCGGCGACTCCGTCTGGGCCGCACCCGCGTCGTTCTTGTCCATGTTCGATCTCCCTGCTCGTTCCGTGCTCATCACCCTACGTCAGAGCGAAGCGCTCCCACAGCAATCCGGCACGGTCCATCGAGCACGGTCCATCGAGCACGGTGCCTCGAGCACGGCTCGTCGCCCCGGTGCGCGGACGACCGGGGACACCGGGGACATCGGTGGAGCAGCTATGATCGGTCAGGCCGTCGTCGCGCTCCTCTCCCGGCACCGACCGGCCACCTCCTGCACTCAGGCCGTCCCGTTAGGCAGCAACGTGAGCACCCCCCAACCCGGCGACCTCCTCTCGCGGCGCGAGAAGATCGTCTACGTCGTCATCCTGGGCACGCTGACGGCGCTCGGACCGTTCACGATCGACCTCTACCTGCCCGCGTTCCCGGCATTGCGCGCGGATCTCGATGTCACGGAGGCCGCGATCCAGCTGACGCTCACCGGAACGGTCCTCGGCTTCGCCGCAGGCCAGTTGCTCGTGGGTCCGCTCAGCGACGCCGTGGGACGTCGCCTCCCGGTCGTCATGGCGACGAGTCTGCATGTGGGAGCGTCCATCGGCGCGGCGACCTCCGAGGACATCTCCGCACTGATGCTCTTCCGGGTGCTCCAGGGTGTGGGGGCAGCCGGCGGCGGCGTCGTCGCGATGGCGATGGTCAGGGACCTCTTCGGCGGGTACACGCTGGTGCGCATGCTCTCCTACATGGCGCTCGTGAACGGTATGGCACCCATCTTCGCTCCCGTGATCGGCTCCCAGCTGCTGTTGCTCTTCCCCTGGCCGGGCGTCTTCTGGTTCCTCGCAGGCTACGGAGCACTGGTGATCGCCGCCGTGTCGATCTTCATCGTCGAGACCCTGCCCAGGGAGCGTCGTCGTCAGTCCGGGCTGAGCGTGGGGCAGCGGTACCGCCTCGTGCTCGGCGACCGGATCTTCATCGGGATCCTGCTGGTGGGAGGCATGAACTTCTCCGGGCTCTTCTCCTACCTGTCCGCCTCGCCCTTCCTCTTCCAGGGCCCGTACGGGCTCGACGAGCAGCAGTACGGCCTGCTCTTCGCGGTCAACTCGCTCGGCATCGTCGCCGGCGTCCAGATCAGCGCCCGCGTGCTGCGTCGGGTCGGTCCGCAATGGGTCATCGCCGCAGCGACGATCGTCCAACTCGTGATGGCTCTGCTGATCGTGGCCTCCGACCAGCTCGGCTTCGGCTTCTGGGGGACGGCCCTGCCGCTGTGGTGCTACATCATGGCAACCGGCTTCGTCTTCCCCTGCGTGCAGGTGCTGGCCCTGATCAACAACGGTGCGCAGGCCGGAACGGCTGCTTCCCTGCTCGGCGCGGTCACGTTCGGCACGGCCGGGCTCGTCTCGCCCCTGGTGGGGCTGCTCGGCGAGGGCATCGAATCGGCGACGCCGATGGCCCTCGTCATGGCCGCGTGTGTCGCCCTGGGGACCACCTTCCTCTGGACGGTGGTACGACCCCGGTCCGTTCCCGCGCTGCAGTAGTTCTGCGTCAGGGCTGCACCGGAACGGACCGGCTCAGACGCGGGACGACTCGGGCTGTGACTTCTCCGGTCGTGGCTTCCTCGGCAGTTTCTCAGCAGCCCTTGCGATGTTGCGGGCCATCGCCTTGAAGATGAAGCCGTGGAAAGGAAGCACCGCGAGCCAGTACAGGCGTCCCGAGAGCCCGTAGGGGAAGAAGACCGCGCGCTGGTAGTAGTCGCTGCCCGAGCCGTCCGGTGCCACCATGAACTCGAGCCAGGCCCTGCCCGGGACCTTCATCTCAGCGCGGAGCCGCAGTCGCTCTCCGCGGACGAGCTCCTCCACCCGCCAGAAGTCGAGTGCCTCCCCGGTGTGGAGTTCGCTGGCATCCCGGCGTCCGCGGCGAAGACCGACGCCGCCGACGATCTTGTCCATCCAGCCGCGAGCAGCCCAGCCGACGGTCCAGGAGTACCAGCCGTTGTCCCCGCCGATCCCCTCGACCACGCTCCACAGCCGCTCCGGCGACGCCGTCGAGCTGTAGGTCTGCACATCCGTGTACACGGTATGCCCGGCCCACTGTGGATCGGAGGGCAGCGGATCTGCTTCTGCGCCGACCTGCGAGGCACCGGCCCAGCTCGTCTCCACCTCTCCCCCGCGCATCTTGCCCAGCGCGAGGTCCACGGCTCGCCGGTAACCCGTCAGTCCGCCCTCGGGGAGGCCGATGTACTCGTCGATATCGTGTTCGGCGGTGACGGCGTCGTGCTGCAGGGACTCCACGAGCGGCATGGCCATGGCCCTCGGGATCGGTGTCACGAGATTGACCCAGTGGCCCGCCAGGCGGGGGGTGAGCACGGGCAGTGCCAGGATGGTGCGTCTCGGCAGTCCCGCTGCGAGCGCGTACTGGTTCATCATCTCCGCGTAGGTCAGCACTTCCCGCGACCCGAGATCGAAGGTCCGGTTCAGGCCCTCCGGGAGATCGAGCGCACCCTGCAGATAGTGGATGACGTCGCGCACGGCGATCGGCTCGATGCGGTTCAGGACCCACTTGGGCGCGGGCATGACCGGCAGCACGTCGGAGAGGTGCCTGATCATCTCGAAGGACGCGGACCCCGACCCGATGACGACCCCGGCCTGGAAGGCGATGGTCGGTGTGCCCGATGCCAGCAGGATCTCGCCGACCTGCGTCCGCGAGCGCATGTGGGTCGACAGTTCGACGCCGTCGGGGTGGAGACCGCCCAGGTACACGATGCGACGCACCCCTGCCTCGGTGGCGGCCTCCGAGACGACGCGCGCGATCTCGGACTCACGCTCGTCGAAGTTCTTCCCGGAACCCATGGAGTGGACGAGGTAGTAGAGCGTGTCCACGCCCTTGCTGACCTCGCGCATGGTTCCGGCATCCTGGAGATCACCCTGCACGATATCGACGGAGCCCGCCCAGGGAACGTCCTTGAGCTTCTGCGGCGAGCGCACGATCACGCGGACCCTGTGACCGTCCGCGACCAGTTTCGTGACGAGCCGCCCGCCGATGTACCCCGTGGAACCGGTGACGAGGATGAGCCTGCCTTCGTTGTCCATGCGCTCACACTACGCCCGCCCACCGACAGTGCTACCGGGGAGCCACCTGGAAGGACGACGAAGCCCCTGACCGGTGTTTCCACTGGTCAGGGGCTCATGAGCTCCTCCGACTGGACTTGAACCAGTAACCCTTCGATTAACAGTCGAATGCTCTGCCAATTGAGCTACGGAGGAAAGCGCAGGCCCAACATTACAGATCTTCCCCAGCGAAGTGAAATCGCTCGGGGTTCACTCCTCGCGCAGCTGCCGGCGCTGCATCTCGAGCTCCATGAGGTCGCGCTGGACCTGGTTGTAGAGCGCCGGATCGGTTGCGGGATCCATGCGCTGGAGCTGCCCGAGCTTGTCCGCCTTCTGCTGCGTGATCCGCAGTTCGGTGAGCCTGTTGAGGATGTCCCGGCAGTAGCTCACCATGGCCTCGGCGTCCTTGGCGGGCAGCGGACGGACGGCGAGTTCGCTGACCAGGGGTCGCAGCACATCGGGCACACCGTCGCGCACCGATTCGACCCAGCGGGAGAGTTCCGTCCCCGCTGCTCCCGCAGCGAGGACCGCCGTATGCACCGCCGCGTAGGCGGAGGAGGTGAAACGGAAGGCGGAGAACGACTCCCACTGCACCGCGGTGAGCAGCGTCGGCTGCTGGAGGACCACCTCGAGTGCCTCGCGCTCCATGCGGGCGATCGGATCCCGCGGGTCGGGGCGCTCGAAGAACGGTTCCTCGGAGGATGTGCCACCGCCGGTGGCGCCCGGCCCGCTCTGCTGCTGGAGTCTCTGCTGCGGGAGAGCATCGGCCCCCCGGCGCTGCCCTGTGGACGGCTCGCCCTGGCGACGGGCCGCCGCGGAGACGGCCCGCGCCACCTGGTCCTCACCGACGTACTGCATACCGAGCCAGCGGGAGAGCTCCCGCGTGTAGGTGGAACGCAGCGAGACGTCGCGGATCGCCGCCACGATCGGTGCCGCATGCCGCAGAGCCTTGACCTGACCCTCCCCCGAGGAGAGATCGTAGTCGGCGAAGGACGCCTTGATCGCGAATTCGAACAGCGGACGACGATCGGCGATGAGAGCGCGCACGGCGTCGTCGCCGCCTGCCTGCCGCAGGTCGCAGGGATCCGCGCCGGAGGCCTCCACGGCGACGTACGTCTGGGCATTGAAGCGCTGGTCCTCCTCGAAGGCACGCAGGGCCGCCTTCTGACCGGCGGCGTCGCCGTCGAACGTGAAGATCACCTCGCCTCCGGCGCCGTCGTCGGACAGGAGGCGACGGGCGATCTTGATGTGGTCGGCACCGAACGCCGTACCGCAGGTGGCGACGGCGGTGCCGATGCCCGCGAGGTGGCAGGCCATGACGTCGGTGTAGCCCTCGACGACGACGAGCTGGCGGTTCTTCGCGATCTCACGCTTGGCCAGGTCGATGCCGTACAGCACCTGGGACTTCTTGTAGAGCGAGGTCTCGGGGGTGTTCAGGTACTTGGGACCCTGGTCGTCCTCGTAGAGCCTGCGCGCGCCGAAGCCGACGGTCTCGCCCGTGATGTCGCGGATGGGCCACATGAGGCGGCCGCGGAAGCGATCGTAGAAGCGGGAGGCGTTGGTCGAGGACGCGCTGAACATTCCGGTCAGCTTCAGCTCGTCGATCGTGAAGCCACGACCCGTGAGGTGATTCAGCAGGGCGTCCCAGGCCTGCGGCGCGTACCCGACACCGAAGTGCTCTGCGGCGGCGCGGTCGAACCCGCGGTCCTGCAGGAACTGGCGGGCGGTTGCGGCGCCCTGGGTGAGCAGTTGGTCCCGGTAGAACTCGGCGGCGATCTTGTGGGCGTCCAGGAGCCGCTGACGCCGCCCGACATCCTCCCGACGTGGCCCCGTGCCGCCGTCCTCGTAGTGGAGTTCATGGCCGATCCTGGCCGCGAGCTTCTCCACCGTCTCACTGAAGGAGGTGTGGTCGAGCTTCTGCACGAAGGAGATCACGTCCCCGCCCTCGCCGCAGCCGAAGCAGTGGTAGGAGCCCATCTGCGGGCGCACGTGGAACGACGGCGAGCGCTCGTCGTGGAAGGGGCACAGTCCCTTCCACGACCCGATACCCGCGGACTTCAGCGTCACGTATGCCTCGACGACCTCTTTCAGGTCCGTCCGCTGACGGATCTCATCGATGTCTTCGCGCTTGATGAGTCCGGCCATGGCATCCAGTTTAGGCCTGCGCCCTCGGCGCACCGGCAGCCGGCGTCGCGCATGTGCGCAACCCCACAGCCGGTCGGGGCCTGCGGGCAGGCTCCGAACCGGGGCTTCACCAGAGGGTCGGGACTGGTCCGACGATCCGCTCGTGGAGCCCCAGCGCGGAGCCGTCCGTGAGCGAGGCGACCTGATCGACCACGACCCGCAGGCGCGCGGCGTCGTCCGGTGCGTCGCGCCAGTCGGCGGCGAACATCGGCTCGAGGTGACGGTCCCCTGCCGCGTGGAGCTGCGAGACGAGGGAGGAGAGGATCTCCCGCTGGCGCTCGTAGAGCGGCTGGCGGTGCTCCGTGGTCATCACGTAGGTGGTGGCCAGGCCCTTCATCACGGCGATCTCCATGATCGTCTCCTCGGGCACCACCATCTGCGCGTTGTACCGGGTGAGCGCATCGGGTCCGTAGACGGAGCGGGTCGCCTGCATCGCGTCGAGGCAGAACCGGCCGATCAGCTGGCTCGTCATGTTCTTCAGCGCCGCCATCGACCGCCGTGTGCCGTCCGCCTCCCGCACCCAGACCGGTGTGGCCTCGAGCCGGGCCAGCGCGGCGTCGACGGCGGCCGGGTCGCTGCCGGGCAGGTACCACTGCTGCGTGTAGCCGACCACGCGGGCGCGGGCGTCCGCGCTGTCCATCCACCGCAGCTGCAGATGCCCTGCGACGATCGCGTCCTCGACGTCGTGCACCGAGTAGGAGATGTCGTCCGCGAGATCCATGACCTGCGCCTCCAGGCACGAGCGGGCCTCCGGCGCGCCCGCGCGGAGCCAGTCGAAGACCGGCAGGTCGTCGTCGTACGCGCCGAACTTCGTGGTGCGCTGCCCGTTGATGACGGGCGCGGACGCCGCCGTCCACGGGTACTTGCAGGAAGCGTCGAGGCTGGCGCGCGTCAGGTTCAGCCCGGCCGGCCCGCCGTCGGCCTGCATCACCTTGGATTCGAGCCGGGTGAGCAGGCGGAGGGTCTGCGCGTTGCCCTCGAAGCCACCGATACCGTGGGCGAGGTCGTTCAGTGCCGACTCGCCGTTGTGACCGAAGGGCGGGTGACCGAGATCGTGCGCCAGGCAGGCGGTGTCGACGATGTCGGGGTCGCACCCGAGGGTCCTGCCCAGTTCGCGACCTACCTGCGCGACCTCCAGCGAGTGCGTGAGCCTCGTGCGGACGAAGTCGTCGGTGTCGGGCGCGACGACCTGCGTCTTGGCGCCCAGGCGGCGCAGCGCCGAGGAGTGGAGGACCCGGGCGCGATCCCGCTCGAAATCGGTGCGGTGCAGGCTTTTCGGTGGCTCCTGCACCCAGCGCTCCGTGTCCGCCGCGCCGTAGTCGTTCGCGGATGGTTCAGGGAAGCTCATGGTGCCTTTCCGGTGGAGCGGGGTGACTTTCCGGGGCGGGGACTCTGCAGGCCGCTCATCCCCCGGAGACGTCCACCTCGGCCGCGGCGATGTCGGCCTGCTGGGAACTGTCGAGAACGCGGGCGTCCAGCCAGTGCTCGGGCAGGGCGGTCCGCTTCGGGGAACCGGCGCGGCCCCTGGGCCCCTCGGCGTCCTGCCCGGGGTAGGGCGAATCCCGGTCGAGTTCCGCCAGGAGTCCGCGCAACACCTCGAGCGTGGGTACCGTGGCGAGGCGGGCGCGCAGGTCCCCGCCCACAACGTAGCCCTTGAAGTACCAGGCCATGTGCTTGCGGATGTCGCGCAGGCCCATCAGCTCGCTGCCGAAGGTCTCGACGAGGAGCTCGGCGTGCCGGTAGACGGTGTCGGCGACCTGCCCGAGACCCGGCCGGAAGCGCTCCGCACTGCCCTCGAAGGCGTTCATGAGATCGCCGAACAGCCAGGGCCGGCCCTGGCAGCCACGGCCGATGACCACGCCGTCGACGCCGGTCCGGCGCACCATGCGCACGGCGTCCTCGGCGCTCCAGATATCGCCGTTGCCGAGGACGGGGATGTCGGGCAGGGCCTCGCGCAGTTCGGCGATCGCGTTCCAGTCGGCCTGCCCGGAGTAGAACTGCGAGGCCGTCCGGCCGTGGAGGGCGACGGCGGCGACCCCGCTGTCACGCGCGATCCTCCCGGCCTCACAAAAGGTGAGGTGGTCCTCGTCGATGCCCTTGCGCATCTTGATGGTCAGCGGGACATTGCCTTTCGACGCCTCGTGCACGGCGGTCCGGACGATGCCCGTGAAGAGATCGAGCTTCCAGGGCAGGGCTGCTCCCCCGCCCTTCCGGGTGACCTTGGGGACCGGGCAGCCGAAGTTCAGATCGATGTGATCGGCGCGATCCTCCTCCACCAGCAGGCGGACGGCTGCGCCGACGGTCTTCGGGTCGACGCCGTAGAGCTGCACCGAGCGGACGCGTTCGTCGTCGTCGTGCGAGATGATGCGCATCGACTCGGGGTTGCGCTCCACGAGCGCCCGCGAGGTGACCATCTCCGAGACGTACAGCCCGCCCCCGTACTCGCGGCACAGCCGGCGGAACGCCCTGTTGGTGATACCCGCCATGGGCGCGAGGATCACCGGGGTGTCCACGGTGATGTTCCCGAGCGTCAGGGGCGGCAACTCCAGTTTCAGCGGTGTACCCGCCACGGCAGCAGGTCCCGCACCCGGGTCGGTGGGGACGTCGTCGGACACGGCTGGGAGGATCGATACTGCGCTCACCCCTCCATTGTCGCAAGGATCCGCAAATCCTCCGGACGCGACGGCCGTCCCCGGAGGAGGGTACAAAGGATACGGACACCGGAGAACGCAGGGGCAGATCACCCGACGCGCTCACCGACGGCCGGACGAGGGAGCTGGACATGGGCTGGAAGCCACGACAGAACGACCGCATGTACCGAAGCGTGGTGTATGCGGGGAAGCTGGTCTTCGGCGCACTGCGCCTTCCCATCAGGGTCACCGGCACCGGGAACCTGCCTGCCGCGGGCCCGCTGAACGGGCGCTCGCGACGCGCGGTGCCCGGCCACGGCGCCGTCGTCGCCATCACCCACTTCGGCTATCTAGACTTCGCCTTCGCCGAACTGGTGCTCTGGAACCATGCGCGCATCCAGGCACGTTTCCTGATCTCCAAGCGCGCAGCCGAGCACTGGTTCGTCAGCCCCTTCGTCTTCGGTCTGGGGCACGTGGTCACGAACCGGATGGACGGCGCGGAAGCGTACGAGGGCGCGCTCGCCAAACTGCGTGCCGGGGAGTACGTGGCGGTCCTTCCCGAGGCGGGAGTGTCCAGGAGCTACACCGTCCGCGCCCTGAAGACCGGAGCGGTCCGCCTCGCGGCGGAGGCAGGGGTGCCGGTCGTCCCCGTCTCGGTCTGGGGCGCCCACCGGATCCTGAGCCGCGGGCACGGCTTCTCCCTGCGGCGGGCCTGGCGAACACCGGTGCGCGTCCACGTCGGCGAGCTGATCCACCCTGCACCGGGGCTCGACGTCGCCGAGGAGACAGCGAGGCTGCGCCGCGAACTGCAGGACGGGATCGAGCGCGGCATGGCCGACTACCCCGATCCGGAAGCGGGTGCCTGGTGGATGCCGGCGCACCTGGGTGGTGGTGCGATGACCGACGACGAACGTACTGCCGCGGACATCGCGGACAAAAAGGCAGGCCGGCACGACCGCGGATGAACCCCGGCGCTCCGGGCCGTCTCAGGCGGTCGTCTCAGGCGGTGGCGACGACGAGCGTCTGTTCTGCTGCCTCACGGGCCGTACCGGAGGCGAGCAGGGGCTCGACGACGGCGACGAGTGCCGCCATGGAGTCGTCCACCTCGAGCCGGACAGGGTACTGGTGGGCGAGCATGGCGACCAGCGTCGCCACCGCGGCCTGCTGTTCCTGCTCCGGGAGTGTCGTGTCGTAGCCGAGCAGGACGTCGGCCGGCTCGTCCGTGCGGGTCTGCGTGTAGCTGACGGCGAACGCAGCGATCGTCCCGCCGTCGGACTTCGGCCTCTCGCGCAGGACCACCGCTCCCCCGGCGCCGCTCGTGTCCGAGAGGAAGAGCTGCTGGGCCCGGCCCAGGCTGATGTCGGCGCGATCCCAGGCGTGCACCGACTCGTAGAACGAGGCCAGCGCGCGGGTCAGCTCCACCGACCCGGTGGCGGCTTCCTCGAGTTGCGGACCGGCGGCATCCTCGAACGCCGAGGGGGTCAGTGCGCCGGGCAGGACGTCGACGAGCCGTGAGCGCTGCAGCACCGTCAGTCCCAGTGCCGACGCGAAGAGCGCACCGCTCGACCCCGGCGTCACTTTCGAGCGCAGTGCCGTGACCTGCGAGGGTGAGGCAGCGGCCTCGTGCTGGAGCATCGTGAACAGCGTCGAGCCGATCCCGGTACGCCGGTGGTCCGCCGCGACCTCGATGTAGCACCAGAGCCGGTCGGGATGCAGCGCCGCGCCGTACACGCAGCCCGCGGCGACGGGCACGCCCTGGTCGACGGCGGTGATGCAGCGGTTCCACGGCGAGTTCGAGGAGGGCTGGAACGAGCCGCGGAACTGCTCCGCCGTGGCCGACTCCGGACCACCCCAGAGCTGGATGAGGTCGAGTTCGTCACCGTCCTGCCAGGGCCGGTACTCCACGGCCATCAGGCGCCGACCAGTCGGGCAGCGAGGTAGCCCTGCACCTTATCGAGTGCCACGCGCTCCTGCGCCATGGTGTCGCGTTCGCGGATGGTCACGGCCTGGTCCTCGAGCGTGTCGAAGTCCACGGTGATGCAGAACGGTGTCCCGATCTCGTCCTGGCGCCGGTAGCGCCGCCCGATGGCACCGGCGTCGTCGAAGTCGATGTTCCATCCCCTGCGCAGCTGCGCCGCCAGCTGCTTGGCCCTGGGCGAGAGATCCTCGTTGCGGCTCAGCGGCAGCACGGCGGCCTTGACCGGCGCGAGGCGCGGGTCGAGCTTCAGGACGGTGCGCTTGTCCACGCCGCCTTTGGAATTCGGGGCCTCGTCCTCGGTGTAGGCGTCCACGAGGAACGCCATGAAGGAGCGGGTGAGACCGGCAGCGGGTTCGATGACGTAGGGCGTGTATCGCTCGTCGGTGGCCTGGTCGAAGTACCCGAGGTCGGTTCCCGAGTGCGTCGAGTGGGTGGAGAGATCGAAATCGGTGCGGTTCGCGACGCCCTCGAGCTCACCCCACTCCGAGCCCTGGAAGCCGAAGCGGTACTCGATGTCCGTGGTGCCCTTCGAGTAGTGGCTCAGCTTCTCCACGGGATGTTCGAAGAGACGCAGATTGTCCGGGTCGATGCCGAGGTCGGTGTACCAGGAGAAGCGCTCGTCGATCCAGTACCTGTGCCATTGTTCGTCGGTGCCGGGCTCGACGAAGAACTCCATCTCCATCTGCTCGAACTCGCGCGTGCGGAAGATGAAGTTCCCCGGCGTGATCTCGTTGCGGAAGCTCTTGCCGATCTGGCCGATCCCGAACGGCGGCTTCTTGCGCGCCGTGGTCAGCACGTTGTTGAAGTTGACGAAGATGCCCTGCGCGGTCTCGGGTCGCAGATAGTGCATGCCCTCCTCCGACGCCACGGGACCGAGGAAGGTCTTGAGCAGCCCGGAGAACTCCTGCGGTTCGGTCCAGCGCCCCTTGGTACCACAGTTGGAGCAGGTGATGTCGAGCAGTCCGTTCTCGGGCGCCCGACCCTTCTTCTCCTCGTACTCCTCCTCGAGGTGGTCGGCGCGGTAGCGCTTGTGACAGTTCAGGCACTCCACGAGCGGGTCGCTGAAGACGTCCACGTGACCGGAGGCCTCCCAGACCTGGCGGGGCAGGATCACGGCGGAATCCAGGCCGACGACATCCTCCCGTCCGCGCACGACGCTCTGCCACCACTGCCGCTTGATGTTCTCCTTGAGTTCGGCACCGAGGGGCCCGTAGTCCCAGGCGGAGCGGGATCCGCCGTAGATCTCCCCCGACTGGAACACGAAACCACGCCGCTTGGCGAGGGAGATGATGGGATCGAGAGCGGACTTGGCTGCTGCCATGGGATTGGTCTCCAGTTCTGGGCAGGCCGCTGGATGCGGTCCGCCGGTCGTCGTCGGGTGGGGTTCTGCGGGAACCTCCTCGGCTGGAAAGGGCGCGAGGACACCGATCAAGCCTAGCCGCTCGGCAGTCGCGGCCCGGCGCCGCACCGCGCACCGCTCACGCTCGTGTGCAGGCCCTGCCCCGGGATCCGCCGGCTCAGCCGCGACCCGGCAGCATCAGGGAGCGGCGAGGCCAGGGCAGCGTCGTGAGGATGACCGCACCCAGGGTCAGCAGGGTCCCCGCAACCGTGGCGAACGCCACGACGGAGCCCGGTGCAGGGAACACCAGGTCCAGGACGAGCGAGCCGATCAGCTGCCCGCCGATCATGCACAGAGCCGTGAGCAGCACTCCGAGACTGCGCACGAGCAGCGCCCCGAGACCGATGAAGATGCAGCCCATCGGGCCTCCCAGGTAGTACCACCACTGGGTGGGCAGCGGATCGCCCACACCGACGACGGCGATCCTGATCAGCCAGGCGGGCAGCAGCACCGCGGTACCGGCGATGAAGTTCATGAGGGTGGCGGCCAGCGGTGTGCCGTAGTGCAGCGCCGCCGTGCCGTTCATGGCCTGCTGGAAACTCAGCAGGATTCCCGCGGCGACCGGGAGCAGCACGGGGAGCAGCCAGCCGGAGACTTCGCCGGTTGCGCCGAAGCGTGGTGAGAGGGCCCAGATGACGGACACGACCGTCAGGGTCACCCCGATGACCCGCATCGGGGTGGCGGCGCGCTTCCCCCCGGGCCCGATGCCCGCCCGGTCCACCAGGATGCCGCTGAGGGACTGCCCCATGACGGTGGCGACCGTGAACAGTGCCACCCCGAGCAGCCCGATGGTGAGGGACTGGGAGAAGACGAAGAACGCACCGATGGCACCGGCCGCAATGAAATAGGGCGGGAAACGCCGCTCCCGGACGGCGGGGATGATCTGCCGTGCTCCGGCCCGGCCCCGCGGCAGGGCGACAGTGACGACGATCATGAGCAGGAGGCCGGTGCCGAAGCTGATCAATGCCGCGGCGATGCTGTCGTCGAGCCTGAGGCCCAGTGCTCCGTTGATCCTGCCCTGGACCGGGATGGCGAGTCCCGCAGCGAGCGCGAGTGGGACTCCGAGGACGGGAGGGAGCAGGGGCGCGTCGGACACCCGTACAGCCTAGGGCGCCGGCTCGGGCATCATGGACAGCATGACGGACGACGACGCATCCAGCACCGAACTGCCCATCCGGGACGACATGATCCGGCTGGGTCAGCTCCTGAAACTCGCCTCCCTCGCGGAGGACGGCGCCGAGGCGAAGGCCCTGATCGACAACGGTCTGGTGCAGGTCAACGGCGAGATCGAGGAGCGTCGCGGCCGCCAGCTCCACCCTGGCGACACCATCCGCGTCAACGGCGCGACGCTGCGGATCGTGCGCGGATGATCCCTCGTTCGTCCGCCGGCAGCACCACTGTCCACGGCCCGGCGCCGAGGATGCTCAGCGCCGGCCCAGGACCGTCAGGGCCAGGAACTCCCGCACGTGGGCGAGTTCACGCTGGGAGATGCTGTGGAACATGTCCGGGTAGAGGATCTTCGTCAGGCGGGTGTGCGTGGTCAGCCAGGCATGCGTGAACTCGATCATCTCCGCCGAGATGACCGGGTCCTCCTGGTCTCGCCCCCAGAAGAACGGTGTCTTCGCGATCGACACCTGCTCGTCCTGGAAGAACCCGTGTCCCTCGGCCGGGACGCAGTACCCCGAGAGCCCGACGACGCACGCGAAGTCGCCCGGTCGATGGCGCAGGAGCGAGGTCGCCACTGCCATCCCCTGAGAGAAACCGAGCAGACTCACGCTCGAGTGGAGGCCGCGCACGCCGTCGAGCCAGGAAGCGACGGCCCCGACGCTCTGCACCACCGCCTCCACCGAATACGCAGGCTCGCTCGGCAGGGGGAACCAGGAGAAGCCCGGCCCCACCGGCTGCGGAGCGCGCACCGAGGCCACCGTGAAGTCCTCCGGCAGGTGATCGGCCAGGCCCATCAGGTCCTCCTCGTTCGCCAGGTAGCCGTGGAAGAGGACCAATAGCGGCGTGCCGCCCCGCTCCGACTCCGGCTTCGAGAAGAGGACCACGGGGTCCCAGGAACCGGACGAGGACGCGGCCGCGTGGGCAGTATCAGTCATGGCCCCATTTTGGCACGGACATCCCCCGGGGTAGCCGGGAAGGCGCAGCAGCTGGAGAATGGGCGGATGACCTCCTCAGCCACCCCGGCACCCGACCAGGACGACGGCGAGCCCCTCTCCCGGGCCCCCCTGACCGAGCCGGAGCAATCCGCCGGGGCGCATCCCTGGCACCGGTTCGTGGCCCTCGGGGACTCCTTCACCGAGGGCATCGGCGATCCCGATCCCGGAAGTACGGGCGGTCATCGAGGGTGGGCGGACCGGGTCGCGGAGGAGCTGGCACGCGGGCAGGAGGACTTCGCCTACGCGAATCTCGCCGTGCGGGGCCGGTTGCTGCAGCAGATCGCCGATCAGCAGGTCGAACCGGCACTCGCCCTCCAGCCCGATCTGGTCACCATCTCGGCGGGCGGCAACGATCTCCTGCGGCCGGGCGGCGATCCTGATCTGCTGGCGACGAAGCTCGACGGCGTCGTCGCGCGACTTGCGGACTCCGGTGCCACGGTGGTGATCCTGACCGGACCGGACGTCCGCGAGACCGTGCTCGGTTCCATCCGCTCCAAGACCGCCATCTACAACGAGAACCTGCGCACCGTCGCTGCCCGCCACGAGGCGCTGATCGGGGACATGTGGGCGGTGCGGCAACTGGTCCATCCGCAGATGTGGGCGCCGGACCGCTTGCACTTCTCTCCGTTGGGTCATCACACGATCGCCCTCATGGTCCTCGATACCCTCGCCGTGCCGCACACCCTCGATCCGCTCGAGCCCACGGAGCCGTCCCCGCGGTCGTGGCGGACGGCCCGCGTCGAGGACCTCGTCTGGGCACGCGAGTACTTCGTGCCGTGGGTACTGCGGCGCCTGCGGAACCAGTCCTCGGGCGACGGCGTCATCGCCAAGCGCCCGGAGCCGGCACCGATCTTCGGCCCCGGCATGCCACCGGGAACCGCGTCCTGACCGACCCGGCCCACAGTGCGGCGCCGAGACCGCAGAACGGACCGGGCAGCTGGGTGCCGACCGGTCCGTTCTGCGGTCTCGAAAGGCTCCGCCTGAAGCGTTCAGCTCTCGAGCTCGACGTCCCCGTTGGCGACGGCGTCGGCGCAGTCGCTGATGTCGGGTCCGGGCTTGAAGTCCACGAACTGCGGCTTCAGCTTCTCGAAGAGGAACTCGTAGACCTCGTCACGGGACTTCCCGTCCATGGTCTCGACGGCTTCCCGGACCGCTTCCTGCAGCGCGCGGTCGGCGTCGAGCAGGATCTTGTCGCGTGCTTCCTGATTCCAGCCGATGGTGCTCAGTTCCATGGACAGCTCCTCGTGATCTCGGATCGATAGGTCCGCGGACGTGTGCCACGGACCCGCCCGCCACACATCGGTGAGCAGGCTTGGTTCCAGAGTAGATGCGGATGGCCGGCCTACCCACCCAGATTTTCGGACGGTCGCGTCCTACGCGTAGAACGCAGCCCGGAGTGCGTGATCGAGCTGGCCGATCTCGGTCAGGAACGCGTCATGCCCCGCCGGTGAGGAGATCAGGCGGACCGGGACGGTTCCCGGCAGGTCAGCAGCCAGCTGCCGGGACTGCTCCGGGCCGTAGAGCCGGTCGGTGTCCACGGCGGCGACGAAGAAGTCCGCCGTCGTCGTCGCCAGTGCCTCCACCGGAGTGCCCCGACCGCGGGCGATGTCATGACTCATGAGCGCTTCGGTGAGGATCAGGTAGCTGTTGGCATCGAAGCGGCTCACGAGCTCGGCGGCCTGGTGATCGAGGTAGCTCTCCGCCTGGTAGCGGCCGCGGTCAGCGGGCAGGACGGCGCCCAGGGGTTGCTCCGACCCCTGGGCCGCGCGGCCGAACCGGGCCTCGAGCTCCCTCTCGGACCTGTAGGTGATGTGCGCTATGCGCCGGGCGAGACCGAGACCCGCCTCCGGATGCGGGCCCCCGTAGTAGTCCCCGCCGTGGAAGGCCGGATCGAGCCGGATCGCCTGGACCTGTGCCTGGGCGAACGCTATCTGTTCGGCCGTACTGGCGGCGGTACAGGCGATGACGGCGCACCGGCGGACGCGGCGCGGGAACGTACACGCCCACTCGAGCGCGCGTGCTCCTCCCATCGAGCCGCCGAGGACCGAGTGCCAGGTGCTGATGCCCAGCGCATCGGCGAGGAGCGCCTCGGCACGGACCGAGTCGCGGATGGTCACGAAGGGGAAGCGCGAGCCCCACGGACGTCCGTCGGGAGCCGTGCTCGCGGGCCCCGTGGAGCCGTAGCACCCACCCAGCATGTTGCTCGAGACCACGAAATACCTGTCGGTGTCCACCGTCCGGCCGGGACCGACGAGTGCATCCCACCAGCCGTGCTCGTCCGTGGCACCGCGTGCCACATGGGAGCTGCCGGTCAGGGCGTGCAGCACCAGGACGGCGTTCGAGGCGTCATGGTTCAGCTCCCCCCAGGTCTCGAAGGCGAGCTGTGCACGGGGTAGCCGGCCGCCGGTCTCCAGGTCCAGTGGTCCGATCGGTGCGATCCGCAGCTGCCCGTCACCCGGGAGCGCCCCGCCGACCCCGTGCTGCAGTGGAGCAGGAGGGTAGGTGGTCATGGCACGCAACTGGTCATGGCACGCACCGGCTAGGCGCCCTTGGCAGCCCGGAAGCCGGCGTCGAGATCGGCGAGGATGTCCGCGATGTTCTCCAGTCCCACGGAGAGCCGGACGAGCCCCGGACGCACACCCGCCGCGATGCGCGCCTCGGCGTCGAGCTGACTGTGCGTGGTGGACGCCGGGTGGATGACGAGCGAGCGGACGTCCCCCAGATTCGCGACGTGCGAGTGCAGTTCCAGGGCATCGACGAACCGCGTTCCGGCCTCGAGACCCCCGCTGATGTCGAAGCTGACGATCGCGCCGATCCCGTTGCGCCCGTATCTCCTGCCGCGCTCGTACCACGGGCTGGAGGCGAGACCGGCGTAGGAGACCTGCTCGACGTCGTCGTGTGCCTCGAGCCATTCGGCCACGGCAGCGGCGTTCTGCACATGGCGTTCCATGCGCAGGCTGAGCGTCTCCAGCCCCTGCGCGATCAGGAACGCGTTGAACGGCGAGACCGAGGCACCCAGATCGCGGAGCAACTGGACCCGGGCCTTGAGGATGTAGGCGAGATTGGCGCCGAGCGCGCTTCCCGCACCGAGATCCCGCGCGTAGACGAGCCCGTTGTAGCTCTCGTCCGGTGTGTTCAGGCCGGGAAAACGCTCGGGGTACTGCGCGAAGTCGAACCTGCCGGAGTCCACGATGACGCCGGCGATCGCCGTGCCGTGGCCGCCGAGGTACTTGGTCGCCGAGTGCACCACGATGTCGGCACCCCACTCGATGGGCCGGATCAGGTACGGCGTGGCCAGCGTGTTGTCCACGATCAGCGGCACACCGTGCTCATGGGCCACAGCACTGATGCCCTCGATGTCCAGCACATCCTGTCTCGGGTTCGACACGCTCTCCCCGAAGAACAGCTTGGTGTCCGGCCGGACCGCCGCGCGCCACTGCTCGAGGTCGTCGGGATCCGCCACGAACGTGGTCTCGATGCCGAACTTCCTCAGTGTGTGCCTGAAGAGGTTGTAGGTGCCGCCGTACAGCGACGGACTGGCCACGATGTGGTCACCCGACTCGGCGATGTTCAGGACCGAGAGCAGTTCGGCGGCCTGTCCGGAGGCGAGCAGCAGTGCACCGGCCCCACCCTCGAGGCTGGCGATCCTGGTCTCCACGGCCTCCTGGGTGGGATTGCCGATGCGGGTGTAGATGGGGCCGAGGTCGGCGAGCGCGAAACGGTCGGCCGCGCTCTCGGCACTCGGGAAGACGAACGACGTCGTCTGGTAGATGGGCAGCGCTCGCGCTCCCGTGGCGGCATCCGGTTCCTGCCCGGCGTGGATCTGTCGGGTCTCGAAGGACCAGTCGTGGCTCATGGGGAACTCCCTGTGTTCAAGGGCTCCGC
The DNA here is from genome assembly GCF_004803505.1 of Arthrobacter echini. Lineage (GTDB taxonomy): Bacteria > Actinomycetota > Actinomycetes > Actinomycetales > Micrococcaceae > Arthrobacter_D > Arthrobacter_D echini. The sequence continues at coordinate 85,072 of NZ_SSWH01000002.1, forward strand.
CTCGTCCGACACCGGGGCCGGTGACCACAGCTCCAGGAGATCGGACCCCGGAGGAGCCCGCGCTTGCCCGACGCCGGTGGACGGCGGACCTGGTCCTCACCCGGGGCACCCCACCGCGGTTGGAGGGTTGCCGGCCAGCAAGCCGGGGCTGTGTGCTGGCACTCATGACCTGGGTCCATGGAAGCCCAGCCGCGGCAATCCGGCAACACTGTGACGCTTCGTGAAGTTCCGTGGACCTCCTCCTCGGCCACTGAACCGTTAGGCGAACCTAAGTCGAGACGTGGATCACTTAGTGCCAAGATGTCCGCATGAGACTGGATCACGTTTCTTTTGCCTGTGAACCCGACGGACTTGCCGCCACGGCGGCGCGGATCTCGACCAAGCTCGGCGTGGAACCCGTCAAGGGCGGTGTGCATCCCCGATTCGGCACCCGGAACATGATCTTCCCTCTGGTGAACGGCCAGTACCTGGAGGTCGTGGAGGTCCTGAACCACCCGGCGTCGGACAAGGCGCCCTTCGGCCAGGCCGTCCGTGCCCGGTCCGAGGCAGGTGGTGGCTGGATGGGCTGGTGCGTGGCCGTCGACGACCTGGGCCCCTTCGAGGAGCGCCTCGGCCGCGCTGCCGTTCCCGGTAATCGGAAGTTCCCCGACGGTCAGGAGCTCACCTGGCAGCAGATCGGCATCAAGGGACTCATCGCCGATCCGCAGGTCCCCTACCTGCTCCGCTGGGACGAGGACACCGGCGACCTGCACCCCTCGAAGGCCCGTCCCTCGTCCGTCAGGCTCGACTGCCTCACCATCGCCGGCTCCTCGGAGCGGGTGACCGAGTGGCTCGGCACGCAGGTCGAGGAGACGCTCGACGACGTGGTGGTCCAATGGGTCGCGCCGAACGGGACGCCGGGCATCATGTCGGTGGTCTTCGAGACCGGGGGACAGCGCGTCGAGATCTGAAGCGCGGCCCCTACCCGGACCGGCGGCTCAGGCTCCGATGCCGATCGCCGGTCCGATCAGGGCGAAGCCGACGAATCCCGTGATGTCGATCAGCGCGTGGGCGATGACCAGGGGCATGACGCGCCGTGTCCGGGTGTAGAAGTAGGCGAACAACACCCCCATCAGGACGTTGCCGATGAACGGGCCGATCCCCTGGTAGAGGTGATAGCTGCCTCTGAGCACCGAACTCGTGAGGATGATCAGCGGTGTCGACCACCCGAGCTGCCGCAGTCTGATGAACAGGTAGCCCACCACGATGACCTCCTCGAGCACCGCGTGCCGCACTGCGGACAGCACGAGTACCGGGATGGTCCACCAGTAGTCGTCCAGCGCCGCGGGGACCAGCGCCGTCGTGATCCCCAGGGCCCGGCCACCGGCGTAGACACCCAGTGTGCCGACCCCGATGATCGCCGCGAGCCCCACGCCGAAGCCGATGGTCCGCAGCGGTCCGTCGAAGGTCAGGCCGAGCCGGCGCAGGGCCGAGGTGGACTGCCCGCTGAGCAGGAGGAGGACGAGGGCCACCGGCACCAGTGCGAAGCCGATCCCCAGCAGCTGGTAGGTCAGGTCGAGGTACGGGGACTCGTTCAGGACGGGGTTCAGTGTGGTGGTCTGGCCCGACAGCGGACCCCTCGAGAGTTTCTCGATGAGCCTCACGACCGAATAGACGCCGGATTGACCCAGTGAGAGCCCGAGGACGATCAGCACTTCGGCGGTGACGAGGCGCTTCGGCATCGAGGGCATCGAGGGCATCGAGGTCATCGGACGCGCGTACCGGCCCTGAAGACCTCACGCACCAATGGCATCCCCGGCCGATAGGCCAGATGGGTCGCCGAGGGTGCGTCCAGCAACTGCAGATCCGCCCGATGGCCTACGGCCAGGGACCCGACGGCGCGAGCACCGTCGACGTCCTCGCCTGTGGCCCGCCGCAGTGCCAATGCCCCACCGACGGTCGCGGCACGCACCGCCTCGTGCACGGTCAGCCCCATCTGCAGCACCGCGGTGGCCACGCAGAAGCCCATGGAACTGGTGTAGGACGTGCCCGGGTTGCAGTTGCTGGCCAGGGCGAGCTCGGCCCCGGCCTCGAGCAGCCGGCGCGCCGGCGGGAACGGCTGACGCGTGGACAGGTCGCAGGCCGGCAGGCACGTGGCGACGGTCCCGTGATGCCCGCCCGACCAGGAGCCGGCGATGGCGTCGACGTCCTCGTCCGAGAGGTGATTGACGTGATCCACGCTCGCGGCGCCGACCTCGACGGCAAGGCGTGTCCCGGCGCCCGGTCCGAGCTGATTGCCGTGGACGCGCAGGCCCAGGCCGGCCGCGGCACAGGCCTCGAGCACCCGACGCGACTGCTCCGGCGTGAACGCCCCCGTCTCGCAGAAGACATCGGCCCAGCGGACGTGCGGAAGGACGGCGTCGAGCATGGGTCCGCACACGAGGTCGACGTACTCCTCGGCATCCCGGCCCGCCGGGACGAGGTGCGCGCCGAGGAACGTGACCTCGTCGACGACGCCGGCAGCGATGCGGGCACTGCGCGCCTCGTGCTCGACGTCGAGCCCGTAGCCCGTCTTGGTCTCCAGGTAGGTGGTGCCGCCGGCGACGGCCTCGACGAGGCGGGCTCGCACCAGCGCGTCGAGGTCGTCGTCGCCGGCGGCGCGCGTGGCCTCGACCGTGACCTGGATACCGCCTGCGGCATAGGACTGTCCCGCCATGCGCGCCTCGAACTCCGCCGTCCTGTCCCCGGCGAAGACGAGGTGGGTGTGGCTGTCCACCCAGCCGGGAAGACCCGCGCGTCCCTCGGCGTCGTGAGCCTCGTCCGCGGCGGGTGCCTCGGCGGCCGCGCCGATCCAGCTGATGCGTTCGCCCTCGAGGACCATGGCGGCGTCGCGGAGCACGGTGGCGTCGGCGTCCTGGGTCATGAGCTCGCCGATATTGGTGATGAGCAGTGACATCAGTGGTGCTCCCTCGGGTAGGTTTCGGCGTCGAGCCGGGCGATGGCGGCTGCCACGAGCTCTCCGGGGTCACCGAGGGTGGCGTGCACTCCGTCCCGGGCCATGACCACTCCCCCGACGACGACGCCGGTCACGTCCTGTCCGGTGGCCGAGTACGCGAGCTGGTCGGCAGCGGAGCCGGCGGTGCGGGTGCTGCGGGCGTCGACGACCATGTAGTCCGCGACCTGTCCTGCGCCGAAACCCGGACCCGCGCGATTCTGGGCACGCGAGCCGCCCAGCGAGGCGATGCCGTGCAGTGCGTGCGGGTCGAAGTGCCCGCGGCTGCCGGTTCGCAGGCGCTCACCGTGCTCGAGTGCCCGCATCTCCAGCCAGGGGTCGACGACGGCGTGCTGGTCGGTCCCGAGCGCGAGGTCCACGCCCGCCGAGCGGAAGTCCCCGGCCGGACCGAGACCGTCGGCGAGATCCGCCTCGGTGGTCGGGCACAGGACGACGACGGCACCTGCGTGCGCGAGCAGGCCGATGTCCTCGTCGGTGACGTGCGTGGCATGCACCGCCGAGAGGCGATCCGTGACGAGGCCGTGGTGCTGGAGCAGCCCGGTGGGCGTGCGGCCCGTGGCGCGCAGGCATTCCTCGTTCTCGGCGTGCTGCTCGGAGAGGTGGACGTGCAGGGGCAGCTCATCCGGCAGGTGCCGCGCGATGACCGCGAGCTCGCCGGCGGGGACGGCGCGCACGGAGTGGATCGCGGCTCCGACCGAGACCTGCTGCGGTGCGTACAGCGCGCCGATGGTGGTCCGCAGGGACGCGAGCCGCTCGAGCCAGTGGACCGCAGTGCCGTCCGAGAAGCGGCGCTGGACGTCGTCGAGCGGCGTGCCGAAGCCTCCGGCGAGGTAGCAGGTGTCCAGCAGGGTCAGCCGGATGCCGGCTTGTACCGCCGCGCGAGCCAGTGCCAGCTCCATGGCGTGGGGATCGGCCCCGTCCGTGCCCTGTCCGTAGGGGCTGCCGTCGGGACGGTGGTGGACGTAGTGGAACTCTGCGACACTCGTGAAGCCCACCGTGACCATCTCGGCGTAGACGGCGGTGGCGAGTTCCTCGTAGAGCTCCGGGGTCAGCGCCCCTGCCGCCCGGTACATGGTCTCCCGCCAGGTCCAGAAGGTCCCTCCGCGATCGTGGGTGCGCCCGCGCAGCGCCCGGTGGAAGGCATGGGAGTGGGCGTTCGCGGCTGCCGGGACGGCCACACCGGGGAGGACCTCGTCGCCGTCCTGAGGCTCTGTGCCCGGCACCGCGCTGACCACGGACCCGCCGGCGTCGATCCCGATCCGGACGGCGTCGGCGATACCGCCGGTATCCACCATGGCCCGCTCGCACCAGAGGGAGCGCACCACACGGGACTGAGTGCTCACAGCAGATCCTCGAGGACGTCGGCGAGCGCGAGCGCACCGGCGTCGGCGTCGTCCCGTTCCACGAACTCCTCGGGCGAGTGGCTGATGCCGGTGGGGTTGCGGACGAAGAGCATGGCCGTCGGCGCCACGGCGGCGAGGATCCCCGCGTCGTGCCCCGCTCCGGTCGGCAGCGTCGGAGCGGCGGGGAAGGAACGATTCAGGGCGTTGCCGAGCGTGCGCTGCAGGGCGCCGTCGAAGTGCACGGTGCCGCTGCGGGACTCCTCGGTCAGCGTGGCGCGGCACCCCTCGAAGGCGCAGATCTTCTGGGCCTGACCGTGGATCCGCTCGATGAGCGACGCCGTGACGGCGTCCTCCTCGTGGCGGACGTCGAGCCAGAGATCCACGCGGGAGGCGATCACGTTCGTGCCGCCGGGCACGGGCTGCAACCGGCCCACGGTGGCGCGCGCGCCGTCCTGCTCCGCGGCGATCCTCCGCACGGCGAGGACCACCTGCGCCGCGGCGATCATGGGATCCGCGCGGTCTGCCATGAGGGTGGTGCCGGCGTGATTGCCCTGGCCCGTGATGGACAGGCGCCAGCGGCCGTGACCCAGCATGGTGGAGCCGACGGCCACGGCGGAGTCGAGATCGGCCAGCCCGCGCCCCTGCTCCACGTGGAGTTCCACGAAGTCGCCGATCCGCCGGGTCGCCTCCTCGTCCCGGCCCAGGTGTGCGGGGTCGAGGCCCGCGGCCCGGGCGGCCTCGGCGAAGGTCGTGCCGTCGGCGTCCTGCAGGGAACGCGCGCGGTCGGCGTCGAGGGTCCCGGTGAGCAGGCGGGAGCCCAGGCACGCCACACCGAAGCGGGAGCCCTCCTCCTCCGGGAACACGGCGACGGCCAGGCTGCGGCGGGGCTGGACGCCGCGCTCGCGCAGCAGCTCGACGGCGACCAGCGCCGAGGCCACCCCGAGCGGACCGTCGAAGGCGCCGCCGCCGGGGACCGAATCGAGGTGGCTGCCGGTGACGAGGGCACCCTCGCGGGAGTCGGTGGCGTCCCACCAGGCCCACAGGATCCCGTTCCGGTCCGTCTCCACGGCCAGGCCCCGGCGAGCGGCCTCGGCCCGGAACCACTCGCGCAGGGTCGTCTCGGGCTCGGTGTGGACGCCGCGCGAGTAGCCGCCGCGACTCGTGTCGCGTCCGACGTCGTCGATGCCGTCGAGCAGCGAGCTGACGGTGGTGGTTGGCATCCGGTGACGCTCCGATCAGGAAATGGGCAATGGGGACGGGGGACGGACCCGGAGCACGGCTCAGCCCTCGTCCATGGGGATCCGGATGCCGCGCTCCGCGGCGATCCGGGCGGCCTCGGGGTACCCGGCGTCGACGTGGCGGATCACGCCCATTCCCGGATCGTTGGTGAGCACCGCCTCGAGTTTCGCGGCGGCGAGCTCTGTGCCGTCGGCGACGCATACCTGACCGGCGTGGAGGGACCGGCCGATCCCGACACCACCCCCGTGGTGGATCGAGACCCAGGTGGCGCCGGAGGACGCCGCGGTCAGGGCGTTGAGCAGCGGCCAGTCGGCGATCGCGTCCGAGCCGTCGAGCATCGACTCGGTCTCCCGGTAGGGGGAGGCAACGGACCCGGAGTCGAGGTGATCCCGGCCGATCACCAGGGGTGCCGACACCCGGCCCTCGGCCACGAGTCGGTTGAACAGGAGTCCTGCCTTCGCGCGGTCGCCGTAGCCCAGCCAGCAGATCCGGGCGGGAAGACCCTCGAACTCGACGTGCTCGGCGGCGGCGTCGAGCCAGCGGTGCAGATGCACGTTCTCGGGGAAGAGGTCCTTCAGCGCCGCGTCGGTGACGCGGATGTCCTCCGGGTCACCGGAGAGGGCGACCCAGCGGAACGGTCCCAGACCTGCGCAGAACAGGGGTCGGATGTAGGCCGGGACGAACCCCGGGAACTCGAACGCGCGATTGAAGCCGCCCTTGCGGGCCTCGTCGCGGATGGAGTTGCCGTAGTCGAAGACCTCGGCGCCGGCGTCCTGGAACCCCACCATCGCCTCGACCTGGACCGCCATGGACTCCTGCGCCTTCTTGGTGAAGCCGGTGGGATCCGCCTCCGCCTCGTCGTCCCACTGGTCAGGGGTGTATTCGACGGGCAGATAGCTCAGTGGATCGTGGGCGCTGGTCTGGTCGGTGACGATGTCGATGGTGAACTCCCCTGCCCGGTGGCGGCGCAGCAGCGCTGGGAAGACCTCGGCGGCATTGCCGACGCACCCCACGGACAGCGCCCGCCTCTCGGCCTTCGCTGCCAGCACCTTCGCCAGGGCCGTGTCGAGATCCGTCTCCACCTCGTCGAGATAGCGCTTGCCGGCCCGGCGCCGCAGCCGTTCCTCGGAGACGTCGATGATCAGGCACGCTCCGCCGTTGAGCGTCACGGCCAGCGGCTGGGCGCCTCCCATGCCGCCGCACCCTCCCGTGAGCGTCAGTGTCCCGGCCAGTGTGCCGCCGTCGTCCGCGTAGAGTCTGCGGGCGATCGCGGCGAAGGTCTCGAAGGTTCCCTGCAGGATGCCCTGCGTGCCGATGTAGATCCAGGACCCGGCGGTCATCTGCCCGTACATCATGAGGCCCTCCGCCTCCAGACGCCGGAACTCGGGCCAGGTGGCCCAGTCGCCCACGAGATTGGAGTTGGCGATCAGCACGCGTGGGGCCCATTTGTTGGTGGTGAAGACGCCCACGGGTTTGCCGGACTGGATCAGCAGCGTCTCGTCGTCCCCGAGCGTCTCCAGCGTGCGGACGATCGCGTCGAACGCCTCCCACGAGCGGGCGGCCCGGCCGGTACCCCCGTAGACCACGAGGTCCTCCGGCCGCTCGGCGACCTCGGGGTCGAGGTTGTTCATCAGCATGCGCAGCGGAGCCTCGGTCTGCCAGGACCTGGCGGTGAGCTCCGGACCGCGCGCCGCACGGATGCTGCGCGCGGGATCGTGCTGGGTGAATGACTGGCTCATGCGATGTCCTCCTCGACGGCGGTGCTGGTGTCCGCGAGCCGTACCTGCTCTGGCGTCCGTGGCTGCTCCGGGTTGTCCTGTTGCCCTGTGCTGTCTGATTGCCGTGTGCTGTCCGGCTCCTCCGGGCTGCCGGACGGGCCGACCAGCACCGCCGATGCCTCCGCCGCGACGTGGCGTCCGATCCCCGCAACGCTATCCGGCGTCATCCTGTAGGAGGGTGCGATGACGGAGATGACCGCGACCACGCGCGCTTTCTCGCCGTGACCGACGGTGATGGGCGCTGCGATGGCTGTGACGTCCTGCTGCAGCCCGTCGCGGACGGCGACGAAACCTTTCTCCGGGCGCTCGCCGCCGAGGAGCGCGCCCACTGCCGTCCCTTCCAGGGGGATGCTCCGACCGACCCAGCTGGTATGGCGGACGGAGTGCGTCCCCTCGCGCATGGCCAGATAGACTGCCGCGCCGTCGTGGGACGGAACGCTCAGGTAGGCCGATTCACCCGTCAGCTCCACCAGCCGGTCCAGGACCGGCGACACCAGGGACACGAGGGATTCATGACCGAGCGCCTGCGCCCCGAGCTGCACCACACGGAGCCCGGGCCGGTACCCGCCGTCGGCGTCGCGTCGCACGAAGCCGGTACCCTCGAGGGTGCGCAGGAGCCGCAGTGCCGTGGACGCGGAGAGTCCGGACTCCCGGGCGGCATCCGCGAGCGGGAGCGAGCCGGCATCGCACACGACGCCGAGCAGTACGAGTGCACGTTCCACCGTGCGGGTCGATGATTCGGCCACGGGCGCGTCCTTGCTTTTGGCAGCAGCGTATATTTCACTTATTGAAACCCGCTTTTCAGCCAATGGCAAGAGTGGGATTCGTCCCTGATGAGAGGTCCAAAGTGAGTCAGCAGTCCGTGATCGTGGGGATCGGTCCCCTCTCCCTGCCCGACGTCGTCGCCGTCACCCGCGGCGGTGCCACGGTGGAGCTGGCGCCGGAGGCCCTGGAGGCCATGGCCGCGACGCGCGCCGTGATCGACGCCCTCGTGGACGACGGCACCCCGCACTACGGTGTCTCCACCGGATTCGGCGCCCTGGCGACGAAGAACATACCGCTCGACCAGCGCACCCAGCTCCAGCGCAGCCTCATCCGCAGCCATGCGGCCTCCTCCGGAGCGCCGGTCGACCGCGAGGTGGTGCGCGGACTGATGCTGGGACGGCTGTCGACCCTGGCAACCGGTAGGACAGGAGTGCGCCCGCTCGTCGCCGAGACCTATGCCGCAGTGCTGAACGCGGGCATCACTCCCGTGGTCGGCGAGTACGGCTCGCTCGGGTGCTCCGGTGACCTCGCCCCGCTCTCCCACGTTGCTCTGGCACTGATGGGCGAGGGCAGCGTGCGGGATCGCTCCGGAGCCCTGCTGCCGGCCGCCGATGCTCTCGCCGCAGCAGGTATCACGCCCGTCGAGCTCCGCGAGAAGGAGGGTCTGGCGCTGATCAACGGGACCGACGGCATGCTGGGGATGCTGGTCCTCGCCATGGCTGATCTGCACCGGCTGCTCGACACCGCGGATCTGGCAGCGGCCATGAGCATCGAGGGCCTGCTGGGCACCGACGCCGTCTTCGCCGCCGATCTCCACGCCCTGCGCCCGCATCCCGGCCAGGTGGCCTCCGCCGCGACCATCCGCTCGCTGCTCGAGGGCTCACCGCTGATCGCCGAGCAGCTCACCTCCGAGACGGGCCGGCACCGCTTCACGCGCGTCCAGGACGCCTACTCCCTGCGCTGCGCACCCCAGGTCCACGGCGCCGCCCGCGCAACCCTCGCCCACGCCGAGTCGGTCGCCGCCGTCGAACTCTCCTCCGCGATCGACAATCCCGTGGTCACCGAGGACGGGCGCATCGAGTCCAACGGCAATTTCCACGGCGCCCCGGTCGGTTACGTCCTGGACTTCCTCGCCATCGCGGTGGCGGACGTGGCCTCGATGAGTGAGCGCCGTACCGACCGCTTCCTCGACAAGGCCCGCAGCCATGGACTCAACGCGTTCCTCGCCGACGACCCGGGGGTGGACTCCGGGCACATGATCGCCCAGTACACGCAGGCGGGGATCGTCTCGGAACTCAAGCGGCTCGCCAACCCTGCCTCGGTCGACTCCATCCCGTCCTCCGCGATGCAGGAGGACCATGTCTCCATGGGCTGGGCCGCAGGTCTGAAGCTGCGCCGGTCCATCGACGGCCTGACACGCGTACTCGCCATCGAGGTCCTGACCGCCGCCCGCGCGCTGGACATGCGCGACGGCGGTACGGACGGCGGAATGCGAAGCTCGGTCCCCATCACCGCCGTCCGGGAAGCACTGCGCCGCGACGTCGCAGGTCCGGGACCCGACCGCTACCTGGCGCCCGAGATCGAGGCGGCACGCCTGCTGGTCGAGGACGGTTCACTGCTGACCGCGGCGTTCGACGGCGTGGGGGCACGGGAGGCATAGGGAGCTGAGGCAAGCGGACCTCAGGTCGCCGGAACCGCCTTCGGGGTCCGTTTCACCACGCGGTCGATGAGTTCCATGCCCGGTTCGGCGAAACGCGCGAGAACCGGTCCGAGCACGGCCATGAGCAGCACGTAGGTTGTCGCCAGCGCTGCGAGTTCCGGGACCACGGCGCCGGAGGCGACCGCGAGACCCGCGATGACGATGGAGAACTCACCGCGAGCCACCAGTGCCGTTCCGGCGCGTGCGCGCCCCATGCGTCCGATCCCCTGCCGTGCCCCGGCCCACCAGCCGGTGGCGATCTTCGTGAGGGAGGTGACCACGGCCAGCAGGAGCGCGAAGCCGAGAACGGGCGGGATAGTCGCCGGATCCGTGTTCAGCCCGAAGACCACGAAGAAGATCGCCGCGAAGAGATCCCGCAGTGGTTCCAGGACACGGGCGGCGTTCTCCGCCGTCACTCCCGAGATGGCGATGCCGAGCAGGAAGGCGCCCACGGCGGCAGAGACCTGGAGAGCCGAGGCGATCCCGGCCACGAGGAGGGCTGCCCCGATGAGCGTCAGCAGGAAGACCTCCCGATCCGTGCTGTCCACCACCGCCGAGACGGCATTGCCCCACCGCAGGGCGATCACGAGCACGAGGGTGACCACGAGCAGGGAGATGCCCACCGTGCTGAGCCCTCCGGCGAAACTCAACCCGGCAAGGACCGCAGTCAGGACCGGCAGATAGATCGCCATGGCCAGGTCCTCGAAGACCAGGATGGCCAGGATGGTCGGGGTCTCCCGGTTACCGAGTCGGCCCAGATCACCGATCACCTTCGCCGCGATGCCGGACGAGGAGATGTAGGTGACGCCGCCCATGACCAGCGCACCGACGGGACCCCACCCGAGGATGACGGCCACCAGGACCCCCGGGGTGAAGTTCAGGACCAGATCGACGACGCCTGCCAGCCAGGACTGTCGGAGTCCGGTGACGAGTTCCTTCGCCGTGTACTCGAGGCCCAGCATGAGCAGCAGCAGGACGACGCCGATCTCGCTGGCCACCTCGCTGAAGGTGAGGACTCCCTCGAGTTCGATGATCCCGCCGCGACCGAAGAACAGGCCGCCGATGAGGTAGAGCGGAATGGGCGAGAGTCCTATGCGGCCCGCGAGCCGACCGAGGATTCCGAGGGACAGCAGAATAGCGCCGAGTTCGATCAGCGTCAGAGCAGATGTTTCCACGCGTTCTCAGCCGTGGCGCAGGATGTCCGCCGCAGTGTCGAGGCCGGCAGATGTGCCCACCACCACCAGCAGGTCACCGGCGGCGAGGACGAAGTCCGGGGAAGGAGACGCCTGCACCTCGCCGGAGCGGAGAACAGCTACGAGGGAAGCACCCGATCGGGTACGCATGCCCGTCTCCCCGAGGGTCCGGTTCTCGAAGGGCGAGCCGCGCTCCACGAGGATCTGCCGGGTCGAGATGCCCGGCACATCCCGGTGCTCCTCCGTGAGCTGTGCGACGAGCTGACGAGACCCGAGCAGGTTGCCCAGCGTCGCGCCCTCGTCGGCGGTCAGCGGGATGGACGCGATGCACGCGTCGGGATCGCTGGCCTTGGAGATGATGAGGTCGATCTCGCCGTCGCGCTGCGAGACGATCCCCACTCTGCGACCGGAACCGGTGACGATCTCGCGCCGTACTCCGATACCGGGGAGCTTCGTTTCGATGACGTTCATGCACTCATCCTAGACCGGCGGCGCGGTCTCGTTGTCCGCAGCAGCCCTCGTGGAGGCTCCGTTCGCTACGGGCGTCGGGGCATCCTCCGCATGGTACAGATCGGGCTCGAGGTAGATGGCGGAGGCGATGGGCACGGCAGCCCGGATGCGGCGCTCGGCGTTGTTGATGTCAGCTGCGATCTGCGTGCCGCTCTCCCTGCTCTCCACGGTGATCTTCGCGGCGACCAGCAGTTCCTCCGGGCCGAGGTGGAGGGTCTTGAGATGGATGATGCGCGTGGCGCCGTCGCTCTCGATGGCCTCCTCGATCTTCGCGACGTCGGACCTGGACGCGGACTCGCCGAGGAGGAGGCTCTTGGTCTCCATCGCCAGGACGCCGGCGATCACGACCAGCAGCAGCCCGATCATGGCCGTGCCTGCGGCGTCCCACAGCCCGTTGTCCGTCAGCAGGGTCAGGGTGACCCCGAAGAGGGCGAAGACGAGTCCGGTGATCGCTCCGAGATCCTCGAGGAGGATCACGGGCAGTTCGGGGGACTTCGCCGTGCGGACGAAGCGGACCCAGCCCATGGAACCGCGCACCTCGTTGGATTCCCTGATCGCGGTGCGGAGGGAGAAGCCCTCGGCGATGATCGCCCCGATGAGGACGGCGAGCGGCACCCACCAGAAGGAACCCTCGATGGGATGCGGGTCCTGGTACTTGTTGTACGCCTCGTAGAGCGCGAACAGTCCGCCGACGCTGAACAGCACGATGGACACGATGAAGGCGTAGATGTACCGCTCGCGGCCGTACCCGAAGGGATGCTCGGGACTCGCCTGCCGTTGCGAGCGTTTGCGTCCCACGAGCAGGAGGACCTGGTTGCCCGAGTCCGCCACGGAGTGGATGCCCTCGGCGAGCATCGAGGACGACCGCGTGAGCGCGAAGGCCACGAACTTGAGGACGGCGATGGTGAGATTCGCGGCGAGCGCCGCGATGATCGCCTTGTTGCCTCCGTGAGCTGCCATGATCCGATTCCGTTCCTTCTGGCCGCCTCCGTCGGCGGGCGGTCCGTTGATCGACGCCGGCCGTTCCTGCCGATGTCCGCGCCCTACTCTACGGAATTCCGGGCGGTCGTCCGGCCACGACATGGATGCGGGAACCGCTGGATGGGCGCGCCCGGCGACTTACGCGGGCCGGAGGGCTGCGGTGGCGGCGCCGATATGCGTGGGCTCGGCGCCGAGGATCTCCGGGTCCAGACCGGTCAGCAGGATCACGGCGAGTTCGGCGATCGCGGACGACGTCTGGAAGCCGTAGCCGCCCTGGCCCGCGAGCCAGAAGAAGCCCGGGTGCTCTGCGTCGAAGCCGACCACGGGCAGAGTCGAGGCCCGCTGGGTCCGCAGCCCGGTCCAGGCCCGCCGGACCGAGGTGATGCCGAGCGTGGTGCGGGTTGCCAGCTGCCGGATGAGACGCTCGATATCACCGTCCCTCGGCTGGGCGTCACCCGGTTCGGCCGGCTCCGTCTCGCTCGGGGAGATCAGCACGCCCTGCGCAGCGGGGCGGTAGTAGAAGGAGTCATCGGCGGCGGCGACCATCGGTGATCCGGGCGGCGGAGCATTCCCGACCCGGACGATGGCCGCGGTGCGCCGGTACGGCTGCAGGTGCTGCGGCTCGACCCCGCACAGTCGGGCGACGTCGTCCGCCCAGGCACCCGCGGCGTTCACGATCACGCCGGCACCGATGACGCGGGAGCCGGCCGTGACGCTCCATGCCCTCCCGTCATACCGCGCCGCGGTGACCGGAGCGCTCGTGAGGATGATGACGCCGTCGTCACTGGCGGAGCACCGGTGGTACTCGAGCAGCAGATCCGTGTCGGTCCCCACGCAGTCCGTGTCGATCGCCGCAGCGGTGAACGCTTCGGGGCGCAGCTGCGGGCACAGCTCGAGCGCCTCGGAAGGCGCCAGGTGCCGCATGGAGCCGTGGGCCCTCGCCGCGACGTCGGGCCCCGAGCCGACGAGCATGAAGGACCGCGGTACGGTCAGGGGCAGACCGGTGGCCGACTGCACGTCGGCGAGCAGGTCGAGCGTGCGCCGCGTCAGCTCCTGGACGGGTCCCGGTCCGTAGCTCGGGATGAGCTGCCGGGCCGACCGTGACGACGTGTGGTACCCCAGCGTCGGCTCGGACTCGACGAGCACCACGCTCGCGAACGGAGCAAGGGCGGAGGCCAGTGACAGCCCGGCGATCCCGCCGCCGATGATCAGCACGTCGCACGCCAGAGCGCTCATGCGTCCCTCCCCCGCTCGGCCGTGTCCGGGTTCACCGCTTACCGGGCGCCGCCGACGTGCGCGCCGGGAGCGCCGTCCGTGGCCGGCTCCTCCTGCTCGCCTGCGACCTCGGCGCGCGCGGCCACGAAGGCTGCAACGCACGCCTCGATGTCCTCGTCGGTGTGGGCGGCGGAGAGCTGGACGCGGATGCGGGCGGCCCCCTTGGGCACCACGGGGTAGCTGAAGGCGGTCACGAACACCCCGCGCGCGAGCATGGCGTCCGCGGTGCGGGCGGCCAGGACGGCGTCGCCGAACATGACGGGGATGATCGCGTGCTCTCCCTCGAGCAGATCGAAACCCTCCTCGGTCATCCGGCGGCGGAACAGCGCTGCGTTGGCAGTGAGTGTGCCCCGCAGCTCACCGCTGTCCTGGACCAGGTCCAGCGCGGTCAGGGTCGCGGCGACGATCGAGGGAGCCAGGGAGTTGGAGAACAGGTACGGCCGGGCGCGCTGGCGCAGCAGGGCGACGATCTCCGAGCGCGCCGCCACATAGCCACCGGAGGCGCCACCGAGCGCCTTGCCGAAGGTTCCCGTGAAGATGTCCACGCGGTCACCGACACCGGCGTGCTCCGGGGTTCCCGCCCCGGTCTTCCCCATGAACCCGACGGCATGGGAATCATCGACCATGACCATCGCGCCGTAGCGCTCCGCGAGATCGCAGATGGCCTCGAGCGGGGCGAGATAGCCATCCATCGAGAACACGCCGTCGGTGACGATCAGGCGCCGTCTGGCACCGGAGGCCTCCTGCAGTCTGGCCTCGAGATCGGCCATGTCGCGATTGGCGTAGCGGAAGCGCTTCGCCTTCGAGAGGCGGATGCCGTCGATGATGGAGGCGTGGTTCAGCGCATCGGAGATCACGGCGTCGTCGGCTCCGAGGAGGGATTCGAACACGCCGCCGTTGGCATCGAAGCAGGAGGAGAACAGGATGGTGTCCTCGGTGCCGAGGAACTGCGACACGCGCTGCTCGAGCTCGAGGTGCAGATCCTGCGTCCCGCAGATGAAGCGCACCGAGGCCATGCCGAAACCGCGCTCGTCCAGGGCGCTCTTCGCGGCGGCGATGATGTCCGGGTGGTCGGCGAGCCCCAGATAGTTGTTGGCGCAGAAGTTGAGCACCTCCGCGTCCTCGGCGCCGAGGGCACCGGCCGTGATGTGGCTGGACTGCGGAGAGGAGATCCTCCGCTCGTGCTTGAAGAGACCTGCGTCGCGGATCTCGTCGAGTTCACCGGCGAGCTGGTCGCGGACTGCTGAGTACATGGTGTTCCTACCTCCTAGAAGGTGGTCCAGTCGAGGACCACTTTGCCGCTCGCGCCATCGCGCGCCGTGGTGAAACCCTGCTGCCACTGCTCGGCCGGGAGGCAGTCGGTGACCACGGAGGAGACCGCGTCGCGCAGTGTCCTGTCGGACTCCAGCATGGCGCTCATCGCGTACCAGGTCTCGAACATCTCACGGCCGTAGATGCCCTTGAGGGTGAGCATGTGGGTGACCACCTTGCTCCAGTCGACCGTGATCGGCCCCGCCGGGAGGCCGAGCATGGCGATCCGCCCACCGTGGTTCATGTTGTCGACCATCTCCGGCAACGCCGACGCATGCCCGGACATCTCCATGCCGACGTCGAACCCTTCCTTCATGCCCAGTTCGGCCTGCGCATCGGCGATACGTGCGCGCGAGACGTCGACGGCGAGATCGGCTCCGACGCCGCGAGCCAGGGCGAGCCGTGGAGCCGAGACATCGGTGATGGCGATCTTACGAGCGCCCGCGTGGCGCGCGACGGCGACGGCCATCAGGCCGATGGGCCCGGCGCCGGTGATGAGCACGTCCTCGCCGACGAGCGGGAAGCTCAGTGCTGTGTGGACGGCGTTGCCGAACGGGTCGAAGAGGGCGCCCAGCTCCGGGGTGATGGTGTTCTCGTGCACCCAGACGTTGGTCTCGGGGATGACGACGAACTCGGCGAAGGCGCCGTCGCGCTGGACGCCGACGCTGGAGGTACGGATGCACATCTGGCGGCGGCCTGCGCGGCAGTTGCGGCAGATCCCGCAGACGATGTGCCCCTCGCCCGAGACGCGATCGCCGACCCGGACGTCGTGGATACCCTCGCCGAGGGCCACCACCTCGCCGTAGAACTCGTGGCCGGGGATCAGGGGCGCGTCGATCATGCCCTGAGCCCAGGGGTCCCAGCTCTCGATGTGGAGATCCGTGCCGCAGATACCGGTGGTCATGACCCGGATCTTCACCTCGCCCGGACCCGCCTCCGGCTCGGGCCGTTCGACGAAGTCGAACCCGGGGTGCGCCCCGGACTTGTACAGCGCCTTCACTGGATGGTTCCTTCCATGCCGTCACCGGGCCGTGGCGGGGTGGGTCCGGCCCGGTGGTGCGAGTGCGTGCGGTGCGGGTGCGGGATGTGCCCGGATGCAACGATAGCAGCGGGATCTCCTGGCGAACCGGTTCTTCTGGGGCAGCCGCCTCTTCCGGGAGTGTCCGACGGCGTTAGGCGTTGCCAGGTGGGGCCGCCGCGCCGGGTGCACACCTGCTGGGAACTCCTGCCGGGCACCGCAAGAGCTTCCGGGACGCCCAATGGCATCGGGAGTCGAGACGTCGCTCAAACCTGTTGCGCTGGTTCAGACCCATTGGAGTGCGGCCCCGGGTTGGGCCGCCGCGCCGAGTGCACACCTGCTGCGAGATCTTTCCGGGGCAAAGGGCGACGACGCTCCACCGCCACAGGTTAGGCTGGTCAGCCGACGCGGTGTCCTCAAGGACCGCTGGCAGGGCCTGGAGGCCTAGCTAGTGGCAAAGCGATCAGCCTACGATCGGCAAATGACGATACACTCCCGGCTAGGACAACACACTGGTGGACGGCGCTTCGTCTTCAGGACCGTCCCACCGTTTCACCGGATCGCCAGGCTCCACGGCAATCTTGCTCGATGAGTCGTAAGACGCGCCCCGCACCAATGTCTCTGTACGCGTTTCGTATTTCGGCGGGTTAAACAGGTCTACGCCTAGCGCCAGTCCGCCGCTCACCTTCACTCGTTTAGATCGAAACGTCCTGGCCAGGGCGAATTTCTCGCTCACTTCGTACACCTTCACAAGTGCCTTCGCCGTCAGCAGTTCGCCTAGGACTTCCCCTGTCTTCGGGTCCTCCAGTTTCTCGCCAGGAGCTAGGACGCTGTACAACTGGTGCTCGTAGACACCAGCTGCACTGCCGCCCGATATTGCCAACTCCCGTTCGTTGAGTACTCGAACGACATAAAGGTCGTCTGTACCGCTTTGATCGTGCTGTTCCAAGGTCCTAGTCCTCTCTGCTCTCAGCTGCTGATGCCGGAGCAACAGTCGACGCGCCGTCGACACTGTCCTGCTGCTGATTGTCCGACCCGCTTGGGGAAGCACCTTCGAATCCCCAGTTTTCCGCCGCTGCTTGAACATGATGAAGAATGCCGCGCAATGAGTTGTCGATTCCAGCAAGGCTCGCATCCGCGTCCTGCTTGACGGCAGCTACGGTGCTGCTAAGCGCCAACTGCTCACGTCTATCTGCTGTGAAGCCGATCGTGGAGTTCACTTCTCGAGCAAGCGCAAGTAGTTGCCGTTGCGAAGCGGAAGCGGAAGCTTGTCCTCTAATATCAGCGTCCCGTGCTTGCAGCAGATAACCGAGGTAGATCCCACCCGCCGTACCGAGGGCTTGTACCGCTCCTCGCAGCTCTGTAGGAAGCTCTTCGAGAGCTCCGAAGAGTGTAAGGAAAATGACAACCAATGCCAATAGAGCGGCTATCACCCCCGGCGCGGGTTTCGCGAGTTTCACCATGCAGTCACATTAGCCGTCGCTCGCTCGCGGGCAGAAAGAACAGCTAGTTCGCCGAGTTGTACACCGTCACGTTGATCTCTGCGCTCGGCGTAATCGCCATCGACCCCTCCTCTCACACTGCCACTACCAAATTAATCGACTTGGGCGGACAGCCTTGACCGAAGATGACGTCCTGAGAGCACCGACTACGCCGCCGTCGAACCTCTCACGGATCGTCGAAAACCCGTGATAGCGTCACACAACCGTGCGAACGCCGTCCCGAGTCTGGGCCGTCGCACCGGGTACATGAAAACCCGCACGGACGACGGCGCCCGCAGGGCCACTCGGAGCCCGCCGCGGACCTACCCCTCGACGCCGAGGCGCTGCAGGATGAGCTCACGTACACGCCCGGCGTCGGCCTGGCCGCGGGTGGCCTTCATGACCCCGCCGACGATCGCGCCGACGGCCTGGATCTTGCCGCCGCGGATCTTCTCGGCCACGTCGGGCTGGGCCGCCAGTGCGCCGTCGATCGCCTCGAGCAGCGGGCCGTCGTCGGACACGACGGCGAGGCCGCGCTGCTCCACGACCTCCGTGGGCGTACCCTCGCCGGCCAGGACGCCGTCGAGCACGTCGCGCGAGAGCTTGTCGTTGATCCTGCCGGCGTCGATCAGGCCCTGGAGCTCCACGATCAGCTCGGGCGTGACACCGAGCTCGGCCGGTTCGAGCTCGGCGAGCCTGGCGCGGCGCGAGATCTCACCCATCCACCACTTGCGGGCCACGGACGCACTCACCCCGGCCGCGACGGTGTCCTCGATCGAGGACATCACACCCGCGTTGACGACGTCGCGGAACTCGGCGTCGGAGTACTCCCAGTCGGCCTGCAGTCGCTTGCGCCGCTCGGCGGGCGGCTCGGGCAGCTCCGCGCGGAGCTTCGCGATCCACGCCTCGTTCGTCACGACGGGGACCAGGTCCGGCTCCGGGAAGTAGCGGTAGTCGTCGGCGTCGGACTTCGGGCGTCCCGACGTCGTGGAGCGCGTGTCCTCGTGCCAGTGGCGCGTCTCCTGCAGGATCGGCGTGCCGGTATCGAGGACCGCGGCGTGGCGCTGGATCTCGTAGCGGACGGCGTGCTCGACGGCGCGCAGCGAGTTCACGTTCTTCGTCTCGGTGCGCGTACCGAACTGCTCGCGGCCGTGCGGGCGGAGCGAGACGTTCGCGTCGCAGCGCACGTTGCCGCGCTCCATCCGGGCGTCGGAGACCCCGAGATTCTTCACGATCTCGCGGATCACCGCGACGTAGGCCTTCGCGAGCTCGGGTGCACGCGCGCCGGCGCCCTCGATCGGCTTGGTGACGATCTCGATGAGCGGGACCCCGGCGCGGTTGTAGTCCACGAGGGAGTACTCGGCGCCCTGAATGCGACCCGTGGACCCGCCCATGTGCGTGAGCTTCCCGGCGTCCTCCTCCATGTGGGCCCGTTCGATCTCCACCGTGAACACCGTGCCGTCGGCGAGTTCGATGTCGATGGACCCGTCGTAGGCGATCGGATCCTCGTACTGGGAGGTCTGGAAGTTCTTCGGGGTGTCGGGATAGAAGTAGTTCTTCCGCGCGAAGTAGCACTTCTCGGCGATGCTGCAGTTCAGCGCGAGGCCGATCTTGATCGCCGATTCCACCGCCACGCCGTTGACCACGGGCAGCACGCCGGGCAGACCCAGGTCCACCGGCGTCACGTTGGTGTTCGGCACGTCGCCGAACGCGTTCGGCGCGGAGGAGAACATCTTGGTCTTCGTGTTGAGCTCCACGTGGACCTCGAACCCGAGCACGGGATCGTACTTCTGAATGGCCTCCTCGAAGGAGATGATCTCCCCGGTCACAGCTGTCATCTGCTTCCCACCTCCGTGGTCTCTTCGATGTGGGGAGCCCTGGCCAGCAGCGGCCCGCCCCAGGTCTCCTCGAGCAGTGCTTCGAGGACGGCGCCCACGCGGTACAGGCGCGCGTCCTGGCGGGCCGGGGCCAGGAGCTGGACGCCGACCGGCAGCCCGTCCTCGTCGGCCAGACCGCCGGGCAGCGACAGCCCCGGGACGCCGGCCAGATTCGCCGGAATGGTGGCGACGTCGTTGAGATACATGGCCAGCGGATCGCCCAGCTTCTCCCCCAGCCTGAACGCCGTGGTGGGCGCCGTCGGGGAGATGAGCACGTCCGCCTGCTCGAAGGCTGCGGCGAAGTCGCGCTGGATGAGCGTGCGGACCTGCTGCGCCGAGCCGTAGTAGGCGTCGTAGTACCCGGCGCTCAGCGCATAGGTGCCGAGGATGATACGGCGCTTGACCTCGTCGCCGAAGCCTGCGGCTCGCGTGGCTCCCATGACGCGCTCGATCGTCGGTGCGCCGTCCGGCACCACGCGCAGACCGAAGCGGACGCCGTCGTACTTGGCCAGATTGCTCGAGGCCTCCGACGGCATGATCAGGTAGTAGGCGCCTAGCGCATACCGGAAGTTGGGGCAGGAGACCTCGACGATCTCGGCGCCGGCCGAGCGGAGCAGGTCCAGCGACTCGTGGAAGCGCGCGAGCACCCCCGCCTGGTACCCCTCCCCCTGCAGCTCCCTGATGACGCCGATGCGCATGCCCTCGACCTCGCCGCGGCGAGCAGCCTCCACGAGCGCGCCGACGGGGTCGGTGAGCGACGTCGAATCCTGCGGATCGTGCCCGCCGATGACCTCGTGCAGCAGGGCGCTGTCCAGGACGGTGCGGGAGACGGGACCGATCTGGTCCAGCGAGGACGCCATGGCGATGGCGCCGTAGCGCGAGACACCACCGTAGGTCGGCTTCACGCCGACCGTGCCGGTCACTGCTCCCGGCTGGCGGATGGAGCCGCCGGTGTCGGTGCCGAGCGCCAGCGGAGCCTCGAAGGCGGCGACGGCGGCGGCGGACCCACCGCCGGAACCGCCGGGGATGCGGTCCAGGTCCCAGGGATTGCGTGTGGGACCGTAGGCGGAGTGCTCGGTCGAGGAGCCCATGGCGAACTCGTCGAGATTGGTCTTGCCGAGGATCGGCATCCGTGCGGCGCGCAGCTTCCTGACGACGGTCGCGTCGTACGGGCTCTGCCAGCCCTCGAGCATCCTCGAGCCGGCCGTGGTGGGCTGACCTCGCGTGACGATCAGGTCCTTCACCGCGATGGGCACCCCGGCCAGCGGATGCAGCGCCTCGTCGTCGGCCCGGGCCCTGTCGACCCCGGCGGCGACGAGCAGCGCCTCGTCCGTGTTGACGTGCAGGAACGCATTGATGGCGCCGTCCACGGCCCCGATCCGATCGAGATGAGCGCGGGTCACCTCGACGGCCGAGACCTCCTTCGAGGCGAGTTTCTGCGCGAGGGCGTCGGCTGAGAGGTGGATCAGGTCGGTCATGGTCTACTCCCCGTCCAGGATGGCCGGGACCCGGAAGCGGCCGTCGGCGTCGTCCGGCGCCCCGAGCAGCGCCTCCTCGTTCGTGAGGGTCTGCCCCACCACGTCGTCGCGGAACACGTTGCTCAGCGGGATCGGGTGGCTCGTGGCGGGGACGTCGTCGCCGGCGACCTCGCTGATGCTCCTGATGGAGTCGACGATCACGGCGAGCTCCCCGGCCATGCGGCCGAGCTCGTCGTCGGTCATGTCGATGTGGGCGAGCCGCGCCAGATGCGCGACCTCGTCCCGGTTGATCTCAGCCATGGATCTCCCCTGGAAGTCGGAGGTGGGTTTCTGCCTCCAGTCTAGTGCTGGCACACATCCGATGCTGGCGTCAGGCACCCACCAGCACCTCAGGTCAGAGTTCCCGGCGGAACACCCAGAGCAGGATGTCCTCGTTCGGCACCCACCAGTCGCGCTCGGGAACGCGGTGGAAGCCCATCGAGAGGTACAGCTGATGTGCGCGCAGCATGTCGGAACCGCTGGTCAGACTCACCGCCTCGATGCCGGGCAGCGTGCGCGCGTGCTCGATGATGCGCTCCACCATGGCCCTGCCTATCCCCCCTCGCTGCACCGCGGGATCCACGGCCAGCATGCGGAACTCCAGCTCGCCCTCGACGGCGATGTCCGTGTACCGCTGGCCGGCGAAGGTGATGGCGACCGACCCGACGACGGCGCCGTCGCGCTCGGCCACCCATACCTGCGCATGCTGGGCCCGGTGCTCGATGTCGGAGAGGACGACGACGTAGGGGTGCGTGTCGTCGTCGAAGTAGCCGGCCTCGATATAGGCGTCACGGGTGATGCGGCGCACGTCGTCGTAGTCCTCGGGGGTGACGGGGCGGATGACGATTCCGGAATCGGTCGGCTGGTTCGGCGCTTCGCTCACCGGCGTGTTCTGGTCCACCGGTCTATTTTGCCACGACTCGCCACGAAAAAGTGCACCGCGAATAATCGAATTGTCGCCGAATTGTGCGGTGAAGCGTCGATGAATATCGCGCCGACGTCGATCAGCATTCATTCATGGATGTTCCTGCGGATATTGCGTATAATTCATACTGCTCTGCTGCTCCAAATGCGACGTGGAAAATTCAGCGTCGAGAAGCTGCCGCACCGATGAAGGGAGAGTCATGAAGGCTGTCATGTATTACGGCAAGGAAGACCTGCGCATCGAGGACATCGAGGAACCACAGGTCCGGCCCGGAACGGTCAGGATCAAACCGGCGTTCAACGGCATCTGCGGGAGCGACCTGCACCTGTACCAGGACGGACCCATCCCGCCGGCGCCGGGCGAGGAACAGCCGCATCCGCTCTCCGGCGAGACCCTCCCGGTGGTGCTCGGTCACGAATTCTCGGGTGTCGTCGAGGAGGTCGGTGACGGCGTGGACGGCATCTCGGTCGGCGACTCGGTGGTCGTCGAGCCACTCATGATCGATGGCACGTGTCCTGCCTGCCGCAAGGGAATGTACAACCTGTGCGAGCAGATGGGATTCATCGGTATCTCGGGCCGCGGCGGTGGTCTGAGCGAGCATATCGTGGTGGAGCAGCAGTGGGTCCATCGGATCGGTGACATGCCACTCGACCAGGCGGCGATGATCGAACCGCTGGCTGTCTGCCTGCACGCGGTCGAGCATGCCGGTGCCACGGCCGGTCAGACCGCTGTTGTCGGTGGCGCCGGTCCCATCGGCCTCCTCACGGCCGCGGTGCTCAAGGCGAAGGGGATCACCACGATCGTCAGCGAGGTCTCGAGGACACGTCGGGAGAAGGCTCTGTCGGCAGGTGTTGCCGACACCGTCGTCGACCCGTCCAGCGAAGATCTTGCCGCCGTGGTCGCGGACCTCACCGATGGCGCCGGAGCGGACGTGGCCTTCGACGCCGCAGGGGTCGGCGTCGTCGTCGGTCAGCTGCTCGGGGTGCTCGCCGCCGGTGGGCGGCTGGAGGTGATCGCACTCCACTCGAAGCCCGTCGAGCTCGACATCACGGATGCTCTGACGATGCAGGAACGCGTCCTGTCCAGCTGCATCGGGTACGCGAACAACCATCCGGAGGCCATCCGTCTGGTGCAGGAGGGCAGGATCGACCTGGCGCCGTTCATCACCTCGAAGATCCAGCCCGAGGACATCGTCGAGAAGGGCATCAAGCGCCTGCTGGACAACAGCGGTGAGGAAGTGAAGATTCTCGTGTCGCTGGAGTAGGGCTCAGTCCTCGCTCACCCGCCGATATCCCGTGCCGTCCGGATAGCGCTCCACGTACCCGTGGTCGACGAGTGCACGCCGGAGGGTGGGGATGTCGCGGGTGACCGTGGCGAGCAGGCGGTTGATCTCGGGCTCACCGAGTTCCTCGTCGGCAGGCAGGAGCCGCTCGGCCAGATGCGCGAGCAGATCGGCGCGGTCCTGGCCGGTCCGGGGCAGGCCGTCGATGCGACCCTCATGGAAGAATCTGTCCACGCCCTTCGGTGTGCCCGGAGCCGCAGCTGCCAGCACCTTCTTGAAGAGCTGCTCGTCGACGCTCTGGTCCTGGGTCAGCAGACCCGCGTCGAGAAGGCGCTGCACTTCCTTGGACGTCGCCTCGAGAGGCTGATGCAGGACGGCGCGCGCGTACAGTTCGCGGGCACGCGCTCCGGCCAGGGTCGAGAAGATCTTCTGCCAGGACGGCGTGGTCATGGAAGCCTTTCAGCTGGTCGGGTTCAGGCCGGCATATCGGGGGCGGGCCCGGTATCTGCAACGGTAGCGCCGTCGTCGTTCGTCTCCGCCGGGTCGGCCGTATTCGCCGGGCCGTGTTCGAGGAGGGCGATGAAACCCTCCTCGTCCAGGACCGGTACGCCGAGCTCCTCGGCCCTCTCCAGCTTGGTCCCGGCGTTCTCCCCGGCCACGACGTAGCTCGTCTTCTTCGACACGGAACCGGCCGCCTTGCCGCCGCGGGCGATGATGGCCTCCTTGGCCTCGTCGCGGTTGTACCGCTCGAGGGAACCGGTCACGACGACGGTGAGTCCCTCGAGCGTGCGCGGTGTGTTCTCGTCGACGTCGTCCTCCATCCGGACCCCGGCTTCCGCCCAACGGTCCACGATCTCGCGGTGCCAGTCCTCCGCGAACCACTCGGTGAGGGCTGCGGCGATGGTGGGGCCGACGCCGTCGACGTTCGCGAGTTCCTCCTCGCCCGCCGCACGGATGCGGTCCATCGATCCGAACGCGGTGGCCAGCGCACGCGACGCCGTGGGGCCCACGTGCCGGATCGACAATGCGACGAGCACGCGCCACAGCGGCTGGTTCTTCGCCTTCTGAAGTTCGGTGAACAGTTTGCGGGTGGTGGCGTTCGGTCCGGAG
The DNA here is from genome assembly GCF_004803505.1 of Arthrobacter echini. Classification (GTDB taxonomy): domain Bacteria; phylum Actinomycetota; class Actinomycetes; order Actinomycetales; family Micrococcaceae; genus Arthrobacter_D; species Arthrobacter_D echini. Next base: position 109,368 of record NZ_SSWH01000002.1, read on the forward strand.
GGCTTTTTGGCCGTGCCCTTCGAGAAGAAGTAGGGCACGAGCTCGCGGCCGGCCACCACGCCCTTGACCTTCCTGTCCCGTTCGATCCTCACGTCGGCGAGCTTCTCCGGCGTGAGGTCGAAGATGTCGGCCTCGGTGGTGATCGGTGGCACCGCGGGTTCGGCGGGCTGGGTGAGGGCGATCGCCGCCTCCCAGCCCAGGGCCTCGATGTCGAACGCACCACGGCCGGCCAGATGGAAGACCCGTTCGCGCAGCTGCGACGGGCAGGAGCGGGCGTTGGGGCAGCGGATGTCGACGTCGCCCTCCTTGGCCGGTTGCAGCGTGGTCCCGCAGGACGGGCACTCGGTCGGCATGACGAACTCCCGCACCTCCTTCGGATCGCGCAGGGCCATGACCGGGCCCACGATCTCGGGGATCACGTCGCCGGCCTTCCGCAGCACGACGACGTCGCCGATCATGACGCCCTTGGCCTTGACGACCTCCTGGTTGTGCAGGGTGGCCATGCCGACGGTGGAGCCGGCGACCTTCACGGGCTCCATCAGGCCGAACGGCGTGACGCGGCCGGTCCGGCCGACATTCACGAGGATATCCAGCAGCTTCGTGTTGACCTCCTCGGGAGGGTACTTGTACGCCACGGACCAGCGCGGCACGCGTGAGGTGTGACCCAGGGCGCGCTGCAGTGCGAAGCTGTCCACCTTCACCACGATGCCGTCGATCTCGTGCAGCAGATCATGGCGGTGCTCGCCGTAGTGCTCGATGAACGCCACCACCTCGTCCTGGTCCGCGAGGACCCTGTAGTAGGGCGAGGTGGGCAAGCCCCAGGACTGCAGGAGATCGTACGTCTCGGACTGCGTCCCTGCGGTGAGCCCGGTGCGCGCACCGATCCCGTGCACGTACATCTCCAGCGGTCGCTCCGCCGTCATGGCCGGGTCCTTCTGCCGCAGGGAGCCGGCAGCGGCGTTGCGGGGATTGGCGAACGGCGCCTTGCCCGCGGCGACCATGCGCTCGTTGAGCTGGGCGAACTCCTTCGTGGGGAAGAACACCTCGCCGCGGATCTCCAGTTCCTCCGGGTGCCCGCTGCCGCTGAGGTGCCGCGGGATCGACGCGATCGTGAGGACGTTGTGCGTGATGTCCTCACCGGTGACGCCGTCGCCGCGCGTGGCGGCACGAACCAGCTCGCCGTCGCGGTACAGCAGATTGACGGCGAGACCGTCGATCTTCAGTTCGGTCAGCCACGCGATGGTGGCGCCGGGACTGCGCTGCTCGACGCCGGCCGTGGCACGCTCCAGCCAGGCCGTGAGCTCGTCGAGGGAGAAGACGTCCTCGAGGCTGTACATCCGGGCGAGGTGATCCACCGGCGTGAAGGCCGAGGAGACCTCGCCTCCGACCTCCTGCGTGGGCGAATCGTTCGAGACCAGCTCGGGGTGGAGTGCCTCCAGCTCCTCGAGCCGGCTGAACAGGGCGTCGAACTCGGCGTCGGAGATGGTGGGCGCTGCGTCCTGGTAGTAGGCCACGCGGTGCGCGCGGATCTGCTCGGCGAGCTGCGCGTACTCCTCCCTGAGCGCGTGATCGGGGATGTCGGAGTGCTCCGAGGGAGGTGCGGCTACCGGGGCGCTGTCGGGTCGTGGGGTCACTTTCTCATCCTGCCCTACCGTGCCACACCGGGCCACCGGGAACTGCCCTGCCCGCACGGTGCATCACGGGCCATCGCTGGTCGGTGCGGATCCGGCTGGCCGCAGATCTGCCCGAGTGCATGCCTCGCGAAGCCGTTCAGCCGGGGCCCCTCGGGCGGCGCTCCTGCCCGCGACGCACCTCACGGGCGGCGCCAGCCTGCCGGGCCGATGCCATCGGCGGCGAAGAAACCCCGGAATGGCGTCGTCGTCGTATCTTCTGCCCCCGGGGTCGCCGCATCGTCCGCTTCCCGCGTCGCCGCATCGACGACGATCGCCGTGACATTGTCACGCGCACCGGAACGCAGTGCCGCGGCGATCAGTTCGTCGCATACTTCCTGAGGCTCGGCGGCGATGCTCAGGATGCTGCAGATCTCGTCGTCCGTGAGCTCCCCGCTGAGACCGTCCGAGCACAGCAGGAGTCGATCGCCGTCCTCCACGGGCAGCAGCCAGAAGTCGGCCTCGGTGTCGTCCCCTGCGCCGAGGGCTCGGGTCACCACATGCCTCCTGGGGTGGGTGCGTGCCTCGTCCTCGGTGAGCTGCCCGGTGTCCACGAGTTCCTGGACCTCCGAGTGGTCCACGGAGATCTGTCCGAAAGTGCCGCTGCTCAGGCGGTAGGACCTCGAGTCTCCGACGTTGAAGAACAGCCAGTGGGGGGCTGCCGACTCCTCGACCAGGACGACGCCGGTCAGCGTCGTCCCCGCATCTCCCCCGGCTTCGCTGCGGATTCGCTGATCGACCTGGTCGATCAGGTCCTCGAGATACTCCACCGTGACGTGCGGCTCCGTGCCGGCGGTGATGCTGCTCGCCTCCAGCGTCCGCACGCAGATACTGCTCGCCACCTCGCCTGCCTCGTGCCCACCCATGCCGTCAGCCACGGCGAAGACCGGCGCGATCGCCACGAAGGAGTCCTCGTTCAGCTCACGGACCAGCCCGACGTCGGTCCCGAAACCGTAGCGGAGCCGGTTACCGAGTCCTGCTGAGGAGCGGCCCTCGCGCTCCCTGGCTGAGTGCGAATCGGCTGGTACGGCATTGATATCGATCGCGTGGGAGCCGTGCACCTGCCGGTCATGCATGATGGCTCCGGAGAGAGAATGCAACGCCGTCGTCAGCGTCACTGGGGCAGGCTCGGCAGTCTGTCATGCCACCATTCTGCCCCGGGGCTCCCCCAATCGACGCTCGCGATGTCCCCGGATCCCAGCCGGCGGCGTCGAACTCTGGGAACGAACGGTCCTTCCCAGCGGACGACGTCGAGCAGTGGGATCGAAGGGGCCGACGACCCAACACACCGGCCCGCTCCCACCCGACGGTCTCGAGCAGTGGGATCGAAGGGGTCGGGACGAGGCAGGCCTGCCCACTCCCACCCGACGGTCTCGGGCACTGGGAACGAACGGTCCCTCCCAGCGGACGACGTCGAACTGTGGGATCGGAGGGCGCGAAACCCTGCACTCCGGTCGGCTCCCACGCAAGTGCAGCGAGCAATCGGAGGCATGGTGCGAGAGCGAGGCCGAAGAGGTGAACGGGCGAAGGACAACTCAGTCGAGGATCAGGCCCGCTCCCGTGCCGCGCGTCAGCGTCGCCGGACGTACCTCACCGAAACCACGCACATTCCGGGGCTCGTGGAAGCTCAGGACGAAGTTGTCGTTGTGCTCGAGTGTGGCAGCCGTGACGGAGTCGACCAGTACCTGCCCCGGCTCGGCGAGCGCCGTGAGCCGGGCGGCGAGATTGACCGTCGGACCGTAGATGTCCCCGAGGCGCGACAGCACGCGCCCCCACACCAGGGAACAGCGCGCCGAGGGCAGGAAGTCGTCGTCGGAGAATGCCTTCGCGAGTGCCAGCGAGATCTCCGCGCCGGCCTCGGGCGACTCCGCGATGTAGAGGACCTCGTCGCCGACCGTCTTCACCAGCCTGCCACCGCCCACGGAGATGATCTCCGAACTCTTGTTCTCGAAGCGCTGTACGAGCTGGGCCAGCGTGCGCTCGTTCATCCGCCGCGACAGGCTCGTGTAGGAGACGAGATCCGCGAAGCCGACAGCGCGCGCGAGCGGCAGGGGCGCATCCTGCTCGTCGCCGTCACGCCCCTCGTCACTGGACCGCAGACCCGATTCCGCACGGAGCGCCAGACGCTGGACGGCCGCATTCATCTGGCGACGCCACGCGTAGACGAGCGTCTTCTCCAGAGGATCGATCAGATCCGGCAGTTCGGTGACGAGCGTCTTCCGCGCGTCGGAGTCCGAGAGCCCGCGCTGGGCGACGATCTCCTCGACGATCGCCTCGATCTGCCAGACCACCATGCGGTCCGTCATCTGCCCGACGGCGCGCGTGATGGAGATGGCGGCGTCCTCGGTGAGCTGCTCCTGACGCACCAGGTCGATGATCGTGGTGAGCGCATCGAGATCCTTGTCGGTGAAGGCGACGTCGTCGTCCCCGATATTGGGGAAGCCCATGGCACGCCACAGCTTCCGTGCGGACAGCAGGGAGACCCCGGCAGACGCCGCGATGTCGCGGCGTCTGAGGGTGCGCTCGGCGCCGAGGAGCTCGCACTCGAGCTGCCGTATCGTCTCGCGGTCGAGCTCGACGGGGGCGACGGCCGACGACGCCGCAGCCGTGCCGGTCCCTGCAGCCATGTCGGGCTGCAACTGCCAGACCTCCTTCGCCTGGGGCGGCGCGTCGGCCGTATGGATGCCTTCAGGAATCCCTCCAGCACCAGTCCCGGCGGGAGTCCCGGACCCGGCAGCGCGTGGAACACCGGATTCGTCGGAGGGACTCCCGGAGGAGCCGGAGCACTCCGGACGATCACCAGGATCGGCTGCAGGATTCCCCGCACCGGCTGCTCCGGCGTCGTCGGCCCCGGCAGGCCCGCCGGAGGAGTGACGGTCGTCGACGGTCATGATTGATCGGGCCTCCATCCGTTCCGGTCCTCCCGCGTCCCGCCGCGGTAGTAGTGCCCACCGCTGTCCATGTCTACACCATCAAGGATGCGGGTCGAGGGAAGCTCACTGATGGCCAGGCCGAGATATTCCTTGAACGTTGCAATCTGCGGAACATCACGGTACGGGTATGCGCGGTCGTAGTACGGTCCGATCAGGAGTGTCCCGCTCCCTGTCATCCGCTGCAGCAGTCTCTGCTCCGTGTGGATCTGCAGCCCGGATGACAGCGGAATGTCCTGCTCGATCCGCCGGCTGACGCCCCGCCGGTGAATCAGCCGCCTGCTCGTGAGCACGTACCGCGTACTGGACCAGCGGATGAGGGGCCGGATCACCACGACCAGGAGCAGCAGGACGACGACGGCGAACGCCAGCAGGAGGACCACGGGCTGCCATTCGCCCAGTTGGGCCAGGCTCCCGCGGCCGAGGTAGCCCAGGCAGAACCCGCCGGCGGCCAGGACCACGAAACCGCCGAGGACGGGGCGCACGAGCGGCAGCGGCGAGGGTCTGGTCCGTACGATCACGCGCTCTCCCGGCAGCAGTTTCACGCGCACGCTCTACTCCTGGGGGCGCAGGTGCACGATATCGCCCGCGGAGATGGTGTGGCGCTCGCCGTCGTCGTCGCGCACCACGAGGGCCCCGGTGGCATCGAGTTTCAGCGCCCGCCCGTTCAGCGCGCCGCCCCCGGGCACCTCTGCCCGGATGTCCTGGCCGAGGGTCCCCATGCGCGCCCGCACCCGTGCCGCAAGCGCCGGCCCGTCGTCCCAGGCGGCCTCGGCATCGCCGTCCACGTCGCAGAACGCGCGGTAGTGATCGGCGAAGGTGCGCAGGAAGGACTTGAGCAGGATGTTGCGGTCGGTGGTGGCCGCATACTCCAGCAGGAGGCTCGTGGCCGTGGGGACCGGAAGCTCGTCGTCGGTGAGACTGACGTTCAGCCCGATGCCCACGACGACGGCGGGAGGCTCGGCTCCGGCGCCCGGCACGAAGGTCGCCAGCACGCCGGCGAGCTTCCGTCCGTCGACGGTGACGTCGTTGGGCCACTTGAGCTGAGGGGCGATCCTCGTACGGTCCTCGACGCTCTCGGCCAGAGCCAGCGCGGCGAGCAGGGAGAACCAGGAGTAGGCGGTTGTGGGAACGGGCCGTCCCTGCCGGTTGAAGGGTCGCAGGAGCACGCTGAGCAGGAGCGATGAACGCTCCGGCGCCACCCAGGTCCGGTCGAGGCGCCCACGCCCGGCGGTCTGCAGCTCGGCCGCGAGGACACTCAGGTCGGGCCAGCCCGCGGGCTCCCGCTCGGCGTGCCGGACGAGGTCCGTGGTGGTCGAACCGGTGTTCGCCACGATCTCGAGCCGTGAGACCGGACCCGCCGGCAGGCAGAGGGCCGCCCTCAGTACGCTCGTGTTCAGGCCCGGGCGCTCGAGATTGGAGTAGCGGGAGGACATGCCACCGATCCTATCCGGCCCGCTCCCGGTGGCCGTTCCGATGGAGAGCAACGGTGGCCGTTCCGTTAGCAGGAACGGTGGGAGGACCGGTCAGAGGAAGATGTCCGGGACGAGCCGGTCCTCGGGGGCTCCGAGGCTGTAGCCGGTGAGATCGGTGATTCCCTCCTCACGAAGCACCTGCTCATCGGTGAAGAAGGTGCCGCTGCAGCTGCGCGCGGGCCGCACGAGGATCGCGTGAGCGGCATCGGCGACGATGCGCGGACTCCTGGCCGCCTGCACGAGGCTGCTGCCTCCGGGCATGGCCCTGATCGCGGCCGTGTCGATGAGTGTCGCCGGCCAGAGCGAGTTCACGGCGATCCCCTCGTCCTTCAGCTCCTCGGCCAGACCGAGGGTGGTCAGGGACATGCCGTACTTGGCCATGGTGTAGGCCAGATGCAGCCCGGCCCATTTCGGCTCGAGATTCAGCGGCGGTGAGAGCGTCAGGATGTGCGGATTCTGCGACTGTCCGAGGGCCGCCAGCGAGAACTTGCTGAGCATGAACGTGCCACGGACATTGATGTCCGCCATGAGGTCGTACCTCTTCATGTCGACGTCCGGGGTCTTCGAGAGGTCGATCGCGGAGGCATTGTTCACCACGATGTCGATACCGCCGAAAGTACTGATGGTGGCGTCGACGGCGGCCCTGACGTCGTCGTCCTTCCGCACGTCCCCCACGACGGCCAGCGCCCGCCCGCCCGCGGCCTCGATCTCGGCGGCCGCCGTGTGCACCGTGCCCTCGAGCTTGGGGTGGGGTTCCCCGGTCTTGGCCATGATGGCCACGTTCGCACCGTCGCGGGCTGCTCGCAGGGCGATCGCGAGGCCGATGCCGCGGCTTCCACCGGACATGAGCACGGTGCGTCCGGCCAGGGACCGCGCCGTGTCGGAGGTGGATTCGTGGTCCTCGCTGCGTGCGCTCATGGCTCCACCCTATGCAACCCAGTGCAGTCCGGTCACCGCAGGGCGCCCCGGCGACGCCGTACCCGCGGCGACGTCGACGCGCGCGCTAAGTGATGATCCACGAAACTGTAGGTCTTCTACAACGGTGGCACCTGCCATGATCACTAGACTGGGTCGGACGCACCGCAGCTGGCGGGGATCCACTGTCGGAATCCTCCAGTTTCGGCCGGCGCCGCTTCACCCGCCGACTTCACCCGCCGACCGGAGTACCCATGCACCAGGACCTGCAGCCCGATCTGACCACGACGGCCGGGAAGCTCGCCGACTTCAGGAGGCGCGAGGCACTCTCGCAGGAGCCCTCCGGGCAGGCTGCCATCGAGAAGCAGCATGCACGGGGCAAGAACACGGCCCGCGAGCGCATCGACCTGCTGGTGGACGAGGGCTCCTTCGTCGAGTTCGACGCCCTCGCCGTGCACCGCTCCACCGCGTTCGGCATGGAGAGGAAGAAGCCCCTCGGCGACGGCGTGGTCTCCGGGTACGCCACCGTGGACGGCAGGCTGGTGGCGCTCTACAGCCAGGATTTCACGGTGTACGGCGGGTCACTGAGTCAGGTCAACGGCGAGAAGATCGTGAAGGTGCAGGAGTTCGCACTGCGCAACGGCTGCCCCGTGATCGGCATCAACGACGGCGGCGGGGCCCGCATCCAGGAGGGCGTGGCCTCGCTGGCCATGTTCGCCGACATCTTCCGCAACAACGTGCACGCCTCCGGAGTGGTCCCGCAGATCTCGCTCATCATGGGCCCGTGCGCCGGTGGTGCGGCATACTCGCCCGCCCTGACCGATTTCGTGGTGATGGTGGACAAGACCTCCCACATGTTCATCACCGGACCCGATGTCATCAGGACGGTGACGGGTGAGGACGTGGACATGGAAACGCTCGGCGGAGCACGCCAGCACAACACCACCACGGGCACCTCGGCGTACCTCGCCACCGACGAGGCGGACGCCGTCGGGTTCGTGCGTGAACTCCTCGACTTCCTCCCCTCGAACAATCTCGCCGAGGCTCCGCTGACCGACTGGCTGGAGGACCCGGACCCGACGGAGGAGGATCTGGCTCTCGACGGCCTCATCCCCGACGCCGCGAGTCAGCCGTACGACATGCACGCGGTCATCGCGGCGATCGTCGACGACGGTCACTTCCTCGAACTGCAGGCCCTCTACGCACCGAACATCGTCATCGGCTACGCACGGGTGGAGGGCCACACGATCGGTATCGTGGCCAACCAGCCGCTCCAGTTCGCGGGCACCCTGGACATCAACGCCTCGGAGAAGGCCGCGCGCTTCGTCCGCCACTGCGACGCCTTCAACATCCCCCTGCTCACCCTCGTGGACGTTCCGGGGTTCCTTCCCGGCAAGGACCAGGAGTTCCAGGGCATCATCCGGCGCGGGGCGAAACTGCTGTACGCCTACGCCGAGGCCACAGTGCCGAAGCTGACCGTCATCACGCGCAAGGCCTACGGCGGTGCGTACATCGTCATGGGGTCCAAGAAGCTCGGTGCCGACCTGAATCTGGCCTGGCCCACGGCGCAGATCGGCGTCATGGGTGCCCAGGGTGCAGTCAACATCCTGTACCGCGGGCAGCTCAAGGAGGTCGCAGACGCCGGCGGCGACGTCGAGGCGGCCCGCGCCGACGCCGTCCGGCAGTACGAGGAGGAACTCCTGAATCCCTACCAGGCCGCCGAGCTGGGCTACGTCGACGCCGTCATCGCTCCGTCCGAGACGCGACTGCAGATCGTCCGCGGGCTCCGGGCCCTGCGCGACAAGCGTGCGTTGAACCCCGCCAAGAAGCACGGGAACATCCCGCTGTGAGCGAGCAGGAGGGCGCACAGGAGCGTGAGCCCGACGCCGGGTCCGCGAACGCCGCAGCCCAGGTGCCGCCCGCGTTCTCGGTCGTCTCCGGCTCCCCGACCGCCGAGGAGCTCGCTGCCCTCACCGCCGTCGTCGTCGCCCTGCAGGGTGCGCAGCAGACTCCGGCGAGCGACGGACCGGGGCGATCCTGGGTTCGCCGGGCCCTGCTCTCCCTCGGGCCGAGGCCCGGCCCGGCGTCATGGAGACGCAGCGGCCGCTGAAGCATCGACCACTGAAGGGCGCCGAATGGTGCGGCTGCGCCCGCGGAACTCCGCGACGAGGGTTGCACCCTGCCTGACATGGATGTCGTAGATCCCGCTCCTGCCGGTACGCGAGACGAGAGCACCCTCGGCCGTGAGCGTCTGGCCCTGATAGGCAGGCGCGAGGAAATTGATGTCCGCGCCGGAGGCCACGGTGATGGTCGCCGGATCGCCCGCAGGGTCGTTGCACGTCAGTGCGAAGCACGTATCGGCGAACGCGAAGATGATGCCGCCGTGGGCCATGCCGAAGCCGTTGACCATCTCGTGCCTGATCTCCAGGGAGATCAGCGCCGCTCCCGGCGCCACACGGTCGACGACGATGCCCAGCCAGGCCGACATGTGATCCCCGGCCAGGATCGCGTGGGTCTGCGACATCGGATCGGGCTGTGGCGTCGGACTGGGCTGTTGCATGGGATGCTCCTCACCGGCAGGGAACGGCTGCGACACGCACCGTGCTCCCGACGGTAGCCTCCGGCAACCGTCGGCGCTAGGCTCGGAGCGTGACCCACACCACTGACGACTCCGCCCTGCCCGCTGATCCGATCCGGTCGTCCACGGCCATCGACGCCGTCGCCACCTCGTACTACGAGACGCTGCTGCGCCTGATGCCGGACTTCGCCACCGAGCTGGGCCTGCCGGGCCACGAGACGGAGTACCGCGACTTCTCCCCCGCGGGGCTCGATGCCCTCGCGGACGCAGCACGCGAGACCCTCCGCCGCCTCGGGGGCCTGACTCCGGCCGACGACGTCGATGTCGTCACCCTGGATGCGATGCGGGAACGGCTCGGACTCGACCTCGAGATCCACGAGGCGGGGCTCGATGCGTCGCAACTGAACAACATCGCCTGCCCCGCCCAGAGCATCCGTGCCATCTTCGATCTGATGCCGACGGACACGGTCGAGGACTGGGGCCACATCGCCGGCCGGCTGGCGAACGTACCCGACGCCATCGACCGCTATATCTCCTCGCTGCGGGCCGGCCGGGAGCGCGGTCTCGTCGCGGCACGCCGCCAGGTGGGCATCGTGATCGGGCAGGCCACGAAGTACGCCGAGGACGGCGGCTTCTTCGACGCGCTCGGGAGCACGACGAGTACGGCGAGCGCGGACGGCACCGGCGACGAACAGCTGCCGGAGTCGCTCACCCGCCGGCTCCGTTCCGGTGCCGACGCCGCCTGCACCGCCTACCGGTCCCTCGCAGCCTTCCTCGGTGAGGAGCTCCTGCCCGCCGCACCCGAGCAGGACGCCGTCGGACGGGAACACTACGCACTGATGTCCCGCCTCTTCCTCGGTTCCGCCGTCGACCTCGAGGAGACGTACCGGTGGGGTGTCGGGGAACTGGACAGGGTGATCGCCGAGCAGGAGGCCGTGGCGGAGGAGATCCGTGCAGGGGCAACCGTCGAGGAGGCCATCGCTCTCCTCGACGCGGATCCCGACCGCCAGTTGCACGGTACCGAAGCCCTGCAGAGGTGGATGCAGAAGCTCTCGGACACGGCGGTCGCCGCGCTGGCGGGCACGCATTTCGACATCCCCGAGGTGATGCGCCGCATCGAGTGCCGGATCGCTCCGACCACCGAGGGCGGCATCTACTACACCGGTCCCAGCGAGGACTTCTCCCGTCCCGGCCGCATGTGGTGGTCCGTGCCCGAGGGCGAGGACTCCTTCACCACCTGGCGGGAGACGACCACGGTGTACCACGAGGGGGTCCCCGGTCACCATCTGCAGATCGCCACCGCGACACTCCAGCGGGCCCTGCTCAATCCCTGGCGTCGCAACGCCGTCTGGGTCTCGGGACAGGGCGAGGGCTGGGCGCTGTACGCGGAGCGCCTCATGCAGGAACTCGGTTTCCTCGCCGACCCGGGCGACCGCCTCGGCATGCTCGACGCCCAGCGCATGCGTGCTGCCCGCGTGGTCTTCGACATCGGGGTCCACCTGGAACTGGAGGTTCCCGAGCGCTGGGGGACCGGGACGTGGACGCCGGAGAAGGGGTACGACTTCCTCGGGAAGAACATGTCCATCAGCGAGGGCCAGCTCGACTTCGAATTCGCGCGCTACCTCGGCTGGCCCGGCCAGGCTCCCTCCTACAAGATCGGTCAGCGTCTCTGGGAACAGATCCGCGACGAGGTCCGGACGAACGAGGGCGGGGCGTTCGACCTGCAGGCCTTCCACACCCGGGCACTGAACCTCGGCTCGGTGGGCCTGGACACCCTGCGGCGGGCCCTGGTGTCGTGAGGACGGAGGTCGCCCGAGGATAGATCTTCGTCACACCCGGGCGGCGGTGATTCCCCGCCCGGGTGCCTGCTCCCCGGACCGGCGCGGATGCCGCGCCGAGGGGACGACGACGCAGGGCTGTCCTCGCGTAACATTGCGCAACAAGAGATTCCATCGGGTATCGGACGACACCTAGAGTTCTGGGCGTGTCCACCGAAACCAGCTCCCCCACCCGACGCAGGCTGCCCCGCTGGGTCACCTCCTTCGGCCCGCAGATCATCGCGGCCCTGCTCGTGGGTCTTGCCCTCGGCCTGCTGGCCAAGTACACGGGCCACACGGAGGAGACCCCGAACGCCCTCGGTACCACCCTCGCGACACTGGGTTCGAGCTATGTGGCACTGCTCCGCGCCGCCGTCGTCCCCCTGATCTTCACGGCCGTGGTCAGCTCCATCGCCAATCTGCGCGCCGTCACCAACGCCGCACGGCTCGCCGGGCAGACCCTGCTGTGGTTCGCGATCACCGCGCTGATCGCCGTGGTCATCGGTATCGTCCTCGGTGTCGTCTTCCAGCCCGGGGCGGGCACCGGCGCAGGTCAGCCCGAGGAGTACACGGGCAGGACCGGCAGCTGGTGGGCCTTCCTGACCGGGCTGATCCCCACGAACTTCCTCGGTCTGCAGGCCTCGTCCGCCCTGGACGACGCCGGTGCGGTCGAGACGAGTCTGAACTTCAACGTGCTGCAGGTCCTCGTGGTCGCCGCGGCCGTCGGTATCGCGGCCCTGAAGGTCGGTGCACCTGCCGAGCACTTCCTGACCTTCAACGCCTCGGCACTCGCCGTCATCCAGAAGGTCCTCTGGTGGATCATCCGGATCGCCCCGCTCGGCACGGTCGGGCTGATCGGCAACGCCGTCGCCGTGTACGGCTGGGACACCATCGGCTCCCTCGGCAAGTTCACGCTGGCCATCTACGTCGGTCTCGCGCTCGTGTTGTTCGTGGTCTATCCCATTCTCATCAAGGCCCACGGCCTGTCGATCAGGCAGTACTTCTCCGGAGCCTGGCCGGCCATCCAGCTGGGTTTCGTGTCCCGCTCCTCGGTGGGCACCCTCCCGCTCACGCAGCGGATCACCGAGCGCAATCTCGGAGTACCCCGCGGATACGCCTCCTTCGCCGTACCCCTGGGCGCGACGACGAAGATGGATGGCTGCGCCGCCATCTACCCGGCCGTCGCCGCGATCTTCGTGGCCCAGTTCTTCGGCATCGAGCTGGACCTCACGCAGTACCTGCTCATCGTGCTGGTGTCGGTACTCGGATCGGCCGCCACTGCCGGTACCACCGGCGCAGTGGTCATGCTGACCCTGACCCTCTCCACCCTCGGACTCCCCCTCGCCGGCGTCGGGCTGCTGCTCGCCGTCGACCCGATCCTCGACATGGGCCGGACGGCCGTGAACGTCGCCGGCCAGGCCCTCGTCCCCACGCTCGTCGCCCGGCGGGAGAAGCTGCTGGACCTCGCCCTCTACAACGCGGAGCGCTCGGGTGATCCGTTCGTCGACGACAGCGAGGACGGCACCACGGTCCACGTGGAGACCGAGAGCACGGCGTCCACGACCCGCTGAGCGCGTCCGCAGGAAGGGTCGACCGGCCGTTCCTTCGCTGCACCGGTGTGGCCCGGTCCACGTGATCCGATCGGGCGGGCCGGGGGTCGTCCTGCCGTCTAACGATTCAGACTCGATCGATCACCCGCGGCACCATCACCACACGGCGGGCGCATCATAGTGTGCACCTATCCAGTTCGACAAGGTGGTGCGCCATGAACACAACACGACACGAGACTCACCGGACGAGGAAACTCCCCGCCACCCTCGCCGCCCTCGCCCTCACTGCGGGCCTCGGCCTCGCAGGGGCGCCGCCGGCCACCGCCGCCTACTGCGGCATCACGTGGGGATCGACGGTCAAGGCCGCCCCCAGTCACTCCTCCTCCCCGATCACCGACGTCCGCTCGGGCCGGCACGACTGCTTCGACCGGATGGTCATCGACACCCGCGGCCCCGTCTCCGGGTATCGCGTGGCCTACGTGGACCAGGTCACCCGTCCGGGCTCGGGATTCACCGTCCCCCTGCGCGGTGGCGCACAGCTCTCGGTGACCGTCGCGGCGCCCGTCTACGACGGCTCGGGCCGGACGACCTATTCACCGTCCAACCAGAACGAGCTCGTCGACACCGCGGGGTACTCCACCTTCCGGCAGGTGGCCCTGGCCGGAAGCTTCGAGGGACGGACGACGATCGGTCTCGGCGTCCGCGGTCGGCTCCCCGTGCGCGTCTTCGTCCTGCCGGGTCCCGGGAACGGTTCGAGGGTGGTGGTCGACGTCGCACACCGCTGGTGAGGCGCCGCTGACCGTACCCCGGCCCCGTCGTCCGTGACGGGACCGGGGTACACCTAGTCTTGAACGATGACCCCCCGCCTGATCCTCGCCTCCAAGTCCCCGGCCCGCACGAGACTCCTCACCGACGCCGGAATCCGCCACGGCGTCCTGGTCTCCGACGTCGACGAAGGCGCAGTGGCCGCCTCCTACGGCGAGATCGACGCCCATGACACGGCACTGCTCCTCGCCCGCGCCAAGGCCGAGGCCGTCGCGGCACTCGAGGACGCCGACGATTCCCTGGTGATCGGCTGCGATTCCGTCTTCGAGTTCGACGGTGAAGCGTACGGCAAGCCCTACCGACCGGAGATCGCCGTGGAGCGGATCGCGCGCATGCAGGGACGCTCGGGAGTCCTGCACACGGGCCACTGGCTCGTCGACACGCGTGGAGCCGGCTCGGGCGGGACCGTCGGCGCCGTCGCCTCGGCCACGGTGTCCTTCGGCAGGATGACCGCTGACGAGATCAACGCCTATGTCGCCAGCGGAGAACCCCTGCAGTGCGCAGGATCCTTCACGATCGACGGTCTCGGTGGAGCGTTCATCGACGAGGTCCGGGGCGATCCGCACGCCGTCATCGGGCTGAGCATCTCCACGCTGCGCACCCTGCTGCGTTCCCTCGGAGTGCCGATCACGGCGCTCTGGGGCACCGGAATCTCCTTGTAGGTTCCCTACAAAGGATCACCGACTGACACTTCCATACGGCACGATCCATGCGCGAAAGCGACAAAAGCGGTCTAGGCTCCGAACGGAGAAGAAGGAGTCCCGCGTCCCATGAGCCAAGCCCCCCTCACCCCGTCCGAGCCCGCAGCCGATCCCACAGTGGATCCCGCAGCCGAGAGCAGGCCGGACACCACGCAGCAGCATCGTCCGGTCACGAAGGTCCTGGTGGCCAATCGCGGGGAGATCGCGGTCCGTGTGATCAGGGCGGCACGGGACGAGGGGATCACCTCTGTGGCTGTCTATGCCAATCCCGACCGCGACGCACTCCATGTCCGGATGGCCGACGAGGCCTTCGCACTCGGCGGTGACACGGCGGCCGAGTCCTATCTGGCCGCCGACAGGATCCTCCAGGCCGCGAAGCACAGCGGTGCCGATGCCATCCACCCCGGCTACGGCTTCCTGTCCGAGAACGCCGAGTTCGCCCAGCGGGTCATCGATGCCGGGATCACGTGGATCGGACCAGCTCCGGAGTCCATCGCGCAGCTGGGCGACAAGGTACGGGCCCGTCACATCGCGGAGAGCGTCGGGGCGCCCCTCGTGCCCGGCACCAAGGACCCCGTCGCCTCCGCCGAGGAGGTCCTCGCGTTCGCGGAACAGTTCGGCCTGCCCATCGCCGTCAAGGCGGCCTTCGGCGGCGGCGGCCGCGGCATCAAGGTGGCGCGCACCCTCGGGGAGATCCCCGAACTGTTCGAGTCCGCGGTACGCGAGGCGACCGCCGCCTTCGGGCACGGCGAGTGCTTCGTGGAGCGCTTCCTGGACGCCCCGCGCCACGTCGAGACGCAGTGCCTCGCCGATGCCCACGGCAACGTCGTCGTGGTGTCCACCCGGGACTGCTCGCTCCAGCGTCGCAACCAGAAGCTGGTCGAGGAAGCCCCGGCTCCGTTCCTCTCGGACGAGCAGAACGAGCGCCTGTACGACTCCTCCAAGGCGATCCTGCGGGAGGCCGGGTACCAGGGCGCCGGCACCTGCGAGTTCCTGGTCGGTCAGGACGGGACCATCTCCTTCCTGGAGGTCAACACCCGGCTGCAGGTGGAGCACCCCGTCTCCGAGGAGGTCACGGGGCTGGACCTCGTCCGGGAACAGTTCAGGATCGCCCGTGGCGAGGAGCTCGGGTACGGGGATCCGGCCGTGCGCGGGCACTCGTTCGAGTTCCGGATCAACGGGGAGGACGCCGGTCGCGGCTTCCTGCCCACCCCCGGCACGATCAGGACGCTCACCCTCCCCACCGGGCCCGGCGTCCGGGTCGATTCCGGCATCGAGGCCGGGGAAGTCGTCGGCGGTAATTTCGACTCGATGCTCGCCAAGCTGATCGTCACCGGCGACACCCGGGAGCATGCACTGCAGCGGGCACGGCGGGCCCTGGCGGAGCTGGTGATCGAGGGCATGCCCACCGTGGTGCCCTTCCACACCGCCGTCGTCGCCGATGCCGCGTTCGCCCCCACCGAGGGCCCCTTCTCGGTCCACACCCGGTGGATCGAGACCGAGTTCACCAACACCATCGAACCGTGGAGCGGATCCGGTGACACCTCCGGTGCCGATGCCGGCGGGCCCCGCCAGCTGATCACGGTCGAGGTCGACGGTCGTCGCCTGGAGGTCTCCCTGCCAGCAGGTCTCGGTGCGGGCCCGGGCTCGAAGAACGGCAACGGTACGAAGCCGAAGAAGTCGCCGCGCGCACGGGCCGGCAAGGCCACGGCCGGCGGGGACGATCTCACCTCGCCGATGCAGGGCACGATCGTCAAGGTCGCAGCACGCGACGGCGATGTCGTCGCCGAGGGAGATCTGATCGTGGTGCTCGAAGCGATGAAGATGGAACAGCCGCTGATGGCGCACAAGGCCGGCACGCTCTCGGGCCTGACGTCGACCGCCGGCGACACCGTCGCCGCGGGCGCCGTGATCGCCACCATCAGGGACTGAGCAGCGCCTGGCCCGAAGAACCGGTGAGCACTCCGGCCGAGATCCGGGAACCCGCCGCCTGGGACGACGGCGGCGGGTGGACCGTATCAGGCCACGTTGTTCTCGTAGTCGTGGTCCCGGGTCTCCCGGGACAGGTACAGGGCGATGAAGGTCGCAACCGCGGCGACGGTCAGGTAGGCCCCGACCAAAACGGTGCTTCCACCGGCCGCCCGCCACAGCGCCACGGCGATGAAGGACGCAGGAGCCGCACCGATCATGCTCGCCACGTTGTACGCCACGGCCGAGCCCGTGTAGCGCACGTTGGCCGGGAAGAGCTCGGGAAGCACCGCCGCCATGGGTCCGAACGTGAGTCCCATGAGAATGAAACCGAGGATCAGCAGCGCCATGATCCCGACGATCCCGGCCCCGAAGAGCGGTGCCCACAGCAGCCCGAACACGGCGATACCGACCGTGGTCGCGAGGAGCATCTTGCGCCGGCCGTAACGCTCTGCCAGCGGGCCCGAGATGAGCGTGAAGATCCCGAAGAACACCACGCCGATGATCAGCATCCACAGGAAGTCCGGCCTGCTCATGCCCAGCCCGGGGACGAAGTCGTCGATGTCGTTCTGGCCGAAGGTCCGTCCTGCCGCCTCGGCACGCTCCTGCGCCTGCTCGATGGTCGCCGGAGCAGTACCGTAGGTCAGCGTGAAGGCGGTCATGAAGTAGAAGAGCACGTAGGTCGCGAACATGATGAACGTGCCGAGCAGCAGTGGACGCCAGTGGGAGGCGAAGACCGTGCCGAGCGGGAGCTTGACCACGCGCCCGGACGTCTGGACCTTCTGGAAGGACGCGCTCTCGATGAGCTTGAGCCGGACGTAGAGGCCGACGATGACCATGATGGCGCTCAGCAGGAACGGCAGACGCCAGCCCCACTGCAGGAACTCCTCCGGGGTCAGGAGCGTGCTCAGGAGGACGAAGAGCAGATTCGCCAGGATGAAACCTATCGGTGCGCCGAGCTGGGGGAAGGTCCCGAAGATCGCTCGCTTCCCCTCCGGGGCATTCTCCGTGGCCAGCAGCGCAGCTCCGCTCCACTCGCCGCCCAGGGCCAGGCCCTGCAGGAAACGCAGGACCACCAGCAGGAACGGCGCCCAGAACACCCAGCCCGCACCCTCCGCCGTCGGCAGCACGCCGATGAGGAAGGTGGCGATGCCCATGGTGAGCAGCGAGGCCACCAGCGTCGCCTTCCGTCCGATCCTGTCCCCGAAGTGGCCGAACAGGATGGACCCGAGGGGCCTTGCCACGAAGGCGACGCCGAACACGGCGAAGGAGGACAGCAGCTGATTGGCCGAGGTCTGGTTGGGGAAGAACAGCGCGGGGAACACCAGGACGGCGGCCGTCGCGTAGATGTAGAAGTCGTAGAACTCGATCGTGGTACCGATCAGGCTCGCGAAGATCACGCGTCCCCTGGTGTTCCGGGGCGCTGTGGTTCCGCTGGTCCCGCTGTTCCCGGCGGAGGTCGAAGGCGTCATGGCGTGGACTTTCTCTAAGGAGGCGCCGGACCTACAGCCCGTCACGGCTCTCCGGAGGAGAGGCCACCGGGGCTGCTGATACGGCTGGTTGCTCATCAGTGTTCACCAGGGGAATCGTCGTGTCGACAATTCGGACGCCGGTGCGTAACACTCGTGCCACCGCCGTGTGGTCAGAGGTGCACGTGCAGGCGCCGGGCAGCCTCCGAGATGGAGCCGGTCAGCGAGGGGTACACCGTGAAGGTGCTGGCGACGTCGTCCACGTGGAGTTTCTTCGTCACGGCGAGAGCGAGCGGGAAGATGAGCTCGGAGGCGCGCGGACCGACCACGACGCCGCCGATCACGGTGCCGGAGCCCTTGCGCGATATCACCTTCACGAAGCCGTCCTTGACATTCATCATCTTCGCGCGCGGATTGGTGTGCAGGGAGAGCTTGACCACGTCGCCCTGGAAACGGCCCGACGCGAGATCCTCCTCCGTGACCCCGACAGTGGCGATCTCGGGCGAGGTGAAGATGTTCGACGCGACCTGCTTGAGCTTGATCGGGGTGACGGAGTCACCCATGAGGTGTGCGATGGCGATCCTGCCCTGCATCGCGGCCACGGATGCCAGGGCGAAGATACCGGTGCAGTCCCCCGCCGCGTAGATGTTCGACGCGGTGGTGCGCGAGACGCCGTCGACCTCGATGTGACCGGATTCGCTGAGCTGGACGCCGGCTTCCTCCAGGCCGATCCCGGCAGTACGCGGTACTGCCCCCACCGCCACGAGGCAGTGGCTGCCCTCGACCGTACGCCCGTCGGCCAGGTGGACGAGTACGCCGTCGTCGGTACGATCCACGGCACTGGCGCGCGACCGGGACAGGACGGTCATGCCGCGGTCCCTGAACACGCCCTCGAGGACCTCGGCTGCATCCGCGTCCTCGCCGGGAAGGACACGATCGCGGCTGGAGACCAGGGTGACCTTGGAGCCGAGGCCGTTGTAGGCGCTGGCGAACTCCGCGCCGGTGACGCCCGAGCCGACCACGATCAGGTGCTCGGGGATCTCGCGGAGATTGTAGAGCTGCGTCCAATTGAAGATGCGCTCGCCGTCGGGCTTGGCGCTGGGGAGTTCCCGCGGGGTGGCGCCGACCGCCAGGAGGACGGCGTCGGCCTCGATGATGCTCTTCCCACCGTCCTCCTCGACCTCCATGCGCAGGTCGTCCAGCAGCTTCCCGCTACCGATGATCACGCGCACTCCGAGTCGTTCGAGAGTCGCCCGGATGTCCGAGGACTGGTCGAGGGCGAGTTTCAGCAGTCGCTGATTCACCTTGTCCAGATCCGCGAAGACCGCGCTGTCCGCCGAGAACCGCACGCCGAGACCGGCGGCGTCCGTGAAGCGGGTCATGGTGTCGGCGGTGGCGATGAGCGTCTTGGACGGGACGACGTCCGTCAGGACCGCCGAGCCACCGAGCCCCTGGCGCTCGACGACGGTGACCTTGGCTCCCAGTGAAGCGGCGACCAGGGCGGCCTCGTATCCGCCGGGCCCTCCGCCGAGGACGGTCAGACGCAGCGAGCTGAGATCGAGTTGATTGGGCACGCACTGATTATGGCCCATACCACCGACACGCCGAAACGGTGCATGGCTGATCGATGCTTCGAGTACCGGTGCTCGACCACCGAAGGATGCCTGAACGAACAACGAGGCAGGCAGAGCGCCACGAGCGAGGGATCCGGTGCCCGCAGGGGGTACGTTGGATCCGTGAATTCCGAACCGTTCGATCTGGCCCGCGAGGCAGCCGACCAGATAGCCCGCGCCACCGGTGTGGACCACCACGACACCGCCCTCGTCCTCGGTTCCGGGTGGGGTGAGGCCGCCGAGCTGATCGGTGAGACCACCCACACGCTCGACGCCGCGGACATTGCCGGCTTCTCGGCCCCCGCCGTCGCCGGTCACACCGGCACCATCCGCTCCGTCCTGACCCCGGCAGGGTCCCGGGCGCTGGTCCTGGGGGCGCGCACGCACTTCTACGAGGGCAGGGGAGTCCGGTCCGTGGTGCACGGCGTGCGGACCGCCGCTGCCACCGGCGCGACGACGATGATCCTCACCAACGGCTGTGGCGGCCTGCAGGAGCACTGGCAGCCCGGCACTCCGGTCCTGATCAGCGACCACATCAACCTGACCGCGTCCTCGCCCCTGGAGGGTGCCACGTTCGTGGATCTGACCGATCTCTACTCGGCGCGCCTGCGCGAGGTGGCCCGCCGGGTCGATCCCTCGCTCGAGGAGGGTGTGTACGCCCAGTTCACCGGCCCGCACTACGAGACGCCCGCCGAGGTCCGGTACGCCAAGCGCATCGGTGCCGATCTGGTCGGCATGTCCACCGCGCTCGAGGCCATCGCGGCCCGGCACGCCGGGATGGAGGTCTTTGGGATCTCCCTGGTGACAAATCTCGCCGCCGGCATCAGTCCCGTACCGCTCGATCACTCCGAGGTGATCGAGGCCGGAGCACAGGCGGGCCCGCGCATCTCACGCCTGCTGGCCGATATCGTCGGCTCGCTCTAGCCGGACCTCGCTCCCGTGCACTCTCGACCCCGTCAGCCGCAGAACCTCGTTCAGCCACACCAGCACCCCGACGGCGCCGACCGTCGCCCGACGACAGGACCCCGATGACCCGCGCCGACCTGGAAGCACTCCTGTCCGCCAGCGACACCTGGGCCGCCGGCGACCCTGATCCGCAGACCGCCGCCGAGCTGCGGACCCTGACCACGCAGGTGCGCTCGGGCGACGACCCCTCGGCGGAGCAGGAGCTGCGCGACAGGTTCTCCGGGCCGCTGGCCTTCGGTACAGCGGGTCTGCGCGCAGCGCTCGGCGCGGGCCCCAACCGGATGAACCGCGTGGTGGTGCGCAGGGCCGCGGCCGGTGTCGCCGCCCACGCGCTGGAGCTGGCGGCCGGCGCCTACACCCCGCGCGCCGTCGTCGGCTTCGATGCGCGCCACAATTCGCGGATCTTCGCCGAGGAGACGGCTGCGATCTTCGCCGCCCGGGGCATCCAGACCTTCCTGATGCCGCGCGAGCTGCCCACCCCCGTGCTCGCCTACGCCATCCGGGCACTGGAGTGCGAGGTGGGCATCATGGTCACGGCGAGCCACAACCCGCCGCAGGACAACGGCTACAAGGTCTACCTCGGTGGCAGGGCCGTCGAGGAGGATGCGCGTGGGGTCCAGATCGTGGCACCCCACGACGCCGGTATCGCCGCCCACATCGACGCCGTGGGCGAGGTGGAACTCGCCGATGGCGGCTGGACGGTGCTGCCCGGGAGCATCGAGACCGACTACATCGCGTCGGTCTCCTCCCTCGCCGACCCGACGACGGGCCGGGACCTGCGGATCGTGCTCACCCCGCTCCACGGCGTGGGCGGCAGGACGGCGCTCTCGGTTCTCGCCACGGCCGGGTTCGACGACGTCACCGTCGTCGAGCGTCAGGCCGAGCCGGATCCGGACTTCCCCACGGTCGCGTTCCCGAACCCGGAGGAGCCCGGCGCGCTCGATCTCGCCCTGGAGACCGCAGCGCAGGTCGACGCCGATCTCGTGATCGCCAACGATCCCGATGCCGATCGCGTGGCCCTCGCCGCGCGCGAGCCGTCCACGGGAACCTGGCGCATGCTGCGCGGGGACGAGGTGGGCTCGCTGCTCGGTCTGCACCTGGTCGCCCGCCTCACCGGAGAGGCCGCGGATCCAGGGGGATCCGATGCAGGTCGGGGCACGGTGTTCGCCAACTCGATCGTCTCCTCGCGCCTCCTCGGCCGGATCGCGGAGTCCTCCGGTATCACCCATGTGAGGACCCTGACCGGGTTCAAGTGGATCGCGCGCGTCCACGACCTGTCGTACGGCTACGAGGAGGCTCTGGGGTACTGCGTGGCGCCGGAGCTCGTCCGCGACAAGGACGGCATCTCCGCCGCGCTCCTGCTGGCCGAACTCGCGGCGAGCACCAGGGCGGCGGGGCGCACGCTCTTCGATCTGCTGGACGACGCCTATCTTCTCCACGGCGTGCACGCCTCCGATCAGCTCTCGATCCGGGTCGAGTCGCTGGACCTGCTGGGCGAGCTGATGAGCCGACTGCGGCAGAACCCGCCGTCGTCCCTCGCGCAGTCACCGGTGCGGGTCGCAGAGGACCTCGCCGACGGTTCGGCCCAGCTGCCGCCGACGGACGGGCTCCTCTACCTCACCGAGGACGCCACGCGCGTCATCGTCCGGCCCAGTGGAACGGAACCCAAACTGAAGTGCTATCTCGAGGTCGTCGAAACCGTCGCGTCCGCAGACACCCTCGGGGCCGCCAAGGACGCCGCGCGCGCCCGGCTCGCGTCCGTCAAGGACGATGTCGCTGCGGCCCTCGGCGTCTGACAGGGAGTTCCGACGAGCGGCATGGAAAGATGGAATCATGCCTACCGACGTGTCCCTCGCCAGCTACATCGACCACACCCTGCTCAAGCCCGACGCGAGCCGTGAGCAGATCCTCACGCTGTGCCGGGAGGCGGTCGAGTACTCGTTCAAGTCCGTGTGCGTGAATCCCCTCTGGGTCGGCACGGTCCACACCATGGTCAAGGACAGCGGTGTCCTGACCTGCTCCGTGATCGGATTCCCGTTCGGCGCCACCACCACCGAGGTGAAGGTGTTCGAGGCCCGCGGGGCCGTCGCCGACGGCGCCGACGAGATCGACATGGTCATCGACATCGCTGCCGCGCGCGCCGGGGAGAAAGATGTCCTGGTCCGGGACATCCTCGCCGTGGCGGACGTCGTCCACGACCAGGGCGGCGTGCTCAAGGTCATCATCGAGACCTCCCTGCTCACCGACGAGCAGAAGGTCCTCGCCTGTGAGGCGGCGGTCGAGGCGGGGGCGGACTTCGTGAAGACCTCGACCGGTTTCAACGGAGGAGGTGCCACGGCCGCGGACGTCGCACTCATGCGCAGGACCGTGGGGCCGGACATCGGGGTCAAGGCCTCGGGTGGAGTCCGCTCGCTCGAGGATGCGCGCGCCATGATCGACGCCGGAGCAACCCGTATCGGTGCGAGCTCCGGAGTCGCTATCGTTAGTGGTGAGCGAAGCACAGCCGAGTACTGAGCAGGACCAGTCGAAATCTAGGAGAGCACATGTCGCACGAAGCCACCACCGCGCGGGAGTCCGCCAAGGAGCCGGAGCACGCAGGCGCAGGCCACCTCGTCGAGAACATCGTCGTCTTCTTGATCATGTTCGGCATGTTCCTGCTCGGTATCTACCTGCTGAGCTGGTTCACCCCGCAGAACGTGTGGCCGATGGGCGCGGTCATCGTGCTCGCCTTCATCGCGTTCTTCATCCCGCAGGGCATCCTCGGCCGCGCCGACACGGGCTACGACCTCGCCGAGGGGAAGCAGAGCGACGCCAAGGAGACCTCCGCGGGCGTCAGCTCCTGACGAGCTGGGTCGGCACGACGCGTCGATGCTGATGAAGTCGATGCTGATGAAGTCGATGCTGATGAAGGAGGCCGTCCCTGCGGGACGGCCTCCTTCGTTCATGGCGTGAAGACCGTCTCGAGGACATTCCCGGCCCACGACAGGATGTCGGCGTCCACCAGATCGCGGCCGCCGATCCGCGCGGTCTTCGGCTTGGGCACTAGCACCGCATTGAGGGCCGGTTTGATCGTGGCGCCCGGGTACAGGCGGGCGAGCCGCAGCTGCTTGGACTCGGGCAGATCGGCCGGCGAGAACTTGATGAAGTTCCCCTGGAGTGCCACGTCCGTGAGGCCGAGCGCACGGGCGGCCACGCGGAAGCGGGCGACGGCGACCAGGTTCTCCACCGCTGCGGGCGGCTCACCGTAGCGGTCCCGGAGTTCGGCGACCACCGCGTCGATGGCCTCGTCCGTCACGGCCGAGGCCAGTTTGCGGTACGCCTCGAGGCGGAGCCGCTCCCCCGGCACGTAGTCGTGCGGCAGGTGCGCGTTGACGGGCAGCTCGATCTTCATCTCCGCCGCCTTCTCCTCGGCCTCACCCCGGAAGGAGGCCACGGCCTCGCCGACGAGCCGGATGTAGAGGTCGAAGCCGACGCCCTGGATATGGCCCGACTGCTCCCCGCCGAGCATGTTCCCGGCCCCACGGATCTCCAGGTCCTTCAGGGCCAGCTGCATGCCGGCGCCGAGCTCGTTGTGCGCGGCGACAGCCTTCAGGCGCTCGAGCGCCACCTCCCCCAGCGGCTTCTCCGACGGATAGAGGAAGTAGGCGTACGCCCGCTCGCGTCCCCGGCCCACGCGGCCCCGGAGCTGGTGGAGCTGTGAGAGCCCGTAGGAGTCGGCGCGGTCCACGATCAGCGTGTTGGCGTTGGAGATGTCCAGGCCCGTCTCGATGATGGTGGTGCAGACCAGGACGTCGAAGCGCTTCTCCCAGAAGTCCACGATGATCTGCTCGAGCCGGGACTCCGTCATCTGCCCGTGGGCGACGGCGATGCGCGCCTCCGGGACCAGTTCCCGCAACTGCGCGGCGGTGCGATCTATCGACGAGACGCGGTTGTGCACGAAGAACACCTGACCCTCGCGCATCAGCTCGCGCCGGATGGCGGCGGAGGCCTGCTTGTGCGTGTACGGGCCCACATAGGTGAGCACGGGGTGGCGCTCCTCGGGCGGCGTCGCGAGCGTGGAGGTCTCGCGGATCCCCGTCAGGGACATCTCGAGCGTGCGCGGGATCGGCGTCGCGCTCATCGCCAGGACGTCGACGTTGGTGCGCATCTTCTTCAGCGCCTCCTTGTGCTCCACACCGAAGCGCTGTTCCTCGTCGACGATCACGAGGCCGAGGTCCTTGAAGGCCACCTCCCTGGAGAGCAGGCGGTGCGTGCCGATGACGACGTCGACCGCACCGGAGGCGAGTCCCTCGGTCGTCTCGCGTGACTGGCCCGCCGTCTGGAATCTCGACAGCGCACGGACGCGGACCGGGAAGCCGGAGAAGCGCTCGGAGAACGTCTCGAAGTGCTGCTGCACCAGGAGCGTCGTCGGCACGAGCACGGCGACCTGCTTGCCGTCCTGTACCGCCTTGAAGGCCGCGCGCACGGCGATCTCCGTCTTGCCGTAGCCGACGTCGCCGGAGACGAGCCGGTCCATGGGCACCTCGCGCTCCATGTCGGCCTTGACCTCGTTGATCGTGGTCAGCTGGTCCGGCGTCTCCACGTAGGGGAACGCCTCTTCCAGCTCACGCTGCCACGGCGTGTCGGGTCCGAACGCATGACCGCGCGAGGCCATGCGCGCCGAGTAGAGCCGGATCAGCTCACCGGCGATCTCCTTGACGGCCTTGCGCGCCTGGTTCTTCGTCCTGCTCCAGTCCGAGCCGCCCATCTTGCTCAGTGCGGGGGCATCACCGCCGACGTAGCGGGTCACCTGGTCCAGCTGATCGGTCGGGACGAAGAGCCGGTCACCGGGAGCACCGCGCTTCGAGGGGGCATACTCGAGCACGAGGTACTCGCGTGTGGCCCGGGTGGGACCGGCGCCCGTGGACCGCTGCATCAGTTCGACGAATCTCGCCACCCCGTGCTGCTCGTGGACCACGAAGTCGCCTTCCTTCAGCTGCAGCGGGTCGACCGCGTTGCGCCGGCGGGAGGGCAGCTTGCGCATGTCGCGCGTCCCCGCGGCGCTCGTGCGCCCGAGCAGATCCGCCTCGGTGAGCAGGCCCATCCTGAGTCCGTCCACCACGAAACCACGGCCCGCGCACGCGGTCGTGATCTCGATGACGCCCGGTTGCGGCGCGTCCTGCAGGGAGTCCACCGTGCGGGAGGGGATGTCGTTGTCGTGGAACAGCTCGGCGAGGCGCTTCGCCGGGCCGGGGCCCTCGGTGGCGACCACGACGCGCCACTGGTCCCGCACCCGGCTCCCGATGAAGTCCATCATCTCGGCCACGTCGCCCTGGTAGCCGCGCGGCTCCCGCGCGTGCAGACTGAAGCTGTCGACGTCGCTGAGCTCCTCGTCCGCGCCCAGGGACGTGATCTCCCACCAGGCGACGGCGTTCGCGAGCATGGCCTGGCGCGTGTCGGTGAGCGAGCGGAAGCCGGCCTCCTGCAGATCGAGACCGAGCCCGACGCCGAGATCGAGCGGCGCCGCCCCGCCGTCGGAGGCGGTGGACCACGCAGCGGCGAGGAACTCCTCGTTCGTGGCAGCGAGATCGTGCGCGCGCGTGCGTACCTTCTCGGGCTCGATCACCACGGCGATCGAGCCCGGCGGCAGCTGATCCGCGAACGGGACCATGGCGTCGACCAGCACCGGCGCGAGGGACTCCATGCCCTCCACCGCGATCCCGCCCGCGATCTTCTCCAGCATGTCCGCGGCCGCCGGGAGCTCGGCCCGCAGCTTCGCGGCACGGGACATGACCGCGGGCGTGATGAGGATCTCGCGGCACGGCGGGGCGTAGAGCGCCACCGGCGGCTCACCGGAGGTCAGCGAGCGCTGGTCGGCGACGGCGAACCAGCGCATCTGGTCCACCTCGTCGCCGAAGAAATCGATGCGCACCGGGTGGTCCTCGGTGGGCGGGAAGACATCGATGATGCCACCGCGCACAGCGAACTCGCCACGGCGCGTGACCATGTCCACGCGCGCGTAGGCCGCATCCGCGAGCGCCTTCACGACGTCGGAGAAGGCCACCTCGTCGCCGACCGTCAGAGAGACGGGTTCGAGCTCGCCGAGACCGGCGACGAGCGGCTGGACGACGGCACGCACGGGCGCCGTGATGACCCGCAGGGGCGCTCCCTCCGGATGGGCGAGCCGCCGCAGGACCGACAGCCGCCGGCCCACGGTGTCGGATCTCGGCGAGAGCCGCTCGTGGGGCAGCGTCTCCCAGCTCGGGAACTCCTCGATGGCGGTCCCGGGCAGGTAGCTGCGCAGTGCCGCCGCGAGATCCTCGGCCTCGCGGCCGGTCGCGGTGATGGCCAGGACGACCGGCGGAGCGGTCCCGTCGCGCTCCCCCACGGTATTCATACCCTCCAGGCCCTCCGCGATCTCGGTGATCAACGGAGCACGCATGCCCGCCGGCGCACCGATCCGCAGGTCGGCGCTCCGCTGGTCCACCGGACGCGAGGCATTGGTGCGGACGCGGGCATAGGACGCGTCCTCGGCGAGCGCGGCGCGCAATCCGTTCAGGCTCATCTGGGGCACTCCTCAGGCGTGGGTTCTTCCGCCGCCGGTCCCGGCTCCGGCACCAGGGATGCCCGGTGGTCGGGTGAGGGCGGCAGGACAGCACGAAGACCCGGGAACGTGGATCGCTACCGGGTGCGGATCAACACTAGCAAGGGCTCCCGACGCTTTCGTCGTCGGAAGCGCGGGAGCAGCGGCGAAACGGAGCCCACGCCGTAGGATGTCGAGGGAACCCGACCACTCCTGGCTGCCCGCCACCATCCTGCGGAGGATCAATGGCACTGAATGCTTCCACCACGCTCCCGTACGACGCCTCGAGGATCCTCGAGGTCTTCGTCGACGAGGGCTTCGTGCGGCACATGAGCGAATACGTGGGCGGGTCGCTCGAATCGCTCACCATCGACGGCGATACGGCCGGAGCATTCACCCTCACCATCGTGCGGACCCTGCCCACGGACCGTCTTCCCGACATGGCGCGCAAGTTCGTCGGCGAGTTGCTCTCCGTCACCCAGACGGAGCGATGGGCTCCGCCGTCCCCCGACGGCAGCCGGGAGTCGGCACTGGAGATGACGGTGACCGGAGCGCCGGTGAAGGTCACCGCCGTCCAGCGGCTGCTCTCCGAGGGTACGGACACCGTCGTGGACCTGCACGGGACCGTCTCCTCGTCCGTCCCCTTCCTCGGGGGCAGGATCGCCGCCGCCGCCGAACCGATGATCGGCAAGGCGCTGAACGTCCAGGCCGCCGAAGCCCGCAGATGGCTCGAACGCCGTTGATCCGCCCCCGCCCAGCCTGCACGTCGTCGCGAAAGTCACCGAAGTGAATCTCCCCACTCCCCTGGCCCTCATCCTGATCCTCTCCGGCGCCTGGTCGCTCGTCGTCTGGCCGCCGTTCCTGCGCCGTGTCCTGAAGGATCCGCGGTCCCGTGACGAGCACGGCCGGAGCACACGATTCCGCACGGTCCACATCATGCTGGTCTCGACGTCGATGATCCTCGGCGCTGCGACCCTCGTCATCGGCATCCGCGCACTCATCGCCTGAGCATTTCTCCGCGCCCGCACACCACGTGCCCTACTGAGGAAGAGGCCCTTGTGGCACACGAGAACTCCCCGGAGCCCGTCCGCGCACGAGCTGTCATCCTCCAGCGTCCCAGCTACCCCGAGTACCTGCGCATCAGTGAACTCATGCGCAAGGAGACGGTGGGAGGCATCCTCCTGCTCATCGCGGCGGTCCTCGCGCTGGCCTGGGCCAACTCGCCGTGGGGGGACACGTACTTCGCCATCCGTGATTTCGAGTTCGGCTACGAGCCGTGGCATCTGCGGCTCTCCGTGGGTGCGTGGGCGTCGGACGGGCTGCTGGCGGTCTTCTTCTTCCTGACCGGTCTCGAACTCAAGCGGGAATTCGTCGCGGGGGACCTGAGGAAGATCAGCCGTGCCATCGTCCCGGTGGCCGCGGCCTTCGGTGGCGTCGTCGTGCCGGCCCTGATCTACACGGCGGTCAATCTCTCCTCCCCCGAGACCCTGCGCGGCTGGGCCATCCCGACGGCGACGGACATCGCCTTCGCCCTCGCGGTCCTGGCCGTCATCAGTTCGCACCTGCCCGGCGCCCTCCGGCTGTTCCTGCTGACGCTGGCCGTCGTCGACGACCTGATCGCCATCGCGATCATCGCGTTCTTCTACTCCGAGGACGTCAGCCTCGCCTTTCTGCTGTGGATGCTCGTGCCGCTCGGCCTGTTCGCCCTCCTGGCGCAGAGCAGGCCGAAGTTCTTCGGCAGGACCACACGGGGGCCCTGGCTGATCCTGCTGCCCCTCGGTGTTGCCACCTGGGCCCTCATGCACGCCTCCGGCGTGCATGCGACCGTCGCCGGTGTGCTGCTCGGCTTCTGCGTACCCGTGCTGCGCCGTAAGCCCAACGGCAAGGCGGCGCTGCCGCGACGGAACAAGCCCGGGCTGGCCGAGGTGCTGGAGCATCGGTTCCGCCCCCTCTCCACGGGCTTCGCGGTACCGGTCTTCGCGTTCTTCTCCGCGGGCGTCGCGATCGGCGGTGCCGAGGGGTTCGTCTCCGCGCTCTCCGATCCGGTCCTCATCGGCATCGTGCTCGGACTCGTTCTCGGCAAGCCGATCGGGGTCCTGCTGACCACCCTCATCGTCACCAGGACGACGAAGGCCAATCTGGATCCCGGGCTGAGCTGGTGGGATCTGCTCGGCGTCGGGATCCTGGCGGGCGTGGGCTTCACCGTCTCGCTCCTGGTCAACGATCTCAGTTTCGGGGCAGGCTCACCCCATGACGACCACGCCAAGGTCGCGATCCTCCTGGCGTCGCTCACCTCCGCGCTGCTGGCCACCGTCGTCCTGCGCAGCCGCAACAGGCGGTACCGCGCCATGGCCGAGGAGGAGAAGATCGACTCCGACGACGACGGCGTACCCGATGTCTTCGAGAACCGTGACTGAGAGCCCCGCGGCCGAGCGGCCGAGGGCCAGATGTGCCGGTACCTCCCCGGGCTCGGGCGAGGCCGTACGGCAACGCTCGATCATCCTGACCCAGATGGGACTCACCGCGATCCTGATGATCACGGTGCTGCTCGGGCTGGTCACCGACGACGCCGACGCGTTGCCCGCCTTCTTCCTTGCCGGTGCGCTGCTCAGCCTCGGCGTCAGCACGAGCGCCGCCGTCCTGCCGTGGTGCAGACTGCATCCGCGATGGTCCCTCGTACTGCCCCTGCTGAACTTCCTGGTGGTCGGGCTCGTACGGTTCGGCGCAGGAGAGACCCTCTCCGGCGTGGGTCTGCTCGCTGCCCTTCCTGCCGTCTGGATCGGAGCGTCGCACCTGGGCACGGCAAGCGCCGTCGCCCTGACCTTCGGTGCCACGGCAGTGCTCGTCTCGCTGCCGCCGATCCTTCGGGCCGCTCCGGTGCTCGGTGGAGGAATCGTCGGCCTGGTGCTGTTGCCGGTGGTACTCACGGGCCTCACGTGGTTCGTCTCCAGCCTCACGAAGGAGAACCGACGGAGCCAGGAGGCCGTGCTGGTCTCCGAGCGGGCCCTGCGCAGAAGCGTCCAGGACGTACGCATGCGCGAGCGACTCCTCCGCACTGTCCTGGAAACCGTCCGGGTGGGACTCCTCGTGGTCGACCCGGACGGCCACGACACGCTGATGAACGCCCGCCAGCGGGAACTGCACAATACCGCGGCACCCGAGGACAACGCCGATCCCGACGAGAGTCAGCTGCTCCTCTACGGGCCGGATCGCGTCAGCGCCCTGACCCCGGCCGAGCGCCCGGTCCACCGCGCCATCAGCGGGGAGGATCTGGAGGACGTGCAGATCTGGGCCGGGGACCCTCCCGCCCAGCGCGCCATCAGTGTCTCCTCGAGGAGCATGCGCGACGACGACGGATCCCTGGCAGGAACCGTGGTGTCCTTCAACGACATCACCGATCTCATGCTCGCCCTGCAGTCCAAGGATCACTTCCTCTCGAACATCTCGCATGAATTCAGAACACCCCTGACCTCGATCCTCGGCTATCTCGACGTGACCCTCGAACTCGGTGGGGAACTTCCCGAGGAAGCCGTCGGCTACCTGGAGATCGCCAGGCGCAACGCCATGCGGCTGGAGCGGCTGGTCGAGGACTTCCTGGCCATCAACGCCGGTACCTTCGAGGTCCGGCCTGTCCCCACCGATGTGGGCGCGGTCCTCGCCGACGCCGCTGCATCGTCCCTCGTGCGCGCGAACCGGGCGGGGATAACGCTGACCAATCGCGCACCTGCCTCGCTATCGGCCGTCGTGGACGGTGAGCGCATCGGACAGGTCGTCGACAATCTGCTCAGCAATGCCGTGAAGTACAACAGGCCCGGCGGCGACGTCACGCTGGATGCGTCCATGGACGACGGCGAACTGCGGATCACGGTGGAGGACACCGGCATCGGTATCGCGCCGGAGGAACTCCAGCAGGTGTTCGACCGCTTCTTCCGCTCGGCGTCGATCCGCTCGTCGGCGACCGGGGTCGGTCTGGGCCTGCTGATCACCAGGAGCATCATCAGCGAGCACCACGGATCCATCTCGGTGACCAGCGAGCTCGGTGTGGGGACCCGCTTCTCGATCGCCCTACCCCAGTGATCCCCGATCATGGGCGCCTGGTGGACCCTCGCCCACGTACTATCAGGCGTTGGATGCGAGCAGGGACTCCTCCAGCGCCACCCACGCCAGCATGGCGCACTTGACGCGGGCCGGGAACCGGGAGACCCCGGCGAAGGCCGCGGCATCGCCGAGCACCTCCTCGTCGGCCTGAACCCTCCCGCGCGAGCGCAGGACGTCCCGGAAGGTGTCCACCAGGGGCATCACCTCGTCGCGCGAGAGACCCTGCATGAGATCTGTCAGCACGGACGCCGACGCCATGGAGATCGCGCAGCCGGCTCCGTCCCAGCTCACGGAGGTCACCGTGCCTCCCGCCACGCCCGCGCGCAGCGTGATCTCGTCCCCGCAGACGGGATTGAGCTGATGCGACTCGCCGTACCTGACCTCGCCGCCACCGTCGTCGTCCCGCAGGGGGGATCCGTGCCGGGCCCGTGCGTGGTCGAGGATGATCTGCTGGTACAGCTGTTCGAGATCCGAACTCATCGGGTGGCTCCGAAGAACGTACGGATCCCTGAGACCGCGTCCAGGAACGCGTCCACCTCGTCCGTGGTGTTGTAGAGATAGGTGCTCGCGCGCGTGGTCGCCGTGAGTCCCAGCCGGCGGTGGAGTGGCTGCGCACAGTGGTGGCCCACGCGCACGGCGATTCCCCTGGCGTCGAGGAACTGCCCGACGTCGTGGGCGTGCACGCCGTCGACGTCGAACGCCGCGAGCCCGATGCGCGGCAGACCTGCCGCCGGACCGAGCACGCGGATGCCCTCGATCTCACCCAGGCCCGCGACCAGCCGCTCCCCCAGGCGTAGCTCCCAGTCCTCGACGCGCTGCATCCCGGTCTCGCCGAGATACCGGGCGGCAGCACCGAGGGCGACTGCCTGCGAGATGCGCTGGGTGCCCGCCTCGAAACGGTTCGGCGCCTGCAGGTACTCGGCCCGCTCCATCGTGACCGTGGTGATCATCGAGCCGCCGGTCAGGAAGGGCGGCATCGAGTTCAGGAGCTCGGCGCGACCGTAGAGGGCACCGATACCCGTGGGTCCGAGCATCTTGTGGCCGGAGAAGACGAGGAAGTCGACGTCGAGCGCCTTCACATCGACCGGGAGGTGCGGCACGGACTGGCAGGCGTCCAGCAGTGTCAGCGCCCCCACGGCGCGCGCGAGGCGGACGAGCTCGGAGACGGGATTGATGGTACCGAGCACGTTGGAGGCGTGGGAGAACGCCACGATCCTGGTCCTGGGATCGATCACCTCGCGGGCAGTCTCGAGTCTCAGGACGCCGTCGTCGTCGATCGGCACGAACCGCAGTTCGGCACCCGTGCGCGCCGCAAGTTCCTGCCAGGGAATCAGATTGGCGTGGTGTTCCATCTCGGTGACGACGATGGAGTCGCCCGGGCCCAGGGCGAAGCGGCGGGCGGCCTCTCCCCCTCGACCGAGGGAGGCATTGGACATCGCGTAGGCCACGAGGTTGATGCCCTCGGTGGCGTTGGAGGTCCAGACGATCTCGTCGGCCCGAGCTCCGATGAAGCCGGCGACCGTTGCCCGGGCATCCTCGTACGCGTCCGTGGCGTCCACGGCGAGGGTGTGGGCACCGCGGTGTACTGCTGCGTTGCGTTGCTCGTAGAACTCCTGCTCCGCCTCCATCACGCTCACGGGATTCTGCGAGGTGGCACCGGAGTCGAGATACACGAGCGGCCTGCCGTTCACCTCGGTGCCCAGGATCGGGAAGTCATTGCGGATGCTGTACACCTCGGTGTCCGTCATCCCCCCTGCACGCTGGGTCGCGGGGGCTCTGAGCGTCACGGGTGTTTCGATCACGGGCACGCGGGACTCCTCGGATCAGTCGGTACTCCCCGCGCCAATTACGCAAGGACTCGCTGTGCTAATCCTGCCACCTGAGTGTGGCGCACGGCATCCCAGTGCAACCTAAGGAGGACCGGTGAGTCCAGGTGTCGCCCTACCTGGCCCAGAGAAAGGGATGGGGTGTCGAGCCGCGGTGATTGCGCCCCGCCTGATGCTCCCGGCGTCTCGCTCAGGTTTCGTGTGGCTCAGTGGGCCCACGTATATGGAACCGCAGTGACACCATCATCGAGGACTATCCTGGGCGGAGTTTTGATCGTGTTGTCATTGGACGTGCGGTAACTGTAGGGGGTGAGCACGAGCATCCGCTTCCCCTTTCCAATGGGGCCTGACTGACTCCCGCTGATCCATTCATCCGTGGTCGCCCCGATGACGGTGAGCTTCCCGTCCGACCTGTTGGACATGAAATTGATGTGTCGGCGCGAGTAGGAACTGTGCATCACTGGCTGATGATGCACGATGTTGAAACTTTCCTCGTGGTTGATGCCTGTCACATTTCGGATCGACTGCAGGTTCCACGTCTGCGCGTTGTCGGAATACCAGAAGGTGGGCATGCCGACTTCGGAGTCGTGCGTCAGCACGTTGAAGAGTCTGGCACCGTCGTGGTTGTTGTAGCCGATGGGCGACGCGCCGACGATCGGTCCCCTGATTCGGGAACTGAACGAATCACCGGTCCATCGGTAACCGTCGATCTCGACGTCGCGCGTCACCGACTCACTTCCGCGCCACCAATTGAGCCCGAAAGTTTCACCCGGCGGCGTGCCCGCGTCTCCTGGGACACCCGTGATCAGTAGATTCTCGACTCGCGTACCGGGCGAGGAATTGCCCACCATGATCCCGTTGTAAAGGTGCCCCTGTTCGGTGCCCTGAAGCCAGAAGTTCGAGAGGATCTGACCCTGGCCGTCGTTCATGCGCAGCAGGTAGAGCTGATTCGTACCACCGGCGCTCTGGGCCGGGACTGTCTCGCCGAAGCTCGACGTGTTCGCCTTCATACGGATGATTGTGTCGCGTCCTTCGCCGATAATTCCCTTGACAGTCGGCGGAACGCGGATCGCGGCATTCTGGTTGCGAAAATTGGAGACCTCGAAAACGCCGGCAGGGAGCTTGAGCACTTTTCCAGCGAGCTCAGGTTTGGCGAGGACGGTATTGATGCTCTCGCCCGGTTTGGCTACATCGGACCACAATGCCCAATTACCCCCAGGAGCCGGAACAGGCGGAGCCGGAACAGGCGGAGCCGGAACAGGCGGAGCCGGAACAGGCGGAGCCGGAACAGGCGGAGCCGGAACAGGCGGAGCCGGAACAGGCGGAGCCGGAACAGGCGGAGCCGGAGTATTTGGTTTCGCCACCCAGAATCGCGCCCCCTCGTCCATCCACCCAGCCTGTGTCAGTGCTGCACGCTCCATGTCGGAGGTCACGAACCGATGCGTGTCTCCCTTGAGGAGTCGGTACACAGGAATCCCGCAGTCGAGTGGGGTGGTGGACGCGTAGAAGGCGAGGTGCTGAGCCAGATAAGAGTGCTCGGCTTTCGCCTTCTCGTACTCTCCCGTCCCCGGAGTGTCCGGGATCCATGAAAAGTTGCCGTTGCGGTACAACCGGTAGACAGGCTGAAGCGAGTCGGACGGCGCAGCGGCAGCCCTGAATGCCTGGCCGCGATTGTCCGAAAACCCGTACTCCGACTTGGCGCGCTCCACCTCCGACAGGGAGGAAGTCAGAAGAGTCGCCCCGGTATCCGGATTGATGCTCCGATAGATGCTTGTTTCCATAGCCTCACAGGCGTCTGTCTCCGGCGATGTCGCCATGGAAGCCGTTCCTGTGAGGGGTAGCAGGGGCAGCACGAGCAGCGAGCCGATGAAACCGGTAGTTGTTTTCCTCATGAAGGGTCCTTCGTCAGATGCGACGAGCTGCAGGAACACCAGAACGTGTTCGAGCGCGCTCCTGGCAACTAAGCCCAGCCCTTAGTCAGCGGTGCACCAATGCGTCGGCATCGGAGGCACGGCGGGTTGACACTGCCGAAACCGTCCGGCCGAATCCTCAGTCGGCCTTCACCGCCACGGCGGACCCACTCTGAGCCGTGGGCGACCGCCTGACGTCGTCGCTATGTGAGGACGATCGACTGTCCCGTGATCAGCAGAGACTGTATCACGGGTTGACGATGCCGTCGGACCGCTGTTCCTACGCTACAAAAATGCCACGGAACTCCACCGGCGGGTATGCGTAATAATTCCGACACAGGGAGAAGTAGCCGCCCCTGTACAGACTGGAATGCGCCGTAAGAGTGCCGCCTCCACCATCGAGCCGGGTGCACGCTACGGTGTCGGCCGATACGTCGATACGGAAGCTCATCCATTCGCCCGGAACAGGGGGCTCGGTTGCAGCGCGGCCCAACTCGTAGCCGTCCACGGCCTCCGCGACCCGCCCGAACAGGGCGAACTCCCCATCTCGGTTGATAATCAGGTGGTATCCCCCGGATGCCGAAGGCTCCCGGACGCGATAGACGGAGTCGTCATGCTGCCCGAATGCGACGCCCGCATGATCGTTGCCCCGGGGTAGTGCTTCGGGCCACCGCATCTCGAACGTGATGCTGTGATCAATGGATGTGATAGGACAGAGCGATCCCATGCAGTAGCTCGCTTTGTCCTTATGGTCGATGAGGATCGAGGATCTTGCACTGCTGATCTCTGGTTGGTGACTCCACGCAAGTGCCCACGGAAGGTCTCCATCGCCGCGCAGGCCTGTCGCGAAGACGTCGGAGGTGTTGCGTGCGGTGGACGCTGTGACGTAAGGAATGTTGGAGCACATCATTCCTCGCACTCCGAGACTAACAAGTCGGTCCCGGGTCGAACGGGTGTGTACCTCCCACGCCATGACGGGCTTTCCGAGCCCTACGATCGTACGGACGAGGTCGTCGGAGGCGGAATGGTGGATCCCGATGAGATCGTATCGCCCAGCCACGCCGGTGAGTGGCGTCCGTTCGGCGACCGCGAGATCGTCACCGGTCAGATATCCCCAGGTCATGTAACCGCGGTCAGTCACCTCGACCGGGATGTCGGTCAGTGCCGGCTGTTTCCACACGAAGTGCCGGGTGGACTCGGGGTACGAGTCCATGAGATCGAGCAGTTCGACAGTGTTCGTGGCTTGCTTGTCCTCGACGAAGATAACGGCGTTCGCAGCGTGCTTGTCCAGAACGTCGCGGAGGCGAGGGATGGGAAGCAGTAAACTGTTCGGTCCGAGCCAGGGCCTGGCATCATTCTGAAGTTTGCTCAATTCCTCCAGGGTCGTCTCGGCAATGAGACGGTCGACACCGGTCATCCTGAGCGTGTTCAGGTCGTGGTGACAGACCAACTCGCCGTCCGCTGTCGCGCTGAGCGAAATCTCTATCGCTCTCGCCCCTGCTGCAAGTGACTGGGCGTATGCCTCCGCCGTATGTTCAGGCCAGTTGTCCATGGATCCACGATGGGCTACATAAAACACCGGGTCTTCGAGCATACTGTCGACGGTGTGCACTGCTTGTCGTTTCGGACCGGGCGTCACCTCGGAACACCCCACGAGCACGATTGCGCTCGTGGTGAACGCCAGAAAGTCTCGCCGGGACGGGAGCCCATGCGGGCCCTGGGTTGCTTGCATGGACCTAGCGTCCGATCCAGGACGTAGGGACTCGGGCATTCACCCTTCTGGCGACGACGGCCCGGCGTCCATCGGAGTCCGCGCGATATCCACCCACTTCCCGAGAGGTGACCCTTGGGCTCTCACGGGACCGCTCGGCGGCGACCACGACGAGCGCGACGATCGTCCACACGACGATGCCGGCGACCGAACGCGTCGCCAGACCGCTATAGGTCTGGGGTACGAACACGACGACCAGCCCTGCCAGCGTCAACCCTGGGACGGCTTGCCTCGAACGGTTGACCAGCACCAGCGTCAGCAATGACCCGAAGTAGAGGACAGCGAAGACGATGCCGATATCCACCGCATACATCAGTATCGAACTCTCGAAGGTCGTCTGAAGACCGGCGTAATCCGCGGCCTCATAACTGGAACCTATTCCGTCACCGGTGATGAGATACCGGCTCCAGTCGCGCAGGAACACTGCGTAGGCGTCGTTCCTGGCCTCAGCAGAGCCGGTATCGTCGGCAACCCGACCGAGCAGACCCTGTCCCAGTGGCGAGATCAGGAGGGGAATGAAGCCTGCACCGATGACCGATAGTGCGAGAACCCTAGTTGACGCGCGGTGCCTCGAGGCTGCTATCGCGTAGACGGCCCCGGCCGCAGCCACCACCAGGCCCACGCGCGACTGACTGATCAGCACGCCGCTGATGAACAGCGCGATCAGCGGGACCGCAATGGCGAGACTGCGGACACCCGCGACGAGGGGCATGAGCGCGCAAAGGACGAGGGACAGGGCGAGGGGCTGGTCGAAGGTTCCCATCCACCGTTGCGTGTCGGGATTGAACCAAAATTGGGTGAGGAACCCTGCCTCGTAGAACAGCACGTCCTGGGCAAACCACTGGCAGACCGCTACGACCGTGACGATGGCAGCGAAGACCAGCAAGACTGTCCGGAGAACCGGAAGGAGACTCGGCATCCCAGCACCCGTGGAGATGATCAGCAGGAAGAGGACGACCGGAGCGACCATCTGATCGACGAACAGAACCACTCCACCGGATTCCTGGACGGTCCTGGTGGTCAGGAAGGACACGGCGAGGACAAGGGCGAGGACAAGGAAGACGTACGCATGCCTGCCGATTGCGCGCATCAGCGATCGTGGATCACACGCAAGCTGCACGCCGAAGATGGCGAATATGAGCCACGACGCGGCATGGAAGGTCCATGGACCGAACCGCTGCCCCGTGAGCAGGTAGCTTCCCACGGTCGGAACGAAGAACCAGAGCGCCACGACGAGGATGATCGCGACGAGGGGGCGGGTCCGGAGGAGCCCGGCCGTCAGGACGCACAGAGCTATCCATCCGAGCAACTGCATCTCAGTGCCGTCCTCCTCCGGCCGGCCTGCCTCGGCTGTCCATCAGCGGCGGTCCAGGTGCTGTCCACGCTGCTCAAGAGCGATGATGTCCGATGCGGAGCGCGGTCTCGTGCGGTCAGATCTGGGCGTGGACGGGGACCTCGCGAATCTGCGCTTGCTCTGCGGAACTGCGTTGAAGACCACCCCGAGCACGTTGGCGTGGACAAGATCCAGCATCTCTTCGGCCGCTTTGAGCCTTCCCTGGTTCGATCGTCCGTACCGGGCCACGACCACGACTCCGTCGGAGACCGCGCAGAACGCCCGTGCGTCCGCGAATGGAAGCAGAGATGCTGTATCGAGGATCACGATGTCGAAGGACTTCCGAGCTTCGTCGAGGAAGTGGTCGAGATCGGCGCTTCCAGATACCCCCGGCGTCCGCTCATCCGCTGATCCCGCGCCCATCATCCACAGACCCTCCTCGCCACCGGGCGTGACGACGTCGAGGAGGTCACCCGGGTGTGCAAGCACATCTGACAGGCCCCTCCGCTCCCCCGTTTCCAGCGTCTCGGCGAGCTGGGGATTGCGCACGTCGGTTTCGACCAGCACTGTGCGGTGACCCGCTTCTGCGAATGCAGCAGCAAGATTCAGAGCAACGGTCGAGGTTCCCTCGCCCCTCGACGAGGACGTGACTGCTATGGTGCGCAGTGCGTCCGCATCCGAGCGGAAACGCAGTGTGGTGCGAAGGTTGCGCAATGCCTCGAGGACAACCGACTCCCGGTCCGCGCCGCCGGATCTCCTGCGTCCGGCCCTGTTCACCGCAGGCACCGTCGCGAGAAGCCGCAGACCGCTGGCGGCTTCCACGTCGTCGACCGAGTACAAGGATGCGTCGGACCTCCCGCGCAGGATCACCAGACCCATGCCGAGCGCCATTCCGACCAGTATACCGAGCCCGTAATTCAAGGTCTCGCGCGGCGATACTGGATTGTCATCACTCGTGGGTCCAGCCACGACGTTGAGCCTGGTGTCCGCATCCGCGCTCCCCGAATCCTCGAGGTCGTTGACGAGCCGGTTGAAGTTGGTAGCGACGGACGAAGCAAGTGCAGAAGCCTCGTCCTGATCCGTGCTGCGGACATTGACGGTCAGTAACAACGTCTCGGCATCCCCGTTTGCACTGATCATGTCCTGGACCTCCTCGATCGGCAGGTCGGCACCGCTCGCCTTCGCGATCTGTTCGACGATGCGTTCGCTGGTGAGCAGACGCGCATACCCGACGATCCTCAGGCGGGCGAGCTCGTCCGCCTGCAGTGCCGTCTGACCTGTCGCTGTCGGAGCAAACACGTAGAACCTCACCGTGCTCTCGTAGACGGGAACGGTTGCAGCCGTGATGACGGCGGCTATACCCGTGCAGAGCAGGACCGAGAGGAGAACCATCCACCAGTTCCTCAGCGCGGAACGGACGAAATTGTCCTGGATCATCGATCTAGACCTGCCTTCATCAGGGGCGCCGACGGGCGCCTGGAGCACCTTCCCGGCTTTCACTCTCGTAGACCAGGCCGGCCGAGGACCACGACCCGGGCCGCGTCCACCGTTCGGTCGTCAGGTTACCCCGTCGATACGCTTGTGGACGATCAAGGTCCATCCTATTGGTACACCTGCATGCAATCATTGCTAGTCAAGGGCGCATCGAGCACCGCGAACGCGCCGGTCCTGGTGCCGAGCAGGGGGAGTGCAGTGAGGAAGCAAGACATGCGGGTTCTCGTCGCACATCCGAGTAGTGAGCTCTATGGGACCGATCGGGTTCTACTGGAAAGTGTCGACGGCTTCCTGGAAGCTGGGTGGACGGTCGGAGTGGCCCTGCCTGTCGACGGGCCGCTGGTACCGGAGCTCCGCAGGCGGGGCGTTGCAGTCTACCGGTGCAGTTCGCCTGTGCTGCGGAAGAACCTCATGTCCCTCGGAGGAGTTGCGCGGCTTGCTGCCTCGAGCGTCATGGGATCGCTTCGAGGGCTGCGCTTGATCCACCACTTCGCCCCGGACGTGCTCTACGTGAACACGATCACGATCCCACTGTGGCCGATACTGGCACGTCTGACTCGGCGTAGGGTCCTCACTCATGTCCATGAGGCGGAAGGCAGCGCGTCCAGGCTGCTGCAGATTGCTCTCGCCGCCCCTCTCCTGATCGCCACCTCGGTCGTCGCCAACAGCACGTACAGCTCCGGCGTCCACGTTCGTGCCCTCCCCCGCCTCTCGGGACGCCTCAAGATCGTGTACAACGGGGTACCAGGACCCTCAGGTGCCGCACCTGCACGGCGTGAGACGCCCAGTCCACTGACGGTGCTGTACGTCGGCCGACTGTCGTACAGGAAGGGCGTCGACGCCGTCATCGACGCCGTCGGGGAGCTGACCAGGCGATCAGTGTCGGTACATCTGGACATCGTTGGCGCCGTCTACCCGGGGTACGAGCCCTACGAGGCGACGCTGCGTGAAAGTGTTGCACGGCAGGGCCTCGAGTCGGTGGTCTCCTTCCATGGCTTCCATGCCGATGTATCTGCCTTCCGGACCGCTTCCGACGTCGCGGTGGTCTCCTCCCGGCTCGACGAGCCGTTCGGCAATACAGCCGTGGAGACCCTTCTCGCGGGACGCCCGCTGGTCGTCAGCGAGACGTCGGGACTGAAAGAAGCCGCGGGGGGTTATGAGAGTGTTCAGTTCGTCCCGCCCGGCGACGTGCTGCAGTTGGCACAGGCCCTGCAACGTGTCGCCGAGGAATGGGGTCGTTACCGGGATGCCGCCGCGCGGGACTCCGTCTCTGCCAGCGGCAAACACGGGACAGCCGCCTACCGACGGGCCATATCGGAGGCACTGGAGCGGACGGCATGGACCGACGATTGAGGCGGACGACCTCACGCGCGTCCCGGACCGCAGCGGCGGGCGACGACGGCGACGGGATGTACCGACAATCGGCGGCGGTACGAGGTATCAGGTGGTCGATGCTCGCCGTGATCGGCCGCCAGGGCTTTCAGATCGTGGGCGCCTTGATCATCGCCCGAATACTCGGTCCGGAAAGTTTTGGCATCATCAGTGTGGCCAGCATCTATGTCGTCCTCGTGACCTTGTTGCTCGATCAGGGGCTGTCCGCCGCACTTGTGCAGCGTCCTGACCTCTCGCCGCGAGCACCGGGGGCAACGGTCACGCTCAATCTCGTCATGGCCGTGCTGCTCGGAGGTCTGACCTGGGTGATCGCACCGGCGTTGGCCGATTTCTTCTCCGTTCCCGAACTGGTCCTGATTCTCCAGATCCTCGCGGTCGCTTTGCCCGCCAAAGCCCTCGGCATCGTTCCTCGGGCCGTCCTGGCCCGCCGCCTGATCTTCCGTGGCATGGCAGTCTCCGACGTGGCAGGTGCGGCGTCAGGAACCGTCGCAGGTGTTACCTCCGCACTGCTCGGCGCAGGCTATTTCGCTGTTGTATTCCAGGTGATCGCCACCGATGTCGTCGCCGCCGCTGTGCTCCTGCTCGCAGCGCGAGGACCGGCCCCCAACGTGAATCTTCGTGAAGTTCTCCCGCTCCTGAGATTCAGCGTCGGAGTGTTCGGCGTGAACGCGCTCGCCTACTTCTCCAGGAACATCGACAACATCCTCGTCGGCCGCTACCTCGGCGTCACGTCGCTGTCGCTGTACGGCATGGCCTACCGAGTGCTTGCTGTTCCGGTGATGCTGTTCGGTCAGACGGTGAACCGGGTCATGTTCCCCGTGTTCTCCCGGACGTCGTCCGACAAGGCGCTTGTGTCTGCGAATCTGCTCACGTCGATGCAGGTCCTGTCGATGCTGGTGGTCCCCGTCATGGTCTTCTCCGCCTGTGCATCTCCCCTCCTCGTGACGCTTGTCCTCGGTCAGGACTGGGTGGAAGCTGCCCCGCTGCTGAGCGTCCTTGCGATAGCAGGAGCCCGGGAGACCATTTTCTTCATCGCGCCCTCCCTGATGCGCGGACTGGGACGAGCGGGGCTGAATCTGCGGTACGAGATCCTCGCGACCGTCCTCCAGGTGTCGGGCATCGTCGTCGGACTACAGTTCGGGCTGCTCTGGGTAGCAGTGGGGTACGCCGTCGGCGGCTTCCTGCTCACCCCTGTCCTCCTGGTCATCCAGTCGCGCCTGTCCGGCGCTTCTGTCGGCGCACAGGTGGCCACCATCTGGCCCGCTGTGCACTGCAGCATCTGGGGAGCGGCTGCCTACTTCGGCGCAGGGTTCGTCGATCTACCGGCCGGCCTTGACCTGCTCGCCGGCCTCGCTGCCTTCATCGTCGTCGCTGTGGGGGTCCTTCGGCTGGTTCACCGGGACAGGACACGTGTCTTTCTCTCACGAGTGGCAACCCTGGCCGCCATCCGCAGGTAGACCCGTGACGCTGCTTCCACGAAAAAGGACCACGATGCCCGTACCCGACACCACGCCTCTCGTCATTGCCGTCCTCACCTTCCGACGGCCCGATGACCTGGCTGCCATTCTTCCCGCACTGGTGACCCAGGCGAGGTCGAGCACCATCCCGGCTTCCGTTGTCGTCGTCGACAACGATCCGGCGGCAAGTGCACGGGCGTTCGTCACTGCTCAGGACCCGACCATGGTGCGTTACGTCCACGAACCCGAACCAGGAATTGCGGCAGCACGCAGCCGGGCCATGACCGAAGCCGGCGCTTCCCGATTACTGGTCTTCATCGACGACGACGAACGACCGACGGAGGGCTGGCTGAACCACCTCCTGGCAACCCAGAGGCGTACAGGCGCGGCGGCTGTGGTTGGACCGGTCATCTCCGAGTACGCCCATCCTCCTGATCCCTGGATCAGCGCAGGAAACTTCTTCACGCGTCGAAGAATGCCCACAGGAACAGCGGTCACAGTAGCGGCGACGAACAATCTCCTGCTCGATCTGGAACAGGTACGGCACTTCGGGCTGGCCTTCGACCGCCGGTACGGATTACTGGGAGGCGAGGACACCCTCTTCACGCGTCGTCTGTCGCAGCAGGGAGGGAAAATCGTCTGGTGCAATGAGGCCGTAGTGGTGGATCGTGTACCAGCGAACAGGCTGACCCGCTCGTGGGTCCTGCACCGGGCCTTCAGCAGTGGAAACAGCTGGAGCCGGGTCAGCCTGGAACTGGCCTCGACGACCGTAACGCGTGTCCTCGGTCGGATCAGGTTGGTCCTGGCTGGGCTCATGCGCATCGCTGGAGGTTCCGCGCGGGTCGTCCCGGGAGTAGTCGGGAGGTCCTTGACATGGCAGGCCAGAGGAGCACGGACAGTTGCACGCGGCGCCGGCATGGTTTCCGGAGCGATCGGCTACGTGTACCGGGAATACCGGCGCACGTAGCCGACTCCCGATCAGGGCACGCTATCGACAACCACATCGTCGAGGGTCACGACCACCGGTGCGTTGGAAGCTCCACTCGACAGGTAGGTGAAGATCCCGATACTCCCCGATGACTGCAGCGCAGCCGTGGAGTCAGTTGCTGTGACCAACCACTCCGACGGCTCCGGGGAGCCTGCGGACCACACCTTCGCACTGAGTGTCGTCGGTGCAACGCCGACGACACGCAGGCGGATCTGCAACTGTTGACCTGGGCGGTAGCGCAGGCCAGGGACCGACCGGGACATCAATGAGGT
The DNA here is from genome assembly GCF_004803505.1 of Arthrobacter echini. Lineage (GTDB taxonomy): Bacteria > Actinomycetota > Actinomycetes > Actinomycetales > Micrococcaceae > Arthrobacter_D > Arthrobacter_D echini. The sequence continues at coordinate 152,948 of NZ_SSWH01000002.1, forward strand.
CTCGGTCCCTCTCACACTACGCGTGGCGTCGAGACGGACGGCCCCGTCGGCGGCGATCTGGACCTTGGCCTGATAGCGGTCGTTCGGACCCACGCTGCGTCCCGAGAGCCAGAAGTACGTGCCACTTCCGCTGCCCAGCTTCGACAGCGCCACTCCGACGGTGGAGTCGGTCCGCGTCGAGGCCACTCCGGCGACGCCTGCTGACGGTCCGGCCCCCGGACGATCGAGAGTGATGCTGCCGACTCCGTCACGCACAGCAAACATCGATGCGGAGCCGCTGGTCGTCCAGGGTCCGCCCTCATCGGCACTGCCGAACCCGGAAGGAACGGTCCGTTCGAACCCGTCGCGGACGAGCCTACCGCCGACTGGGGGCGGACCATCGTCGACGACGGTGATCTGGCGTGTGGCCGACGCCGCGGCCCCGTCGTCGTCGGTGATGGTGAGGCGCACCGGATAGGTTCCATCCCCGGCGTACTCATGGGTCGCGGTGACGCCGGTCGCTGTTCCGCCATCGCCGAAGTCCCACGTGTAGGATCGGACCGTCCCGTCCGGGTCGGTGGAGCCGGACCCGTCCACGGTCGTCCTCAATGAGTCGACCGCGACGGAGAAGGCCGCCGTGGGAGGCGTATTTCCGGGTCCTCCTGGATCACCCGTAGGAACTGCAACACCGACCGTGTCCGACCCCACGGTGTTACCGAAGGGGTCAGCCGCCAGGATTTGGTAGGTGTGGGTTCCCGCCGCCAGCCCGCGGTCGACGACCTCGATGAACGGTCGATTCCAGAAGGTCGACTGGCCGTCGAGGGTTCGTACGGCCGATCCGGTGTTTCCGTCCCGGATGATCCGGTAGGTGAGGTTCTGATTGTCGCGGTCCCAGTTCGACTGCCACCGGACCCGCACCTCTCCTGCGCGCAGATAGGTCAACACCAGCTTCATCCCGCTGCCCGACAGTCTCGGTCCGTCCGCGTTGGGAGCAATGGCCGGGACAGCAAATCGGACGAGGCCCTGTTGCGCTCTCCCGTTCACATTCCGGAATTCTCCGGCCAGGACGACGTACTGTTCAGTGCCGCTGACCGTCCATGGGCCCTGGGATTGTCCGGTAACGGTACCGGTGTCCAACTGTGGGTACCAGGTGAGGAGATCAGGAGCTGGGCGGCCGGTGAAACTGGGATACCCGTAGATGTCAGCGGTCGCCGTCCGGGTGGCGGCCTTGCTGAACCCGATTGCGCGCCACCACGTCCTCGGCTCCGTCTGCGGAAACCCACCGATGTTGCCGCAGTAGTGCGCATGACCTGCCGTGTACACCGCGGTCGAGGATGCCCAGATCCCATAGGTATCACCATGGCAGTCCTCGACCCACGCGAGGTCACCGTCAGACCATCGTCCGCTGAAGGCGCCCTCGAGATTCCCGCCGGTACCGAAGATGTACCCGGTTCCGTAGAAGCGGGTCCTGTCGGAGGAGAGCGAGAGTATTGCCGAGTCCTTACCACCGTCGCGCACGACATCGTTGACGCGTAGCGGAAGCGTGGCCCCCGAAGCGGCGTCGACCCGTCCGAGACCATAGCCGGGGCGGCCCGTACCGTTGAGCGTGGTGAAGGCTCCGCCGATGATCACCTGCGACCGATCAGGTGATACGACGAGCGCATTGACCCTTTCGTTCGCGACGGGCTTCCATGGCAGGAGCGATCCGTCGGTCGCCTTGACTGCGGCCAGGCGGGACCTGGACGCCGAGCCCACGGACGTGAACGCTCCACCCAGGTACACCGTGTCGCTGGTTGCTGCAATGGCACGCACGGACCCTCCCATCCGCGGGTTGAAGCTTGTGACCACTTCTCCCGTCGAGGGGTTGAGAGCAACCGCGCGCAACCGCGAGATTCCGTTGACGGAAGTGAAGTCTCCTCCGACGTAGATTCTGGAACCGTCGGGTGCAGCAGCAATCGCCAGCGCCTGCCCATTGAGGTCGGGGGCGAACGACGTCACCAGGGCACCTGTGGTCAGGTTGTAGGCGAGGATATTGTTCCGCGTCACGGTATTCGTGTTCGGTGTGGCGCCCGCGGGCCGAGCTGTCGTGAATTTCCCTGCGACGTAGACCGTATTGCCGACGATCACCTGCTGCCACGCCACGCCGTTGATCTGGGCGGTCGGCAGGGCGTCCGTGGATACCGTGACGGGCGTCGCCGGATTCGCCGGGTCCAGGGGGGCGGTGTCCGCCTGAGCTGGTGGGCTTCCGAACATGGTCAGGCAGGCGAGGAGAATGCACAGAGGAATATTGGCAACTCGATTCCATCTGTGCCTTAGGGCGCCGGTTGGGCGAGCGGTCCGGATGCGTGCAACCGGCCCCTCTCTTACTACTGAGCGATCGGTCATGACAGACCTGCCTTCATCGTGCGATGTGTTGCCTGGTAGAGAGAGAAACGTCGGGCCGGGAGCTCCGGCCGTCCGGTTCTGCAACCACCCGCCTCGGCCTAGGCGGGCTCGACGGAGAAGGCGTCCGCTATCGTGCTCCGATCGCCTTCTGAATACAGTCCCCGGATCCAGGTGTCGTTCCCGGAACCTTCGACATTGTTGGTGGACATCAGCGTTCGTCCCTGCGTGCCGGGTATCAGCGCGAAGTGCCTTGGGACGGGGGAGATCTGACGGACCGGAATCCTCGAGCGCAACGCCGTCCAGTGCAACCAGACGTCGTCGGCCGTCGGACTCAACTCGCGGAAGGCCGCACCGCGCGCCGCCAGTGCGGTGAGCATCGCCGGTGGATAGATCACGCCTGAGACACCCAGACCGAAGTTGGAGAAACCAGGCGTGGTATCGGTGCAGTTCGGCCAGGTGTGGTAACTCGCAAGGTGCTCGCCGGTCAGCAGGATGCGGCTCGCCCAGTGGCAATTGATGCTGGACGGATGAAGCTCGTAGGCCTCGTAGAGCCGGTTCAACCAGTCCTGCGGGTACATGATGTCGTCGTCCGCCGTGACCAGCGGCAGCTGGTGCTCCCGCTGCGACCGCACGAAGGGGTAGTACTTGGTGTGTGGACCGTAATTCTCGCTGAGCCTGATCTCCAGTCCCCGTCCTTCGAGCCGTCGAAGCGCCGCCGGCCTCTCCTCGTAGAGAACTGCGTCGTCCATCCACAGGACGATCCTGGAGGGCTTGATCCTGCCACGCGCAATGGACTCGATGGCGACGGCGGCCGCACCAACCCGGTCACCGTAGGTGGTGAGTGAGACGACAAGGGGTGCGTCGCCGATGACCGGGCTACGGTCGACGACGTTCCGCACCCGCAGATACGACCACAGCGCTCGGTTCCTGATCCTCTTCAATGCCTTGCGCAGTCCTTGCACGCTCGTCAGCGAGAGCGATGTGCCGGAGTGGGGTGGGTGAGCAGTCATGGGATCCTTCTGATTCTCCTGCGAAGGCCTCAGCTCGGCCGGGACCTGCTGGACGGGGCTAGGGCAGCGTGCTGATTCTGAGGTCGTCGAAGCTCGCGGTGATCGGCGCATTGGTGGCCGATCCGGACAGATACGTCATCAGTCCGACACTCCCGGCCGACTGCAGCACCGCCGTATCATCGGTGGCGGTCACGGCCCATCCTGTCGGCTCTGCCGTTCCGACCTTCCAGATCTTCGCGTTCACCCTGGTCGGCGAGTTCCCGGTGACCTGGAGGCGTACCTGCAGTTGCTCACCCGCTGCGAGACGCAGCCCGGAGACACTGCGCGAGGCAAGCGTCGTCAGGGTCCCGTCGACCACCCGCGTCGCGTCCAGACTCACCGCACCCGAGGACGAGACCCAGACCTTCCCGCGATACTCGGCGGACCCCACCTTCCGCCCCACCACATACACATACGTCCCACCACCGCTACCGATCCTGTCCAGGCCGAACTTCACCGTCGCCTCCGTGTCCGCCGACGACACAGATGCCAAATACGCCGACGGACCAGACCCGGCACTATTCATCCGGATCGAACCGACACCGTTCGCCACCGAGAACAACGACGACGAACCCGCCAGGGTCCAGGCACCGCCCTGCTCGGCGGTACCCAGCCCGGAAGACACAGTCCTACCGAAGGAATCCGCCGCAAGGACACCGTCTCCCGCAGGAGCCTGGACAACTGTCACATCCTTCGACGTACTGTGCGTCGCCCCCTTGTCATCCGTGACGGTCAACCGCACAGGATAAGTCCCGGCAGCAGCATACGTATGCGACGCCTTCACACCAGTCGCCGTCACCCCACCACCGAAGTCCCACGCATACGACTCGACCGTCCCGTCCGAGTCAGTCGAACCCGACCCGTCCACCGCGACACCCAACCCATCGACCACCGACACGAACCCAGCCACCGGCGGTACATTCGCAGGAGCCTGGACA
>NZ_SSWH01000002.1:157304-367870 GCF_004803505.1 Arthrobacter echini
CGCATACGACTCGACCGTCCCGTCCGAGTCAGTCGAACCCGACCCGTCCACCGCGACACCCAACCCATCGACCACCGACACGAACCCAGCCACCGGCGGTACATTCGCAGGAGCCTGGACAACTGTCACATCCTTCGACGTACTGTGCGTCGCCCCCTTGTCATCCGTGACGGTCAACCGCACAGGATAAGTCCCGGCAGCAGCATACGTATGCGACGCCTTCACACCAGTCGCCGTCACCCCACCACCGAAGTCCCACGCATACGACTCGACCGTCCCGTCCGAGTCAGTCGAACCCGACCCGTCCACCGCGACACCCAACCCATCGACCACCGACACGAACCGAGCCGCCGGCGGTGCATTCAGAAGCACGCCCGTTGTTCCCGCATCGAAGTGGCGCTTCACCGCCTCGGCGCTGAGCGCCGATGGGTAGATGGCTACCTCGTCCACTGCCCCGGCGAGATACCTGCTTGTCGGCGCGGACGACCACCCACTCAGATTATCGCCTCCGATACGCCAGTACCCGTCGTAGGACTCGCCGGTTGTCGTGTCCGATCGAGTGGCCACGCGTACCCCGTCGACGTAGAGCTGCATGCCCTCGGACCCCAGTGTGGCCACGACGTGATGCCATCGTCCGTCGTTGTAGCTGGCGGCACTGTTGATCGTTCGGCGCACTCCTTTCGGGGCCACCCCGAAATACAGCCGGCCATTGTTGGCCATATAGACGTGACGGTCCACGTCGTCCGACAGCGTCTTAAGGGCGTTGCCGAACCCGATGACCTTGCCACCTTTGGTACTAGTCGTCCGGATCCACGCTTCCGCGCTGAAGACGTTAGGCCTCTTGACACGGGTCGGATCTGAGAGGATTCCGCTCGTCGTCCCGTTCAGTGTTACAGCGGTGTTCGACTCCGCGCTGATCGCTCCTGCCGTGCCGAACGTGACCCCAGCCGATGCCGCCAGGTCGTCAGCGCCAACCTCGTCGAATCCGGTTGGTCCGGTCGCCTCCCCGAGTCGCCAAGCATGCGCCGGTTCGTCGCGTCGGATGGTTTGCTGGTATGCACCGATCGGCGGCGTCTCGGACGCAACGGTCACCAGGACAGTGTCGGACCGGACCTCGTTACCAAGTGGATCAGTGGCGAAGATTCGATAGCCGTACTGACGCCCGGGCACGAGCCCTTCGTCGAGGAACGTCAAACCCGGCCGCTCCCAGAAGGTGGATTCCTGGTCCACGGTCTTGATCACGGCGTTGTCACGACGGACTTGATAGGTCAGGTTCTTGTTGTCCTGGTCCCAGTTGGCCTGCCAGCGTACCCGCACAGCGCCCGCCTCGGGAGATCTGACGGTCGGGTTGAAGTTCGCACCCGTGACCCGAGGACCACGCTTGTTGGGTGCAAGGTCCTTGACGGCGAACCGGACCAAGCCCTGCTGCGCGGTCCCGTTCACCGAAGGGAACTCGCCCCCGTAGGAGAGATACTGCGAATTCCCGGTGACGGACCACGGACCCTGGTTCTGGCCCGTGTACCGTCCGTCCAGAATGCTCGGGAACCAGTTCAGAAGAGTGGGCGAAGGATTTCCTTCGAAATTGGTGTATCCATGCGCCTCGTCTGAGATCTTGCCGGTGGCCGTCCTACTGAAGGCGATGGCCCTGTTGAAGTCCCAGGGTGCTTCCTGGGGGAAGCCACCGATATTTCCGCAGTAGTGCGCGTGTCCAGCAGCGTAGATCACGTCGCCCTGGGCATGCACCGAATACGTGTCGCCGTGACAGTCCTCGAGCCACTCGGTCGAGAGGTCGGACCATTTCACTGAGAAGATCCCTTCGAGTGTGCTGCTACGGCCGAAGGTGTAGCCGGACCCGTAGACGTTCGTGGAATCTGAGGACAGGCTTGTGATCGATCCGTTCGGTCCCCCGTTGCGGACGATGTCATTCACGGGCAAGGGCAGCTGCTGACCGGTCGCCACGTCGAGGGCAGCCAGTCCGTAGCCGGGTCGATTGGAACCGTTGAGCGTCGTGAAGGATCCTCCCACCACCATCTTCGTCCCGTCCGGCGACAGGACAAGATCATTCACCTGTCCGTCGCCGGCCGCCGGCGCCCAGTCGAGCAGCGCTCCGTCGCTCGCACTGAAGGCGGCAAGCCGCGATCGGACCACGGAACCGACGCCGGTGAACACACCGCCGAGATAGACCGTGTCGTTGGTCGCCACGATGGCCCGAACCGATGCATCCATCTTCGGGACGAAATTCGTGAGGAGGCGTCCGGTGGACGGGTCGAGAGCCGCGACGCGCCAGACCGAGGCTCCGTTCACAGAGGTGAATGAACCACCGACATAGATCCGGGAGCCGTCAGGCGATGATGTGATGGCTGTGGCTTGCCCGTTGAGATCCGGGGCGAAGGAGTCGATGAGGGTACCGGTGCGGATGTCATAGGCCAGGATGTTGTTGCGGGACACCGTGTTGACGCCGGCCGGCGCGCCGGCCGGACGGGCCGTCGTGAAACTGCCCGCGACGTACACCGTGTTGCCGAGGACGATCTGCTGCCAGACGACACCGTCGATCTGTACGGTGGGAAGCGCATCGGCGGAGACGGTCGTCGGACTGTCCGGGGCCGACGGATCCATCGGCGATGTATCGGCGACGGAAGCCGGAGCACCGACAAGAGCCACCGATATGCCGATGACGAGCGTGCACATGATGGCGGTGATCCTGCGCAACCCCGCCCCCGGGAGACGGCGGAGAATACCGATCGATGTCAGGGCCCGACCGGAACCCAGCTGGTAAGAGCTCATTGCTATCCTTCTTCGACTGGTGCTGGGCCGTGGAATGCCGCTATCGGGGACGAGGCCTCGATGCTGAGGAGAATCGTCGTTTGGGCGCGCTGATCGACTGGTACGGCGAAGACCATGGTGGCGCTCACCGACTCGTGCGGAGGGACTGAACCCTCGAACGGCTTCGCGCCCGACCCGGTGAGCTGGACCGCCGGCAGTTCGTCGGGCCCGTACTGGACAGTCACTACAGAGTTACCGAGGTCAACCGCACTGTCGGTAGCGTTCTGCACGGTCACGACGAAGCGCAGCGCGGGTCCCGCTATCTCACCGATACCGAATGCTTCAGCCTGTATCGCCTCCAGGGAGCTGACCGTTGCCGTGATCCCGTCGGTCACCTCGGCCGGCTCCTCCAGCTTCACAGCCTTGGATACAGGCTGCTCGATGGTCGCGAGCTCCGCGTCTCCATCGACCTGATGTGCCACCTCCTCGGGTTCCTCCGTGGCGGTCACCTCCTCATCCGGTCCGGCGGACATACCAGGGTCCTTCTGCGCACTCTCGCTCGGCGTCACGGGCTGCGCGGCGGCAGTGGGTGGTAGCCGTGGTCCGCCCGGCGACGTCGTCTCCGACCCAGGGGCTTCGTCAGGTTGGGCAGACGGCATCAGCAGGGAGGACGATGGGGACTGCGACGATCGGCTTGCACTCGGTTCCACCCCGTCCGGTGCTGATGACACGTAGGCGAAGCTGATGACCAGGATGGCGGCGACCACCAGAGTGAGTCCCACTGTCCACCAGCCCTTCCTCCGCGCAGGGGCGTGCTCCGGGGAGCGTGGACTGGGAGGTGTGGTCACGAGTGCTGCCCCCCTGTGACCGGTACCTGATCTGATCGGTCGTCAGTACCACCCCTGGTCGTACTGTTCGTGTCGAGTCGCCCCATGTCCCTGAACCACTTCGCGGATGCGAGGAGGAGATGTCCGAGGTTCGCAACGAATACGAGCGTGTAGAGGATGAAGAAGAAATCGGGAGCCCCAAGCAGCAGAAACAGGAGACATAGGAACCCGTAGTCGGTCGGGAGCAGCAGAAATGACTTGAGCTTGGATCCGGAGCCGCTCAGGAGCACCGTCCCCGTTTTGAGGGAATGGATTTCCTTCAGGTGATCGTTGAGGATCATCGAGAAGAATGACACTGCGGCGACGATGCAGAAGGCCAGGGGAACAAGCATCCATCCCGGGTGCGGCAGATCGAATCCGCGGTATGCGGCAACGAGAACGGCGAGATGGAGGCTTGAAACCTTGGCGCTGTCCACCACGTGATCCAACCACTCGCCGGCCAGTGATCCGCCACCGCGTAATCGCGCCACCTGCCCGTCCGCTGAATCGAAGGCGTAACCCACGGCAAGGCAGAGCCAGACGGCGACGCCGAGGGACCACGACAGATCTCCGAACGCGAGAAACCCTATCCCTGTGAAGGTGAAGGCCGCGCTGATGACACTGACGATATTGGGGTTCAGTCCGGCACTGTGGCAGACTGCAGCCAGATATCGGCCGGCACGGCGGTTGATGTAGATGGAGTAGGGCGGAGCGCCTGGCGCCGCGACCTTCTGGGCACTCGCCAGTGCCTTCACCGTGGTGCGGTAGCCGACAGCATTGGTCACGTCCCGTGACGCATGACCTCCCCCAATGACGTTCATCGCGCCGCCGCCGAGGTGGAGGGTGCCGCGATCGTCGGTGCCGTCACTGCGCGCCTCCGGCCAGGGCGTCGTCCGCGGTCGTGAAGTTCATAGCAGAGCGTTTCGTAGCGCAGCGCGACATCGTCCCAGTCGTAGCGTCCTGCTGCCTCCCTTGCCAGCAAACCTCTGGTCTCGCAATCCTGCCGGTCACGCTCCGCTGCCTCCACGAGGCGCACGACGTCCTCACTCTCGGCGAAGTAGCGGCCAGCGTCACCAAGCACTTCCGAGTTGAAATCGACGTCGAATGCATTCGTCGCTGCACCTGCTCCGATCGCACGGAGAAGCGAAGGGTTCGTTCCGCCGACCGAGTGTCCGTGCCAGTACACCAGTGCGTTAGCATAGAGCTGGTCGAGCAACTTTTGATCCCAGACTCCTCCGAGGAACCGAACCCGGTCGTCAGCGAGCGAGCGAATCTTCTCGATGTATGCGGGCGCGTAGGGCGCCGTACCGACGATCACCAGCGGCAAGCGGGCCGAGCTCCGTCGGTACCCGTCCACGATCAGATGGACGTGATTCTCCGGTTCGAGCCGGGCAACAACGAGGTGGTACTCGCTTGGCTCGAGGCCGATCTCCCTCACCTTCTCGCTCCCTGCGTCGTCGAGAATGGGCGCACCGTACGCCAGGTACTCCGTGGAGGCGTCGAAGCGCTCCCGATAGTAGGCCTGGATACCCTTTGCATCAGCGATCAATGCATCCGACCATCGGACCGCAAGCGCCTCCACGGACCTGTAGTACCTTTTCCCGATCTTGCCCCACTTCGCCCGCTTCCACTCGAGACCGTCGACATGAGTGGCAACGGGAATTCCTGCTGCTCGGATCACCGGGAGCCAGGGGGCATTCGCCGCATTGAAGACGATCGCTACATCGGTACGGTTCCACAGAAGATGGTTGACGGACAAACCAGTGTGGCTCAGTGTCTCGAGGGAGCGTCGTCGGATGGACGGCAGGTGGATCAGGCGCATCCCGAGATACTCGTCGGGGGAAGTCTCCGACGACGAACGGCAGTAGACGGTGACGTCGTGGCCGAGTGAAGCGAGTCGACTGCCGACCTCCTCTACGCAGGTCTCGAAACCGCCGTACTTCGCAGGCACACCGCGGGTGCCGATGAGTGCGATGCGCAATCCGGAGGAACCTACGGCGCCGGCTGGACGTATGCGCGATTCGGGCATCAGACTGTCCCGTTCATCATCGGATCGTGCGTCACACCGCGCCGCAGCGTGTCCAGGGCGAGACGGAGCGCTGTACTCGAGGTATGGACGGTGTACGGGAAGTAGACCACTTCGACGCCTACTCGGGTGAATACCCTTTCGAGTTCATCGCCCTTCGATGATCCCTTCCAGTCGTCGCCCTTGAAGAGCACATTGAAGCCCAGCTCCTCCCACATCTCGAGCTTCGTCGGCATGTCCTCGGGTACCGCCCGATCGACGAATTGCACGCTACTGACGATCTCCAGACGCTCCACGAGCGGTACCACCGGTAGCCGCCCCTTGCTCTCCAGCAACAACTCGTCCGCCACCACTCCCGCGATGAGGAAGTCACACTGGCTCTTGGCATGGCGCAACAGGTTGAGATGGCCGATGTGGAAGAGGTCGAATGCCCCTGCTGCGTAGCCGATCCGAATTCCCATCGGGCCTCCTGGTGTCTTGTTGCCTAGCTCGGACGTCCGGTCCAGCACCGCACGCTTGGAAAATGATGGCCTCATCAGTAGGCTCCGACGGGCTTGAACACGACCTTGATCGTGCGCCACAGAATCATCAGATCTCCCATCACGGACCAGTTCTCCACGTAGTACAGGTCCAGCCGCACGCTCTCGTCCCAATCCAGATCGGAGCGTCCGCTGACCTGCCACAGACCGGTGAGGCCGGGCTTGATGAGCAGGCGGCGATGCGTGTGCTGCTCGTATCCGGACACTTCGCTCAGCAGTGGTGGTCGAGGCCCCACCAGCGACATGTCGCCGCGCAGGACGTTCCAGAACTGGGGCAGCTCATCGAGAGAGTACTTGCGGAGGATATGGCCGAGACGTGTCACGCGGGGGTCGTCCCGCAGCTTGAACAGGACGCCGCTCGCCTGGTTCTGATCCTTGAGCAGTTCCAGCTCATCCTCTGCGCGCGTGACCATGGAGCGGAACTTGAACATCGTGAAACTGGTGAGGTCCTTGCCTGCGCGCTCCTGGGCGAACAATGCGGGTCCGGGACTGTCATGCCGTACCGCAACGGCCAGAAGAAGGAAGAGCGGCGAGAGGATGGCCAGGACGGTGGCGGAGACGACGACGTCCATGGCGCGCTTGAGCACGTGCCGTCCGCCGCTGAAGTGCGGGAGTTCCACGTGCATGAGCGGAAGTCCCTCGACCGGGCGCATCGTGATGCGAGGTCCGGCCACGTTGGTGAGCGAGGACGCCAGCACCAGTTCGGTGTTGGACGCCTCCAGGCGCCAGCCGAGCTGGCGGATGTATGCGCTCCCCTTGCGGAGGTGCCCCGCAACGATCACTGCGTCCGCGCCAATCTCCATGACGAACTCCTCGATCCTGCCGAGGCCACTGACAGCAGGTACGACGCGTTCTCCTGTGCGCAGTTCAGTGCCACCGGACTTTCCCTCGTACACGGCACCGACGACGTCGTAGGCCGCCCCTGACTTCTTCGCCAGTTGAGCTGCCACATAGCGGACATCGGCAGTGCGGCCCACTACCACCACGCGCGACAGATAGTGTCCGAGGCGGCTCTGCCGGATCAGCCATTGGCGCCAGAGCCAACGGCTGCCCAGGAGCAGGAGGGTTCCTGCGGGTAGGGCGAAGACGAGCAGACTGCGGTAGTACTGCAGATCGAGCAGCACCACGACGATCGCCGTTGCGGCAAAGGTGGACACGCTCGCCCTGACGACCTTGCGGTACTCGCCGGCCCCGGTACCGACCATCCGCGAGTCCCGCGTGCGGAACAGTGCCATGGCTGCCATCCAACCGACAGCAATGGCCCCACCCAGTCCGAGAACGTACGTTCTACGCTCAGTACTCGCGTGGAGCGTCACGAGGTTGACGGTCAGCAGCAGGATCCCGAGGATCAGCACGGAGTCGGTGCATGTCAGCGACCTCTGGTAGCGACGCCGCCACGCGGTACCGGATGCGACGACCTGCTGAGCTGCCGAAATCGCCGGGGCGGAGGAGGCAACAGAAGCGGTGGAGTGGGTCTGCGTCATCTCGTACTCGAGCCGCCGCAGGATCGTACGAGTGGCAGTACTGCGTCGGGCCGACGTCGATCTCCATCTTCCGGAAGGATGTTGTGGAGGGTTCTCGCTCGACCAACCCGGAGCTCGTTGCAGGACGAGCTGCCCATGGTCAAGACCCGCTTCTTCACAATCCCCCCGCGCTGTGGAAAAACCCTATACAGCGACCCTAGGAAGCATTCGTCGGCTGCACACGAGTACGGTCTACCCGTTCGACCTGAGGGATCTGTGCGGCAACTACCTGCCGACTACTCGGACCTACTACGCATCAGCTCCTGGACTACTTGCCCGACAGATTCATGGCTCACGCAGGTCCTCGCGACGGTTGACGCCGAACTTGGCGAAAATCCGGTAGAGATGGCCTTCCACGGTACGGACCGACACGCCTTTGGAATCCGCGATATCGCGATTCGAGTAGCCCTCTCTGACGAGATCAACGATGGAGCGCTCTGTGGGAGTCAGGCGGGGTGCCGTCGCCGAGGGATATGCCGAGACGAAGGGCGAAGGCACCGGTCCTTGCCGCTGTTCGCCCAGCATCACGAGACGCCGACGGGTCTCCTGTGCGCGTCTCCTCGAGCCCTGCTCATCGAGACTCTGGTGGGCGAGCGAAAGTGCTGCGAATTCGAGGGCGACGTTGCCGATACCTGCGGCCGCCGATGCCGCTCCCAGCATCGCATCGCCGTCCCTCGCCTTCGCCGCCCTGGCGAACTCCAGGAGTATCCGCGCATCGGCGCCCTCCACGTCGGGCAGCAATGCGACGAGCGGATCAAGAGCATTTGTGTTTCCGATGAGTACCAGGAGCTGGAGGGCAGTGCTCGCCAACGCCTTCATGTGGTCCCTCTCCGCCTGCGCTGCGAGAGTGAGTAGGTCGGCGCCCGTACGGGTCGTGTTCGGTAGCAGGTCCATCGTGGCGGTGGCGTAGATCGCACTCGCTGTCCGCACGGCCTGCGAGGTGCTCGACGGAGAGCGATCGAGCTCCCCGATGAGGGACAAGGCCGAATCGGTCTCGCCGACCAGCGCGCAGGCATAGGCGGCCATTGCTGTCACCAGAGGTACCGACTGAGTGTCACCGCATTCCTTCAGACCCTCACGGGCGAGGAGGAAGCGATCACGCGCTTCCCTGTTGCGGACGGACCGTAGTGCACGAGTACCGTCGACGAAGTCCGTCCACGCTCCGTAGTAGGTGGCGCTGAGCGGGTATGCGCGCAGGCATTCATCGAGCAGAGCGATCGCCTCGTCGAGGCGCCCACTGTTCGTCAGCAGGAGCACATGCCTCTCGACTGCGACCTCCCGGTAGGCGAGCAAGGACGCACCACCGGTCTCGATGTCCTTCAGGGACCGAAGCGTGTAGGTGCTCCCTTCGTCGGTTCGCCCTAGCGTGCCGAGCAGGTCTCCGAGCAGAACCATGCACGCGACTCGCGATTCCGCCGTCCCGTCAGGGTGCGAAAGGAGAGTGCGCAGGTCCTCCTCGAGCTCTTCGAGCTGTCCCTCGAGGAGTCGCACCCGGCACTCGAGGATCGCGCATCCCAGCCGGGCACGCACGTAATCCTCGGGGGTCCGGTCGGTTCTAGGCAGACTCTCGATGGCCGAGATGAGCGACTTCCAGTGCGCGACGTCGCGGCGGAGGTCCTCGTGGGATGACGCCGCCCTCACTCTGAGTTCGAAGGACACGAGAATGCCGTGCTTGGCCACGTGAAGATCGCGGCAGTCACGCAAGGCCTCGTCGACGAGGTCACGGGCGTGCACCGCGTTCTTCCTGCCGAAATGTGCACGAGCAGTTTCGACCAGTGCACGCCCACGCAGCGCGGAAGCCGATACCGCTCGTGCCGCCCGCAGTGCGAGGGTGTGATCGCGCAGACCGTTGGCGATGTCAGCTACACCGAGAAGCGTCCTGTCGTCGGTGGCGGCACCGCCGGCCAGTCTCCAGGAGAACCTCTGCACGGTGCGCTCGGGTGACTCCGGCGCGGGTGGAAGCGCCTCGATGAACGTCCGGCGAAGACTGATGGTGCGCGCTGTCGGTGCTTGGCTGGCCAGCACGTCTGCATACAGCGGTGGATTCACGCTCACCGTGCGATGGGGCTCCTGTCCTACCACGATGAGGCGTTCGTTCAGCAGGTGCGTGAGCACCTCACCGTCGACGTGCCGGGCCAGTACCTCGACCGTCGCCGGCTCCACCAGTGCCACGAACTCCAGCACGGCCTTCTCCATGTCGCTTCGGGAACGCAGACGTGCACCGACCAGATCGACGAGCTGCGGATGGAGCACCGGCGTATCGGAGTTCAGGCGCCACACCTGGGCGACCTGCGTCAAATACCCCTGCGCCTCCCCGTGTCCGAGGACCGTCCGCAGCAGCTTCGGGTTACCACCCGTCGCCACGGCCAGCGTGTGCGCGGTACCCGTGAGCACCGGTCCACCGAGTACTCGTTCGCAAAGCGCTCTCACCTCCTCCAGCTCGAGGGGTGCCAGGTTGAAGCGGGTCAGCAGATTATCGGTGCTGAGGCTCCGGAACTCGGTCGAGGCAGGCGACGAATCCCGCATGATGACGAGAACCCTCGCACGTCGCGCACTGATGAGCTGCGCGAGCAGAGTACTCGAGCTGCCGTCGAGGTCGTGTGCGTCGTCGACGACGATGAGCGGAGGATGCCGCTCACCACGCGTTGCTCGTCCTCGTGCCAGCTGCGCCATCACGGCGCGAAGCACTGCGACGGGTGAGTCGTCCTCGCCCGGCGAGAGGTTTCGAAGATACGGCGCGAACGCACCATAGGGGACGCTGCGCAGAGCGGAGTCTCCCCTGAGCGGAAGGACCGGCGCGCTCCAGTCGAGCTGCTCGAGAACTGCACGTGCCACGGCGGTCTTTCCCACCCCCGCTTCCCCGACGAGTAGTGCACCGAAGCCGCTCGTATCCCTGAGTGCGACGATGATCTCACTGACCAGGCCAGCTCTTCCGACAAGATCTTCGCCGAATGCTGGGGCGATCATTGCTGTCGCCTGAAGATGAGCGACAGCTGTTTTCGGCTGGAGAGTCCGAGCTTGGACATGATCTGGTGTACGTGACCCTCGACGGTACGCGGTGAGATGTGTTCCTGTTGCGCTATTTCCTTGTTCGGTACGCCCTGGGCTACTTTCCGGGCAATTGCGCGTTCCCTCTCGCTGAGCAGCTTTCGCCGCTGGTGCCGGCGCGCTGGGATAGCGGTCCTTCTCAGGATCTGCTCGGCCTGCACACGGATCATCGGATCGTCCGTCTCGACGAGGTGATCGATGCTCAGCGCCGCGAGATCACCGGCAAGATTGGCGTTCCCCAGCTCAAGGGCCTCGAGCGCCACCTGTTTCAGCGCACCGGGGTCACGCGAGGACAATGCCTTGGCCAATTCCTCCGTCAGCCGGGAGAACCGTCCCTCGTTCGCAACAGCTGCAGCAGTGAGACAATCCGCGGACTCGTAGCGTCCGAGCTGCACAGCCTGGCACAGGAAGAAGAGCTCAACGCCGCGCAAGCCCTTCTCGTTGAGGTGACGAGCGTGTTCCAGAAAGTCGATGGAGACGACGTCGGCGGTGCCCAACCACGCTTCGGTCAGGAGCCGGAAGTACAGCACCGCTTCGCGCAGGTACCAGGGGGAGCGCAGTCTGGTGACATCGACCGCACATAGGTACTGCCGGGCGTCGTCGGAGTCCCCGTTGAGAGCACTGACATAGGCCGCAGCAGCCTCCGCGAGGGGAAGGAACCCGTACCGATCCCGGACATGAAGCTGGCCGATGGCCGGCTTGAGCTTCACCAGTGCCTCTCCACTCCTTCCGAGGTAGGCGAGGATCAACCCCTCGGAGAGTTCGAGCGTCGACCTTTCAAGGCCCGGGACAACCTCGTCGCTCTTCTCGCTCACCAGCTCGAGGCACTCGTTCCAGGACCCGGCCATGAACAGCGAACCCAGGAAATGCCCGAAGGCCATCCCGTGGTCGGTCGGCTTCGACCGCACATCGTCCAGACGCTCGACAACGGCCTCAGCCGCCCTGATGGCCGCTTCCTGCTCTCCTATACTCGACTGCGCGAAAGCCAGGATGGTCCTGATCCGCAGACTCCCCGGGGTCTCGTTCGCCTGATGCGCCAGGACACCGGGAGCCCGTGCGCACACCGAATCGAACTCGCCCTCGAAGACATACGCTTCCAGGCGGGCCAGATCGAGCACGGCGCGCAGGTCCTCGTCAGCACCGCGATGACGCTGCACCTGCGCGCTCACCGCATCGAGCAGAGCGTCCGCCTCCTCCCGTCTGCCGGGTGTTCTCCTCCGAAGACGAGAGGCCAGGACGTTCGCGTCGACCCAGTCGCGCAGCGCTGTATCATCTGTCAATCCGGGCACCAGGAGATGCTCGACGGTATCGAGAGCGTCCGCCACTGCGCCCTCGCACCACAACTGACGAGCGCGTTCTATCCCTGCCCTGAGCGACCCTTGGCCTGTCGGCAGAGCGTCGAGGAACCGGGCTGCCATGACATCGAGACCACGGTCGTTCGCACATTGCGCGAGGCCTGCCAGTTCGGAGCTGTCCGGCACCTCGCCCCGGGAGAGGGACCATGCTGCCAGTGCCAGCGTCGCCTCCATGGGCACTCCCGGCGCACTCCGGAGCCGACCGAGCACCTCCAGCGCGTCGACTCCCGCAGCGGAGGTGTACTGACCACGGACGACGTCCGCGAGCACGCCGCAGGAGAGCCTGAGGAGAGGCTCATCGACTCCATCGGGCATCAGCATTCCCCGGGATTGCAGGGAGTCGAGCGAGGTGGACTGCACTGCCTGCATCAGCAGGGTCACGGGTAGGCTGCCGGCAACAGCAAGTACCTCGATCACCGTCCGATCATCGGGTGACATCGTGACAAGCTCGGGTATCTGTCGATCCTCCGTTGCCCAGACGACATGCTCGTGCGGCCCGTGACTCATCACCCAGACCCCGTGCTGCGGGAACAGTCGCCCGGAATCGACCGCCGCTTCTGTCGCCATCTGGAGGAACTTCGGGTTGCCACCGCTCGACGTCCACAATTCCTGGGCTGCAGCCCGGGAGACGGGCGCCTCGAGCGCAGCCGATACCATTTCGGTGGTGGCGTCAAGAGTCAGGGGCCGGAGATCGATCCGTTCCAGCACTTCGTCTTTCCATAGATCGAAGAATGCTTCTGGCGCACGGAGAAGGTCCTTACAGGTGATGAGCAGGTGCACCGCACCCATCCGTGCCAGCTGGACGATCACCGCGGCGGAGTCGCTGTCCACGTCCTCGACTTTGTCGACATGCATGAGGATGCGCCGGCCGGACGAATTTTCATCGAACATGCGCTGCAACGCGATGAGAATCAGGAGCGGGCTTCTCGTCGTAGCCTCATCGAGCTCGGCCAGCAGAACATTCAGCGCGGCATAGGCGACTGTGGAATACGCTGCCGCTCCACGAATATAAACATGGTCGAAATGCGCGGACAAGCTCGACACCGCCTGCTGTGCCACACGTGTCTTACCGGCCCCACCCGGGCCGACGAGCATAACGCCACCGACCGAGTCCGACCGAAATGCGGCCTCGATCGCGGTGAGTTCATCGCGCCGTCCGGAAAAGGGCCAGCGCAGGTCGACACTGCTCATCGACCACAGCCGTCGATCGATCGAACACGACGGAACGCCGTCTGACCCAGCATCGTCGGAACCGCGGAATTCTTCCCCATCGTCAACTACCATCCTGAGACGCTTGCGTTGTCCTGTCACTGTATCGCGCGTCTGCACGGACTTATCACTGATCGGCCGCGGGTCGGCCGCGTCCTCTATTTGCTCGGATGAAAGCGCTGCTGCGCCGGAAGAAGACCGTCGGAAATGAGAAGTTCCACTGCGTCTGCCGCATCGTCGAGCAGAAATGGAAGGTCCTTCTTCTCCGCAGCACCGAAATCCCTGAGGACGAAATCGGCAGGGTCCTGACGGCCCGGTGGTCGTCCTACTCCCACGCGCACGCGGTGATAGTCCTTCGTACCCAGGGCCTTGCTGATGTCCCGCAGGCCGTTATGGCCGCCTTCCCCTCCACCCAGTTTCAGCCTGACGGTATTGGCGGGTATGTCGATCTCGTCGTGTACGACTATGACATGATCCGGCGCGACATCGTGGAAGCGTGCCAGCGTCGCGACAGGTCCGCCGGAGAGGTTCATGTAGGTCAGTGGCTTCGCGAGGACGACCCGGGGTCCCCCGACACCCAGGCGTCCCTCGAGAGTGACCGCCTGGGCCTTCGAGGACGAGAAACGTCCCTGTACACGGCCTGCCAGCAGATCGAGAACCATCTGGCCTACGTTGTGCCGGTTGCCCGCGTAGCCGGGTCCGGGATTTCCCAGCCCGGCTACGAGCCAGGTGTCCGTGGACACAGGTGACTACCTACCGCTCGTCGGCGTCGGTGACGACAGCATCCCGATCGGCGTCGGGGGCTGTCGCGCCCTCGCTCACGGCCTCGGTGTCCACGTCGGTCTCTTCAGTTTCCTCGGCGTCGCCGAGATCCTGCACCACAGGAGCCATGAGGTTGACGATCAGCGTCTCCGGGTCGATGAGGAGCGTGACGCCGGAGGGCAGCTCGATGTCCGAGGCGAGGACGTGCTCGCCGATCTGGCGGCCCTCGATGCTGACGGTGAGGGTCTCAGGAAGATTCGTTGCATCGGCCTCGACCAGCACCGTGCTGGCCTCGAGGTTGGACACGACCTCTGGGGCCGGTTCACCCTCGACGTGGATGGCGACGTCCACCTCGACCTTCTCGCCGCGCCGAACGGTCAGCAGATCAAGGTGCTCCACGATCTGTTTGATGGGATCACGCTGGATGTCCTTGACCAGTGCGAGGTGGTCCTCTCCCTCGATGTCAAGAGTCAGCAGGGCGTTGGCGGTACGTACCGCCAGCGTGGTGGTCTTCGCTGGCAGCAGAACGTGGATCGGATCCGCTCCATGGCCGTAGACCACGCCGGGAATCATGTTTGCGCGGCGCGCCCGCCGCGCCGCCCCTTTACCGAATTCTGTGCGGACATTTGCAGGGAGTTTTTGCTCGGACATGGTTTCTCCTCGTGACATTGCGGCTCGGCCGGAAGGGCGCAAGCTCTGGGCATTGCCAGGCGGGAGCAGGTCCGCATGGTTCAGGAATCCGGAGGTACATCCGCACACCAGCCACCGTCGATCACGGAGTCCGGCCGGAAGAGTCTGATCCGGCCCGCTCCCTCGCCTAGGCACTGTATCCGATGATAGCGCAGGCAACCCTGCGCCTGCGCATCGCCATCGGCCTGCGTCGAACGGAGTGTCCCGCCAGCCGGAGCTCCTTGTACTTCTGGTTCGATCACAGTCGGACCCGGTTCCAGGGAAAGGCCACGATATACGAGGGTCGGCGGCGGCTGGGGACGAAGTTCCGGTCTCAGGAGAACTCCTACGCCGCCGACCCAGCATATGGGTCCAAGGAGTCGTCCGCGACGGACAACCCCTCGACGAGAACCACTGTAGGCAGGAGAACTGACCCCCTACACGAGTAGTCCGGACGCAACTTTCAGATCACGGTACTCGGATCCTGTTCTTCGACTACCTACCCGCATCACGTCCGCCGGGCGCAGGGAGCAGATCGTTCATGGTCCCGGGGAGATCCTCACGTCGCACGATCCCCAGTTTGGCGAAGGTTCGGTACAAATGCCCCTCGATGGTTCGTATGGAGACCACCAAATGCCGGGCGATCGCCCTGTTCGAATACCCATCGGCGGCCAGCAGTGCGATTTCCCGTTCGCGTGGTGTCAACGGCCGCGTGGTCGTCGGTTCGACCGGTTCCATGACCGGGCCTCCATCGATCAGCATTCGACGACGACGCACCATCAGGCCGAGCTCTCGTCTGTGGTCCTTGCTACTGCCGGCAGGGAGGAACGTCATCGCCTGCCGAGTCGCCTCAACGGCCAGCGAGTACTTCTGCAGTGACTCGGCGCGGTCCGCTGTCACCGCAAGAGCCTCCGCGTCCCCCGACGCCAAGCTGGCGGCATAGGTATGCAGCACACGTGCCTCGTCACCTTCCAGCGATGCCGTGACCGCAGCAAGCAGGGCCGGGGCACCTGGGTCGCCGAGACCGACGGCGAGCTCGAGAATCTCCTTCTCTGCGGTCAACCACCCATTTTCCCGGGCCATCCCCGCCTGGCCGAGCAGCTGGGACGTGGCGCCTGAGCCCTGGATGACCCGAGCCGCGGCGACAAGAGCATGTGCCAGCACGGAATTCTGCGCGCTGCCGCGATCCGTGATCGAGGAGAATTCCGCGAACCACTGTTCCACCTGGTCCGCCTCGCCCAGGGTTGCGGCTGCCCAGCTGCCGATGCCCAGGCCATAGACCAGCAGTCCGTCCTGGTCGGAACAGCGCAGAGAAACCAGTGCAGGACGAATTTTGGTCAGTCCGCTCCTGAACCGCCCTTTCCGTACGTCGACTGCCGCATCGAGCACCGCGATACTTCCGCTGCAGAATGCGTAGTCCGAGTCGGTCGCAGCCGTGTATTCGCCGAGAGCATCCTCCGCCGTGCCAAGGTCACCGCTGTGCACCACCACGCTCAGGTGGCGTAGGAACGCACCGCGGTACAGGTCGGACACTACCTCCGGGTGGTCGTCGATGAGTGCCAGAGCAGCTGATCCGTGACGACGTGCCTGGACACTCCTGCCGACGGCCCCGAGAGCTTCCGCGAGGAGAGCGTGCGCTGACGTGAGAAGTCGTAGGTCCTCCGATCCTTCGCCGACGATCTGTTCCAGTGACTCGATGGTCTCGCTGTACCGTCCGGCATGATTCGACCAAAGCGCTCGAAGGATCCGCAGCTCAGGAGTCTCCACAGGACGTCCGTGGACGCTTGCCCCTGCAGAAGACGCTGGTTCCGTCCGGCCGACCTCGTGGAGACAATACGGGTCGAACCGGGCCATGGCACTGAACCGGGTCGCATCCGCTGCACGGTCCGGGGCTCGGACGGCATCTGCCAGCCGCAGAGCGGAGCGATACTCGCCGGTCCTCGCAGCCGTAGCCGCAAGTTCCAGCAGACGCCGGTCGGGCACGGTCTCACCGCACTCGAGCTCCCAGAGAGCGCGACGGACCCGGCCGGGAGCGGGCAAGGTCCGGTCCTTTTGTGTTCCCGGGCCCAGCCGGCGAAGCAGGGTCCTTCTCCTCCCCATCGGAATGACGGTCCGGAAGATCGGATCAGGGAGGTCCCGCGTGCGGAACCCGATGAACCCCCTGCGGTTCACTCTTCTGAGGAGACCAGCCTGCAGCAAGGATGAAACTGCACTCTCGCTGCTCAGCCGGACCAGGTCGGTGAGGCTCACGACTTCTGCCAGTACGACGAGTTCGAATGCTGTGCGTTCCAGCGCGCCGAGCTGCAGCACGATGGACCGCGCAACCTGTTGCAGACTCGCTGGTGCGGCGGAGGCGGTGTCCTTCAGGACCCACACACCATCGATGACGACGAGGGATCCGCACCTGACGGCGTGGTCGACGAGCGCCGGCAGGAACAGCGGATTACCCGCTGATTCGCGACGGAACCACGAGCTCACGCCCCGGGCGAGATCGTCACCGAGGACCTGACCGCAGAGTGCCAGAACCTCGACATGAGTCAGTCTCAGCATGGCTTGCTGCTCGACCAGGCCGTCCTCGGCAAGTTGTGCCAGCTCGGTGCAGAGCGCTGTCACCGAGGGCGCGAAACCCGCGATTGCGATGTCGCCGCAGCTCGCCAGCTGTGTGAGGAGAATGGCGCTCTCCTGATCCAGAAAATGCATGTCGTCGATGATGAGCAGGACCGTGCGATGTCCGGGTCGGTTGCGGACGAAGGACCTCACGATGCGCAGAACGGCCAGCGGTGAGTTCAGGTGTCCGGGCGATGCCTCTGCCAGTAGAGGTGCAAGTGCTCCGAACGGGACGCTCCTCAGCGTCGGTGTCCCGACCAGGAGGAAGGACTCGAAGTTATCCCTGCAGGCAGCCCGAAGCCGTCGGGCCACGGTGGTCTTTCCCATGCCTGCGCTGCCGTAGACGAAGACGCCGCAGCCTGACCGGCGCCGCAGTGTATCGCTGATGTCGGCGAGCAGCTCGGTTCTGCTCTCATACTCATAAGCGCCGTGTCCGGTCGCGGACTTCACGGGTTGCCCGGTGGCAGCAGGAGCTCGTTGAGCTCCACCCGCGAGCTGACGCCGAGTTTCGCGTATGCCCGATACAGGTGCCCTTCCACCGTCCGCACAGAGAGGAAGACTTCTCGGGCAATGTCATGGTTCCTCCGGCCGGTGGCAGCGAGCGTGGCGATCTCCTTCTCGCGAGCGGTCAGCATCGACAGGCGGAGGTCGGCGTCGACCGCCGTCTGTGCGCGGGACGCCAGGTCCGGATCAGTACGACGCCGGCGGGGTCCGTTCTGCCCACGCGTCGCTCTGGTGGCGGCGCGGAGGTACCCTGGCTGGTGCTCACTGCTCGGAACAGCGGTGCGCATGACACCCAGGAGCGATTCCGGATCGGAGGACATGAGAGCCCGCACGTACAGCCACCGCACCCGCTCCCGCGATTCATGACTGCTGTCGGAGGAACGGACGAGAGCGGCGAGTGCCTCCCGCCGCCCGAGGCACGCGGCAGCGGCGAGGCTCGTCAAGGCCCACGCTCCGGCTCCCCGCGCACGATCGTCGGCCGCCCGAGCATGGAAGCCGGCCGCGGCCTGACTCCGGCTCCCGACGCGTGCAGCGAAACACGTACGGTAGAAAGATGCCGCCCGCCGCATCAGCCAGGAACTGCGCCGTTCGGCATCCGTCAGCGGAAGTCCGGCGGTGACCCGCTGCGCTGATCCCTCATCCGTACAGCAGAGGGTGAGCGCCGCCGCCGCGAGGTTCAGTATTCCGTGGGGGTCGGCGTCCCGCACCTGCTGCACCACCGTTCGAAGGGCGGTGCCCGCCTCCTCCCGGCGACCAGCCGCGAGGAGATCGAGTCCCGTCAACAACTGGGCGAGCGAACCGCGTTCGCTGGACCAGGGAATCGCTTGCGTGCGCTGGGGTGCAGCGGGCAGGGCCTCACCCTGTCCGCCCGTGAGCATGGACGCCAGCCGGACCCGCAGGAGCGCGGCGTCCGCGATGCGGTAGGAGATCCGTGGATCTGCCAGCTGCAGCGAGAGCGCGTGGGTCAACTCCGGGTTCGGATGTCCGGCGAGGATGTTCGCCTCGAGCAGGAGAGACTGCGCGGTGACCTGGAGGCCGCGCTCCTCGACGCTCAGCGCGTCGGGTGAATCGGTGCACACGAGGGAGGTTAGAGCGTCGAGGTTGTCCCGGAAGCGCCCCTCGAAAGCAGCGAGTTCTGCACGGGCAACCCGGATCCTGCGCTCGAACAGATCCACCTCGCTCACCGCACCAGGAGTGTCCGCCGCCCGACGCCATGCCGAGGTACGGGCAGCCAACTTCTGGAGCGTCTGCGCTGCCGACGGAATGGAGCTGACGCGCTGCAGCCTCGCCTGTTCGATTCCGCAAGCGACCAGCTTCTCGGGCTCGAGGTACTCCCTTCTTGCAGCGAGAAGGCCGGCGAAGGCGCTTGCCTCGTCGTAGTGCCCCTGCTGGAGGGCGGCGACCAGTCCCTGACAGCTGATGCATGAGCGCTTACCTGCGTTCCCGAGCGAGGCGATCAGCCGAATGACGCGACCGTAGTCACCGCTGCCGTCAAGGAGCTGGAGTGCGTGCGCCGTCTCCTCGATGGTCACCGCTCTACCCGCCTTCAGTCGCCATAGGACGTCACGAACCGGATCCCTGCGAAGATCGTCGAGCGCGCCACCCATGCGGGACAGCCTCGAGTACAGGTGTGCTGCGACGCTCGGAGACACTGCGTCGGTCAGTCCGGACGCCATGCGGGGAGTCGTGAGGCTGATGCGCGGCATCCGCCGTCCGTCCACCCTGAGCAATCCCGCGCTCTGGAGCTCATCGAGATCCGTCGGGTCCGCGATGAGCGCCACGTCGGTCCACGACGGCGAGCCCAGAAGCGCCACCAGGACGAGGATGTCCCGCTGATTCGCCGAAACCGACGGCCCGCCGGAGAGGAACGCGTCGACACCATGCAGGCACGGGGCCGGATGCTCCGCGTGAACCCAGACATCCTTCCTCCGCACGAGCGCGGATCGCTGCGTCAGATCTCTGATTCTTTCCAGAATGGAACGCGGGGTCGCGACGGCCACCTCGGCCACGGCTTCGGCGCCCTCCCTGCTGAGCGGGGCCCCGAGAACGACCTCTGCCAGGAGCCACACCTGCGAGAACGACAGTTCCGGCAGGTCGATCCGCTGCAGATCCCCGGAGCGCCACAGAGCCAGTAATGAGGGATTAACCTGTGCGGTATCCGTGACCGACAGTACGACGCGTGGTCCGTGAGTAAGTGCGACCTGACCGATCACGGCAATCGGCAGCTCATCCAGATGCTCCGCATCGTCGATCACCAGGACGGCCTCCCTGCTACCGGCAGCCTGGTGGACGAGTCGGAGGATCGCCTTGGCGATCAGGGCCGGATGCGTCAGCTCCGCCGGAAGCCCCGGCACGAGTGATCGAAGACAGTGGTACGGCACAGGTGCGAGCTCCGCTCGGCCATGCAGGACATACGCAGAAGTCAGGCGCCGTTGTACCTGCTGCAGGAAAGCGGACTTTCCGGACCCGGGAACTCCTGCCACCACGGTTCCCGCGGACCCGATCCGGACGAGGGCTTCGAGGACCAGCGCGATCTCCTCCTCGCGTCCCACGAAACACTCGGGCGCGGACGCCCGCCATGCTTGCCTCCCCGCAGCTTCTCGCGAGGACCGCACCGGTGGGCGGACGGCCGAACCGTCGACGAGATTCTGCGGGCACATGGAGGACCGACTTCCCTGGTGTGACGCTTCCTTGAGAAGAAGCGTAGGAAGTCGACCGGGGCGCAGCACGAGTGGACGCTACGGATACGTGACGGCACCATACTCGCATCGGGTGCCTGCGTGTGATACGCCGTACTCATTTTTTGCCGTAGGACTACCTGGGCCTTGGGCCCTTACGCTATGCCGTCGAAGAGACTCGTCACCGAGCCGTCGTCGAACACCTCCCGGATGGCGCGGGCGATGAGCGGGGCGATCGACAGGACGGTCAACTGCGGGAAGCGCTTCTCGGAGGGAATGGGCAAAGTATTCGTGACCACCACTTCCCGGGCCCCGGACTCGGCGAGCCGCCGGGCGGCGTGATCGGAGAAGACGGCGTGCGTTGCGGCGATGATCACGTCCTTGGCGCCGGCGTTCTTGAGCACCTGCACCGCGCCGGAGATGGTTCCCCCGGTATCGATCATGTCGTCGATGAGGACGCAGGTGCGCCCCTCGACCTGACCCACCACCTGCTTCGACACCGCCTGGTTGGGCATCGTGAGGTCCCTGCTCTTGTGCACGAAGGCCAGGGGTGCACCGCCGAGCCGCTCCGCCCACTGCTCCGCCACGCGCACGCGACCGGTGTCGGGCGAGACCACCGTGATGTTCTCGGCGTCGACCCTGGTGCGGATGTAGTCGGCCAGCAGCGGGATGGCCATCAGGTGATCGACGGGTCCGTCGAAGAAGCCCTGGATCTGCGAGGTGTGCAGATCCACGGACATGAGCCGGTTGGCTCCTGCCGTCTTGTACATGTCCGCCACGAGGCGGGCCGAGATGGGTTCGCGTCCGCGCCCCTTCTTGTCCTGCCGCGCATAGGGGTAGAAGGGCGAGACGACGGTGATGCGCTTGGCCGAGGCACGCTTGAGCGAGTCGACCATGATCAGCTGTTCCATCAGCCAGTTGTTGAGCGGCGCCGGATGCGCCTGGATGACGAAGACGTCGGTGCCCCGCACACTCTCGCCGGAGCGGACGTAAATCTCCCCGTTGGCGAAGTCGTAGGCCGAGACCGGGAGGAGTTCGGTACCGAGCCAGGATGCGATCTCCTCGGCCAGTTCGGGATGCGCGCGCCCGGAGGCCAGCACCAGTTTCTTCTCGCCGCGTGCCGTGATCTCGCTCATGCCTGTCCGCCTTCGTGTGGTTCTGCTGGGGAATCGGACCCCTTGCCGGCCGTCGCCGCTTCGGCCGCCGCGGTTCCGGGGCGGTGTGAGGCAGTCCAGTCCGGCATGGTGCGCTGCGGCATCACGCTCAGGCCCAGTGCTCCGGCGGGGACGTCCTTGCGGATGACGGCGCCGGCACCGGTGTAGGCGCCGTCGCCGATCGACACCGGCGCGACGAACACGGTGTTGGATCCGGTCCGCACGTGGGAGCCGATCGTGGTGCGGTGCTTGTTCACGCCGTCGTAGTTGGCCGTGATGTTCCCGCACCCGATATTGGTGTGCTCCCCGATCTCGGTGTCCCCCGCGTACCCGAGGTGGGAGAGCTTCGAGCCGCGGCCGACGACGACGTTCTTCGTCTCGTAGAAGGCACCGATCTTGCCCTCCTCCCCGAGGACGGTACCGGGTCGCAGGAACGTGAAGGGCCCGACGCTGGCACCTGCCCCGATGCGTGCCCCGCTGCCGTGGGTTCGCATCACCTGTGCTCCCTCTTCCACGACGACGTCGGTGAGTGTCGTGTCAGGGCCGATCACCGCGTCCCTGGCGATCGTGGTGCCACCGTGCAGCTGGGTGCCCGGGAGGATCGTCACGTCCTCGTCGAGTTCCACGGAGACGTCGATCCAGGTGCTCGCGGGGTCGGTGATGCTGACGCCGGCGCGCATCCAGCGTTCCAGGATGCGCCGGTTCAGTTCTGCCCCGAGGCCGGCCAGTTGCACCCGGTCGTTCGCCCCCTCCACCTGCCAGCGGTCCTTCACGAGGAGGCCCGCCACCCGGCCGCCGTCCTCGCGGGCGAGGCCGAGCACGTCGGTGAGGTAGAGCTCACCCTGCGCGTTGTCGGCGTCGATACGTCCCAGAGCAGACCGGAGCGCGGCCACGTCGAACGCGTAGATCCCCGAGTTGACCTCCGAGATGACCAGTTGGTCCTCGTCGGCGTCCTTGTGCTCCACGATCCCGGTCACCGTTCCGTCCGCTGCACGAATGATGCGACCATAGCCGCTCGGGTCCTCGAGCTCGGCGGTGAGCACCGTGGCGGCGTTGGCCTGCTGCTCGTGTGCGGTCACGAGAGCCCGCAGCGTGGCGGCCTCCAGCAACGGCACATCCCCGTAGGTGACGACGACCGTGCCCCGGGTAGCGGCGTCGCGCTCATCGAGCGCGGCAAGGGCCACCTGCACGGCTCGTCCTGTCCCGGGTACGTCGTCCTGGTCCACCAGGAGCGCCGACTCGTCGAGGGCCGTGATGTGCTCGGCGACGAGATCGCGTTCGTGCCGTACGACGACGACGAGGTCGCGTGGTGCGACGCCCCGCGCCGCTGCGAGCGCGTGTCCCACCATGGACTGCCCTCCGAGGAAGTGCAGGATCTTCGGGGTGCGCGACTTCATCCGGGTTCCTGCGCCTGCTGCCAGGACGATCACCGCTGCCGGCCCGTCCGCCGAATGATGCGGCCGTACTGTCTGGTCTGCGCTCTGGGGGCTCACGAGGTGGGAACTCCTAC
Source organism: Arthrobacter echini (assembly GCF_004803505.1). Taxonomy (GTDB): domain Bacteria; phylum Actinomycetota; class Actinomycetes; order Actinomycetales; family Micrococcaceae; genus Arthrobacter_D; species Arthrobacter_D echini. The sequence continues at coordinate 180,518 of NZ_SSWH01000002.1, forward strand.
CTTTGGTCTGCTGGCCGATCCCGCATCCTGCGATGCAGGGTACCGGGGCTTGCGCCGTTCCGCCCATAGGATTCGAACCTATACTCCACAGCTCCAAAGGCTGGGGTGCTGCCATTACACCAGGGCGGACCGTGCTGCGGTGCGACCTCCTGGCGGGGTCACCTGCGCACGGTTATCCAGTTTGCCATGGAGTGTTCGTAGCAGCGACTTCCTCCCGGACCCGCAAGGGCTCCGGCAGGACGGTCGTTGCCGGCTCCTCCTCGGTGCGAGCAGATCGTTGAAGGACGGGGGCCGCCACGCTAGATTCTCACCATGCGTCCTCCACGCCCAGAGATGTCCGACACCACGCCGCCGCCCGTACTGCTCACCCGCAGCCCGACCGGAACCGTGCGACTCGCGGGGTGGCTCTGGTTCAGCAGCGTGGCGCTCGGGCTGGCCGCCGTCGTCCTTCGTGTCCTCGACCGCGAGGGCCAGCTCTCCTACCTGCAGGAGACTGCCGCCGAAGTGGATGCGACCATTCCCGCTGCGGATCTCGAGACGGTCGCTCTCATCGCCTTCTGGGGCACCGTCGGGGCACTTCTCATCGTGTTTCTCTCGGAGGCGATCCTGGTCCGGCCGTTCCGACTCGGTCTCGGCTGGACCCGCTGGGTGCTAACGGTGCTCCTGGTGGTGAATCTGGGCGCCACGCTCCTGGCGTCGGCGTTCCTCACGGACGACTCCGGCACTCTCCAACCGACACCCGTCCTCCTGTCCGTGCAGGCCCTCCTCGCTGTCGCGGCGCTGATCCTGTCCTTCCTCCCGACCTCAAGTCGCTGGTTCAGGGACGTTCGTACTGCTCCCGGCGTGGACCCGTCGTGATCCGGGACCTCCGGCGGCCTCGCGATCAGGCTGCCGATGGTCCCGGACGAGTTGCTCGCAGGAGCGTACGACCACCTGGCAGGCCTCGACGGCGGTTCGGTCGGTGAGTGGATTCTCCGCGACGAGGCGCCAGCGGCGCAGTTCGGCCAGCGCCGTGGAGCTGATGTCGTCCGGAGAGGCATCGTCGTCGAGCGCCAGACGCTGTGCGGCACTCACGCCCGAGCCTCCGACCAGGCGCTCGGCGTCCTGTGCGTACAGAGCAGACAGCGGAACGGCCCGCGAACGAAGTGCCGACAGCACTCTCAGCTCCCGGAGCTGGTGGGCGCCGGTCTCGATCCTCTCGATCGATCCCAACAGGCCCCGGCCCTGCGGCGACGGGTCGGCGCGCGCCAGCGCTCCTACACCGGTGAGGACCGCCCTGGCCCGGAGCTGATCGGACCGCGCCCTGAACTGACGCTCCACGAGCTGCAGGAGCTGATCGAGACCGCTGCGCCGCGCCAGCTCGTCGGCGAGTTCCGAGGAACTGTCGACTCCGCCGCGCAGCAGCGCGCACGCCAACCGGATCCCGAACACGCCGAAACGGTCGAGGAGGGAGGCGCGGAGGCCCTGATCGACCTGCAGTGCGGCGTCGGCGCGCACGAAGCGGTCCGCCGACAGCAGCATCTTCTCCCGCACGTCTCGCTCGAGCGCCGCGAGGACCGCAAGCGCCCGGAATTCCTCCTGCCGCAGGGTGCGGGCACTCTGTGCCAGCAGACCCGCGATCGGAACGACGTCGAGCGCGAGCGCCCGCAGGGAGGGATCCGATCGGTACCGGTCGGCGATCCCGGCTGCGGAGATCAACGAGTCGATCCTGCCCGCCCCCACCTCGTCGGCCCGCGACAGGACGGCGAGGGCGTTGACGGTCCCCGAGCTGCCGGTACTGTCGTCGCGGAAGGCCTCGAGGAAGCTCAGGTCGGAAGCGTGCAGATGACGCATCAGGTAGATCACGGCGTCGGCCTCCGACGCGTTGTCCCCGGGCGTCAGTAGACGCAGGCTGCGTTCGGAGACCCCCGAGGAGAGGGAGGCGATGCCGGGGGTGTCGATCAGCGTCAGCCGGCGGAGGCTCTCGGCGGGCCAGTCCACCACGAGTCGTTCCACGTCCTCGGGGCGGAGGCCACCGAGTTCGAACTCGAGCCGTCCGGCGATCCGCCGGACGGGCAGGAGCACCTGCTCCCCACCCGTGCGGTGCAGGGTGATCCTCGGTGTCGCCGACCAGCGGTACCAGGTGACGATCCGGGTGCACTCCCCCGCATCGGTCGGCGCGATCTCCTCGCCGATGATCGCGTTCAGCAGGGTGGACTTACCTGCCTTCATCATGCCCGCGATCGCCACCCTCAGCGGTTCACGCAGGCGATCGGCGAAGGCATCGAGCGCTGCGCACGCGGCCGGGTCGTTCGCATATGCCGAGCGCGCCCGGATCAGGAGCTCCTCCACCGCTGCCGACGTGCTGCTCATCCGGCAACCTCTACAGCCTCTGCTGCCGACTCCCCGGTGGTCGCCTCGACCGGGACCAGGGCTGCAGCCTGCTGACGCAGGGTGGACACGCGCGCGAGCATGCCTCTGAGCTCGCTGATCCGGTGGTCCCTGTCCTTCGCCCGGGACGACGAGGTGCGCTGTGCAGCAGCCACGGAGTCGGTCAGGGACCGGTGGTACTCCTCGGCGATCTCCGCGAAGTGATCGCGGGTCTCGCGCTGAACGAGCCGCAGGCGGTCCTTGAGCTGCTTGCCGACCTGGAAGACGACGTCGTCGATCTGGCGGCGCACCATCGTCTTGGCCTCTGCCTGACGGCGCTTGAGCCGCGCCTCCTTGTCCTCGCGGTAGGCCTTGCGTCCGAGGAGCAGTCCTGCACCTACCGACAGCGGATTGATCAGTGACATCCCGACGATGCCCGTCAGCAGGCCGAACATGAGCACGCCACCGTACGAGCCGCGCATCCCGATCAGGATCTTGCCGGGAAGACTCACCCTGCCGGGATCCAGATCCGGCACCTCCTCGACGGGGGTGAGGACGTCGTCGGTTCCGGAGACCTGAAGCAGCGGCAGCGGCACCTCGTCCCGTGCGAACAGCTCCGCGACCTCGCCGGCCAACCACTGCGACCGCTCGTTGGTCCAGACGAACGTATCCGACACCGCGGAGGCGACGCGCTGTTCCAGCCACTGTGCGAACTGGTCCCACACCTCTCCCGGATCCGCGGTGTCGATGGCCGTCTCCGCCTCGCGCTGGATCCTGCGCAGGCGGTCCCGGAGATCATGTTCCATGTCCGCGATGAGATCCGACATTCCATCGTTGAGGGTGACCTGCCAGCGCGCTGACCGCCGGCGCTGCTGGTCCGCCTCCGCCTTCGTCTCCTCGAGGTCGGCCAGGAGCGCCTCGACGCCCTCGGGATTCTCCAGGGCGCTGAGCTCGGAACTCAACGCGAGGTGGAGGTGTTCCGCCGTCGAGAGCAGATCCTGCGCCACCGATCGTCTCTGGAGCGCTGCGGCCTTCCCGGCGATCTCGCGCAGCAGGTAGGTCACGAGTTCGGTGAAGCCCGACTCCTGGTTCAGCTCGGCGTCGTTCGTCCGCCCGGCATGCAGGCGCAGATCGGAGGATACGGGGATCAGCGGGACCGTACCAGCCCCGGCTCGATCCAGGTGACCCCGGTCCAGCTCCAGGATCCTGCGCCACTGCGGATACAGATCGGTCTTGGAGAGGACGCAGGCCACCGTGGGCACGATGCGCTGGGCCTGCCTGAGGAAGCGGAGTTCGGGTTCCGTGTACTCCTGGGACGCATCCGAGACGAGCAGCATGGCGTCCGCCGTCGGAAGAGCGGTCAGCGTCGTCAGCACATGCGCCGAGTCCAGCCCGCCCACACCGGGCGAGTCGATGATGGACAGGCCACCGGCCAGGATCCTGCGGGGCAGCCCCACCTCCGCCGAGGCCACGCGCTGCACATTGCCCGGATTGTGCCGCTCCGAGACGTAGTGGGCGATGTCCGCGAGTGCCACCGGACGCTTCTCCAGAGGTGCGCTCTCCTCCCCCGCCGCGGCGCCGTCGATCGGGACCAGTACTGCGGCGGACGCCGGATCGCCCCACCGGACCACCGTGGGTACGGAGGTGGCGATGTCGTCGTCCACGGGACAGACCGGTGCGTTCACGAGAGCATTGATGAGCTTGCTCTTGCCCTGCTTGAACTCGCCCACGACGATCACCCGGACGTCCGGCTCGGCCAGGCGCCGGAGGGTCTGCTCGAGGCGCTGCTTCAGATCGTCCCGCTCTCCCACCGAGACGAGCTCGATGGCGTCCTCCACCATTCCGACCAGCTCCACCATCGTGCATCCCCTCGTTCACCGGATCCGGACAACGGTCCGACCCGACGAGGAGATGACTCCCCGTCGGGCCGGACCGGTTACCCGGTTATTATCGTGTGCTGTCCTGCCTAGTGACCAGGCTCCTCCACCGCGACATCGGTGTCGACGACGACGTCCAGGGAGTTGTCCTCGTTGAACGAGTCGTCGATCGAGGTGAACTCGTTCTCTGAGTTGTCGTTGAACGAGTCCACGACGGCCACCGCCGTGTTGTCCGAGTAGTCGTTCAGCGAATCGTTGACGTCGACGTCGGTGTTGATCGACTCGTCGTTGAACGAATCCACCACTGCCGTGTTGACGGAGGCATCGGTCGTGATCTCGTTGAACGAATCCACGACCGCCGTGTTGACGGACTCGTCGGTGGTGGTCGAGTTGTCGTTCAGCGAATCGGAGATGGCGACGTCGAGATCGACCGAGTTGTCCGTGTTCGTGGTGGTCGAGCTGTCGTTCAGCGAATCGTTGATCGAGTTGTCGGTGTTGACGGTGTTGCCGTTCAGCGAATCGGCGACCGAGTTGTCCGTGGTGGTGGTGGTCGAGTTGTCGTTCAGCGAATCGGAGATCGCCACGTCCAGATCGACCGAGTTGTCCGCGTTCGTCGAGTTGTCGTTCAGCGAATCATTGATCGAGTTGTCGGAGTCGTCGTTGAACGAGTCGTTGACCGAGTTGTCCGAATTGTCCGAATTGTCGTTCAGCGAGTCACTGATGTCCACGTCCACCGAGTTGTCGGAATTGTCCGAGTTGTCGTTGTACGAGTCCCTCGTCGAGTTGTCGTTGTTGGAGTCCACGGTATCGCCGACGACGACGCTGGCACCGCCGGCCGCCGAGACGTTGGTGGAGCTGTTCTGGGAGTGGTCGTCGGAATTGTCGACCGAGTTGTCGACGACGGCGTTGCCGTTGGCGGCAACCGCATGATCGCCGGAGGCGACGTAGGCGTCGTTGTCGAACATCTGGCTGACGTCACCGTTGGCCCAGATGTTCTGGTTGACGGAGCTGTCCACGATCGTGTCCCGATCGTCCACCGAGGAGGTGTAGGAGTAGTTGTTCACCACGTGCATGAGCTGCTGCACGGCGTGCCCGTGGTCGGTGTCCTCCCCACCTGTGGCCGGCGTCTCCGGGACCGGTGGTGGTGTGGAACCGCCACCATTGCCGCCCCCGCCGTTACCGCCTGTACCGGAGCCACCCGTCCCACCGGCGCCACCGTCTCCACCCGTCCCACCGTCTCCACCGTCTCCACCGTGTCCACCGGCACCGCCTGCTCCTGCTCCATTGTCGCCGCCGGTGCTCGGGGCTCCGTTCCCGCCGCCTGGGTGTCCGCCTGCTCCATTGTCGCCGCCGGTGCTCGGGGCTCCGTTCCCGCCGCCTGGGTGTCCGCCTGCTCCATTGTCGCCGCCGGTGCTCGGGGCTCCGTTCCCGCCGCCTGGGTTCCCACCGACGCTCGGAGCACCGCCGGTACCGGGCATGCCAGGCATGATGGGTGCGCCCGGCATCATCGGGGCCACATCACCGGAGGAGTTGCCACCGGTCAGGTAGGTGCGATCGAACGATGCGTTGACCGGCGCGTAGTCCAGGACCACCGGCATGACGGCGTCGACGTCGTCCATGCAGACGCCGTCGAGGCCCGCTGCGGCGAGGGTGCCTTCGGGGTCGGCGAGGAACGCGTCGGCCGCATCCGCGTCGCGGAAGAGATCCATCAGGAAGTCGAGGAGATCGTTGGCGAGAGTGGTCATGGGACAATCCTTTGCTCTATGTCACGGTGCTCGATGTCACGGTGCCGGTTGCACCCGGCGTCGTTGCCGGGGTTGATGCAAATCTAGGGTCGGGCGGCTGAAGGGGCATCGGGGCGCCGCCCCCTATCGCCGCCCCTGTCGTTAGGGGTTGATCGGTCCGTCGATTAGGGGATCAGGGGGCTGCGGGGATGCGCGCACCGGTGTCCGCGATGAGCGGGCGCAGACGTGCGAGCAGGTCGGAGCGGGTATCGGCGCCGAGACGGCGCCGGATCCGCGCCATGTGGTGCTCGACGGTCCGAGGCGAGATGAACACCGTCTCGCTGATCTCGCGGTAGGTGCGGCCCTGCACCACGAATGCGGCAATCTCTCGCTCCCGGTCGCTCAGGAACGCGCCCACCGTGTCCACTCCGGCATCTGCTCCCTCGTCCCGCGTGCTCGCGGGGATCCTGCCATCCCCGGTCTGCGGAGCATCAGCTCGGAGCGCCCGTTCACGGTGAGGGCGGGACCGACCGGTGCTGCGCGCGGACGCGGGCACCGGCTCCGGCGCTGCTGCAGGGGCCGTCCGCCGCGGGGCCGGCCGGAGGTCACGGGCACAGGCGAGCAGGCGGATCATGTCGCGTCGCTCGCCAGCCCGCGCCGAGGCGTGCCCGGCAAGTCTCGCGCCGTCCCAGGCATGCCCCACCTCGGCCAGTCCCCGGGCGGCGGTCTCGACCGCGTCCGGATCGATCCGCCCACCCAGGACCCGGACCCAGGCTCGTCCGGCTGCGGCGTAGGTTCCCGCCAGGGGGTGGTCCGCCGCCGCCCGGACGAGGGCGGCAGCGTGCGGTGCCAGCCGCGCGGGACGCTCCAGCAGGAGCTCTGCCTGGACGGCGCACCAGCGCAGCGGAACCGTCCAGAGCGCCGGTTCACCGATTCTCTCCAGCAGGGACCAGGCTTCGTCGACGAAGGGCTCGAGGAGCTCGGCCTTCCTCAGGCGTGCCCCGGCGATCATGAGTTCACCCAGCGGCAGCAGGGTGAACAGGTCGACGGTGACATGGAGCAGCGCCTCTCCGGCACGCTGCCACGCGTACACGAGCCCCGCCGTGTCGTCGGTCCTCCGAGCCATGCCCACCTGCAGTGCGCACAGGAGCACCTCGTCGCGCGGGACGAGGTCGCTGACGGACGCCCTGGCCCGGGCGATGAACTCGTGCGCGTCGTCGAACTGTTCCGCCAGCATCGCGGCCCAGGCGGCGATCAAACACAGCCGCGCACGCTCTCCGTCACCGCCCTGTCGCCCCTCGAGCGCTGGTGCTATGACTGATCGTGCGGTGGACGGCGCTCCGGCCATGATTGCTGCGAGGCCGGCGAGCGCGGCCGGGGTCTCCGGGCTCGGCAGGAGCCGGCCCGATGCCGTGAGGGTGTCCGAGGCACGCACGAGCAACGGGAGCGCCCGCCCGGGTGATTCGAGGGAAGCGAGCACACCGTCCGCGAGGAGCATGGCGGAGACCTCTGTGAGGGACGGGGACCGGGTCAGCTGCTGAGCTGTCCTGAGCTCCAGCGCGCCGTCCCGGTCCCCGGCTGCGACGAGGGCGACCACGCCCAGGGGGTCCGGGCTGCCCTGCTCCACACCCGCTGCCCATCGATGGACGGCGGCGGCACGGGACATCATGCCCCGCTGCGCCCACACACTGGCCGACACCCTGACGGCCCGGGAGAAGTCGGGCAAGCCCGACCCGTGCGCCTCATCGGCGGCTGACTCCTCACCCCCGGCGAAGTACTCATCGAGGATGCGGCATGCCACGTTGAGCTCTCCCGAGGACGCAGCCGCTTCGGCACGAGCTGCCGCGAGGCTCGCGGGGTCGGCGCCTGCGGCCACGGCCAGATCGAAGAGCTCGAGCGCCTCGGCGGGATCATCGGCCAGCGCCGCCACGGCCTCCTGCAGCAGCAGCGGAGGCAGTCGCGCATCCTGGAGGCCGTCCCGGGCAAGATCCTGGGCCAGGCCTCCCAGCGGCACCCCGTGATCCTCGTGGACCTCGATCAGCGTGCGCTGCAGACGACGTACCTGGAACGCGTCGGCCTCGTGCAGGACACTGGTGCGCACATCGGGATGGGGCCGGCCCGCCTGTGTCACCAGACCATCGGCCGTCGCCCTGGTGATGAGGGATTCGAACGATTCACCGGCGCTGTGCACCAGGGGCGGGACAGGTCCGAACGGCCGGAATCCGACACTCAGTGCCAGGACGGCCTCGCGCAGGGCGGGGTCGTCGATGCTGCGGACCGTGTCGGTTCCGGCTGCGGGTGACGGCGTCAGGGGGTCGGTGTGGTCCACCCGCATCGCTCAGCCCTCCGAGGGGACGGGTGTTCCGGCCGGCGTCGACTGTGGATCGGGTGGTTCCGGCTCGCCCGCGGGCTCCGCCCGGGCACCGTTGCCCTCCCCGGCCGCGGCGTCGCCGGATCCTGGTGCCGTCGTGGGATCGGTCGAACCTGCGCCGGGTGCAGGGGTAGGAGCCGGTGGTTCCGGGAGCGGCTCGACGGGGATCGATCCGGGGGCGGGCGACGGCGGAGCAGGCGTGGTCGGTTCCACGGGAACCGGGGCTGTCGGCTCCGTCGTCGGTTCCTGAGACGGTGCCACGACGGGAGGATCCGGTGAGGGGGACGGCACCGAGGGCGACGGCGCTACTGGTGTCGTACCCGGTGCGGGCGCACGGGGTGGCTTGCCCGGCACCGCGGACGGTGCGGGGGCGACCATCGATCCGTCGCCCGTGGAGCGCGCCGCGGGCGTGGGGTCCGTCGCAGCAGAACGCGCGGGCTCCGGTGTCGGGCCGATCGTCTCCGCGCCGCGCCTGGCGGGCTCCTCGTCCGTCGGCTCCTCGGTCGGTTCCTCGGTCGGTCCCTCGGTCGGTCCCTCCGAAGCACTGCGCTCGTCCTGATCGGCCCCAGCCGTCCGGGCACCGTCCCCGGATCCGGAGGGTTCTGCGGAGAGACCGCCGCTGAGAGTCTCCTGTACCCGGTCCAGCAGGGTGGGCCCCGGGCTCGACGCGAGCCCGTCCACCGAGGCCTCATCCGCCTCGGCGGTGACGCCGTCATCCGATGCGTCGGTCTGCTCCGGGACCGTCCCGGACCGGGCGGCGTCGGCCCGCTCACCGCCGGCAAGGGACGTCAGAGCGGACAGGGGTGTCGGCAAACCGGCGGCGGTGGCCGTGGCGACACCGAGCAGGGCCACCGCGCCGAGCACGAGAGCCGCGCGTGTACCCGTCCGGCGACCCGCTGACCTGCGCACCGGCCCGTGTTGCGGGACGAAGGGCCTGGCCGTGCCGTGCTCGGCTCCCGCAGCGTCCGTCCCCTGGTCCCCGGCCGGATCCGCCTCGGCACTGCTGCCCACCCGGTCCTCCTCGAGTGCCCCTGCCGCGAACGCTGCCCCGAGGGCGATCGAGGCTTTCGGGTCCGCATCGACCGCGAGTGGACGTTCGAATTCCTCCGACAGGAGCTGTGCCACGAACGGAATCCTGGACGAGCCACCGATCAGCAGGATCGCCGACACATCCTCGGGGTTTACCTGCGCCCGGTCCATCGCGGCACGGAGCACGTCGATCGTCTCGCGGATGTCCGGCTCGATCATCGCTTCGAACTCGGAACGGGTCAGCCGGACGAGGGCCTGCCCACCCGGAAGATACCCAGGGATTGTTGCATCCGCGTCCGCGGAAAGGGCCTCCTTGGCCTCCGAGCACTCCCTCCTGAGCCTGGTCAGTGCCTGCACGGTGCCGGGTGCCGAGGGATCGAGATCAGTGAGGCCTTCAGGTAGGGATCCGATCACGTGGGCGAACACCCGCTGATCGAAGTCGGCTCCGCCCAGTCGTTCCAGACCCGACGGCTCACCCAGGACGGTGAATGCATCAGCGGTCTTGGCCAGGACAGTGGCATCGAAGGTACCGCCACCGAGATCGTAGACGGCGAAGGTACTTCCCGGAGCTACCCGCTGCTGGGCGGCGTAGGCGAGAGCAGCAGCCTCCGGCTCGGTGATCACCAGGACCTCACCGATCCCGGAGCGTACCAGCGCGTCCTGGACGGAGGTGATCCTGTGTTCGCCCCACGCAGCGGGATGCGTCACCGTGATCGAGGCCGCGGGCTCACCCTCGCGCTGTTCGGCGAGATCGACCACGTGGCCCACGAGCATTGCGAACAGATCCTCGGCGAGCACTGAGTTCCCGCCCATCACGAGCGGAACGTCGTCACCGATCCGGCGCTTGAACTCACGCGCGAGGCACTCGGGCCGGAGCATCCCTCTTCGCTCCGCGGTCTCACCCACCACCGCGCTGCCGTCGTCGTCGATGAAGACCAGGGACGGCATGGACGTGGCACGCAGACCGAGGGGGAGGATCTGCGGCTCCTGCTGCGCTCCCTCGGTCCTGATGATGGCGGCGGCCGTATAGCTCGTTCCTACATCGACACTGACGTGATAGGACATCTTTCTCCCGGACGCGGTTTCCCCATGACCAACTCTTTCCAGCCAATACCGCGTCCTCCGGGCGGACAAGAGTAATCACCCGCAGCCATTACGTGATTCCACGTAGCGGATACTTGGGTAGTGCGTCGCGGCCGCACGATGCGGTATCGGGGGAGTCACGCCGAGGAGATCGTCCCGGGCCGGAGCCCTACTCCCCCACCACCTCCGCCGCCTCCATCCACTGGGCCTCGAGACCCTCGATCTCCGCCTGCAGTTCCTGCAGACGCCCGTTGATCTCGGCGATGTGGCCGAAGTCGGCGTCGGGTCTGGCACCGGCGTCGTTCATCTGCTGCTGCAGTTTCCCCTTCTGCGTATCGACCCTGGTGATCTGCCGCTCGATCCGCGCGAGATCCTTCCGGGCCTGACGGAGCTCCGCCTCGCTGGAGCTGCCGGTCGATCCACCGCTGACGGCGGGCGAGGCCGCGGCAGCGGTGGCTGTCAGCGGACCGGCAGCCGTGCGCAGTTCGAGGTACTGGTCGACGCCTCCGGGCAGGTCACGCAACCTGCCGTCGCCGAGCAGAGCCATCTGGGAGTCGGTGACGCGCTCCAGCAGGTAGCGGTCGTGGGAGACGACCACGAGGGTACCCGGCCAGCCGTCGAGTACGTCCTCGATGGCGGAGAGGGTGTCGGTGTCGAGGTCGTTGGTGGGCTCGTCGAGCATCAGGACGTTCGGCTCACCCACGAGCAGGCGTAACAGCTGCAGCCGACGTCGCTCACCTCCCGAGAGTTCACTCACGCGCGTCCACTGCTTCTCGTTCGTGAAGCCGAGCTGTTCCACGAGCTGGCCGGCCGAGACCTCCTTGCCGCCGACGGCGAACACGCGCTTCTCCGACTCGATGACCTCGATGACCCGGCTGTCCCTGACGTCGTCGAGCTCGCGGACCTCCTGGGAGAGCACGGCGGTCCGGACGGTCTTGCCCCTCTTGTACTTGCCCGAGGTGGGGCGCACATCACCGTTGAGCAGTCGCAGCAGGGTGGTCTTGCCCGAGCCGTTGACACCGACGAGGCCGAGGCGCTGCCCGGGGGCCAGACGCAGCGTGATCCTGTCGAAGAGCTCGCGCTCGCGTCCCTCGCCGTCGTTGATCGTCAGACTCACGTCCTCGAGATCGAGCACGTCCTTCCCGAGGCGGGACATGGCCATCCTGCTCAGGGCCAGTGAGTCCCGCGGTTCGGGGACATCGGCAATGAGCTCGTTGGCCGCCTCGATGCGGAACTTGGGCTTCGCCGTACGCGCCGGAGCGCCCCGGCGCAGCCAGGCGAGTTCCTTCTTGACGAGCTGCACGCGCTTGGACTCGACGACGGCGGCCATCCGGTCGCGCTCGGCACGGGCCAGCACGTAGGCGGCGTAACCGCCCTCGAAGTCGTCGACGACGCCGTCGTGGACCTCCCACGTGTGGTTGCACACCTCGTCGAGGAACCAGCGATCGTGCGTCACCACGAGCATGCCGCCCTCGTTCGCCCGCCAGCGCTGCCTGAGGTGACGCGCGAGCCAGGCCACGCCCTCGACGTCGAGGTGGTTGGTGGGCTCGTCCAGCATGATGACGTCGTCGTCCGCGATGAGCAGTTTCGCGAGCGCGACCCGCCGCTTCTGCCCGCCGGAGAGCGAGGATACCCGGGCATGCCAGTCCACCTCCGAGACGAGTCCGCCCATGACATCGCGGATCCTGGGATTGGAGGCCCACTCGTGATCCGCCTGGTCACCGACGATCGCGCGCCCGACGTCGAGATCGCCGTCGAGCACGTCCGACTGGTCGAGGTACCCGACCGAGACGTCGCGGCGCTTGGTGACCCGGCCTGAATCCGGGGTGGTCCGCTGCGCGAGCAGGCGCAGCAGGGTGGACTTCCCGTCGCCGTTGCGCCCGACGACGCCGATGCGGTCGCCCTCCTCGATACCGAGGGAGACCGAGTCGAGGATGGTGCGGGTGACGAAGGCGACGCTGAGATTTTCGGCGCCGATCAGATGTGCCAAGGAGATACTGCTTTCGGTCGGAACGGTGGAGCTCAGCCTGCGGCGTCCGGGACGAGCCGCGCTCCGTGCGCCGGGCCCTGGACCGGCAACGCCTGCAGCCCCTCGGCGTCCAGGACGGCTGCCAGTTCGACCGCCTGGCCGGAGCTCCGGGTGAGAAAAGCGATGGTGGGACCGGACCCGGAGACCATTCCGGCAAGTGCGCCCGCGTCCCTTCCCGTCTCAAGGATATCGCCCAATCCCGGCGCGAGCTCGAGTGCCGCCTGCTGGAGGTCGTTGTGCAGCAGGGGTGCCAGGCCGAGCGCGTCGCCTGCCCGCATCATGCCGAGGACCGCCGGGTCGATCTCTGGCCGGGGATCGACGTCGACGCCGTCGCGCAGCCGGATCTCGTCGAGTCTCCGGTAGACCTCGGGCGTGGAGAGCCCGTAGTCGGAGCTGACCAGCACCCAGTGCAGTGGTGTCTTCGAGATCGCCGGGGTGAGCACGTCCCCGACCCCGAGCCCGACGGCGGTCCCGCCGACGAGCGCGAAGGGCACGTCCGCTCCGAGGTCGACGGCGATCTTCGCGAGCTCGTCCCGCGAGAATCCGCTGCCCCAGAGCGCATCGCAGGCGAGCAGGGCAGCCGCGGCGTCCGCCGAGCCGCCGCCCATTCCGCCCGCGATGGGAACCCGCTTGGTGATGTCCAGGTGCACGCCGGTACGGCCCGGGCTGACCTCCGCGAGCAGCTCGGCGGCCCTGACCGCCAGATTCGTACGATCCAGCGGAATCGACTCGGGCGGCAGGTTGAGGGTCCCCTGCCCGTTGACGCTCACGCTGACGCCGTCGCCGCTGGTCTCGGACGCCGTGACCTCCTCGAAGAGTGACACGGCCAGGAACACGCTGGCTATGCCGTGGTAGCCGTCCTCACGTGGCGGTCCGACGCGCAGCGCCACGTTGATCTTCCCGGGGGCGCGGACCCGGACGGACCGTGCGCCGGAGCGCAGATCGACTGTTCTGCCCGGACCCATGCTTCCCAATCTAGCCCACCGGCTCAGTCGGTACGCTGACCGTCCACGGTCCCGACGGGTTCGTCGAGGTGCGCCTCGGCGATGCGCGCGAACGCACTGATGTCCAGCACTTCACCGCGCGCCGTCGGAGCCACTCCGGCCGAGCGCAGGGCCTGTTCGGCGAGCGCCGGCGTCCCGGCCCAGCCCGCGAGGGCTGCGCGCAGCGTCTTCCTGCGCTGGGCGAAGGCGGCGTCGACGACGGCGAAGACCTCCTCGCGGGAGGCGCGGGTCGCCGGGGGGTCGCGCCGCATGAAGCGGACCAGGCCGGAGGCGATCTTCGGCGCCGGCCAGAACACGTTCATACCGATGACCCCTGCCTTCGTCATGGTCGAGTACCAGGCGGCCTTCACCGAGGGGATGCCGTAGGTCCTCGAGCCCGGAGGAGCAGCGAGCCGGTCTGCGACCTCGTCCTGGACCATGACCAGTCCGTGCCGGAGCGAGGGGAACCGCTCGAGGAGATTGAGCACCACGGGGACGGCCACGTTGTACGGCAGATTGGCCACGAGGGCGGTCGGTTCGTGCGGCAGGGCGGTGACCCGCAGGGCGTCGGCGAGGACGACGTCGAGAGCGGCGACGCGCTGCGGCCGCCAGCGGAGGATGGTGTCCGGGAGTCGTTCCGCCAGGACGGGATCGATCTCGACGGCGACGACGCGCTCGGCGGCGTCGAGGAGGCCGAGGGTCAGCGATCCGAGTCCCGGGCCCACCTCGAGGACGGTCTCGCCCGGATCGAGGTGGGCGGCTGCGACGATCCGGCGGATGGTGTTGCCGTCGATCACGAAGTTCTGCCCGAGGGTCTTGGTGGGACGGATCTCGACCTCCGCCGCCAGTCTGCGGATGTCTGCTGCTCCCAGAAGGGGTGCGGGCTGTCCTGCAGCAGAGGGGGTTCTCACCCTGTCATCGTATCGGCCCGGCACCACAGCCCCCGGGGCCGGTTGGCGCGTCATCCATACGCTGTCATCTGTGCCCTGTCATCTGGGTCCTGTCATCTGGGTCCTGTCACCACGTCCCGTAGACCGCCTCCGTGTTCCGCGTCAAGCGGGCGCAGAGCGCATCGAGTTCCGTATCGAGGAGCTCCGCCATGGCCCTGACCGTGGCGGGCATCACGTAGGACGCGTTCGGGCGTCCGCGGTAGGGGTGGGGCGTGAGGAAGGGTGCGTCGGTCTCCACGAGTACGAGCGCGGGATCGGCGACCAGGAGTGCCTCACGAAGATTCGCCGCATTCCTGAACGTGAGTGTTCCGGCGAAGGACATGTACCAGCCCTGCTCGTTGCACCGGCGGGCGAGTGCGGCGTCGCCCGAGAAGCAGTGCAGTACCACCCGATCCGGTGCGCCGTCGGCCAGCAGGGTGGCGACGACGTCGTCGTGCGCGTCGCGATCGTGGATCTGCAGGGCCTTGCCCAGCCGTTTGGCGATGTCGAGGTGACTGCGGAAGGACAGCAGCTGACTTCCCCGGCCGTCCTCCCCGGTCCGGAAGTAGTCGAGCCCCGTCTCGCCGAGGGCTCGGACCCGCTCACCAGAGGCGAGCTCCTCGATCTCCCCCAGCGCGTCGTCGAGCGTGCCCGCCTCGGCCAGGAGGGGCGCTTCATTGGGGTGCAGGGCCACCGCTCCGAGGAGCCGGGCGTCCTGCTCGACGACGGCCGCCGTCAGACGCGATGACGCCAGGTCGGTTCCCACCTGCACGGCGCCGCCCACCCCCGCCGCCGCGGCGACGTCGAGAGCCTCCCCGACCGACACCTCCACCGCTCCGTCGCGGAAGTCGAAGTGCGTGTGATTGTCGATCACCGGCACGGGCAGGGGCTGCGGCAGCGGCGGGTACCCTCCCTTGCGCCGCGATCGACGGGTCGTGGACCCGGTCTCCGCCGGGTCGTCGGTGGACCCGGTCTCCGCCGGGTCGTCGGTGGGGCCGGACGACGGCTCGGGTTCCCGGTACGGCGCAGGTGTCTCACCGACGGTAAAGGGATGCGGGGACGGCTCGGCGCTGGCTGGCATGGTGCCAAGCCTAGTCAGCTCGAGGAACTTATCTCACGGCGGGCCGGTTGTAGCTAGTACTCTGTTGGATCATTCAGCGGTGGACCAGTCGACCCGCCCAGCAGCCGTCCATGAAGCGATGACTGCAGCGACTGCCCACCAGCCGCCTGCCCGGAAGGTACCCATGGACGCTCGACCCGCCGCCGTGACGGACCAGGAGCCGCAGCCGGCGCCCCCGACCGGCGCAACGGGACCCGACGACGCGTTCCACGACATCAGCACCCGCATCCTCGAGGCCGTCGAGACCGTGATCGACGGCAAACCCGACGCCGCGCGCCTGGCCCTCACGGTCCTGCTGGCACAGGGCCACCTGTTGCTCGAGGACGTGCCGGGGGTGGGCAAGACGATGCTCGCCAAGACCCTGGCACGAACCATCGACTGTACGGTCAATCGCATCCAGTTCACTCCGGATCTGCTGCCCTCGGACGTCACGGGTGTGTCCATCTTCGACCAGGACTCACGGCGCTTCGAGTTCAGGCCGGGGCCGGTGTTCGCGAACATCGTGATCGGCGACGAGATCAACCGCGCGTCGGCGAAGACCCAGTCCGCCCTGCTGGAATGCATGGAGGAGCACCAGGTGACCGTCGATGGCCGTACGCATGTTCTCGGAGATCCGTTCATGGTCGTGGCGACGCAGAACCCGATCGAGATGGAGGGCACCTACCCCCTCCCCGAAGCGCAGCGGGACCGCTTCATGGCGCGTATCTCGATGGGCTACCCGGATGCCCGGGCCGAGGCCGACATGCTCGAATCGCACCAGTCCGTGAATCCGCTCGAGGGTATCCGGGCCGTTGCCGGGGTTCCGGATGTCATCGACATGATGCGACAGGTGCGCAGTGTCCATGTCTCCGAGTCGGTGAAGCACTACACCGTGGCGATCGGCCGGGCCACTCGCGAGCATCCGCGACTGCGACTCGGGGCCAGTCCCCGCTCCCTGTTGCAGCTGCTCAGGGCGGCGAAGGCCTCGGCGGCACTGGAAGGCCGCGACTTCGTCCTCCCGGACGACATCGCCGCCATGTCCGACGCCGTGCTCGCACACCGCCTGCTGCTGGATCGCAAGGCCACCAGCGCCGGGGACACGGCGTCGGCCATCGTCGCCGAGGTGCTCTCGCGGGTTCCCGTGGCCAGGCAGACCCAGCGGCGCTGACGATCGTGACGACGCTCGACCCGACGGTGCCTGACGACGACTGCATGCCACCCGTGGACCAGGAACCGGAGGACACCTGATGGCACTTCCCGACAGGCTACCCTCGGGTATCCTCACCGCGCGGGGCTGGGGGTTCATCCTCTCCGGCGTCGTGGCGCTCCTGTTCGCCCAGACGCTCGGTCGCCGTGATCTGCTCTACGTCGGCATCCTGCTCCTGAGTCTTCCCGTCACCTCGGCGGTCGTCCTGCGGCTCGTCAAGCCGCGCTTCACCATCGCACGACATTTCCAGCCGGAGCCCATCGAGGTCGGGGGCACGACGACGGTGAGCCTGGAGCTGACCGCATCCACCGCGGGCGGGGCGAGTATCTCGATGGAGGAGCAGTTGCCTGCGCGGTTCGGGGACACGCCACGGTTCTCCTACCCCTCGGCGAATCCGATGCCCGACGGCGTCTCGCGCTACGAGTACCGGCTCCGGTGCGCCTCACGCGGTGTCTTCGCCATCGGCCCGGTCACGGCGGAGTTCATGGATCCCTTCGGCCTCGTGACCTCACGCCACGTCCTCGGCGGGACGGAGGACCTCGTGGTCACCCCCTCGGCCGTGGACCTCCTGGGGGCCGCACTGTCCGGTGTGCGGGGAGCTGACGGCCGTGTCTCGACACGGAGGCAGGCCAACCCGAGCGACGACGACGTCATGACCCGCGAGTACCGCCACGGCGATTCGATGCGGCGCGTGCACTGGCCGGCCACCGCCCGCCACAGCGAACTCATGGTGCGCCAGGAGGAATCGGTCACCACCGTCGAGGCCACCCTCCTGATGGATCAGCGGCACCACAGCTTCACCACGGGTTTCAGTGCGGCCTTCAGTGGAACAGCGGCCGGACCCGACGCCATGTCCACCTCGCCTGCCTTCGAGTGGGCCGTGACGGCGGTCATGTCCATCAGCGCGCACCTCCTCGAGCGCAGCTACGCCCTGCGCTTCCTGGACCAGCACGGCGCCCCGGCGCTCCTGCGCTCCGTCTCGGCCCCCTTCCCCACCGACGAGGAGCACCGGGGCGCCGGTGCCATCGCCGGGATCGCGGAGGGCCTGGCGGCCCTGGAGCTCGCGCCGGAGACGGGGCGCCGTGGTCATCGGGAGCCCTCGGGCAGCACTGCGGTGCGTCCCGGACGGTCCTCCGGGCGATCGCCGCGTCCGGCGCGAAGCACCAGGAGCAGTGACGGCACCATGACGGCGGACAGGGCTCCGGGGCCGCACACTGCCTTCGGGGACGAGCTGCTGGACGGACTCGCCGGCACGCGGCATCGGGGACCGCTCATCGCCGTCCTCGGCGTTCTCACGCAGGAGGAGGCACGGGCGCTGGCCTCCGCCGTCGACTACGGCTCGGCCTCCTACGCCATCATCGTCTCGGAGCGCCCTGCTGATGCGCGCCGTGAGCTCGAGATCCTGCGGAGCGCCGGCTGGCATGCGAGCGCGGTCTCTCCGGCAGCTGCCCTGCCGGCCGTCTGGGCCGGCCTCGAGCAGGATTCCGGCACTGCCTACTCCGGCACTGCCCACTCCAGCACTGCCCACTCCGGCACCACGCCGTCCGCCATGACCACCGGTGGTCCGGCGCCGGACGCTGTACGGCTCTCCTCCCAACCACCTCGGCAAGGCCCTGAATGACCTCCACGCTGTCCCGTCCCGCATCGGCTCCCTCCGCTCCCCCTGATAGCGGCGCCGAGACCCGCGCCCTGCGTCAGGCTGATCCCTGGCACTGGCTGGTGACGGGTGCGGTCCTGCTCACCGTCGTTGCGGCCGCGAGCAGTCTCAACGGCGTGGTGGAGCCGTGGACGTGGTTCCGGCCGGTCACCGGCACCCTCGTCCCGGTCCTGCTGGTCATGGCGCTCGTGCGGACGGTACGCCCGGGCAGGGTGCTGCCGACCCTCGTCGGCCTCGTCGCGCTCGTCGGGACCCTGAGCGCGCAGTTCCTCCCGCGGCAGAGCATCCTGGGCGTGGTTCCGGGACCCGGTAGCCGGCTCGAGGTCCGGCGACTGCTGGCCATGGCCGGCGAGACCGTGGTGTCGGAGGTCGCTCCCGTCCTGGCGGACCCGGGGATCCTGCTGGTCATCTGCGCGTCGCTCGGAGCAGTCGCCATCCTGGTCGATCTCCTCTCCACGTCGCTGCGCATGCCTGCGGCGAGCGGTCTGGCATTGATCGTCGTCATGATCCCGGCGGCCATCGTGAAACCCGCCGGCGTCGGGATGAGCGCATTCGTCGTCACGGTCCTCGCCTTCCTCCTGCTCCTCGCCGCGGCGCAGTGGCGCGAGAACCGGCTCGCCGGCGCCGGCGGGAGGCCGTCCTCCGGCTTCGTGGGCCGCAGCCTCATCATCACGGCGGCGGCGCTCGCCGTGACCGTGGCCCTGCCCCAGCTCATCCCCGGCTTCACCTCCGGGGCCTTCCCGCAGGGTTCGCGCCTGAACGTGTGGGGCACGGCCTCGGGCCTGAACCCGGTCGTGACGCTCGGGAACGATCTGCGCAACCCCTCCGGGTCCGGGCGCATCACCTACTCCACCAACTCGGACTCCCCCGTGTACCTGCGTGCCGTGACCCTCGAGGATTTCAGCGGCCGTCGATGGGAGCCCGACCAGCGCATCAACGACCGAGAGGAGGGGGTCGCCCGGATCGGAGCGGAGCGGGGGGCACCCGAAACCACCACCGGACAGACGATCTACACCCACATCCGGACGCAGAGCTACGCCAGCCCCTGGCTCCTGTCACCCTACGCGCCCGAGAGCGTCATCGATCTCGCGGGGAACTGGGCCTGGGATCCGGCGAATCTGTCCATCATGGCGACGGACGGTGGTTCCACGGCGGGCCAGGACTATCTCGTCCGGAGCCGCTCGGCGTCACTCACGAAGGAGGGGCTGGCAGATGTCCGGCCCTCTGCCGGCGCGGCTGTCCCGGAGGTGTTCTCCGGACTCCCCGCCGACACGCCGGAGATCGTCCTGACGACGACGGACGACGTCGCCGGTGACCTCGTCGATCCGTACGACAAAGCCCTGGCGATCCAGAGCTATCTGCGCGGCCCCGAGTTCACCTACTCGCTGGAGGCACCCGTGGAGGGCGGGTACGACGGCAGTGGCATGGGTGTGATGGCGGAGTTCCTCGAGCTGAAGGCGGGATACTGCGTGCACTACGCCGGGACCATGGCGGTCATGGCGCGTGCGGCCGGTATTCCCAGCCGAGTGGCCATCGGGTACACACCCGGCACGGCGACGGGTGACGTCGAGATCGGCCCGGGCGGCCTGGAGCTCGAGCAGTTCACCGTCGATTCCCGCAACGCCCATGCCTGGCCCGAGCTGTACTTCGAGGGCGTGGGCTGGGTCCGCTTCGAGCCCACGCCCTCACGTGGAGTGGTCCCGGCCTACGCGCAGCAGGCGTTCGTACCGGGTGGGACGAGCGCCGACGACTCCGATGCCCTGAATCCGCGCGGAGTCACGGACGCGGTGGAGCCGACGACGCCGCAGACCTCCGAGGCGACGGACCAGGACGGACCCGGCGGTACCGGGGAACCGGCCGTGGCCCCGGTCCTCGTCGCCGGGCTGCTCGTCGCGGCTCTCGCACTCGTGGTGCTGCTGCCCCTGGGACTGCGCACGCTCAGGACCGGTTCCAGGCGTCGCTCCGCGACAGCGACCGGTACACCCGTGCAGGAGGCTGCGACACTCGCCTGGGCAGAGACCAGCGACGCCGCCGCCGACCACGGGTACGCGCCGGAACCCACCGAGACCCCACGGAGCTTCGAGCGGCGACTGGCCCGGGACGCGGGGCTCGACGGTGGAGCCGCGGATTCTCTCTCACGGCTGCGTTCGGGGTACGAACACGCCGAATACGCAGAGCAGGCCGACCCGAGTGGTCCGGCACTGCATCCTGTGGACGGGCCCAAGCCCGGAAGCGTCCGGACCGTCGCACGCCAGCGCCCGGTCGCGCAGAGCTGGGGCGACGTCGACGCCGTCACCGCCGCCCTGCGACGCGGCAGCCCCCTGTCCGTCAGGATACGGGCGCGGCTCCTGCCGCGGTCACTGTGGACCCGCTCCGGGCGTACGCTCCGCTGACGGGCGGCGGCGTCAGCGGACGCCCGTCAGGAGGCCGAGGGATCGGCGATACCGACGTACTGCGTGTACAGGTACTCCTCGATGCCCTCAGCCCCACCCTCGCGGCCCAGACCGGACTGCTTGACACCACCGAAGGGCGCCGCCGCGTTCGAGATCACGCCGGCGTTGAGCCCCAGCATCCCGACCTCCAGCCGCTCACCGATCCGCAGGCCGCGGTTCAGGTCGCGAGTGAAGACGTAGGCCACCAGACCGTACTCGGTGTCATTGGCCAGTTCCACGGCCTCGTCCTCGGTGCTGAACGTGACGATCGGCGCGACCGGCCCGAAGATCTCCTCCTGCAGGATCCTCGAGGACCGGGCCACGCTCGTGAGCACCGTGGCCTGGTAGAAGTACCCGTCCCCGGGCACCGGCTCTCCACCGGTGACGGTCCGGGCGCCGTCGGCCACGGCGGAGGTCACCAGGTCGTGGACCTTGTCGCGGCTCTTGCCGTCGATCAGCGGGCCGAGCGTCGATTCCTCCTCGGTGCCGCGCGCCGTGGTCGTGGTCCCCATGCGCTCGGCGAGGGCGTCCGCGAAGCGATCGACCACCGATTCGTGGACGATGAAGCGATTCGCGGCAGTGCAGGCCTCGCCCATGTTCCGCAGCTTGGCGATCATGGCGCCGTCCACCGCCGCATCGATGTCCGCGTCCTCGAAGACGAGGAACGGGGCATTACCGCCGAGTTCCATGGAGGTCCGCAGGACGTTCGCCGATGCTGCCGCGAGGAGGCTGCGTCCTACGGGAGTGGACCCCGTGAAGGAGAGCTTCCGCAGCCGGGAGTCGTCGATCAGCGGACCCGTGACGCTGCCTGCGTTCGTGGTGGTGACGATGTTCAGGACTCCTGCCGGGAGGCCTGCCTCCTGCAGCACCGTGGCGAACAGGGCGGACGTCAGCGGAGTGAGGGCGGCCGGCTTGAGGACCATGGTGCAGCCGGCCGCGATGGCCGGTGCGATCTTCCGGGTGGCCATCGCCAGGGGGAAGTTCCACGGTGTGATGAGCAGGCTCGGCCCCACGGGCTTCTTGTGCACCAGCAGCCGCGACCTGCCGTCCGGTGCGAGAGAATACCGGCCGGAGGCGCGCACGGCTTCCTCCGAGAACCAGCGGAGGAACTCCGCGCCGTAGGTCACCTCGCCTCGCGCCTCGGCCAGCGGCTTGCCCATCTCGAGCGTCATCAGCAGCGCGAATTCGTCGGCGCGCGCCGTGACGAGGTCGAAGGCGCGGCGCAGGATCTCCCCCCGCTCGCGGGGAGCGGTGGCCGCCCAGGCCGCCTGCGCCTCGACGGCCGCGTCGAGTGCTGCCATGCCGTCCTCCGGAGTCGCATCGGCGATCGTGAGCAGCGTGCTGCCCGTTGCAGGATCCTGGACGTCGAAGGTGGCGCCCGAGGAGGACTGGCGCCACTGGCCGCCGATGAGCAGACCCGTGGGCACCTTCTCGAGCAGTGCGTTCTCCTGGTCGATGGTGACAGCCATAGCGAGCTCCTTCGCAAAGATTCCGGGCGTGCCCGACGGCACATTCCCGCTCACGCTAACCCTGCCCACGAGGGCTGTCCACTGGAAGCTGCACCACTACGCGCGATGTGCATTGGACTCCTGCACAGTCCCCGCGGCGGTCAGCGCGAGGCGATGACCGCCGCGTAGAGCTCGCGCTTGCTCACCCGAGCGGTGGCGGAGACCGCCGCGACCGCATCCTTCAGGCGCATGCCGTCCTCGAGCAGGGCGGTGACCTCGAGGACGTGATCCTCCGGTCGGGAGAGCGGCGCATCAGGAGCTCCGCCGACCACGACGGCGATCTCGCCACGCACCTCGCCGTCCTGGGCCCACTGCAGCAGTTCCACCAGCGATCCCCGGATCACCTGTTCGTGCACCTTCGTCAACTCGCGCGCCACCGCGGCCGGACGGTCCGAGCCGAATTCCTGCTGCAGTGAGCGCAGCATGGCCTCGAGCCGGTGGGGAGCCTCGAAGAACACCATGGTGCGACGCTCGGAGGTCAGTTCGGCGAGGCGCACCGCGCGCAGCCCCGCCTTGCGCGGCAGGAAGCCCTCGAAGCAGAATCGGTCGGTCGGCAGTGCGGACAGGGCCAGCGCGGCAAGGACCGCGGAGGCACCGGGCACGGTCGTGAGATCGAGTCCTTCCGCGACCGCCGCCTCGACGAGCCGGTAGCCCGGATCGGACACCGCCGGCATACCCGCGTCGGTGACCACCAGGACGGTGGCGCCCTCCCGCACCAGATCGAGGAGCTCCGGCGTCCGCTCGGCCTCGTTGTGTTCGTGATAGCTGATGATCCGGCCCGTGCGGCTCACGCCGAGTGCCTGGACAAGCCGGTGCAGACGCCGGGTGTCCTCGGCGGCGACGACGTCGGCGCTGTGCAGGAGACCGATGAGCCGTTCGGTCGCATCGCCCATGTTGCCGATCGGGGTCGCTGCCAGGACCACGCGACCCCGACCGCTGCCGTCGCCGGCAGTACCCCGATAGGCGGTGACCGCAGGCTGCAGGGAGTCAGGCTGCGGGTCTGCCGACTGCATGTCGACGTCGTCGTGCGTGTTCTGGCCGACGGCCCCGGGTGGCTGGTTCACCTCATCACCCTATCCCCGGCGCGTGCCGTCCGCGCCGGAACCATGACGCGCCGGTACCATGACGCGCCGGTACCATGACAATGTGAGCCACGCCGCCGTCCAGCCCCGACGCGACCCGGCGCAGCAGAGCGGATCCCGCGTGCTCGATCCACGTCGGGCCTTCACCGAGGCGGCACTGCGCATCCGGCTCCTCGGCCCGGTCTCCCACGCCGGCTGGCCGCGCTGGATCCTTCCGCTCCTGATGGCGGTCCTGGGCGGGGTGCTGCGCTTCGTCAGACTCGACGAGCCGGGCTCGCTCGTGTTCGACGAGACGTACTACGTCAAGGACGCCTATTCGCTGCTGCGCTCCGGGTACGAACGCGAGTGGCCGGAGGACGCCGACGAATCCTTCGCGGCAGGTGACCCCGACGTCCTGCTCGACTCCGCCGACTACGTGGTGCACCCGCCCGTCGGCAAATGGATGATCGCCTTCGGCATGGCCCTGTTCGGCTCCGACAACGCGTTCGGATGGCGTTTCTCCGCCGCACTGGTCGGCACGCTCTCGGTGCTCCTGATCGCTCTCGTGGCCCAGCGGATGTTCGGCTCGGCGATCCTCGGAGCCGCGGCCGGGCTGCTCCTGGCAGTCGACGGTCATCACCTCGTCGAGTCGCGCACCTCTCTGCTCGACATCTTCCTCAGCTTCTGGCTGCTCGCCGCCTTCGCCGCACTCCTCGTGGACCGGGACGACGGTCGACGGCGGCTCGCGCGCCGACTCGCGGCTCTCGCCGCCACGAGCGGGATCGGCGTTCCGCCTCGGCGGCAGCTGATGTACGGGCCCTTCCTGGGCCTGCGGTGGTGGCGACTGGTCGCGGGCATCTGTCTGGGTCTGGCACTGGGCACGAAGTGGTCCGCCCTGCCGTTCATCGCGGCCTTCGGCCTCCTGAGTGTCGCCTGGGACCTCAGTGCACGGCGGATCGCCGGCGTCCACCGCTGGATGCTCGGCGGAGTGGTCAGGGACGGCCTGCTGGCCTTCGTCAGCATCGTCCCGGTGGCGCTGGCGACCTATCTCGCGACCTGGACGGGCTGGTTCCGTTCGACCGACGCCTACGACCGCCAGTGGGCCCAACAGCATCCCTCCGCGCTGTGGGGCTGGCTGCCGGACGGCGTGCGCTCCCTCGCCGAGTACCACCGCAGTGCCTACAGCTTCCATCGCGGTCTCGGCTCGGACCACCCCTATGAGGCCGGCCCCCTGTCCTGGCTGGTGGTGGGGCGGCCCACGTCGTTCTACTACGAGAAGCCCCAGGGGTGCGGCGCGGAGGCGTGCTCGCAGGCGGTGACGGTCCTCGGCAATCCGCTGATCTGGTGGAGTGCCGCACTCTCGCTCCTCGTGCTGCTGTTCTCCTGGCTGGGGCGCCGCGACTGGCGGGCAGCGGCGATCCTCACCGGCGTCGCCGCGGGATACCTGCCGTGGTTCCTGTACCCGGAGCGCACCACGTTCTACTTCTACGCGGTGTCCTTCGAACCGTTCCTCATCCTGGCCCTCACCTACTGTCTCGGTCTCGTTCTCGGCGCCCCCGGGGCCGACGGCGCCCGGCGGACGTGGGGCGTCGTCCTGGTGGGCCTCTTCCTCGCCGCCGCCGTCGTGCTCTCGGCCTACTTCCTGCCGATCTGGACCGCCGAGATCATCCCCTACGAGCAGTGGCGGATGCGCATGTGGTTACCGAGCTGGATCTGAGGACGGCCAGGGCATCAGTTCCCGAGAGCCTCACGGAAGCGGCTCGAGTCCTGGTCCTGTGCAAGCAGGGAGCGCTCGCGCCGCGCCCTCGTGGGCCAGCTGAGCAGCAGGGTGAGGGCCGTCGCGACGAGCACCAGGAGCCCCACCGTGGTTGCCGAGTCCGACCAGAACTGCTCGGGGAACAGGCGGATGAGAGTGTCGTCGATGCGGAACGTCCACGTGCCGTCGGGGAAGAACACGGCGTGGACCTGCGTGAAGAACTGCTCCCAGGCCACGACGGCGAGCACCCCGAGGATCACTGCGCCTGCCAGGGTCAGCACCGCGCCCGCGAACAGTGCCCGGCGGACGCCTCCGCTGTAGCGGCGGCGGAGATGGACGCAAGCGAGGACGGCCAGGACCAGGAGCACCAGGCCGATGAAGAACCCGAGTCCGAGCACCTGCTTCACGTCCGTCATGTGATCGACCTCGGAGGCGAGGAACAGTGGCTCCCCGTCCTCGCCCACGAGTCCCCCGAGATACCGGGGAGGCGCGAAGTTCACGACGTAGTCCAGCGCATAGGAGCCGTACGTCATGCGGTCCTCGAGGGAGAAACCGAAGCGGTCCGCGGGGAAGCCCGGGCGATGATACTCGACCCACAGGAACGACGACGTCGCGACGAACCGCACAGCCGCTGCCACCACGACGACCGGGAAGAACAGGGCGACGACGACCTGGAGGAACCGCGCGAACCGGGGCTTCCTCCAGGTCGTCGCACGATCACGCAGCGCGGCGCGGCGCGCCGCGTCCCGGTCCAGGACCGGAGGGGTCACTGCACTCGCGCCCGCCGTCGGGCCGTGGACCACCGTCTGCCGGCCGTCGTCGTCGGTCGTGCGGATCCCGTCGGTGCGTGCCACTGCCCTGTCTCCTCCTGTACGTCACCGGTCGTGATGTCCGGCCCTGTCGAGAATACCCGGCGGCACCACCGGCGTGTTCCCCGTGATCCGCGGGCGTGACCTCACAGGGAAGTACACCTAGGCGGTGATGACGCCCGCGCCCCGGTCCGCGGCGTCGAGATCCCCGCTGTGACCTGCGAGCACCGCTCGCCGGCCGAGGATCAGGGTGTACGCCCAGTAGGCGGCGAGGACGAGGAAGCCGATGGTCAGGCGCAGCCAGGGAGGCAGCGGACTGGGTGTTACGAAGCCCTCCACGAGCCCGGAGACGAGCAGGACCACGACGAGCCCGAGCGCGACGGTGATCAGTGCCCGGCCCTCCTGCGCCAGCGCCTCGGAGCGCAGGCGCCGTCCCGGGGCGACCCAGGCCCAGAAGATCCGCAGCCCGGCAGCCGTCGCGACGAAGATCGCCGTCAGTTCCATGAAGCCGTGCGGGAGGATGTAGAGGAAGAAGACGTCGAGCCTGTCGTAGGACGCCATCATGCCCGCTGCCAGGCCGATGCCCTGTGCGTTCTGGTACAGGATGTAGAGGGGCCAGAAGCCCGTGACGCCGAAGGCGACGGCCTGCACCGCGATCCAGGCGTTGTTGGTCCAGACCAGACCGGCGAAGGACGCCGCCGGATTCTCGGAGTAGTAGCCGACGAAGTCCTGCTCCACGTACTGACGCAGGTCCTCGTCGGATCCGAGTGCCTGGATGACCCCGGGGGTGCCGAGCACCCAGCGTGCGTACAGTCCGGCGACGACGACGAACACCACCGCAATCGCGACGGTGAGCCACCGCACCCGGTAGAGGGCTGCCGGCAGGGAGATCACGAAGAACCGGGCGAGGTCCTCCAGGGCATTGCCTCGGGCCCCGGTGAAGCGGGTCCTGGCCCTGGACAGGCGCATGGACAGCGCACCGGAGAGCGCACTCTCGGGGTCGAGCGACCGGATGATGGACAGGTGCGTGGACACGCGCTGGTACAGCACGAGCAGTTCGTCCGACTCGGCACCGTCGAGACGGCGCTGTCGGACCAGGTGATCGAGGCGCTCCCAGTCGCCGCGGTGCACCTCGATGAATGCGTCCACGTCCATGCGCCCAACCCTATAGTCATGACAGGCCCGCACGGAGCTGGTCGGGGCAGACCGCGGTACACCTGCTCGCGGCGGTGATCCGGCCGTGATACGACGACGATAGGCTGGGTCCAGCTGGGGTGCTCGCGTGGACGCCCCAGGACATCACGTACACGAGGCACGGGGGTCGGATGAGTTCGGTCGTCACGGGTGAGGCCGTCGTCCTCGAACTCCGACCGGCGGGATTCGCGGCGCGTGGACTGAGCGTCATGATCGACATCGTGGCGCAGGGGATCCTCGCCGTCCTGCTGATCCTGCTGATCGGGAACGTGTTCGGCGGCGTCTTCGACACAGCCCTCACGACGGCGCTCCTGCTCGTCGTCGTCGTGCTGCTGGTGGTCGTGCTGCCGGTGACCGTGGA
This sequence comes from Arthrobacter echini, assembly GCF_004803505.1. Taxonomy (GTDB): domain Bacteria; phylum Actinomycetota; class Actinomycetes; order Actinomycetales; family Micrococcaceae; genus Arthrobacter_D; species Arthrobacter_D echini. The sequence continues at coordinate 207,976 of NZ_SSWH01000002.1, forward strand.
GACGCTCACGCGGGGAAAGTCCCTGGGCCGGCTGGTGATGGGGCTGCGGATCGTGCGCGACGACGGCGGTGCCGTCCGCTTCCGTCAGGCCTTCATCCGCGCGATGGTGGCGGTGCTGGAGATCTACCTCCTCGTCGGATCGCTCGCGTTCCTGGTGTCCCTGTTCAACGAGAAGTCCAAGCGGCTGGGTGATCTGCTCGCCGGCACCTATGCGATGAGGGAGCGGCTGGTCTCGACTCCCCGGGCTCTGGTCCTCATGCCGCCGGGCCTGCAGCCGTGGGCGCAGGTCGCCGACATCGGACGCCTGCCGGATCCGCTGGCCCGCCGCATGTCGCAGTTCCTGGCTCAGGCGCCACGGCTGACCGTGCAGGCGCGCCGGTCGATCTCCCGGGATCTCGCTGCGGAGGCCGCCCACCACGTGTCCCCGCCGCCTCCCGGGCACGCACCACCGGAGGAGTTCCTGCGGGCGGTGATCTCCTCGCGCCGCGATCGCGACTACACGGCGATGCTGCGCCAGCGTGAGCGGACCGAAGCGACGGCGAGAAGGATCCACCGGCTGCCCTTCACCTAGCCGGCCCGATCAGCCCCGGCGTCGAGATGGCAGACGTTACCGGCCAGGGTCCCGGATCACGGTCGTTCCTGCGCTTTCGGCACCGTTCGTGAGCCGCCGCGTAGCTGCAGCGCCCTGAGGATCCGGGCCTCCTCGCAGCTAGGGCTGGTTGACCCATTCGTCCCAGGGGACGTTCCAGTCGCCGAAGCCGTCGTCCACGTACATGGGCCCGTAGTCCGTGTTGAGGATCTCCACCACGTCCCCGGCAGCGAAGGTGTCGTAGAAGTACTCGGCGCCCTCGGGGGACATACCGATGCAGCCGTGGGAGACATTTTCGGTGCCCAAGGCGTCTTGCGCATCGGACAGCGCCTCGTGGACGAACGCCCCATCCCTGCTCAATCGACTCGCATGATTGACGACGGTCGGCGGATAGTAGTGCGGGTCACCCGGATGGAGCCCGATCGACTCCGCCGTGAACTGAGTGCTCTCGTACTTCTCCATCACCACCATGTAGCCCTCGGTCGAGGGCCACTCGTCCGTTCCCAGCGTCACGGGGAAGGTCCGGTCCAGTCTGCCGTCGAGATAGACCTCCATGGTCTTGGTGGCGTTGTCCACCACGGCCAGGCGCGTGTTGTGCGTCTTCACGGTCATCGTCGTGTCACCGTTGCCGATCATCCCGTTGCCGAAGTCGACGCCGAAGAGATCCATGCTCACCGTGATCGTGCTGTTCGGCTCCCAGAAGGTCTCGGGCCGGTACCGCACCACCGTGTCCGAGACCTTGCCCGTCCTGTCCGGCAACCAGTAGAACGCTCCCTCCTGGCCGCTGGTGCTCGTGATGGTGATGGCCTTCTCGACTGCATCGCGATTCGTCACCGGCTCGCTGAACGTGAACTGCAGGGGCTGCCCGGTGCCGACCGTGCTGCCGTCCAGCGGGAACATCGCGGCGTCGGCCTCGTTGGCGGGTTCCACGGTGGTGAAGGTCGACTCCGCATGCTGCACCTGCCCGGCGGAATCGAGCACGCTGTAGCTGACCGAGTACTGGGTGTTGAAGGCGAGCCGCTCGGTCGCGGTCCAGGTGGCCTGATCGTCGGAGACGGAACCGGCCACGGGTGAGCCGCCAGCGCTCGGTCGGACGTCGACGGTGCCGAGCATGGCACCGTCGACCGTCACCGTCGCGGGCGTTGCAGGATTGACACCGTACGCCCCGTCCGTCGGCGTGAGCTCCACCGTGTACGCGTCAGCCACCCGGGATGCCGCCGGTCCGGAGGTTGCGTCCGACGCCGGTGACTGCGATGGGGACGATGGTGCGGATGACGACGAAGCCGAGGGTGCGGAGGACGACGTCATCCCGCTGCCCGACGGCTCGGCGCCGTCAGGTCCCGTGCACCCCCCGATGAGGACCATCGCAGCACAGACCGCTGCGATCCTCCAGCCACTGCGCCGTACGGTTCGCACACCTGTTTCCTGCGTCATCGGCCCACCCCCCCTTGCATGTTTCGGCACATCATACGCCGCACTTCCCCATCAGAGGCGGCCCCCCGAGCATGCCGCACCTAGTAGCGGTACTGGTCCGACTTGTACGGCCCGGCCACATCGATGTCGAGGTACTCGGCCTGAGCCTTGGTCAGCTCCGTGAGCTCGACGCCGAGAGCGTCCAGGTGCAGGCGTGCCACCTTCTCGTCCAGGATCTTCGGCAGGACGTAGACCTCGTTCCCGTACTCGCGGTTCCCTTCCGCGTCCTCCTGCCCGGACTTCGTGTAGAGCTCGATCTGGGCGATGGTCTGGTTCGCGAACGAGTTGCTCATCACGAACGAGGGGTGACCGGTCGCGTTGCCCAGATTCAGCAGGCGTCCCTCGGAGAGCATGATCACGGAGTGCTCCTCCACGCCCTCGGCCCCGTCCGCCGGGATGACCCACTCGTGGACCTGCGGCTTGATCTCGATCCTCTCGATTCCCGGGATCCGTGCGAGCCCTGCGAGGTCGATCTCGTTGTCGAAGTGGCCGATGTTGCCGACGATCGCCTGGTGCTTCATCCGGGCCATGTGGGCTGCCAGGATCACGTCCTTGTTGCCGGTGGTCGTGATGAAGATGTCTCCCTGTGCCAGGACGCTCTCGAGAGCGGCGACCTGATAGCCGTCCATGACTGCCTGCAGGGCACAGATCGGGTCGATCTCGGTGACGACGACCCGGGCACCCTGCCCGCGGAGCGCCTCCGCGGCCCCCTTGCCGACGTCGCCGTACCCGCACACGACGGCGACCTTCCCGCCGATCAGCACGTCCGTTGCCCGGTTCAGGCCGTCGGGGAGGGAGTGGCGGATGCCGTACTTGTTGTCGAACTTGGACTTCGTGACGGAGTCGTTCACGTTGATCGCGGGGAACAGGAGCTTGCCCTGTGCCGCGAGCTGGTAGAGCCGATGGACGCCCGTGGTGGTCTCCTCGGTGACGCCCTTGATGCCCGCAGCGATGTCCGTCCACTTCCGCGGCTCGGACTCCAGGGTGGAGCGGAGGGTGTCGAGGAAGATCGCGTACTCGTGCGAGTAGTCGGCGTCGCCCTCCTGCGGGGCGGCCGGCACCGCACCGAGCGCCTCGAACTCCGCTCCCTTGTGGACGAGCATCGTGGCATCGCCGCCGTCGTCGAGGATCATGTTCGGCCCGGCTCCGTCGGTCCGGCCGGGCCAGGTGAGGATCTGCGTGGCCGTCCACCAGTAGTCCTCGAGGCTCTCGTTCTTCCACGCGAACACGGGAACGCCGGCGGGTTCCTCCACCGAGCCGGAACCGACGACGACGGCGGCGGCGGCCTCGTCCTGGGTGGAGAAGATGTTGCACGAGGCCCAGCGCACCTCCGCACCGAGCGAGGTCAGGGTCTCGATGAGCACCGCGGTCTGCACGGTCATGTGCAGTGAACCCGCGATACGGGCCCCTGCGAGCGGTTGTGAATCGGCGAATTCGGCGCGCAGTGCCATGAGGCCGGGCATCTCGTGCTCGGCGAGACGGATCTGGTGGCGTCCCGCCTCCGCGAGGGAAAGATCGGCGACTCTGTACTCGATCGTCATGGTCTGCTGTTCCTCACTGGTTCCTCCGGGTGGTTCTGGGTCTCAGGGGCGGTCGACGGTGGCATCGGCGCGAAGAAGCACCGGAATGCCGTCCTCGATCCGGTAGCTCAGGGGGCCGTCCGGGCCCGGTGTGGACGAGCGCAGGACATCGCCGTCCTGAACAAGCGTCGACCCGGTGACGGGGCAGCGCAGCACATCGAGCAGGTGGTCATGGAGAGTTGGCATGGGACGCTTTCGCCGTATCGATCAGGGGGAGGGTGGCTGATGCCAGTCTATCGTGGACCGTCAGGGCTCGCGGAGGATCCTCAGGTGCCTGGGCGCCGCTCCCGCGACGCCGGCCGGGACTTCCATGGGCGTCCTGGCGTCACGTCGGCCGGGCGTGGTCGGCTCGGGCTCGGCGGCGGCCTCCCGGACGGCCTCGACCAGGGCCACGAGATCATCCGGGTGGTGGTCGGGCGCGGCGTCGGGCAGCGCCAGGCGGAGAATCTCCCAGCCGCGGGGCACTGTCAGGCCCTCGGCGTGCGGGGAACACAGATCGTAGGTGTGCGGCTCGGCATAGGTCGCGAGCGGACCGACGACGGCGGTGGAATCCGCATAGACGTAGGTCAGCGTGGCTACCGCGCGCCGCTGGCAGGTCGATCTCGAGCATTGACGGAGTGGTCCCACGATGGGCAAGCCTACCGGGCATGGACGACGATCGCCGTCCGGTGCGGGCGAGAGGAGTACGCCCGGAGAGTACGCCGGGTGCGACACGCAGGTTCAAGGCTTAGAGTCGTCCCATGGAGGATGCTGCGACATTTTCGGTCGAGCTGACCGATCCGACGCGCGGGGCAGGGCATCCGGCGCGTTCCTTCTTCGAGCGACGCCGGAACCGCAGGGGACGCGGGCTGCGCGGGGAACTGCTTCCACAGCATCTGCCCGGATCCCGCTCGAGGTCCGAGCGGTTCGACGACTGGGTCCTGGATTCCGTGCAGCGACTCGAGAGACTGTGGGGCGAGCGCATCCAGGACCTGCAGATCGTGGTGCAGGAGATCCCTGACGATCTCGAGAACAGGACGGCCGAGACCATCAACGGCCTGCTGGGCTCGTCCACTCCCGCCCGTCCCGGACGGCCCGCGGTGATCACGCTCTACAGGCATCCGATCCTCATGGCCGCACGGAACGTCCTGCCACTGAACGAACTCGTCCACGACGTCGTGGTGGAGCAGACAGCCGAACTCATGGGCCTCGAACCGGAGGCGGTGGATCCGGCCTACGGCCGATCGCAGGCCTGAGCCCGGTCACCGAGGCACCGTACCGGCGGGCGCCGGAAGTACTCGGATCCCACAGAGTACTCGGATCCCACAGCTCGGTCAGCCGACGCCCCTGCGCAACCTGCGACGCTCACGCTCGGACAGACCGCCCCAGATGCCGAACCGCTCGTCCTTGTCCAGGGCGTACTCGAGGCACTCGGACCTCACCCTGCACGAGCCGCACACCTTCTTCGCATCGCGGGTGGAGCCGCCCTTCTCGGGGAAGAACGCCTCGGGATCCGTCTGCGCGCACAGTGCATCGGTCTGCCAGGACAGCTCGCCGTCGTCGTCGACACTGCCCGGCGTCATCGGCAGGACGAGAGCTACCGCCGGGGCTGCGGGTACCGGGAACAACGAGGTTCCGGAGCCGTACGGGGCATCGGATCCGGCCGGATCGGAGGCCCTCCGCCCGGCTGACGGAAGCGCGACGGCGCTGCTCGGGCGTTCGACGATCTCGGACATTGCGGCGTCGGCCAACAATGCATCCGGGAACGCCGACAGCGCGCCGTGCGCGGCGAGGAACGCCGTTGCCTGGTCCTCGAGCGCCGACAGCGAAGGCTGAGGACAGGACTCCACCGGACCGGCAGGATCGAAGAACCAGTCCGAGGGGTCCGACCCCGAGCCGTAGTGAACCGCTGCCTCCATCTCGATCCCGGATCGTTCCTGCGTGCGTTCTGCCTGCCCCATATCAGCCTTCCCGGTGGTGCCGTTCCAGCATCAACAGGGTCGACGATCGCTTCCCGCTGCTGGAACAAATCCGATGCCTAATTACACGGGCGTAAGTCTTCCTTCGTCAAGCGGAAGAAGGATCTTATAGAGTCGGAGCGGAAACAACCACGGGCGCCACGCCGGAGCGACTACCTGTTTTTCTCGTCGTCTCCCGATCATCCACCTCGGCGCTACGCCGCAGCCCCACCTCCGAGCCGGAAGATGCACCCATGCCGCAGTCACCAGCAGCACTCCTGGCGAGGATGCGCTCGAGCAGCCCCGCCTCCCCCCGCCTCATCTGGCACGGTAACGAGGGCCGGATCGAGCTCTCCGGTCGCGTCTTCGACAACTGGGTCGCCAAGAGCTCCAATCTCCTCGTGGAGGAGCTCGACGCGGTGGAGGGCACCGAGGTGGCATTCGACCTCCCGGTGCACTGGAAGACCCTCGCCCTCGCCTTCGCCTGCTGGCGGATCGGTGCGGTCGTCGTCCTGGCGGACGGTCACGATCCCGATGCGCGTGAGGAGCTCTCCCCCGACGCGGTCCCCGAGGGCGAGCTCGTCCTGTCCGCGACGGCCCTCGAGGGCATCGAGCCTCCGCGTGTCCTGGTGTGTGTGGCCCTCGGGTCGCTGGCCCCCGCATGGGAGGGGTCGCTGCCCACCGGAGCAGTCGACTTCGCGGCGGAGGTGCGCTCCCAGGATGATGTGTTCCCCGACCCGGTGGGCGGCGGCGTTGCAGGCTCCGCCCCTCTCGTGCGCGTGGGACGCAGGACACTGGATGCCCGGGATCTGGTGCGGGAGCTCACCTCGCCCTCACCGGTCACCGGCAGCGCGGGCTCGGCCCCCGGCCGGACACCGACCCTGCTCCTAGAACCGGGATCCACGGTGCTCAGAGCGCTGGCAGCCGCTTACACCCTCTGGGAGGGGAACCAGGACGGCGCGCTCGTCCTGGTGGAGGAGGGCGTTGCGGTCTCGGAGGGCATGGTGCTCGGCGAGCGCATCACTGATCGGCTGTAGAACGCCCCGCACGGGCCTCGTCCGGCATCCGGGCAGCCGTTCCGCCCTCCGGCACAGGGCCCTGCGCCGAGGGGCGGCCGTGCACGAGCTCCCGGTCGTGACCGAACCCGGGTTCCGCGTCGAGCTCGACGTTGAAGACCCAGAAGCGATAGGCCACGAACCGGACGAGTGTCGCGAGCACCGTACCGAGAATCCCCACGAGGAACAGCGGCTGCGGCTCGGTGACGCCGAACCCGTACTTCGCGACGGCGACGCATCCTGCGGCGATGCCCATCCCGATGACATTGATGAGCACGAACATGCCCAGTTCGCGGGCCGCGTTGGGCTGGCGGCGGTGACGGAAGGTCCAGTACCGGTTGGCGACCCAGGCGAAGACGGTCGCAACACCGGCCGAGACGAAACGCGCCTTGACCTCGCTGCCACTCATGGGCCCGTGGATCAGGTACCAGTAGAGACCGTTGTCGATGACGAATGCGATGCCTCCCACCGCGCCGAACTTCGCCGCCTCACGCCACAGGAGCGAGGCCAGGCCCCTGATCCGGTCCATGGGTGCTGCCACTGCTCTACCTCCGTGGGTGGGGATGAACGCCGGGCAGCAAGGGAACCTGTCCCCGGTCGCAGGAGAGTCCGTCGGTGGCCCGCGGAACGGGCCGCCGGGCAGAGCTCTCCGCGGCGTGATCGGTCCCATTTTACGGCCCTTCCCGCTGTCCCTGCGGCAGGGATCGCGCCCGGCCCGCAGGGGAGCTGTCACTGTGGCCGGTAATCTGTGGTGATGACATTTCCAGTGGTAGGTGTGATCGGCGGTGGGCAACTCGCCCGGATGATGGCAGGCCCCGCCGTCGAACTGGGCATCGAGCTCCGCGTCCTCGCCGAGGGCCCGGACGTCTCGGCGGTCGCGGCCGTGGCACATTCGAGCATCGGGGACTACCGCGACCTTCAGACGCTGCGCGACTTCGCCGCCGGGGTCGACGTCGTGACGTTCGACCACGAACACGTACCGGGTGAGCTGCTCGAGCAGTTGGCAGCCGACGGAGTCTCCATCCAGCCATCTCCCTCGGCGCTGCTGCATGCCCAGGACAAGCTCGTCATGAGGCGTGCCGTCGAGGATCTCGGACTGCCGAATCCCCGCTGGCGGGCCGTGCGGGACGCCGCCGGGATCGAGGCCTTCGCCGTCGAGGCAGGCTGGCCCGTGGTCCTGAAGACTCCCCGCGGCGGGTACGACGGCAAGGGAGTCCTCGTACTGCAGGATGCCGCCGGGGTCGCGGAGGCTGCCGCCTGGTTCACCGGCGGGGACCTGCTCGTGGAGCAGTTCGTCCCCTTCAGCCGCGAGCTCTCCGTCCTGGTGGCCAGGCGCCCCTCGGGTGAGTCGCTCGCCTGGCCCGTCGTGGAGTCGATCCAGGTCGACAGCGTGTGCGACGAGGTGATCGCACCCGCCCCGGGGCTACCCGCGGCGATCGCCGACGCCGTGACGGCGGCCGGGCTGCGGATCGCCGAGCGTCTCGGCGTCACCGGCGTCATGGCGGTCGAGCTGTTCGAGACCCCGGGGACGGGCGTGGGATACCTCGTCAACGAGCTCGCCATGCGCCCGCACAATTCCGGCCACTGGACCATGGACGGCTCGCTGACCGGTCAGTTCGAACAGCACCTGCGTGCGGTGCTCGATCTCCCGCTCGGCGCCACGGATCCGGTGCGCCAGTACGCTGTGATGAAAAACATCCTCGGAGGTCCGAACACCGATATCTACGCCGCCTACCCGCCCGGTATGTCCTCAGGACCATCCGCTAAGGTGCACTTCTACGGCAAGGACGTCCGTCCTGGCCGCAAGATCGGCCACGTCAACGCACTTGCCGCGCAGGGAGAACCGCTCGAGGCCGTGCGTGCACGGGCCGCGGGGGTTGCCGGGACACTTCGCGACGGTACCGGGATGCCCTCCACCGACCACGCATGATCGAAGGGAACACAGTGACCGACGCGCAGGTAGGGCTCGTGATGGGATCGGACTCCGACTGGCCCGTCATGGAAGCCGCAGCAGCAGCGCTGGCCGAGTTCGCCGTCCCCTACGAGGCCGACGTCCTCTCCGCCCACCGGATGCCGAGCGACATGATCGAGTACGGCCGGAGCGCCCACGCGCGTGGAGTGCGGGTCATCATCGCCGGCGCCGGTGGCGCAGCTCATCTGCCGGGAATGCTGGCATCGGTGACCCCACTGCCGGTGATCGGAGTCCCGGTTCCACTGCGTCATCTCGACGGGATGGACTCCCTGCTCTCGATGGTGCAGATGCCGGCCGGTGTACCCGTGGCAACGGTGTCGATCGGAGGGGCGCGCAATGCCGGACTCCTCGCCGTGCGCATCCTCGCCGCCGGGACCGACGAGCAGGCACGGACGCTGCAGCGACAGCTCGGTGATTTCGCACAGGCGCTCCGGGAGACGGCCGAGCACAAGGGTGCAGCGCTGCGATCCCGGATCGCCGGGTCGACGGCAGCAGACTCGTGAGCCTCACCCGCACCCGGACCGCCGTCGGCAGCAGCACCTCCCTGACCGATCCCGTTCGTTTTCCACGCTCCGCTCCCCCGAAGGTCCGTACCAGGCGTGCTTTCGTCCTCCTGCTCATGACGCTCCTGCTGCCGGGTTCGGCGCAGATCGTCGCCGGCGACCGCGGGTTGGGCCGGCGCGCACTGCGCGTCACCTTCGCCTGCTGGGCGCTCGTCCTGCTGTCCCTGGTGCTCGCGCTGGCCGACAGGTCGCTGCTGGTCGGCATCGTCACGCATCGCTGGTGGTCACTGGCCATCATCGTCGCGCTGCTCGGGATCGCACTCGGCTGGGCCCTGCTGTTCGTGAACACGCTGCGCCTGATCCGCCTACCGTTGCTCGATCGCGCGGTCCGTCCTGCCGTCGCGGCCACCATGGCGCTTCTCATGGTGCTCACCAGCGGATCCCTCGCTTACGGCGCCTATGTCCTCGGTGTCGGGCGCTCGACCGTCGGTTCCATCTTCTCCTCGGGACCGGCGTTCGAGCCTGTGGACGGGCGCTACAACTTCCTGCTCATGGGCGGCGATGCCGGTGAGGACCGCACCGGACGCCGACCGGACAGCATCTCGGTGATCAGCGTCGACGCCGGGACCGGCTCCACCGTGACCTTCAGTATCCCGAGGAACTTCCAGAACGCGCCGTTCCCCGACGGCTCTCCGCTCCAACAGGTCTTCCCGGACGGCTACTCGTGCGGGGACGAGTGCATCATCAACAGCCTCTACACCGAGGTGACCCAGAACTACGCCGAGCTGTATCCCGATGCCGCTGATCCGGGAGCGGCAGCCATGATGGACGCGGCGAGCGGTGTGCTCGGCATCGACGTCCAGGCCTATGTGCTGGTGGACATGAGCGGATTCGAACAGCTCATCAATGCGATGGGAGGTGTCACCATCGACGTCGGGGGCTGGGTCCCGATCACTGCCGCGGAGATTCCCGGCACCGACCCCGTCCGGCACTATCCGCCCGACGGCTGGATAGCGCCGGGCGTCCAGAGACTGGATGGGTACCACGCTCTCTGGTATGCCAGAAGCCGCGAGTTCGTCACGGACTACCACCGCATCTCCCGGCAGCAGTGCGTGCAGCAGGCGATGATCGCCCAGCTGGATCCGGCGACCCTCATCACGCGGTTCCAGTCCATCGCCGCTGCCGGTACGCAGATCGTCGAGACGGACATCGCGCAGGATCAGCTGGCGGGCTTCGTCGATCTGGCCCTCAAGGCCCAGGGTCAGTCGACCCGCCGACTGACCATCGGCGCACCGGATTTCGGTACCGTGGAGGAGAACTTCGCCACCTACCCGGATCTGGATCGCGTGCACTCGCGCGTGCGGACCATGCTCGCGGAGGATGTCGCGGACGCCGGGGCGATCCGCCCTCTCGAGCTGGAGCGCGCAGGAGTCGTCGGGATGCTGCCTGCGCAGGACACCGGCAGCGGCATCACCGAGCAGTACCTGCAGGAGCTCGCCACCATCGGGGACGACGCCACGCTGAGCGAACTCCTCGACGACAACGGCGAGTGCTCGCCGGCCTGAACCGCGCGTACCCGCCGTCCTTCCATCTTGTCCACTGCCCCCTCCCGAAGGACTCCGACGATGCATCTGCTGGACAGCACGCTCCGCCCCTACGCCTGGGGATCCCGGCATGCCATTGCCGATCTGCTGGGCAGGGAACCCTCCGGTGAGCCCGAGGCCGAGCTCTGGATCGGCGCCCATCCGGACTCCCCCTCGCGCATCGCGGACCGGCACGGTGACGGGCCGGGTCTCGACGAGATCATCGGTGAGGATCCGAAGGGACTCCTCGGCGAGGCGACGGCAGAGCGGTTCGGTGACCGGCTGCCCTTCCTGCTGAAGGTGCTCGCGGCCGACTCCGCGCTGTCCCTGCAGGTCCATCCCAGCGCGGAGCAGGCCGCGGCGGGCTTCGACGCCGAGGAGTCCGACGGCGTGCCCCGTTCCGCTGCGCACCGCACCTACCGCGACCGCAACCCCAAGCCCGAGATGCTCTATCCCCTCTCGGACTTCGAGGCACTCTGCGGGTTCAGGCCGCTGTCCGACGCCGTTGCCACCTTCGCCTTCCTCGCCACGGCCGTCGAACCCGGATCGCCGGCGCACGATCTCCTCGACTCCGTGGCGGCACGGCTCGTCGCAGGAGGCGAGGAGGCCTTGCGCGCGGTCTTCACGCAGTTGCTGCACGCAGCCCCCGGCATCGTGAAGGAGGTCGCGGACGCCGTCGGGCAGATCGATCGCCGCGAGGAATCGGCCGGTGCTGCCGCTCCCGGACCGGTGTCCGCGGCAGTACCCCGGAGGACCGACGACGCCGTCGTGCTCGATCTGGCGACCGTCAGGGAGCTCTCCGCCCAGTACCCGGAAGACCCGGGCGTCCTCGTGGCACTGCTGCTGAACCGCGTCTCGCTCCGACCGGGAGAAGCGATCTACCTGCCCGCGGGGAACGTCCACGCCTATCTGAGCGGGCTGGGCATCGAGGTGATGGCCTCCTCGGACAACGTGCTGCGCGGAGGCCTGACGTCCAAGCACGTGGCTCCCGACGAACTGCTCGAGACGGTGGTCTTCGAAGCCACGGCTCCGCCGACGCTGCTGCCCGAGTACACCCTGTTCGACCAGGAGCTGTACCGTCCTCCGTTCGACGAGTTCCAGCTCCAGCGCATCGTCCTCGCTGATTCCACAGCAGGACCCGGACATGCCAGGCCTGGCGGGAGCGGTGCGGGGCGGGCCGGTGGCGTGACTCCTCCTGCCGGGACCACGCATGCCGATGCCGCACCCGCCCATGTCCCGGTGGTCCAGAACGGACCGGTGGTGGTCCTGGCCGTGAGCGGTCCGATCCTGCTCGACACCCCGCGTTCCACCCTGTCCGTCCCGCGGGGCGCGAGCGCCTTCGTGGGGGCCGCCGAAGCGCCCCTGATCGTCCGCCCGGCGGCCGACGAGCACGGCGCTACCGCCGGTCCCGTGCTCGCCTTCGCGGTGACCGTCGGCACAGCCGGGCCCTCCGACGCCGGTGTCGGTGCGCGCGACGTCGACGGGGACGAGTCCCGCTAGCTGTTCCCGCCGCGAACCCTGCCGCGCAGTTCATGGAGTACGGGCTGTATGCGCGCTGCCTGCCGGCGCGCCTGCTGCATACCGCGCCTGGCCAGGGGCAGCAGGCGGTCGAACAGCGGGTAGTAGCGCGAGAGCGGCAGGTCCCAGGTGCCAGCGAGCTGGTTCTCGTGCTCCGCCCAGCCCATCTTGAAGCGGGAGACGCCGTCGTTGAGCAGACCGTTGAAGTCGTAGCGGGCAACGCCGCGCGCCTTCATCTCCCGGATGGCGAACCACTTCAGCGCGTAGTTGGCGCGCAGTCTCTCCCCCTCCTCCGTCATGCCGCCGTAGAGCTCGAAGGAGGTCACCCGACTCGTGGAGAGCCACAAAAAGGCGACGACGTCGTGGCCCCGGAACGCCGCGTAGACCGGCGAGGCGTCGCCGAGGTTGTCGAAGATGTCGAGGTAGTAGGAGTCCTCGTGGATGCCGAAGCCGGCCCGCTGCGCCGTCAGCCGGTAGACGTCGAGGCACGCACCGAGTTCACCGCGCTCGACCCGGCGGATGTCCAGGTCCTCCCGGCCCGACTTCCGGATGTACTGCCGGTGCTTCTTGGACATGCCGCCCAGCAGGTCGTCCTCCGAGCGGCGCAGATCGAGGATGAGCGTGCGCGGGATCAGGATCGTGTTCCCACTCGCCCTGAAGCCGCTGCCGGGCAGGGCCCTGGCCTCGGCGCTCGTCGCATCCCAGTCCGGTTCGATGCTCAGTGCCACGGAGCGGTGCGTGGATCGGACGTACTCCGCGACGGCGTGCAACACCTCTGCCGCCCTGCCCTGTCGCACCTGCGGTCCCCTCGGGAGGTACGCGAGGCTGCGCAGGGGCACGGGCAGGGCCCTGAGCACGAGCTGGGCCGCGCCGATCACCACGTCGTCCTCCATCACGAGGAGACGGTCGGCGCTCCAGCCGTGGGCCGCCTTCGTCTGCCCCCAGCCCCACAGCTGCTGGGGATGGCCCTCCAGCTCGTTGACGGTTGCGTCCCAGAGGGCGCGGTCGAGGCACGGCGACACGGAAAGACTCATCGAACCAGCCTATCGGTGCGCGGCGTCCGGACCGGCCGACGGCGGGCGGACTGTCCTGACCGACTACTGGTTCACGCGGGCGTAGCTCTCCCACTTGTGGGCCTGGTGCTCGCCGTCGACCACCCGGATGGTGCCGGACTTCGAGCGCATCACCATGGACTGCGTGAGCACCTTGTCCTTGCTGTAGCGCACGCCGCGCAGCATGTCGCCGTCGGTGATGCCCGTCGCCGCGAAGTAGCAGTTGTCGCTCGTGACGAGGTCGTCGGTGGACAGGACGCGATCGAGATCGTGGCCGGCGTCGATGGCCTTCTGCTTCTCCTCGTCGCTGGTGGGCCAGAGCCTGCCCTGGATGACACCGCCGAGCGACTTGATGGCACACGCGGTCACGATGCCCTCCGGGGTCCCGCCGATGCCCATCAGGGCGTCGACGTCGGTTCCCTCACGGGCTGCAGCGATGGCCCCGGCGACGTCGCCGTCCATGATGAACTTCGTCCGCGCGCCGGCCTCACGGATCTCCTCCACGAGCGGCTTGTGCCGGTCGCGGTCCAGGATCATGACATTGAGCTGGCTGACTTTCTTGTTGTTCGCCTTTGCGATCAGGTGCAGATTCTGCTTGACCGGCAGGCGCAGGTCCACCATGTCGGCGGCTTCCGGGCCCGTGACCAGCTTCTCCATGTAGAACACCGCGGAGGGGTCGAACATGGAACCCCGCTCGGCAACGGCGAGCACCGCGAGCGCGTTGTTGATCCCCAGCGCCGTCAGGCGCGTCCCGTCGATGGGATCGACGGCGACGTCGCACTCCGGACCACTGCCGTCGCCCACGCGCTCCCCGTTGAAGAGCATGGGAGCCTCGTCCTTCTCACCCTCCCCGATGACCACGACGCCGTTGAAGTGGACGGTCTGCAGCAGCGAGCGCATGGCGTCCACCGCAGCACCGTCGGCCAGGTTCTTGTCCCCGAAACCCACCCAGTGACCGCCCGCGATGGCTGCGGCCTCCGTGACGCGGACCAGCTCGAGGGCCAGATTGCGGTCCGGCTCGTCGTCGCCGACGGCCAGGGCCGGTGAGAGCGTCGAGTACTGGGCATTCGTTGCATTCGTGGCCACGTCAATCCTCATCGTCGAAGGTGGGCAGGCGGTGCGGCTGGTGCCTGTTCCGTAGCTGTCATCATAGGCGCGTCCGTGCCCCGGCGTCCGGCACGTACGATCCACGCGCCGATCCGGGACGGTTAGGTCACGCGCTCCGCATCAGCGAAAATGGACTCGTGACCGATCGAGATGACGAGCCGGGCGATCCCGGGACCGCTGCGCGCCCAGCGGAGGGATCCGCCGGCGAGCAGCGGCCTGCACCGGGACGGGCGTCGGAAGCGGAACGCGACGCCGAGCTGAACGACGACGCACCCCCCATCAGTCTCACGGCGAGTCAGTCCAGACGCGCAGGTTCGACAGCCCGTGGAATGCTCATCGCGACCGGCGCGACCATCGCCGTCGTTCTTCCGGTGTACTTCCTCAATCCCCCGCACACGCCCGAGACGTATCAGCGCGACATCGACGTGGCGACGGTCGCCCGTCAGGCAGCAGGGGACGCCGGGTATCTTCCCGCGGCGCCCGAGCTGGACGACTGGTCCTCCAACTACGCGCGCTGGGTGACCGGCCGCAGCGACGGCGTCGACTTCTGGGAGGTCGGCTTCCTGACCTCCGATGCCGGATTCATCCAGCTCACCCAGACCGACGACGCGAATCCCACCTGGGTCGCCCAGCGGATCGGTGACGCGCAGGTCTCCGGAGCGCGGACCATCGGCGGTCTCGAGTGGGAGCTGCTCGACGCCCCGGACGGCGACACAGTCCTGAGAACCGATGTCGACGGATCCACGGTGATCCTCAACGGCGAGGCGGAGCTCCCGGAGTTCGACAGCCTGGGCGCTGCGACGATCGAGGACATCCGCCAGAACGAGGCCGAGGAAGCCGACCGCGTGTCCTCCGCCGACGCGGACGGCTGACGCCTCCCGCCCGACGCGCTCACCGCAGTACAGTGGCGACTTATGACCCATGAACTGACCCCCGCCGCCGCCTGGCTCAGGCTGCAGGAGGGCAATGCGCGATTCGTCAATGCCGATGCCTCCCATCCCAATCAGGACGCCTCCCGGCGGGCCTCGCTCGTCAACACGCAGCACCCGTTCGCGGTCATCTTCGGCTGCTCGGACTCCCGGCTGGCGGCGGAGATCATCTTCGATCTCGGTCTCGGCGACGTCTTCGTGGTGCGCACGGCGGGCCAGGTGATCGACGACGCCGTCCTCGGCTCCCTCGAGTACAGCGTCGAGATCCTCGGCGTGCCGCTGATCGTGGTCCTCGGGCACGACAGCTGCGGCGCCGTGACCGCGACCATCGACACCGTCGAGACGGGCACCATGCCCGCCGGGTTCATCCGCGATCTCGTGGAGCGGATCACGCCCTCGGTCCTCACGGCCCGGAGAGCGGGGGTCACCGATGTGAACGCCACGGTGATCGAGCACACCCGGCAGACCACCGAGCGCCTCGTGGACAGTTCGCGGATCATCTCGAACGCAGTGGACGCCGGGACGGTTGCCGTCGTCGGTGTCTCCTACCGCCTCGACGAGGGAAAGGCCGTCCTGGTCTCCGGATTTGGCTCCGTGGAGACCTGAGCGCGAGAATGACCGCATGACTGACTCAGCTGCGTCCGGGCCCGACTCCACCACCGATTCCCCGAGCGGCACGGAGAGTGCCGGATACCGGATCGAACACGACACCATGGGTGAGGTCCGGGTCCCCGTCGACGCGCTGTACAGCGCCCAGACGCAGCGGGCCGTCGAGAACTTCCCGATCTCCGGCACCACGCTCGAACGCGCCCACATCGAGGCACTCGCGCGGATCAAGAAGGCAGCCGCGACGGCGAACGCCGAACTCGGGGTGCTCGACGCCGAGCGCGCCCGGGCCATCGAATCAGCGGCCGAGGACGTCGCAGCAGGACGCTACGACGGCGACTTCCCGATCGACATCTACCAGACCGGCTCGGGGACGTCCTCGAACATGAACACCAACGAGGTCATCGCGACCCTGGCCTCCCGTGCCCTCGAGGCCTCCGGCAGCTCTACGACCGTCCATCCCAACGACCACGTCAACGCCTCGCAGTCCTCGAACGACGTCTTCCCCACCTCCGTGCACGTCGCTGCCACCTCCGCCCTCGTGAAGGACCTCGTCCCGGCCCTGACTCATCTCGCCGAGGCGCTCGAGCGCAAGGCGACGGAGTTCAGCGACGTCGTCAAGTCCGGCCGCACCCACCTGATGGACGCAACCCCGGTCACGCTCGGCCAGGAGTTCGGCGGATACGCGGCTCAGGTCCGCTACGGCATCGAGCGTATCCACGCCTCGCTCCCCCGTGTCGCGGAGGTCCCTCTCGGCGGAACCGCGGTCGGCACCGGTATCAACACCCCGGCCGGCTTCTCGGCCCGCGTGATCGAACTCCTGGCCGAGGACACGGGACTGCCCCTCACCGAGGCCCGCGATCACTTCGAGGCGCAGGCCAATCGCGACGGGCTGGTGGAGATCTCGGGAATGCTGCGCACCATCGCGGTCTCGCTCACCAAGATCCACAACGATCTGCGCTGGCTCGGCTCCGGACCGAACACGGGCCTCGGGGAGATCGCGCTGCCCGATCTCCAGCCCGGGTCGTCCATCATGCCCGGCAAGGTGAACCCGGTCGTCGCCGAGGCCGTCATCATGGTGTGCGCGCAGGTGGTCGGCAACGACGCCACCGTCGCGTGGTCGGGAACCAATGGCGCATTCGAGCTCAACGTCGGCATCCCCGTGATCGCCCGCAACGTGCTCGAGTCCATCCGTCTGCTGAGCAACTCCACGCGGGTCTCCGCCGATCGCATGATCGACGGCATCACCGCGAACGTGGAGCGCGCCCGCTTCCTCGCCGAGGCCTCCCCCTCCATCGTGACGCCGCTGAACAAGCACATCGGCTACGAGAACGCGGCGAAGATCGCGAAGAAGGCGGTCGCGGAGGGACTCACGGTGCGTGAGGCAGTCGTCGCCCTGGGTTTCGTGGAGCGCGGCGAGCTCACTGAGGAGCAGCTGGACTCGGCCCTCGACGTCCTCTCGATGACGCGTCCTCCGCAGGCCTGAGCGTCGGCGGGGCCACGAACCCGGGCAGGACTCAGGAGACGAAGCGCGTCACGCCGTCGAAGCTGCCGGCACCGAGGACGAGTGCGCGGTGGCGCGCGTTCAGCTCCGGCAGCTGATCGAGGGGGAACCAGCGGACGTCGAGGGACTCGTCGTCGTTCACCCGGGCCGTCCCACTCACCCAACGGCAGCGGAAGTCCAGGTTCAGGAACGTGCACACGTCCCCGTTGGGGAAGGTGATCGGACCGACCACGCCGGTGTCCAGCAGGTACTCGACCTCCACGACGACGCCGGTCTCCTCCTCGCACTCCCGCTTGAGGGCGACGGCGGGTTCCTCACCGGGTTCGACCATCCCGGTGATGATCGTCCACCTGCCGTCGTCCGCGCGACGGCCGAGGAGAACGCGGCCGGCGTCGTCGAGGACCACTCCGCCCACTCCTGGCAGCCAGAGCGGGTCGTGGCCGATCCTGCTGCGCAGGGCGAGGACGAAGTCCGGTGTGGGCATGCCCTTCACGGTAGTACAGCGAGCGCGAGCGCAGCGCCGGCGATCAGGAACGGACCGAAGGCGATGGCGGAGCCCGGACCCGCCCTGCGGGCGAGAATGAGTGCGGCGCTCCAGAGCCCGCCCAGGACGAAGCCGAACGCGGGCCCCCACCAGAGCGCCGACCACCCGGCGAAGCCGAGGTAGAGCCCGAGCAGCCCGGCGAGCTTCACGTCTCCGAAGCCCAGGCCGCGGCGGTTCAGCAGGTGCAGTGCGGCGAAGCCCGTCCAGAGGATCGCACCACCGGCGAGCATGGCGATGACCCGGTGCCACTGGCCGGCACTGATCGCCGCTGCGCCGAGCAGGAGGACGGCCACGGGGTAGCTCGGCAGCACGATCCGGTCCGGCAGACGGTGGGTCCGCCAGTCGATGACGCTGAGCCGTACACCGATGAGGAGGAAACCGAGCAGCGCGACCCCGAGGAGCACCAGGGCAACGGGGTCCTGCCCCCGGTACTCAGCCAGCGCCGCGATCACGGGTCCACGCTACGTGATGCCCGAGGGCGCCACCACGGCGTCGCAGGCTCTGTGGATGCTCTGCTCCAGGGCATGGAAGAGGCCCCGGGACGAGATGTCCCGGGGCCTCAGCCGAACCGGATCGGATCGGATCTCGCTCGAGCGTCAGACGCGGGTCGTGGTGGTGTCGACCCGATCGCGTCGCCGGGGCAGCACGAGCGCCAGGAGGATCATGCCGACGCCGAGACCCAGGTGCAGCCAGTTGTCGGCGTTGTTGAGCGGTACGAAGTTGCTCGCCGCCATCGGGTCGACGATCAGACCGTAGATCCACAGCACGAGATAGATGATTCCTCCGACGAGGAGGTAGGAACGGGCCGCGCCTGCCGTGCGGGCGAGCGCCACGCCGGCAACGCCGAAGAGCAGGTGCACGATATTGTGCAGCACCGAGACCTGGAAGAGGTTCAGCAGCAATGCACCCGACTCGTGGCCCGCGAACTGCATTTCGTCGTAGTTGGTGGTGGCGCCGGGGATGAAGCCCAGAACACCGACGAGCAGGAACACGACACCGACGACCAGCGCCCCTGTCTGTACCGGCGTCCGGACATTGGATCGGGATGTGTTCGCGGTGGTCATGATGAATAGTCCTCCCATAGTGATGCCGTGCGGTCTCGTGAACCGGTTCCGGCCTGATCTCCATCAGCGTTTCATGCGAGCATCGACTATTGCACGCGCGAGGCGGACCGTCCAGCACATTCGGCGGTATTCGTCCATATTGTTGTCATTGTTGTCGTTCGGTGATCTGGGTCGCCCCTGCAACCCGACGTCGTCGCGCAGCGTTCCTGCCGGGCCGCCAGGAGCTGACCATGGCGAACGCCAGGAGCAGTTCGGCGATGTCGCCGCCGTAGTACATCAGGTCGGCACCGGCACGCAGATCCGCGCCCGGCGCAGGCACCTGGACCGGAGTTCCCGCATAGAGCAGCTGGGCCAGGACGGCGTGCCCTGCGATGGCGATGCCGAGGACCACCAGCCGCGACGGTACCGAGGGGCGGTGCGGCGCCGGATCGGGACCGGCGATGGCATGGGCGAACAGGTAGCCGGCGGCCAGGAAGTGGAGGTGCACCAGGTGATGCAGTACCTGGTGCTCGGTGATGAGCACATACAGTCCGGTGAAGTACAGCAGGTACAGGCCGCCGAGATTCAGGAGCAGTGCCGTGACCGGATGGGCCAGGAAGCCGAGGGCGACGGAGCCGAGCACGCGGCCGATCCTCCGACCCTGGCGGGTGGGAAGCGAGCGCAGGAGCAGGGTCACCGGGGCCCCGAGGACCAGAGCCAGCGGGGCGTACATGCCGATCAGCAGATGCTGGTACATGTGCGCGGCGAAGCTGCCCGGAGGGAAGGCGGAGACCTGCGGCACGAGGGCCACGATCAGCAGCCCGATCCCCGCCAGAAAGCTGCCCGTACGCCAGCGGCTCCATCCTCGTCCGTCATGCCTCCTGTGCCGTGCGGCCAGCACGTAGGTGCCTGCAAGAGCCACCAGGAGCACGACCGCGAGGACGACCGGGAGAGTTACCCCCCACCCGCCGGTGGCAGCATGACCGGCCCCGTGAGCGGCGATCATCGTCCGGACGCACGCTCCGGCCGGTCGGCGCTGTCGAGGGACCGACCCGAGCGCTGCACCAGCCAGCCGACGAGGATCAGTACGGCCCCGAGGACGAGGAAGGCAATGTCTGCTGCGCCCTGGTACTCACCGCTGATCACGTGGTGGATGCCCAGGATGTGGTGGTCGATGACGCCCTCGACGACGTTGAACACTCCCCAACCGACCAGGATCCAGCCCCAGAGCACGCGTGATGCCCATAGTCGGCCACGCGAGTGCGTCACGCGGGAGTAGAGGATCCCCAGTCCGGCCAGTACGGCGAGCCAGGTGATCGTGTGGAAGACCCCGTCCCACAGCGTGTTCATCTCCAGTCCGTGCACAGTGGTCACCGGGTAGTCACCGATATCGATATTGGCGCTTCCCGAACTGCTGAGCATGTGGTGCCACTGCAGGATCTGATGCAGGAGGATCCCGTCGACGAAGCCGCCGAGACCCACCCCGAGCAGGATGCCGGGGAGGGCGATGCGCCCGCGCATCCGTGCCTCACCCGTTCCGCCGACATTGCCCGAGGTCTCCGCTACGCTGCTCATCTGCCGCACGCTACTCTTCCGGTGGGTCATCAACCCTGTGATGAAGCCCACAGTACGCCGATTCCTCCGGCGGTCCTCAGGAGCCGAAGCGCCGCTGGCGCCGGCCGAAGTCACGCAGGGCGCGCAGGAAGTCGACGCGCCGGAAGTCGGGCCACAGCGCTTCGCAGAAGTAGAACTCGCTGTACGCGCTCTGCCACATGAGGAAACCGGACAGTCGCTGCTCACCCGAGGTGCGGATGACGAGGTCGGGATCCTGCTGACCTCGTGTGTAGAGGAACGAGGAGATGTGCTGATCGGTGAGCTCGTCCGCGAGGGCATCGAGGGACATGCCCCTGCCTGCCGCGTCGTGCATCAGCTCCTTGACGGCGTCGACGATCTCCCGCCGCCCCCCGTAGCCCACCGCCACGTTCACGTGGAGGCCGTCGATCTTCTCCGTCGAGACCGAGAGCGCCTCGAGCTTGCTGCTCAGATCCTCCGGCAGCAGGTCCAGGGCACCCACGGGTTGCACGCGCACACGATTGCTCTCACCCAGCCGGTCCAGGGTGTCCGCGATGATCGCCAGGAGCTGATCGATCTCCTCCTGGGGTCGGCCCATGTTGTCGGTGGAGAGCATGTAGAGCGTGACGACGTCCACCCCGAGTTCCTCGCACCAGCCCAGGAACTCGTGGATCTTGTCGGCGCCGGCGCGGTGGCCGTGACTCGTGGGCGCACCGGCCAGCTTGGCCCAGCGTCGATTGCCGTCGACCATCACACCGATATGGTGCGGGATCCGCTCGGGTACCAGCTGACGCTGGAGTCTGCGTTCGTAGAAGCTGTAGCCGACCGCAGGGAAATTCCACGTCACGCGCGTGTACCCTCCCCTGATCGCTGCTCCGCCTGTTCCCGGCCGAGCGGAGCAGCCGGTGGACTGCTGCGCGGCCGGGACCGGGACCGGCCATACCTTTCATACCGTACCGGCAGTCGGCCGTCGGGACGCTGAACCAGACCCTCTGCTGCGTCGCGGCATGCTCGCTGTCCGGGCTCGCCCGGAGCCCGCTGAGCTAGAATCGAGGCATGACACCGCGTCGCCCGGCTCCTGCTCCGCGCTCTCCGGACTCCGACCGACACGATGCTCGGCAGGGTGCTCGACATGGTGCTCGACAGGAGGAGACGGCCTTCGGGAATGTGGTCGACACCGTTGCCGGCCCGCTCGCCGATGCGCTCGCGACCAAGCCGGTGTGGCGTGGCTGGATCCACGCAGCCGCCACGCCGCTGGCGATCGCCGCGGGCGTGGTACTGGTCGTGCTGGCACCGACGCCGGGACTCAGGGTTGCATCGAGCATCTATGCTCTCACGGGTGTGCTCCTCTTCGGCATCAGCGCCGTCTACCACCGGGGCACCTGGGGTCCGCGCTCGAAGGCGGTCCTCAAGCGGCTCGACCACACGAACATCATGCTCGTCATCGCCGGGTCCTACACGCCGCTGGCCTGGGCGCTCCTCGAGCGGAGCAAGGCCGAGACCCTGCTGTGGGTCATCTGGAGCGGTGCAGTCGCCGGGGTCCTGTTCCGCAACTTCTGGGTCGATGCGCCGCGATGGCTCTACGTACCCATCTACGTGGCCCTCGGCCTCGGCTCGCTGTTCTACCTGCCGGAGTTCTTCGCGGCGAATGTCCCGGCGGCGATCCTCATCTGCGTGGGAGGCGTCCTCTACATCACGGGTGCCGTGTTCTACGGGATCAAGGCGCCGAATTTCTCACTGCGCGTCTTCGGTTTCCACGAACTGTTCCACGCCCTCACCGTGGTGGCGTTCGCGGCCCATTTCATCGCGATCATGCTGGCCGTCCTGAACCCTGTGCGTTGAACCCTGTGCCGGGCTGATCCACGGATACGTGCCGGCCTCGGTGACCGCTCAGCACCTACCGGCCGTGTACTGCGATCCTCGTGGTGGTCCTCACCTGGTGTCCGGACCGTGCTTCCCGCCGCTTGCGGGGTGACCACCGGAGGACCGGCGCCTGTCGCCCGGAACCTGGCCCGGCACCGTCGGGCTTCCGCCTCCCGGCGTCGTCGCCTGCTGGTGTGCCCGCGCCTGCTCCACCTCGCCGGCATAGCGGACACGCCTGATGCGCTTGACCATGTCCCGGATCAGGAAGATGACCAGCACGACGACGAACAGCGTCGCGAGGAAGCCCTCGATGCCCGGCGTCACCGACGCCGGGTCGATATCCGGCCGCAGTGTCGCCTCGTCGGAGGGCGTCGTCGCAGCCACGATCAGCTCAAGGAACACTCTGGCACCACTTTCCAAGCTCGCAACAGTTCACCCTGGACCGTCCTGGGTGATTCTACGCCGGACAGAAGGAGTGCGGAGCCGCACCTCAGGGTGTGATCCCGGCGAAGAGATCGTTCTCGGGCAGTGTCGACTCCACACGGCTCTCGATGAGCGAGTAGTCCTCGTAGGGCCAGACCTGACGCTGCATGTCGATGGAGACGGCGAAGAAGAAGCCCTCGGGGTCGACCTGGGTGCGGTGGGCGAGGAGCGCGCGCTCACGGTGCTCGAAGAAGTTGCCGCACTCGATCTGCGTCGTCGTCGGATGGGTGGGGGCGGGAGGCTGGTGGCCCTCCGCGTCCGCCTCGAGCCACTGCGCCAGGCGTTCGGCGTAGGGTGACTCCAGTCCGGCCGCCTCGAGCTCGTCGTGGAGCGCCTGGAAACGCTCCGGATTGAAGGCGCGGTCGTAGTAGAGCTTGGACACGGACCATGCCTCGCCCGTCCCCGGATAGCGCCCTGGATCCGACGCCGCCCGGAACGCCTCGACCGCGACGCGATGCGCCATGATGTGGTCCGGGTGCGGGTAGCCTCCGTTCTCGTCGTAGCTGATGATCACGTGGGGCCTGAACTCGCGGATGAGCTTCACGAGGGGCGCAGCGGCGCGCTCGAGGGGCTGCAGCGCGAAGCAGCCGAACGGTAGGTCCGGCAGCGGATCCCCCTCGGGCAGACCCGAGTCGGCGAATCCGATCCAGCGGTGCCGGACGCCGAGCTCGGCGACCGCGTGCGCCATCTCCAGCCGGCGCAGACCCGGGAGATCTCGTCCACCGTGCGGATCGTCCTCCATCTTGGCGTTGAGGATGTCACCGCGCTCACCACCGGTGCAGGTCGCCACCATCACCTCGGCTCCGGACGCCGCGTAGCCGGCCATGGTGGCCGCACCCTTGCTCGACTCGTCGTCCGGGTGGGCGTGGACCGTGAGGAGGCGGTAGCCCTCACGGGACGCCGGCATGTGATCATGGGTTGGCACTGCGTGCTCCTGGCTCTGCTGGGGTGGATGGCGGGGGGAGGATGCCGTAGCTGCTGGGCAGTAAAATGGGAATGTGAGTTCCGCCCATACGCCATCTTCCAGAGTAGCCAATCGCTACGGCACACCAAAGCCGGCGCGACGACCCCTCCGCGCACGCCTGCTCACCATCGCCGCGCTGCTCGCGGCGGTCGTGGCCGCCGGCGCCGTCGCCCTCACCACCGGCAGCGCGCCCGTGGACGCCAAGGACGTCGGCTTCTCCCTCGACGCCGACGGCCGGGTGAGTGTCGATTTCGAGGTGACGAAGGACCGCTCCGCGTCGGCGCAGTGCGCCGTGCAGGCGCTCAGCGAGAACTACGGGGTGGTCGGCTGGAAGATCGTGACCATCGGTGCGAACGGTCCGGAGGACGGCGCGAACAACGGCAGGACGACAGCGCAGCGCACGCAGATGCGCACCGATTCACCGGCTGTATCGGGTGGCGTCAACGCCTGCTGGATCGTCGAGGACTGAGTCCCTCCGCACGGGCTTCTTGGGTTATGGCTCCTGCCCCTCTAGAATGGAGCGAGACGTTCCACCCCGCTTCACCGGCCGACCAGCCACCAGAAGCGGGGTGTTTGTTTGGTGGTGGCCCCCCGTCACCACCCGAGCATCCCTGAACCGCACCGCACCCGGCGGAAGGCCGTACCGAAGGAGTTAGCCCATGACCACCAATGACGCCTCTGTCGCCTGGCTCACGCAGGAAGCCTACGATCGGCTCAAGAGCGAGCTCGATCACCTCTCCGGGCCGGGCCGCGCGGAGATCGTCGCCCGCATCGAACAGGCCCGTTCGGAGGGGGACCTCAAGGAGAACGGCGGATACCACGCTGCCAAGGAGGAACAGGGCAAGGCCGAGGGCCGGATCCGTCAGCTCACGGAACTGCTCAGGGACGCCCATGTGGGCGAAGCCCCGGCCGACGACGGCGTCGTCGAGCCCGGCATGATGGTCTCCGCGAGGATCGCGGGCGAGGTCGAGGACTTCCTCCTCGGTAGCCGCGAGGTGGCCGGGGGCACGGATATCGTGGTCTACAGCGAGAGGTCCCCCCTGGGAGCGGCGATCCAGGGAACGAAGGCCGGTGACTCCGTCACCTACACTGCGCCGAACGGCAAGCAGATCACCGTCGACATCATCTCGGCGACGCCCTACGTCGGCTGATCCGTCGGGTTCAGCTCTCCCAGCCGCTAGGAACCCGGCTCGGGGCGGTCCGGCCGCAGTGCGCCGGACCGCCGCCTGAGCATCGACGCTGCCGCGACACCGCCGAGCGCGCCGAAGAGGTGTGCCTGCCAGGAGACGTTCGAGCCGACCGTGGGAAGGACTCCCCAGAGGATCGACCCGTAGACGAGGAAGAGGACGACGGCGAGGAGGATCTGCTTCCAGTCACGGTTGTAGAAACCCCGCGTGACGAGATAGGCGAACAGGCCGAAGACAACGCCCGAGGCGCCGATGGTCAGTCCCCCACCGAAGAGCCAGGTGCCCAGGCCCGAGGCGAACCAGCTGATCCCGACCGCGACGACGAAGCGTCGGACCCCCTCCAGGAACGCGAGGAACCCCAGGACCAGCAGTGGAAGAGTATTGCTGACCAGATGGTCCACCCCACCGTGCAGGAGCGGCGCGAAGACGATGCCGTCGAGCCCGTCGACGCGCCGTGGGGCTATGCCGAGGGTCCGCACGAGCAGATTGCCGAGCAGTACGTTCAGGAGGAACACCGCCCACATCGATCCGACCAGACCGAGCACCGTCAGCAGACCGGCCTGCGCCCTGCGCGCCAGTGGCCTCATCGTTCAGCCCCGGATGACCATCGGCTGGAAGCCCTCGGCGCGCAGATTGCCGAGGACCTCCTCGCAGTGCTCCTCGCCCTTGGTCTCCATGTTGATGGTGATCGCGACGTCGCCCATGCTGATCGACCCGCCCACGCGCGTGTGGTCGACGCCGGTCACATTGGCGTCCGATTCCGCGATGATGCGGGAGATCGTGGCCAGGGAGCCCGGTCTGTCGTCGAGCAGCATGCGCACCACCAGGTAGCGCCCCGCAGCGGCGAGACCGCGCTGGATGACCTTCAGCATCAGCATCGGGTCGATGTTCCCGCCGGAGAGCACCACCACGGTTTTCCCGGGATCGGCGCCGCCCGCCGTCAGCTTCCCGTCGAGCAGCGCCGCCACCCCGACCGCGCCCGCGGGCTCGACGACCAGCTTGGAGCGTTCCATGAGGAAGATCAGTGCACGCGCGAGCGAGTCCTCGCTCACGGTCATGACGTCGTCGACGAGTTCGCGGATGATGGAGAACGGCAACTGGCCGGGGCTCCCCACGGCGATCCCGTCCGCGATCGTCGAGACCCTGGTCAGGGGCACGAGGGCATCGGCCGCCAGGGACGGCGGGTAGGCCGCGGCGTTCTCGGCCTGCACCCCGATGATCCGGATGGTGCGCCCGAGCTCCCTCGCGCGTGCCTTCACGGCGACGGCGACCCCGGCCAGCAGACCCCCTCCGCCGACCCCCATGAGGATGGTGTCGACGTCGGGCACCTGCTCCAGGATCTCCAGACCGATGGTTCCCTGGCCTGCGACGACGTCCGTGTCGTCGAAGGGGTGCACGAAGATGGATCCCTTGGCATCGGCATACCTCTTCGCCTCGGCGAGTGCCTCGTCCACGGTGTGGCCGTGCAGGATCACCTCGGCTCCGTGTCCGCGCGTCGCGGCGAGTTTGGGCAGGGCGACGCCGAGCGGCATGTAGATGCGCGCGGAGATGCCGAGCTTCGCCGCGGCGACGGCGACGCCCTGGGCGTGATTGCCCGCCGATGCCGCGACGACGCCGCGGGAACGCTCCGCCTCGGTCAGTTGCGCCATCCGGTTGTAGGCCCCGCGGACCTTGAACGAGCCGGCGCGCTGGAGGTTCTCGCACTTCAGGGACACGACGGAGCCGGTCAGCCGGCCCAGGGCACGGGACTGCTCGACGGGCGTCAGGGCGATGACGCCCTGCAGGGTCCGCTGGGCGGCCTCGACGTCGGCCAGCGTGACCGGCAGCGCGGGCTCCGGGTCGCGGCCCGCTGTGCTCCCGGCCGGGGGTGCTGATGGGGAGGTGAGGGTCTGCTCGATCACTGGGGCATCTCTTCCTGGAGTGCTGGCGCCGAGGCTGCGGCGTGAGGTCCTGGGGTGCCGGCCGGTGGCGCGGAACGCCCGCCCACCGGCCCGGTGATCCCGGGCCCTCGCGCGGCGCGCTGCAGCACGCTGTTCCGTGGTGCTCCAGGCAGGCGCTGCATGGACCAATCCTTCCACAGAAGAAGACCTCACCAGCTACCGGAGGGCCGGCAGTATGCCCCATCCGGCCGAGAAGGATGCTCCCGGGTCGAGCCAGCGCAGGCCCTCCCCCGAGTTGAGTGCATCGGCCGGCGCCGTCATCGGCTCGATCGCCACGGCCTTGGCGACACCGGGATAGCTGGTGCTGACGTAGACATGGGCGTAGGAGAACGACGCATCTGCCCAGAGGGTCACTCTCCGCCCGTCGGGCGCCGAGAGCACATGCTCGAAGCGGCCGTCGACAGGATCCAGGCCGGTGAACGCGGTGTCGAACGCGATGTCGCCGATCCGCCGGCCCGAACGAAGGTCGTGCTGTCCGGAGACCTCCGCTGTTCCTGTCGGAATCGCGGACTCGTCGGTGAGGAACATCCGCCCCGCGCGGACGGTGATGGTGAGCTCCTGGGTGGGCACGTCGGAGATCTTGAGATAGGGATGGGCGCCGAGGGCGAAGGGTGCGGGCGCCGCCGAGAGATTGGTGAGCTCCTGGGTGACACGGAGCTGATCCGCTGTGAGCTCGTAGGTCACCCGATGGAGCAGGTGGAAGGGATATCCGTGCTGGGGGAAGATCTCCGCCTGGAGGACCACGTGGGAGTCCCCGACGTCGAGGCTCTGGTAGCCGGTGTTGCGCAGGAGCCCGTGGATCGCGTTGCCCCTGGACGGTTCGGTGATGTCGAGTTGCTGTTGAGTACCGTTCAGGGACCACCGGCCGTGCGCCACCCGGTTGGGCCAGGGCGCCAGCATGATGCCGGCGCCGCCTGCGGGGATGTCGTCGTCCCCCCACGTCTCGGTGAGGGCCACACCGTCCTGCTCGTAGGATCTCAGTGCCGCCGCCAGGCTCGCGACGACGACGGTCGAGGATCCGGCCCTGAGCGTGTAGTTGGTTCCGCTGGCCAGTGCTGGGGTCTCCGGGATCATCCAGTGATGCTACAGCCGTACGGGTCCGTCATGATCGGCCGACGGGCACAGTCCCGGTGATAGTTTCTTGGTCCATGACCTACATCACCCCCACCAGGCTGTCCGACGGACGAGAGCTGATCTACTTCGATGAGCGCGAGGCGAACGCCGATCTGCACCGGGAGCCGGGTGTCGTGCATGACGACCGCGCGCTTCCGCCGCGCGGGCCGGCCGGGACCACGCGTTTCGATGCCCTGACCGGTGAGTGGATCGCCGTCGCGGCACACCGCCAGGGTAGAACCCACCTGCCGCCCGCCGAGCACTGTCCGCTGTGCCCGACGACGGAGGTCAACCACTCGGAGGTCCCCGCCCCCGACTACGAGGTCGTGGTGTTCGAGAATCGGTTCCCGTCCTTCGGTCCCGAGCTGGGCGAGCTCCCCCCGGCGCCGGGGTGGGGCACGACGTCGACGGCGTACGGTCGGTGCGAGGTCGTCGCGTTCGATTCCGAACACGATGGTTCCTTCGGGTCGCTGGGTTTCGAGCGGGCCAGGACCGTCGTCGAAGCCTGGGCGCATCGCACCGAGGCGCTCTCGGCGATGCCGGGGATCAGGCAGGTCTTCTGTTTCGAGAACCGTGGTGCGGAGATCGGCGTCACCCTGCTGCATCCGCACGGCCAGATCTACGCCTACCCCTTCATCCCTCCGAGGGCCGCGACACTTGCCTCACGAGCGGCCGAGTTCTTCGAGGCCTCCGGTGGGACGCGCACACTCATGGGTGAGGCCCTGGCCTCGGAACGGGAGTCCGGGGACCGCATGATCATCGAGGGTCGGCACTTCAGTGCCTTCGTTCCCTTCGCAGCCCGCTGGCCGCTCGAGGTGCATCTGGTGCCGCACCGCCAGGTTGCCGACTTCACCGGCCTGTCCGGTGCCGAGCGCGATGAGCTCACGGCGGTGTACCTCGATGTCCTGGCCCGCGTCGACAACCTCTACCCGACGCCGACCCCGTACATCGCGGCATGGCAGCAGGCGCCTCTGGACGCGACCGTGCGCCCCGCGAGCTGTTTCCACCTGCAGCTCACGTCACCGCGCCGTGCTGCCGACAAGCTGAAGTTCCTTGCCGGGTCGGAGGCGGCCATGGGCGCCTTCATCAACGACACCACACCGGAGAAGGTCGCCGCAGCTCTGCGGGAGGCGACACCGGACCCCGCACCATCCGCTGCTGCTCCTGCCTCTGCTGCCGCTGGATCCCGGGAAGGGAGGGCATGATCAGCGCGCCCCGCTGTCTCGCGGAAGTCTTCGACGACCGCTTCGGTCGTGAACCCGATGGGCTGTGGTCGGCGCCGGGCCGCGTCAATCTCGTGGGTGAGCACACGGACTACAACGACGGCCTCGTCCTGCCGTTCGCCATCGGGCAGTCCACGACCGCGGCCGCAGCGGTCCGGACGGACCGGTTCGTGCGGGTCGCCTCCACCCTGGCGCCGGGTGAGGACCCGGTGACGGTGGATCTCGATTCCCTCGAGGAGGGCACGGTGCAGGGCTGGGCGGCCTATCCGCTCGGGGTGCTCTGGGCCATGGAGCACTCGGGACATCGCTGCCCCGGCATGGACATCCTCGTCGACTCCGGCGTCCCGGTGGGCGCCGGCCTGTCCTCCTCGGCGGCTCTGGAATGCTCGGTCGCCCTCGCCGTCAACGACCTCGCCGGCGCCGGGGTGTCGCGGCGGGAACTCGCGGTGATCGGGCAGCTCGCCGAGAACCGGATGGTCGGCGCTCCGACCGGCATCATGGACCAGTCGGCCTCCCTCCTCGGCGAAGCCGGGCACGCTGTCTTCCTCGACTGCCGCTCCGGGGACTCGCGGCTCGTCCGCCTCGATCTCGAGGGCGCGGGCCTCGCCCTGCTGGTCATCGATACGCGTGTCACCCATGCGCACGCCACGGGTGGATACGCCGAGCGTCGCCGCTCCTGCGAGCTCGGGGCCGAACTGCTGGCCGTGCCCGCCCTGCGCGATCTCTCCGTCGGGGATCTGGCCGAGGCAGCGGGGCTGCTCGACGAGCAGACCTTCCGCAGGGTGCGTCACGTGGTGACCGAGAACGCTCGCGTCCTCGACGCCGTGGACGTCCTCGACGCGGGGCCGGCCGGTCTCGGCCCGCTGCTGGTCGCCAGTCACGCCTCCATGCGGGACGACTTCGAGATCTCCTCGAGAGAACTCGACCTCGCCGTCGACACGGCGCTCGATGCCGGGTCGCTCGGGGCACGCATGACCGGCGGGGGCTTCGGTGGCTCTGCGCTGGCGCTCATCCGGGCCGCCGACAGCGCACACATCGGCGCCGCCGTCGAGAAGGCGTTCGCCGCCGCGGGCCTGAGGCGGCCTGGGATCTTCGGCGTCCTTCCCGGAGCGGGCGCCGCCAGAGTTGCCTGAGGCACAGACGCAGAAGAACCCGCACCCCTGAGAGGGTGCGGGTCCTCCTGAGGCGAGGCCCTCCGTGGGGCGTACCGACCGTCAGCCGGTCCAGCCGGCGAGAACCGGCCGGGCGGGGCTCACTCGCTGCCGCGGATGATCGCGATGAGGCGGAGGATCTCGACGTACAGCCAGATCAGGGTGACGGTGAGACCGAAGGCCGCGGTCCAGGAGTACCTCTGCGGGGCACCGTGCCGGACGCCCTCGCTGATCGAGGTGAAGTCGACGATGAGGGAGAACGCGGCGAGACCGATGGCGAGCAGTCCGATCACGAGACCGAACGGGATCCCCTCGGCGAAGCCGAGCATCCCCTCGGTTCCCGGGATCCCGGTGCTGCGAAGGCCGAACATCCCCTCGGTCACGCCGAAGATCATGAGGCCCAGATTGACCAGTGAGAACACCGCGTAGCTGATGATGGCGATCATGAAGAACTTCATCGCCTTCGGGGTGGCGCGCACCTTGCCGCTCTTGAACAGCGCCAGCGTCACACCGAACACCACGAGGGTTCCGAGAACCGCCTGCACCGCGATCCCCGGGAACCGCGCTTCGAGCACCGTCGTGATTCCGCCGACGAAGAGGCCCTCCAGAGCCGCGTAGGCGAGGATCAGCGCCGGTGAGGGCTCGCGCTTGAAAGCATTGACGAGACCGAGGACGAAGCCTCCGAGCGCTCCGACCACCATGAGGGGCAGCGCGAGTCCCGGCAGCACGAACGCCGGAACCGCTGCACCCAGGAGGACCACGCCGATACACAGCAGCGTCTTCACGATCACGTCGTCGAAGGTCATGCGACCCATCTGGGCCGGTCCCGCCGATGGCTGGTTGTACAGATGCTCCAGCTGCTGCCGGCTCGCGGTCGAGTCCCCCGCGTACGTCACCGTGCCCGTTCCCGCCGGCTGATTGCCCCGGGTAGCGGATCGGAACGTCTTCCCGTTGAAAACCGGATTACCGCCAAGTGCCATGTTCTTCTGTCCTCCATATGGGCCCGCGTGTCCGGGCAACCCTACCAACATCAACGATTCCGGGCGTCGTTTGTTCCCTCCGCGGGGTGCCCCGCGAGGATGACGAAGGGGAGGATGACAAGACCGGCAGGGCCGGAGCACGGGATCGTTACCGAATCGCTATCTCCTGCGGAACCTTTTGCGTACCGCTGAACCTACCCGCGAGTAGCATGATCTCGACGTCGGTGACACGCGTCACAGTTGCCCTCCCGTCGGTCCTCCGCCGGGTCTGTCCCACCGCGGAGGTTCCCATCTTGCTCACCCTGACGACGCCTGCACGGATCAGGAGGTCGCTGCTGCTGGCTCTCGGCGTCGTGCTGCTCGTGCTGCTCGGGACCCCGGCGTCCCATGCATCAGCCGAACCGCCCGCGCCGGGAACGCACCTCGGGTCGCTCCGTGTGCAGGGGACCACCGGTGACCAGGAGCAGGAGTTCGACAACAGCATCGGCGGGGTGCTCCGCGGTGCCGCCGGACCCCTCGCAGGTGTCACCGTCACGGTCACCGGCAACGGCTTCGAGGGCGAGACGACCTCGGGGGCGAACGGTGCCTGGCGGATCGGCGTGCCGGAGCAGGGCACCTACGAGGTCGGCATCGACGAGGACACCCTCCCCGAGGGCAGGGTACTGGCGGAAGGTCAGGAGAATCCGCGGGAGGTGAGTTTCGCCAACACCTCCAGCGCGACCACGCTGTTCCTGTTCGGCGACGGCATCACCACGCAGCAGACCCCGTTCCTGGAGACACTCGCCGAACGCGCCCTGGCCGGTTTCAGCTTCGGCCTCCTGCTCGCGCTCAGTGCCGTCGGCCTGTCCCTCATCTTCGGGACCACCGGACTCACCAACTTCGCCCACGGGGAGATGGTGACGTTCGGCGCCGTCGTCGCCTTCGGTCTCGCGGCGACCGGTCTGCCCATCGCGGTCGCGATCGTGCTCGCGGTCGTCGCAGGTGGTCTCCTCGGGTACGTGCAGGATGCCGGATTGTGGAAGCCGCTGCGGCGACGCGGAACCGGTCTCGTACCCATGATGATCGTCAGCATCGGCCTGGCTCTCGCCCTGCGCTACATCATCCAGCTGTTCTTCGGCGGCGCAACCCAGCAATTGCCCGGGTCGCAGAGCGAGATCATCGACGTCGGCTCCGTGTCGATCTCCCGCAACAACCTGACGTCCCTGGCAGTGAGCCTGGTCATCATCCTCGTCGTCGCCTTCCTGCTCCTGCGAACGCGGGTCGGCAAGGCCACGCGGGCCGTGGCCGACAATCCGGCCCTGGCTGCCGCGTCCGGTATCGACGTCGATCGCGTCATCCGCATCGTGTGGGTCGTGGGGGGAATGCTCGCCGCACTCGGCGGCATCCTGTGGGCGTACTACCGCCCGGGCGTCTCCTACAACATGGGCCAGCAGATCCTGCTGCTCATCTTCGCCGGCGTCACCCTCGGCGGACTGGGCACCGTCTTCGGCGCACTCATCGGCTCCATCATCGTCGGGCTCTTCGTGGAGATCTCCACGATCTGGCTCGAGGCGGACCTCAAGTACGTGGGGGCGCTGCTGATTCTGATTCTCGTGCTCCTCTTCCGGCCGCAGGGTATCCTCGGCCGCAGCGAGCGCATAGGTTAGGGACTCCTCATGGACTTCGGAAACATCCTCGTCAACGCCTTCGGTGAGCTGATCAGTCCCACCACTGCGGCGTACGCGCTGGCTGCCCTGGGTCTGGCCGTGCACTTCGGCTACTCGGGACTGCTGAACTTCGGCCAGGCCGGCTTCATGGCGGTCGGAGCGTACGGCTACGCGATCGCTACCCTGACCTTCGATGCCCCGCTCCCGCTCGCGGTCCTCGTGGCGATCCTCGCGTCGGTCCTCTTCGCCATCCTCCTGGGCATACCGACGCTCAGACTGCGGGCAGACTATCTCGCGATCGTGACCATCGCCGCCGCCGAGATCATCCGCTACATCGTCACGACCAACGGGCTGACGGACATCACCGGGTCCGCCAACGGTCTTGCCGCCTTCGAGGGCGGCTTCTTCGGGCTCAATCCCTTCCCGGTGGGGACCTACGACGTCGGCCCCCTCGCCCTGAACGAGCGGGACCTGTGGATCAGGGTGGTCGGCTGGACCGTGGTGATCCTGGCCTGCCTGACGGTCTGGCTCCTGATGCGCAGCCCCTGGGGCCGGGTGCTCAAGGGCATCCGAGAGGACGAGAACGCCGTGCGCTCGCTCGGCAAGAACGTGTATGCCTACAAGATGCAGGCGCTCGTGATCGGCGGGATCCTCGGGTCCCTGGCCGGCATCATCTTCACGCTGCCCCGCGGAGCCGTCCAGCCGGCCAACTACGCGACGGAGCTGACCTTCTTCCTCTACACCTGCCTCCTGCTGGGGGGCATGGCGACGGTGCTCGGGCCGGTGATCGGCGCGATGATCTTCTGGGTGGTGCTCTCGCTGACCCAGGGCCTGCTGTACGGTGCCATCGAGATCGGAGCCATCACGTTCCTGTCGAACGCGCAGGCGGGCCAGCTGCGCTACATCCTCGTGGGTGTGGCACTGATGCTGCTCATGGTCTTCAGGCCGCAGGGCGTCCTGGGCAACAAGAAGGAGCTGGCATTCGCATGAGCGCAGAACACACAGGTCACACCCCGGACCCGCTCGACCGGAACTCCCGTGGAGGCCGGACCGCCGGGAGTGCAGCTGCCGCGGCCGGGTCCCACGCCGTGGACCCCGGAGTGGTCCCGGCGGCGCCGATCGCCACCGACGGGACGGGCCCGGGCTGCCGGAAGCGTGATCCCATCGTCGTGGCGGACAACGTGACGCGGAGTTTCGGCGGCGTCAACGCCGTCGACGTGGAGCACCTGGAGATTCCCCGCCACATGATCACGGCGCTGATCGGGCCCAACGGTGCCGGGAAGACCACCCTGTTCAATCTGCTGACCGGTTTCGACACACCCGACAGCGGCGACTGGGAGTTCGACGGCGCGCCGCTGGCCAAGGTCGCCTCGCACAGGGTGGCGCGCATGGGAATGGTCCGCACGTTCCAGCTCACCAAGGTCATGGGCAAGCTCACGGTCATGGAGAACATGCGGCTGGGTGCAACGGACCAGCCGGGTGAGAGCCTGGCCCGCGCGCTGTTCAAGGGCGTATGGGGCCGGCGGGAGAAGGAGATCACCGCGCAGGCCGAGGTGCTGCTCGCGAAGTTCAAGCTGGACACCAAGCGCGACGACTACGCGGCGTCACTCTCAGGGGGTCAGCGCAAGCTCCTCGAGATGGCGCGGGCGCTGATGGTACGACCTCGACTCGTGATGCTCGACGAGCCGATGGCCGGCGTCAACCCGGCCCTCACGCAGTCACTGCTCGACCACATCAGGAGTCTGAAGGACGAGGGCATGACGGTACTGTTCGTCGAGCACGACATGCACATGGTCCGCCACATCGCGGACTGGGTGGTCGTCATGGCGGAGGGGAAGGTCGTCGCCGAAGGGCCTCCGGCAATCGTCATGAAGGACCAGGCCGTCATCGACGCCTACCTGGGCGCCCACCACGACGTCGACCTGGGCGACAGCACGGGCGTCGACCATCTCGCGGAGGAGCTCGCCGGCGACGACGCCTCGGTCGTCGGCACCGATGAGGAAGGGATCCTCGGGACCGGCGGCGCGGAGGCCGGCGGAGCACACACGGCGGAGTCTGCGCAGACGGACGAGGAGACGAGATGAGAGAAGATTTCGACGGCGATTCGGTCGTGAAGGTCACCGAGCTGGTCGCGGGATACCTGCCCGGTGTCAATATTCTCAACGGCTGCAGCATCGAGGCACGCCGCGGTGAACTCATCGGGATCATCGGGCCCAACGGGGCCGGCAAGTCGACGCTCCTGAAGGCCATGTTCGGTCTCGTGAAGGTCCACTCCGGCACCGTGATGGTGCGCGGGAAGAACCTGACCGGCCTGAAGGCGAACAAGCTCGTCAGTCAGGGCGTGGGCTTCGTACCGCAGACCAACAACGTCTTCGGCACCCTGACCATCGAGGAGAATCTCGAGATGGGCATGTACCAGCGGCCCAGGGACTACAGGGAGCGCTTCGAGTTCGTCACGGGTCTCTTCCCCGAGCTCGGCAAGCGGAAGGCGCAGCGAGCGGGTTCGCTCTCGGGCGGCGAACGGCAGATGGTCGCCATGGGCCGGGCGCTCATGATGGATCCCGCTGTGCTGCTGCTCGACGAGCCCTCTGCCGGGCTCTCCCCGGTCAGGCAGGACGAGACGTTCCTGCGGGTGCACGAGATCAACCGCGCCGGCGTGTCCGTGATCATGGTCGAGCAGAATGCACGGCGCTGTCTGCAGATCTGCGACCGCGCCTACGTGCTCGACCAGGGCAAGGACGCCTACACCGGAACCGGCCGGGAACTGCTGAAGGACCCGAAGGTCATTCAGCTCTATCTCGGCACGCTCGCCGACACCGCCTGAGCATCTCGCCTCCCCGGTTCCGGCTGTCCCCGCAGGTATGCCCTGCAGAACAGCCCCGGCACGCCTTCCGAGGAAGGGTTGCCGGGGCTGATCGGTCCGGCCTAGGAGCCGGTCTCTCCGACGAGCTGTTCTACCTCAGAGCTGTCCGATCTCCGAGCGGTAGGGCTGGGGCACGTTGTCGCCGTCGTACCGGTAGATCCCGATGGCGGCCTCCGTGGGATCACCGTTCTCGTCGAAGGCCACCGGGCCGGAGATGCCGTCGTAGTCGATGTCCTCCCCGTCACGCAGCAGGGTGACGCAGCCGGCGAAGTCGAAGCACTTGGTGCCGTCCTTCGACACGGCCTCCAGTTCTCCGGCAAGATCCGCGCCCTCCACGCTTCCGGCCGCTTCGGCGGCGAGTGCGATGAGATTCACCGCATCGTAGGCCTCACCGGCGTACGCGAGACTGGTCAGATCCGGGTCGACGGTCGCCAGGGCGTCCTGGAAGGCGGTTCCGGCGAAGGGACCCGGGATGGTGCCCTGGGCGCCCTCGAGTGTTCCCGGATCGAGGTCCTCGCTGTAGTCGGAGGTGTTGCCGTCCACCATGAACAGCGTGCTCGGGTCGATGCCGCTGGCGATGAGCAGCGGGACGATGCTCGTGGCCTCGTCGAAGCTGATCAGGACCACCGCGTCCGGTGCGGCTGCGGCGATCGCGTCCACCTGGCTCGAGAACTGCGAGTCACCCGTGTTGAACATCTCGTTGGCGACCACCTGCCCGCCCGCGGCTTCCACGGTCTCCTGGATATTGCTCTGGAGACCGGTCCCGTAGGAGTCGTTCAGCGTGATCATGCCGACCGTCTGGGCTCCGCAGGTGGTGATGTAGGTGCCGAGGGTACGGCCCTGGAGCACGTCCGAGGGAGCTGTACGCCAGTAGAGCCCGTCGTCGTCCCAGTCCGTGAACTCGGGCGAGGTGTTGGCGGGTGAGAACATCACCACGCCGGCGCCCGTGATCTGGTTGATGACGGTCTTGGAGACACCCGACGAGGCAGCCCCGACGATCGCGTTGACGTCCTGCGACAGCAGATCGGTCACGGACTGGGTGGCGATATCCGTCGTCGTGTCACCGGAGTCGCGCTGGGTGATGGAGACGTCCTGTCCCAGGACACCGCCGGCCTCGTTGATCTCGTTGACCGCGAGTTGGCTGCCGGCGATCTCGGGCGGGCCGAGGAACGCCAGTGTTCCGGTGGTGGGCAGGAGGGAACCGAGCCGGAGCGGCTCGGGGCTCGTGGTCTCGCTCGCCGGCACGGCAGCGGGATCACCCCTCTCCCCCTGCTCCTGTCCTTCCGCACCCTCCGACTCCGGGCAGGCCAGCGACGCCATTGCCGCTGCGCTGCTGGTCTCGGCAGGGCCGGCCTCGGTACTGGTCGTCGTACTGCTGTCGGTGCTCTCGCTCCCGGTATCCGTATCATCGGAATCACCTGCGCAACCGGAGGCGAAGAGGGCTATGCCCAGTCCGAGTGCGGCGATCCTCACCGCACTCGGAGTGCGTTCCCCGATGCCGAACAGCGCGCGGTTGCGTGGTGCAGTCATGAATCAGTCTCCTCGACCAGAAGGCCTGTGGCCTGTGACACGTGGTGCCAGGTCTTCCTGGCCTGTAGAAAAGCTAATTCATATCGAGAGCCGACATAAGGGAATCAGGTCACAACATTGTAACGCTCGTCACATCCGGGCTTCGACGGTCTTGACAGGTGTCGTAGGAGGCATGTGTGCCCCAGCAGGGACTCGAACCCTGACTGAACAGATTTTAAGTCTGCTGCCTCTGCCGTTGGGCTACTGGGGCCGACACCGGATCAGCGTATCGCCGTGAGCGGTGCGGGAACAGGACCGACATGCGAGAACGACGGCGACCCCAGAGGGGACCGCCGTCGTTCTCGTTCATCAGGGCCCCGGTCCAGCAGAGCTCGATCCGTCACCACGCAGGGCGCTCGTCCCTCAGGCGGAAGCCTTGCCTGCCCCGACCTTGTCCTTCTTCTTCGGCGGCGTGGCGGCCTCGCGGAACTGGAAGGTGGGCTCCTGCAGGTAGGTCAGCGGCACCAGGTCGCGCCCGAACAGGAAACCCATGCTCCAGTCGGCGAGCACGCGTGCCTTGCGCTCGTACATCGGCATGGACAGACCGTGGTACCCGCGGTGGGCGAGCCACGCCGGCAGACCCTTGAGTCCGAATCCCAGGATGTTCGCGACACCCTTGTACTGCCCGAGACCGGCAACGGCCCCGAGGTTGTGATGCCGGTACTCCTTGACCTCTCCCTCACCGAAGGCAGCGGCGAGGACGTTCGCGGCGAGCAGCTTGGCCTGCCGGACGGCGTGCTGGGCGTTGGGAACGCAGAATCCGCCCACTCCACCGCCCGTGAGATCGGGAATGGCCGCGATGTCCCCTGCGGTCCAGGCATGGGCGATGGGCCCGTCGTCGCCCGAGATCTGCAGTTCCGCGGTGGCGCGCAGCCGCCCGCGATCGTCGATGGGGAAGTCGGTGGACCGGTTCACCGGGTTCGCCTGCACGCCGGCGGTCCAGATCAGCGTGTCGGTCTCGAACTCGTCGGCCGGCGTCTTGTCCGGCATGTTGATGAGCTTGAGCCTGCCGCCCGTGGCGCTGTCCAGGGACGTGTTGAGCAGGAGCTCGATGTCGCGGTCGGCCAGGTGCTTCTCCACCCACTTGGCCTGGTCCTCCGTGAGCTCGGGCATGATCCGGCCCATGGCCTCGATGACGACGAAGCGCAGGTCGGAACGGCTGAGCCGTGGGTTGGCCTTGACGGCGTCACGCGCCGCGTCCTCGAGCTCCGTCATCGTCTCGATGCCTGCGTAGCCACCCCCGACGAGCACGAAGGTGAGGGCGCGATCCCGTTCGGGGCCCTTCTCCATGGTCGACGCGGTTTCGATACGCTCGAGCAGCCCGTCACGGACGGCGACCGCTTCCTCGATGGACTTCATGCCGATGCCCTCGTCCTTGAGGCCGTCGATCGGGAAGGTGCGCGTGATCGAACCGGCAGTCATCACGATCTCGGTGTAGGCGAGATCGAAGGCCTCACCGCCGTCCATCGGTTCGATCGATGCAGTGCGGGCGGCGTGGTCCACCGACGTCACCTTGCCGCTGATCAGCTCCGTCTTCCGCAGGTGCCGGCGGTGCGAGACGATCGCATGGCGTGGCTCGATACTTCCTGCGGCGACCTCGGGGAGGAACGGCTGGTAGGTCATGTAGGGCACGGGGTCCACGAGTGTGACGATCCCGCCGTGGTCCCTGACCTTCCTCTGCAGTCGGTGCGCCACGTACAGGCCTGCGTACCCACCACCTACGACGAGAATGCGCGGACGGTCGGAGAAATGTTGAGTCTTTGCCATGCGTCGATGCTACCGGAGTTTGTGAACATCTTCACTGGCTCCGCACCATTCCCGGAACCTCTTCGCCCCCGGTCATCG
Source organism: Arthrobacter echini (assembly GCF_004803505.1). GTDB lineage: Bacteria > Actinomycetota > Actinomycetes > Actinomycetales > Micrococcaceae > Arthrobacter_D > Arthrobacter_D echini. Next base: position 247,370 of record NZ_SSWH01000002.1, read on the forward strand.
AGGAGTGTCGGCCGTGCCAGGACCGGGCTCCGGGGTCCCGGCCGATGTGGTCCGGCGGCGAACCCGCAGGACATGCACTGTCCCTGTCACCAGCGCCAGGAGCAGTACTCCACCCGACCCGAGGACGACGACGGCACCGAGTGCACGTGAGGACCCGAAGGGCTCGGTGGCTGTCGGTGCAGGCGGAGGCGTGACCGTCGCGGTGGGTGGTGGAGCCTGCTCAGGTTGGATGGGTGCGGGCGGATCGGGGTGGTCCGCCCGCCGGTACAGGTGGATCCACTCGGCCATGCTGCCCAACCGGTTCTCGGCGGGTACCTCCAGGTCCTCCTCGACGGCCGCAGCGGCGTCCAGTACGCCGTAGCCGTAGAGGGTGTCGAAGCCCGGTGGACCTGCATCCCTCGCGGTGTCCAGGATCCGGTTGACGACCTCCGCGGCCGAGAGCCCCGGATGCCTGGCTCGGACCAGCGCGGCGACACCTGCGACCAGCGGAGCCGATCCCGATGTCCCGGACCAGTCGGCGTACAACCCGCCGGGCATGCCACCGACGAGATTCTCCGACGGAGCAGCGACGCCGATGCTGATCCCCTCCGACGACGCCCCCGCGCTGGCCGTGCCGGAGCGGTCCAGACCGGCGACGGCGAGGACGCCGGGGATGGTCGCGGGAGCACCGACCTGGCTCAGCCCCCCGGCCCTGTTCCCCGCCGCGGCCACGATCACGACGTCGTTCTCCTCCGCGTGCAGGAACGCCTCGTCCCAGCTCTCGGGCCACTCGGTGCTGGTGCTGCCGATGGAGATGTTGATGACGTCCGCCCCGTGGTCCACGGCCCAGGTCACGGCCTCCGGTATCTGCTCCTCGACCGGGATGCCCGCGGGATTCGGGCCGCTGGTCGGTCCGTCGACCCAGACCGAGACGGCCAGCAGATCCGCTTCCGGCGCCACGCCCACCACACCGTCCGGGCCTCGCCCGTACTGGCCGTAGGCCCCGGGACCCTGCTCCGTCACACCGGGCCGACCCGGTTCCGGATCGGGCGCCGGTAGCGCCCCCGGCGCCTGGCCCGCGGTGTGTCCGCGCCCTGCCAGGAGGGTGCTCACGAGCGTGCCGTGACTCGGCACCTCGCCGATACCGAGTTCACCCGCAGGACCGCCGGCGCCCGAGACATCCGTTCCACCGACCACGGCGCCCGTGAGATCCTGCTGGCTCCCGTCGACACCGCTGTCGATCACCGCGACGGTCACGCCCTCGCCCCGGGTACTGGCCCACGCCTCCGTGATGCCGTACTCCCCGAGCCAGTACTGGTCGCCGCGCACATCGTCCGCCGCCGCCGGCAGGGCCGTGGGGAGCAGGAGCGCGAGGCTTCCCGTGAGGACGCCTGCCGTACGCAGGGCCAGGAGCGCTCGGGAACGCATCAGCTCACCCGTGCCGCTCCGCGATGCTCAGGGCCATGCCGTCGAGGATGTCGTGCTCGCTGGTGACGGCGGTCCGGACGCGGCCCTCCGTGGCGGCTCCCACACGCTCGACGATGCAGGCCCAGATCAGGGCGCCTGCCCCGATCACGTCCACGCGTCCCGGATGCATGTAGGGAAGGGCAGCGCGGTCCTCGCGGGACAGGTGCAGGAGGTCCGATGCCGCCGCCGAGATCTCCTCGAGGGTCAGTTCGGCACCATGGATCCGTTCGGGCTGGTACTCGGGCAGCCGCAGGGCGTGGGCGGTCACCGTGGTCACGCTCCCCGCCACTCCGATGATCCTGGTGACCCGATCGAGGGGAACCTGCTCCGCTGCCTCGTCCATGAAGCGTCCCACCTCGGACCGCATCGCGGCGATCTCGTCCGGCATCGGGGGATCTGCCCGCAGGAAGCGCTCCGTGAAGCGCACGCACCCCATGTTCGTGCTCCGGGAGCCGATCAGCCCTGCCGCTGTTCCTGCGACGAACTCCGTGCTGCCGCCGCCGAGGTCCACCACGAGGACCGTGTCCTCGCCCGTGGCCGCGAGGACACTGGAGGCTCCCTCGAAGGACAGCCGCGCCTCCTCGTCGCCGGTGACGACCTCCGGTTCGACGCCGAGGCGCCCACGGATCCCGTCGACGAAGTCCTTCCGGTTCCGCGCGTCCCGCGATGCCGAGGTCGCCACGAATCTCACCGGGGGACTCCCGTGCTCCTCGATCAGTGCCGCGTACTCCTCGGCCGCGGCGAAGGTGCGCTCCAGCGCTGCCTCGGACAGACGCCCGGTCGCGTCCACGCCCTCACCGAGTCGGACCACCCGCATGGTACGCACGACGTCGGTGAGGGCGTCGTCCTCGACATCGGCGATCAGGAGACGGATGGAATTGGTGCCGCAGTCGATGGCAGCCGTGCGCATCAGATCTCCTCCGGGGTGGCAGGACCACCGGAGCGGAGTGCGCCGCGCCGTCGGGCCTCGCGCTTGGCGTCCAGCTGGTCCGGGCTCAGCCCCTGGGTGCGCGTATGGCGGCTGAGATCGGCTTCCGGCGCCTGACCGGTGGTGTCCCAGGCGCCCTGGCAGTAGCAGCGGTCCCGCCTCCACCACGGTCCGATCCGCTCGAGCGCCTCGTCCCCGAGCGGGTTGACGCCGGCACCGGCGGTCAAGGAATGGCCCGCCAGGACGTGCAGACACTTGACACGGGACGGCATCCCGCCGGCGGAGACGCGGTCGATCTCCTCGACCGGGCCCGTGCCGGACCGCTCGCCCACGGCCGCGCGGGAACGGAGGTACGCCTCGTGGGCGCCGCGGTAACGCTCGGCGAGCCCGGGGTCCGTCCTCAGGCGTTCGGTCATCTCGGTCATGACGCCCTCGGCCTCGAGTCGTGAGACGGCGGAGGTGATGACCGGGTGACTGAGGTAGTAGGTCGTGGGGAAGGGGATCCCGTTCGACAGGCGCGGCGCCGTCACCGCCACCAGCGGATTCCCACAGACGCAGCGGGCGCCGATCCCGACGACGTCACGGACCGGGCGCCCGAGCTGCCTGCTGAGCACCTCGAGATCGGCCCCGCTGGGCGCCACGAGATCGGCGGCGCTGCTCCGCTGCCCGTTCTGCTGATCGTTCTGGGTCACGCAATTCCTTCCGGGGGCGCCGCACGCGGCGCCCGAATGCCTCGGGCCGTTGTGCCCCTGCCGAGTCGTCTGCTCAGTCCGTCGCTGCGCGGGTGATGGAGTTCCACAGGGAGTCCACCCACGGGAGATCGTCCGGTTCGGCGGGTGATCCCTCACCGGTACTGTCCTCGATCCCCGTGCCACCCTTGACGAGGTAGCGTGTCTCCCCCGGCATCACGAGGAAGATGCGCTCGCGGGCCTGCTGCCGGACGAAGGCCGGGTCGTCCCAGCGGTCGAGCTCGGACTGGTTCGCGGCTCTCTCCTGCTCCTGCACCGCGATCTCCGCGCGGAGCGTGTCCACCTCGGCCTGCTGCTGCACGTAGCGGCTCACGGTCGGGGCCAGGAGGACGATCACGGCGATCAGGACGACGGCGAGCGCCAGCAGTCGCCCCGAGAAGGTTCTCGCCGGGATCGGCGTCGCCTCCTCCGCGGGCCGGATGGGCGACTCGACACGCCTGGAGCCGAGCCTGCCACGCTGGATGGTGCCGGCGAGCTGCTCCCGCTCGGCGGCGCGTTTCTCCGGGGCGGAAGCCGGCCGGGAGCCCCGCGGACGGGCGGCCGGTATCCCGTGCACCGGCGTCGTGTGCTCCGAACGCCGCGCCGTCCGGCCCCCGATCGCCGAACTGCTGCGCGGGTCCTTCGTCGCGGAAGGACCCGCGCCACGCGGAGCCGGGGCACGTGTGGCGAACCTCGTGTGCGAGTGCACGTCCGTCGCTGATACCGGGTCCGTTCCGTGCACCGATGATGGGCGCACCGCACCGGTGAACGACGTCGGAGCAGCAGCCGGACGTGCCGCTGACGAGCCCGGGTTGCTGCCGGGGGCGAACTGGTCCTCGCCCGTGTTGCGCGTCGGCTGCTCCGGCCGGGGCGAAGAGCGGCCGGCTCGTGGCACATTGGGGCGGCGGGCACTCATGGAACTCCTCTTGGTTCATCCGTCACAGCAGACCTCTCACCGCATATCCTTCGCAGCGCAGGTGTCACAGCACAATCAGTCCCAGCGCACTGATCACAGCACAGTGGGTTTTCGTCCGCGACCCGTTCAGCGAGGATATCCGCGCTGCGCATCACCGACCGCACACTGGCTGGATCTGCTAGGCCGTGAACCGCGGGAAGGCGTCTCGTCCGGCGTAGCGTGCCGCGTCGTCGAGCTCCTCCTCGATGCGCAGGAGCTGGTTGTACTTCGCCACGCGCTCGCTGCGGGCCGGTGCTCCAGTCTTGATCTGCCCGGCGTTGGTCGCCACGCAGATGTCCGCGATGGTCGTGTCCTCGGTCTCCCCGGAGCGGTGGGAGGTGATCGTGGTGTAGCCGGCGCGCTGGGCGAGGGAGATGGCGTCGAGCGTCTCGGTCAGCGTGCCGATCTGGTTCACCTTCACCAGCAGGGAGTTCGCGGTCCCGCTCGAGATGCCCTTGGTCAGGCGTGTCGGGTTGGTGACGAAGAGGTCGTCGCCGACGATCTGCACCTGGTCACCGATCGCGTCGGTGAGGTGCTTCCAGCCCTCCCAGTCGTCCTCGTCGAGCGGATCCTCGATCGACACGAGCGGGTAGTCACGCACCAGCTCCTCGTAGTACGCGCTCATCTGCTCGGTGGTTCGCGATGAACCCTCGAACTGATAGGTGCCGTTCTCGAAGAACTCGGAGGCTGCGACGTCCAGGGCGAAGGCGATGTCCCTGCCGGGGGTGTACCCGGCCCGTTCGACGGCGGTGGTGATGAGATCCAGGGCATCCCGGTTCGAGGGAAGATTCGGGGCGAAGCCGCCCTCGTCCCCCAGACCCGTCGCCAGTGACTTCTCCTTGAGCACCGCCTTGAGCTCGTGGTAGACCTCCACGCCCCAGCGCAGCCCTTCGGAGTAGGACTGCGCGCCGAGAGGCACGATCATGAACTCCTGGATGTCGACGTCCGAGTCGGCGTGCGAGCCACCGTTGAGGATGTTCATCAGCGGCACGGGCAGAACATGGGCGTTGGGCCCGCCGAGGTAGCGGTAGAGCGGCAGGGCCGAGGACTCGGCGGCAGCGCGCGCGATCGCCAGCGACACGCCCAGGATGGCGTTGGCCCCCAGATTCGACTTGTTCTCCGACCCGTCCAGATCGATCATCGCCTGGTCGATGGCGCGCTGGTCCGCGGCGTCGAAGCCGAGGAGTGCGGGCTGGATCTGTTCGGTCACGGCTTCGACCGCCTGGAGCACCCCCTTGCCGAGATAGCGGCTCTTCTCGCCGTCGCGTCGCTCGTTGGCCTCGAACCGTCCGGTGGATGCACCGGAGGGGACGGCCGCGCGGCCGAAGGTGTCGTCGTCGAGCAGGACCTCCACCTCGACGGTGGGATTCCCGCGGGAATCGAGAATCTCCCTGGCATGGATGGCGTCGATGATGGCCATGAATGTGCTCCTCTTCGGTGGCGAACGGGTGGTCAGGTGGTGACATCGTTGTCAGGGCTGCTCGGCTCGTCTGTCCAGCCTAGTTCACGACGGCGCCCGGAACCGCAGCGCGGCGCGCGGTCGTGGCTGCCGGCCCAGGGCGGTCATCCGTCGTCGGCGGCGACCTGCCGCACACTGTCCCGCTGGTACTCCAGGACGGCCCGCCGGAGGGCGCGCTCCGGATCCACTCCGGAGCGCAGTGCCTCGCGGATCACCCCCAGCAGCTCCCGGCCCACCGCCTCCTCGGTGTACACCACCTCGTCGGTATGCATGGGCTCGTCGGGCTGCGCGCCCACTTCCGACTGCTCCGCTGAGCCGGTCCTTCCGGGATCACTCGTCCTACCGGGATCACCGGCGCGCCTGAGCGTCTTGGCCGCGAAGGCCACCGCGGGCAGGTGGTGCGGGATGCCGTCGAACGGGGAGGTCCGCCGGGGTCGCTCCTGCTTCTTGACGTCCTGCCAGGTGGTGGCGATCTGGTCCACCGATGCGGGGAACGTCCGGCGCAGACTGCCGTCGGAGGAGAACACGTGGGGATTCCTCCGTACCAGTTTCGCGGTCAGCGATCGGGCCACCTCGGCCAGGCCGAAGTTCCCCTGCTCGGCCTGCAGCTGTGCGTGCAGCACCACCTGGAAGAGGACGTCGCCGAGTTCGCCGCGCAGCTCCTCGCGGAGGTGCTCCGCGGGCTCGGCCGCGCGCTCGGCCCGCTCGACGTCGTCGATCGCCTCGTACAGCTCGTACGTCTCCTCCACCAAATACTCGAGCAGTACGGCGTGGTCCAGCGCAGCGGTCCACGGGCAGTGGCGGCGCAGTAACCGGATCACCTCGAGGAGACGCTCCACGGCCGCTCCAGCCGCGCCGGCCCGGGCGCTCTCACCGTGCGGGAGAACGGGGTCCGTCATGCTGCCGCCATGCTCAGGACGCCTCTGCCGCAACCCCGGCTGCCGCGGCGTCGAACCTGCTGGTGACATGCCCCACCAGGGCTTCGCGGTCCTCGAGGGGCAGGAATGCGGCATCGACGGCGTTGAGGGTGAGCTCGAGCAGATCGCCGAGGTCGTACCCGAAGGTGTCCACGAGCAGTTCGAACTCGCCCGTGAGCGTGACACCGCTCATCAACCGGTTGTCGGGATTGACGGTCACCTTGAACCCGAGCTGATAGAGCAGATCGAACGGGTGGGCGTCGATACCGGATCCGAAGGCCGCGATCGCGCCGGTCTGCAGGTTCGAGGACGGGCACAGCTCCAGCGGGATACCGCGATCGCGCACCCATGAGGCCAGCCGTCCGAGATCGGCGATGCCGATCTCCTGAGCCTCGGTCTGCTCCTCCTGGGCGGACTCCTCGATCTCGATGTCCTCCGCGATCCGCACGCCGTGCCCGAGGCGCAGTGCCCGCCCGGCCACGAGTGCGTCCTGGATGCTCTCCAGTCCCGCAGCCTCACCGGCGTGGATGGTCACCGGGAACTGCTCAGCGGCCAGGAAGGTGAAGGCATCCGCGAAACGGGAGGGGAGGAAGCCGTTCTCGGCTCCGGCGATGTCGAAGCCCACCGCACCCCTGTCGCGATGGCGCAGCGCCAGTTCGGCGATCTCCTGACCGCGGTCGGCGTGCCGCATCGCCGTGATGAGCTGACCCACCTGGATGATGCGACCTGCGGCGATCGCTGCGGCGGCCCCCGCCTCCAGACCCTCCTGGACCGCCTCGACCGCGTCGTCGAGACTCAGGCCCTGCCGGGTGTGCTGCTCGGGCGCCCAGCGCACCTCGCCGTAGACCACGCCGTCGAGTGCGAGATCCTCGACGAACTCCCGGGCCACCCTGATGAGGCCCTCGCGCGTCTGCATCACGGCGATCGTGTGGTCGAAGGTCTCGAGATAGCGCTCGAGGGAGCCCGAATCGGCCGACTCCCGGAACCAGGCACGCAGTGACTCCTGGTCGCCGGCCGGAAGATCATGACCGATCTCCGCTGCGAGTTCGAGGATGGTGGCCGGTCTCAGTCCGCCGTCGAGGTGGTCGTGGAGGGAGATCTTCGGCAGGGTCCGGATGTCGATGGCGGCGTCGGAAGCGGCCTCGTGCTGGGTCTGGGTCACGCCTCCAACCCTACGCCTACGCGATGCGGTCGATGATGAGCTGCTGTGCCGGGCGTGAGCCCTCGGGGGCGATCACGACGGCGTCGGCCAGCGCCTCCCGCGCTCGGTCGAACTTCTCCGGGGTGTCGGTGAGCAGCGTCAGGAGGGGCTCACCGGCCCGGACGAACGCTCCGGGCTTCGCGTGCATCCGCACACCGGCCCCGGCCTGCACCCGGTCCTCCTTCCGCGCACGTCCGGCCCCCAGGCGCCAGGCCGCGACGCCCACGGACAGGGCGTCGAGTTCCACGAGGACGCCGTCGGCCGGTGCGAGGATCACCTCGGACTCCCGCGCCACCGGAAGGGCTGCGCGCGGGTCACCGCCCTGGGCCTCGATCATCGCGTTCCAGACGTCCATGGCGCGGCCGTCCCGCAGGGCGGCAGCCGGATCGGCGTCGTGCACGCCCGCGGCGGTGAGCATCTCCTCCGCGAGGCGCACGGTGAGTTCGACGACGTCGGCCGGACCCCCGCCGGCGAGGACCTCGACGGACTCCTCCACCTCGATGGCGTTACCGGCGGTGAGACCGAGCGGGGTGCTCATGCCGGTCAGGAGCGCCACGGTGTTGACACCGGCGTCCTTCCCGAGGGCCACCATGGTCTCCGCGAGCTCACGCGCCTGGTCCACGTCCTTCATGAACGCGCCGCTGCCCACCTTGACGTCGAGCACGAGCGAACCGGTCCCCTCTGCGATCTTCTTGCTCATGATCGAGGAGGCGATCAGCGGGATGGCCTCCACCGTGCCGGTGACGTCCCGCAGTGCGTAGAGCTTCTTGTCGGCCGGTGCCAGGCCGGTACCGGCGGCGCAGATCACCGCACCCACCTCGGCGAGCTGGCGCAGCATGTCCTCGTTGCTCAGGTACGCTTGCCAGCCCGGGATCGACTCCAGCTTGTCCAGTGTGCCTCCCGTGTGGCCGAGTCCCCGGCCGGAGAGCTGCGGCACGGCGACGCCGAACACGGCCACGAGCGGGGCGAGCGGCAGGGTGATCTTGTCGCCGACGCCTCCGGTGGAGTGCTTGTCGCTCGTGGGACGATCCAGGGTGGAGAAGTCCATGCGTTCCCCGGAGGCGATCATCGCGGCGGTCCAGCGCGAGATCTCCGCCCGGTCCATCCCGTTGAGCAGGATCGCCATGTTCAGGGCGGCCATCTGCTCGTCGGCGATCTCGCCGCGCGTGTAGGCGTCGATGGTCCAGTCGATCTGTTCGGGCGAGAGGGTTCCGCGATCGCGTTTGGTGCGGATGATGTCGACGGCGTCGAAGGCTTCGGTCATGGGAGATCCCTCACGTAGTGGGTTGTCGATGGGTCTTCAGTGCGTCGGTGGTCCGTCGGTGGTCGGTCGGTGGTCAGGGGCGTCGAGGGGATCCGGAGGAGCGCCCGGCTCATGCGAGGTGCTGGGGACCGAAGGCGTCGGGGAGCACCTCGTCCATGGTGCGGACACCACTGACGGTCATGAGCACCATGTCGGGTGCGCGGAACTCGTACAGCAGTTGCCGGCAGCGTCCGCACGGCATGAGGGTGTTGCCCTCGCCATCCACGCAGCTGAAGGCCCTGATGCGTCCGCCCCCGCTCATGGCGAGCGCACTGACGAGGGCGCACTCGGCGCAGAGCGTGAGTCCGTAGGAGGCGTTCTCCACGTTGCAGCCGGAGACGATCCGGCCGTCGTCGAGCAGTGCCGCAGCGCCCACCGGGAACTTAGAGTACGGCACGTAGGCGTGGGTCATCGCCTCCCTCGCCGTGGCGGCCAGGGCCTCCCACAAGGTGTCCTGGATGTCCTGCTCGCCGTGCGTCTCAGGCATCGTCATGAGCGTTTTTCCTAACCCTTGATGTAGGGGATGCCGCTGGCCCCCGGCGCCCGCGAACGGCCCACCAGACCGGCGACGGCGAAGACGGTCACGACATACGGCAGCATGCGCAGGAACTGGTCGGGCACCGGTGTGCCGAGCAGGCTCAGGACGTTGGACAGATTCGTGGCGAAGCCGAAGAGCAGGGCCGCGAAGAACGCGCCGATCGGGTTCCAGCGGCCGAAGATCAGGGCGGCGAGGGCGATGTACCCCTGGCCTGCCGTCATGTCCCGGCCGAAGCCGGAGACGGCCACGAGCGTGAAGAAGGCTCCGCCGATCCCGGCGACGACGCCGGCGAGGAGCACGTTCATGAACCGCATCCGGTTGACGTTCACACCGAGCGTGTCGGCGGCCTTGGGGTGCTCGCCGACCGCGCGGGTCCGCAGGCCCCAGCGCGAGTGGTAGAGCGCCACGTAGACGACGGCGACCGCGATGTACATCAGGTAGCCCACGATGGTCTGTTCGAACAGGATGGGACCGATCACCGGGATGTCGGCGAGGATGGGGATCCTGATCACCGGCAGGCGCGGGGGCGAGTTCCACCGCTGGGAGTCCTCGCTGAGCACCGCGGAGAAGAGGAAGCCGGTGAGCCCGGACACCAGCACGTTCAGCACGACGCCGACGATCACCTGGTTCACCAGGTAGCGGATGCTGAAGATCGCCAGGACGAGCGAGACGAGCACGCCGGCCACGGCCGCCGCGAGGAGCCCGATGAAGGCGCTGCCCGAGAGCGAGCCGGCGACGGCGGCGGCGAACGCGCCGAACAGGAGCTGACCCTCGATGGCGATGTTGACGACGCCGGAGCGTTCACAGAGCACGCCCGAGAGCGAACCGAAGATCAGCGGGACCGCCAGGGTGACGGATCCTGCGAGGAGTCCGTAGAGGGCGACGTTCGGCGTGCGTGCGCTGCCCACCACCCAGGTGAGGAAGGCGACGAGGAACAGGAGGGCGAAGACAGCGATCAGCCAGGTGGGCGTCCTCACCGCTGCACGGGTCAGCAGGACGGCGATGGCGGCCAGGGCGAGCATCGCGAGCGCGCAGCTCCACCCCACGATCGGCGCCGACACCACGATGGAGGGTAGAACGATCGCATCGCTCGACTGCGAGAGCCGGAAGGTGACGCTGTTCCCGGGCGCTCCGAGGGCGAACACGACGAGGCTCACCAGTGCCACGACGGAGAGGATGATCGGGTTCTTCCAGCTGCGCACGCTCGCCGTGCCGGTGCCGCCGATCCCGGTGCCCGGGGTGCCTGCCGTGGTTGCTGTGGTTGCTGTGCTCATGCTGCGGCTCCGGTCGAGGCTGGCGTGCGGGTCGGGGTGCCCTTGTTCTTCTTCCCACGCTTCCCGGTGCTCTCGGCCCCGGGCACCGGGAGACGGAAGAGCGCGCGGACGAGCGGAGGAGCCGCGATGAACAGGACGATCAGCGACTGCACCACGAGGACGATGTCGATGCTCGTCCCGGTGGAGGCCTGCATGGTGACTCCCCCGGCCCGGAACGCGCCGAACAGGACGCCGGCCGCGAAGGTACCCCAGGGCGAGGAGCGCCCGAGCAGCGCGACGGTGATCGCGTCGAACCCGAAGCTCGCCGCGACACCCGAGGTCAGGACCTGCTCTGTGCCGGACACCTGGGCCACACCCGCCAGACCGGCGAGGGCTCCCGCGATGGCCATCGCGAGGATGTAGCCCCTGCTCACACTGATGCCGGCGGTACGCGCCGCGCTCGCATTGGCACCGACGGCCCGGAGTTCGAAGCCCACCGTGGAGCGGTTCAGGAGCCACCACACGAAGACCGTCGCCACCACCGCGACCACGAACCCCCAGTGCAGGCGGAATGCGGAACCCAGCAGCAGCGGGTACACGGCCGTGGAATCGAGCTGCGGGCTGATGGGATTCGTGGATCCCGGCCGCTGGAACGCGGGAGTGCTCAGGAAGTACAGCACCAGATTCGTGGCGATGTAGTTGAACATGATGGTGAGAATGACCTCGTGGGCGCCGGTTCGCGCCTTGAGGACTCCCACCAGCCCGGCCCACACGGCACCGCCGACCATGCCCGCGAGAACGACGAGCAGCAGGTGCACCCCCGCCGGCAGGTGGAGGGTGAAGCCCACCCAGGCGGCGAACGTCGCGCCGATGAGGATCTGACCCTGCGCACCGATGTTGAACAGTCCTGCCCGGAAGGCCAGCGCAACGCCGAGCCCCGCGCAGATCAGCGGTGTCGCCACCGTGAGCGTCTGCGTCAGCGGGTAGATCACGCTCGTGAAGGAGGTGCCCCTGACGTTGATCACGGAACCCTGGAACAGGGCGACGTACGCGTTGGACGCAGCGGACCACGCCGCCGACAGCGTGTCCAGCGGGCGGGTGAAGAAGTACGACGACGCCCGGGCGACCTCGGGATCGGTCACTGCGATCAGGATGCCGCCCAGGATCAGGGACAGCACCACGGACAAGAAGGCGACCAGCGCACTGCCCGTCATGACCCGGTACAGGAGCGAGCGCTCCTGTGGGTCCGATTCCGGATCGGTTTCCGGCTCGGGAACGGGCGCCGTGGCCTCGGCGGCGGGAGGCGGGAGCTCTCCGTCGGCGGTCTCCGTGGCCTCCTGCACGCGCCGCTCGTCCTGCTCCGAGTTCTCCCTGGCCGCCCGGCGGCTCGACGCGGAATTACCGGAAGCCGGTGCTGGTGGGTTCTCGTCCTGCGGGCTCACAGGTTTCCTCCTTGGACGTCGTGTACCTGGGCCAGCGCTTCGTCGGCGGACATACCGGCCATCATGAGCCCGAGGACATCACGCGAGACCGTGCCGGGCATGATGCCCATGAGGCGCCCGCGGTAGAGCACGGCGATGCGGTCGGCGAGCTCCAGCACCTCGTCGAGCTCCGTGGAGACGATGACGACCGGCGTCCCGCCGTCGCGCTCGGCGATGATGCGCCGGTGCAGGAACTCGATGGATCCGACGTCGACCCCGCGCGTGGGCTGCGAGGCGATGAACAGCTTGAGGGGGCGCGAGAGCTCGCGCGCCATCACGACCTTCTGCTGATTGCCGCCCGAGAGCGTTCCGGCCGGGGACGACGCCGACTGCGTGCGGACGTCGAACTCCGCGATCTTCTCGTCGGCGTTCTGTGCGACAGCAGCGGGCGACATGGACAGGCCTCTGGCGAAGGGGGCGGCGTCGTAGCGATTGAGGACGAGATTCTCGGCGACGGAGAAGGTGCCGACGAGTCCTTCGACGCTGCGGTCCTCCGGAACGAATCCGACGCCCGCCGAGATGATCTCCTTCACGCTGCGGCCCACGAGTTCGGTGCCTCCGAGGGTGATCGAGCCGCTCACATGGTCCTGCAAGCCGAGGATCGCCTCGGTGAGCTCCGTCTGGCCGTTGCCCTGGACGCCGGCGACGGCGAGGATCTCGCCGTCGGCGACGTCGAAGCTCAGACCGTCCACCACGCGCTGGCCGTTGGCGGCCTGCACCACGAGGTCGCGGACCCGGAAGCTCACCTCACCGGGCACGGCCGGCGCCTTGTCGAGGCTCAGGCTGACCGACCTGCCCACCATGAGGGAGGCGAGCTCCGTGGTCGAGGCACTGGGGTCGGCCGTGGCCACGACCTTGCCGCGGCGGATCACGGTGATCACGTGGGAGACGGCCTTCACCTCGCGCAGCTTGTGGGAGATGAAGACGATCGACTTCCCGTCCTTCGTGAGCTGACCCATGATCCCGAGGAGTTCGTCGGTCTCCTTCGGAGTCAGTACAGCCGTCGGTTCGTCGAGGATCAGCACCTCGGCGTCGCGCACCAGTGCCTTGATGATCTCCACGCGCTGCTGCACGCCCACCGGGAGGTCCTCGACCACCGCGTCGGGGTCGACGGCGAACCCGTACTGGTCGGAGATCTCCCGGATGCGCTCGCGCGTGCGGGAGAGATTGAGCAGACCCGCCCCCCGCGTGGTCTCGTTGCCGAGGGCTACGTTCTCGGCAACGGTGAAGACCGGGACGAGCATGAAGTGCTGGTGCACCATGCCGATCCCCGCTGCCATGGCCTCACCGGGACCCTTGAAGCTCACGCGCTCGTCGTCGACGCGGATCTCGCCCTCCGTCGGGTCGTACAGCCCGTAGAGGACGTTCATGAGCGTGGACTTCCCGGCGCCGTTCTCCCCGAGCAGACTGTGGACCTGCCCCGGCTCCACGACCAGATCGATGTGATCGTTGGCCACGAACGTCCCGAAGCGCTTCGTGATGCCGATCAGTTCGAGCTTCACACCTCAACCAGCCTGTTCTGTCGTACTTCTGTTGTCTTGGGACCGCCGCTGCCCTGGGGCTTCCCGGGTCTGCGCCGGTGTGGTGTCGACGATCCCGGGCGGAGCGACGCAGAACCGCCCTCGTCCTCGCGTGGTCCTTGCGGGGACGAGGGCGGTTCTGCGCCGGTGACGGACTACTGGGGGCTGGCAGCCGAATCCACGGTGATGTCACCGGAGATGATCTGCGCCTCCAGGTCGTCGAGCGTGGTCTGCAGCTCGGCCGGCACATTGGCCTCCTGGTCGTGGAACGGCGCAAGCGCGACACCGCCGTTCTCCAGGGTGCCCACGTACGGGCTGTTGTCGAACTCGCCGTCGACGTCGTTGGTGATGACCTCCTCGACGGCGTCGCCCATGAGCTTCATGACGGAGGTGAGGATGAACTCCTGACCCTTGCCCGCGGTCTCGTAGCCGTCCGAATCCACCCAGACAGCCTTCACGTCCTCGCCTGCCGCGTTGGCCTCGATCACGGCATCGAGCGTGCCGGAGCCCACCGGGCCCGCGACGGGCATGATGATGTCCGCGCCCTCGTTGATGAAGTTCTGGGTGTTGGTCTTGCCCGCGGCTGCATCCTCGAAGTTCCCGATGAAGGTGCCGTTCTGGCTGTCCTGATCCCACCCGAGGAGCTCGACGTCGCCGTCGTTCTCCTCGTTGTAGTAGTCGACGCCCTCGGCGAAGCCGTCCATGAAGATGGTCACGGTCGGGATGTTGACCCCGCCGTAGGTGGCCACCGTGCCCGTCTCGGTCGTCGCGGCGGCGGCGTACCCGGCCAGGAAGGCGGCTTCGGCCGTGTCGTAGATGATCGGCTTGACGTTCGGCAGGTCGATCGAATTGTCGTCGATGATTGCGAAGTTCGTCTCGGTGTTCGCCTCAGCGGTGTCCCTCGTGGTGTCGGCGAGTAGGAACCCGACCGTGATGATCAGGTTGCAGCCGTCCGCGACCATCGCGTCCACGTTGGGTCCGAAGTCGGTCTGTGCCTGCGACTCGGCCTCGTTGGTCTGGATGCCCAGATCGCTCTGGGCCATCTGCAGACCCTCGTAGCTGGACTGGTTGAACGAGCGATCGTCGAATCCGCCCGAGTCCGAGACGATGCAGCCGAGGTAGTCGGGGTTCGCCCCGGCCTCGGACCCGCCGGAGGCGTCCTCGGCGGGCGGCGCGCCGCAGCCGGACAGGACGAGGGCCGATGCGCCGAGGACGGCGGCCGACAGGCCGGTTCCACGTGAGAACCTGCTCAGTGAGTTCTTCAAAATGCCTCCAGGAAGAGAAGTACGCCACGGGGACGAATACCAGTGAGTGTCCATCACGGGTCGCATGGGATCCGAGGCTCTGTTGTCACTGACATGGGGTGTCATTGCATTGTCGTGGCGCCGCGACAGCGTCGATGCAGCACGTATGCCAACATCCTAAGGCTATGGTGACGTGGAGCACGACACCGGGAGCTTCGCGTGGCGCGCCGATCGTTCGGAGTTCCTCGGGCAGGACGATCTCAGGTTCCCAGTGCCCGTTGCCTCTCAGTGCCCGTTGCCTCTCAATGCCCATTGCCCAGTAGCGCCTGCAACGCCGCTGCCGCCATGACCCGGATGCCGCACTCGATCGAGCGCTCGTCCGGCGCGTAGTCGCCGCGGTGCAGATCGAACGTCTCCCCTCCGGGAGTGCGCGTCCCGAGCCGCATCATGGCGCCGGGCACCTGCTGTGTCATCCAGGCGAAGTCCTCACCGCCCATCGACTGCGGCGTCAGCACCACGGCCTTCGCACCCAGCTCGGCGCGCGCAGCGGCCTCGAGCAGGCCGATCTCCGCCTCCTGGTTCACCACCGGGGGTACACCGCGGATGTGCTCGAGCTTGACCTCGACGCCGAAGGGTGCCGCGATCTCACGCACGGTGCGGTCGAGCAGCTCACCGGCGGACTCCCAGGCCTCACCGTCCAGGCACCGTAGGGTGCCGGACATGAAGCCCTGGGCGGGGATGGCGTTGGGGGCGGAACCGGCGTGGATCTGCCCCCACACCATCGAGACGGCGCTGCGCACGTCGATCCGCCGGGACAGCACCGCCGGGACGTTCACGGCGATGGTGGCCAGGGCGAAGACCAGGTCCTCGGTCAGATGCGGCCGGGAGGTGTGGCCACCGTGGCCCGTCAGCTCCACCCGGATGGTGTCGGACGCCGAGGTGATGGCGCCGATGCGTGTGCCGACGAGTCCGACGTCGATCCGCGGGTCGCAGTGCAGTGCCAGGATCCGCGGGAGACCGACCAGGACGCCCTGCGCGATCACGTCGAGGGCGCCGCCGGGCATCATCTCCTCGGCGGGCTGGAAGATGATCCGCACCGTCCCCGGGAGCGGTTCGGTCGCGTCGAGTTCGGCGAGCACGCGCGCGACGCCGAGCATCACCGTCGTGTGGATGTCGTGGCCGCACGCATGGGTCACACCCGGCGTCCGGGAGGAGTAGTCCAGGCCCGTCTCCTCGCCGATCGGCAGCGCGTCGATGTCCGCGCGCAGCCCGAGGACCATGGGGCCGCGGCCGATATCGACGACGACGCCGGTTCCGGCCAGACGCTGCGGAGCCAGCCCTGCCCCCTGGAGCTGTTCCACGATGAGCTCAGTGGTCCGCTTCTCCGCGAAGGACAGCTCCGGGTGGCGGTGGAGTTCGCGCCGGATCTCCGTCAGTCCGCCGAGGTGCGGCTCGAGGGCCGGCCCCACGCGCGAGATCGAGGCGCTGCGGGCGTTGTACGTTTCCACGTGATCAGCCTACCGACCGGTGCCGCGCGCAGATGCACCCGGGCCGCCCACCGTCGAGGGGAAGTCCGTGAAGTGCAGCTTTCCCGCTTACAGGACGTCGGTGTCGCCGCTGGCCCGCAGCCGTTCGACGGCCTTCTTGACCTCCTGCGCGTGCTCCTTGGTCGTCACGAGCAGCGCGTCGGGAGTGTCCACGATGACGACGTCGTCGATCCCGATCAGCGCGATGACGCGCTTGGTGTCCGAGACCACGATGCCGGAGGCGTTCTCCGAGAACACCCGGGCGCCCTCGCCCATCACCTTCAGCTCGCTGTTCTCCTCCGCCGGGTTGAGGCGGCCGATGGCGGCGAAGTCCCCGACGTCGTCCCAGCTGAAGCCACCGGGGATCATGGCGACGTCGCCCGCTGCCGCCGCGGGTTCGGCCACCGCGTAGTCGATCGCGATCTTCGGAAGGGTCGGCCAGATGCGGCGGGCCACCTGGACCCGCTGCGGGGTGTCCCAGGAGGCGGCGATCTCCAGCAGGCCGGCATGCAGTTCGGGCTCGTTCGCCGCGAGATGCCTGAGCATGAGCTCCACCGGTGCCACGAACATCCCGGCGTTCCACGAGTAGTTGCCGCTGTCGATATAGCCGTCGGCCACGGCCTGCGACGGCTTCTCGACGAACTCGATGACGGCTCGCGCCGTCGGCGCGCCTGCCACGGTCAGCGGGTCTCCGGCACGGATGTAGCCGAAGCCCGTGGAGGGGTGCGTCGGTTCGATCCCGATGGTGACGATATATCCCTCCGCCGCCGTGTGGATGGCCTCGCGGACGGCGTCCTGGAACAGCTCCGCGGGCGCGATCACCTGATCCGCGGCGAACGAGCCCATGATGATGCCCGGATCCCGCCGGTGCAGGATCGCTGCGGCGAGCCCGATCGCGGCAGCCGAATCCTTCGGTTCCGACTCGAGCACGAGGTCCGTGTCCTCGATCTCGGGGAGCTGCGCGAGTACCGCGCGCCGATGCACCACTCCCGTCACCACCATGATCCGGCCCTGCGTCAGTGGCAGGAGCCGGTCGTACGTGGCGCGGATCAGAGTGCTCCCCGAACCGGTGAGGTCGTGCAGGAACTTCGGGGCCGCCGCACGCGAGAGCGGCCACAGCCGCGTGCCGGTGCCACCTGCCGGGATGACGCCGTGGAAGCGACCCAGCACACTGTCGGAAGTCCGGGCCGATGCCCTCTCGGTACTCATCCTTTCCACGGTAACCGACGCATCCGGAGCAGGACGCCGCTGCACTCGCCCGCCCATGGCAGCGGGCACCGCGTCCGGTGTCTACAAGGTCACAGGTCAGGCGCACCTTCCTTGAGCACCGAATGTCACCGGCCTAGATTATTGTTGTCCACAGAGTGCTGTCGCACCGGCGTGATCCCTGCGTTCAATGCGCTAACGCCCTCGCGATGCAGGGAGGTCATTTCGATGTCGAAGACACTGGTACCAGCAGGCACCCTCTACCGTGGCCGGGAAGGTCAGTGGTCCTGGGTGGCGCACCGCATCACGGGGGTGGTCATCTTCTTCTTCCTCCTCGTGCACGTGCTCGACACCTCCCTGGTGCGCGTCTCGCCCGAGGCGTACGACGCCGTGATCGCCTCCTACAAGAACCCCATCATGGGCCTGGGCGAGCTGGGGCTCGTCGCAGCCATCGTCTTCCACGCCTTCAACGGGATCCGCGTCATCCTCGTGGACTTCTGGAAGAAGGGTCCGCGCTACCACCGCCAGATGCTCTGGAGCGTCGTGGGCCTCTGGGCAGTCGTCATGATCGCCTTCTCGATCCGCCATCTCATGCACGTCTTCGGAGGTTAGGAACCATGGCCACCCCCACTATCGAGAGCCCGCGCTCCGGCCGCGTCGCGCCGGGCTATTCACGCTCATCGACCTCTCGCGGCAACTTCGAGATGATCGCGTGGCTGTTCATGCGCCTGTCCGGCGCCCTCCTCGTCGTCCTGATCTTCACCCACCTCTGGGTCAACCTCATCAGCGGCGACGGCATCAGCGGCGTCGACTTCGGTTTCGTGGCCGGGAAGTGGGCCAGCACCCTCTGGCGCATCTGGGATCTGACCATGCTGTGGCTGGCCATGCTGCACGGCACGAACGGCATCCGCGTGATCATCAACGACTACGCGGAGAAGAGCAGCACCCGCATGTGGCTCAAGGGAGTGCTCTATACCGCGACCGCCGTCATCGTGGTCCTGGGGACTCTCGTCATCTTCACCTTCGATCCCTGCCCGGTGATCGACGGTGTAGCGTCCACCGCCAGCTACTGCCCCGCCGTCTAGACCCGGAACACGCCCCCCCGGCACACGTAGTACCCGCGCCTGGCGCCCGCACCTCAGACACAACGGTTTCAACAGAAAGAGCGACCAGTATGCAGGTCCACAAGTACGACGTCGTCATCGTCGGCGCCGGTGGTGCAGGAATGCGCGCCGCCATCGAAGCGGGCCAGCGCGCCCACACAGCCGTCCTGACGAAGCTCTATCCCACGAGATCGCACACGGGCGCTGCCCAGGGCGGTATGTGTGCAGCCCTCGCGAACGTCGAGGAGGACAACTGGGAGTGGCACACGTTCGACACGGTCAAGGGCGGGGACTACCTCGTGGACCAGGATGCCGCCGAGGTCATGGCGAAGGAGGCCATCGACGCCGTCCTCGACCTCGAGAAGATGGGACTGCCGTTCAACAGGACACCCGAGGGACGCATCGACCAGCGCAGGTTCGGCGGTCATACGCGTGACCATGGCAAGGCTCCGGTCCGCCGGTCCTGCTACGCCGCGGACCGCACCGGTCACATGATCCTGCAGACGCTCTACCAGAACTGCGTCAAGCACAACGTCGAGTTCTACAACGAGTACTACGTGCTCGATCTGCTGATGGTGGACCAGGAGGTCACGGTCGACGGTGAGACGCGCCTCGAGAAGCGGGTCGCCGGCGTCGTGTCCTACGACCTCGCGTCGGGAGAACTGCATGTCTTCCAGGCCAAGTCGGTCGTCATCGCCTCCGGAGGCGTGGGAAAGGTCTACAAGACCACGTCCAATGCGCACACCCTGACCGGCGACGGCATGGGCATCGCGTTCCGGCGGGGTATCCCGCTCGAGGACATGGAGTTCTTCCAGTTCCATCCCACCGGCCTGGCCGGTCTCGGGATCCTGCTCTCGGAGGCGGCGCGCGGCGAGGGTGCCATCCTGCGCAACTCGGACGGCGAACGGTTCATGGAACGCTACGCGCCGACCATCAAGGATCTGGCCCCGCGCGACATCGTGGCCCGCTCCATGGCCAACGAGGTACGCGAGGGGCGCGGCGCCGGTCCGAACAAGGATTACGTCCTGCTCGATCTGACGCACCTCGAACCCGCACACATCGACGCGAAACTCCCCGACATCACGGAGTTCGCCCGCACCTATCTCGGGGTGGAGCCCTACACCGAGCCCGTCCCGGTCTTCCCCACCGCGCACTATGCGATGGGCGGGATTCCGACCAACATCTCGGCGGAGGTGCTCTCGGACAACGAGACGGTGGTTCCCGGGCTCTATGCGGCCGGCGAGGTGGCCTGCGTCTCGGTGCACGGTTCCAATCGCCTCGGGACCAATTCGCTCCTGGACATCAACGTGTTCGGCAAGCGTGCCGGTCTCGCGGCGGCCGAGTACGCGCTGACGGCGGACTTCGTGGAGATTCCCGAGAACCCCACGGCGGAGACCGAGGCACTGCTCGATCGTGCGCGCAGCTCCGAGGGTGGCGAGCGGGTTGCCGCCATTCGCAAGGAACTCCAGGACATCATGGACGCCAACGTCCAGGTGTTCCGCACGGAGCAGACTCTTCTGGAAGCGCTGAGCGTCATCGACGGCCTGGAGGAGCGCTACACGCGCATCACGGTCCAGGACAAGGGGAAGAGGTTCAACCTCGATCTGCTCGAAGCCGTGGAACTCGGCTTCCTGCTCGACATGGCGAAGGTCATGACGGCGGCTGCGCTGCACCGGCAGGAGTCCCGTGGAGGCCACTTCCGCGAGGACTTCCCCGAGCGCGACGACGAGAACTTCATGACCCACTCCATGGCCTACAAGGACCCCAGCGCCACACGGACCAGCGGTGTCCGTCTCGAAACCAAACCTGTGATCTTCACCCGATACGAGCCGATGGAGCGTAAGTACTGATGAGTGCAGAAACCATGGAGAAGGAGCCGGCGTCGAAGGTCGAGCTCGCGCCCGGCGTCGGCGGTGGCGGGGAGATCCCGACCTTCGATGTCACGCTCAAGGTCCGCCGCTACAACCCGGAGATCTCGGACGAGGCGCACTGGGACGAGTGGAAGCTGACCATGTACGGCACGGACCGCGTGCTCGATGCCCTCCACAAGGTCAAGTGGGAGCACGACGGTTCGGTGTCCTTCCGCCGGTCCTGCGCGCACGGGGTCTGCGGGTCGGACGCCATGCGCATCAACGGCCGCAACCGGCTAGCCTGCAAGACCCTGCTGAAGGACCTCGACACGTCCAAGCCCATTCTCGTGGAGCCCATCAAGGGCCTGCCGGTGGAGAAGGACCTGATCGTGGACATGGAACCGTTCTTCCAGTCCTATCGGGAGATCATGCCGTTCCTGATCAGCAAGGGACACTCGCCCACGAAGGAGCGCCTGCAGTCCGCCGAGGAACGTGAGCGGTACGACGACACCACGAAGTGCATCCTCTGCGCTGCCTGCACCTCCTCGTGCCCGGTCTTCTGGACCGACGGTCAGTACTTCGGGCCGGCGGCGATCGTGAATGCGCACCGGTTCATCTTCGATTCACGCGATGACGCCGGCGACATGCGCCTGGAGATCCTCAACGACAAGGAAGGGGTCTGGCGCTGCCGCACCACCTTCAACTGCACCGAGGCGTGTCCGCGCGGCATCCAGGTCACCAAGGCCATCTCCGAGGTCAAGCAGGCGATCCTGACCCGCAAGATCTGAGCGAACAGATCCCACGCACGACGGATGTGCGTCCAGTTCCACTCGTCGAAGGGCGGTCCGTTCAGCGGGCCGCCCTTCGACGTGTCGGCAGGCAGCTGCTGCATCGGCAGGCAGCAGCGGTGATGGCCACCGGCCGTCTCAGCTACGGACCCGCCGGCGGCTCCGCTGCCTGAGGGTGCCGGCTTTCGCGTGGTGCTCCCGCTGGGCGTCCACCTCGGCGTCGGCCGTCGCGATGGCGCACCACGCGGTGGCCAGCAGGTACACCTGGCTGAGCAGGAAGAACCAGACGAAGAGCGCGAGGATCACGGCGAAGGAGAACAGGAGCGGGTTGTTGCCGAAACTGCCGAGGATCTGCGCCGAGAAGGTTCTCAGCACTGTGCTGCCGAGGCCGGCGATGATCGCCCCGCGACGCAGGACAGCCCTGGGCATCTCGATGGCCGACGCCGACCTGAGCAGGATCGCCGCCATGAGCGTGTCCAGCAGGATCATCAGCAGGAAGCCCGCGCCCTGCGTCAGGACCTGGGTGACCGCTCCCAGGTCGAGGACCACGAGCAGGGCGTCCAGCGTGTTGTTCGCAATGACGCCGAGTGCGGTCGTGACCAGCATCACGGCGCCCAGGAGGGCGAGTGTGCCCAGATCCTTGATCCTGAGCAGCACCGGGTTCATGGCCACCGGCCCCAGCGCGAAGAGCCCGCGCATGGCCTGCCTCATCCCTCCGATCCAGCCCAGGGAGGTCACGAGCATCACGGCAGTGAATACGACGATCGCCCAGCCCAGGCCACTCGTCGCGTCGAACAGGGTCTGCGGTCTGAGCAGCCCTCCCTCCCCCCGGCCCCTGTCGATCAGGCCGGGAACGGACTGGTCGAGGGCGTCCACCGTGATGGTCCGTAGGGCCTCGTTGCCCGCGATCACGATACCCACCGTCGCGAAGCCGACCACGAGCAGGGCTGCGATGGCGAAGAAGAGCCGATAGGCGAGCCCTGCCGCCATCAACGGACCGCGGCGTTCGACGTACAGCAGCAGTACCCGAACAGGTTCGAGGGTGAAGAAGCGAAAGAGCCCGACGTTCAGCCGGGCGAGAAGGAGTGCCATGCCGGGAGTATCGGAGCGCCGGAGACGACCGAGCCTGATCTGCGCGTCTATGACCCTGCGCTGGAGATCGGGCAGATTGGCAGGGGACGGCTGATCAATCGGCGACGGCTTGGGAGCGGTCAGTGTCCTCGCCAAAGTTCAGCTCCTCCCTGAGCTTCCACAGTCCCGACGGAACGTGTTCATAGAGTCCCATGGACTGCACCCGGAAGGAGGCCTCGAAGGTTGCCAGCGTCCTCTCGGCCTCGTCCATGCCGGCGTCGGACACGTCGTGCGCCACGGTCACGTGGGGGAAGAAGTCGAAGGCCAGGTCACGTTCCAGCGGTCCGCTCTGAAGCCTGGTATGGAGATCGGCGCACTCGCCGGCTCCGCGGACGAGCCGGAGGAACACCACCGGAGAGACCGGCCTGAAGGAACCGGTACCGTGCAGGCGTACCTCGAAGGGCTGCTGCTCACGTGCCACCTGACGGACGTGGTCGATGGTGGCACCCCAGTCCGATGCAGGTGTTGTGGTGATGAGGGTGATGTGTGGCGGGACGAGGGCTGCCATCGGATCGCCGAACGACGCCCGGAGCGTCTCGAGCGTTCCGGCCAGGGGCTCCGGGACGGGGATCGTGATCCCGACACAGGTTGCTGTATCGCCCGGATCAGCCGGACGGGACGCCTCCGTCACCGATCCGCCATGGCGCGGACTGGTGGGACTCATCGGACCTGTGCCGCGGGAAGGAATCCGACACGTTCATAGACGTCGGCGAGCGTCGGTGCAGCAAGATTCCGCGCCTTCGCAGCACCCTGTGCCAGAAGCCGGTCGAGCTCGGCAGGATCGGCCAGGAGCTCCTCGGTACGCCGGCGGACCGGGGTGAGTGCCTCGACGACCACCTCGGCGAGATCCACTTTCAGATGTCCGTACAGTCGACCCTCGTACGCGGTCTCCAGTTCGGCGATACTCCTCCCCGACAGGGCCGAGTACACGGTGAGCAGATTGGAGATTCCCGGCTTGCCCTCCCGGTCGAAGCGGATCTCCGCTCCCGTATCCGTGACCGCGGATCTGATGCGCTTGGCGGTGACCGCCGGATCGTCGAGGACATTCACGAGTCCGGCGGGCGACGACGCCGACTTCGACATCTTCGCCGTCGGATTCTGCAGATCGTAGATCTTGGCCGACTCCTTCTGGATGAAGGGGCGGGGAAGGACGAACGTCTCACCGAACCGCGTGTTGAACCGCTGTGCGAGGTCCCGGCTCAGCTCGACGTGCTGGCGCTGGTCCTCACCGACGGGGACCCCGTCCGGCTGATAGAGCAGGATGTCCGCGGCCTGCAGGATCGGGTAGGTGAACAGGCCCACGCTCGCGGAATCGGTTCCCTGTCTGGCGGCCTTGTCCTTGAACTGCGTCATGCGGGACGCCTCACCGAAGCCCGTGAGGCAGTTCAGGACCCAGGCGAGCTGGGCGTGTTCCGGTACCTGGGACTGCACGAAGAGGGTGGCCCTGTCCGGGTCCACGCCACCTGCGATGTACTGCGCCGCCGTGATCCGGGTGCGGTGGGCGAGCTCCCGCGGATCCTGCGGAACCGTGATGGCGTGCAGGTCCGGGATGAAGAAGACCGCGTCATAGGTCTCCTGGAGGCGGACCCACTGCACGAGTGCACCGACGTAGTTCCCGAGGTGCAGGGACCCGGCAGAGGGCTGCATTCCCGAGAGGATGCGCTGGCGGCGCTGCATCGAAGGCTCAGGTGTGGATTCAGTCATGGATATGGTCCTGGATGCTAGATCTGATAGTCGACGACGAGCGGTGCGTGGTCCGAGAACCGCGTGTCCCACCCGGTCGCCCTGTCGACGTCGGCGCTCACCGCGCGTGCCGCGAGGTCCGTCGTGGCGAGCTGGTAGTCGATACGCCACCCTGTGTCGTTGTCGAACGCCTTGCCGCGCCAGGACCACCAGGTGTACGGCCCGTCGACGTCACCGGCGAGTGAACGCGCGACGTCCACGAACCCGGACTCGTCCGAGAGGTAACGGTCGAAATAGGCGCGCTCCTCCGGGAGGAATCCGGCCTTCTTCACATTGGACTTCCAGTTCCTGATGTCGCGCGTCGTATGACCCACGTTCAGATCACCCGTCACGACGGCGTACCCGCCCCGTTCCCGGAGCTGGGCCAGGCGTGCGCCGAGGGCGTCGAGGAAGCGGTACTTGTCATCCTGCTTCGGGGTGCCCACTTCACCGGAGTGGACGTAGGCGCTGACGACCGTCAAGGAGGTTCCGTGATGATCGAAGTCGGCTTCGACCCAGCGCCCGGCGGTGTCGAAGTAGCTGTCGCCCACGCCGGTGCGCAGCGTCGTCGGTTCCTGCCGGGAGGCGATCAGGACTCCTGCGCGGCCCCTGGCTTCGGCCTCGGCGTGATGGATGTGCCGGTCCTGGCCCAGTAGGGACCGGACGACGTCGTCGGGCGCGCGCACCTCCTGCAGGCACAGGATGTCGACGTCGCGCTGCTCGAGCCACTGCTCCATACCTCGCCTGTAGGCGGCGCGGATGCCGTTGACGTTCACCGAGGCGATGCGCAGCGGTTTCCCTTGGATCTCTGATGCCGGAGTCACCCGCTCAACCCTACTCCCGGGACCGATTCCCGGTCCTTCGTGAGCCACCGCTGATCAGTCGACAACGGTGCCCTCCACGGGTCCCTCGCCGGAGTTCTTCATCATGGAACGGGCGTTGTGCGAGGTGATCTCGATGGTCTCGAGCGCACGCTCCACCATGCCCTCGTCCTTCCCGAGATACTCCCGGACCACGCCCACCTGCACCTGCACGATCTTGAAGCTGTGCTCGAGCTTCAGGTCCCGTGCGCGGTCCGCGGCCATCGGAGTCTGCCCGTCCGTCCCGCTCGTGCCGGTCCCGCCGAAGCCGGTGGCGCCCTGCAGCCGGGCCGCGGCCTTGCGTGCTGCGGAACGAAGAGTGAACACGACGAAGCTGAACACCAGGAGCCAGCCGAGGGAGATGATCACCACCAGCCAGCCGATGACGTCGTTCTGGTTCGCCGCGAAGACCACGGCGACCAGGAAGACCACCACCATGACGGCGACCCCGGCGCTGCCCATGCGCATGCTCATGCCCCGGCCAGCCGGCCGCCCGTTGCTTCCTAGTGACTGCATCTGCCCATTCTCCCGCATGCCTCCTCCTGCTCCGCCTGCTTCCACCGCGGGCGAACTGTCAGTGTTCTCCAACTTTTCTCCCAGTGTTCCCAATCCGTGACGGTCCTCACCCCGAACTACCTCCGTGCGTGCCCCACGGTGCGCCGCATTCGCACTACGGAGGACAAATCATGAACAAGAAAATGCGTTTCCTCGCAGTACCAGCCCTGGCACTCGGCGCCGTCGCCATGGCCGGTTCGCCCGCCCTGGCAGCAGATGGCACCTACTCCTCGACGCTGGGTCAGCTCAACGGGACCACCGGCACCGGCACGGTCACCGTCGACGTCGCCGGTGACCAGGCCACGGTCAACCTGCAGGTCTCGGGCCTGGCGGAGACCTTCATGGATGGACCCTACCCTCACGTCCAGCACGTCCACGGCAACGCCATGGGCACCTGTCCGGTCCCGGCCGATGACGCCGACGGCAACGGCATCATCAGCACCACCGAGGCTGCCGGCCGCTACGGCGACATCCTCACCACGCTGAGCACGTCCGGCGACACGACTCCGGCCGCAGCCCTGAATCTCGAGCTCGGCGGCCAGGGTGGCTCGTACACCATCGAGCGCACCATCACCATCGACGAGGCCCAGCAGAAGTCGCTGGAGGAGGGCACCTCGGTCGTCGTCGTGCACGGTCTGGATCCGGCAACCGCCGGTGTGTCCGAGGACGTCTTCAACTCGCCCAGCGACCTGGATCCCGAGCTTCCCCTGGGAGCCACCTCGCCCGCGCTGTGTGGCACGCTCGTGATGGACCAGATGGCAGCCATGCCCGAGGGTGGAGCCGACACCGGTGTGGCCACCGAGTCCTCCTCCACGGGCATGATCGCCCTCGGCGGTGGCCTCGTCCTGGCGGCAGCAGCAGGCGGAACCTACGCGGTGCGTCGTCGTGCGGCACACAACGCATAGTCCGGATGTCCCGCACTGCTCGGTGAAGTAGAATCTCTCACCATGATCAGTGGAACACACGGCCATCGCTGGGGCCTCACGGCTCCGGCGGTGGCTGCCCTCTTTCTCCTCGCCGGCTGTGGCTACACCGCCGAACCGGTCGCCAAACCGGTCCTTCCGGGTACCAGCGTCACCGCCCCGTCGGCTGTCCCTTCTCCGCCCGCCGCCGGCGATCCTTCCCCGGAGCCCCTTCCTGCCGTCCTGCCGGCATCGACCCCGGTGACTCTGGACATCCCCGCGATCGATACCCGGTCCGAGCTGCTCAGCCTGGGTCTGCGCGAGAACCAGACGCTGGATGTCCCACCGGGTGAACCGGGATCGCCCGCGAGCTGGTACAACCTCTCCCCCACTCCCGGGGAGCGTGGCCCGGCGGTCATGCTCGGCCACGTCAACGCCACCGACGGAGGCGAGGGGGTCTTCGCGGGCCTGCGCGAGCTCAAGGCCGGGGACCTCATCAACGTGATCCGCGAGGACGGCAGCACGGCTGTCTTCGAGTTCCAGCACGGTGAGCAGTACCTGAAGAACGACTTCCCGACGCAGACCGTCTACGGGAACACCGACGGCTCGGAGCTGCGCCTCATCACCTGCGACGGCTACAACCCGGAGACCGGCGCGTACGACGACAACTACGTGGTGTACGCCACCCTGGTGATCTGACGCGGACACCTACTTGAGGAACAGCTTCCGCAGGCGCAGGGTGGTCAGGAGCATCCCGACGGCGATCATCAGCAGGAAGTAGCCGAGGTGGACCAGGGTGGCCGGGCTGAACGAGGCCACACTGATCTGCCTCAGCAGCTCGACGCCGTGCCAGAGGGGCAGCGCCTGGATGAACCACTGGATGCCCTGTGGGTAGACGCTCAGCGGGTAGAACGTCGCCGAGAAGAGGAACATCGGCAGCAGCACGAAGTTGACCCATTCCATCTGCTGGAACGTCTTCATGAAGCTCGTGATCCCCATGCCGAAGGACGCGAAACCGAACGCGATGATCACCGAGACCGGGACCATCAGCAGGGCCACGGGCGTGGTGAGCAGACCCATGAGCGCCATGACCGTCGTGAATCCCGCCGCGTACAGCGCACCGCGGAGCAGGGCGAGGAAGATCTCCCCGATCGCCACGTCCAGTGGTCCCAGGGAGGTGTACAGCATCCCCTGGTAGAGCTTGGCGAAGTTCATCTTGAAGAAGACGTTCCAGGTGCTGTCATACACCGCGCCGTTCATCGCCGAGACGGCGAGCAGCGCCGGGGCGATGTAGGCGGCGTAGCTGATGGGTTGGCCGTTGGGTCCCTCGACGTCTCCGACCAGGGCGCCCAGTCCGATCCCCATGGAGAGCAGATAGAGCACGGGTTCGAAGAAGCCCGAGACGAGGACCAGACCGTTGCTGCTCCGGGTCGCGAGGAGCCCGCGGGCGATGACTGCCCGGGCATTGCGGGAGTACAGGGCTGCGAGCGGCCGCGTCGATCCCTCCAGCGCGTAGTCCTGCCGCGAGAGCTGTGAGCTCATTTTCCCAGCCTCCGCGCGAAGACGGACCGGGCCAGGTGCAGGCCGACGACGGCGAGGACCACGAGGAACACCACGTGGACGACCGCGAGCCAGACCGGTAGCTCGTACCCGTAGGTGAGGGCCCGGCCCAGTTCCGTGCCGTGCCAGAGCGGTGAGATCCAGCCGATCCAGCGCAGGAACACCGGAAGGGTCTCCAGCGGGAAGAAGGTGCCGGAGAACAGGAACAGGGGTGTGACGATGAAGCGCATCACGAGCGCGAACTGGCCCCTGTCCTCCTCGAGGCCGGCGGCGAATGCCAGCAGCGGAAGGCCGAAGGCGAGTCCGGTGAGCACCGCGACAGGAATGGCGAGCACGCCCGACGGTGAGTCGGAAGCACCGAACGCGGCGACGATCACGAAGTAGATGGTGGTTGTCGCCATCAGCCGGATCGCAATGGCCAGGACGTGGCCGTTGACGATCTGGTCGGTGTTCAGCGGCGACGCATGTGGCCCGTAGTAGACCCTGCGCCACTTGAAGCCGTCCATCACCGGGTACGTGAACTCGGTGGCCGCCGTCATGATCGCCGCCGATGCCAGCAGCGCCGGTGCGATGAACGCGAGATAGCTGACCCCGCCGAAGGCATCGTCGGTGTTCCGGTCCACGAGTGTCGCCAGCCCCACGCCCAGCGCGAAGAGATAGATCACGGGCGTGCCGACACTGGAGGCGAGCAGGGTCCAGCGGTAGCTCTTCATGGAGCGCAGGACATGCTCCGCGTAGTACCAGGAACCGAATCTGCGGGCACGGGACGCCGAGATCTCGGGTGGGTGTGCGTGGAGACGGTAGGGCTGTTGCACCACGACGTCGTCGGACGCCACGGAGGGCGTTGGCTCAGTCAATGAGACTCCTTCCGGTCAGCCGCAGGAAGACGTCCTCGAGGGAGGACCGACGCACCAGCGAGGTGACGGGTTTCAGTCCGCGGGAGATGACCTGTTCGAGCGCCTCCTCGCCGTCCCTGGCGTAGATCAGGACGCGGTCGGGCAGCGGCTCGAGCCGTTCGCCGATGCCCTGCAGTTCGGCGGCGACCGTGGTGTTGCGCTCGGACCCGAACCGCAGTTCGAGCACCTCACGCGTGGAGTGGTCCCGGATGAGCTGGGCGGGTGAGCCCTCCGCCATGATCCGGCCCTTGTCGACGACGACGAGACGGTCGCAGAGCTGCTCGGCCTCGTCCATGTAGTGCGTGGTGAGGATCAGCGTCACCCCGGATTCCTTGAGCCGGAACAGGCGGTCCCACAGGACGTGGCGGGCCTGCGGATCCAGGCCCGTGGTCGGCTCGTCGAGCAGGAGGATCTTCGGTTCGTTGATGAGTGATCGGGCGATGGTCAGGCGACGCTTCATGCCGCCGGAGAGGGCGTCCACCTTCGCGCCGGACTTCTCCGTGAGCTGGGCGAACTCGAGGAGTTCGTCGGCCTTCGGTCTGAGATAGCTCATCGGCAGACCGAAGTACCGACCGTAGACGAGCAGATTGTCACGCACGCGCAGTTCCTCGTCGAGATTGTCCTGCTGCGGGACGACGCCGAGGTGTGCCCGGACCTCGGGACCGTGCTCCTCGGGGTCCAGGCCCATGATGGTCAGCTCGCCCGAGGTCCGCTGCGACACACCCCCGATCATGCGCATGGTGGTCGACTTGCCGGCGCCGTTCGGTCCGAGCAGTCCGAAGGATTCTCCTGCGGGCACGTCGAAGGAGATGCCGTCGACGGCGTGGAAGTCACCGTAGTGCTTGCTGAGCCTGTGGGCGGAGATGACGGGCGGGTCGGAGAGAGGCACTCGTTCAGCGTAGGCGAGATGTGCCGGTGATCGTGGAGGAGCTGACCACGTGATGCTTCGGTGTCCTGCTCAGGGACACTCAGCCCCTGCTCGACTGCCGTTCTGCGGCGTCCACCACATTCGCCAGCAGCATGGCGCGGGTCATGGGTCCCACTCCCCCGGGATTCGGGGAGAGCCAGGCCGCCACCTCGGCAGCTGCAGGATCGACGTCGCCCGTCAGCCGGGCCTTCCCCGTCTGAGGATCCTCGACCCTGCTCACTCCGACGTCGAGGACGATCACCCCGGGCTTGAGGTGCTCCGCGCCGATCATGTGGGCGCTGCCCGCCGCGGCGACGACGACGTCCGCCCGCTGGAGGTGCGCCGCCAGATCAGTGGTCCCGGTGTGGGCCAGGGTGACTGTCGCGTTGATCTGTCTGCGGGTCAGCAGCAGGCCCAGCGACCGTCCCACCGTGACGCCGCGGCCGACCACGAGCACGTCGAGACCCGCGAG
Source organism: Arthrobacter echini (assembly GCF_004803505.1). Lineage (GTDB taxonomy): Bacteria > Actinomycetota > Actinomycetes > Actinomycetales > Micrococcaceae > Arthrobacter_D > Arthrobacter_D echini. Next base: position 277,821 of record NZ_SSWH01000002.1, read on the forward strand.
CGCGATGCCGTGGCGTTCGAGGAGTTCCACGATCCCGTGCGGCGTGCACGGCAGGGGTGACTCCATCCCGCGGTCCACGTTGAGGACGAGCCGGCCCAGATTCGTGGGGTGCAGGCCGTCGGCGTCCTTGGCGGGAGCGATGCGCTCGAGGATCGTGTGCGTGTCGATGTGCGCGGGGAGGGGGAGCTGGACGATGTAGCCGGTGGTGGCGTCGTCGTCGTTCAGTTCGTCGAGAACGGCCTCGAGCTCCTCCTGGCTGATGGTGCCGGGCAGATCGCGCCGCACGGAGGTGATGCCCACCTCTGCGCAATCGCGGTGCTTGCCCTCCACGTACGAACGGCTGCCCGGATCGTCGCCCACCAGCACCGTGCCGAGCCCCGGTCTCACTCCGCGCTCATGCAGCGCAGCGACGCGCTCGGTGAGCTCCGCCTTGATCTGCGCGGCGGTGGCTTTTCCGTCCAGGATGCGAGCTGTGGTGCTCATGCGGATCGTCCTCGTTCGGTTGCTCGAGCAGGTGGTGACGCCGGGATACGACCTACCATTCCTCCTGGCCGGGGTAGAGCGGGAAGTCGGCGGTGAGCGCGGTGACCCGCGCGCGGAGGGCGTCGACGTCGGGCGCCGGCTTGAGTGCCGCTGCGATGATCTCCCCTACCTCCGTGAACTCGGCGGCACCGAAACCGCGGGTGGCCAGCGCCGGGGTGCCGATGCGCAGACCCGAGGTGACCATCGGGGGCCGCGGATCGAACGGCACTGCGTTGCGGTTGACGGTGATGCCCACCGAGTGAAGGACGTCCTCGGCCTGCTGGCCGTCGAGGCTCGAGTTGCGCAGGTCCACGAGCACGAGGTGGACGTCCGTGCCGCCCGTGAGGACCGAGACGCCGTGCTCCGCGACGTCCGGGCCGGTGAGCCGTTCGGCGATGATACGGGCACCTTCCAGGACACGCTCCTGGCGCTCCCTGAACTCCGCGGATCCGGCGATCCTGAACGCGGTGGCCTTGCCCGCGATCACGTGCATGAGCGGACCGCCCTGCTGGCCGGGGAAGACACTCGAGTTCAGCTTCTTGGCCCACTCCTGCTTCGCGAGGATCACGCCGGAGCGCGGTCCGGCGAGCGTCTTGTGGACGGTCGAGGTGACGACGTCGGAGTGAGGGACCGGATTCGGGTGGACGCCCGCGGCGACGAGACCGGCGAAGTGTGCCATGTCGGTCCAGAGCAGTGCACCGACCTCGTCGGCGATGGAGCGGAAGGCAGCGAAATCGAGCTGGCGCGGATAGGCGGACCACCCCGCGATCAGCACGTCCGGCCTCTCGGCGAGCGCCTGCTCGCGGACGCGGTCCATGTCGAGCCGGTGGGTGTCCTCCTCGACGCCGTAGGCGGCCACGGCATACAGCTTGCCGGAGAAGTTGAGCTTCATCCCGTGGGTGAGGTGACCGCCGTGGGCGAGCGAGAGGCCCATGATCTTATCGCCGGGCTTGATCATCGCCGACAGCGCCGCTGCGTTGGCCTGCGCTCCGGAGTGGGGCTGGACGTTGGCGAACTCGGCGCCGAACAGGGCCTTGACGCGATCGATCGCCAGATTCTCGGCGACGTCGACGTACTCGCATCCGCCGTAGTACCGGCGCCCGGGATAGCCCTCGGCATACTTGTTGGTGAGCACGCTGCCCTGGGCCTCGAGAACGGCCCGCGGAGCGAAGTTCTCGGAGGCGATCATCTCGAGGGTGTCGCGCTGACGACCGAGCTCGTCCCTGAGCACCGCCGCGATCTCCGGATCCACCTCGGACAGGGGTGCATTGGTGACGGTGTCCGCAGCAGCTGGAGTGGTGGAGCCGGTCGTGGGTGACATGGTCATCGATTGATCCTTCTCTGGGTCGCGCATCGGTCACAGTGGTCTGTAGCGTCGCGCCTGTGGGTCGCGCGTCGAAGTCGCTCCCATGCTATCCGGACGCCCACGACCGCGCCTACTCTCCCGGCTGCTCTCCCGGCCACGCAGACGCTCATCTAGGCTGAGTCCATGGCTCACCTCATCACCTTCAAGGGCAGGACCCCCACCATCGGTGGCTCCGTCTTCACCGCGCCCACCGCAGCTCTGATCGGCGACGTGACGGTCGGTGAGTTCGCGAGCGTGTTCTACGGCGCCAGCGTCCGCGGCGACACGGCCGCCATCCATGTCGGGGAGGGCACGAATCTGCAGGACAACGTGGTGGTCCACGCCGACCCCGGCTTTCCCACGCACATCGGCCGGCGTGTCAGCGTGGGCCACAGCGCCGTGGTACACGGCTGCACCGTCGAGGACGACTGCCTCATCGGCATGAGCGCGACCGTCATGAACGGTGCGGTGATCGGCTCGGGATCCCTCGTGGCCGCAGGCGCCGTCGTGCTCGAGGGCACCGTCGTGCCGCCCCGGTCCCTCGTGGCAGGCGTTCCTGCCAAGGTCCGCCGGGAGTTGACGGACGAGGAGGTCCAGGACGTCAGGGCCAATGCGGAGCACTACAGAGCACTCGGGCAAGAGCATCGCGCTGCGTTGACTTCTTGACGGCACGGGGCGGTTCGAACGATTCGTCCGTCCGCATGGACGCCGTACGGCGCAGCGGCAAGGATGGTGCCATGGACCCCCAGAACCGCATCGCCACGCCTCCCTGCGCAGTACCGGGAGCCCCGAGCCCCGTCGCTGCGACCGGCCGGCCCCTGAGATGGGGCGTCGCCGCCACCGGCGGCATCGCTGCGAAAGTCACAGGCGATCTCGCCCTGCTCGAGGACGCCGTCCTCCACGCCGTCAGCTCCCGGAGCGCCGACAGAGCGGCTGTCTTCGCGGAGCGCTTCGGCTTCACGGCCGGGTACGGGGACGACGGCGGTACCGCGGGCTACCAGCGGCTCATGGACGATCCGGACGTGGACGTCGTCTACGTCGCCACCCCGCACGGCCAGCATTTCGAGGTGTCCCGGGCTGCGTTGGACGCCGGCAAGCACGTTCTGGTCGAGAAGTCCTTCACCATCAATGCCGCCGAGGCGCTCGAGCTGGCGCAGCTCGCGGCGGAGCGCGGTCTGTTCCTCATGGAGGCGGTGTGGACGCGGTTCCTGCCCAGTATCAACCGCGCCTGGGATCTGATCCACTCCGGGGTGCTGGGCGAGATCCGCTGGGTGCAGGCCGACCTGGGCTTCACGGCTCCCGATGATCGCACGAGCCGCCTGTGGGATCCGGCCGCCGGTGGCGGAGCCCTGCTGGATCTCACGGTGTATCCGCTGACGTGGGCCCTGGGATCCCTCGGCTTCCCCGCCTCGGTCTCGGCCGTCGGAGTACTCAGCAGCGACGGCGTCGACGAGCAGAATGCGCTGATGCTGCGCTACGACAGCGGCGCCTACGCCCAGCTGTCGTCGTCGTTCATCGCATCCTGCCCCGCGCAGGCGACCGTGAGCGGGTCGAAGGGCTGGCTGAAGACCGGTGGGAAGCTCCACGATCCCACCGAACTCACGATCGCCGTGGATGGGGAGGAGCCCCGCGTGGAGCGGTTCGAGCAGGTCGGCGCCGCGTACACCTACGAGCTCCGCGAGGTCACCCGCTGCATCCAGGAGGGCCTCCGGGAGAGTCCTACCATGCCGCTCGACGACACCCTGGCCACGCTCCGCCTGTTCGACGACGTGCGGGCGCAGCTCGGGGTGCGGTACGCCAACGACGACGCCTGACGACCACGCGAACGCACCCGGCCGGTCCAGCGCGCTGTACCGGCCGGGTGGAACGGACGCCTAGCGCGTGAGGATCGCGAGCACCTCGGAGAGCTTGTCCGACGGGCGCATCACCTGCGTGACCTTCTCGACGTCGGGGTGGTAGTACCCGCCGATGTCCACGGGTGAGCCCTGCACGGCGAGCAGTTCGTCCGTGATGGTGTCCTCGTTGCCCGTGAGGGCCTCGGCCACGCGCGCGAAGCTCTCCGCGAGCTCCGTGTCCTGGTCCTGCCGCGCGAGTTCCTCGGCCCAGTAGCGGGCCAGGAAGTAGTGGCTGCCCCGGTTGTCGATCTCGCCGACCTTCCGGCTGGGCGACTTGTTCTCGAGCAGGAAGGTGCCGGTCGCCCGGTCCAGGGTGTCGGCGAGGATCTGCGCACGCTTGTTCCCGGTGGTGGTGGCCAGGTGCTCGAAGCTGACCGCGAGGGCCAGGAACTCGCCCAGGCTGTCCCAGCGGAGGTGGTTCTCCCTGATGAGCTGCTGCACGTGCTTCGGGGCTGATCCGCCGGCTCCCGTCTCGAAGAGTCCGCCGCCGTTCATCAGCGGGACCACCGAGAGCATCTTGGCGCTGGTGCCGAGTTCGAGGATCGGGAACAGATCGGTCAGGTAGTCGCGGAGCACGTTACCCGTGACGGAGATGGTGTCCTCTCCCCGCCGGAGGCGCTCGAGTGTGAAGGCCGTGGCGTCCTCGGGCGTCATGATCTCGAGGGTGACGTCGTCGGTGGTGTGCTCCGCCAGGTATTCCCTGACCTTGGTGATCAGATTCGCGTCGTGTGCCCGGTGCTCGTCGAGCCAGAACACCGCCGGGGTTGCCGAGGCGCGGGCGCGCGTGACGGCGAGCTTCACCCAGTCGAGGATCGCGGCGTCCTTGGTCTGGCAGGCCCGCCAGATGTCACCCGGGGAGACATCGTGCTCGATCAGCACTGTGCCGTCGGCGTCGACCACCTGCACCTTGCCCGCTGCCTGGATCTCGAAGGTCTTGTCGTGGCTGCCGTACTCCTCGGCGGCCTGCGCCATGAGCCCCACGTTGGGTACGGTGCCCATGGTGGTGGGATCGAAGGCCCCGTTGGCACGGCAGTCGTCGATGACCACCTGGTACACACCGGCGTAGCTGCTGTCGGGGATGACGGCGAGCGTATCGGCCTCCTCACCGTCGGGACCCCACATGTGACCGGAGCTGCGGATCATGGCGGGCATGGACGCGTCGACGATCACGTCGCTGGGCACGTGCAGATTCGTGATCCCCCGATCGGAATCGACCATCGCGATGCTCGGGCCGTCGGCCATGCCCTGGTCGATGGCCTTCTGGACGCCCTCACGGACGTCGTCGGGCAGCGTGTCGAGACCGCCGAGGATCGAGGCCAGGCCGTTGTTCGGGCTCAGGCCCGCGGCCGCGAGCTGCTCGCCGTAGGTCTCGAAGAGCTCCGGCAAAAAGGCCCGGACCACATGACCGAAGATGATGGGGTCGGAGACCTTCATCATGGTCGCCTTCAGGTGTGCCGAGAACAGTACGCCCTCCTCCTTGGCGCGTGCGACCTGCGCCTTCAGGAAGTCGTTGAGCGAGCCTGCGCGCATGACCGTGCCGTCGACGACCTCGCCCTCGAGCACGGGGAACGCACTCTTCAGCTCGGTCACGGCGCCGTTGGCGCCGAGGTGGCGGATACTGATGGCCCCGTCGGCGGCGATGACGACGGACTGCTCGTTGGAGCGGAAGTCGTCGCTCGTCATGTGCGCCACGTTGGTCTTCGACTCCGGCGACCAGGCACCCATGCTGTGCGGATTCTGGCGCGCGTAGTTCTTCACGGATGCGGGGGCGCGACGGTCCGAGTTGCCCTCACGGAGCACGGGATTGACGGCGCTGCCCTTGACCTTGTCGTAGCGCGCCCGGATCTCCTTCTCGGCGTCCGTGCCCGGGTGATCCGGGTAGTCCGGCAGCGCGTAACCCTGGCTCTGGAGCTCGGCGATCGCGGCCTTGAGCTGCGGGATCGACGCGCTGATGTTCGGCAGCTTGATGATGTTGGCTTCCGGCGTCTTCGCCAGGGCACCGAGTTCGGCGAGTGCGTCGGCTTGTCGCTGGTCCTCGGGCAGGTGGTCGCTGAAGAGCGCGATGATGCGGCCGGAGAGCGAGATGTCCCGCACTTCGACCTCCACACCCGCGGTCGAGGCGAATGCCTCGATGATCGGCAGGAACGAGTAGGTGGCCAGCATCGGCGCTTCGTCGGTGTGGGTGTAGATGATGGTGGACATGGGGGACATCTCCTGCGGTGCGTTGCGGTCGGGTGGGGTGGACACGTTGGCTCCAACCTATCGTGTCGCAGGTCCCGGCCCGCCGACCGACCGGCCGTGTGCCGGCGCCGGTGCCCGGTGGTCAGTGGTAGAAGTGGCGCGCACCCGTCAGGTACATGGTCACTCCCGCAGCATCGGCGGCGTCGATCACTTCCTGGTCACGGACGGATCCGCCGGGCTGGACGACGGCGCGGACACCGGCGTCGAGCAGGAGCTGGAGTCCGTCGGCGAAGGGGAAGAAGGCATCCGAGGCCGCAACGGCGCCCCGTGCCCGTTCTGTGTCGGCGAGCGTGTTCGCGCGTTCGACGGCGAGGCGGCAGGAATCCACCCGGTTCACCTGACCCATGCCGACGCCCACCGAGGCGCCGTCGCGCGCCAGGAGGATCGCATTGGACTTCACGGCCCGACAGGCCCTCCAGGCGAAGACGAGATCGGCGAGCACGGCGGGCTCGGCGGGCTCGCCCGCGGCCAGGGTCCATGCGGCGGGATCGTCGCCGTCGGCCTGGAGCGCATCGGCGGCCTGCATGAGCACTCCCCCGGACACCTGCCGGAACTCCACGGCATTCCGGCCGTAGCCCTCCGGAAGGGTCAGGAGCCGGATGTTCTTCTTCCGGCTCAGGATCTGCACGGCGTCGGCGGAGAACGACGGCGCGATCACGACCTCCGTGAAGATCTCCTGCACCGTCTCGGCCATGCCGGCGGTGACCTCGCGGTTCGCGGCGATCACACCGCCGAAGGCCGAGACCGGATCGCAGGCGTGCGCCTTGGCGTGGGCGTCCGCGATGGCATCGGGGGCGTCGGCCGAGCCGACGGCGACACCGCACGGATTGGCGTGCTTGACGACGGCGACGGCGGGCTCGTCGAAGTCGAACGCTGCGCGCAGGGCCGCATCGGCGTCCACGACGTTGTTGTAACTCAGGGCCTTGCCGTGGAGCTGGTCCGCCTGGGCGATGCCCGGCGTCGCCCCCTGCTCCACGTAGAGCGCCGCCTGCTGGTGCGGGTTCTCGCCGTACCGCAGCACCTCGGAGCGCTCCAGCGCCAGACCCGCATAGCCCGGCCAGCTCACCTCCCCGTCCGCACCTGCGTCTGTGTCGAAGTGCTGAGCGGTCCACGCGGCGACGGCGGTGTCGTAGGCGGCCGTGTGCGCGAAGGCGCGTGCGGCCAGTCGGCGTCGGGCTGCCAGCTCGAAGCCACCCTCGGTTACCGCCGTGACCACGTCCCCGTAGCCGGCCGGGTCCACGACGACGGCGACCGACGGATGGTTCTTCGCGGCGGAGCGGACCATCGCGGGACCACCGATGTCGATCTGCTCGACGACGGCGTCGGGCTCCGCGCCGGAGCGCACCGTCTCGACGAACGGGTACAGATTCACGACGACGAGATCGAACGCCTCGATGCCGAGCTCGGTGAGCTGCTCCACGTGCTCGGGGCGCCGACGATCGGCCAGGATGCCCGCGTGGACGCTCGGATGCAGGGTCTTCACGCGCCCGTCGAGCGTCTCCTGGAACCCGGTCACCTCGGAGACCTCGGTCACGGGCACACCCGCGGCGGCGATGCGTTGCGCCGTCGACCCGGTGGAGACGATCGAGACGCCTGCGCGGTGCAGGCCCTGCGCGAGCTCCTCCAGGCCGGTCTTGTCGAACACCGAGATCAGCGCTCGGCGGATGGGGACACGATCGGGCTGGTCAGGACTCACGCGGGTCTCCGTCGATAGGGCGTCGTTGGGCTCGGTCGAGTCTATCGGGACGTCGAGATCGCAGACGTTACCGTCCCAGGTCCCGGGTCGTGGTCATTTCTGCGGTTTCGACGCCGCTCACGAGGCGCCGCATGACTCCAGCGCTCTCCGGATCCTGGCAACCGCATCCTGGCGCCGCGAGCCAAGATGGATCTTCGTGAAGCGCAGGACTGTCCACCCCAGCCGCTGGAGCCGTTCGTCGCGCTCGATGTCGTGGGCCCATTGATGGGCGTCCCTCAGGTGATGCTCGCCCTCGTACTCGAGGGCGATCCTGCGAGCCCTGTACTGCAGATCCGGTCGGGAGACCCTGCGCCCTTGGTCGTCGAGGATCCACTCGTTCACCTCGGGCTCGGGCAGTCCCGCGCCGACGATGAGCAGGCGGAGCCGGCTCTCGGCCGCGGAATCGACCCCCGTGCGGAGCAGGGGCAGGGCCTTCCGGGCCAGCGCGATACCCCGGGCACCGGAGCGTGAGGCAAGCGTCGTCGTGAGCTCCGGCAGCCCCGTCAGCGGATTCGGCAGTGCTGTCGCCGCCGGAAGTCGTGGTGCATCAGGACGCCGCAGCAGCGCATCCCCTGCGGCAACCAGCTCCGTCAGGGACAGCTGCGCTGCGAGGTCGCACCAGGTGCGTGCCGGAGAGGTGAGCGGCACGCCGTAGACGGTGACGGCGTCCACGTCCCGCAGCCGGGAGACGTGCCCGATGACTCCGCTCCTCCTGGGCTGAGCCGCTCCGGAAGGACGCGTGAGATGGATCGGCGCGTCCTGGGACCGGCGAGGCAGGGGCAGACCCCAGAGCAGTGCGGCTGTCGTGTGGCTCGCGACAGTCCCCGGGGAGAGTCCGCCCAGGCAGGCGACGACGTCGGACAGGTCCGCCCCCGATCCGGCGAACGACCGCACACTCCTCGACTCACGCGTGAACGCGGTGCGACGCAGCACGTGAGGAGGCAGCCCGAGCCTGCGAGCCGTTCCGACACTGAAGCACCGCGTCAGGTGGAGCCGCAGGAGGGCCTCGGCGTAGGGATCGACCATGCACCCATCGTGGATGTTGCGGACCCGGACGAGGAGTTGTCCACAGCTCTCGGACCGCCGGGTCGTCGAGATCGCAGAAATGACCGGTCGTCGCCCGAGCCGCTGTCATTTCTGCTGTCTCGGCGCAACGAAAGGAAGTACGGGACCGTCGCGGTACAGTTCTCGCTGTAAACGGCCCCTCCCCGAAGGCATCATGAGCATCAATACGCAGCTACCCACAGGCGACCAGGTGGTCCAGGACCTCCCCTGGCGCTGGAAGGTCCAGGGGAAGATCTTCCTCATCGGCGGTCTGGGCTTCATGTTCGACGCCTGGGACGTGACCCTCAATGCCTATCTGATCCCCCTGCTGATCGCGGACTGGGGCATCTCGCCCGGCCAGGCAGGATGGATCGCGACGTCGAACCTGATCGGCATGGCGGTGGGGGCCTTCGTGTGGGGCTCCGTGGCGGATCTGATCGGCCGCAAGAGCGCCTTCACGCTCACCCTCCTGGTCTTCTCCGTCTTCACCGTGTGCGGGGCGTTCTCCCCGGACATCCTCTGGTTCTGCGTCTTCCGGTTCCTGGCGGGCTTCGGGCTCGGCGGCTGCATCCCCGTGGACTACGCCCTCGTGGGCGAATTCACCCCGCGGCGCCAGCGCGGGCGCGTCCTCACCGCCATGGACGGGTGGTGGCCCATCGGCGCCTTCCTCTGCGGTGTGGTGACGACGGCGGTCATCTCCACCACCGGCGACTGGCGGTACGCGATGCTCGTCATGGTCCTGCCCGCACTCCTGGTGTTCTGGGTGCGCCGGGGCGTCCCGGAATCCCCGCTCTTCCTCGTGCAGCGCGGACGCGGCGACGAGGCGCGAGCCGTCATCGACGATCTCGTGGAGCGCACCGGCGGCGAGCAGCGGTCCTGGCGCCTTCCCGATCCGGAGAAGATCCCGAAGCTCTCGCTGGGCAGCATCTCGGGCCAGCTCACCGGCCTCTGGCGGTACAACTGGCGCATCACGCTGACCGCGTGGAGCCTGTTCCTGACCATCCTGCTCGTCTACTACGGGGCGCTGACCTGGATGCCGCGCATTCTCATCGCCTCCGGCTACGCGCAGTCGGTGGCCTTCATCGCCACCACGTTCATGACCGGCGTCGGCTTCCTCGGCGTCATCGCCGCAGCCCTCCTCGTGGAGCGCGTGGGCCGCAAGTGGCTCCTGGCCGTCACCGGACCGGGTTCCGCCCTCCTGCTGGTCGTCTTCGCCCTGACCCTGGACCTGCCGGCCGTCGCGACGGCCTGGCTGCTGGCCTTCGGCTTCGTGGTGCAGGTGGCCATCCCCGTGCTCTACACCTACGTCTTGGAGCTGTACCCCACCGAGCTGCGTGGCAGCGGTTTCGGGTGGGCGTCGACCATCTCGCGGATCGGAGCAGGGCTGGTGCCGCTGATCTTCGGCACCCTGCTGTGGCCCTACCTCGGCCTGCCGCTCACCTTCGCCCTCATCGGCTCCCTCGTGGTCCTCGCCGTGCTCTTCATGGCCTTCAACGCTCCCGAGACGCGGCGCGAGAGGCTCAGCTGAACAGGTTCAGCCCGAGCTCCGACGGACGGGTCTGCTAGAGCCAGCGGTTGCGCTTGAACGCCCAGTACAGCCCGGCACCGAGGGCGAGCATGAGCACGACGGCGAACGGATAGCCCAGGCGCCAGTGCAGCTCGGGCATCAGGTCGAAGTTCATCCCGTAGATGGAGGCGATCAGGGTCGGTGCGAAGAGGATGGCCGCCCAGGACGAGATGCGCTTGACCTGCTCGCCCTGCGCCAGCGAGGTCTCCGTGAGCCGCGTCATCTCCTCGTTCTGCCGCTGCGCCACGAGGGTGGAGTGCACGGTGAGGGCATTCTGCAGCAGCGTGCGGAAGGTGTTGACGCGTTCGACGACGCGGATCACGTGGTCCTGCACGTCGCGCAGGTTCCGCGCGAGCTCGTCATCCACCCGGTACTTCCCGGCGCCGTCGAGCAGTGCGTCCAGCATGTCCTGGAGCGGCTGGGTGGCGCGCTGGAACTCGATGACCTCGCGGTGGAGCTGGTAGATCCGGCGCGAGACGTCCGGTGCTCCCCCGAAGAGGTCGTTCTCGATCTCGTCGACGTCGTTCTCGAGTCCCAGCACCACGGGCCGGTACTCGTCCACGACCTGATCGAGCAGTGCATAGAGGACCGCGTGCGGACCGGCCGCGAGCAGCTCGGGATCGGCCTCCATCCTGCGTCGGACCACCCCGAGATCCGGCGACTCGGCGTGGCGGATGGTCACCACGAAGTCCTGTCCGATGAAGATGTGCAGCTCACCGAACTCCACCTTCTCCTCGGCGTCGAGGTAGCGGGCGGGCCGCAGGACGATGAAGAGGGTGTCGCCGTAGCGCTCCAGTTTGGCCCGCTGGTGACCGTTGGCGGCATCCTCGACGGCGAGCGGATGCAGCCCGAACTCGGCCTCGACGGCGTCGAGCTCGTCGCCGTCCGGGCGGTAGAGGCCGATCCACGCCATCCCGCCGCTTTCCCGCATCAGCTCGAAGGTGCGGTCGAGATTCTCCGGGGCTATGCGCTTCTTCCCGTCCACGTAGACGGCATTCGTGATCAGGGGCATCTCAGGCGCCCTGGCCCGGACCGGCAGGTCTGCGCTCGGGAAGACGGTCGGGAGCGCGGTCGCCGGCACTCTCCGTGCTCCGGGCGAGGTCAGCGAGCGTGGCGATCAGGAGCCTGCGCTCCTCGATCTTGATGCGCTCGTGCAGGCTCTGTTCGGTGTCACCGGGCAGAACGGCGACCGGCGCCTGCGCGAGGATGGGCCCGGTGTCGATCCCGGCGTCGGCGATCATGATGGTGCACCCCGTGACCTTGACACCGTGGGCCAGCGCGTCGCGGACGCCATGGGCGCCGGGGAAGCTCGGCAGCAGCGCCGGATGCGTGTTCAGGTACCGCTGCGGGAACCGGTCGAGGAACTGCTGGTCCACGATCCGCATGAAGCCCGAGGACACCACGTAGTCCGGGGCGTAGGCCGCGACGGCGTCCGTGAGCGCCCGGTTCCACGCGGAGCGCTCCGGGTACCGGCGGAAGTCCACCTCGAAGGTGGGGATCCCGGCGTCGTCCGCCCGCCGGACACCCCCGGTACCGGGGCGGTCCGCTCCGACGGCGGCGAGGGTGACGGGGAGGGAACCGTCGGCGATCGCGTCCATCACGCCCTGGAGGTTCGATCCGCTGCCGGAGACGAGGACCACGATGCGCATGGCTCAACCTTAGGGTCTTCGCTCACCTAGGGTTGAACCATGCCGATGGAGACCAGATGACGCAGCAGGGCACAGGGCGGGGCGGGCCGGTCAGGGCCGCGGAGCCGCAGCAGGGCCCGCCGGACGACGCCGCCGCGCGCGGGAAATCAGCACGAAGCTGGCTGCGCCTGTTCGTGCTGGCGCTGCTCGCGGGCGTGCTGATGAGCGCTCTCGCGCTGCCGTGGAAGGTGCTCGCCCTCGTCGTGTCGGTGTTCGCCCTGGCCGCCGGTGTCGTCGGACTCGTGAAGGCGATCGGCGCGAGGCTCCCCCGCCTCGTGGTGATCGCAACCTCGCTGGGCCTTGCCGCGGCCCTCTTCCTCAGCGTGAGTACGGCTGTTTCGGTGCTGCTCTGGCCGGTCACGCGTGCCTACGAGGACTGCGTGTCCCGAGCGCTGACGCTGCAGGCCCGGAGCGACTGCGAGGACGCCCTGCGGAGGTTCGACACAGCCGGGTGACGGCGCCCGCCGAGGCCGGACGTGCGCTCAGCGGCGTCCGGCATCGCGTTCGAGCAGGGGTCCGACGGCGTGGCCGAGCACGGCGCCCAGCGCCACCTCCAGCGCGAGCCACATGCCGAGCGCCAGCGGGTCCGGACCGAGTTCCGTGAACCGCCCGAGCCCCAGTGATGCACGGGAGACGAGGGCCGCGAGGACGCCACCGGCCCCTGCTGCGAGGCCGATGAGGACGGCGAGCGCCAGCGTCGACGCAGGCGCGGTCAGCCATCGCCGACGCGACTGCAGGGCGAGCCACTCGTCCAGGTGGTTCTCCCCCTCGCGGAAGAACCACCATCCTGCAAGCACTCCGGCGAGGACCGGGATAGCCACTGCCGCGTACCCGTAGTCCAGGGTTCCCGCCGGCAGCGCCCCGAGCACCGGGATTGCGGGCAGGGGGCCCACGCTGCTCGCGAGCGGCGTGATGGAACTGCCGGCACCGAGGGCTAATCCGGCGCCGGTGGACCAGGACAGCGCCCAGAGCGCGAGATTCGGCAGGAAGCCCAGTTGGAGCACGGTGAGTACGAGTGCGGCGGTTGGTCCGCCGTCGATCCTTTCGTAGATCGCCGCGACGCCTGCCCAGTTCAGGCCGATCGCCACGGCGAGCAGTACGGCCGAGAGCCCTGCTGCCGCCAGGACCGCGAGGAAGCCGGAGCGCAGGATCGCCCAGATGTAGGCACCGATCCAGCGCGCCTGCTGACTGGACCGGCCGGCTGCGGCTACGAGGTCGATCCCCAGGAGCGGGCTCCATGCCCCTGCTTCACGGCGGGCACCGGCTACGAGGCCCGCCGCTACGCCGAGTGCGGGAATCAGTGCTCCGGCCAGCAGGGAAGCCGCGGCTTCCGGTGTCCTCGAGAGGAACGCGACGCCGGCGCCGATCGCCGCGTAGGCGAGAAGTGCTCCGAGCAGGCCCTGCCACAGGCGGGCCGCATACGAGGCCCGCGCCGTGTAGGAGGCCCGCGCCAGACGGCGTCCGGCACGCCGGGCGAGCAGTAGCGGCACCAGGATCAGACCGAGCGGGATCGCGTGCAGCACACCCGACGCGGCACCACCGGCACTGTCGGCGGGAAACTGCAGAACCAGAGGTACCCCGTGCAGCACGAGCCATCCCTGACCGGCCAGCCTGGCCGCGGACTCGGCCGTGCGCTCGGCGAAGCCTCCGGTGAGCCAGACGAGCGCGATCGGGAGGACCACGATCAGCGCCGAGATCAGCGCAGCCTGCCCGAGTTCCAGTGCGCCCTGCAGCCACAGGGGCATGGGAAGAGTACGGTCTCTGGTGGGGAGTTTCATCCCCTCCATGGTGCCATCGGCGCAGCACCAACCGGGCATCACACGCCGGCCCCGCGACGGCGCCTGCTCACCCGAGAATGTCGATGACTCCCTTGACCACCGCGAGGCCTGCTCCGATGAAGGCGATCACGATCACGAACAGTCGCGCCTGGTCGTCGCGCACGAAGCGGCCCAGTTTTTCGCCGAGGAAGATGCCCACCATGATGACCAGCCCGATCGCCGCCCACATCCATGGAGTCAGCATGGGCGCCTGCGACGGGTCGAGCAGCAGTTTCGTGACGAGCGTGACCGTGCCGATGCAAACGAAGAACGGCTGCAGGGTCGCGGCGAAGGGACGCTGCGGCCAGCGCGAGAGGACGGCGTAGGCGCTCACGGCGGGGCCGCCGACACCGGCCATCGAGTTGGTGAGTCCGGCGGCGAAACCTGCCAGTGCTTTGGGCGCGTTGCCGCGCACCACCACCTCGGAGCGCTGGAGCACCAGCGAGAGGGTCAGCGCCACCAGGACGATCCCCCCGACCGTCACGGACAGCGGGGCGGAGGGCACGACGACGGCGAGGAAGGAACCCGGGACGGACCCGGCCAGCGAGGGCACCACCAACCAGCGGAACATGCTCCAGTCGACGTCCTTCCACACCCGGCCCACGATGATGGACGAGGAGACGACGGCGCAGGCATTGACGAGGAGGATCCCCTCGTGGGGTCCGAGGATGATCACGAGGAACGGGGAGATCAGCAGCGCGAAGCCGAGACCGGCGATACGCTGCGCGATGGCCCCCAGCAGGATGGAGGCCAGCACGATGAAGAAGATGCCCAGAGCCACCAGTTCACAGTACGCCGGGGGACGGCATCGATCGTCGGTGCACGCGACGGCGGTAGCCTGTCCCGTATGACAGCGACCACCGCACTGGCCACGGCTGACTGGCGCCGCCGCGTCTTCGGTCTGTACGACGACGTCCGCGACCGCGCCGTCTCCCACTCCCCGGAGGCAGCCCACGCCCTGTGGCAGGAAGGGCGGGACGACCTGTTCGGCAATCACTCCGCCTCCGCCCTGTCGAAGGACGCCAGGGGCACGTTCCACGGCCTCACCGTCGCACCCTACGACCCCGCTTTCCGCTTCGAGCCGCTCGTGGAGGCCGGCGGCGCCGGTGAGGTGATGGACGTCGCGACCGGTACCGACGGCGTCGTGCACTTCCGCCGGCTCGGCTCGGTCAGCCTTCCTGGCCTCGGAACACTGGCCCTCTGGCAGCTCGCCTCCTACGGCGGTGGCCTCTTCCTACCGCTGCACGATCGCACCGCAGGAGTACCGGGAGGCTCCTACGGCGGCGGGCGCTACGTGCTCGACACGATCAAGGGCGCGCACCTGGGTGAGGGGCGGACCCCGGGCAGCCTCGTGGTGGATCTGAACTTCGCCTACAACCCGTCCTGTGCCTACGACGAGGAGTGGGCCTGTCCCCTGCCCGGCCCCGCCAACAGACTCGCGAGCGAGGTTCCCGTCGGGGAGCTGTACCGCGACTACACCCGGGGCTGACAAGACCCCGGGGCTGCGGAACGGCAGCCCCGGTCGTCCACGCAGTGACCACGAGCCCGGCGGACACCGCGATGAACCGGGGCAGCACGGAAGAATCGATGCGTCGAAATGCTGGACTGACCGAGTCCGGAACGGTATGGTGCCCTCTCGCACCGACGTGGCCCGGTCAGGCCCTATCATGGGAATCACGCACCCACTTCAGGAGGTTCCGATCACAGACACGGCTGCCCAACACGACATCTACTTCGGAGCACCCGAGCCGGAGAATGAAGCCGAGGTCCTCGCCTCGGCGTCTCGCGCGGCGGTCGCCCGTTTCGAAGGCCGCTCGGACATCACGACGGTCAAGCGCCGCTTCACGCTGATCAACCAGGACCGCACCCCGCAGCAGGCCATGGTGGAGGACCTCCTGTTCATCCGAGCCGCCCTCGACAGGGCCGGCATCGACTTCGTACTGGTGCGGGGGAACGATCAGCGTCCGGTGATCGCCGTCGACCTCGACAACCGCGAGGAACTCCGTGCGGCGCTGGTCGAGGCGTGCCGCGATGAACCCTTCTACTCCCGTACGGTCGACACGAAGCGCCGCACCACGCTCCTGGTCAGCGACGGCCACCTCTCGAACAGCAGCAAGGCGCGCATCTTCCGGCTGTTCCGCCCGCGCATCGAACCACTCGGCGGACTCGCCTACGGTCCCTCGGCCGGCGTGCAGATCGAGTTGTGGGCCCTCGGTGAAACCACGATCGAGCTGCCCGTGGAGAATTCCCTGACCAGGCGCACCCTGCCCGCGGCAGAGGTGGTGCGCGGCGAGGTGGAACGGCACGGCCTGACCTGGCCCACGATCGACAACATGTTCGCCGATCACGCCACGGACATCGACTTCGACATAGACCTCGTCTTCACCTGGGTGGACGGCAGCAGTCCCGAGTACCGGGCGGCGCGTGCGGCCCGCATGCAGGGAGTGGTGGTGGGCGACGGCGACGACCACGAAGCCCGGTTCCGCCACATCGACGAGCTCAAGTACGCCCTGCGATCGGTGTACATGTTCGCGCCGTGGGTGCGCCGCATCTTCATCGCCACCGATTCGGCTCGGCCCGCCTGGCTCGCCGAGCACCCCTCCGTGACCTTCGTGCGCTCGGAGGAGCACTTCAGGGATCCCTCCGTCCTGCCCACCTACAACTCGCAGGCCGTCGAGGCGCAGCTGCAGCACATCCCGGGCCTGTCCGAACACTTCCTCTACTCCAACGACGACATGTTCTTCGGCCGGCCCGTGGCACCGGATCTGTTCTTCTCCCCGGGTGGTGTCACGAAGTTCATCGAGGCGGATGTCCGCATCGGTCTCGGGGAGAACGACGCCGAGCGCAGCGGCTTCGAGAACGCAGCTCGTGTGAACCGACGCCTGCTGCACGAGCGGTTCGGACGCATCACCACACGGCATCTCGAGCACGCCGTCACACCCCTGCGCAAGAGCGTCCTGCTCGAGATGGAGGCGGAGTTCTCCGCCGAGTTCGCGGCGACGGCGGCTTCGCGCTTCCGCGCGAAGGACAACATCTCGGTGACCAATTCGCTCTACCACTACTACGCGCTCCTCACCGGCAGAGCCGTCACGCAGGAGATGGCACGCGTGAAATACGTCGACACCACGGTGCGTTCAGGTCTGAAGAGCCTGACCAAGATGCTGGACAAACGGAACCAGGATCTCTTCTGCCTCAACGACGGAAGCTATCCGGAGGTCCCCGCCGACGAGCGGGCCCGACTGGTGACGGAGTTCCTCGAGAAGTACTTCCCGGTCAAGGCTCCCTGGGAGACCTGAGCCGAGTCCCCGTATGTCAGCACGACTGGCGGGGGCAGGAGCGTGCGTCGTAGGCTCGCAGACGGACCATCACCAGCACAGTGAAAGGCAACATCATGAGTTTTCGTCCCAGTCACATCCCGCTCCGGCTGATCACCGGCGCCTTCATCCTGAATTCGGGTCTGGGGAAGACCGCCCTCGACGAAGGAACTGCAGGCTTCATGCAGTCGATGGCGTCGAAGGGCTTTCCCCAGGCGAGCCAGCTCGAGCCGGCCCAGTTCGGCAAGATCCTCGCGGCCTCGGAGATCGCCGTCGGATCGGCACTGCTCGCCCCGTTCATCCCGAGCAAGCTCGCCGGTCTGGGCCTGCTCGCCTTCTCGGCAGGGCTCATGACGATGTACTTCAGAACTCCGGAGATGACGGAGGACGACGGCATCAGGCCCACGCAGGACGGGATCACCCTGGCGAAGGACAGCTGGATGGTCGCCATCGCCCTCGCCCTGATCATCGACGGCAAGAAGAAGCGGAAGTAGACTCGTTCGTTCCCTGCGCCCGCGGGCGCAGGGAACGAACGCTATCCGGGAAGTATCCGGAAAATACCCGAGGAAGAGGACAGGGAACCTGCCGTATGTGCGGACGCTTCGTCATCGCCGGTAGCAAGGCGGATCTCGTCGACGCCTTCGAGGTGGAGATGAGCGTCCAGGACGAGGTGGAAGCATCGTGGAACGTGGCACCCACCGACACGGTGCAGCTCGTTCTCGAACGGCTCGACGCCGCCACCGGTGAGCTCACACGGTGGCTCGAGCCCGCGCGCTGGGGCCTGATCCCCTCTTGGTCGAAGACCGCCTCCATCGGCGCCCGGATGATCAATGCGCGCAGCGAGACCGTCCTCGAGAAGCCGTCCTTCCGTTCCGCCGCCCTCCGGCGCCGCGCCGTCATCCCCGCCGACGGCTACTACGAGTGGCGCAGGAACGCCGACGGTTCGAAGACGCCGATCTACCTGCACGGCACCGACGCGGCGCCGCTGGCCTTCGCCGGGTTGTACGAGTTCTGGCGGGATCCGGCGACGGCGACGCAGGCGGCCCCGGACGGTTCCTGGCTGGTGAGCTGCACCATCATCACGCGTGCCGCCTCCGACGCCCTGGGCGAGATCCACGACCGCACGCCCGTCATCGTACCGCCGGAGCTGCGCGGCGACTGGCTCGATCCGCGGCGGGATTCGCGACACGGGGTGCAGGAACTGCTCGACGCCATCCCGGACCCCCGGCTGGTGCCACGCCTCGTGGGGAACCGCGTGGGCTCCGTCCGGAACAACGGACCGGAGCTCATCGAGCCATTACCGGACGAGGACCACGACCCCCGAACTCCCGAGGAGACCGCACCATGACGAACCCATCAGACACCCAGGCCGGGACCGGATCCGATCAGGACCGGCGCCAGACGCTCGTGATCATGGGCGCCAGGGGCGACCTGACCTCCCGGTTGCTCCTGCCGGGACTGGGTGGCCTGATCGCCGAGTCATCGTTGCGCGACCTCGTTCTGATCGGCACCGGACGAGGATCCTGGAGTCAGGACGAATGGCAGTCCGTGGTCTCCGACTCGTTCGCCGCGGGCAAGGCGGAGGGCGACGCCGTCGACGCAGTGGTCCGAAGCGCCAGGTACGTCAGGGCCGACGTCACCGACGAGGACGATCTTCGGAGTCTGCTCTCTGCCGGAGAGGGCCGGATCACCCTGTACTTCGCCCTCCCGTCCGCCGCGGCGGTCAAGGCGTGTGAGGTCCTGGCCCGGATCGGTGTGCCGGAGGGAACCCGACTGGTACTGGAGAAGCCGTTCGGTGTCGACGCCGGCAGCGCACGGGATCTCAACGAGCTGCTCCACGGGCTCGTGCCGGAGGACCACGTGCATCGTGTGGACCACTTCCTCGGCATGTCCACCGTGCTGAACATCCTGGGGATACGCTTCGCCAACCGCGTGGTGGAGCCCCTGCTCACCTCCGAGCATGTCGCCGCCGTCGACATCCTGTTCGAGGAGACGCTCGGGCTGGAGGGCCGTGCCGCGTTCTACGATGCAACCGGTGCGCTGCGCGACATGATCCAGAGCCACCTGCTGCAGGTCATGACCCTCGTCGCGATGCTCCCCCCGGCCACCCTCGATCCCCCCGATCTCGGGGACGCTAAGGCCCAGGTACTCCGGGCTACCCGGGTCTGGGACGACGACCCGGAGCGCTACAGCCGCCGGGCACGCTACACCGCCGGGGACGTAGGAGGGAAGAGCCTGCCCTCCTACGCCGATGAGGACGGGATCGATCCCGCACAGCAGACGGAGACGCTCGCCGAAGTGGTCTTCGCCGTGGACACGTGGAGGTGGTCGGGTGTTCCGTTCCGCGTCCGGTCGGGCAAGGCGATCGGCTCGCCGCGACAGGAGGTGACCGTCACCTTCAGGGATCCCCAGCACGTCCCGGCCGGCCTCGGCGGGGAACGCGAGCCG
Source organism: Arthrobacter echini (assembly GCF_004803505.1). Lineage (GTDB taxonomy): Bacteria > Actinomycetota > Actinomycetes > Actinomycetales > Micrococcaceae > Arthrobacter_D > Arthrobacter_D echini. The sequence continues at coordinate 297,437 of NZ_SSWH01000002.1, forward strand.
AACCGACTGACCATCGGACTGGGACCGCGGACAGTGGGGCTCGACATCAACATCAACGGTGCCGGCGACCCGTTCAGCACCTCACCTGTCACCCTGGACACCGACTTCGGGGCCGGGGAGCTGCTGGAGTACGGAGAGGTCCTGAAGTCGGTGCTGAACGACGAGACGTCGCTGTCGGTGCGCGATGACATGTCGGTGGAGTCCTGGCGGATCGTCCAGCCCGTGCTCGATGCCTGGAGCGAGGGCAGAGTGCCCCTGGACGAGTACCGCGCCGGTACTGCCGGACCGGAGTCCTGGGGACTGCTGCCCTGATATGAAGGTCAGCTGGACCCAGGCCATCGGTTCCGCGCTGGGCGCCGTGTCCTCAGCGCTCCTGCTCTCCACCCTCGGCGTCGCCGGGACCTTGATCGGCGCAGCCCTGGGAAGTCTCGTCATCACGATCGGCGGGGCGCTGTACTCCAGGTCCCTGCAGATGACCCGGGATCGGGTTCTCCGGACCGCGGAGCGCGCCCGGTCGAGCCGCGGCGGCCCCTCGGGTGGCCCGGACGATCTGTCCCGGGAGACCGACGCGCCGGCGTCGCCCGCTGCGGCGGAGGACGCCCCTACGGCCATGCCCCGGGAGCAGGGAATCCGCACGCTCCCGTGGAAGCGCATCCTCGGGGCCGGTACGGCGATCTTCGTCGTCGCGATGACGTTGATCCTGGCTTTCGAACTGACCACCGGCCGCCCGGTGTCCTCCTACACCGGCGGCAGCACGACCGAGAGCGGAACGTCCATTCCGGGTTTCGACGGTCTCACCGGCCCCGGGACGGGCGAGCAGGAGGAATCACCCCAGGATCCGCAGGACGTCACTCCCCTGGACCCCCAGCAGGAGGGATCACTCCGGGACGACACGGATGAGGGCTCCGTCACACCGGGAGTACCGGGCCCGCAGCAGGATGAGGCCCCGCAGGATCCCGGACCGCAGGACGACGCTCCGCAGCAGGAAGCGCCGGGGGAGGTCCCGCCGGCTCCGCAGCAGCAGGACGATCCCGAGTAGCCCGCACGATGCTGTCGGGGAGTCCTCGCGCCGCGGCGATCGCGCGCTGAACCGGAGCGCCACGAGGCGATACGCTGAAGCGCATGGGCTGGATGAAGCGTCGGACGATCCTGGGTTTTGCGCGCGTCACGATCAGGCGTGCAGCGTTGGCCCTGGTCTCGGCCCAGGGAGTGGTCATCGTCGGCGTCGTCGCCGTGGACGCCTACCAGAAACGGCAACGCACCAAGCGGGAGGGGTTCCCCCAGCCGGGCACGTTCGGGACGACGATCGGCGACACACGCACCACCGTGTACACCTACGGCGAGGATCTCTTCGACGCGATGATCGAGGCGATCGACCGGGCCGAGCACCAGGTCCTGCTCGAGACCTACATCTGGAAGGGCGACGCCGTCGGGACCCGCTTCAGGGACGCCGTGAACCGCGCAGCCGAGCGCGGGGTGAAGGTCTTCGTCATCTACGACGGTTTCGCGAATCTCGTGGTGAACCCGTTCTTCTACTCCTGGCATCCCGAGGTCAACGCCTACCGCTTCCCCGTCCTGCGCCCCTCGATCCTCTTCACCAATATCCGCGGTACCGGCCTGGATCACCGCAAGCTGTTGGTGGTCGACGACGAGGTCGGCTTCATCGGCGGCTACAACATCGGGTCCCTCTACGCGACCAGATGGCGCGACACGCACCTCGAGGTTCATGGTCCTACGGTCTGGGACCTGCGGGAAGCGTTCGTCAACTTCTGGAACCTGCGGGCCAAGCCGGGCAGAGCCGAACTACCCGATCTCAGCGCCACCTTCTGGGAGCCGCGCATCCGCGCCGTCAACAACGTCCCGGCCAACCTCGTGTTCCCCATCCGCGGCGTGTACCTCGATGCGATCAACCGCGCGCAACGGCACATCTTCATGACCACGGCCTACTTCATCCCGGACCGGCAGATCCTCGACGCCCTGCTGCGCGCGAGTCGCCGGGGAGTGGACGTACGCGTACTCCTGCCCGAGGACTCCAACCATGTGATCTCCGACTGGCTCTCGCGGGGCTTCTACTCCTCGCTGATCGGTGCCGGGGTGCAGATCCTGCTCTACCAGAACTCCATGATCCACGCGAAGACAGCGACGGTCGACGGCCAGTGGAGCACTGTCGGGACCGCCAACATCGACCGCCTGAGCCTGACCGGCAACTACGAGATCAACCTCGAGATCTTCGACCGGGACCTCGCGGCCATCATGGAGAGAATCTTCGACGTCGATTCCTCGAACAGCCGCGTACTGACGAAGGAGGAATGGGACCGCCGCCATTTCGTGGCGCGGGTCAGCGAGTTCATCCTCGCTCCGCTGCGCCCCTTCCTGTAGCCGGCGACGCGGCGGCGTCGGGTACGGTGGAGCCGACCACGGCGATACCGAAGGGCCGCACCATTGACGAGCGAGGCAGAGACATGATCAGGACCGATATCGCGCCCGGGATCCATTACCTCGAGCATGCGAGGACCAATTCCTACCTGGTCGAGGACGGCGCGGAGGTGCTCCTGGTGGACACCGGGCTGCCCCGGTCGAGAACCGTGCTGCTGGAGGCTCTCGGCCGCATCGGCCGGTCCATGACGGACATCCGGGCCGTCGTCCTCACCCACGGGCACTTCGACCACGTGGGCACCGCCGAGCAGCTGCGGACGCGGTACGACATCCCCGTGTACTGCCATCCGGGCGATGCCCACCTCGCGGCACACCCCTACAGCTACGAGCGGGAGCGCTCACCGCTGCTCTACCCCCTGCGCTACCCGCGCGCCATCCCCGGTCTCGTGAGGATGGTGGGTGCCGGTGCCGCCGCCGTCAAAGGTGTCCGCAAGACCCTGCCGCTCACGCGCGAGGTGGCCGCCGGCCTGCCCGGTTCTCCGCTGCTCGTGGCGACTCCCGGCCACACCGAGGGTCACTGCAGTCTCCACTTCCCCGATCGGGACGCCGTCATCAGCGGGGACGCGCTCGTCACGCTCGATCCCTACACGGGTCGCCCCGGACCGCAGGTGGTCGCAGCGGCCGCCACGGCGGACACCGCCATCGCGCTGCGCTCACTCGAGGCGCTCCGCTCCACTGCCGCGAGAGCGGTGCTGCCGGGCCACGGGTTCCCCTGGCGGGCCGGTGTCGACTCCGCGGTCGCACGGGCCCTCGAGGTAGGTGGCCACTAGGACCGGCGGGATCATCCTCGCTCCCCGGCGTCCCTTCCTGCGCTCCGCCGGGCCGAGCCGGGAGGCGGGGTCGTTCCGGAACCGGCGAAGCGCTCCAGGTATCCCCGGCGGGACGAGTCCACGTGTCCGGCCATCAGGCGCTCGGCGTCGGTCCCGTTGCCCGCGTCGATCGCCGCGATGATCGACCGGTGCTCCCCCCAGGACTGCTTGCCACGGTTGTCGACGTCGACGGCGTAGAGCCACTCGATCTTGCCGGAGATCTGACGGAGCAGCGCGGTCAAGGACGTGCTGCCACTGAGTTCCGCGACGCCGAGGTGGAAGCGGATGTTCAGTTCGGGCAGCTCCCTCAGGGCATCGGATGCCACGGCGCGGTCGCCGTCGTCGAGAATGTCCGTCAGGGCGCGGCGGGCGGAGAACCACCGATCATTCGGCGCATCGGCGGCGAACTGCTCGGCGGCCCGGCCGGCAGCACGCCGGGCGATGGTGGACTCGATGACCCCGCGTACGGCGAACAGGTCCGCGGCGTCGTCCAGCGGGATCTCGGCGATCGTGGAGCCCGCATAGGGTCTCGACTCGACGAACCCCTCGGCTTCCAGTGCGCGCAGCGCTTCCCGTACCGGCACCCGCGAGACCCCGTACTTGGCCGCCAGGGCCGCCTCGGTGACCCGGGTTCCCGGCGTCAACGCGCCGAGGATGATGTCCCTGCGGAGGGCATCGAGGACACGCTGGGACGCCGCGGCGTCCTGCTCACGCCGCAAAGGCCGCACCTGGGATGGCTCCGAGGAGCTCCCGCGTGTACTCCGCCCGCGGATGGTCGAAGACGTCGTTCACGGATCCATTCTCCACGACGACACCGGATCGCATGACCACGACGGCATGGGCGATCTGCCGCACCACCGACAGATCGTGCGTGATGAAGAGGTAGGTCAGACCGAGCCTGTCCTGCAGATCGGCCAGGAGCGTCAGGATCTGGTCCTGCACCAGTACGTCGAGCGCGGACACGGCCTCGTCGCAGATGAGGAGCTCGGGTTCCAGGGCGAGTGCGCGGGCGATCGCGACGCGTTGCCGCTGGCCGCCCGAGAGTTCGTTCGGCCGACGCTGGGCCACGGAGCGGGGCAGCGCCACCTGATCGAGGAGTTCGGCCACGCGCTCCTGTCTGCTGCCGCGATCGCCGACGCCGAAGATGCGCAGCGGCTCGTCGATCAGGCGTTCGATGCTGTAGGTGGGATCGAGTGAACCGTACGGATCCTGGAAGACGGGCTGTACCTTGCGACGGAGTGCCCGGCGCTGGGCGCCCCGCGTATCGGTGAGGGACTCGCCGTCGATCAGGGCCTGCCCGGACGACGCCGTCTCCAGACCGAGGACGATGCGCGCCACCGTCGTCTTGCCCGACCCGGACTCCCCCACCACGGCGGTCGTCGTTCCCCGCTCCACCTCGAAGGAGACGTCGTCCACCGCGCGGATGGTGCTGCCACGCCGGCCGCGCAGCGCGAACTCCTTCACGAGATTCTCCACCACGAGGATCGACCGGGATCGCTCCGGGCCGGCCGACGCAGGAGCGCCGGCGGTGGGATCGACGAGGGGAGCGGCATCGAGAGCTGTGGCGACGGAGGGTGCTGCGGCGACGAGCTGCCTGGTGTACTCCTGCTGCGGGTCCAGCAGGATCTGCCGGGGCGTGCCGATCTCGACGATCCGGCCCTCCGACATGACGATGATCCGGTCGGTGCGGTCCGCGGCGAGCCCGAGATCGTGGGTGATGAACAGCAGGGAGGTGCCGCGTGCGTCGACCAGTGACTGCAGGTGGTTGAGGATCTGCCGCTGCACCGTGACGTCGAGCGCCGACGTCGGTTCGTCGGCGATGAGGAGCTCGGGTTTCCCGGCGAGCGCGATCGCGATGAGGACACGCTGCCGCATGCCGCCCGAGAACTCGTGCGGGTACTGGCCGTAGCGGCGCTCGGCACCGGGGATACCGGCCTCGGCCAGGAGCGCCACGGCCTGGCTGCGGATCTGCGCGCGATCCGGCTTCCCCTCGGTCGTCCGATTGGCCACGAGGGCATCGGCGACCTGCGCGCCGATTCTCATGGCGGGGTTCAGATTGGACATCGGGTCTTGAGGGACGAGCCCGATCCGCTCCCCGCGGATGGTCCGCATGACGGGTTCGGAAGCGGTGGCGAGGTCCTCGACCTCGCCCCTCGTCGTTCCGCCGCCCAGCACGATCGATCCGTGCGTGATCCGTCCGCTGCCGGGCAGCAGCCGCAGGATCGCACCGATGGCGGTCGACTTCCCGGAGCCCGACTGACCCACGATGGCCACGCGCTCCCCGCGCCGCATCGAGAAGCCGATCCGGTGCAGGACCGGGGTCCCGCCGAAACCGACCTCGAGATCGGTCACCTCGAGGATGTTCTCAGCGTCCTGCAGCATAGCCCTGCGCTCCTCGTGGATTGGCGGCGGCGGAGAGCACGCCGGTCCGTGGGTCCCTGACGACCGAGGAGAGCCGGCCGAGCGACCAGTCCCCCGCCCGGGTGATCACGTGCCCCCTCCGCTCGAGATCACTGATGACGTCCTCGCCCAGCCGGTCCTCGACGACGGCACCGCCGGGCTCCCAGGTGCGCGGCCAGAACGACCCCGGGACGGACGTGGTGTGGAGGGCGGGGGCGTCGATGGCCTCCTGCGGCGTGTACCCGCCGACGATGGTCCGCAGCAGGTAGAGCAGCTGCCACTGGTCCTGCTGGTCACCGCCGGGTGAGCCCAGCGCGACCACGGGCTCCCCGTCCTTCAGGACGAGAGTGGGCGTGAGCGTGGTGCGGGGCCGCTTCCCCGGCTGCAGGGTGGAGGGCGCACCGTCCTCGAGCCAGGTCATCTGCAGGCGGGAGCCGAGGCAGAAACCCAGCTCCGGGATGGTCGGCGAGGACTGCAACCAGCCGCCGCTCGGCGTCGCCGAGACCATGTTGCCGGCGGAGTCGACGACGTCGAGGTGGCACGTGTCCCCGCGCGTCTCACCGGTCCGTGAGACTGTCGGCTCGCCCACACCGGCGAACCCACTGCCGTCCGCGAGCGCGGGAGGCGTGTAGCCGGTGCGCAGGGGCGGGACGAAGGGCTCGTGCCCGGGCACGGTCCCCGGGCGGAACTCCAGCGACGCCGTATCCCCGATCAGGGCGCGCCGCTCGGCGGCGTACTCGGGAGAGAGGAGGTACTCCAGGGGTACGTCGTCGTCCCCGTAGTAGGCCTCGCGGTCCGCGAGGGCGAGCTTCTGCGCTTCGAGGATGGTGTGCGCCCCGAGTGCCGTGGACGGATCGAGGTGCTCGTCGTCGAACCCGTCGAGGATGGCCAGGGTCTGCAGCAGGGCCGGTCCCTGGCCCCAGGACCCGGTCTTGGCGATGGTGTGGCCGCGGAACTCGAGGGTGACGGCCTCCTCGTAGCCTGCCTCGAAGCCGGCGAAGTCCTGGATCGTCATGACCCCTGCGTGATCGAGTCCGGAGGAGTGGCGGTGGGGTGTCCTGATGAACTCCGCGGTGGCCGTCGCGACCAGTCCGGTGCGCCACTCATGCCGCGCGGCGTCGATCCGCTCACTGCGCGTCCCGCCGTCCGTCGCAGCGCTCACGAGGGAGTCGAGCACGCGCGCGTACGCCTCGTTCCGGATGATGTCGCCCTCGCGCGGAGGGACGCCGTCGGGCATCCAGAGCGCCGCGGACGTGGGCCAGTGCTCCGTGAAGAGATCGGCGACGGTGGCGATGGTCGCCCCGACGCGCCCGAGGACGGGATGGCCTTCACGAGCGTAGCCAATGGCGAAGGCCAGGACGTCGCCGAGTTCCCAGGTTCCGTGATCGCGCAGCAGGAGCAGCCAGGCGTCGACGGCGGCGGGCACCGCCGCGGCGAGGGCACCGGCGCCGGGGACGAGCTCGAGGCCCTCCTCGAGATAGTGCTCGCGCGTGGCCGCGGCCGGTGCCGGGCCCTGGCCCATGAGGACGATCGGCCGCCCCGGCTCCTCGGCCGTCGCGAAGACGCCGGTCATGTCGCCGCCGGGGCCGTTGAGGTGGGGTTCGACGACGTGCAGCACGAAGGCGCCGGCGACGGCGGCGTCGATCGCATTGCCGCCGCGTTCCAGGACGGCCTGGGCGGAGGCAGTGGCGAGCCAGTGGGTGGAGGCACTCATACCGAAGGTGCCCCGCAGGGTGGGTCTGGTGGTGAACGGATCGGGCGGTGTGTACGTCATCGGGTCACTTCCGGGTGGTGTTCGTCGGGTCGAAGGCGTCGCGTAGGGCGTCGCCGAACAGATTGAAGGCCAGGCAGATCGCGGCGATCGCCAGACCCGGGAAGATCGCTGCGCTGGGGGCGCGGAAGATGTACTGCTGGGCGTCGGAGAGCATGATCCCCAGACTCGGTGTGGGCGGCTGGATACCGAGCCCGAGGAAGGACAGCAGCGCCTCGCCGATCACCGCGACGGGCATGATGACCGTCGCCTGCACGATGATGGCCGACGTCGCGTTCGGCAGGACGTGCCGCAGCATGATCCAGACGGGCGAGGCGTCCATGGTGCGGGCGCCGAGCACGAAGTCGCTCTCCTTGATCCGCAGTGTCTCGCCGCGGACCACGCGGATCATGGTGGGGATCTGCGCGATACCCAGGGCGATCGCGGCGTTGCTCAGGCTCGGCCCGCTGATCGCTGCCAGACCGACGGCGATGATGAGGAACGGGAAGGCCAGGGTGACGTCGGTGAGGCGGGAGATGACGGCGTCGAAGCCTCGGGAGTAGCCGGCCAGGAGACCGAGCGGGGTGCCGATGACCACGGCCAGGAGCACCGAGAGCACCCCGACCTGCAGCGAGGTCTGGATGCCGAACAACAACCGCGAGAGCACATCGCGCCCCAGGTCGTCCGTGCCGAGCGGGAAGCCCTCGGTGAGCGGCCGCTGGAACGGGGTGTCGAAGTGCACCTCGGTGGGCGGGTAGGGCGCCAGGACGGGGGCCAGGAGTGCTGCCAGCACGACGACGAGGAGCATGATGCCGCCGGCGATGCCCAGTGGATTGTGCCGGAGGGAGGACAGGATGCGGCCGCGGCCGGAGCCCAGTCCGGTGCCGCCCTCCACGGGGGCCAGTGTCTCGACGGCCATCAGGCAGCTCCTCCGACGCGGATCTTCGGGTTGATCACCGAGTACAGGATGTCCACGGCGAGATTGATCAGGATGTAGCTGACGGTGATGATCAGCACCACCGCCTGGATGACCGGATAGTCACGCGTGAAGACGGCGTCGAGCGTGAGTTTGCCGAAGCCCGGCAGCGCGAAGATCCTCTCCGTGACCACCGCACCCGAGATGAGGCCGCCGAGCTGGAGGCCGACGATCGTCACCACGACGATGAGCGAGTTCCGCAGACCGTAGCGCACCAGGACGCGGCCCCGTCCGAGGCCCTTCGCCCGGGCGGTCCGGACGTAGTCCGTGGTCATGGTCTCGATCATGGACGCGCGGGTCTGCCGCATGATCACGGCGGCCAGGCCCGTCCCCAGGATCAGGGCCGGCAGGGTGAGGTAGTAGAGACCGCGGAGCGGGTCCGAGAGGACGTCCACGTAGCCCGACGCCGGGAACCATCCCAGCGTCACCGCGAGGTAGAGGATCGCGAGGATGCCGAGCCAGAAGTTCGGCACCGACAGTCCGATCAGGGCCAGGGCGTTGGCCACCCACTCGGGCCAGCGTCCCCGGAAGCGCTCGGCGACGACGCCCAGCAGGATCCCGACGACGATCGCCACGACGATCGCGTAGGCCGAGAGCCAGAGTGTCACCGGCAGGGTCGTCGCGATGAGCTCCGTGACGGGTGTACCGGTCCGCGTCGATTCGCCGAAGTCCCCCTGGAACATGTTACGGACGAAGGCGACGTACTGCGTGAGAAGCGGCTGGTCGAGACCGAGATCGGCGCGGACGGCGGCGAGCTGCTCCGGAGTGGCTTCCTCCCCCGCCATGGCCAGCGCCGGATCGCCGGGGAGCTGACGCACCCCGATGAAGACCACGAGGGAGGCGAGGACCAGGGTGAGCACCGACTGCCAGAGCCGGGTGAGGACGTAGCGGCCCATGTCAGTTCTCCTTCTCGACGAACGCGGCACCGCTGAGGTGCACCACGCCGTCCGTGAAGGTCTCCACACCGGTGACGTCGGTGCTGTAGGCCGTCAGATTGCGTTGTCGGTAGAGGTAGATGATCGGATTGTCCTCCTGGAGGAGGGCGACGGCCTCGCCGTAGATCTTCGCGCGCTCGTCGACGTCGTTGATCCGTGCGGCACTGGCGAGGAGTTCGTCCATGACGGGGCTGCTGTAGCCCGAGTAGTTGTTGCCGCCGCCGGTCGAGAGGAAGTTGGCCATGTTGCCGTGCGGGTCCACACGCCCGGACCAGCCGAGCTGCAGTGCCTCGAAGTCGCCGCGGGACTGCACGTCCAGCAGCGTGGAGTACTCCACCGGCACCACGCTCAGCTCGAAGCCGCCGTCGCTCACGGCCGCCTGCAGGGCCTGCGCGTAGCGCAGCGTGTCCGGGGTGTTGGTGACCTGCATCTCGATGGGATAGGGCACCTGCACCCCGGCGTCCTCGAGCAGTTGCCTCGCGCCCTCGGGATCGTAGGGCGGGCACGCGGCGCTGAGGTCGGTGGCGAAGGGACTGTCCGGGGAGATGGGCGAGCACGCCGACTCGAACCAGCTGTTGAAGACCGTGTTCACGAGGGCATCGCGGTCCACCGACATGGACAGGGCCATGCGGACGGCCTTCTCCTGCGCGAGCGGCGTGTCGATGGTGCCGGGAGGTTCTCCCACACCCTCGGTGTTGCCGACGTTCACCGTGAGGGCCTGGTACCCCAGGGACCCGACCTGCAGCACGCCGACGCCGTCCTCCTTCAGGAGCGCGTCGACGTCCTGCGGTGAGATGGTGTCGGCGACCTGCACGTCCCCCGAGCGCAGATTCGCGGCCCTGATGTTGGCGTCCGTGATGATCCGGTACGTGATGGTGTCGAGGTGGACGCTCTCGGGGTCGTAGTAGAGCGGGTCCCGCTCCACCGAGATGGAGGTCTGCGGGACACGGTCGACGAACTTGAACGGGCCCACACAGACGGGGCTGTCGCCGAAGTCCGCGCCCTTCTCCTCGATGGCCTCGGGCGAGAGCATCATGCCGGCGCGATCGGCCAGGGCCGCGGTGAGCGGGGCGAACGGCTTCTCGTAGCTGATCTCGACCGTATAGGGAGCGACCGCCCGGATGTCGGTGATCGGTCCGAGTTCCCCCTTGCGGGTGGAGCCCTCGAAGGTCAGATGCCGGTCGAGGGTCGCGCGGACCGCTTCGGCGTCGAACGGCACACCGTCGGCGAACGTTGCATCGGTGCGCAGTGGAATGGTCACGGTCAGGCCGTCCGCCGAGACCTCCGGCAGCGCCGTCGCCAGCTGCGGGACGATCTCGCCCTCGGCGTCGATGTCGTACAGCTTCTGGCACATGGTCTGCATGACGTAACGCGTGTAGAGGGACGACGACGTCGTCGGATCGAGTCGGTCCGGCTCTGCCGAGAGCGCCATGACGAGATCCCCACCCTCCCGGACTGCGACAGCGCCGGCCTCCGCGGATGTCACGTCCTCACGGTCCTCGGCGGCGGGTAGCGGCTGGATGGGCTGGCAGGCGGTCAGTGCTGTGATGGCGACGGCGGCCGCTGCGAGGAGACCGGCGGCCGTGCCGGACGTCCTGCGGATGACTGCACTACGGGTGGGCTGCTGCATGGGTTCCTCACAGACGGGCGGGTGGGAACTGCTTCTGTCCTGTTCTGGTGAGATTGAATACAATCGCAGAATAGACTGTAGGCTTCGTATACAAAGAGATCAAGCCTTTTTATGAAGGAAATCACTGTGCAGAAGAATCGGGTAGCAACGGACCGCCTCCATCTCTGGCTCATGCTCGCCCTGACCTTCTCCACGGGCGTGATCGACGCGGTGGGCTATCTGGGCCTGGACCGCGTCTTCACGGGCAACATGACCGGCAATGTGGTGCTCCTCGGCATGGCCTTCGTGGGTGGGGCCGATCTGCCGATCCTGCGGCCGGCGCTTGCACTGGTCTTCTTCATGGTCGGCGCGGCTCTGGCCGGGCGCGTCCTGCGCAAGGGACCCGAGGGATGGTCCGCCCACACCTCGCGTTCCCTCCTGACGGTGACCCTGGGCCTGGCCGCGGTCGCGGTCTACACCGGACTCGTGGATGTTCGTGCCGAGGAGCTCCTGGGCAGCATCACGACGTCGGGCCTTGCGACCATGATGGGTGTGCAGGCCGCGACCGCGAAACGCCTGAAGGTCGCCGAGATCACCACCGTCGTCGTCACCTCCACCATCACTGGGCTCGCCTCCGATTCCCGGCTGGCCGGGGGCACGAGCCCGTTCTGGGCGCGGCGGTCCTCCGCGATCGCGCTGATCCTCGCGGGCGCCGTCGTCGGGGCGCTGACCGTGAAGGTGGAGCTCTGGCTGGGTATCGCCGTCTCCGCGCTGCTGTCCGCCGTCGTCACCGTCGCCGGGCATGTGCGGTACCGGCAGGACCGACGCGCAGCAGCCTCAGAGAACGTGAAGAAATCCGCACTACGGTAGGAGTCATGGAACAGGTCGATCGTCAGTACGAGTACCACCGCCTTGCCCGCTCCTGGCCGCGGTACCGATGGTGGAAGCCGCTCGTCACGGCACTTCTCGGCGTCGTGATCTACGTTGTCTTCACCATCGTGCTGCTCATCGTCGCCGCGATCATCGCCTTCGCGACCAACACGGACATCGAGCAGTACGCGAGTGCCGATCTGGCCATCGACCTCAGCGATCCGGTGATCTTCGCGTTCACCCTCGTCTCGCTGATCCTCATGATCCCGTCCCTCGTCCTGGCTGTGCTGATCATGGGGCCGCGGCCCATCGGACTGCTCTCCTCCGTGGCCGGCCGGATCCGGTGGCGTTGGCTCGCCGTCTGCGCCGCCGTCGCCCTCGCCGTGTTCCTTGCGAGCCTCCTGGTGTCCGCCGCGATCGGCTTCTTCTTCCCCGACGAGTCCTTCGCGGTGCCCGGGACCCAGAACGGGTCGGTCCTGCTGGTCATGCTCGCGCTGTCGATCGTGGCCGTACCGTTCCAGGCCGCGGCGGAGGAGTACGTGTTCCGCGGCTTCCTCATGCAGACGATCGGCGGCTGGCTCCGCCATCCTGCCTTCGCGATCCTGCTGCCCGTCCCCCTCTTCGTCGTGGCCCATGGCTACGATCCGCTGGGCCAGATCGACGTGGCGATCTTCGCCATCGTCGCCGGCTGGATCACCTGGCGCACGGGTGGACTGGAGGCCGCCATCGCGGTCCACGCGATCAACAACATGACCATCTTCGTGCTCGGCGCGTTCGGCCTCGCTGACGTCAACTCCTCCGAGGGAACAGTGGGGGGTCTGGTCCTCTCCGTGGCGACTCTGGGTGCGACCGCCGCCGTCATCGTCCGGCTCGCGGATCGGCGCGGGATCTCCCGCACTCGCTCCGTTCCCCCGCCGCCGGTCCTGCCGATCTCCCAGCCTGCATGGGCCGGGGCACTTCCCGGTGGGTCCATGCCGCCGGTCGGCCGGCCGGTGGCCCCTGTGCAGCCGTCGGCCCCGGCCCTGTCCTGGAACCCCGAGCAGTACGATCCGGCGCGGTACGACTCCGTGCAGCACGGCCCCGGTCCTACTGGCGGGCCGGCTCCGGCTCCGGCTGAGCAAAAGCCGAAGGGCGCAGTCATTTCCACACCGCGACCGGTCGAGACCGATCCTGGGAGGGCTCCTGCCCCTGAATCCGGCATTGCCCCTGACTCTCCCAGCGCCCCTGAATCCGGCACCGCCCCTGCTCGCAGCACTGGTCCTGCTGATCGGGCGACCGAACCCGACGCGGAAGGTCATCCGACCGGTCCTGCGCATCCCCCCGGCCCCGGGTACCCCCCGGGTACGCCGTATCCCGGCGGGCCGGGGTATCCCGCCGCCGAAGTGGACAAGTCAGATAGGAAGCGCCCTGCAGATTGACGGTGTCCTGACGCCGCTCAACCCTCGATCCGGAGACCCATGCGCTCCGCGAGATACGGCGCGAGCACCTGCAATTGGTACTCGTCCACGGTGGCGCCGCGCAGGCCGTCGAGCCCGTTGATGCTGCGGAAGCTGCTGGTGCGCAGATCCACGTCCGCCAGCTGCGCGCCGTCGAGCGTCAGCGTTCCCACCGTGCAGTCCCGCAGCGCGACGCGTGTAGCCTTCGCCCCGGTGAGATCGAGCTCTCCGATGATGCAGCCGGTCAGGAGCACGTCGGTCACCCGGGAGCTGCGGAGATTCACGTAGTCGAGTTTGCCGCCGTCGAGATGGACGCGGTCGAACCGGCTGTCATAGAGCTCCGCCGAGCCCCAGCGCGTGCTGTGCAGGAAGGTCTCGCGCCAGCTGCTGCGCGATGCGCGGAGGACCGGAGCGAAGAGATCCTCGAAGGCGCACTCGATGAAGCGGGCACCGCGCAGCTCCGTATCGTTCATGGAGACGCCCTCCAGCACGCATTCCTGCAGGGTGATTCCTGCCAGCTCCTGCCCGTCGAGGGCTAGCCGTTCGTAGTGCTCCCCCTCCCGATTATCGCCGTCGAGCAGGTGGGGTTCCATTATCACGGCAACGTTCTGAGGCGGCTGCAGGGACAGCCGAGGCGCCTGGGTGGCGCCGCGTGGTCGCGGGGGCATCTTTTCGCTCCGATCATCGGGGGCTGCACCCGGCGGGGTGGCGGCGTGTCCATCAAACCACTCGACGACGTCGGGTGGCCGCGCCGGCGTCGTGAAGGGTGTGGAAGTCCGCAGCGATTTCGCGAAGGGGTCTCACCGCGGGGAGGGGGATGTCGGGTCGGATACCCACGAAGTCGATGCTCGTTCCCCAGTCGTTCTCCTGTGCCGGCAGATGGATCTCCATGCCGCTCGTGGGGAGGAAGTACGGCGCCAGATTGCCGTAGTCGATGGCTCCGTAGCTCGGCGAACCCACGATGACAGCGCCGACGAGGTTCCGTAGGAGCAGGGCCGCTGATTCGGCGGAGGAACCGGTCCCGCCGTCGATGACGATGATCATGCTTCCTGCCCATGGCTCTGAGCCACCGGACGTCGAGCCGCTTTGTACGGAGCCCGTCAGGAAGGATGCTGTCTGCTCGGGACCGCGTCTGATCTCGATGCTGTCGTTCTGCTTCGGTCGTAGGTGCTCCGCCTCGAAGCTCTCCGGTACCCGATGATGGTTGAGCCTCAACCAGGTCGCGTAGTTCCAGAAGGCGGTGGAAGAACCGGAGGACGAGAGGGTCATCCCGAGTTCGGTCCAGGCCGGGCCTGCTGGCTCCGCGATGAACGGTGAGAACCAGTCCGTGATGTAGGAGTCATCTCCTCCACCATTGCCACGCAGGTCCACGACGATGTACTGATGAGCGAAGTCCTCGGCGGAACGCGCCACTCCGGCTAGGAGCACGGTGTCGACGTCGTCCGAGCCGTCCAGTGTCCGGATGCGGACGGTGCGGATGCCGTCGATCGTCGCAGTCTCCCAGGCGGCGCCGGCGTCCTCTCCGAGTGAAGTCTTCGCCGTTCGGTGCTGTGCTCCGTGACGCACGTGCAGGTGGGCATCACCCAGGGCCGTGCCGAGCTCCGTCCCCAGCGTCCCGGCGCATCCGGCCGCGTCGTCGATGTAGTGCCGATGGTCGGCGGGGGCACCGGGTCCCTCGGCCTGATGATCAGCGTGATGCTGCAGCGTCGGGTCCTCGGGATCGAACATCCACGGCACTCCCGAGCTCTCGACCGGAAGATAGCCACGGCCCCGACCAGTGTCACGCAGCCGGTCCTCCATCGTTGATGCGCCCATGGACATGACTCTGGCATACCCAGACCTACCCGAGGGGCAGCTCACCGAGCACGACCTGATCGAAACATGACCGGCGAATGCGAACTGGCCTGGGTTGCCGAAGCCCTGAGACATGTGCTCTGCGGCGCATGGTCCCGACGCAGCGACCTGGAGAACGGGCTTGTCCACTCAGCGGATGATCAGTACGTGATCATCCTGCACAGGTCCACATGGTCGATTCGGGGAGCTTCGTCGAGAGGTGCCACTCCAGCGGCTCCCACACACGACGTCGAACACCACAGCGCGGGTTCCGGCAGGAACAGTGATCCCTGACATGGTTCAGTCCCTCGTTGTGCTCAGCGTACGCAGGTCAGTCACCGACCGTTGCGGACTCACTACACTGAATCGCGTGCTGCTCAGGACACATCGCGCGTGAGCGCCTCAGACTTCTATACCGGGATCGTCCCCGAAATCTACACCGCGCTGCGGGGCACCACCTTCGACGCCGCCCGCTACGTCGAGTTCGTCGGACAGGCGGGGCAACCAGCGCTCGAGCTCGGGTGCGGCGACGACGGGCCGTTCTTCGAGCTCCTTCGGCGCGGTGTCGACGTCGACGGCGTCGACTCGTCGCAGGACATGCTCGATCGCTGCCACGCACGCGCCGATGCGGAAGGTCTGCAGGTGCGCACCTACTGCCAGCCGATGCAGGAGCTGGCCTTGCCCCGCACCTACCGGGCGATCTATCTGGTCGGACCGACGTTCACCCTGCTTCCCGACGACGACGCCGCGTACCGGACCCTGCAAGGCATCGCCGCTCATCTTCATCCGGACGGGCGGGCCATGGTGCCGCTCTGGATCCCGGAGCCTACCCCGGCCGAGGAGTTCGGTCGCGTGCGCGAAGCAAGGACCGCCGACGGGGCGCTGGCCCGCTACACGATCGAGTCCGAGGAGTACGACAGCAGCACTCTCCGAACGCGCCGGACCCACACGCGCTACGAGCTGCAGAGGGACGATCAGATGGAACGGGTGGACCGCGTGTGGACCATCCACTGGCACGATCCCGACCAGTTCGTGGATCTCGCCCGGTCCGCAGGGCTTGTCGTCGCCCGCATGGACCCGCTCGAGGACCGGGAGTTCACCGGATACCTCCGGAGGACCGGGACAACAGGCTAGGAGTTCTTCAGCGGGCGGATGCCTGTACGAGGACGGCAACCGCGCTCGCGATGACCTGCGCAATGAGGAGCCAGGGGTGAACAGCTCCGAGGTAGAGGGCGAGCAGGATCGGGATCATCGCCACGACGGTGATGTCCGTGCCACTCAGGAGTGATGCCGCCTGACCCTGGGGTACGGGTCCGAACGGCGTCTCCACGGGCGGCGTGCTCCAGTCCGTCGGCGGACGCGTCGCAGCCCGCACTGCTCCTGCTCCCATACCAGGGCCTGCGATGACGCCCAGCAGGACGAGGGACGCGGGTCCGGCGCCCAGCCCGACGAGCACGGCGACCAGTGCACCCATCCACAGCACCATGGCCAGGGCGGGCATGAGTATTCTGCTGCACCGGACCAGGAACGGGCTGATGGGCAGAAGCGTGTCGAGCTCGGCGACGACCGCGATGCGCCGGGCAACTGTCCCGGTCCCCGCGCTCACGCTGCAGCCGGCAACGAGGACGACGCCGAGCACGACGACCACGGGAAGAGCCGGCGTGAGCAGGGCCAGGCCCAGGCAGATGCCCCACCACGTCAGCGCGGCGATGGGCAGGGGCTGCAGACGGAGAAACGCCACGACGTCCGCGCGCACGAGCGCCGCGACGGCCGAATGGGTGGGGCGTGCGTAGTACCGACGTCCGCGCCGGCTGGCACTGTGGCGTGGCGGTGATGTGAGGGCACGCCGCAGCTCATTGGTGTCGACGAAGAAGATGGAGGCCGCGGCGTGTCCGGAGACAGCGCCGCCTCGCTGGAGCTCGACGCCGGGCACGTCACCGACGCGGGGTATCACCTGGGCGAGGAGAACTGCGGCCGTGATGAGCACCAGCACAAGGGGCCAGGCAGTGGCCGTCAGGAAGGGCAGGAGGGCCACGGGGACGAGCCCGAGGACGATCCAGGTCCGCGGTGTGGGTGAAGCCGAGGGCCGTAGTTGCAGGATCGCCGCACCGGCCACGGCGAGGACGGCCCCGACGCCGAAGACCAGCGCCGAACTCGCGTGCACCGTCGGTGAGCGGTCGGGCGACGTCAGGACACTGAAGGGAACGTAGGCCAGGAAGGCGATGCCACCCGAGGCCATGAGCCGCCTGCGGAAGGCCGGTAGGACCATGCGCCCACGCCCGATCGGCAGGGGCAGCCACCAAGCTCCTTCGGCCCTGGTCACCGTAACGGGCCCCAGACGGCGGGCCAGCGACATGATGCCGACCAGGGCCAGACAGGTCAGGACCAGCCAGACGACATCGGCGGGCACCACCTGCCAGCGTGCCGCCACCAGATCCGTGTCGCCGAGACTCCGTCCTGCCAGCTCATCGCGAAGGGTGAGGACGAACGAGACGGCGATCATCAGGACGACCCCGAGGGCGAGCGCGTTCGAGTAGACGTCGACGAACACATCGCGCGCCGAGGTATGAGCCCTGTGGTACTGCCGGGAGGCGGACCGCGTGAAGTCGACGATCTCCCGGGTCAGGAGCTGCGAAGGCCCATCGGAGGACGACGACCCCGAGGAGCGGCGAGCTGACTCAGGAACCCGCAATGAACTGCGCTCCCCGCTCGGTGTCGACCTGCTCCACGACCTCGTCGATCACCAGGCAGGCCGTTGCTGCCTGTACGAGCAGTCGGGGGTCGTGCGTGACCAGGACGACGGCGGTCCCGGCGTCGGCCCGCTGCCGGATGCGTTCTGCCAGCCCCTCGCGCATCACCGGGTCCAGACGCTGTTCCGGCTCATCGAGGATCAGCAGGGACGACGGGCGGATGAAGGCGGCGGCAAGCAGCAGGCGCCTGCGCTGTCCCGACGACACCACGTCGGGTACGACGCCTGCCTTGTCCTCAAGACCGAAGAACCCCAGCTCCGCATCGACTGCTTCCTCCGGAGAGCCGAGCGAATGGCCCCGCGCCACCAGCAGCAGATGCTCCCGGATCGTCAGGGAAGGAAAGAACACGTCCTCGTCGAACAATACCGCGACCTGACGCCGGAACCCGGCAGAATCGGGCATCACCGGCAGGCCCAGCACACGCAGCTCCCCTGCCAGTGGCTCCTGCCGCCCGGCTACCGTACGTGCCACGGTGGACTTCCCGGCACCGTTGAATCCCACCACCGCCAGGACCTCGCCCGGCATCATCCGGAAGGAGACCTCCCCGCACACCGGACGTCCCGCGTACCCCACGAGAAGCCGATCGGCCTCGAGCGCTTCCCCCACAGCTGCCATCCTCCAACCCTAGATGTTCTGTGTCATGACGCGGGAGACATGCCCGTTCGGCAGCGCTGAGCCCAGCAGCGCTGAGCCGCACGCGGCAGAGGAACGGCAGGAGCGCGCCGTCCAGCACCCTACGCTGGAGAGCATGGAATCTCCGATCGAGAACTACCTGAGAATCATCCATGAGGAGATCTCCGACCTACGGGACGGCAAGCCCTACAGCACCATCCCGGCGATGGCCTCGGTCAACCCCGACAATTTCGGTATCTGCCTCACCACCGTGGACGGCTACATGTACGAGGTCGGGGACACGCGTGAGGAGTTCACGATCCAGTCGATCTCCAAGCCCTTCACCTACGGACTGGCCCTGTCCGATCTCGGGATGGACGCCGTCGACGCCAAGGTCGACGTCGAACCCTCCGGGGATGCCTTCAACGAGATCTCGCTCGCCCCGGGCACGGGGCGTCCCTCGAACGCGATGATCAACGCCGGTGCCCTGACGGCGACCTCGCTGATCCGCTCCCGCGGAGGTAACACCCGGTTCAAGCGCATCGCGAACCTGTACTCGCAGTTCGCCGGCAGGCAGCTCGGCGTCGACGAGGAGATCTACCGGTCCGAGCTCGACCACGGCCACCGGAACCGGGCACTGGCCTATCTCCTGCGCTCCTTCGAGATCATCGAGAACGACCCGACGCCCGTGGTCGAGGACTACTTCAGGCAGTGCTCGGTCATGGTCAACTGCATGGACCTGTCGGTGATGGCAGCGACGCTCGCCAACTCGGGCCGCAACCCGATGACGGGTGTCCAGGTCATGGATCTCCTCCCGGTCGAGCGCGTCCTCTCCGTCATGACCACGTGCGGCATGTACGACGACGCCGGTGCCTGGCTCACCTCGGTGGGTATGCCGGCCAAGAGCGGCGTGGGCGGCGGGACCATCGCCGTCCTGCCCGGCCAGGTGGGCCTGGCCGTCTACTCCCCTCCCCTCGACGACCACGGCAACAGCGTTCGCGGCGTTGCGACGAGCCAGCGACTGTCCAGGGACATGGAGCTGCATTTCGTCCGTGCAGCCCGTGCCGGACGCTCGGCCATCCGTGCCAGCTACGACATCACGGCCGCACCGTCGGGTATCCGGCGCGCGGACGAGGCCGTCGAGGTCCTGCGCGAGGAGGGGCACCGGGCCATGGTCATCGAACTCAACGGAGATCTCCTGTTCGCCGGCACGGAATCCATGGTGCGGGAACTGAGCAGTCTGGCCGAGGACGTCGCCTACGTGATCCTGGACCTGCGCCGCGTGGACGAGGTCGCCGACGTCTCCCTCCGTCTGCTCGGCGAGGCCCGGGAGAATCTCCTCGACTCGGGCTGCGAGCTCGTCCTGATCGACCGCGAGAACACCCTCGCCGAGACGTTCAGGGACGTGGAACGCCCGGTGCCCACGTTCGACACGCGCACCGCGGCCGTCGAGTGGTGCGAGAACGAGCTCATCGCCCGGTACGGAGAACATCTGGTCCTGCCGACCGAGGTCGAGGTGGGCCAGTGCGTGGCGCTGAGCCCTCTCAAGCCCGCGCACCTCGCCGCCCTGACCCATCGCATGGAGGAGCGCATCTACGAGAAGGGCCAGGTGGTCCGTCGTGTCGGACAGTCCTTCGGCGGCGTGTTCTTCATTCTCGCCGGGAAGATCCTCACGTCGGCGCCCGGCCCCACCGGCGAGCGCCTGAGGCTGAGCACTCTCAGTGCCGGTATGACGTTCGGCGAGCTGGCCCTCGGCAGTGACGATCGCCAGGAGACCACCGTCAAGGCGCTGGAACGCACGCGCGTCGACGTCCTGACCGCGCAGACCATCGAGGAGATCGAGGAGGAGGATCCCCGGCTCGCCGCGGAACTCTGGAAAGCGCTGACCCGCGACGCCTACTCCCGGGTGGACCTCTATCTGCGCGAGACCGCGGTGCGCATGCGCGACTAGATGCGCCGCCCCGGCCAGGTCAACGCACGACGTCGGCTTCGGCGACCACCTTCAGCTTCCGGAGGGTGCGGCGGATGTTGCCGCGCTGGAAGTCCGCGAAGGTCCTGCCTCCGGTGACGGCGGAGTCGAAGACCCGGGCGACGACGTCGGGCCAGGGCCTGTCGTCGGTCCACGTCTCGGTGACGAGGGTCCCGCCGTCGTGGTCCTCGAAGGTGTACTGCCAGGAGGCGATCCGCGCAGGAAGCCGTCGCTTCGGCCCGCCGATCTCATGCACGCGGAAGGCGAAGACCCGGCCCGGCTCCGCACGGGTGACGGTGCAGAGCGTGCTCCAGCTGACCCGGCCGCGCGTATTCGAACCGATGAACTCGTCCCCCACCTCGGCTGCGCCCTCGCGCCGGCGCGTAGCCCCCTTGTTCTCGGGGCTCCACTCACCCATTCTCGTGACATCGCCGATCATCCCGTACAGCTCCGACGGTGATCGGTCGATCACCACGCTGTCCGCTACGGATCTCGTGCGTCCCATGCATTCCCCCTGGTGTCCCTCATGCGCTGTACCCGGATGCGTCCGGCTCGGTCGCGGGCCAGTCTACGGGCGGGAGCCCTCCGAGGTGAGCACGGGTGGGAGACCGGTTCGATCGATCCAGTCGGTACGACACCTAGACTGACCTCGGCACGGCCAGGGCGACCGCAGCCGACAGAGGACGGAACACGTGATGACGGTACTGATAGCGGGCTGTGGCGATCTGGGGACCGAGGTGGGGCTGCGGATGGCGGCCCGGGGTGAACGCGTGATCGGCTGGCGGCGCTCCCCTCACCACCTGCCCGCCGGGATCGAACCTGTCACCGCCGACCTCACGCAGCAGCTGCCGGCGATCCCGCAGGACACCGACGTCGTCGTCATCGCCACCGCCGCCGGTGAGCGCACGGAGGAGGCCTACCGCAGCGCCTATGTGGACGCGACGGCCAATGTCCTCGATGCTCTCGAGCGGGACGGCGTCCGGCCGCGGCGTGTCCTCTTCGTCTCCTCGACAGCAGTGTACGGGGACTTCGACGGCGCCTGGGTCACCGAGGAATCGCCTGCGGAGAGCGCGAGTCCCACAGCCCGTCAGGTCAGAACGGCCGAGCGGGTCCTCCTGGAGCGGCTCCCCGCCCAGGGGCTCGTCCTCCGCCTCGCGGGGATCTACGGGCCCGGACGCACACGGCTGATCGACCAGGTCACCGACGGAACGGCAGTGCTCCCGACCGAGATGCAGTGGACCAATCGCATTCATCGTGACGATGCGGCTGCGGCCATCGTGCATCTCGTGACGTCGGTGGATTCCCCGGAGCAGATCTATCTCGGCGCGGACGAGGAGCCGGTGGATCTCGGCGAGGTGCTGCAGTTCATCGCGCGCGAGGTGGGTGTGCCCGACCCGCGGCGCGGTGAGACGTCGGCGACCCGTGGTGGCGCGCGCCGCGTGGACAGCAGCCTCCTGCGGTCCACGGGTTTCTCCTTCACCTACCCGACCTATCGTCAGGGATACCGGGCCGTCCTCGCCGGGAAAGGTGTCAGGCACCGGTAGAAGGCGCGACGACGGCACGCCTACGGGCGCGCCGCGGCCGCCCCGACCTCAAAGGGGACCGGACGCAGATGCTCGCATCCCCGGCTGTGCAGTGCCGGCAGGACCATCGTCAGCTGTCGTAGCGTTCGTGGCGTACCCCTTCCCTGAACTATCCGCGCGTACTAACATCTGACCATGCGGTCAGACGAGATGGATCGGCCCCGGACCTTCACCGAAGAGGCACGCCGCGCGCAGATCATGCGTTGCGCCATCGAGGCCCTGGCGGAGCTGGGGTTCTCCGGCAGTTCACTGGCGGAGATCGCACGAAGAGCAGGTGTGAGCAAGGGCGTGGTGTCCTACTACTTCGCGGGGAAGGACGAGCTTCTCGGGCAGGTGCTGTTCGACGTGTACGCCAGGGCGGGCGCGGCCATTGCGGAGCGGATCGGCCATGCGAATGATCCGGCGGTCGTCATCCGGGGCTACCTGGAGGCCAATCTGTCCTTCCTCGCGGAGAATCTGGCGGACATCCGCGCTGTCGTCGAGATCGCCGCCAATGCGCGCAGCCCCGACGGCTCGCTGAGATTCGCCGTCCCCGGAGAGGATCCTGTCCTTGCGCATCTGCAGTCGCTGCTCCAGGCGGGCAAGGACACAGGGCGCTTCGGTGAGGTCGACTCCCGCTCGATGGCGGTGCTCATCCGAGGCGCCATCGATACCGCCTCCGGTCGGCTCGTCGGTGACCCGGCTTTCGATCTGGAGGCCTATACCCGGCAACTGGTCGACGTCGTCGACCTGGCACTGCGGCCGGCCACCTGAGGAAACAGACCGTCGGGATCCTGATCGAGGAACACCGGGCTACGACGTGGAAGGACGAACCCATGGCTGGAGCCGCCGTGATCGAGATCGATCACCTGCACAAGACCTACGGACGGACCGTCGCCGTCGATGACGTGTCCCTGCGCGTCGAGGAGGGAGAGATCTTCGGCATCCTGGGGCCCAACGGCGCGGGGAAGACCACGACGGTGGAGGCCATGGTGGGCCTGACACCCGTCGACGCCGGCCGGATCCGAGTGCTCGGGCTCGACCCGCACCGCGAAACCGCCCGGGTGCGTGAACTCGTCGGGATACAGCTCCAGCAGGTCCGCCTCCCGACCAGATTGCGCGTGAGCGAGGCACTCGAGCTGTACGCCTCCTTCTACGCCGGCCCCGCCGATACCGACGACCTGATGGACCTGCTGGGTCTGACCGAACAGCGGCGGACCGCCTTCGCGGAGCTCTCCGGCGGCCAGCAGCAACGGCTCTCGATCGCGCTGGCGCTGGTGGGCAACCCCCGGATCGCAGTCCTCGACGAGCTGACCACGGGCCTGGATCCGCAGGCCCGCCGGAATACCTGGGAGCTGATCGAGCAGATCCGGCGTCGCGGCGTCACCATCGTGCTGGTCACGCACTACATGGACGAGGCCGAACACCTCTGTGACCACCTCGCCGTCATCAACCACGGCAGGGTGCAGGCCACCGGCCGGCCACGCGAGCTGGTCTCCGGTGACAGCGCCACCACCTATGTGATCGACCTCTCCGACACCGCTGCACAGGCGGACGCCCCGCACGTCGCTGCCGCGCTCGGCACACACGTCCGGACGGGACCCGGACGTCTCGAGGTCACCGGCGGACCGCGCGAGCTCACCGCCGCGCTGACGGCGCTGGTCGACGCCGGCGTCGTACCTGCCCGAATCCGTACGCGCAGTCTCGACGACGTCTTCGTCGACCTGACCCGCGACCTATGACACCCCTGATTCCACACCGTCACGAAAGAGGCGTCCGCGATGACGCAGGAGAACCATCACGACCTCACCGGGCACCCCGACGAGCGTCATCGGGGTACCCGACCACAGCCGGAGATCGCGTCCCGTCACCGCCGTGCGACGGTGGAATTGCTGCGCAGCGAGGCGCGCCTGTATCTGCGCGACGGCCCGGCGGCCACCTTCGCGCTACTCATCCCGGCCCTCGTCCTGGTCGGCACTGGGCTGGTCATCCCCGGCATGCGCACCACCGTCAGCGCTCCCGGCACGGCGTGGGACGGGCTGCCCATGATCCAGACGTTCACGCCGTCGGTGCTGACCATGGCCCTGGCCACACCCGCCCTGTCGACGCTGCCGGTGGTCATCGCCACCTACCGTGAACGCGGGGTCCTCCGCCGGCTCTCCACGACCCCCGCCAGGCCCGCGTCCCTGTTGATCGTCCAGGTGGCCATCAACGTGGGTGCGTTCCTGGTCGCGGCGGTCCTGGCCCTCTCCATCGCGGCGATGGTCTTCGGTTCCCCCGCGCCCCGCCAGCTCGCCGTCGCCGGCTTCGCCCTCGTCCTCGGTGCCGTCGCGGTCTTCGGGCTGGGCCTGCTCGTGGCGGCCCGCGTCCGTACCGGCACCGCCGCCTCCGGTGTCGGGATGCTGCTGTACTTCCCGCTGCTGTTCCTGGCAGGCATGTGGACCCCCGGTCCCCTCATGCCCGAGTGGGCGCAGACGATCGCCACCTGGACGCCGGCGGGGGCCGTCAGCCAGGCCCTGAACTCCGCCTGGTTCGCCACCGAGGTCCCCGCGCTGCAACTCGTCGTGCTCGCCGGCTGGACCATGGTGCTCTACCCGATCGCGGCCCGGATCTTCCGGTGGACCTGACCTCGTACCGGGAACCGCCCGGAAATCGCAGTGACATCAGCTGTCAGGAGGAGACATGGCCACGTTCGTACTCATTCCAGGGGGTGGCGGAGCCGCCTGGTACTGGCACCTTGTCGTCCCGGAGCTGGAGATCGCCGGACACGAGGCCATTGCTGTCGACATCCCGGAAGACGATCCATCCCTGGGCCTGCCTGAATACGCTCAGGCCGTCGACCTCGCTGTCGGCGAGCGGACGGACGTCGTACTCGCAGCCCACTCGATGGGCGCATTCACGGCACCGGTCGTCGCCACGCGCAGACCCGTCCGGCTCGTGGCGTTGATCAACGCCATGGTGCCCGTGCCAGGGGAGACGCCGGGTCGATGGTGGGAGAACACTGGTCAGCCTGCCGCCCTGCAAGCCGCCGATGAACGGGCTGGACGCCGTGGCGGCTTTTCCGAAGCGACTCATTTCCTGCACGACGTGCACGAGGAGATCCTGGCAGGCGCCCCGGACGAGCGGGGCCCGGCAGAGACCCCCTTCGGGCAGGCCTGTGACTTCCCGAAGGTGGGAGGGCATCCCGGTGCGGAGCCTCATCGGCACCGGTGACCGGTTCTTCCCTCCGGAGTTCCAGCACCACCTCGCTCGCGAAAGGCTGGGCATCATCCCCGACGAGCTCCCCGGCAGACACCTCATCGCGCTGGCCAACCCGCGGGGTGTAGCGCAATGGCTCCTGACCATTGCTGCGCGGGCCTGAGACAAAACGCTGTTGTCGAATCAGGGGCTGGCTGTGTCTCGACGCATCGACCGCACTCGGCTGCAGGGAAGACGCTGCTGTCAAGGAAGCCACTGCTGTCAAGGAAGCCACTGCTCAAAGGCGGCATCAGCGAATCGGGTCCGGGTCGTCGGTCGTGTCGCCGGCCAGCACTGCAAGATCCTGGCGGAGCCCGGAGTCCGCCTGGGTACGAGCCAGGCGTCGGTTCAGCTCGGTGCTGGCGATCGGCGCGCGGCGGGGGCTCCATTTCTCTCGCGGTGGATGCGGCCGTCGCTGTACCACGTGTAGAGGCCGATTATCACACCGCCCGGAAGGAGGAGTGGCTGTGCGAGCAGGCGTCGGTGGTGCTAGCTGCGCCAGACCGGTGAGGTTCCGACGTCCGCGGTGGCGCCTGTGGGCGGACTCGTGCCGTTCAACAGGAACCGATGATGCAGTCTCGGGGCACGCAGCGGGTCGATCTGGCGCGGCGGAACGAACCACGGCAACCCTGTTCCGGGGTCGATCAGGACCTGCCACTGCACCTGCTCCGACTTGTTCGGATCCGGTTCCACGAGTCGATGATGGTACGGGCACAGCAGAACCCCGTTCGCCACGCAGGTGGTCCCGCCGGCCCACCACGGCCGCGTGTGGTGACCCTCGCACGCGGCAGGTGGGGCATCGCAGCCGGGGAACACGCATCCCTGATCGCGCAACACCAGGGCGGCCCGGATGGGCCTGGTGAAGAACCGGTGCGTCCGACCGACGTCCAGCACCTCCGAGGCCCCGCCCAGCACGGTGGGGGTGATGTGCGCGTCGCACGACAGGCGCCTGGCCTCCCCCGCGGACAGCGGCTCCCCGCAGGCCAGCACGGTGCCCGCCCTCATCCCTTGGACCAGTGCATCCAGCCCGAGGGTCACCAGTACCTGCGGCCGGTCCCCACCCACGGCGGGGAGCTCCCCGGAGGCGGCGACGATGCTGCACCACCGCACCAGGGCGTCGGCCCTCCGTGCCTGCCGGTCGGGAAGCTCACCCGCCAACCGATAGGAGGCCGCCGACGGCGTCAGAGCAGTCAGCTGCGTGAGGAACAACTCTCCGTCGGCAATCGGCAGCTGGCCGCGGATCAGCATTGACCCGTGATGATCCGGCACCACCACCAGAGCGCGCCGCGCGTGGGCGATCCGGGCGTCGCGCTCGATGCGGCCGGCCTCCAGAGCCTCTGCCCGCTCCGGGTCGATCACCTCGGCCATCCGCTCGGCGACGACGCGCAGCTCGTCGGGATCCAGTCGATCAGCGAAAGCAATCAGTTCGGCCTGGCATTCCTCCAGCTGCAGTCGAGTCAATACCACCGGCAGGTGCTTCAGCCCTGCGACGATCGCGCGGGCCTGCGATTCCGACACCACGCCGTCGCGCCATGCCTGCGCAATCAGGGGGAACCGATCCGACAGATCACAGGCCAGCCGCACGTCCCGGCGCGAGGAGGAACGCGACACTCGATTCGTGGAATGGAGCCGCTCGGCCACGCTCAGCCCCGGCTCACCGCTCAGCTGCGCCTCGAGCAGCAGGTTCATCCGGACGCCCTGAAGACGGTCACACAACCTGTCGATACGGGACACGACCTCCAACGCTCTGGAAGCGTTCCCCCTCACCGTCACCGCCAGAGCCGCGACCTCATCCAGAACAGCGCCCAGCTGTTCCGAGCCCGCCTCCGCGATGTCCTTCATGGCAACAATTCTCGCAGTCGCCACGGACAGAAATCGAACACTTGAACTAATTGTGGATAGCGCGGCAAGCATTACTCTTCTGTCACCAACATGCTCAACCACTTCTCGCAGGGACAGTCGCAGGAGCATGCCGACGTCGTGCTGATGCCCAACCATTCACAGCTGGACGGGGACAACTGCAACAGATACCGGATCAGGGCTGAATGTCGATGGTGCCGGGACGCCCCGGCGGTGCTGCTGCGACCGGGCGGGCACGTCGTGTGGGTCGGCATCGACCAGTCCGATCTCCTCACCCACCTGCCCCGGTGGTTCGGAGCCGCAGCCCGGTTGTGAACGGGAGTCCGGGAATAGTGTCGTATCGGGGCGTCGCCGTTCGTGGAACAGGTGTGAGGCCCCGTTCCGGGGTCCGCAGCCGAGGAACCACGCCAGGGACCTCGCAACGACGAGAGGGGAAGACGGTGCCGACCTATCTGATCGCGTTCAACGACGAATGGGTGCCCGACCAGACGCCCGACGAGCTGCACAGCAAGAGCGGGGCGTCGCACGCCCTCCTCGAGGAGATGAGGACGGCCGGCGTCTTCGTCTTCGCGGACGGGGGCATCGACGCCTCGACCGCGCTCTGCAGCGTAGTGAACAAGGACGGCCGGCCCGTGTTCACCGACGGGCCGTATCCCGAGACCAGGGAACACCTCGGCGGGTTCACCGTCGTGGAGGTGCCCGACGACGACGCCGCGCGCTACTGGGCAGGTCGCCTGGCCGTGGCCCTCGACTGGCCGCAGGAGGTCCACCGGTTCCCCGCCGATCTCTCGGAGATCCTCGACCGTCAGGCGCAGGAGAGTGAGTGACATGGCCCGCTACCTGCTGTCCGTGTTCGGGCTACGACATCGGGTCAGGAGCGGAGGTCGCGGCGCGCGAAGGCCAGCAGTGCTGTCGCGACGAACACGGCGGCCAGTGCAGCCAGTAGACCGAGCCCGCCGCCGTCCCACCCCTGGGCCAGGGGCCGCTCGCCGTACGCCCACGAGAACGGTGAGATGTCCGACATCCACGCGTTCTCCTCCGACTGGGCACCGAGGGCGTTGAGCAGGAACGCGACCACACCCACCCCCGCACCGATGCCGAGGGCAGCGACCCGGGAGCCGAACACCGCTCCGCCCATCAGCGCCGCCATGGCGATGGTGAAGGTGAGCAGGACCCAGGCAGCGACCACGGCGACGATGTGACTCCCCTCGAGCCCGAGGTCGAACGGCCCGCTCATGGCAGCCAGCGCCAGTCCGAGGACGACGCCGAGCACGGTCAGGCGCGTGAGGATCGCCAGCGTCCGCTCCGTCACCAGCTGGAGCCGCGAGACCGGGTGGGCGAGCGTGAGTTCGAGCATGCCGGACTCCTCGTCCCCCGCGACGGCCCTGGTTCCCCACGCGACCGCGGCCGCAGTGCCGAGGAAGAACCCGAGCAGGCCGAAGAACGTCGACTGGGCGTAGCCGGCACCCGTGGCGATCTGGTCATAGCCGATGGCCTTGACCATCCCCTCGGGGAGCTGGTCGACCAGCTCCGTCATCCCGGAGGCGGCTCCTCCCAGGGACGGATAGAAGGACAGGTACATGGCCATCACGGCGACGAGGGCGACAGCCCAGATCAGCAGATTTCTCGCTCCGGCACGAAGGAACTGGATCAGAATGGGCATCACGGCACGTCCTTTCCCGAATACATGGCCAGCACCGATTCCTCGAGGTCCGGTTCGGCGAGCACCAGATCGGCCACGGTGAACCGGGCCAGGGCCTTCACCAGATCGTCCGCGTGCCCCTGGACGAGTCCGGAGACGAGCACGTCCTCGCCCTCCACAGAGACGTCCAGGCCGGCGGCGACGTCGGCCATGCGACGATCGACGGTCGCTGCATCGGCGTCGGACAGGCGCGCACGCAAGTGCCGTACCGCCGTCGTGTGCAGCCCTTCGATCGACGCCTCGCGCACGATACTCCCGGACCGCAGGACGACGGCGAGATCGGCCGCCTGCTCCACCTCGGACAGCACGTGGGAGGAGAGGAAGACCGTGGCACCGCCGTCGCGCGCCTCGGACACCAGCTCGAGGAACGTCTGCTGGACGAGGGGATCCAGACCGGAGGTGGGCTCGTCGAGGATGAGCAGCTCGGGCCGATGCATGAAGGCCTGGACGAGACCCAGCTTCTGCTTGTTGCCCTTGCTGAGCTTTCGCGCCGGGCGGTCCAGCGGGATATCGAGGCGCTCGGCCATCGCTTCGGCGCGTCGGTGGACCTGCGTGCGATCACCCGGTGAGATCGACGTCCAGAACTTCAGGTGCGCTCGTCCGGAGAGGCCCGGTTCGACATGGAACTCGCCGGGCAGGTAGCCGATCCGTCCCCGAAGGTCCTTGCCGCCGGCCCGGGGCTCCATCCCGAGTACGGTGATCGACCCCGAGGTGGGACGCAGCACGTCCACCAGCAACCGCATGAGTGTCGTCTTACCCGCGCCGTTGGGTCCGATGACACCGAACACGGTCCCCTGGGGGATCGTGAGGTCCAGCGAATCCAGTGCCAGGACCGATCCGTAGCGCTTGGTCAGTCCGGTGGTGACGACGACGTCCGTCATCACTCCTCCTCGTTCTGGTCCCGCGTTGCCGTGGTCGTGTCCGCCGTAGCCGCCACGTCATCGTGGTGTTGCATGGTCAGTACCCTATTCGAACGTCCGGTGCGTCGACAGGAATCGGCTGGTCCGGCGCTCCCCTGAGAATCGTCATCGACGCCACATCCGCGAACCAACTGCCCCCAGCCGCCAGAAGCGGAGTACGGCAGGAGGCGCCGGTCAGTGGCGGGTCGACGGGACGTATCCGAGGGCCTTGTCGACGACGCCGGGCAGCGGCTCGCCGGCCGACCAGAGCAGGAAGTTCCGCTCGAACTGCGCTGCGAGATCGTCCCGCCACGAATCCGCGTTGCTCGCCATGTGAGGTGTGACGAGGACCGAGGGCAGCGACCACAGGGGGTTGTCCGGGGGCAGGGGTTCGACGGCGAACGTGTCGAGGACGGCCCCGGCCAGCGTGCCGTCCCGCAACCGGGACACGAGCGCTCGCTCGTCGAGCAGCCTGCCGCGGCCCACGTTGATGAGCACGGCCGCATCCGGCAGCGCCCCGATGACCCGGGCGTCGACCAGATTCTCCGTGGCCGGCGTCAATGGGGCGACGAGCACCAGCCAGTCCACGTCGCCGGCCAGCCGGGCCAGGTCCGCTGCGGCGTGGACGCGGCCGAAGTCGTCGTCGTGCTCCGCAGCGACCCGCCCCACGCCCTCCACCCGGACACCGACGGCGCGCAGGAGCCGCGCCGTGTGCCGCCCGATACTGCCCGTGCCCACCACGAGGGCGCGGGTGCCGGCGATGTTGCGGCCCTCACGCCAGACCCAGGTCGCCTCCCGCTGCTGGTCCCGCAGCGGCCCGAAGCCCTTGGCCGCGTGGAGCATCGCCGCGAGCACGTACTCGGCCATGGGCGCATCGAACACGCCGTGCGCATTGGTGACGACGACGTCGGAGGCCACCAGTTCGGGGAAGAGGAGCCTGTCCACACCGGCGGCGGCGCAGTGCAGCCACCGCAGGGATCCGGCGGCGTGCCAGGCCGCCGGCAGCGCGCCGGAGAAGAAGTCCCACAGATAGAGCACGTCCGCTCCATCGAGAGCCTGCACCAGACCCTCCTGCTGCACCACGCGGACCTCGGCGAGCTCCCGGACACGCTCCAGCCGCCGCACCGGATGTGTCCCCTCGAGTACCACGACGACAGGGCGCGGTCTCACGCCGGCGCTCCGGCTGCGGCTGTTCCGTCGAAGTCGTCCTCCGGAGATTCGATGGCGGGGTTCTTCTCGATGGACTGCTCCCGCAGATACTGCAGCACCACGATCACCACCGCCGTCGTCGGCACCGCCAGGAAGGCGCCCACGATCCCGAACAGCGTGCCTCCGGCCGTGACGGACGCGAGGACGACGGCGGGGTGGATCTCCAGGGTCCTCCCGACCAGCAGCGGCTGGATGAAGTTGCTCTCGAGCTGCTGGACCAGCACCACGAGCCCCAACACGATCAGCGCGCTCACCCAGCCGTAGGCGAGGAACGCCACGGCCGTTGCCAGCAGTCCCGAGACGACGGCGCCGACCACGGGGATGAAGGCCGAGAAGAAGACGAGGACGGCGAGCGGTACGGCGAGCGGGATGTCCAGCAGCACCAGCCCGAGACCGATGAACACCGCGTCCACCAGCGCGACGGTCGCCTGGGCGACGATGTAGGAGGAGAGCGCCTTCCAGGTCCCGTTGGCGATCATCGCTGCGTGGCGGTACGCGGTGGAATTGGTCCAGCGCGAGGCCCACGGCATGAAACGGTCGCCGTCCTTGAGGAAGAAGAACGTGAAGACGAGCGTGAGCAGCACCACGATGGTGCCCGAGGTCAGTTCGCTCAACCCGGTGGTGATACCGCTGACGATATTGCCCACGTTGGACTGCAACTGGTTCAGTGCCGTGTCCACCACTCGGTCGAGATTCGCCGAATCGAGATCCAGGGGAAGGCCGCTGACGAGCTCCACCATGTCCCGGACATTCCGCTGCGCCAGGATGGTGAGCTCGGTGATACCGCTCGCGATCGTGGGGAGCGTCAGCGCACCGATCCCGAGGACGACCCCGATGAAACCCAGCAGCGTCAGAAGCGATGCGAGCACCCTGGGAAGGATCATGCGCAGCACCCGGTTCACCGGCCACAGCACCGACGCGAGGAGGAGCGCGAAAAGAGTGGGCAGCACGACCGACCAGAGTGCTCCCGTGACGTACCAGAGGATCACGAGCCCTGCGAGGACGACGATGCTGCGGGCCGTCCAGGAAGCGCTGACCTTCAGTCCGTCGGCGACGGCGTGCGGCCGGAAGCGGCGGGCGGTGGAGGATCCGTGCCGGGCGCCCTCGGGAGCTGGAGCAGGGTCTGCCGGTGCGGGAGCCGTCTGGAGGTGATCCGGAGCATCGGATTCTGCGCGTGTCACGTGGCTATCCTGCCCTAATCGGCGACGTCCGGTGCGGGCAACACGACCCGACGTCCGAGGAATGTGCCTTTACGGACGTCGGTCACCTGCACGTCACGGGGAACCGCTCTGCCCTGTCATCCTTGTGTCGGAGGGTGCGGCGCTGCACACCTGCTGCACGAACCAGTCGACCATGAGCCTGCCCGCGCTCAGATGCACCGCACGCCCGTCGTGCTGCTGTGCATGCCAGCGCTCGACGCCGGCCGGCGAGCCCATTGCGGAGAGGAAGTGGCTGAGCGGACACGCCTGCAGAGCACGAGCGTGCGGTGAACCCAACCGAGCGAACTGCCAGTGGTAC
Source organism: Arthrobacter echini (assembly GCF_004803505.1). Lineage (GTDB taxonomy): Bacteria > Actinomycetota > Actinomycetes > Actinomycetales > Micrococcaceae > Arthrobacter_D > Arthrobacter_D echini. Next base: position 329,809 of record NZ_SSWH01000002.1, read on the forward strand.
GCCAGCGCCCCGAGGTGGGTCCGAAACCGGTCGGGGCTGAGTGATTCGTTGAACCGCGACGCGAAGGCCGGGACCTCGTCGCCCGGCAGTGGTGGGCTGAAGTAGTAGCCCTGGCCGAGGGCTGCGCCGAGGATGGTGACGGCTTCGGCCACACCTCGCTCCTCGATGCCCTCGATCACCACCGTCTTCCCGACGTCGCGTCCCAACTGGATCAGCGCGGCGATCATGCTCAGCACATCGGTGGGTCGCGAGTGGATCCCGGCGAGCAGCTCCTGATCCAGCTTGATGGAGTTGAAGGGCAGGGACGAGAGCCGGTTGAGGCTGCTGTACCCGGCGCCGAGGTCGTCCATGGCCAAGCCGATCCCCAGCCGGACAATCTTCAGCAGGACCTCCCGCTGCACCTCGGAATCGAGATTCCCGGATTCGAGCAGTTCGAGGGTCAGTCGCTGCGGCTCCACCCCGTGATGCGCGAGGCGTTCGCTCAGGAATCCGAGCAGCCCCGGGTGCTTGAGGACGGTCGGCGGCAGATTGACGGAGAGCTCGGCCCTCACCCCGGCACTGCTCCACCGGCTGAACTGCTCCAGTGCCTGGTCGAGGACGAGCCGGAAAAGGCGTACCAGGTCGGTCTCGTCGAAGTGCGGCAGGAACTCCGCGGGAGCCATGAGGTGCTCCCCGGGCAGGTCGAGCCGGGCGAGGGCCTCGAAGAGATGCACGGTGCCTTCACGCAGATTGACGACCGGTTGCAGGTGCACCACCACACCGGTGTCGAGCGCCCGACGGCACGCCCGGCCGAAAGCCTCGGGCGGCTCCTGGACCGTGTCGTACCCGGACCTGGTGCCGCTCACCTCATCAGCTGCACCGGCGCCGATCTCCCACCACTGCGTGCGGTCCGCCTTGCGTTGTTTCACCGCGTAGAGTGCCTCGTCCGCGGCCCTGAGGACGCCGGCGGCGTCGGACCTGCCGTCCTCGACGAGCGCCACTCCCATGCTCATACTGATCAGGACGGCCTCGCCGTCGATCATGAAGGGCGAGCCGACGACGTCGGTCAGCGGCTCGAGGAGGCGCTTCAGCTCCCGCTTCGGGTCCGCCCGCGGGATGTCGTGGAGGATGAGGGCGAACTCGTCCCCGCCCATCCGGCCGAGGAAGTCCTCGTCCCGGAGCCTGCCCTGGAATCGCGAAGCCCACTCCCGCAACAGCAGGTCACCCGCTGCGTGCCCGTACGTGTTGTTCACGGCACGGAAGTCGTCGAGATCGATGACCCCGACAGCCGCCACAGTCCCGGCAGAGCAACCCGCCCTCACGACCTGCCCCACACGCTGGTCCGTCCCGACGCGGTTCGGCAGGCCTGTCACCTGGTCATGCAGTGCCTGGAAGCGCAACTGCTCGAGCAGCGCCATCCTCGTATTGATGTCCCGCTGCGTACTGACGAAATGTGTGAGCTGGCCGTCCTCCGAGTACAGCGGAGTGATCCGCAACGCATTCCAGAAGGCGGAGCCGTCCTTGCGGTAGTTGAGGATCTCCCCCTCGAAGGCGTTGCCGGACGCCAGCGCGTCCCTCATGGCCGCCGTCGTCTCCGGATCCGTCCCCGGTCCCTGGAGCATCCTGCAGTTGGTACCCAGGACCTCCTCGCGGGAGTATCCGGTGATGGAGACGAAGGACTCCGAGACGTAGAGCACCCGCTGCTGTGCGTCCGTGATCAGGGAGATCTCCGAGGTCGCCTTCAGCGCCCTGATGAACAGCTCTCCGGGCACACCGCTACCGCCCCGTGGCCAGTCGGCCCGCTGCATGTGCTGCCTCCTCGTCCGAGCCGTGCACCGCAGCGGCCTCGAGGTCGGCGATGACACTCTCCTGACATGGATGGTAGTCCTCCATCGGCGCCAGCGGACGGCCGGACCGCTCTTGCGCTCCGTCCCTCCCACTGCAGCACCCCGGACGGGGGGAACGACAGCTCGTACCCATCATCCGTACCCGAAGAGCGGGAACGAGCGGACTGCTTCCGTCCCTCCCAGCCCGGCAACCCCAACAGTGGGAGCACGTGCGACACGGTCAGCACGATTCCGACTCCCGCCCGAGATCTGCCGGCGTCGAAAATCGTCCTCCTGGAGGGGTCCGGGCTGTTGTACGTTGTGATCAACCTCACCCGAAAGGCATGAAAATGACTATTTCCAGACGGCAGATCCTCGGCGGAGCCGGCCTTCTCGCTGCAACTGCCGCGCTGAACGGGTGTGCGGGATTCTCGGGCGGCGGCAACAATGACGGCGGCGATGGCGGGGAGAACACCCTGAGCTTCACCACCTGGGGCAGCCCGGCGGAGGAAGAAGGATTCCGTCGGGGCATCGAGGCGTTCGAAGCAGCCAATTCAGGTGTCCGCGTCGAGCTCGATCTCGTGCCCTACGAGCAGATCTTCACGAACATCGATGCACAGCTGCAGGCCAATACAGCTCCCGATCTGTTCCGTGTCGACTACGGCACCATCGGCGCCTACAGCAGCCAGGATCAGCTGCTCGATCTCAGCAGCTACTTCGATGCCGCCGCGGGCGAGGAGTTCCTCCCCGCGATGTGGCAGGCCATCCAGTTCGACGGCAAGCCCTTCGGTGTGCCCCACCAGACCGACACCTCGGCCATCGTCTACCGCACGGACCTCCTCGGGGACGCCGGGATCACCGACATTCCCGACAGCCTCGACTCCGCCTGGACGTGGGACGAGTTCCGGGCGGTCGCGGAGCAGCTGCGGGCCTCGCTGCCCGATGAGCTCTACCCCTTCGTCTACAACTGGCAGCTCGGTGGCTCCCCTCGGTGGCTGAGCTGGCTCTTCCAGGCCGGCGGCAGACTGTTCAACGAGGATCTCTCGGGGTCGGCCATCGAGTCCGACGCCGGGACGAAAGCTCTCGCATTCACGCAGGCATTCTTCACGGACGATCTCGTGCCCCCGAACAGCTCGGTCAAGTCCTCGACCTATGCGGACGACGCCTTCTCCGCAGGCACCACTGCGATGGCGTTCGTGGGCAACTTCGTGCTCCCGAGTCTCGACGCCGACATCACCGACTTCGAGTGGAGCGCGACCTATCTGCCGCAGGACGAACGCGGCGCCTCCGACCTCGGCGGGAACGCTCTCGTGGCCACCAAGAACGCCCGTAACCCGGAGCTCGCGGCAGAATTCCTCCGGTTCATGACCCAACCGGAGCAGATGTCCGACTTCTGCGCGCGGGCCATGGAACTGCCCACACTGAAGAGCCTGGTCGGCACGGATCTCGACTACCAGACGCGCCCGGACATCGCCGGCATCTTCGTGGACCAGGCCACCACGCTTCAGCCCTCCGACGTCGAGCAGCTCACCTCCCCTGCGATGGCGAGCATCAATCCCGCACTCAGCGATCAGCTCGAGGCCGCCTTCACCCAGGGTCAGCCCGTGGAGGAGACCCTGGCCAACATCGCCGCCGCGGTCGACCAGGCAACCGGCTGATGGCTGCAGACACCTCGACCCGCGAGGAGACCGCCAGGGATGTGACACCGTCGCTACCGGCCACCACCTATACCACCAGGGCGGGACGGACCTCCCGGACTGGTCGGTCCACGCTCGCTTCCTACGGGTTCCTCGGCCCCAATCTGATCCTGCTGGGAGTCTTTCTCTTCCTGCCGCTCGGGTGGGCGCTGTTGATCAGCTTCCAGGAGTCGAGTGGATTCGGCGCCACCGGCTGGGTGGGTCTCGACAACTACCAGCGGCTGGTCAGCGATCCGACCTTCTGGCAGTCGTCCCTCAACACCGCCGTCTTCACTCTCATCACGGTCCCGCTGAGTCTTGCCCTCGGCCTCGGTCTCGCGGTCCTCATGAACTCCGTTCTGCCCGGCCGCAAGCTGTTCCGCACGCTCATCTACCTGCCGATGGTCATCTCGGGTGTGGCAACCGCACTCATGGGTGTCCTGCTGTTCGACGAATCCACCGGCATCATCAACAAACTGCTGAGGGAGAGCGGCTTCCCGGGGCTGCCCTGGCAGTCGCAGGGCACAGCTGCCTTCGTCTCGATCATCCTGGTGACGCTGTGGATCCGCGTCGGCTTCAACATGGTGATCTACCTGGCCGGATTGCAGGGCATCTCCCCGGAGCTCTACGAGGCCGCGAAGCTCGACGGCGCGACATCATGGCAGCAGTTCCGGTTCCTCACCGTGCCCCTCGTGGGCCCGTCCACGTTCTTCCTGCTGATCATGGACGTGATCTATTCCTTCCAGGTCTTCGACACCATCTTCGTGATGACGGCCGGAGGTCCCGGTCGGTCGACCTCCGTCCTCGTGACCTACGCCTATGAGAACGGATTCGTCACGCGGGACCAGAGCTATGCCGCAGCGATCGGCATCGTCATCTTCCTGATCACGCTGATCTTCACCGCGATCCAGTGGCGCGGCAATCGTTCCCGCGACACTGCCGGATAGCACCAGGACAGGATTCCCATGGCTCCCTCGCATTCCGTCGACGCTCCCGATATGTCGATCCCGACCGCCGACGACGGTACTCCTGACGCTTTCGTCGAGCGTGAACGGCAGGTCCCTCGCGCCCAGCGCGTGTCCGCCGTCGTCCGCCTCGTCGTGGCGATCGTCGTCGGGCTCATCATGATGTTCCCGCTGTACTGGATGGTCACGCTCGCCTTCTCGCCGAGAACCGACGTCTTCAGCAGGGACCTCTATCTCTGGCCCTCCGAATGGACCCTCGAGAACTTCCGCACCATCTTCGACGGTTTCCCGACTCTCACCTGGTTCGGCAACTCCGTGATCATCACGGTGATCGTCACCTTCTTGACGGTCCTGGTGAACCTGCTGGCCGGATACGCGTTCGCGAAGCTGGATTTCAGGGGTAAGGGTGCCATCTTCCTCCTGGTCCTGAGCACCATGATGATCCCCGTGCAGGTGCTCATGGTGGCCCAGTTCCGCCTCGTCGCCGAACTCGGGATATACGGCACGTTCTGGGCGGTGATCTTCCCGTCCGCGGCGTCCGCATTCGGTATCTTCCTGGCGCGTCAGTTCATGATCGCCATCCCCGACGAACTGATCGAGGCGGCGAAGGTGGACGGTGCGGGCACCATCCGGATCTTCCTGCAGATCGTCCTTCCGCTGTGCAAGCCGCTCATCGCGGTGCTCGTGCTCCTGACGGTGATGTACCAGTGGAACGACTTCGCGTGGCCGCTGATCGCGTTGAAGGACAGCGAACTCTTCACGCTGCCCATCGGTCTGCTGTATCTGCGGGGCCAGTACGGTGCCGACTACGGGGCGATCATGGCGCTGGCGCTCATCTCGATCACGCCGATCATCATCCTGTTCCTCGCCTTCCAGAAGTACTTCGTGCAGGGCCTTGCCCGGAGCGGTATCAGGTAGGCCCGCTCGTCGTCGCGCTGATCGCCGCACCAGTGCAGGGCGCGCACGCTCTCCATCCCACGCGAACACCCCGGGCAGTGGGAACGACCGAAGCGCCGCAGCGAAGCACCCCGTCCATCCCACGCGAACGGCCCGGGCAGTGGGAACGAGCAACCATTCCCACTCCTCGGCTCCATGCAGTGGGAACGACCGAAGCGCCGCAGCGAAGCACCCCGTCCATCCCACGCGAACGGCCCGGGCAGTGGGACGGACCGGAGCGCACCGCCAGCCGTAGCACTCGCTCGCAGGTACCCGACGTTCCGCGACGCCCCAGATGGAGCCCACGACGTCGCCGCGCTTCGCTAGGGTTGTGCCGTTGTCCCACGACCTGCCCCTCGAGGAGTTCCATGCGTCGCCTTCCGTTCTGCGGCCTGGTTGCCGGGGCCTGTGCCCTGGTGCTCGGCCTGAGCGGCTGCGCGGGAGGACCGGTGATCGACGTCCTGGACGAGGAGCAGACGGATCAGGACGTCCTGACCATCCAGACCGACCTGGACGGCATCGACCTCGCGAGTACGCGATTCCTGGCCGAGCGCGACGGCGTGGAATACTTCGCAGCCCGGCCGGAGGCCGACAGCGGAGCAGCAGGGAGCGTTTGCCTGCTCGTGCAGGAGGGAATCGGTGTGGGGCTCGAGTGCGGACCCCTCGAAGCCGGCACGGCAGGTCCGACCATCCGCGACAGCCGGGTCACCGCAGTCCTTCTCCCGGACCAGATCGACCGGAACGATCTGGCGGACCAGGGCTTCGAACTGCTGCATCCCAATCTGGCGATCCGCCCTGCGGACGCCGAATAGGGCTGCCCCTGCCGGCAAGCTGCTACCGAGCACAAGCTTCAATGACCAGGGCTGCACCGATGCCTATAATCGGGGGTGCTCACAGCCGGAGTGGACCTCGCCGCCGAATCGACGGGAACTGCCCTCGCCGTGCTGGACTGGTCGGGAGCCGAAGTGAACGCGCAGGTCCACCTCGGTACGTCCGACGCCGAAATTGCCGCCACTGCCCCGAAGGTCGCCACACTGGGCATCGACTGCGCGTTCGGCTGGCCCGACGACTTCGTCGCGTTCATCACACGCCACGCCCGCGGTGACCGCGTCGACAGCACGGTCGACGCGGGCATGGCGTGGCGCCGCAGGCTCGCCTACCGTGCCACCGATCGCGCCACCCGCGACATCACCGGCCGCTGGCCCCTGAGCGTGGCCACCGATCGGCTCGGGCTGACCGCCATGCACTGCGCCGTCCTGCTCGACGCCGTCTCGGACGCCCTCGGCGCACCGGTGGACCGCTCCGGTGCCGGCACCGCCGTCGAGGTGTATCCCTCCGCGACCCTTCGCGGCTGGCAGTTCGACACCCGTGGATACAAGAACGACGCCGACGTGCGCCGGACACTCGTCGCGCGACTTCTCGAACGTGCCCCCTGGCTCGCTCTCGATGAGGAGACGCTGGCGCTCGTCGTGGCCTCCGACGACGCGTTCGATGCTGTCGTCGCCGCGCTCGCTGCCCGGGCGCATGCCCTCGGTCTGAGCCATCCTGTCCCCCACGGGTATCACGAGCAGGCACGCCGTGAAGGATGGATCGCGCTACCCGTGGGACCGTTGGAGGATCTTGCTCCCTGACCGTGCCGTTCAGAAACGCAACCCGGGACTCGGGTATGACGTCGGCTCATCCACTCTGTCGGGCGTCCATGGAATAACGACGATCCGACGCGGTTGTGCAGGACATGAGTGAAAACACGACACACACTACGCGCAGCACCATCGGTTTCATCGGCAGCGGCAACATCGGCTCGCAGCTAGCCCGCCTCTCCGTCGCACGGGACTACCGGGTGATCATGAGCAATTCCCGCGGGCCCGAGACGCTGCAGGACCTCGTCGAGGAGCTCGGTGACAAGGCCCGCGCGGGGACCACGGAGGACGCCGCGACAAACGGTGACATCGTCGTGGTCACCATCCCGCTCAAGAACATCGACTCCGTTCCGGTGCAGCCGCTGGCCGGGAAACTGGTCATCGACACCTGCAACTACTACCCGCAGCGCGACGGCCAGATCCCGGAGCTCGACGACGAGAGCACGACGACGAGCGAGCTGGTGCAGAAGCACCTGCCGGGTTCCTCCGTGGTGAAGGTGTTCAACAACATCCAGTTCTCCCAGCTGACCACGGACGGCACACCCGCCGGCACGCCCGGGCGCCGGGCCCTGCCGATCGCCGGCGATGACTCCGACGCCAAGCAGGCCGTCGTCGAACTGCTCGACGAGTTCGGCTTCGACGCCGTCGACGCGGGACCACTCGCCGAGGGCTGGCGTTTCCAGCGTGACACGGCCGCCTATGGAGCAGTACTCGACGCCGAGGGAATGCGCGAAGCGCTCGCGGCGGCCGAGCGCTATGCGGAGATGAGCTGAGCCGTGAGCTGAGGCCGGGCCGCAGCGGTTAGCTGCGCCGGCGCAGCACGCGCCGTAACAGGCGGAACCTCGGCGGGGCCGGGGGCATAGCGTCCGCGGCACGTCGGCGCGCTGCCTCCCGGCGCTGCCGCCAGTCCTCCACCTCTGCGTCGACGTCACGCAGCTTGGTGATCACGGGAGGTCCACCGAGGAGCTGCCGGCGTGCGTCGATCACCCGGTAATTGAAGTCCTCGAGGATCGCGCGCACCTGCGCCTCGGTGTACTGCCGGTCGAGCCGGCCCTCGAGTTCGGCGTCCTCGGCACGGAGCAGGTAAGCCTTGGGACCGAGGCCGGTGATGTTCTCCCGCTGGATCAGGCCCTTGACCCACCAATCGGGATCGTGTGCCTCTCCCAGTCCCGGTATCGGTTTGCCCGCCAGGGCCAGCGTGTCGAAATCCCCCCGGGCCACGGCACGGTCCACGATCAGCCGGGCGCGCTCGGCGCCGTCCTCGCCCGGACGCAAGGGTGCCATCTCACCCTCGGCCGGGCGTTCATCGTTCTGGCGTTGCAGCTCGGCCAGCACATCGGCCGCATCTGTCGCACCATCCCGCGCCGCACGGTATTGTGCTGCCTTCCGCAATCTTTCCTGTTGCTCCCCTGACCTGCTGATGGTGCTCGCCTCCGCATCGCTCGTGCCGATGCGTCAAGTATTCCGATCTCCCCGAACGGCATGCAACCGATTCCCCTGCCGGAGAACGCAGTCAGCGAACGACGTGATCTGCGGGAATGCTCACTACCGGAGCCACACCGTGGTGTCGGTGGGCAGCTTGCGGTCCTGGAGCGGTGAACTGCTCAGGAGCACAGTCCCCTCGGGCAGCTGCACCGGCGCCGGCCCGAAATTGGTGACGCTGTGCCATCCTCCGGGTCGCGTGAAGTGCAGGACGTCAGCGGACGGCTCGTCGATCCACTCCAGGGTCTCCTCGCCCTGCAGCGCACGACGCAGTTCGAGCGCCCGGCGGTAGAAGCTGAGCGTGGAGGACGGGTCATCCTCCTGCACCTGGACGGCGTACTCACCGAACCAGGCGGGCTGCGGCAGATGCGCTCCGTCGTCGCCGAAGCCGAAGGACCCGCCGTCGGCGGTCCACGGCAGCGGCACGCGGCAGCCGTCGCGGCCCACCTCCACGCCGGGGTTCCGGAAGAAGGCGGGGTCCTGCCGCGCGTCGTCGGGGATGTCGGCGACCTCGTGCAGTCCGAGCTCCTCGCCCTGGTATAGATAGGCCGAGCCCGGCAGCGCGAGCATCAGCTGCGTGGCCGCGCGGGCCCTGCGCTCGCCGACCTCACGGTCCAGTACCGACTCGTCCCCACCTCCGAGCAACCACGCCGACCCGTCCTGGGCTGCACCGTTCGCATCGTCCGCCCCGGGCAGGCCGTAGCGTGTCGCGTGGCGGACGACGTCGTGATTGGAGAACACCCAGGTCGACGACGCACCGGAGTTCGCGGCCTCACGGAGATTCGCGGTGATGATGTCGCGGAACTGATCGGCGTTCCAGGCGGCACGCAGGAGGTCGAAGTTGAAGGCCTGCCCGAGTCCTTCGGGACTGGCGTAGCGGGCTCGGCGGTCGGCGTGGACCCACGCCTCCGCCACGGCGGTGCGCGGTGGCGTGTACTCGTCGAACACGGAGCGCCATTCCGCGAATACCTCGTGGACCTCGTCGCGGTCCCAGAAGGGGTGGGCACCCTCGGCGTTCTCCCCCTCGGTGTGGAGCTCGTTCCTGGAGGGCAGCGGCTCCGACATGTCCTTCGTCAGTGCGTGGGCCACATCCACCCGGAAACCGTCGACGCCGCGGTCGGACCAGAAGCGCAGGGTCCGCAGGAAGTCGTCGCGGATCTCGCGGTTGTCCCAGTTCAGATCCGGCTGCTCCCTGGCGAAGAGATGCAGGTACCACTGGCCGTCCCGGGTCTGCTCCCAGGCAGACCCGCCGAAGACCGATTCCCAGTCCGACGGCGGCTCCGCGCCGCCCGGGCCCGTGCCGTCGCGGAAGATGTATCGCTCGCGAGCCGCCGAGCCCCTCGGTGCTGCCAGGGCTTCCTGGAACCACGCATGACGGTTCGACGTGTGATTCGGGACGATGTCGACGATGCACTTGATGCCCGCTCCATGCAGCGCGCCGACCATCTCGTCGAAGTCCTCGAGGGTACCCAGGCGTGGATCGACGTCGCGGTAGTCGTCGACGTCGTACCCGCCGTCCGCGAGCGCGGACGGGTAGAAGGGGCTCAGCCAGACGGCGTCCACACCGAGCGCCTTCAGATACGGGATCCGCGAGGTGACACCCCTGAGGTCGCCGATGCCGTCACCGTCGGAGTCGGCGAAACTCCGCGGATAGATCTGGTAGACGGCCGCCTGGCGCCACCAATCAGGATCCTGCATCCGGGCTGCGCTGGGGTCTGCAACGGTATCGGACGGACCAATGGAGGGCACGAGGCGGTTCCTCTCGGGAGACGTGTGGGTTACGACCGTGCTGAGAGCCTTCTGCACTGCGCCGACTCTCTTCTTTACGGGAGGGAGCAGAGCGATGTCAATGCACGGTAGTGCGGAGTGCGCCTTCTGACCGGTGGGCTCCGGTATGGAGACGCCTGAGGTCACGAGCTAGCCTAGGAATTGTGCTGTGAAGATCCCGACCATCCTGGAGGACCCATGAAGATCGCACTGCTCGGCGTCGGACGTATGGGGTACGAACTCGGTTCACACCTGCTCTCCGCAGGACACGAGGTGACGGCATGGAACAGGACGGCCGACGCCGTGAAGCCGTTGCGCGAGGCCGGTGCAACGCAGGCGGAGTCCCCCGAGGACGCCGTTCGTGGCGCCGAGGTGGTCATGAGCGTGCTCTTCGGCCCGGACACCGTCAGGGACGTGGTCCTCTCGGGTCTGGAGATCCCCTCGGAGGCGGTGTGGCTGGACGTCACCACGGTCTCACCCGCGGATGCCCGGGACTTCGCCGACCAGGCAGCAGCCAACGGGATCCGCTACGTCCACGGACCCGTCATCGGCAGTCTCGCCCCGGCCCGCGCCGGTGAGCTGGGTGTTCTGCTCGGCGGCGCTGCAGGGGACCTCGACGTCGTCGAACCCCTGGCCGCGCTGTGGGCCGACGAGAAGCGGCTGCGCCGCGTGGAGACGCCCGCCGATGCAGCGACGGGGAAGCTGCTGGCGAATCTCGCGCTGGGCGTCACGCTGCAGGGCGTGGTCGAGGCACTGCGGCTCGGGAAGGCCAACGGGCTCGACGCCGCCGCCGTGATGGAACAACTCCAGGGAACGGCGCTGTCGGTGATGGTGGACATGAAGGGCGACGTGATCACCGGTGGCACGTTCGGGGACACCCAGTTCTCGGCAGATCTGCTCGCGAAGGACCTCCGGCTCATGCTGCGGTCCACCGAGGATCCGTTGCCTGCGGTGACCGCCGTCCTGGAATCCCTGACGACGGCACAGCGCGACGGCGATGGCGGCGACGACATGTCCGTCATCGCCGAGCCCGAAGTGGACTGACCCGGAACCACGGCGATCACGACGAGTCCGGGCGTGACGACGAGCGTCGTCCGGGGACCGCCGTGCAGCTGCCCCCGGACGCACCGTCAGTCGACCTGCGGGAAGCCGAGGTCGATCTTCGAGGTCGACGGATCGGGCCACCTGGTAGTCACGATCTTGCCGCGCGTGTAGAACTTGATGCTCTCCGGCCCGTACATGTGCGTGTCACCGAAGAGTGAGTCCTTCCAGCCGCCGAACGAGTAGGTACCCACAGGTACGGGGATCGGCACGTTGACCCCGATCATCCCGGCCTCGGCCTCGAACTCGAACTGGCGAGCCGCACCGCCGTCGCGCGTGAAGATCGCAGCGCCGTTGCCGTAGGGGTTCTCGTTGACCATCCGCACGGCGTCCGCGTAGGTCTCCACCCGCGCCACGGAGAGTACGGGGCCGAAGATCTCGTCGTCGTACACCTTCATGCCCGGTGCCACGTTGTCCACGAGGGAGACGCCGATGAAGAAGCCGTCGGAGTCGAACTGCTGTTCGGTGCCGTCCACCACCACGGTGGCTCCCTCCGCGGCGGCGTTCTTCACATAGGACGCCACGCGATCGCGGTGCTCGGCGGAGATGAGCGGACCCATCTCGGAGCTCGCGTCCGTTCCGGCACCGATCTGCAGGGAGCCCATCCGCGACCTGATGGCGTCCACGAGGTCGTCGGCGATGTCACCGACCGCGACGACGACGCTGACCGCCATGCACCGCTCCCCGGCGGAGCCGTAGGCGGCGGAGATCGCGGCGTCGGCGGCCATCTCGAGATCCGCGTCGGGCAGCACCACCATGTGGTTCTTCGCCCCACCGAGAGCCTGTACGCGCTTGCCGCTGGCCGCAGCCCTCGAGTAGATGCTCCTCGCGATCGGCGTGGAGCCCACGAAGCTCACGGCCTTGACGTCAGGATGATCGAGGATGTGCTCCACGGCCTCCTTGTCCCCCTGGACCACGTTCAGGACGCCGTCGGGCAGTCCCGCCTCGGAGAAGATCTCGGCGATGAACAGGGACGACGACGGATCCTTCTCGCTCGGCTTGAGCAGCACGGTGTTGCCGCAGGCGATGGCGCTGCCGATCATCCACAGCGGCACCATGGCGGGGAAGTTGAACGGCGTGATGCACGCGACCACACCCACGGGCTGCCGAATGGAGTGGACGTCGACGCCGGTGGACGCCTGTTCCGTCCGCTCACCCTTGAGCATGTGGGACAGACCCGTGGCGAACTCGATGTTCTCGAGCCCGCGGGAGATCTCGCCCTCGGCGTCGGAGAGCACCTTGCCGTGCTCGCTCGTCAGGATCGCCGCGAGCTCGGACTTCCGCTCCATGAGGAGCTGGCGGACCCTGTAGAAGACGGCGGACCGCTTGGCGAGACTGGCCGAGCGCCAGGCCGGGAGCGCCTGCGCTGCTGCCGCCACGGCCTCGTCCACCCGTGCCGGCGACGCGAAGGCCACCTCTTTCTCCTGCTCGCCGGTCGCCGGGTTGTAGACCGGACCGTAACGCTCGGCGTCGTAGATGCGTTTGCCGTCGATGAAATGGGGAATCTGCTGCATGGTGGTCCTTTCGGGGAGAAACGGGTGCTAGAGGGAACCGTCGACGAGCTTGATGATCATGGAGCAGTCCTTGCCGCCCTGATCGTCGTCGAGGAGTCGCTGGAAGAGTTGCTGGACATGCTCGCCGATCTCGAGCGGAGTGTTGGTGTCGCGCGCCGCGGCAATGGCGAGGCCGATGTCCTTGTTCGCCAGTTCCGCGGTGAAGGTCGGCGCGAAATCGTTGTTCGACGCCGCCGTGTCCACGACGCCGGGGACCGGGTACCAGGTGCGCAGCGCCCAGCTGTCTCCTGAGGACACCGAGGCGATGTCCCAGAACACCTGCTTGTCGAGGCCCAGCCTGTCCGCCAGTACAGCGCCCTCGGCCGTAGCGGCGAGATTGATGAACAGCATCAGGTTGTTGCAGATCTTTGCTGCCTGGCCCGTCGTGGCACCGCCCGTCGGAATGATGTTCTTCGCCATGGGCTCGATCAGCGCCGTGGCATCCTTCACCGCGCCCTCCTCGCCGCCGATCATGAAGGTCAGGGTGCCGGCCTTCGCGCCGCTGATACCGCCCGAGACCGGTGCGTCGACGAACCGGAAGCCCTTGTCCGCAGCCGCTTCATGGAGAGCGGCTGCCGATTCGATGTCGATGGTGGAGGAATCGACCAGCAGCGTGGTGGTTGCTGCGTGCGCGAGGACGCCGTCGTCCCCGAGATAGACGGCCCTGGCGTGCTCACCCTTGGGCAGCATGGTGAACACCGCGTCGACGCCGTTGACGGCATCGGCGATCGAGGAGACCCCGATCAGTCCCCCGGCCTCTGCTGCCGACACCGCCGCGGGATCGACGTCGAAGCCCCGCACCGTATGCCCTGCCGCGACGAGATTCGCGGTCATGGGACCGCCCATGTTCCCGAGTCCGATCCAACCGATTGTGGCCATGGCCAAGCTCCTTTGCTCGTGGATATGTCGCCAGTCCAACCTTCTCCCGCTGCTAGAGTGCGATCAAGGGAACAATTCGAAGACACGGTGCGCATTAATGCACAGCAGGTCCCAGGAGGTCCTGATGGTCGATTTCAGACGTCTGCCCAGCCCCGACGATCTCCTGATCCTCCTCACGGTTGCCCGACTCGGCAGGTTCAACGCCGTCGCCGAGGCGCTCGGCACCACGCACACCACCATCTCGCGCCGCATCCTCGCACTGGACAAGCAGCTCGGCGGACGGACCCTGGAGCGGACGCCGCAGGGCTGGGAACTGACGGCGCTGGGTGTGGATGCCGTTGCGGCGGCGGAGGCGATCGAGCTCAGTCTCGGTGAGCTGGACGGGCGCCTGTCGAACAGCGATGCCCTGACCGGACTGCTGCGGATCAGCGCCCCGGACGGCTTCGGAGCCCGCTTCGTCATGCCCGCCCTGGTGCAGATCCAGCGGGAGAACCCGAGGCTCGACGTCGAGTTGCTCAGCGGTACCCGCAAGGCCAGCCAGAACCGCTCCGGCGTGGATCTGGAGATCGTGGTGGGCCGCATCGAGTCCGTCAATGCCGAGCCGATCTTCCTCACCAACTACTTCCTGCGCCTCTACGCCAGCGCTGCGTACGCGGATCGGCGGGGTCTGCCCGGGCGCCTCGAGGATATCCGCCACCACAGCTTCGTCTCCTACGTCGAGTCCGCCCTGCAGGTCCAGGAGCTCGGTCACCGCTCATCGCAGCTGCCCATGCCCATCACGTCCTTCCAGGCCACGAGCATCTTCGCGCAGGTGGACGCCGTCCATGCCGGTGCGGGGATCGGCCTGCTGCCGAGCTTCATGGTCCCTGCCTCGAGCGGTCTGGTCCCGGTGCTCCGGGATGACTTCCACCGCCAGCTGCCCATCTGGGCCATCGCCCGTCCGGAATCGCTGCGCTCCACCGCGGTACAGGGTGTCGTTGCCGCCATCCGGCAGCAGATCACGGACCGGGCGGGCGAGCTGAGCGCCTGACGAAGCCCCGGCTCGCACGCCCGGAGTGCCGCAGGGACAGGGGCGACGACGGCGCTGACCTGCCGCCGCCGTCGCCCTCTCGTCGCGGGTGTGGTGTGGACGCCCCTACTTCTTCCTGCCGGCGAGGATGTCAGCAGTACCGCGGGCGTCGGCCTCGTCGACGTCGAGCAGGGAGATGCCCCGGGTCTCGCGGAGCGCGAGCACGGCGACGATCGTCACGCAGCACGCGACCAGCAGATAGATCGCCACCGGCGTCGAGGACCCGTAGTCCCGCAGGAGCGCGGTGGCGATGATCGGGGCGAGCGATCCGGCCACGATCGAGGTGACCTGGTACCCGAGGGAGACACCCGAGTAGCGCATGCGGGTGGGGAACATCTCGGCCATGATGGCGGGTTGCCCCGCGTACATCAGCGCATGGAACATCAGGCCGATGCTCACCGCCAGCAGGATGATCAGATCGTTGCCCGTGTCCATCATGGGGAAGGCGAAGAATCCCCAGGTGGCGCCGAGGACGGCCCCGGCGAGGTAGACCGGCTTGCGGCCGAGCCTGTCCGAGAAGCGCCCCACGATCGGCACGGCGCAGAAGTGCAGGGCGTGGGCCACGAGCAGCAGCAGCAGGATCCGAGTGCGGTCCTCGCCGACCTCGGTGCTCAGGTACGTGATGCTGAAGGTGACCACGAGGTAGTACAGGATGTTCTCGGCGAAGCGCAGGCCCATGGCGGTGAACACTCCGCGCGGGTAGCGCTTGAAGACCTCGACGACGCCGTAGCCCTTGGCGCCTTCGACGACCTCCTTCTGCGCCTCGAGGAAGATCGGCGCGTCGCTGACCTTGGTGCGGATGTAGTACCCGATGATCACGATCACGGCGGAGAGCCAGAAGGCCACGCGCCAGCCCCAGCCGAGGAAGGCCGCTTCGTCGAGGAGCGCTGACAGGCCGAAGAGGACACCGGTGGCGAGCAGGTTGCCCATGGGGACGGCGGACTGGGGCCAGCTGGCCCAGAAGCCGCGACTCCTGTTGGGGCTGTGCTCGGCGACCAGCAGAACGGCGCCGCCCCACTCACCGCCGACGGCAAAACCCTGGATGAAGCGCAGCACCACGAGCAGGCTCGGCGCCCAGTAGCCCACCAGATCGAAGGTGGGCAGGCATCCCATGAGGAATGTGGAGGCACCGACGAGGATGATGCTGACCTGCAGCAATTGCTTGCGTCCGTACTTGTCACCGAAGTGCCCGAAGACGATCCCGCCGATGGGCCGGGCGACGAACCCGACGGCGTAGGTCAGGAAGCCCGCGATGATCGCGTCGAGCTCCGACTCTGCGTTGGGGAAGAAGACACTCGCGAAGACGAGCGTGGCGGCCGCCGCGTAGAGGAAGAATTCGTACCACTCGACGACGGTTCCCGCCATCGACGCCGCGACGACCTTCTTCAACCCTGATTGCTCGACGTCGGGCTCTTCCCGCCGCGCCGTTGGGTGCTGCGCTGAACTCATCCTGGCATCTCCTTCGATGTCGTCGATGTCTCCGGAAGTGTGGTCCGGCGTCCGCCCGCCATGCCTGGTGTGTGACCGAGCGCACATCGGGATGATGTCGAGTATGGCGTCAGCGTGCCGTGCGATCAACGCTCATTACCGCAGAGCGAGTGTGCGTTTACGCACTACGGTGAACCTTCCGGGGTCACAGGATGCTACCGACCTGCGGTGGCTCGACGCGCCACGCGTCGACGTCGCACTGTCCGTCCTCGTTGCTGCCGGCAGCCAGGACGGATCCGTCGACGCGGACCCCGAGCGTGTGGGTGGATCCGGCGGCGACGGCGACGACGTCGCGCCAGGACGAGACGTCGCACTGCCCCCGACTGTTGTCACCTGCGGCGAGCACCCGGCCGCCCGCGGCGACCGCGACCGTGTGATGGCTCCCGGCCGCGATGGCAACGACGTCGCGCCAAGCGCTTGCGGCCCGCCCGCTCGCCACGCGGGCTCCGGCCACGAGCACGCGCCCGTCCTGTGTGAGGGCGACAGTGTGCAGAGCGCCGGCGTCGATCGCCCGGAGACCGCGCCAGTCTGCTACCTCGCATTGCCCGTGACGATTGTTTCCCACCGCCATGGCGGTGCCGTCCGCGCGGAGTCCCACCGAATGCCAGTCGCCCGCCGCGACCGCTACCAGATCTGTCCACGTGCCGACGTCGCAGGCTCCCTCGGCTCGTCGGCCTGCCGCTCGTGCTGTGCCGTCCTCCAGGACCGCGAGGGTCCTCCGCCACCCGGCGGCGACGCCGACGACATTTCTCCAGCCGTCGACGTCGCACTGGCCGTCGTTGTTCCAGCCGCCCGCCACGACGGTTCCGTCTGCGCGGAGACCCACGGTGTGCGAGCGGCCCGTGTTCGGCGCGGTGTGCACGTTCCCGGCGGCCACAGCGACGATGCCGCTCCAGTCGTCGAGGCGGCACTCCTGTGCTGCCGGATCGCCCGCGGTCAGCACCGCGCCATCCGGTGCCACACCGACGGAGTGGCGTCGGCCGGCAGCGACGACAGCGCCGATCCGGTTGGGGGTCATCTGCGAATTATCCCAGGAATGGTGCAGTACCGGTTGGATTCTGGAAGTCTTCCGGTCACGAGGATCCTTGTGCTCGGGGGAACGGCGTGGCTCGGCCACGCGATCGCAACACGAGCTGTGGCAGCAGGCCATGAGGTCACCTGTCTGGCCCGCGGGGACGCGGTGCCGGCGGGGGTCACGCTCATCCGTGCTGATCGGAACGACGACGCAGCTCTGACTCCCGTCGCCACCGGGCTCTGGGACGCGGTCGTCGACGTCGCCCGGGAGCCTGTGCACGTCCGGCGGGCCGTGCGGGATCTTCAACGCCGTCGGAGACCCTGTGCCCTTTCGGGAGTACCTCAGGACCGTCCGCTCCGTGGCCGGGCACGAGGGCCCCGTGGTCAGCGTGCCCGAGCAGTGGTTGCTGGAGCAGGGCGTGCAGCAGTGGTCCGGTCAACGGTCCCTGCCCCTGTGACTGGTCGACCGCAGCTGGTACGGCATGAACGCCCGCTCCAACCGGCGAGCCGTGGCGGCAGGACTGGCCCTGCGTCCCCTGCGGGAGACGCTCACCGACATCCTGGAGCAGGAACCGGCCCTGACGTCGACGGGCACACGCAGCGCGGGTCTTACGGACCAGGAGGAACTGACTCTGCTCGAGACACTCCGCACCGAAGCCTTGTCCTTCTGACTGCTGCCCCTGGCGTTCCTCGGGATCCGTGTGGAATGGCCTCACCAGTTGCCGAGAAAGCAATGTAGCACGGTGCTACCATCAAGTCATGGCCAGAACCACACCACCGACCCGACTACCCGCGGACGTCTACGAGTCCGCCGTCGCCGCGGCAGGTGTCACCTCCCGCACAGTGCCACAGCAAATTGCGCACTGGGCGCGCATCGGCCGTGAGTTGGAGATGTCGCCGCGGGTGAACCACCGCGAGATCATTCGGGTCCTTGCAGGCACGGGCTCCTACGACACGCTCGGCGAGCAGGAGCAGGCCATCGTCCGCGAGGAGTGGACTGCTCGCCAGTCGACGCTGCGGGGCACGCTGAACTACGCGGACGAGTTCACAGCCAATGGCGAGTCCTACTCGGAGATCGACGAGAACGGCAACGTCGTGGTGTATCCGGCCCGCAGCTGATGCCACTGCTGCATCTCCTCGTCGGACCCGATGGGGCCGGGAAGTCCAGCTACGTTCGCGATGTCGTCGAGCCGGTGACGCATCTGCCCGTCATCAACGCCGACGAGATCGCCGCGTCGCTATGGCCCGGCGCCCAGGTCGAGCACGCGTACGAGGCCGCGCAGATCGCCGAGACCCAGCGTCGCGAGAAACTCGCCGCACAGGAGTCATTCATCTCCGAGACGGTGTTCTCGCACCCGAGCAAGGTCGATCTCGTCTCCGACGCCGTGGCAGCCGGCTATCTCGTGCACCTGCACGTCATCATGGTGCCCGTCGAGCTGACCGTGCAGCGCGTCCTCGATCGCGTGCGACGCGGTGGCCATGAGGTGCCTGAGCAGAAGATTCGCGACCGCTACGAGCGGCTGTGGGATCACGTCAGCCTCGCGATTCGGATCGCCGACATGACCGAGGTGTTCGACAACAGCAATGCTCGGACGCCGTTCCGCCTGTGCACGACGTATCGGCACGGGGCAGTGATCGGCTCTCCGCACTGGCCCGTCTGGACCCCGGACGTGATGCGAGGGTGACCAGGACCGTGTGCCGCGGAACGGGCGCTGCGGTCGATCGAAACGGTGCGCCAACGCGTCGGGAACCACCAGTAGACTGCGAGCATGCTGGCCGTTGATGCTCCGACCGTCGAGACGCTCCCGTGACGCTGCAGGGGGAGAAGCTCGACCGGGAAGGATCCCTGCAGGCCCTGACGGATCGCGCCGAAGCAGCCCGGAGTTCCATATCTGATGCGCTCGCCCTGGCAGCCGACCTCGGACCCGTGGCGCCCCTGCCCGGGTCCGGCAGAACCGCCGATGCCTGGCGGCTCCTGACCACCCTTGCCGCAGTCGATCTCTCCGTGGCCCGGGCCGTCGAACCGCACCTGGACGCCCTCGCGATCCTCGCCCAGGCCGGACTCGCCGACCGGATCGAGGACGACGGCACGCACACCGGGACCTGGGGTGTCTTCGCCGCGGAAGGGCCGGGCGTCGCCGTCGTCGCATCGCCCGGTCCGGACGGCTGGCGACTGACCGGCACGAAGCCCTGGTGCTCCCTCGCCGATCACCTCCACCGCGCGATCGTCACGGCGCACGTGGGCGACGGCGAGCGCCGCGCCTTCGCCGTCGACCTCCGTTCCGACGCAGTCACCATCGATCCGCCCGATGCCTGGGTGAGCCGTGGCCTGCCATCCATCACGAGCTGCTCCGTCCACTTCGACGCTGCCACGGCGATCCCCGTGGGTGGGACGAACTGGTACCTGCACCGGGACGGATTCGCCTGGGGAGGCATCGGCGTGGCGGCGTGCTGGTTCGGTGGGGCCCTCGGTGTCGCCCGGACGATGCTCACCTCAGCCGGACGCCGCGCGCCCGACCAGATAGGGCTCCTGCACCTGGGCCGGGTCGATGCCGCACTCCACGAGGCCCGAACGGTTCTGGCAGAGGCAGCCGACGCCGTCGACTCCGGCCGGGCCTCCGGACAGGACGGCGCACTGCTCGCTGCCCGGGTGCGCTCCACGGTCTTCCGCTGCGCCGAACTCGTGCTCGAGGCCGCCGCCCACGGGCTCGGACCCGCACCGCTCGCCTTCGACGAGGCCCACGCCGCACGGGTGGCCGATCTGACCCTGTACCTGCGCCAGCACCATGCGGAGCGGGACGATGCCGCGCTCGGGGGCAGAGTCCTCGCCCGCGCCGCCGAGGGGGACGTGGAATGGTGAGCTTCACGCACGACGACGAGAGCACGCCCGAGACCCACTGGAGAGCCTGGGAGCAGGACCGCCCAGGAAAGGACCTCCAGATCGAGGAACTCTTCGACGGACGCCTGCCCGCCCGGTTCCTCCTGCTCGCGGCCCACCCTGACGACGAGACGCTGGGAGCGGGAGGCCTGCTCGCCCGGCTGGCACGCGAGGGCGTCCGGTGCGACGTCGTCGTCCTCACCGACGGCGAGGCCTCCCACCCGTCCTCCCCCACCTACTCCCCGGCACAGCTGGCCGGGCTGAGGCGCACCGAAGTGGCCAACGCCGTCCAGGTCCTGGCGCCGGCAGCGGCGCTCACCTTCGAGGGCCTGCCCGATGGCGGAGTCACCGAGGAGGACGTCGCGGCGGTCCTCCGCCGGCTGCTGCTCCAGGGCGAGGCGCCCCGGACGCTGGTCGCCGCGCCCTGGCGCCATGACGGCCACACCGACCACGACGCCGTCGGGCGCGCGGCGGCAGAGGTGTGCAGGGAGCACCAGAGCCCCCTACTCGAGTACCCGATCTGGCTCTGGCACTGGGGCGCCGCCGAGGAGCAGGCGGACCAGCTCGCGGAATTGCACCTGCTCCAGCTCGGCACGGATGACCACACACGGAAGACCTCCGCCCTCGCCTCCCACGTCTCGCAGGTGACGCCGCTGTCCGCGGCTCCCGGCGACGAGGTGTTGCTGTCGGCGGACTTCCTGGCGCACTTCGACCGCAACTACGAGGCCTTCTTCGTCTCGGAGGGATCCTCGACCTTCGAGCGGCTCCATCAGGACAAGGCGGACCCGTGGGAGGTGGCGGAGCGCTTCTACGAGCAGCGCAAGCGCGCTCTCACCATCGCGAGCCTCCCCAGGGACCGCTTCTGCCGCACGCTGGAGATCGGCTGCTCCGTGGGGTCACTGACGAAGGAACTCGCGGCCGTCTCGGACAACGTACTGGCCCTCGACACCAGCGAGACCGCCGTCCGCCGGACCGCGGAGGTGCTCAGCACCAACGACGCCGCGGAGGCCAGACTCGCCACGGTGCCCCGGGACTGGCCCCGGGAGGACGGCCCGTTCGATCTCGTGGTGCTTTCCGAGACGGGGTACTTCCTCTCCTCGGACCAGCTCGACGAGGTGATCTCCCTGATCCTGGCCTCCCTGGACGACGACGGCGTACTCGTCCTGTGCCACTGGAACCATCCGATCGAGGGCTGGGAGCTCGACGGCGTCGACGTCCACGAGCGCGTCCGTCAGGTCGGGAGCCTCACCACGCTCGCGCTGCACACGGAGGAGGACTTCCTGCTGGAGGTCTTCGTCCCGCCGCCCGGCGACTCGGTGGCGAGGCGTGAGGGTCTGCTGTGACTCCGGGCCAGCTCGCCGTCGTCGTTCCCGCCCGCGACGAGGAGGAGTGGCTGCCTGCCTGCCTCGCTGCCCTCGACACCGCGCGCAAGCACCTCCTGACCACCGTGCCCGGCATCCCCGTGAGTGTCACCGTAGTACTGGATCGGTGCTCCGACGGCTCGGCGCGTGCGACACGGAGCGTACCGGGCGTGTCGGCGCTGGCAGGGGACTTCGGTTCGGTGGGCGCTGCACGCGACGCCGGGGTCCGCTTCGCCCTGGCACGCTCGCACGCTCTACCGGGCCGCACCTGGCTCGCCAACACCGACGCGGATACGCTCGTTCCCCGGAACTGGCTGGTACGGCAGCACCAGCTCGCGGGCCACTACGATCTCGTGCTCGGCACCGTTCGCCCCACGCTGACGGCCGACAACGCCGAGCGGTGGCGGCTGTGGTCCAGCGCCTACGTGCCCGACGACGGCCACCCCCATGTCCACGGCGCCAATCTCGGGATCAGGGGCAGTACCTACAGGGAACTCGGTGGCTTCGCTCCCCTCGCAGCGGACGAGGACGTCGATCTGGTGCGGCGCGCGAAGATCGGCGGTGTGCGATGGATCGCCTCGGGAGAGCTTCAGGTGACGACGTCGTCGCGCACCGTCGGTCGCGTCGAGGCCGGCTTCTCGACCTATCTGCGCATGCTCGGGTGAGTCAGCAGGCATCCGGGGACCTGCCGGGATCAGCGGTCTGCCGACCGGCTGCGAGCGCATCCGCAGCGACGGGGCCGGGTCGGGCAGGGTCCGCCCCGCGGAGGAAGAATGCCCCGAGCGAGCCTGCGAGGGTGGCGAAGACGGCGACGGAGTAGACCGCCAGCAGGACCTGGAGAATACGTGCGAACGTCGTCGAGGACGTCAGCCCGGCGCCCGTGATCGTCGCCATCGCTGATTCGAAGAGTGAGTCGGCGTAGGAGTCGTACACGCCGGTGGCGTAGAGCAGTTGGCTGGAGGCGAGGATCACCACGGCCGTGACCGCGATGAGCCACCCGATACGGCTCGAGAGCAGGCGTCCTGCCGATCGGGAACCACGCACCCCGGCCGAGATGATGCCGCCGAAACGGGCCAGACGGGCGAAGCGGATGAAGCGAAGCGCCTGCAGGGCGCGGAAGAACCGCAGGAAGGGCACCAGCAGGAAGACCACCTGCCACCAGTTCCTCTTCCAGAAGGCGCCACTGAACCGGGCCACATAGGCCCTGAGCAGGAACTCGGCCACGAAGACGGCCCAGAACACCCAGCCGAGCACTGTGAAGGTGGTCGTCACACCGGGGGACGTCGCCAGCAGTTGTCCGAGGACGACGAAGAGGAAGATGATCCCGAGAATGCCCATCGGCTTGTCGAGCCGGGCGGCGAGAACTTCCGCCTTCCATTCGCCCGACTCCACCGTCGACGTCGTGCCCTCCTCGATCACGACGAAGGGCTGGGATATCCGACGACCCCGCGCAGCGCTGCTGCGCTACCGAGCGAGTTGTTCGGGATGACACTGAGCTTGCCGTTGGTCTCGAGTACGACGGCGCCGACGCTGGACAGATCGCCCGCGCCGGAGACCCTGACGGCCTGGAAGACCTCCGATTCCGTGAGCCTGTTCCGCTGTAGCTCCTCCGTCTGCAACTCTCCGTCGACCACGAGCGCCGTGGGTCGGGCCGTGATCGTCTTCCGCGCCGCGGGCCAGCGAGCGGAGATCCACGCGACGAGGAACTGGAGACCGGCCAGTAGCAGGAGTGCGGCCAGTCCCTCGGTGTAGGAGACGTCAGAACTGAGCAGGATGGTCGCCAGGGTAGAACCGAGGGCCACCGTGATGACGAAGTCGAAGGCGTTCAACTGGCCCAGGGTCCGCTTGCCCGATACCCGCAGGAGGCCGACGAGGGTCACGTAGGAGACTGCACCTACGATCAGGACGCGAAGAATATCGGCCCAGGAGTCGAACCACACAGGCTACTCCTGACCCATCGAGGCCAGAAGTGCTGCACAGGCCCGCTCGCAGCGCCTGCAGGCCTCGGCGCAGATGCGGCAGTGCTCGTGCATCTGCGCATGCTGGTCGCACTCGTCGCCGCAGGCCTTGCACGCAGCCCGGCAGGCCTCGAGGACGGCCCTGCTGACGTCGGAATTGTAACTCGTCTGACGGGAGAGCACGCGGCCGGTGGCATCACAGACGTCCGCGCAATCGAGGTTGGTGCGGATGCAGGCGCGCAGCTCGGCCACCATGTCCTCGGCAAGACAGGCATCGGCGCAGGCCGTGCAGGTCTGGGTGCACTCGAAACAGGCATCGATGCATTCGGCCAGCAGATTGCGATCGAACCCGCTACGCTGCTGCGGGTAGGTATCGAGCATGGCTCCGGCGTTCGTCATGATGATCTCCTCCAGATCGGACGTATCCGTTCGGACACATGATCGACAGTACGCTGAGCACTTCGTGGGCTGCCACTGCCGGCATATACGGCGATCCTCTGTCGTTGACCTGTTCAGCGGCGACTCACAGAGGTGCAGGTACCCCTTCTCGTCCCTCATTCCTCCCGCCCCGGCGGGTTCACCACAAGGAGATCAACCATGATCGGTTTCATCGTCGCCGGACTCATCATCGGCGCGCTCGCACGCCTCATCAAGCCCGGGAAGCAGAACCTCGGCCTCCTCGCCACGCTGCTGCTCGGCCTGGTGGGCTCCATCATCGGCGGCCTGATCGCGAATCTGTTGGGCACCGGTGGCATTTTCGAACTCAACGTCGTCGGATTCATCGTGGCCGTCATCGCGGCGGTCCTGCTGATCGGCGTCGCCGAGGGCATCGCCGGCCGCCGCAAGGTCACCCGGTAAGTCCTACCGGATCACTGCACGAGGGGCGGCTCCCGGTCGCCCCTTTCGCGTACTCGACCGCATGCGGCCCGCGGGGCCTGTCCGATGGCAGGACACCGCACGGCCCGCGGGTGGAGCAGCCGCGTCGTTCCCACCGGCAGGGCTCGAGCAGTGGGATAGAACGACCCTTACCGCCGGCAGGGCAAGAGCAGTGGGAGGGAGCACCCCTTCCCACCGGCAGAGCCCGAGCAGTGGGATAGAACGACCCTTACCGCCGGCAGGGCATGAGCAGTGGGAGAGAGCGCCCACACCGAGCGTGGTTCCCACCAGCGGGGCTCGAGTACTGGAAGAGAGCGCCCGCACCGCGTCGTTCCCAGTGCAAGAGCTCGAGCAGTGGGATAGAACGCCCCATCCCGCCGGGAAAGCCCGAGCAGTGGGAGGGAGCACCCGCACCGAGCGTGGTTCCCACCAGCGGGGCTCGAGCAGTGGGAGGGAGCACCCCGCACCGAGCGTCGTTCGACTGCACCCGACGCCGCAGGACCAGCTCGATCGCAGGAGGCGGCACGCCCTCGGCTCCCCGCTCGTTCAGCAGATACCAGTACCCAGAGAAGTGTCAGGGCACCGGTGTAGCGTTAATCGACACAGGGCACAGATGCGTTCGAAAGGCTCACTCATGAACAAGAACTGGCGCTGGCTTCCCGCCGGCATCGTCCCCGCCGTCATCGTGGCAGCTTCCGTGAGCGGCACCGCCGTCGCCGAGGCACAACCACAACTTCCGGCGAAGACCGCCCAGGAACTGCTCGAGTTCGTGGCCACCGGCTCCGATGAGGCCTATTCCGGCACGGTGGAGCAGGAGTCGAATCTCGGCCTCCCTGATATCGGCATGGCGACGCCGCCGGGTGGAACCTCGAGTTCCGATCCCACCTCCATGGCGCTGGAACTGCTGACCGGTGAGCACACGGCCCGTGTCTTCGTCGACGGACCGGACAGGGCACGCGTCCAGGTGCTGGACGAGCTCGCCGAGCGCGATGTCATCGTGAACGAGAACGAGATCTGGTCCTACGACTCGAGAGCGAACGAAGCCAGGCACGTCGTGCTACCTGACAAGGATGCGGTCAAGGCCGAGCTGGAGACGAAGCTGCAGGAGAATGCCGCGAAGCACCCCGAACTGCAGGACCTTCCGCGTACCCCGGCCGAGCTTGCGGAGACGTTCCTCGCGAAGATCGACCCCGATACCGCGGTCACGGTCAGCGGGACCAGCCGGGTCGCTGACAGGAGCGCCTACGAGTTGCTCCTTACTCCGGAGGACCCGTCCACCCTGATCGGATCGATCTCCGTGAGCGTCGATTCGGAGACGGGCGTTCCGCTCGGTGTCGCCGTCCAGGCGAAGGGCCAGGAGGATGCAGCGTTCGAGGCCGGTTTCAGTGACGTCGACTTCGCCGCACCCGATGCGGGTCTCTTCGAGTTCACCCCTCCTGCCGGTGCCACCGTGACGGAAGCGCCCACTGCGGACGAGCTCGAGACCGAACTCAAGGCGAAGACCGAGGGCAAGACCGGAGAGAATACCCAGTCGCTGCCTGCCGGATCCCCCGAGAAACCCACCGTCGTCGGCGAGGGCTGGAGTACCATCGTGGAACTGCCCATCGGCAGCGCGGGCCTGATGGGCCTGAAGCCGGGGTCCGACCCTGACGCGGGAATGGGCGAGATCATGGAGATCGAGCCCGGGATGGACCCGGAGGACATCGCTGGAGCGCAGGCCATGCTCGATCAGGCCCTGACCGAGGTGGACGGCGGACGCGCGCTCCAGACCGCGCTCGCCTCGGTCCTGATCACCGACGACGGACGTGTCCTCGTCGGTGCCGTCGGGATCGACCAGCTCATCGCCGCCTCCCAGCAGTGACGATCAGGCCACCCGAGGAGTCCGCACTGCCCGTGCGGACTCCACGGGTGAATATGGCAAGTCTCGCGATCCAAACGCACGGACTCACGAAGGTCTTCGGCAAGCAGGCTGTTGTCGGTGGCATCGATCTCGCCGTGCCCAGCGGCACGGTGTTCGGATTCCTCGGGCCCAATGGGTCGGGGAAGACCACCACCATCCGCATGCTCCTCGGTCTGGCTGCCGCCTCGAGCGGGGAGATCAATCTGCTCGACGGCGTCATGCCCCGTGATGCGCGCGCCGTGCTTCCCCGGGTCGGCGCCCTGGTCGAAGGGCCGGCGATCTACCCGTTCCTCTCCGGACGTGCCAATCTTCAGCGCTTCGATGCGGCAGACCGTCACACCTCCCCCAGCACGCGTAATGCGCGGGTGGATGCGGCGCTCGAGCGCGTGGGCCTGGGGCATGCGGCGACCAAACGGGCGCATGCCTACTCGCTCGGAATGAAGCAGCGCCTCGGAATCGCCAATGCGCTCCTGGCCCCGCGGGAACTGCTGATCCTCGACGAACCCACGAACGGCCTCGACCCGCAGGGCACCCGCGAGGTCCGCAATCTCATCAAGTCCCTGTCCGACGACGGCACCACCATCTTCGTCTCGAGTCACCTGCTCGCCGAGGTGGAGCAGATGTGCTCCATGGTCGCCGTGATGAGCGCCGGACGCCTCGTGGCGCAGGGCACCCTGGACGAACTCCGCAGCGAGGGAATCGCCAGGGTGCGTGTCACCACTCCCGACCACGTCGAGGCCCGCCGCGTGCTCGCCGGTCTCGGGCTCGACACCGAAACACACGGGCGCGACGACGTCGTCACGGCTGAACTCTCCGTGCCGGGGCTCCTTCCGGAGACCGTCAATGCTGCGCTGGTCCGTGCGGATGTGCGCGTGCGGGGATTCGAGACCAGCGGTGCGTCCCTCGAGGACCGTTTCGTCGCACTGACCGGAGAGGGGTTCGACGTTGCCGGCTGAATCCACAGTTGTCCGTCCACCACGGTCCGGGGGAGCCCTCGGTCTGACCCTCGTGCTCTCCGAGATCACCGTCCTGTTCCGCAGGCTGCGGACCTGGGCGATGATCGGCGCATTGGCCCTGATCCCTGTCCTGATCGCCGTCGTGGTTCGGGTATCCTCCGACGGATCGGGCAGCGGGCGCGGTCCGGCATTCCTGAACAGCATCACCCAGAACGGCCTGTTCGTCTCCCTCACCGCCCTGACCGTGGCGATCCCGCTCTTCCTGCCGCTGACCATCGGCGTCGTCGCCGGCGACACCATCGCCGGCGAAGCGAATCTGGGCACACTGCGGTACCTGCTCGTCGCACCGGCCGGCCGCATCCGGCTCCTGCTCGTGAAGTATGCCGGAGCCGCGCTGTTCTGCTTCGTTGCAACGCTTACCGTCGTGGTGACGGGCGGCATCATCGGTGCGTTGCTCTTTCCGGTGGGGCCCGTCACACTCCTGTCCGGCGATACCGTCGGCATTGCCGGCTACTTCGTGCGCCTGTTGCTCCTGGCCCTGTACGTGACGGTCTCCCTGCTGGGGTTGAGCGCCATCGGGCTGTTCATCTCGACGCTGACCACCATCCCCGTCGGCGCCATGGCTGCCACCGCTGCGCTGGCCGCCGTCGCACAGATCCTCGGAGCCCTACCGCAGCTCGAGTGGCTGCACCCGTGGCTGTTCACCAACTACTGGCTGGGCTTCGCGGATCTGCTGCGCGAGCCGATCGTGTGGACCTCCTTCGCCGACAACGCGCTGCTGCAGGCCGGCTACATCGCCGTCTTCGGTACCCTGGCATACGGCCGCTTCAGTACCAAGGACATCCTGAGCTGATCAAGGAAGTCGTACCGGGCCAGGGCTCATTGCGTACGGGATCGGAGGTCCGCGAGGTCGTGTCGCTCGCTCGCTGCGGTCCTATCACGCGCGATTGCACTTCGGATGACCAGCGATGTCACGGCGAGCATGGCTGCAAGGGTCACGGACAGTCCCACCAGGACTATCAGAACCATCGAAACGATGACCGCCCCTGGCGCTGTATCCCATGCGGCTGACAGGGGTATCAGCCCGAGCTCGCTCCCGGCACCGAAGTTCCTGTCGACGAACGGCCCGACGACGGCCAGGACGACCGCAGCGATCGCGAATATGAGGCTGAATCGGGCTGCCGATTTCGCCAGTGCTTGTGCGGTCATGGATCTCCTCGAGGTCGTCATAGGGCGGCACGGTCGGCGCGGCGGCCGGCAAATTGAGCGTCCTAGTGATGGCCTGCCTCGGTGGTGCCGAACATGAGCGTGCGACGCTGCACGTCGTAGTACACGGTCTCCGCACTGGAAAGGAGATCCTGCAGATTGTCCGCGTCATCGGCGTCGATGGTGAGGACCTCTTCCCACGCACCCTGGTCGAGCACGAGCTGGAGGGTCCATATGCCCGGCTGTCCCGGCTCTCCCGCGACCCAGCTGAACTGGTAGTGGCTGAGTTGACGGACCTTGATGGTGTCGTCGGTGATCGGCTGGCTCGGATTCTGTGCCATGACTGAACTCCTCCTCGAGATGACCCCGTACCGACCCGATCGGCGACGCCGCCGTGAGAACGGGATGCGCCTTCGTCATGCCAGTCCGGGAACGGATGCCCCTAGCTTAGGTTCGGTCCGTCACACAGCGCTAGATGCCACAGGCATTGAACTTCCCGATGAACAACTACCTGAGCATTTGGGGAAGCCTGACGATGACACACGGCTTGATCTGCTCGGGCCGACCGCATGACAACGAAACGCAGGAGCCAACACCGGGCCATCGAATCTACCGAAGTCTTCAATGTTGGGTTGAAGTCGTGTCTGTCCTGGTTTTGGCGCTGCCTTGGATGCATCCTGCGAGTACAGTCCGATCACCAGGAACCACGATGTTGGAGGATGAGATGAAAGCCACTCCCGCCATTCTGCTTGTTGCAGCCGCCCTGACGTTGAGTGCATGTTCCACGGCAGACGAACCATCTGAAGCCAATGGAAGCGCGGCAGCGAGCCCAGCACCAACATCATCGCTCATGCCGAGCGAACCCGTGGTGCCGTCCACTTCGCCCTCGAGTTCTTCCGCACCACCGGCATCGACCAGCTCACCCGACTCGTCAGCTCCTTCACCCTCTCCTTCACCGGAGGGCGAAGGAGAGGAATTACCGGAGAGCGAGGACCAGGAGTCGGGCGCACCCACTGTCCCAACAGGTAAGGCCGGAGCGACACTCGGCCTGGCGGACTTCTTCGAGCCATCCAGCGATTGGGAGGAGAACCGATACGAGGTTGCTGGGGAGGCCAACGTCTCCGGAATCTCAGCCGAGGTGAGCGGCCACGACGAATCACAAGCTGAGCGCCTCGAGTTGCGCCTTGCCAACAACTTCGACCGCCTGGACTTCACGGTCGGTCAGGCCAACGACTCCAGTTCCTCGGACCAGACCATGGTTGTGCAGGTACTGGGAAACAATAAACAACTCGATGTCCAGCAGGTACCGTTCAATGCCCAGCAGCCCATCAGCGTCGATGTGAGCGGAGTCAACGCCGTAGTGATCAATTTCTACCTTGAGGACTCCAGCACCTATGGAAGTGTGAACGCTGTTCTGTCCGACATCACCGCAGAATGAAGCGGGAGTACAGGTCGGAGCAGCACGTAGGAAATCTGATTGCGATTGTCGGCATAGTTGTCGCTCTTCTTGTGGGAATTGCCACGATCTATGTGGCCTTCTATTTGAGCGGGAACAACACGACGGATTCCGCCACGGCCGCGCCCAGCGCTTCCTCCGTTCCCGGAGAAGTCTCGGCTACGCGTTCTACGCAAGCTGATACTGGCTCGAGCGGACTCGAGACCGGAGACTGCCTCTCGTCGAACGGCGAACAGCTCCCCTGCGACGTTTCGCATGAGCGGGAAGTATTCGCGGCAGCACCGGACTGCACGCAGGAAGGTCTCATCGCCTACCTGGGTGGAGCGTTGCACCGGGATGTGCTTCGGAGCGACATCTCGATCGGAGAGGAAGCGGGTGCCACGTGTGTCGTCGAGTTACCCTCGGACGTGACGACGTCTCGCACGCTCCACAATATTCTTGCCGATGAACAGAGTTCTGAAAGGACTCCGTGGCTCCGGCGGTGCTTCGATGATCGTAGCGAGCAGGACGTGGACTGCG
This sequence comes from Arthrobacter echini, assembly GCF_004803505.1. Taxonomy (GTDB): domain Bacteria; phylum Actinomycetota; class Actinomycetes; order Actinomycetales; family Micrococcaceae; genus Arthrobacter_D; species Arthrobacter_D echini. The sequence continues at coordinate 360,294 of NZ_SSWH01000002.1, forward strand.
GTCAGAACCATACGGGAGAATATGTCTGGGAGGCCGACCGGGCTTCGCTCGAACCGGTCAGTTGTTCAGCGCAGGCGAGTGAGTACATCGGTAGACCTGTTGAGCCGCTCTTTCGCACGCTCGATGTGGAAGACCTCTCGTCGAGCGAGCTGGCGCTGTGCCGCGTGTCTGTCAAAGGGGAGAATAGTCTCGAAGGGTCTCTGAGAGAACTTGCTTCCGACCAGCTTCAGCTGGCCCCTCGCTGAGCCATCGGGCTCCGGGAAAACTCCGAATCCGCTGAACCTACAGATCCGGTCCACGCTTCGCCCAGCCCGTGGCCTGCTCGAACGCGTACGCCACCTGCAGCAGCTCCACATCGGAGCCGTGCGGCATGGCCAGCTGCAGCCCCACCGGCAGTCCGTCGTCGCTGAAACCGGCCGGAACGGATACCGCCGGCAGTCCGGTCGCGGAGATCAGGCACGCCGAGCGCATCCAGTCCAGATAGGTCTCGAACTCCACACCGTTCACCGACGTCGGATACCGCTGCGCCGCATCGAAGGGCAGCACCTGCGTGGCCGGGGACGCGAAGACGTCGTACTCACCGAAGTAGCGCCGCACCCGCGTCTCCAGCCGGGTCCGGGCCAGGGCGGCGTCGACCAGATCCTGGGCAGTGAGCTGCAGCCCCTGCTCCACGTTCCAGCGCACCTCGGGTTTGATCACCTCCCCGTACCTGCGAACGAGCTCACCGAACGCGAGGACGAAGTCGAACGCCCGCGTGGTGGTGAAGACCTGGTCCGCGTCGCGGAGATCGGGAGCTGCCTCCTCGACGATCGCACCGAGATCCGTGAAGACCTGCAGCTGACCCTCGAGGACCCGCAACACCTCACGGTCCACGGGGACTCCGAGCCCGAAGTCGGCCGACCACCCGATGCGCAGCCCTGTCAGATCCCGCTCGAGGGATGACCCGAAGGATCCTGTCACCGGGTAGGCGTAGGGGACGCGCGCGTCGCACCCCGCGATCGCCCTCATACCCAGCGCGATGTCCTCCACGTCGCGTGCCATCAGTCCGGTGCGGGCGAGCCAGGACCACGCGTTGCGTGTCGGCACGGCGGGGACGACGCCGAGGGACGGCCGATAGCCGACGACGTTGCAGAACGACGCCGGGATGCGCAGCGATCCGCCCATGTCACTGCCGTCGCCCAGGGGCTGGATGCGTGCCGCGATGGCCGCCGCCGCTCCCCCGCTGCTCCCGCCGGCGCTGCGTGAGGTGTCGAACGGATTGACGGTGGTCCCGAAGACGTCGTTGAAGGTGTGCGACCCCGCGGCGAACTCCGGCACGTTGGTCTTGCCCGTGGTCACGACGCCGGCGTCCCTGAGCCGGGCGATGATCAGGTCGTCGAACGTAGGCACGAAATCCCTGAACACCGTGGACCCCTGCGTGGTGCGCATTCCCCGGGTGTTGTGGGTGTCCTTGTGAGTCATGGGCAGCCCGTGGAGCGGCGGGAGAACCGCGCCCGACGCCGTCAGGGCGTCGGCTGCCGCAGCGAGCGCCGTCGCACCCTCCCGGTCCCGAGTGACGACGGCGTTGATGCGCCCGTCGACGGCGTCGAGCTGGTCGAAGTGGGCGTCGAGCGCCTCCCGCGCCGAGACGTCCCGACGCCGGATGGCGCTGGTGAGCTCGACGGCGGACAGCTCGTGGAGCTCACCTCTCACGCGCCGTTGCCCACCCTGGACAGCAGTGCCGCCATGGCCGCCCGGACGCCGGTGGTCAACGTGGGTTCGATGGCCGGCGCGAAGTACGGCGAGTGGTTGCCCGGCACCGGGGCGTCGCCGTCGAGCAGTTCCTTGGGATGCGCGCCGAAGAACCAGTAGACGCTCGGGACGCCGATCGCCTCCGCGAGGAGACCGAAGTCCTCGCTGCCCATCACGGGCGGGGACTCGATGACGGCGTCGTCCCCGAGGACCTCGCCGAGCACCTTCATGAGCTCCGTGGTGGTGTCCGGATCGTTGTAGCACTTCGGGAAGCTGGAGATCTCCTCGATACCCGGTTCCGGCGCACCCGACGCGGCGGCCTCGGCGCTGATGATGCGGCGCAGCGATCCCAGAACCAGCTCGCGCACCTCCGGGTCGAACGTGCGCACATTGAGCGTGAACTCCGCCGACGCCGGGATGATGTTCTCCTTGAGCCCGCCGTGGAACGTGCCGATGGTGACGACGGCGGACTTCATGGGGTGCACCTCACGGGAGACGACGGTCTGCAGCCGTACCACCATGTGCGCGCCGAGGACGATCGGGTCGATGGAGAGCTCCGGCTGCGAGCCGTGGGACTGCTTGCCGTGAACGGTCACCTTCCAGGAGTCCGCCATGGCCATGGCGGTGCCCTTGCTGATGTCGACGGTGCCGGTGCGCCCCGGCCAGACGTGCTGGCCGTAGATGACCGACGGCTTCGGCGCCCTGTCCCACAGGCCGTCCGCCACCATGGCCTTCGCCCCGGCCGCGATCTCCTCCCCTGGCTGGAAGATGAAGACCACCGTGCCGGACCAGGCGTTCAGGTTCTCAGTGAGCAGCTGGGCCACGGTGAGCCCCACGGTCATGTGGGTGTCGTGCCCGCATCCGTGCATGACCGGCACCTCGGTGCCATCGGGAAGCGTCCCGGCCGCGGTGCTGGCGTAGTCCAGACCGGTGTCCTCGGCGATGGGCAGACCGTCGGTGTCGGCGCGGTAACCCACCACCGGCCCGTCGCCGTTCCGCAGGATCCCGACGACGCCGGTCCCTCCGCTCCGGAACGTCTCGAGCCCGAGCCCGTCGAGCTTCTCCTGGATGAACGCTGCGGTCCGTGTCTCCTGCATGGAGAGTTCGGGATTGGCGTGGAGATACCGGTACAGCTCGTGCATGGCGTCCGTGTGCGCCTCGGAGAGTTCGAGGACGGCGGTGTCGATGGTCATGGTGTCCTTTCGGGGACTGGAACGGAGATGCAGGCGGTCTCGGCCGCTCAGCGCATCGCGGTCAGGACCAGCCTAGTGAGGGGAGCTCCGAGATGTACGGCGGTCGGCGAGGTGATCTTCGCTCTCGCCATCCGCAGACGTCCATGCTTGAATATCAATCGTGGATATATCATTCAATGATGCTTGGGCGGGAAGGTACGAGTATGGCACGTAGCTCCGGTTTTGAGAGCGGTGATCTGGCCGATGCTGCTCTCCACGTTCTGCTCGCCCTCGTCCAGCCACGTCATGGCTACGCCGTGATGCAGTTCCTCGACCAGGAGAGCAGAGGAACCATCGCGCTCGGTCCGGCCTCGCTCTACACGACGCTCAAGAAACTTGTCGGGGCAGGACTCATCGAAGAACTTGACGGTGACGATTCCCGCCGCGTCTATCAGCTCAACACGAAGGGCCGCGAGGTCCTTGTCAGCAACATCGAACGGCGTCGCCAGCTACTGGCCATGGCCGACCACATCATGGAGGAATCATGAGCACCACCAGCAGGATGGGTAACGGCCTGGCCATCAGCCCCGAGAAGGATCTGGCCATGTTCGCCGACATGGCCAGCAAGGGGAAGCACCTGGACGGTGTCGCGATGCTGGGACACGGGTGGAGGTTCACCGACGGAGCGCCCGAGGACGCCGTCTTCGACCTTGCCTACGAGGGCAGCGCGTCGTCGGACTACTTCGACATCTTCCAGGCGGCCGGCTGGACACCGGTGCTCTCACTCGGGGACACACACATCTTCAAGGCAGCACCGGGCACGCCGCCTATCCACGTCGGCACCGACTCACGGCGCGAAGAACTCGCCCGGAATCGAGATCGCTACCTTCGCTACAGCGCTACGACTGTGGTGGCCTTCGTGCTCGTCATTCTGGGTATCGGTATGACGTCGTGGAATGCAGGGTTGGAAGTGGTTCTGGTAGTGGTGTTCTACGTGCCTGTCGTCTACACCGTCTTTCCGCTGGTCGGCTATTGGCGCCGCTTGAACACGCTGGATCGGTCGCGCTGACCGCCCCCGACGGCATACACCTCTGTCGAAGACCCACGACGGCGGCTGTCACACTGGGCGCATGGCCTTCGAACGCTTCCCCATCCGAAGACTGATCGAACACCCCTCCCACGGCCTCGACCGCCGCACGTGGCCGGCGACCCTGGCGCCCGTAGCCACGATCCTCGATCGCGGACTGGATCTCGGCCCTGCTACCGTCCTCGCCGATCACCTCCAGGTGATCCGGAATGCCGGTAGCACCCGTCGCGGATACTTCCTGAGGGCAGAGACCATGCACGGATTCTTCACCTACCTCGAGGCGAACCCGAGCACTACCAGGCGTGACGCTCCCTTCCACGAGATGTCAACGGTGAATCGTTCCTGGAACTCGTCGTCGATCGCTTTCGCGGACCGGGGCTGTGGGTCCTCGGACGAACCGGAGTCCGCACTGTCCTTCTCCGGATGCCTGGCCTTGCTCGGCGTACTGAAGGAGATTGTGGCATCAGGAGGATCTCAGGTGATCCTCTCGACGCACTCACCACTCCTGGCAGCCCTGCCACAGGCCCAGATCTTCGAAGTGGGTAGCTGGGGGCTGCGTGAGCGGCGTTGGAAGGATCTCGAGCTGGTCGACAGCTGGCAAGCGTTCCTCACCTCGCCCGAGCGCTACCTCAGACATCTCTGAGCGCAGCGCCGTCGAAACCTGTGAAGGACGGGCCGAAGCCGTCCGGAGGCGAAGCACGCAAACCTTTGCGCAGCAACGCACAGCCGGGCTCTAAACTTGGCCTGATGCATCAGGACTCCGATATGCCGCCCGCCCGGTCACGCCCGGTCACCCTGGCGACGGTGGCGCGTCATGCCCAGGTCCACGTCTCCACGGCCTCCCGGGCCCTCAGTGAAGCCCCCTCCGGCGTCGGCCCCGATACCGTGCGGCGCGTCCGCGAACTGGCAGCGGTCCTCGGCTACCGCCGCGACGTGGGTGCAGCAGGGTTACGGACGGGCAACTCGCGACTCATCGGCGTCCTGGTCCCCCGCCTCACGGATCTGGTCCTCGCCTCGATCTACGAGAGCATCGATGCTGCGGCGAGCGCGGCCGGCTACGGGACCGTCGTCGCCAATACCCTCGACGATCCTGAGCACCGCCGGGTCCGACTCGACGCGCTGCTCTCCCGCAGGATCGACGCTGTGATCATCGGCGACTCCCACAGCGGGGACTCCGCCGGTCTGGAACTCCGGGACCGGGGTGTGCCCTATGTGCTCGTCATGCGGACGCTGGAGGGGCATCCCTCGGTGTCGACCGACGACTATCATGGCGGCCGGCTCGCGGCCGAGCACCTCCTGGACCTCGGACATCACCGGGTGGGCGTGATCTGCGGAGATCAGCTCGCGAGTACCGGACGCGAGCGGACCCTGGGCTTCCGTCGGACGTTCGAGGCGGCGGGGTATCCGATTCCGGATGCCTACTCGATCGACTCGGGCTTCAGCACTCCGTCGGGGGCGGAGGCAGGCACGGAGCTGATGCGCCTGGCGGAGCCACCCACAGCTATCTTCGCGGTGCATGATCTCCTGGCCCTCGGTGCCATGGGCGCCATCCGGGATGCCGGCCGCCAGGTGGGGGAGGATGTGGCGCTCATCGGGTACAACGATCTCGATCTCGCCGCGACGCTGCCCGTCCCGCTGACGTCCATCCGCTCCGATCTGGCCGCCATGGGATCGCAGAGCGTCGATGCACTGCTCAGGGCACTGAACGGCGAAGTACCCCGGAGCGTTCTGCTGCCGCCGGAGCTCGTGATTCGCGCAACGACGCCGCGCCCGTCGGCGTAGGGCGTGGTGCACTGAACCCGACGATCCCAGCGAGGAACTCGAGGAGGATGACCGACGTGGAGCCGGACGACCGCTGGTGGCGGGACGCGGTGATCTACCAGGTCTATCCGCGCTCCTTCGCGGACGGTGACGGCGACGGCGTCGGGGACCTCACGGGTCTGCTCGGCCGCCTGCCGTATATTGCCTCGCTCGGTGTGGACGGGATCTGGCTGACGCCGTTCCAGCCGTCCCCGCAGGTGGACCAGGGCTACGACGTGAGCGACTACTGTGGCGTCGACCCTCTTTTCGGCACCATGGCCCAGTTCGACGAGCTGCTGGAGACCGCGCACCACCTGGGTCTGCGGGTCATCCTCGATGTGGTCCCGAACCACTGCTCGTCGGAGCATCCGCTGTTCCGGGCCGCCGTCGCCGCCGATCCCGGAACACCCGAACGCGCCATGTTCCACATCGAGGACGGGCGCAGTGACGGGCACGAGAACGGGCGCGGTGACGGGCCACCGAACAACTGGCAGAGCGTCTTCGGCGGCAGCGCCTGGAGCCGGATTCATCCCGGCTCGGCGACGGACCGGCAGTGGTACCTGCACCTCTTCTCCCCCGACCAGCCCGACTGGAACTGGCGGAACCCGGCCGTGGGCGACTACTTCGAGGACGTACTGCGCTTCTGGTTCGACCTGGGCGTGGACGGGCTGCGCATCGACGTCGCGCACGCGCTGTTCAAGGCGGAGGGACTGCCCGACGTCGTGGGCACGAACGACGTGGTCGACGGTCTGCGCTCCAACCCCCAGGTGTCCGATCAGGAGGAGGTCCACGACGTCTACCGGCGCTGGCGGCGCGTCGCCGATTCCTACTCCCCCACCCGCGTCCTCATCGGCGAGGTGAATCTCGACCCCGATCGTGCCGCCCGGTACACCCGCACCGACGAGATGCACCAGGCCTTCGCCTTCGCCTTCGCGAAACTGGGGTGGGATGCCGCGGCGTGGGCCGCGACCGGCACGGAGCTCGACGCCGCCCGCCGCGCCCACGGGGCGCCGCCCACCTGGGCCCTGGAGAACCATGACCTCGTCCGTACCGTGACCCGCTTCGGCAACGGTGAAGACGACGGCGAAGACGGTGCTGCACGCGGCGTCCTGCGTGCCCGCGCCGGGCTGCTCGCCCTCCTCGGGCTTCCCGGCGGCGCGTACCTCTACCAGGGCCAGGAGCTGAACCTGCCCGAGGTCGACGTGCCCGTCGAGGCCCGGATGGACCCGATGTGGGCCCGCAGCGGCGTGTCCCGGGACGGTGCCCGGGTACCGCTGCCGTGGACGGTCGCGTCGGGTGGCTCGTTCGGCTTCTCGCCTACGGACGACGTGACCGGTTGGCTGCCCACCCCACCGGACTGGGGCTCACGATCGGTCGAGGCGCAGGAACGGGACGAGGGCTCGGCGCTGCACCTCGTCAGGACCGCCCTGGACCTCCGCCGGCGACTGAGGGAAACCGGGGTGATCTCGCCCGACGACGGCGGGAGCTGGAGCGTCCACGACGGCGCACTGCTCGTCTGCGAGCGCGGAGAACGACTCCTGGTCGCCGTCGCGATGGGAGACGGGCCCGTCCGTCTGCCGGAGGGCGACGTCGTCCTCGCGTCCTCGCCCCTGACCGCCGAAGGCTCACTCCCACCCGACGCCGCCGCCTGGGTGGTGCGGAGCTAGGACCAATGCCGTGTAGTTAGGCGGTGGGTGGGGTTGTCAAGGACTTGGGTCGGGGAGGATGTTGATGCTGATGGTGGTCTGGTAGGTGGGGCCGCGGAGCCGGTTCTTGCCGGTGTTGGG
>NZ_SSWH01000030.1 GCF_004803505.1 Arthrobacter echini
AACCAGCCAAAAAAACCAGCCACCACAACACACATGGCAACCAGCAAATCCAACCAATCAACAAACAATCGGTATCAAAAAACTTGGCACACTATTGAGTTCTCAAACAACAGAAACATCCGACTACTTGCAGACCCTGCGCTGAAGCGCATCCCTGGATCGCTTTCCTTCGCTGTTATTCTCTACTGTATTTCACTGTCTTTTCTCCTGTCAAATCATCCGCCTCGGCGTAGTGCGGGCAAAGAATTGTCAAGGCGAAATGCCCCACATCAATTGAAGACCTAATTCTTGCGCCCATGAACGCACACGAATCGATCGCTGAATTGAAGGGGGTTGCTGCCCTCACCGGGGCAACTCATGAAACGTTACACGGCGGGTCCACGGCGAGCAAGCCAGCGCACTGTTGTCTGCATCACTATCGGCACGTCCTGCTGGGGTGGACCACTACTGCCTCGCCGAAGCATGCCGCGTATACGTGTGAAGGACATGAACGGCCGGCTACGACTCACCGCAGCTCTCCTCGGCCCAGCACAGCCGAGGGAGTGGGAGCGAAGGCGGAACTCGATCATTGCAGTCGAGCCGGCGGCTTCACCGGGGGACTCTGATCTCCCGGAGAGCGATAGGTGCCAAGCAGTTCCTGCGACCACCTCACCACAGCTCGGCTGTACATTCGTTCGTTCTCAGCATCCGCACGGCTGATCTCTGCAGTGCGGTTCCTCACACCGCATCACTGGAGGGGCTTCAGGGGTTAGTGCTCCTTCTGCCATAGGCTCCGGGCGAGACGTACATCCTCATCGACAAGTGGCTGTAGGTCCAGCGACCAGTTCCTCCATCTGCCGTGTACCGACTCCGGCGAGGTGCCGTCGACGGCGACCGCAGCATCCGCGGACAGCTGCTGCACATGACGTGCGCCAACTCCCGCATCGGATCCCGCAACTCGTCGTTCGGCGCTTCAACAAACAGGCCGGCAGGGGCACTCCTCCACAGGTCCAGCGGTAATCTCGGCAGATTCGGGTGAGCTCCCACACAGACCTACTCGAGCGGTGACTATGCGGCACATCTGGCGGGCGCCGCCACGATCTACCCAGTGTCGGTGCCGACGTCCTGAGGACTCGGGAACGTGAGTGACGCCGGTCGCCGGGGTGAACAAAGTGTCCAACCCGGTCCGTTCGAAGTTGTCGCCGTTGTGATGGGCGCCTATGGCGCGATCTGGAAACCGACTGATGCCCGGACGGGCGCAGCAGGCCCGGCGAACGCTACTGGGGGGATCAGCGAATCCACCCAATAGCTATCCGGCCGCTCGCAGCTCGCCGCTGCGTGAATACCGCGGTGACGAGAAGCCAGGGAGCGAAGCGTCGGCCTATAGGCAATCCGGGAGCCACGAGGTCGGCCTCCTGCCGACGTCGCGCCAGGGCCGCGATCATCCTCCAGCTCGACAGCTGCTGCATCTACCAGCGCCGAACGGCAGTTCCGACCTCGCAAAGCGGCGATGTCTGGATACTGCAATGAACTCAGAACAGGGTCCTGCCCGCAGGGCCCGTCACCACAGAACGCCCTCCGACAAAGACGGCGACAGCGCAGTCGAAGGGTCACGGTGCCCACACCTACCTCGTAGGCAACGCGTGCAGCACCTGCGAGCCAGGCCATCGTGAACGGGCTCCACCATTCATCGAGACGAACGACCGAAAGGCGGACGATTACTTCGTTGGGGGTCGGTGGGGTGGGGTGGGGTGTTTTAAGTGGGGAAGGCCCCGCACCTGGTGGTGCGGGGCCTTCCCGTGATGGTGTGTCCGGCGGTGTCCTACTCTCCCACACTCTCTCGGGTGC
>NZ_SSWH01000031.1 GCF_004803505.1 Arthrobacter echini
GAGGCCTTTCGGATGGGCAGTGTAGGAACTTCCATCATCGGAAGGCCTCGACGCCTATCCCGTGACCGACGCGCCCACACCGGCCACCCCGCCCGCACTCTCAATTACGATGAGCCGCAAAACCCCCGCTAAATTATCAAAAATCTCACCCACGAAATACTCGGAGCAATATTTCTGGACTGCCGTAATAGCGTTCGCCTGCGGGACCTCGCCCGGCCGCTTAAACGCTTTTTGTAGCTCCACCAGCATCGCGACTAAATCACGAGGCAACAACCTCGTGTTATCAAGCAGATATTCTGACATGTCGCTATGAGGGCCCTTAGCGAATGGTTTACCCAAGTACTGGTTAACAATATTTTTGATCTCCGGTTTCGACGCAGAAGCTTTCCTGCTAACTAGATTCCAAAGCTCATTTTTCGCACCAATTCCATTTTTGTGCCAATCCAGATATACCGAGTGGTTCTTCAGCTTATTTATCTCGGGCCCAGGGAGAACGTCCAAGATATCTGAGCGAACGGCTGTAACAATGTTTATAGGCAGTCCAACGCTCGTCAAAGCTTTATTCACACTACTGATAGCCTGCATTAAACCCGACAGTGAGGACCATTCGTCGCTCGCTTCAAAGAAAAATGAATCAAGACCATCGATTGAAACGATATGCCTGCTATCCGTCGTGACATCAAGTATCTGAGACTTTATATATGAACTCATCTCCAGTGGGGTAATCATCACGTGCTCAAAGTTACTTTCGAGGCCTAACACTTTGGCATCTATCTTAAGCGTTCCACCGGTCCACCGTGTTACTTTAGACAACCAGTCACCCTTGATAAAGCCCCTTTCTTTCAGTGCCTTGATCATTACTGGGAAGGAATTTTTTGAGGTGATCCCATGGTCCGTGCTAAGAGATTCTGCAATACGCAGCCAGAGAAGGAACTCCCAAGAAGCTTGAGCTCGAGATCCGCCGGAACTTTGACCTGAACTTATAGTGGTGACGTCTGTTATAGGGAAGGCGCTTAGATTCCAGTACGAAAAGAATCGGTCGCAGCGATCCTGCCAAGACAATCGAATATGTTCAAGCACAGCCGACTTACCCGATCCTTTAGGTCCGATTATTAACCATATGTGTCCCTGCATGGCATTGTACGCTGCATTGTTGTAGTCGTAGTAGCCATTCGTAAGGAGCAATGGTTCGTCCATCGCTTCCTCGCCTGCATCGAGTAGGCCGAAGTGAAGATCTCTTAAAGCGGGGAGGTTGGACGGCATGGAAGGAGACTACACGCAGCTGACTCGAGTGCACCATGGACGTAAGCCCTTCGGCCGCTCCTTATTCATCCACCTCCATTCCCGATCTGCCGTGACGCGGTGAGCGACTGCGAGAAAGTCGAACTGGAGCGCAAGTAGCTACAACCGATCGCTGGGTACCAGTCTTCGTTACTGGTCATCGAAGTAGGGGGTCAGAGGGTGTACTCGAAACAGTGAGGTTTTCTCATCGGGCTCCGCGCTCTTGAGTGGTGAGTACGAGAGCGGCGGCGGTGATATCTCCGATTCGTGAGGGTGAGAGGGTGATGCGGTGCAGGGTCGTCCAGCGTTGTGTCAGCAGCGCGTTGGCGCGTTCGCCGATGGCGCGCAGTCGGGTCAGCAGGGCGTTGTATGCCCGGTTGTCCCTGTCGAGGTTGTGGCCCTTGATCGGCGTGTGTACTCCGATGCCGGCGCCTTGATAGCCCTTGTCCGCCAGTGTGGGTAGCCCTGCAGCGGCGGCTGGGTAGAGCGCGCCGAGGCAGTGCTTACCGGCGGCGGTGATGTCGTGGGTGGCCCCT
>NZ_SSWH01000032.1 GCF_004803505.1 Arthrobacter echini
CGCCGCGACAGCCCCCGAAACACCGCTACTCCTCACAGCCCTCCAGCGGCTCAACGCCCTCGCCCCGCCATAGGATCAACGACCGCCGACCACCCCGACACAGAAAGACGAGCAGCTTCACCGTGATGGACGTGGAACCATCACCGATCACCGCCACGGTCAGCGGCAGAAATCGTCACACCCACATGCCAACATCAACACCATCAGGCAGCCAGTAAGCCCCGATCACCGCAAGAACCCCGCCTCATGAAAGATCGAGGCTAGGGCCTACTGAATAGCGGTCACAGTCGCAATTATATCGGTGGTTGTACCCAGTTCAGTAACGTAGGTCGGTGTCGGCTTAGAGTACGGGGTGAGGATCAGCGCGCCGTTCAGGGTATTGAAAGCGCTTACCACTGAAAACGTGGAGAGCGGGAAGCGCGAGACTCCGCAAAAGCAAACAGCGCCTGCACCACGAGCGCGCTATCCAAATCTTCCTGGGCGAACTGAGGTATATGGATGCCATACTGCAGCGGCAGGTCTTCCACGAGCACTGTCACGTGTCCCTCCTCTTGGCGGAAGAATGGATCCAGGCCTTCTCGAACAAGGTCACCGAAAATATTGATGTAACGGGTAATTTCAAGGCTTAGATCCGACAAATACGCCCGCCGGGACTTGTACTTGGCCAGTAATGAATTGTAGCGCTCAGGATCCCACACAGGGATTCTGTAGAACGTTGGATAGCGCCGCCAGTTATCCCCATATAATAGCTCCGCATACTCATTAAACACATTGAGTAACTCATTCAGAAAAAGACCAATGTTGACAACCGCCGCCTTAAGCCTGTCGTGCCCTTTTGGCCAAGGCCTCGTCGCAATCCATAACGCGCATTCGCGAAGCCTTTCTTCCGTGGCAACTGCTAATTGAATTGGGCCTCCGTCGAAGATTGGGCGTATCTCGTGCGCCCAGGTATCGAGTCCCAACTTCGTCGGCAGTTGATCGACTATTTTTGCCCATAAAACTTCGTTTGCATCGACCTTCGACCCCAACGTCTCTCGCACCCAGGCTTCGTGATTTGCTTTTGTCTCGTACAAAAACTCAACGGTGTACTCTTGCGGAGCTTTGTCGATGCGAGTGTGGTCATAAGAGCACAGCAGAATAAGATTGCTGTAATCGTCACGTTGCGCCGGGGTCAGCGGGGATTTGCCGCGCGGCCCGTCTTTCTCCTTCGCAACAATATGCGCTTCTTCACCGAGAATTATTGCGCCGGTGCTGTGCACAAGGTCTTGGCTAAGTTCTCGGCGACACTCTGCCCATGAACAGTGGTTGGCCGCTCTGCCCCAGAGGAGCTTTCGCGAAACGATTGGTATAGACACTCAAGTTCTTCCTGATCGATCTATGAAATTTACTGGCTCATCGCAATGCAGGGTGTAGGCGGGGTGGGCGCGTCGGTTTTGGGGTAGGGGTCGAGGTCCTCCGATGATGGGAGTTCTCACGCTATCCATCTGGAAGACCTCGACGTGTCCCACGCTACCTTTGCTGCCCCTGACCTGACCACGTTTTGCCGGCTCGATGAGCTCGGCTTGAGAGCTGTCGGTCAGGAAGTGACGCTCGACGA
>NZ_SSWH01000033.1 GCF_004803505.1 Arthrobacter echini
CAATGCCGTGTAGTTAAGCGGAGGGCGGGGTGGTCAAGGAAGCTCGGTGTTGGGCGTGTCGCCGCTGGTGAGGCAACGGAACTCCGGTAAAGAGGGCATCGACTAGAACACTTCTCTTCCCCAGGAGCTCCGTTGCCTGATCATTCTGTCATTGTCGGTGCCGTTCGTGAGACCTCTGGTGCCGATGGTGCTTTCGCGCCAGGTCATCTGGGTGAGCTGACCCAGATCGTGCCCTTCGAGATGGTCGACGCGGCCCTCGCCCAGACCCGCACCATGCAGAAACGGGTGCGCGATCTGCCGTCCCGCGTGGTGGTCTACCTGCTGCTGGCCGGTGCGCTCTTCACCGAGTACGGATACCGAGGAATATGGGCGCAGATGACCGCCGGCCTGCAGGGGCCGGACATCGCCACCCCGAGCTCGGGCGCGATGGCCCAGGCCCGCCGTCGCCTCGGGCCCGGGCCGTTGCGGGCGCTATTCGACCTGCTCCGCGGCCCGGTGCCGACTGGTCGCGGCAGTGACGAAACGTGGTGGCAGGGCCGGCTGGTCTGCGCGGTCGACGGGACCATGATGTGCCTGCCGGAAACCCCGGCGAACTTGACCAGCTACCCCAAGGGAACCGGCCCCGGCGCCACCGGGTATCCCATGGTGCGGGCGCTGGCCTTGGTGGCCTGCGGGACCCGCAGCCTGATCGAGGTCACCTTCGGTCCCACCAGCATCGGGGAGACGACCTACACCCGACGCCTGATTCCTGCCCTGGGTGAACGCATGATCCTGCTAGCTGATCGCAACTTCGCCGCCACCGACCTGATCGGGCAGATCGCCGCTACCGGCGCCGACCTACTGATCCGGGTCAAGACCGGCCGGAAACTGCCGGTCTGCCGCCGCCTGAGCGACGGCTCGTGGATCTCCCAGATCGGGTCGGTGCCGGTGCGCGTGATCCGCAGCGCGATCACCATCACCACCAGTGATGGCCACCGCACCGAGACATACCAGCTCGTCACTACCGTCACCGATCCTGACATCACCGCGACCGAACTCGTCAGGCTCTATCACCAGCGGTGGGAGATCGAGACCGCGTTCTGCGAACTGAAGCACACCATCCTGGCAGGACGCGTGCTACGCGCCCGCACACCCGGCGGTATCGAACAAGAGATCTACGCCCTGCTAATCACCTACCAAGCACTACGGATCGCGATCGCCGATGCCACCTTGACCCGCAATGACGTCGATGCCGACCGCTGCAGCTTCACCCTCGCCCTGACCGCCGCCCGCGAGCAGCTGATCAAAGCCGAAGGCGTCATCGCCGACACTGTCATCGACCTGATCGGTACCATCGGAGCCCGCGTCCTGCAGGCGCTGATGCCCGCCCGGCGACCACGCATCAGCCCCCGCGTGGTCAAGCGAGCGATCTCCAACTACGCCCCCAACACCGGCAAGAACCGGCTCCGCGGCCCCACCTACCAGACCACCATCAGCATCAACATCCTCCCCGACCCAAGTCCTTGACAACCCCACCCACCGCCTAACTACACGGCATTG
>NZ_SSWH01000034.1 GCF_004803505.1 Arthrobacter echini
AAGGGCTGAAAGGTGCCCCTGACGTGGGAAAATGTTGTTACCACACAGCAGATTCCGACCATATCGAGGGAGCACCTTCCAGGTGAGCAACACTACCAACTTGTACCCATCCGTCCGTGTTGATTCCGCCGGTGCCGGGGTGATGTCCCAGGCCGGCGGTCTCATCCTCACGGACACGATCCGGGTTTCCGGTCTCGGTACCGGGTTCTCGGACGCGCTGGAGCCCTGGCGGAAGCCGTTTGCGGTGCACGATCCGGGAAAGATCCTCACCGACCTCGCGCTGTCGCTGGCCACGGGCGGGGACTGCCTGGCCGATGTGGACCGGTTGCGCTCCCAGCCACAGGTCTATGGGCCGGTCGCCTCCGATCCGACGGTGAGTCGGCTGATCACCACCTTGTCCACCATGGCGCCGAAGAAAGCGCTGGCGGCGATCAACACGGTCCGGGCGACGGCGCGGGCGCAGGTGTGGATGCTGGCGGGTGAGCACTCCCCGCTGCACGGGATCAGCAGGGACGCCCCGCTGGTCGTAGACCTGGACGCGACTGTGGTGACCTCCCATTCGGAGAAAGAGCACGCGTGCCCGACGTGGAAGAAGAGCTTCGGGTTCCACCCTTTGGCCGCCTTCCTCGACCACGGGGCCGACGGGACCGGGGAACCCCTGGCGGTCCTGCTGCGTCCGGGGAACGCCGGGTCGAACACCGCCAAGGACCACATCCAGGTCACGAAGGATGCCCTGCAGCAGCTGCCGAAAGGGTTCCGGTCGGGCCGGAAGGTGCTGATCCGCACCGACTCCGCCGGCGGGACCCACGAATTCCTGGACTGGCTCACCCACCCGCGCCGGAATCTGTCCTACTCGGTGGGATTCCCCATCCACGGCGCCGTCGAAGCCGTCCTGCCCTTAGTTCCGAAGGACGCCTGGAACCGCGCCTACAACAGCGACGGCGTGGAGCGGGACGGGGCGTGGGTCGCGGACATCACGGGCATGCTGGACCTCACCTCGTGGCCTGCCGGGATGCGGGTCATCGTCCGCAAAGAAGTCCCGCACGTCGGCGCGCAACTACGCATCACGGACGTGGACGGGATGCGCTACACGGCCCTGGCCACAAACCAGGAACACGGCCAACTCGCGGACCTGGAGGTCCGACACCGGCTCCGCGCACGCTGCGAAGACCGGATCCGTAACGCCAAGGACACCGGACTGGCGAACCTGCCGTTGCATGGTTTCGCCGGGAACACACTCTGGTGTCACCTGGTCATGCTCGCCGCCGAGCTGATGGCCTGGACGCAGATGCTCTCCCTCCACACCACCCGTGCCAGACGGTGGGAGCCCAAGAAACTCCGGGCCAGGCTCTTCGAGATCGCCGGCCGAGTCAGCTTCCACGCACGACGGTTCACCGTGCACCTCGCCGCGACAGCCCCCGAAACACCGCTACTCCTCACAGCCCTCCAGCGGCTCAACGCCCTCGCCCCGCCATAGGATCAACGACCGCCGACCACCCCGACACAGAAAGACGAGCAGCT
>NZ_SSWH01000035.1 GCF_004803505.1 Arthrobacter echini
TGGCCACCACCACCAAAGGAACCCTCACCCTCTACCCCGGAACCGGCATGCCCACCAACCCCGGCTACACCACCCCCAAACCCGCCGGAAAACTCTAACCCCACCACACCAACACCCTTGGCAACCGCTCTACCCGGAGATCACACATGAAGATGTACACCCCCACCGCGCTTCTTTCGGTGGCAGCCCTGGCTGCTGCACTGCTGAGCGGGTCGGCCCCGGCACTTGCAGTGAATGCTCCTGTGGAGGATGCGTCCTCCTCGCGGGTGGAAGGGGTGCCGACTGCTCCGCCCACGCAGCAGTCTCCGTCGGAGCCCGGTGCACTCGATGACACCGCAACCGGGCAACCGTCCCTCCCGCCGCCGGATCCTTCCGGACCCGGCGGCGGAAAGGACGAGACGGAGCCAGTGACGCCCGCCGATCTCTCGCCCGAGGAACTGGCACACAACAGGGAAGCCCTGGCAGAGCTCATCGGTCCGTTGGGAGCGAGCCTCGGGCAGGGCATCGAACGTATCGCCGAGACCGGCGATCCGCAGGTGCCCACGGAGGAGGAGCTGGCGCAGATCGCCGAGGAGGAGACGGCGTCCACCCAGGACGAACCGGTCCCGCTTCCCGATGAAGAACTCGAGGTTGCTCCGGCAGGCTTCGTGCCGGAGCGGAACGAGATCGGTGCTCCTGCGGCCAGCGCAGCTTTCGCACCGATGATCAGCTACTGGAAGCCCGGGGGCATTCTCGGGGTCGACGTCAGCAGCCACCAGGGCAATGTCGATTGGGCTGCTGCATGGCGTCAGGGGTCGCGGTTCGCCTACACGAAGGCGACCGAGGCTCTCGTCTACAAGAACCCCTACTTCGCCAGCCAGTACAACGGCGCCGAGGGTTCCGGTATGACGCGCGGCGCCTATCACTTCGCCATCCCGAATGTCTCCAGTGGCGCGGAACAGGCCGACTACTTCATCCGCAACGGCGGAGGATGGTCCGCCGATGGCAAGACCCTGCCACCCCTGCTGGACGTGGAGTACAACCCCTACCCCGAACTCGGCAATACCTGCTACAACATGAGCCCGGCGCAGATGGTCAACTGGATCAGGGACTTCTCCACCACGATGGTCAAGCGGACCGGCCGAGTGCCGATGATCTACACCACAACCGATTGGTGGAACTACTGCACAGGTAGCAGCACCGCGTTCACCGACCATCCCCTCCACGTCGCGTCCTACAACACCTGCTGCACCGGCGCCCTGCCCGCAGGCTGGCGCACGGACAGCCTGTGGCAGTACACCAGCGAGGGCCCGGTGGTCGGTGACTGGAACCGATGGAACGGAACCGCGGCCGCCTTCGATCGATTCGTGCGGAACGGCAAAGCCCCGGTTGTGCCGAAGCCTCCTGTGGTTCCGAAGCCTGCGCCGAAGCCTCCTGTGGTTCCGAAGCCGGTTCCTGTGGTGCTTGACAGGTCGTTGATGGTCGTCAATGCCGGGGATTTCAACGGTAATGGCACCGATGATCTGATCTCTCGGCGTACC
>NZ_SSWH01000036.1 GCF_004803505.1 Arthrobacter echini
CGAGGTCTTTCGGATGGGCAGTGTAGGAACTTCCATCATCGGAAGGCCTCGACGCCTATCCCGTGACCGACGCGCCCACACCGGCCACCCCGCCCGCACTCTCAATTACGAAGAGCCCTCAAAGGGTCAGCTCACTGAAACGCTGATGATCCTCAGGAACTCCAGGCACACCAGCGTTCAGTCCTACCCCCCGGTGAAGGTGTCTGGCTGGACCGGCACAAGGTCGTATCCGAGCGGGATGTCCGGTCGTGGCATCGGCTGGAGGTCCTCGGTGAGGAACAGCATGTAGTAGACGGTGGTGAGCCCTCCCCGACCTCCGTTCTCGTTCACTCCGGTCATCGCTCCACCGTGATAGCTGTGGGCAGCCCATTCGTTTCCGAGAATCGCGTACAGCCATGCGTCGGTCTCTTCTACCGATAAAGGCACTCGGGTTCCCATGACGCGGTGATGCCCTGCCATGGACAGGGTGACCTTGTAGCCGGCCAATCCTGGTTTCTCCTCGATGTACGACAAGACTGTGCGGTCCGCGCCGAAAGTCAGCTCCGCGAACTTGTCAGACACGGACCTGAACGGGCCACTATTCAGTGGCCGGTACTCCCCGAACGGCCGATCCTCGTCGAACACATTCTCATCAAGCATGAAGGCCCGCTTGAATTGCTCGAGCTTGTCGCGATGCTTCCGCTCAATGGTCCTGCAAAGTTCCTGTGTAGGCATCCCAACAATCTACGTTCTGGTTCCTACACTCTCCGACGCATCGATGCGCACAAGCGCCTCCTGCACACATGGGCACGGCACAAGCTCCCCCACGCTCCGCTGCTTGTCCCGCACACATCTGCACAGCAGGAACCAAGGAACCGCCTGCACACAACCACCACGTCACCGACACGGGGTAGCTCACCTCGAGCGAGCAGTGGCCGTGCACAGCCTCCACGGGTGCGGGCCGGGACTAGAGCAAAAGAAACGATCAGGCTCCATTTGTCGGCGCTGCCTCGTACTCTCCCCACGTGGGCCAGAGACAACACCACGCCGCCTACTACGCGAAGCGGATAGACGAACGCATTGAGGAGTTCGTCATGCGTGAGGAGCTGATCATGCTCACCGCGGCCGAGCTCGACGTCGACAACTGCCGGCCCACCGATTTCCCGGAACCGCGCCGGGTGTACGCATGGGTGCGGTACCCGTCGAAGGCAATCCGCGTTCAGGCACACGCGATCTCCTATACACGCACAGCAGTGAAGATCCGGTTCCTTGAACCCCTGATCAAAATCCAGCGTGAAGCGTGGGTATGGCTAAATGCCGTCACACCGGCCGTCCCACCTGTTGTCACTGACAACTCAAAGAAATTGCGATAGATGAACGGGCGATAGACTTCTCAGAAGGGGGGTTACCTGGCTCTTCGTAATTGAGAGTGCGGGCGGGGTGGCCGGTGTGGGCGCGTCGGTCACGGGATAGGCGTCGAGGCCTTCCGATGATGGAAGTTCCTACACTGCCCATCCGAAAGACCTCG
>NZ_SSWH01000037.1 GCF_004803505.1 Arthrobacter echini
GGCAGGTTCAACTGGTCGTTGCAACACCGGGTTGTTGGAATAACTGTAACTGCTCACTGAATACCTCGGCCGGCGTCTTCCAGCCGAGGGTTTTTCTGGGCCGGTTGTTCAGGGCGAGAGCGACGGCTTCGAGGTCTTCAGCGGACCATCGGGACAGGTCGGTACCTTTGGGGAAGTACTGGCGTAGCAGCCCGTTGGTGTTCTCGTTCGTCGGTCGCTGCCACGGCGAGTGAGGGTCCGCGAAAAACACTTTCGTGCCGGTATCAAGAGTGAACTGGGCGTGCGCGGACAGTTCCTTCCCGCGGTCCCAGGTGAGAGTCTTGCGGAGCTGTTCGGGCAGTTTCGTCATCGACACCGTGAGCGCGGCGTTCATCGCGACCGCACCGTACCCGCCGAGCGATGGGCCGTTTTTCACGGGTGGTTTCTCGCCCCAGCCCTCCAGCCGGGGCAGATGCACCAGCAGCGTGGAGCGGCTGCTGCGCTCGATGAGCGTGCCTATCGCGGATCGGCCGGTCCCGATGATCAGATCACCTTCCCAGTGCCCAGGAACAGCACGGTCCTGGGCCTCGGCGGGCCGTTCGCTGAGGACGACATCGGCGCTGACATGACCCTGCGGCTTGTTCCGCGATCGTGCGCGAGGCTCCCGTAGCGCACGTCCGGTACGCAGGCACGTGACCAGCTCCCGCTTGAGCGCCCCGCGTCCTTCGATGAACAGCGACTGGTAGATCGCCTCGTGGCTGATGCGCATGGACTCATCATCCGGGAACTCGACGCGGAGCCGGTGGGAGATCTGCTCCGGACTCCACGCTATCGACCACCGCCTGTCAGCCCGATGCGGTTTGTTCAAGCCCTTCCAGACTGGCGTTTCGGGGCCGGGAATGGCCGTGCCATCGGGTCTGCGAACGCTCCCGTCGAGCCGTTCCTGCACGTACCCGCGCAGTCGCGGGTTCATCACAAGTTTCGCTTTCTTCGGCCGCTTAGCCGCGATCTCGGCTTTCCACTGCGCCGTGGAGGCCCGATATCCCGGGTTCGTGCTCCGGGTGGCCGCATTGCGGCGAAGCTCACGCGAGATCGTCGAAGCATCACGCCCTATTCGCCGGCCAATCTCCCGAGGTCCATGGCCTTGAGCCCGCAGTACCGCGATCTCCTCGCGCTCAACGAAGGACAGATACCGGCCCGTCAGCTCGGTCAAACTCATCGGTGGCATGCCACCACCTTCACGGAACCAGCGGCCCCCGATGACTTCAGACACGCCGACGGCCTTCGCGGCCTCGGCCGTCCGCAGACCTCGACTGATTTGTTGCCAGAATTCACGCTCAACCCGCCGCGGGAAACCCCACCGGCCAGGTGAACGCATCTTCGGACGCTGCGCACGATCTGCAGCTTGCTGTCGTCTTACCATCAAACACCTTCCGCTTGAGGTGTTGCGACAACCGATTGAATCCGCCTT
>NZ_SSWH01000038.1 GCF_004803505.1 Arthrobacter echini
TAGCTGAAATTCATACAGGAAAGGACTTAAGGCACAAATAAGTTAATATCAAAAGATAGACAATCGAGTTAAGATTTGATATAATAGCCAAAAACCAGAGTATTTTACCTATGATACTTGACAAATTTTTGAACCTAAAAGGAACGTCTATTCAAGGCTATCTACACCTAGAAAATATCGGTATAGTTTGCCAAATCGAATCGAAAAATCAAAAAGCAATCTGTCCTCGTTGTGGGTTAGAGAGCGATAAACTCCACCAAAATCATCGACATTTAGTCAAAGATTTACCGCTCTCAGGTCAACCAGTGTACCTACAAGTTAATCGTCGTCAATTTAAGTGCGATAATTGTCGAAAACCCTTTAGTGAAGAGTTAGATTTTGTCGCCAAGAAACGAACCTATACGAAAAGACTAGCCGAGAATATACTCAAACAATTAAAAGAAGGAGATATTTTAAATGTTAGCCGAAGAAATGACGTAACGGAAGAAGAGATTCAAAGAATGATAGAGGACATAGCTGAAGAAATTACAGAGACAGACCTATCGAAATTAAAAAGACTAGGAATTGACGAAATCGCTCTAGTCAAAGGACAAAAAAATTACTGTGCAGTTTTAGTAAATTTAGATACGGGAAAACTAATAGCTATTCTAGAGAAGCGAACACAAGAAGAATTGAGGGAAACGCTTACAGGGTGGGGAAAAGAGGTGTTAGAGCAAATTGAAGAAGTCAGCATAGACCTTTGGTTGCCCTATAAAAATTTGGTGAAAGAATTGATGCCATCGGCCGAGGTAGTCGCCGATAGATTCCATGTAATGAAACAAATTAATCAAGAGTTAGACGAACAAAGAAAAGCAGAAAAAAGAGCCGTAGAAGCGCAGAGAAATAAAAAACAGAAAGCGGAAAAAGAAGCGAAGCTAGAAGTTTTAAAGCGAAGTAAATATAGCTTGTTAAAAAATGAAAAAGATTTAACGGAAACCCAAAAAATCAAACTAGAAGCTATCAAAGAAAATTTCCCAAATTTGAAAAAGATGCAGGAATTAAAGGAAGAATTTAGAAAGATTTATGAAACCTCAGAGAATCCGACAGAGGGAATGCTATCCATCTCGGAATGGTTGGCAAAATCCTCCAGTGTTTTTACTAAGAGTTGTCAAACAATCCGAAACTGGTTTGGAGAAATAATTAGTTATATCGAGCGAAGGACAACGAATGGGGTGGTCGAGGGAATCAACAATAAACTTAAACTAATAAAAAGAAGAGGCTATGGCTTTAGAAACTTTCGGAATTTTTGGGTTAGAAGTATGTTATCTTGGCATCTTGTCTGTTGATTTAGCATAAAGAGTAACGAAGAGCCGAAAAAAATATTAGCAATAAACTAGAAAAAGGAGAAT
>NZ_SSWH01000039.1 GCF_004803505.1 Arthrobacter echini
AGCCTTGATCCACCGATGAGCGTCAGCGTGACAGTACGTCATTAAAGACGAAATGCCCGTCTGACCGGGGAGAATGGGACTGTCGAAGGTTCACATTCAGCTCGGTGAGAGGGCATCTCGTAGATGCAAGTTTCCCACAGTCCTACAGCCCTGTCTGTCTCGTTCGACGAGCCGAACCTCGTGTCGGCGGCGGGGCTGGTCCCGGTGATGAGGTTGGCCCGGGATGCAGGGCTCCACGAGCTGGCCGATGATTGGTTGTCGGTGCCCACGGATAAGGGCGCGAACCCCGGTCTGAAGGTCGCCTCCCTGGTGGGCGGAATGGTCGCCGGGGCGGACTCGATTGATGATATGGCTGTGCTGCGTCACGGCGGGATGAAACGGCTCTTCACGGCCTGTTACGCGCCGTCCACGCTGGGATCGTTCCTGCGGTCCTTCACGTTCGGGCACGTGCGCCAGTTGGATGCGGTCGCGTCGCGTTTCCTGGCCAATCTGGCATCCCGGGCCCCGCTGCTGGGATCCCCAGCAGCCAACGACGTGGTGTTCGTCGATGTCGACGACACGATTATCGAGGTCCATGGCTACCAGAAGCAGGGCTCGGGGTACGGGTACTCCGGTGTTCGCGGGCTCAACGCGATCCTGGCTACCGTCTCCACTACAAACTCTGCCCCGGTCATCGCCGCCCAGCGGCTGCGCAAGGGAGCGGCAGGCTCGGCCCGGGGCGCCAAGCGCTTGATCACCGACGCGCTCTCGACCTCCCAGCGCATCGGCGCCGGGAACCAGGTCCTGCTGAGGGCCGATTCGGCGTTCTACGGGCACGCCGCCGTGTCCGCGGCTCTGGCCGGCGGGGCCGAGGTCTCGGTGACCGTACGCATGGACCCGGCCGTCAGACGCGCCATCGCCGGCATCGAAGACAGCGCGTGGACGACGATCGATTACACCGACGCGGTCTTCGATGAAACCACTGACACCTGGATCTCGAAGGCCGAGGTCGCCGAAACACCCTTCACCGCGTTCTCCTCCCGGAAGAAGAGCGAACAGGTTCCGGGACGTCTGGTGGTACGCCGGATCCCGGACCTGAACCCGAACACCACCGACGGGCAGGGAACCCTGTTCGAAACCCACCGGCACCACGCGTTCTTCACCACCATCGAGCCCGCAGTCCTGGACACCGTTACCGCAGACGCCACACACCGGAAACATGCCATCATCGAGCAGGTCAACGCCGACCTCAAGGACAGTGCCCTGGCGCACCTGCCGTCGGGTCATTTCGGGGCCAACAGTGCCTGGCTGGTCAC
>NZ_SSWH01000003.1 GCF_004803505.1 Arthrobacter echini
AACGTAAGACACGAGGACCTCCGTGAACTCGATCAGGTGTGGTAACCCATATCGATACCGGAGGTCCTCACCTCACTCAACCACGCCACGCTGCACACAACCTCCGTGGGAAGAACAGCTAGCCCCGTCCGTTCGTCACTGCCGACGACATCGAGATGATCCGCAGGAGGCGCTCGGCCTCCTGGCTCAGCGCCTCCCGCCCCGTGCCGAGATATTTCCTGGAGTCCACGACGTCGGGATCGTCCTCCAGGAACGTCCGTACGGCGCCCGTGAACGCCTTGTTGAGATGGGTGGAGACATTCACCTTCACGATACCGGCACCGATGGCCTCCTGGATGTGCGCATCGGCGACCCCTGATGAACCGTGCAGGACGAGCGGGACGAGCGGCAGGTTCCGGCTCAGCCGCGAGATCAGCTCCAGATCGAGCTGTGCGGTCCGGTCCGTCATCGCGTGCGACGACCCGACGGCCACGGCGAGCGAATCGACTCCGGTCGACGTCACGAACTCGAGCGCCTCGTCCGGATCGGTGCGGACACCCGGCGCGTGCGCTCCCTGCTTCCCTCCGATCTCGCCGAGCTCGGCCTCCACGTACACGTCGTGCCGGTGGGCATACTCGGTGATGCGATGAGTCGCCGCCACGTTGTTCTCGAAATCGAGGCGCGCGCCGTCGTACATGATCGAGGAGAACCCCAGGTCCACTGCCCGGCGCGCGAGGTCTTCGTCCTCGGCGTGATCCAGGTGGAGGGAGAACCGCTGCTCCGACGCCGCTGCTGCCGCCATGGCCGCCCGGGCGATGGGCTCCAGCGAACCGTGGTAGCGGACACAGTTCTCGGAGATCTGCAGCACGAGAGGCAGGCGCGCCCGCTCCGCGGCCGCCACCAGTGCCGTCACCGTCTCGAGGTGGAGGACGTTGAAGGCCGCGACGCCCACCTTCCGCTCGCGGGCTTCCGCGACGATCTGCGCTGTCGGGACGAGAGGCATGCTGGTTCCTTCTAGAGAGCGGACAGGACGATATCGCGTTCGAGCGCGTCGGGAGCAGAACCGAGCTCACCCGCGAGCGGTGCCAGAACAGCAGCTGCGGACCAGGCTGCCGCGCGCCGCGCCCATTCCGCCGGTTCGTGCACGTCTGTGGCGATCAGGCTTGCGATCGCGGCGACTGCGGCATCACCGGCCCCGGTCGGATTCCCTGCGAGCGGTTCCGGGGTGCGGGCCCGCCACACCGTGGCGGAGCGCTCGCGCGGTACGACGACCAGGCCCTCGGAGCCGAGGGACACGACCACCACTCCGGCGCCGAGGTCCTGCAGCGCGCGGGCACCATCGAGTGGGTCCGAGGTACCGACGGCATCCCGCAACTCGTCCTGGTTCGGTTTGAGCACATCCGCACCCGCTGCCGCCGCCGCTCGGAGATGGTCCCGCGCGAGATCGGCGATGATCGGGACACCCGAGTCACGACCGGCGCGCACCAGTGCTGTGGCCCTTGCGGTGTCGCTGCCCGGAGGCAGTGAACCTGAGATCACCAGGCACGCGGCGCCGGGCACCTGGCTCCGCACCAGCTCGTGGAAGAGTTCCCAGTCCTCGTCCCGGCGCTCGTGGCCGCGCTCCGTGACCATCGTGGTCACGCCGTCGTCGGACTCGACGAGCGCATACGTGCTACGGGTAGCAGTCGCGGACGCGGCGAGTCGATGTGGCACAGTGCCCAGATCGGCCGCGAACTCCTCGAGATCCTTCGAACCGATCGGGGCCAGCGCCAGGGCCGCGATCCCCTGACTCTCGAGCACGCGGGCCACGTTGATTCCTTTGCCGCCGGCACGCCTGCGCGCGGGCGGTACCGAATTGGTTGCCCCACGCTGAAGGTGCGGCGCGTCGATCGTCACGTCCCACGCCGGATTCGGCGTCACGGCGATGATCATGCGCCCGCCTCCGAACCGAGCAGATCGCGGGCGGCGAGAGCGGATCCGTACAGTCCTGCATCCTGACCGAAGTGTGCACGGGTGAGCCGCGGAACGGGCTGGATCCTGACGAGCTCTTCCAGACGCGCCTGCAGGGGCCGGATCAGGGTGTCCCCTGCTTCGGCCACTCCACCTCCGAGAACGATCACGTCCGGTGCCACGAGGCTGATCGCGTGGGCGAGTCCGAACGCCAGGGCATCGAGCGCGGATTCCCAGATCTGGCCGGCGGCCGTATCGCCGGAGTCTGCCAGGGCGAGTACCGCTGAGGCCCCCGGAACGACGGCTCCGGTGAGCCGCTCGTACCGGCGCACGACGGCCGCTGCCGACGCGGTGGCCTCGAGACAGCCTCGATTGCCGCACAGGCACTTCTCTCCGCCGGGCACGACGACGGCGTGCCCGATCTCGCCCGCATAGCCGCGAGCAACATGGGTGGTCTCCCCGATGAACAGCGCCGCCGAGACCCCGGTACCGATGAGGACCACCAGCGCAGTCGCTGCATCCCGGGCCGCACCGAGCCGACGCTCGGCGTATGCGGCCGCACGCACGTCATGGCGAAGGGCGACGGGCAGCGCGAACCGCCGCGCCGTCAGCGCGGAGAAGTCGACGCCCTTCCACCCCAGGTTCTCGGACCAGTGTCCGACGCCCGTCTCGTCGTCGAAGATTCCCGGCAGTGCCAGACCGACGGCCCGGGGGGCGTCTGCCGGAGTCGCCGAGAGTTCCCCGACCAGCTGACCGACGACGTCCAGGACCCGCTCGGCGGAATCCGGCCCACGGACAGGCGTGGGCACCCGAAGGGGCTCGGACAGCCGCCCGTCGGAGGTGAGCGCGGCCGCCTTGATGGTGGTGCCACCCACGTCGATAGCGACGACCGGCGCGCCCGGGCCGAGCGGCGCGGCCGTAGCCACGCCTAGTTCCGGCTCCATGTCACCGGATGACCGAGCGCGTGAGCGAGCGCGGATTGTCGGGGTCGAGGCCCTGCTTCTCTGCCAGCGCGACCGCGAAACGCTGGGCGACGATCAGGCCGGCCGCCGCGTCGAGATCGTGATGGACGAAACGCGCGCCGGTCGTGCCGATATCGGCTGCGAGATCCTCGTCGAGTTCTCCGAGGAGCCAGACGAGGCGGCCCGGCTCGGCAATGGAGATGGGGCCGTGGCGGTAGTCCAGCGCGGGGTAGGACTCGGACCAGAACTGGGCTGCTTCACGAGCCTTGAGGGCTGCTTCGAAGGCGAGACCGACGGCGAATCCCCTGCCCAGGAAGGTCACCTGGTCGATGTCGAGCAAATCGGAGATGTCGACGGCCAGCGCGGTCTCCGCCTCGCGCGACAGGGCCTCGACGTCCTCGCCGAGGTGGGCGCGCAGGAGCGTGAGTGCCGTCGTGGCGAAACGGGTCTGCACCACGGACTGTTCGTCGGCGAACCGGAGGCCGATCACCTCGTCCGCGATCTCTGCAGCGGGGGAATCCGTGACCGCTGTGATCACGACCGTGGTCATGTCACTGACGGAGTCGATCAGTTCGATCACCTCGCTGGTGGTCCCCGAGCGCGAGATGGCGATCAGGCGGTCGTAGTCGCGACCGAGGGGGAACTCCGACGCCGCGAAGGCGTCCGTGACTCCATGACCTGCCCGCTCCCGGAGAACGGCATAGGCTTGCGCCATGAACCAGCTCGTTCCGCAGCCGACGACGGCGACGCGCTCGCCGGAGCGTGGCAGGGAATGGGAGACGTCGGCAACGAGCTCTGCCGCACGGAGCCAGGTGGCCGGTTGCGACTCCAACTCCGCGTGTACGTACGCTTCACTCATGGGTTTCTCCGCTTCCAGTTGACGTGCGAATGATCGCTAGGTGCTTTAATCCGATTGTAAGCCGCTCGTTTTGTCAGAATCAATCATTGGGTAGCAAAGTCTTCCGGTGCCGTAACGCATCACCGGACGGTTGCCCCGCCGGAGGTTCCGTGTATTCCCATCCGACCACGATCATCCACTCGGCCCGGCTGTCCTCCGGTTCCCTCACCCAGACGGATGCGTGGGTGAGGTTCGACGACGACCGCGTCTCGGCGCGCGGCACCGGGGACGCCTGGAGAACCGGGCTCCCACCCGGGGCCGCCGTCGTCGACGCCGCGGACCGCGCGCTGGTGCCCGGTTTCATCGACATGCACTGCCACGGCGGAGGAGGCGCGGCTGCCGACGAAGGGGCCGAGGCGATAGGAACGGTGCTGCGTGCCCACCGAGCGCACGGCACGACGCGGACGGTGCTGTCCCTCGTCACCGCAGCCACCGATGCCCTCCTCGGCCGGCTCGGTTCCATCGCCCGGATCACCGCGGAGGATCCGGGCGTGCTCGGCGCGCACCTCGAAGGACCGTTCCTCGACCACGACTTCCGCGGCGCGCACGATCCTTCGCTCCTGCGCGAAGCGGACGACGCGACGGTGGACGCGCTCCTGGAAGCAGCCGGTGGCACACTGCGCCAGATCACCATCGCGCCCGAGCACCCGGGGGCGGCTTCAGCCATCACACGCTTCGTCGATGCAGGGGTGGCGGTGGCGGTCGGCCACAGCGGGACGGACTACCCGACCGCCATGGAGGCCTTCGGGCGCGGTGCGTCGATCCTGACGCATGCCTTCAACGGCATGCGGGGCATCCACCACCGGGCCCCGGGCCCCGTGGTTGCCGCACTTCGGAGCGATCACGTGACACTCGAGATGATCAACGACGGCGTTCACGTGCACCCGGGCGTCGTCGGCCTCGCATTCGCCTCGGCACGTGGACGGGTTGCTCTCATCACGGATGCGATGGCCGCAGCGGACTACGCCGACGGTACGTACCAGCTCGGCACGCTGGAGGTGGTCGTGAGCGAGGGCATCGCGCGGACGGTGTCCACCGGTTCCATCGCCGGTTCCACCCTCACCCAGGACGCCGCGCTGCGCAGGGCCGTCCTCGAGTGCGGCGTCTCGTTCGGTGACGCCGTGAAGGCCCTGACGACTGTTCCGGCCGCCGCCGTCGGTCGTGCTCACGATCTCGGTCGGCTCGACGTCGGGTTCGCGGCCGACGCCGTGCTCCTCGACAGCAATTTCCACGTTGACGCCGTCTGGGGAGCCGGATCGCGGCTGGTATGAGAACACAGGCAGGACCGGGCCGGTCAGGCGCCCACGTACTGCGCCAGATGCCGCCCCGTGAGCGTTGCGCGCGTCGACACCAGGTCGGCCGGAGGTCCCTCGAAAACGATGGTGCCGCCGTCGTGCCCGGCGCCCGGCCCCATGTCGACGATCCAGTCCGCGTGCGCCATGACGGCCTGATGGTGCTCGATGACGACGACCGAGGTACCGGAGTCCACGAGCCGATCCAGGAGGGCGAGCAGATTCTCGACATCGGCGAGGTGCAGGCCTGCCGTCGGTTCGTCGAGGACCAGGATGTCGGCAGGATCACCCATGATGATCGCGAGCTTCAACCGCTGACGCTCGCCTCCGGACAGCGTGGTCAGCGGCTGACCGAGACTCAGATAGCCCAGACCGACGTCGGACAGCCGGCCGAGGATCCTGGATGCGGCCGGCACCTCTGTGCCGGCGGCACCGAAGAACACGGCGGCCTCGGAGACCGGCAGCTCGAGGACCTCGCTGATGTCCCTGCCGCCGAGCTTGTACTCGAGCACGTCCGCCATGAAGCGTCTGCCGCCGCAGACCTCGCACGTGGTGGCGACGCCGGCCATCATCGCCAGGTCTGTGAAGACCACGCCGGCACCGTTGCAGGTGGGACAGGCGCCGGCGGAATTGGCGCTGAACAGCGCGGGCTTGACGCCGTTGGCCTTGGCGAAGGCCTTCCGAATGTGCTCGAGCATGCCGGTGTACGTCGCGGGGTTGCTGCGACGCGAGCCCCTGATGGCGCTCTGGTCGACGGCCGCCACGCCCACCCTGCCGGAGACCGAGCCGTGGATCAGCGAACTCTTCCCGGATCCAGCCACGCCCGTGACGACGCACAGGACCCCCAACGGGAGGTCGACGTCGACGTCGTGCACATTGTGGGACGTGGCTCCCCTGATCTGCAGCACGCCGGACGGCGTCCGCACCGATTCCTTGAGGGCGGCACGGTCGTCCAGGTGCCGGCCCGTGAGGGTCCCGCTGCGGCGCAGTGCCTCCACCGATCCCTCGAAGCAGACGGTACCCCCTGCGGTTCCGGCGCCCGGGCCGAGGTCGACGACGTGATCGGCGATCGCGATCAGCTCCGGCTTGTGCTCGACCACCAGGACCGTGTTGCCCTTGTCCCGCAACCGCAGCAGCAGGGAGTTCATGCGCTCTATATCGTGCGCATGCAGGCCGATGGTGGGCTCGTCGAAGACATAGGTGACGTCCGTCAGCGAGGAGCCGAGATGACGGATCATCTTGGTGCGCTGGGACTCGCCACCGGACAGGGAGCCGGAGGGCCGATCGAGACTGAGGTAGCCGAGTCCTATCCCGACGAACGAGTCGAGGGTGTCCCCCAGCGCCGTGAGTAATGGTGCGACGGACGGCTCGTTCAGCGACCTGACCCAGGACGCCAGATCGCTGATCTGCATCCGGCAGGCGTCGGCGATGCTGACGCCGCCGATCATCGAGGACCGGGCGCTCTGGCTCAGCCTGGTACCGCCACAGTCCGGGCAGGGCACGAACGTGACCGCGCGGTCCACGAAAGCGCGGATGTGCGGCTGCATGGCCTCGCGGTCCTTGGCAAGCATCGTCTTCTGCAGTTTGGGGACGAGTCCCTCGTACGTGACGTTGATGCCGTCGACTTTGATCCTGGTCGCCTCCCGATGGAGCAGGTCCTGGAGCTCCTGCCCGGAGAACTCGCGGATCGGCTTGCTCACGTCGAAGAAGCCGCTGCCGCCGAAGATCCGTCCGTACCAGCCGTCCATGCTGTAACCGGGAATTCTCAGTGCTCCCTGGTCGAGCGACTTCGTGTCGTCGTAGAGCTGAGTAGGATCGATGTCGGTCACCGACCCCAGGCCCTCGCACCGCGGGCACATACCCCCGGTGACCGTGAAACTGCGGCGCTCCTTCACGGAGGTGGTGCCGCGCTCGATCGTCACCGCGCCGGAGCCGCTGATCGAGGCGACATTGAACGAGTACGCCTGGGGGGATCCGATCCGGGGTTCTCCTAGGCGCGAGAACACGATTCTCAGCATCGCGTTGGCGTCGGTCACCGTGCCGACGGTGGAGCGCGGGTTCGCGCCCATGCGCTCCTGATCCACGATGATCGCCGTCGTCAGGCCCTTGAGGACATCCACCTCCGGCCGGGCGAGCGTGGGCATGAAGCCCTGCAGGAACGCGCTGTAGGTCTCGTTGATCATGCGCTGTGATTCGGCGGCGATGGTGTCGAGGACGAGCGAGCTCTTCCCGGATCCGGAGACGCCCGTGAACACGGAGAGTCGCCGCTTCGGGAGGTCGATGCTGACGTCGCGCAGGTTGTTCTCGCGGGCGCCCTGCACACGGATGAGGTCATGGGTGTCGGCCGTGTGCCGCTGCTCCTTGCTGCCGGTCGTCATGTCCGTGCCTCGGCCGAACCTGCAGGATTCGACGCCGTCGGCAGGTACCTCGCCCACCAGCGCAGGATGTGCTCGAAACGCTGCCGTCGGTGCCAGGGAGAGCCGGACCGCGACAGCTCGTGGTTCTCCCCCGGGAAGACGAGCAGTTCCGTCTCGACGCCCTGCTTCTTCAGCGCCGTGTAGTACCGCTGGGCCTGCTCGATCGGGCAGCGCAGGTCCTCCTCCGAGTGGATCACGAATGCGGGGGTACGGACGTCTCCGATCTTCGCGAAGGGGTTCTGCTCCTCCACCTGTGCGGGATCGGCCCCGGTGTAGGCCTCGGAGAAGAACCACCCGATGTCCGAGGACCCCACGAACGACGGCGGGTCGAGGTACCCCCGTTCGACGATCGCGGCCTGGAACCGATGATCGTGGGCGATGGTCCACGCCGTCAGGTACCCGCCGTACGAGCCTCCCATGACCCCGAGCCGTCCGGGGTCCATGGCGTCGAACTCGGCGAGTGCACCCTCGAGATAGGCGAGGACGTCGTCGAGATCCACCGTGCCCATGGCCTCCTTGATCACGCGGCCGTGGGCCTGCCCGTAGCCGGCCGCACCGCGGGGGTTGCACAGCAGCACCGCGTAGCCCGCCGCCGCATAGACCTGCGCCTCGTCGAAATAGCCCCAGCCGTACTGCGCGAAAGGACCCCCGTGGATGACGAGGAGGACCGGATGCGGGCCGTCCCCCTCGGGCAGGACGACCCAGCCGTGGACCGGGGTGGCGTCGGGGGCCGCGTAGGAGCGTTCCTGCGGTTCCCCGATGCGTGTGCGCTGCTGGAGAGGTGCGGAGAAGTCGGTGAGCCGGCGCAGGGAGCCGTCCTCGACGACGGCGACCTCGCCGGTGGTCGAGGGGTCGGTGAAGGACACGACGACGGTCCCCTGGGCTGCCGCCGCACCCGTGACGACCGTCGGGCCGGTCACCAGGGTCTCCGGCTCCCCCGAAGGCCGGAACCGCAGCAGCTTCCCCGAGCCGCGCGAGCGGTCGACCACGAGCACGGAGTCGGGGCCGTCCGCCACGATCTCCTGCACGTCGCCGACGTCGATGGTCTCGGGATCGCTGAGCCGGGTTACCGAGGCGGGATCGTCCGTCGGCATGACGTACAGCGCGGTGTTGCGGGCCACGAAGTCCAGCCCGGTCGGTGACAGGTCGGAGGCCAGGAAGAACAGCCACGCACCGTCCCTGCTGGGCTGCGCCGCGCTGCACCCCAGCAGGGTGTCCGCGCCCAGGTTCGTGAGCTTCTGCGGCTGACCGCCGTCGGGGCTGATCACGTGGATGTCGGAGACGAGCGTGGCATCCGCAGCGGGACCGAGCGCGGCAGTGAAGAAGATCCGCTGTCCGTCGGCCGAGAAGACCGGCTCGAGGTGGTCCGCGTCGGCGGTGGTCAGCTGCGCGGCGACGGGGAACCCGGAGCGTTCTGCGGCGTCATCGGAGTCCTTCTCGTCGTCCGCCGCGGCACGACCGACGGCGGCGACGTACGGCTCGGCGTCGGGATCCGGAATGGCAAGGGTGAACAGCTGCGAGCGTTTGTCCGTGGTGTACCCGAGCCCGTTCATCCGGTACTTGTAGCCGGTGATCAGCCGCGGATCCTCCAGGTCGGGGGTGACGCCGTCCACCGTCCCGTAACGCCCGTGCTCGGGGACACGGGCTGCGAAGACGACGGTTGTCGAATCCGGGGAGATGTCGAAGGCCCCGACGCCGAGCGGCTGGTCCGTGAGCTGAGCCGGCTCTCCCCCGGAAGCACGCACCGCGAACAGTTGCGGTTTCGCCCCTGGTGCTGCGCGCAGGAACACCAGGAGCGACCCGTCGGGCGAGTAGCGCGGGGACGTGTCCCTGAAGCCGCGCGTCAGTCGCCGTCGGCCGCCGTCGAGCGCGACTTCCCAGAGCTGTCCCACATAGGCGTCCGCGCGGAGATCCGGTCGGGTCGCGGAGACGACGAGACGGGAACCCTCCGGGTGGAGGGCCGGTGCGCCGGTGATGGTCAGGAGCTCGAGCTGGTCTGGTTTCATCCTCCTGATCAGATCGGAAACAGTGGCCCGAGTCAACGGAAGGAGCACGTTCTCTCTAGGCTGGACCCATGCGAGCCCTTCCCGCCCTCCTCGTCTGCCCCGTGTGCAGGCTGGCGTTGGCGGGTGACGACCGCTCCCTGACGTGCGGCAACGGTCACCGCTTCGATGCGGCCCGGCAGGGCTACGTCAATCTGCTCACGGGACGAGGGTCACCGTTCGACGGCGATACCGCCGAGATGGTCGATGCGAGGGACACGTTCCTCGGCTCCGGTCATTACGCTCCGCTCAGGAAGGCCGTGGTCTCGGCAGTACGGCGGCACGTGGGATCACCGGCCGTGGTCCTCGACGCGGGCGCCGGGACCGGGTACTACCTCGAGGGCATCGTGGCTTCCTTTCCGGGTGCATTCCCTCTTGCACTGGACATCTCGAAGCCCGCCCTCCGCCGGGCAGCGCGCAGACTGCCCGGCGGAATCAGTATCGTCTGGGATGTCTGGCGGTCCCTGCCGGTGTCCGATGGATCAGTGGATGTGCTCCTCAATGTGTTCGCTCCCCGGAACCCGGTCGAGTTCACCAGGATCCTCGCGCCGGACGGCTGCGTCGTCGCGGTCACTCCACGTCCTGGTCACCTGGCGGGGCTGGAGACCGTGGGCCCGCTCCTCGCGGTCCCGGACCAGAAAGCCGACGACGTCACGGCAGCCTTCCACGGGCTGCTCGTGGAGGTGGCGCGGGAGGACCTCGACTACGTCATGACCCTGCCCCGTGAGCTCGCCGAATCGGCGCTGGTCATGGGACCCGCGGCACGTCACCCCCGCAAGCGGCTCGACGCCCGGACCGCACCCGATGCGGTACCCGGAGCAGGCGACGCACTGGAGGTCGAGGCGCGCTTCACCCTCCAGGTTCTCGCCCGATCCACCGGCGAGCCTGTCCCGGCCGCCCTGGCGGTTCCTGCGGGTGCGGACCCGCACGTGTGACCCCACAGGTTCGACCGTGCGGGTTCGACCGTGCCGGGAACAGAACGGTAACGACGGGACCGTCCTGAGCAGTGGGTCTAGGTAATGTCGGAGCCCTTTGCCATGATGGAGTCAGGCGGTGCTCCGCGCGCTGTCGGATCAAAGGGGTTGCACCATGGACTGGTTGCTCGACAATGGCTGGTTTCTCTGGCTCGTTCTCTTCCTGGGGCTTGCAGCGGTGGAGACGCTGACGCTGGATCTGTTCTTCATCATGCTCTCGGTCGGCGCCCTCGGCGGTCTCTTCGCCGCTCTCGCAGGAAGCGGAGCGGTTCTGCAGATCGTCGTCTTCGCCGTCGTCTCCCTGCTGATGATCCTCCTCGTACGGCCCATAGCGCTGCGCCATCTCAAGAAGGGGCCCGCCGACCGGCTGGACAACATGGATCGCCTCGTCGGATCGACGGCGCTCGCCCTGGAACCCGTCACGGGTCTTTCGGGGACCGTGAAGATCGGCGGCGACACCTGGACAGCGCGTTCGGCGGACGGTCTGTCCCTGCCCGCCGGCGCCAGGCTCTCCGTGGCACGGATCGAGGGCGCCACGGCCGTCGTCGAGCCGGCGGCCCCGGCGGCCGACGGTCCTGTTCCGCCGACCGTCGGTGGTTAGGCCACCCGCCGCTGTTCTCATCTCGTCCATCGTGCCTCCCACTGGGGTGCGTCACCACAATCAAGGGGATCTATGAACGGCTCATCCGGAACGATCGCACTCACGCTGGTTCTCGTCGTCCTCATCATCTTCGTTCTGGTCGTCCTGGTGAAGGCGGTGCGGATCATCCCGCAGGCCCGCGCGGGCGTGGTGGAGCGGCTCGGCAAATATCAGCGAACGCTGAATCCGGGACTGACCATCCTGATCCCGTTCGTGGACAGACTGCTCCCGATCCTCGACCTGCGTGAGCAGGTGGTGTCCTTCCCTCCACAGCCGGTCATCACGGAGGACAACCTCGTGGTCTCCATCGACACCGTGGTCTACTTCCAGGTCACCGATGCCCGCGCCGCCACCTATGAGATCGCCAACTACATCCAGGCCGTCGAGCAATTGACCACCACGACCCTCAGGAACGTGGTCGGCGGCCTCAACCTCGAGCAGGCGCTGACCTCGCGTGACCAGATCAACGGCCAACTGCGCGGTGTCCTCGACGACGCCACCGGTCGCTGGGGTATCCGGGTGGGCCGTGTGGAACTCAAGGCCATCGACCCGCCGCTGTCCATCCAGGACTCGATGGAGAAGCAGATGCGGGCCGAGCGCGACCGCCGCGCGGCGATCCTCACGGCCGAGGGCACGAAGCAATCGCAGATCCTCACGGCCGAGGGCCAGCGACAAGCGGCCATCCTCGCTGCCGAGGGTGATGCCAAGGCAGCGATCCTCCGCGCCGACGGTGAGGCCCAGGCGATCCACAAGGTGTTCGATGCCATCCACAAGGGCAATCCGACGCAGAAGCTGCTGGCGTACCAGTACCTGCAGACCCTTCCGAAGCTCGCTGACGGATCGTCCAACAAGCTCTGGATCATCCCGAGTGAGGTCGGCGAGGCGCTGAAGGGCATCGGTGACGTGCTCGGCACCACGACCCCCGACTCCCCCGCTGATGGTCCTGAGCTCACCACGCAGAGCTAGCTGCATGCGGAGGCCGTCGGCGCCCAGCGGCGACGGCCACCGCCTGTAGACTTGAGTGTTTGTGCCTGCGCCGGACCCGACCGGAACATTCTCCGTCGCTCCGAGGTTATGCAGGTGAAGCGTACATCGGTGACTAGGAGAGAATCATGAGCGATCGCAGCCTGCGCGGCATGCGCCTCGGAGCGCAGTCCATGGAAACGGAATCCGGGGTCGAACCGGCTCCTCGCCAGCGCGTCGAATACCGGTGCGAGGACGGGGAAAGTGTCTTCGTGACCTTCTCCTCGGAGGCCGAGATCCCGGCGACCTGGGTCTCGAAGACCGGCAAGGAAGCTCTTCTCGTCGACGGCGAGAAGCCCGACACCTCCAATGACAAGCCCGTGCGCACGCACTGGGACATGCTGCTGGAGCGCCGCTCCATGGACGAGCTCGAGCAGATCCTGCAGGATCGGCTGACCATCCTCCGCGAACGTCGCGGGGAGCGTACGTCGGCATAACCACTCGGGTAATACCGAACAGGAGGCGTTCGCTGCGGCGGATGCCTCCTGTTCTGCTTTCGGGCCAGACCTCCGAGGCCAGGTCTTCAGGACCAGGGCAGGCGTCCGTCACCTGAGAGCTTCCGCCAGCGAGCCGCCAGGCCCCACCGCGTGACGTTGACCATCGCTTCGACGACGATGCTCCCGCTCATCTTCGAGACGCCGAATCCACGC
Source organism: Arthrobacter echini (assembly GCF_004803505.1). Classification (GTDB taxonomy): domain Bacteria; phylum Actinomycetota; class Actinomycetes; order Actinomycetales; family Micrococcaceae; genus Arthrobacter_D; species Arthrobacter_D echini. Next base: position 12,828 of record NZ_SSWH01000003.1, read on the forward strand.
TCCACGAAGGTGATGGGGACCTCGACGATCCGCAGACCCGATCGGGCCACCCGGAAGGTCATGTCGACCTGGAAGCCGTAACCCACCGATTCGACGGCCGACAGCTCCAGGGCCTCCAGGGTGGACCGGCGGAAGACCCGGAACCCTGCAGTGACGTCCCGCACCGGCAGGCCGAGCATGAGCCTGGAATAGCCGCTGCCGGCCCGGGACAGCAGGGTGCGGTGCAGGGACCAGTTCTGCACGCTGCCACCGGTGACCCAGCGGCTCCCGATGACCAGGTCCGCACCCTCCACGGCCTCCAGGAGGCGCGGCAGTTGCTCGGGCCCGTGCGATCCGTCGGCGTCCATCTCCACGAGCAGGTCGTAATCACGCTCGAGTGCCCAGCGGAAACCGGCGATGTAGGCCGCACCGAGCCCCTCCTTGCCGGTACGGTGCAGAACATGCACCCGTGGGTCGGACGCAGCGGACCGATCCGCGAGATCACCGGTGCCGTCGGGGCTGTTGTCGTCGACGATCAGGACGTCGGAGGAGGGTACCGCGGCACGAAGACGCGCAAGGGTGAGCGGGAGCGACTCGATCTCGTTGTAGGTGGGCATGATCGTGACGACTCGCACGCGGGTGGGCCTTTCGGGTGGGACGCTCCGTACTCGGGAACTGCTCCGGACGAGGAGCCAGTCTGCAAGTATAGGCGACCGCGGATCCGCCCGACCGGCCGGTCGTCGCCCGGCCCGACGGTGCGACACGAAGGCAGGCCCTCTCATCCTCGTACCGACGCCCGCAGCTGTACCGGCGCCGTTTTCTACTGATGAGTGGACCTGCCCGCGTGCCTGCCGACTTCACGTGATCGGGCAATACGCGCCATGGTTGAGGCCGATGCACTGCGCTTGTGAAGACCGGCCAGGTTATCCCCACCGAGGGGCTCTACCAACCCGTAGGGCAAGAGTTTACGTGCCTGGGAGAGCGTGTCAATGAGCCTCTGACCTGCTCGTTCTTCCTTCGGTGCAGGTCAGGCGGGGGTCGGACCGCCGAAGAATCATGCCCCACCGATCCTGTGCCCTATCGACCGTCGAAGCCTTCGGCACTGTAGAGGCGGCGGCCCTCGTGCACGGTCTGCAGACACACCGGAAGGTTCCCGGTGTCGAGGGCCGGCAGCAGTGGGGTCCCGGCGCGGGGGTCCGTGCTCCAGGACTGTACGCGCGCGTCCGGAGTCTGCACCATCAGTTCCTCCACCTCCCAGACGGCGAACGAGGCCGGCGTACCGGGAGCCAGTTGTCCGAGCATCGGACTGCGCCCGGCGAGTCTCCAGCCGGCGCGGGTGTGCGCGATGAACGCTGCCCGCGCGGAGATCCTCTCCAGGGTGTTGCTGTGCTGCAGACACGCACGCACCGATGCCCACGGGTCCAGCGGCGTCACGGGGCTGTCGGAACCCAGCGCAAGCAGAGCACCCCGGGCCAGCAGGGAGGCGAAGCGATTCATGCCCGGCCTCCTGCCGCCCAGTCGCTGGTCGTAGAGGCCCCCGCCCGCTCCCCAGAGCGCGTCGAACACGGGCTGACCACTCACGGCGACCCCGAAGTGCACGAGTGCCTCGACGGCCGCGTCATCGGCCAGTTCGACGTGTTCCAGACGGTGGCGGGAGCGCCGTACCGCCTCCACGCCCGTCACGCGTGCCGTTGCCTCCAGGGCACGCAGGACGACGTCGAGACCCGCATCGCCGATCACATGGAAGCCCGCCTGCACACTCTCCGCGGTGGCCGCCAGAAGATGGGCTGTGACGTCGTCCTCGCCCAGGTAGAGCGTCCCACGGTTCCCCGGGTCGTCGCTGTAGTCCTCCCGCAGTGCCGCCGTTCGCGAGCCGATCGACCCGTCCACGTTCAGATCCCCGGCGAGACCGGCGAGTCGGCCGTCGAAGCCGAGCATCAGCTCCCTGACCTCCTCCGGGGACGACGTCAGCTGGGCCCAGTACGGGATGACCTCGGGCAGCGGGAGATCGTGTCCCGGACCGTCGATGGAGAGCAGTGTCCGGAGATCGTCCGACGGGGCGATGTGCGCAGCAGCCATCTCCGTGACCGCGATATAGCCCCTGGATGCGGCATGCAGCAGGGCTGCCTGCTGGTAGCTGCGACGCTGGCCGTCGGACAGGCGCCGCGTGGCCTTCCGTGCTGCCTCATGGGCGCCACGGACGACGAAGCCGTCGCTCCATCCGTCGACACCCGCCAGTTCGAGTCCTGCCGCGAGAGTGCCGGAGACGACGGCCGAGTGGATATCCGCCCGCACGAGGTAGACGAGCGCACCGCGGCCGGCACGGTCGAGTTCGGCCGCCGTGGGCACGCGTTTTTCGGGCCACCCCGATTCGTCCCAGCCGAAGCCGAGAATGGTCGAGGCCCCGGCCTGCGCCGCCGTCGATACCGCCGTGAGCAGTTCGCCGAGAGACCTGCAGGCGGAGAGGTCGATGGAGCCGAGGGCGATCCCGGTCTCCGTGGTGTGGGTGTGCGCGTCGACGAAGCCCGGGGTGATCAGCGCTCCGTCCAGGTCGATCGTGAGCACGTCCGGTCCGGCGAGATTCGCCGCGGCGTGCTCGGACCCGACCCACGCTACGGTCGCCCCGTCCACGAGCATGGCGGTGGCGAAGGGGTCAGCCGGACTGTAGACCGAGCCGTTGCGATAGAGGATCGGTCTCGGGCGCTCGTGGTGTGACATGTCGGGGTGGGCAGACTTCCTGTGGATGATGCGTGCTGCAGCAGCTACGCGCTGATGTTCGAGTATGCCACCACGCCGCGACGAACCAGCCGGATGGCACGCGTGCACGTCTGCTGGAGGTTGCCCGGCAGATCCGGCACCTTCGCCAACTGGTCGAGGAGATCGATCACCTGTTTGGACCAGCGCACGAAATCACCGGCGGCGAGTTCCGTGCCGCTCAGCGTAGCCTGCAGCGAGCGTCCCTGCGCCCACTTGAACATGGGCCACACGAGTGAGAGCTCCGGCTCCCCCGTGATCGGGAGGCGGTATTGTTCCTCGACGTCGTTGAGCTCGGACCACTGGCGGATGATCGTCTCGACGGAGGTCTCCAGCACCGCACTGGGCATCACCGGACGCATCCCGCGTTCCTCCCGCTTGGCCTGGTAGACGAGCACCGTCATGACCGCCGCCAGTTCTGCGGCGTTCAGGCTGCCGAATGCCCCCTCCTCGATACTCAGGGCGATCAGCAGGTCCTTCTCACCGTAGATGCGGCGAAGCTTCTGCCCCGCGTCGCTGACGACGACGCCGTCGTCGGTTCCCCGGAGGTACCCGTAGTGGGTGAGTACCTCCGAGACCCGGTCGAAGGTCTTGGCGATCGTGTTGGTGCGGCCCCTGATCTGCCCCGCGAGCCTGTCGGTCTCGCGGCGCAGCTTCCACCAGCGCTCGGCCCAGCGGGCGTGCTGCTCGCGATCGCTGCAGCCATGGCAGGGGTGTGCCCGCACACGGCGGCGCAGCTCGGTGATGACCCGTTCCTCCGCGGCCGCGGACGCCGAGTAGCCCGCGGCGATGCGGTCCGCACCGGCTCGTGGTGGTCGCCTGTCCTGCAGGGCATTGCGCAGCGACGACGTCAGGTCGCGACGGTCCTTGGGGCTGCGGGCGCTGAAGCTCTTGGGGATCCGGATACGTGAGAGCACCTCGACCGGCCCGTCGAGATCCTGGGCGCCGACCCTGCGGATCTGCGTCTCGAGCGTCAGGACGGTCGGCCGCGGTTCCCGCGCGGAGTCGCTGTCCAGGACGACGGCGTACCCCTGGCTGCGCCCGCCCGGGACATCGATGACATCGCCCGGACGCAGCGACTCCAGCGATGACTCCGCCGCGGACCGCAGGGTGCGCGATCTGTCCCGTGACGCTCTGGACTCCACGTCGGACAACTCGCGTCGCAGCTTCGAGTACTCCTGGAAGTCACCCAGGTGACAGGTCATGGCCTTCTCGTATCCCTTGAGGGATTCCTCGCGGCTGCGCACCTGCTTCGCGAGGTCGACCACCGAGCGGTCCGCCTGGAACTGGGCGAAGGAGGTCTCGAGGATCTCCCGGGAGCGCGACCGGCCGAACTGCGCGACGAGATTGATGCTCATGTTGTAGGTGGGGCGGAAGCTGGAGTTCAGCGGATAGGTGCGCCGCGAGGCGAGCCCGGCCACCGCGCCCGGATCGGTACCCGGCTGCCAGAGCACCACAGCGTGGCCCTCGACATCGATCCCCCGCCGTCCTGCCCGGCCCGTGAGCTGGGTGTACTCACCGGCGGTCACGTCGACGTGGGCCTCGCCGTTGAACTTGTCGAGCTTCTCGAGGACCACGGTGCGCGCGGGCATGTTCACGCCGAGGGCAAGGGTCTCGGTGGCGAAGACCGCCTTGACCAGGCCTGCGGCGAAGAGCCGCTCCACCACTTCCTTGAAGGTCGGGAGCATTCCCGCGTGGTGGGCCGTGAACCCGCGGATCAGACCCTCGCGCCAGGTCCAGAATCCGAGGATCTCCAGATCCTCACGTGGGATGTCCACTGTTGCCGCATCGACCGTCTCGCTGATGCGGTCCTGTTCGTCCTCCGTCGTGAGCCACAGTCCTGCGTGCAGGCACTGCGTGACGGCCGCCTCGCACCCCGCGCGGGAGAAGATGAAGGTGATGGCCGGCAGCAGGTCGGCCCGGTCCAGCGCGCTGATCACCTGCGGTCTGGTGGCACGGCGCACCATGGTCGTCGGAGTTCCGCCCTGACGAGAGTTGCGTGACTTGCCACGTCGCCCGCTCGCACCCCCACCGGCACGCTGATTCAGCCTGGTCTCGTTGCTCGCGAGATCGAGCAGATCCGGGTTCACCTCGTACTGGTCGCGCGCTCCGGTCACCGCTCCGGCCGGTGCCGCCTCGTCGAAGGCGATGTCCCCTGCGAACAGGTCGATCAGATTCTGACCCACCATGACGTGCTGCCACAGGGGCACGGGCCGGTGCTCGGACACCACCACGTCCGTACGGCCGCGGACGGTGTCGAGCCAGGCACCGAACTCCTCGGCGTTCGAGACCGTCGCGCTGAGCGACACCACGGTCACCTCGGCGGGCAGATGGATGATCACTTCCTCCCACACCGCGCCACGGAAGCGGTCTGCCAGGTAGTGGACCTCGTCCATGATCACGTAGCCGAGGTGGTCCAGTACGTCGGAGTTCGCGTACAGCATGTTGCGAAGCACCTCCGTGGTCATCACGATCACGTCCGCGTCGGGGTTGATGCTGGTGTCACCGGTGAGCAGTCCCACGCGATCGCTTCCGTGGACGGAGGCGAGTTCGGCGTACTTCTGGTTGCTCAGGGCCTTGATGGGCGTAGTGTAGAAGGCCTTGAGTCCGCGCTGCAGCGCGAGGTAGACGGCGAATTCCCCGACCACGGTCTTGCCTGCACCGGTGGGAGCGGCAACCAGCACGCCATGTCCGCTCTCGACGGCGGCGCACGCGTCAAGTTGGAAGGGGTCGAGTTCGAAGGCGAGCGTCTGCTCGAACCGGGACAACTGGGTCCGCGAATGCTCCGAGCGGGCCTTGGCTGCTGCGTATCGTTCAGCTGGACTACTCATCCGTCCAGCCTAAGCGTTCACGAACCACCCGGTGCTCCAGCCCCTGTCCGTCGTCCTAAAGTTCCCCCAGGGGCGAGGCGGTGTCAGCGCCGGCCTCGACGGCGGCCTCGCGGGAGGCGATGCGACGGGCGCGGCGCCTGTCGTTGAGCAGGCACAGCCCGATGGCGACGAAGAACAGGAGCAGCAGGGGCACTGCCAGGTAGAACATGCTCAGTGCATCGCCGCCCGGCGCCGCCATGGCCGCGAAGAGGCACACGAGGAACACCGTGATCCGCCATGCCTTGAGAATCTGCCGTCCCGAGACGAGCCCGACCATGTTCAGCCCGACGAGCACCACCGGCAGCAGGAACGCTATGCCGAAAGCCAGCATGAGCCGGAGCACGAAGGTGAAGTACACGGAGACGCTGATGAGGTTGGAGAAATCATCCGGCGTGAACTCGGTGAGCACTCGTACGGCGTTGGGCAGGATCAGCCACGCCAGGCCGATACCGGCCAGGAACAGCGGCACGGCGACCGCGATGAAAGCCAGGGCGGTGCGCCGTTCCTTGGTCCTGAGCCCGGGGGTGATGAAGGCCCAGATCTGGTAGAGCCAGATGGGTGAGGAGATCACGACACCGAGGAACACGGAGATCTGGATGAGCAGATCGAACGGTGACGCCGCAGTGTCGAAGTTCAGGGACGCTGTTCGTCCCGCCTGAGCATCGATCTCGTTGATGGGCGAGGCCAGAGCCTGCTGGACCGGGTTGTAGAGGAAGAAACCGCCGACAGTGCCGAGGATGACCGCGATGGCCGAGACGAACAACCGGTTCCGCGCCTCGCGTAGATGCGCCTTGAGCGCCATCTTCCCCTCGGGATTGGCCTTCCTGCCGCGGGACCGGGATTTTGCAGGTGACACGGAACGGGTCTCCGCCTACCTGTTCGTGTGCGACGAGCCGCTCTGCTGAGCCGGGCCCGCCTCGTCGTCGGTGCGGTGCGGCATACGCTGCGTGGAGCCGTGCCCGAGATCCTGATGGGTCGGGGTGTAGGAGCCTGCGGCGGGATTGTTGACCACACGTCCCTCCACGGGCCCTGCTTCGGGCTCGTCCGTCGTGTTCTCGTCCTTCATCTGCTTCACTTCGGACTTGAAGATCCTCATGGACTGGCCCACACTCCGGGCGAGACCGGGAAGTTTCGGGGCGCCGAACAGGACGATCGCCAGGACGATGATGATAACGATGTGCCAGCCTTCGAGCCTCATGCCCAATTCCTCTCGTTGATGTCCCCAGTCTAGGCTACAGGTGGGGCATATCACGCAGCAGCTGCGGTTGGCGCCGCGTCACGCGTCGTTCCACTCGCCGACTGCGTCGATCAGCGGCGCGGCGCAGCGCAGCTGCATCCCTCGCCGCCCGGACCTCGTCCGGTGCCGAGAACACTGCCGGGACGTCGAGACCGGGAACGCCTTCTGCGGACCGGGACGCCGTATCCTCCCTCGCGGGGACGAGCTGCATGCGGTCCATCGCGGCGCCGAAGTCGGTGATCGTCCTCGCACCGCTCCTGAAGACGCGGAATCCGACGACCACCAGGAAAATCGCCGCGGCGAGTACGAGCAGCGCCCACAGAACGATCCACATCCACCAGAGCATGAGCCCAGTCTAGGCCAGCGCCTGGTGGGCGCGGGCCGCCTCCAGCCAGCGCAGGGTCTCCTGTCGTACCGCATCGGGAGCGACCACGGCCGCCGAGCCGCCGAGGCCTGCCACCAGTCCTGGGATCCATGAGCTGGAGGCGATCCTCAGGCGGGCGGCGAGACGGTCCTCGCCCATCTCCTGCACGGCTTCGGCGTTGTACTGCGCTGCGACCCAGCGCGCGCTGCTCTCCAGCACGAGTGTGACGGTCTGGTCCGTCTCGCCGGACCGGTAGGGCGTGACGGATCTGCTCCGGGCCAGAGCTGCCTCGTCCCTCACCGCGGTGGCGCGCTCCTCGGTGAGCCGGGCGCTCTGGATGCGGTCGAGCCGGAAGTTGCGCAGGCCATCGGCCTCGGTGCTCCAGGCTTCCAGGTACCAGGTGTCCTGATGGAGGAAGATCCTGATCGGCTCGAGGACGCGGCGGGTGATCTCGTCCCGCGTCGGGACGAAGTACTCCACCGCGATCCGGACGCCCGTCTGGAGTGCGGCCTGCAGCACCTCGAGGGTCGGATCGAGGTCGTCCTCCGTGAGCTTGGTCGCGACGGAGGTGCCGATGCGTGCAGCGTCACCGGCAGCAGCGGTGAGTTTCGTCTGGGCGCTCACGATCGCCTCGTTGTTCCGCATCCCGGGAAGTTCGCGCAGTGCCTGCAGACCCACGATCAGGGAACAGGCCTCGTCCATGCTCAGCTTGACCGGTTCGGCGAGATCGCGGGCGTTGCTGAGATAGATGCGGCCGTCCTCGATGTTCACGTCCATCAGCGCGTCCGGGTAGTGCCGCGGCCCGCTCACGAACAACAGATCGAGATCCTTCGTCAACTGGCTCTCACTGACCTCGAACTTCCGGGCCGTTTCCCCGATCTCTGCTCCCGGATGTGCCAGGAGATAGGGCACGAGGTCGAGCAGCCGCAGCAGGTGGTCCTGGGAGGAGGATTTCCGGCGGGGGGCCGGGCGTGCACCGGCGGTGATCTCCACGTCGCGCGGAGCGATGACGGCGGCGTCGTACGCCCTCTCCAGCAGGCGTGCCACTTCGGTGATCAGCTCCTGCGGCTCCTGGACGCGGGCGTTGATCCCCAGTCCGGCGATCGTCGCCGCCATCGGGCTCGATGCCGCATAGGGGACGCGCAGCAGGTCCCAGTCCTGCCCGGTCCGCGTCACCTCGGTGTCCTTGCGCACCCGCAGCACCTGGCAGGATCCCGGCCTCACCGCGACGACGGCGACACGGTCGGGCTCGCTGCGTGAGAGCGAGGACAGCGTCCGGTTCATGTCGAACGACGCCGGGACCTCGAACGTGCCACTCAGCACCACGGGTTCGGCCGTCATCCGGGACAGGCGGAAGAAGCGTTCGGCCTGCCGGGTGGTGTCGTAGCCGACGACATACCAGTGGCCGAAGCGGGCACCCATGCCCCAGGGGTGGACCGTCCGGACCTCCTCGCGACCTGTGCTGGCTGCCCGGTACGGGAAGCGGATGGGGCTTCGGGCCGTGAGTGCCTGCCAGACGATGTCCCAGAACGGCGCGTCGGTGGTGATGCGTGGCTGGATGAGCGGGGTCAGTTCGATGTCGCCGTCGGTACTGCGGGAACTGAGTTTCCGCAGGGCACGCGAGGCGGCGGAGTCCAGTGAACCCTGATCCCACACTCCTGCTGCGAGATTCAGGACGGCGTATTCCTCCGGGAGGAAGCTCACACCGCCCAGTCGATAGTCCTCGGCATTGATCCGGTAGCGCTGCACGGTGTTGTCGTTGTCGAACATGGTGTCCTCGCTGAAGGACTCCAGCGGGATGCCCTGTTCGCGCAGCGCAGCCTTGTCACGATCGAAGAGCTTCTCCCGCGCGGCGACGGACGTCGCCTCACGATACAGGTCGATCTCCGAGAACAGATCCTCCTTGGTGAAACCCCGGCGGCTCGACAGGAGCATGATCACGAGGGTCAGAAGGCGTTCGGTACGTTTTGCGGACACGGTGAAACCCTACCTTCATGGAAAAAGGCGGAAGGGACGCACGCCAACGGTGGTTGACCCGCGTCCCTTCCCGGTCGAGCAGTGGTGCTGGTGCTTCCGGATGCATCCCGGGCGGCGGCGGCCTAGCGGATACCCAGCAGATCGACGACGAAGATCAGCGCCTCATCGGGACCGATGGCGGATCCGGCACCGCTGGAACCATAAGCGAGCTCGGACGGTATCTCGAGCCGCCGCCGTCCACCGACCTTCATCCCGACCAGTCCCTGGTCCCACCCCTCGATGACCTGCCGTGCCCCCAACCGGAAGTCGAGCGGGGTGCCGCGGTTCCAGGAGGCATCGAACTCCTCCCCGGTGGAGAAGGCGACCCCCACGTAGTGCGTGGAGACGGTACTGCCGGGCTCGGCTACAGCGCCTTTGCCGATGATGAGATCCTCGATGACGAGATCGGTGGGTGCGCCGTGGTCGGGGAAGTCGATCTCGGGCTTCTGCCGGTCGAACTCACGCTGTCCGAAGGACATGGGTACTCCTTGGTGGTCGTAGGTGGGGCTGTACTGCCGGCGTCAGTCGGCGGATTCCTTGCTGATGATCTCGACGTAGAACACGAGGGTTCCGGAGGGCTCGCCGCCCGGGTAGGCCCAGGGCTCGGGGATGACGAGCATGATCTCGGAGCCGACCTTCTGGCCGGCCAGTCCCCTGGTCCACCCCTCGATGACGGCGTTCAGCGGGAATTCGGCGGGCTCGCCGCGCTCGAAGCTCGAGTCGAACTGCTCGCCGTCCTCCCAGCGCCAGCCGGTGTAGTCGACGGTGACGGTGTCGTCCTCGGTGACCACTTCGCCCTCGCCCTCCTCGAGCACCTCGACCACGAGGTCGTCGGAGGGCTCGTTGTCCGGGATGGTGATCTCGGGCGCGCCGTCGTCGTCGAAGGTGAAGGTCGGAAGCATGCCGTCCTCGTCGAGTCCCTGGACCTCCTCGGGAGACAGGATCTCCGGTTCGGGTGCGGGTGGCGGGGGTTCCTCGGCGGAGATGACGCGGAACACGATCAGCTGCTGCGGGATTGCAGGCTGCCCCTCGGCCGGCTCGTCGATCGGTGCGGTGTACGCGACCTGCGCTCCGACATTCGTTCCGACCAGGACCTCGTACAGTTCCGCGTCCTGCTCCGCGAGCGTGTCGTCCACCGGCAGGACCTGGGGTTCGCCGAGGCTGTAGGTGTCCCCCAGGACATCGCCGCTCTCCGCGTCGAGCGAGATCAACTGGTACTCGATGGTGTCCCCGGCCTCCACCTCGTCGCCGTCACCCTCCACGACCGTCTGGGCTGCTATCCCGGTGATGTCGAGGGGTTCGTCGAACTCGACGGTGGGCGGTTCCTCGTCCGATCCTCCGGTCACGACGACCGAGTCGAAGACGTCGGTGGCGCCCGCCGAGTTCGCGGACCCCGCCATCACCTCGTCCGTGGTCATGCCGCCGCAGGCCGTCAGCGTCAACATGAGCGGAAGCAGGATTGCAGGTACTTTTCGCACAGAACTACTTTCAGATTGGTGTCCGGCCAGAGGGCCCGCGAACAGGGAACTCCGTCAAGCCTAACGGGTGCGTGAGTCCCGTACCGACCCGGAAGGCGCGCCCGAACACCTGCGGGAAGCCCTGACGGGTCCTTTCACAGGTGCTGCAGGAGCTGCTCCACACGCTCGTCCACCGAGGCGAAGGGGTCCTTGCACAGGATGGTCTGCTGCGCCCGGTCGTTGAGTTTGAGATGCACCCAGTCCACGGTGTAGTCGCGGTTGGCCTCCTTGGCACGTCGCACGAATTCTCCGCGGAGCCGCGCACGCGTGGTCTGCGGCGGCACGTCCACGGCTTCCTTGATCGCCATGTCGTCCACGACGCGCGCCGCTTCCCCGCGCGCCTGCAGCAGGAAGAACAGTCCGCGCGAGCGCGAGATGTCGTGGTAGGTGAGATCGAGCTGCGCTGCCCGCGCCGAGTCGAGGCCCTCGCCGGATCGGGCGAGATAGCGGTCGATCAGCTTCTTCTTGATCGCCCAGTCGATCTCCGTGTCGATCCGGGAGGTATCGGAGGTCTCGACGGCCTCGAGGACCCGCTCCCAGAGGTCGAGGATGCCCGGAACGTGATCGTTGTGCGCACCATGCCGCTCCACGAAGGCGCTGGCACGGGCCAGGTACTCGCGCTGCATCTCGATGGCGGTCAGCTGCCGGCCGTTCGCCAGCCTCAGCAGGTGGCGTCCCGTGAGGTCGTGGGAGATCTCCCGGATGCTGCGGATCGGGTTCTCCAGGCGGAAGTCACGCATCTGCTCACCGGCCTCCACCATGCGCAGGAGCAGATCGACCGAGCCGATCTTGAGCAGCGTGGTGGTCTCGGACATGTTCGAGTCACCGGCGATCACGTGGAGCCGGCGATAGTGCTCGGCGTCCGCGTGCGGTTCGTCCCTGGTGTTGATGATCGGCCGCGACCTCGTGGTGGCCGAGGAGATGCCCTCCCACAGATGGTCCGCACGCTGCGAGAACGCGTAGATGGAGCCGGTCTGCGTCGGCAGGACCTTCCCGGCGCCGACCAGCACCTGCCGCGTGACCAGGAAGGGTATGAGGATGTCGGCGAGGCGGCCGAACTCGACTGCCCGCGGAATCAGGTAGTTCTCGTGACTGCCGTAGGAGTTCCCGGTGGAGTCCGTGTTGTTCTTGAAGAGATAGATCCTGCCGTCGTACCCCTCCTGGGCCAGCTTGCGCTGGGCTTCGTGGATGAGGTCCTCGAGGATCAGTTCGCCCGCACGGTCGTGGGCGATCAGCTGCGCAAGACCGTCGCACTCCGCGGTCGCGTACTCCGGGTGCGAGCCCACGTCGAGGTACAGGCGCGAGCCGTTGGTGAGGAAGACGTTCGAGGACCTGCCCCAGCTGACGACCTTCCGGAAGAGGTAGCGTGCCACCTCCTCGGGTGAGAGCGGCCGGGAGTTCGGACCGGAGTAGGAGATGCCGAACTCCGTCTCCACCCCGAAGATGCGCCGGTCCATCACGAGTCCTGTTCGTGCTGCAGCAGTGTGGTCAGTTCCGGTCCGCCGACCCGCCGGAAGGCACGTCGGCTCCCACGCAGCGTGTCCGGATCACGCTCGAGGAACGCCACCTCGAGGACGGAGGGATCCGGCATCATACCGGACGCGGCGTCGTCGCCTGCTGTGGGGCCCGCACCGGCCTTCCGGAGGGAACGGGCGGAGGCGGGCACGGCCTCGCGAAGACTGAGGTCGCTCGACCAGGAGGCCCGCAGTGCCTCGACCACGGCCTCGGCGGCGCCGCCCATCACCACGAAGTCGGACTCGTCGGCGATCGAGCCGTCGAACATCAGCCGGTACAGGTGGTCGCTCTGCTGGGTACGGCCCACCTCGGCCACGACGAGTTCGACCTCGAACGGCTTGCTCTCCGCGGTGAACACGGCGCCGAGGCTCTGCGCGTAGACACTGGCGAGCCCCCGTGCCGTGACGTCCTCCCGGGCGTAGGAGTACCCGCGGACATCGGCGTAGCGGACACCGGCCTGGCGCAGGCTCTCGAACTCGTTGTACTTCCCCACGGCCGCGAACGCGATGCGATCGTAGATCTCACCGAGCTTGTGCAGGGAGGGCGAGGGATTCTCGGCCACGAGCGCGATGCCGTCGCGGCAGCTCATCACCACCACCGACCGGCCACGACCGATTCCCTTCCTCGCGAAGTCCGCGCGGTCCTTCATGAGCTGTTCGGGGGACACGTAGAACTGCTGGGTCACGGGTCATGCCTCCCGGCCTGCGGCCGACCGCGCGTCGAGAAGTGCGCGGGCCACGGCTTCGAGCTCGCGGTCCGGGATCCGGCGGGTTCCTGCGGCGTCCACGACGTACACCACGGGCCACAGCCCGCGAACCACGTCCGGTCCCCCGGTGGCGGAGTCGTCGTCCGCCGCGTCGTAGAGAGCCTCGACGCCCACGCGCACGGCCGAAGCCTCGTCGAGGCGGGGGTTCCACAGCTTCTTCAGGGCACCGCGGGCGAAGACCGAGCCGGAGCCCACCGAGTGGTGCTCGTGTTCCTCGTAGCGTCCGCCCGTGGCGTCGAAGGAGAACAGCCGGCCGACGTGGCGCTCCGCGTCGAAGCCTGCGTACAGCGGTACGACCGCCAGGCCCTGCAGTGCCAGGGAGAGGTTCTGGCGCACCATGGCGGCCAGCCGGTTGGCCTTGCCGTCCAGGCTCATCATGGTGGCCTCGATCTTCTCGTAGTGTTCCAGTTCCACCTGGAACAGGCGCGCCAGATCCAGCCCTATCCCGGCGCTGCCGGCTATCCCGAGGACCGAGTAGTGATCCGCCGGGAACACCTTCTCGATGTGCCGGCTGGCGATCACGTTCCCCAGGGTCGCGCGACGATCACCCGCCATCAGGACCCCGCCCGGGAAGGTCAGGGACACGATCGTGGTTGCGTGAGGCGCCAGATGTCCGGCGTCGAACGTGCCGTCGGCTCCGGCAGGGTCACGTGTCGCGAGCGGAGGCAGGAGCGAGGGATGGTGCACCCCCAGATAGTCGGCGAAGGACGTCGCCGCAGCCCCGGGGATCGCTGATGCCGCGTCGTCCGGGAGCATCCGCTACTGGCCGCCCTTCTGGACGAATCCGCGGACGAACTCCTCCGCATTGGACTCCAGGACACCGTCGATCTCGTCCAGGAGGTCATCGACGCCCTGGGTCTGCGCCGAGTCCTGCGCTGCAGGAGCAGCTACCGCGGGCTCCGTGACGTCGTCCTCCGCTGCAGCGGAGGAGGCGGCGGACGTAGTGCTCCGGTCCTGTGTCGCCATGCTGGCCACCCTCTTCCTGTTAGCGACCACCGTGGTGATCGGTATCTCGGACTTCTATGGTGCCACGCGGCGCTCGGGACCGCTCAACAGCATCGCGAGGAAGTCCTCGGCATCGGCTGCACGGTCGAAGAGTTCCGCGGTGAGTGCGGCGGTACCGCGCAACGGCTCACGGGTCTGTACCCGCTGGAGCCGCCGCTCCCCGGCCAGCTCGAAGATGAGCGAGTCCCAGCTCGCACCGACCACCTCGGCCGGGTACCGGGCGATGCAGCGTCCCCGGAAGTACGCCCGCGTGTCCTGCGGCGGTTCGACGGCGGCGCTCGCCACCGCGGCGGCATCCACCAGCAGTTCCGCTTCCCCCCGGCGCGCGAGCCTGCTGTAGATGCCCTTGTCCGGTCGCAGATCCGCGTACTGCAGGTCCACGAGGGCGAGCCTGGGATCGGTCCAGTCGAGCTGGTCCCTGGCGCGGTAGGCCTCGAGCACCTTCAGTTTGGCGATCCAGTCGACCTGGCGCGATGCATCCGCGGGATCACGCCGCAGCGTCGTCAGCAGATTCTGCCAGCGCTCGACGACGTCGCGGGTCTGGTCATCGGCGTCGGCCGGCAGGGCGCGCAGCACCGCCTCGCAGTACAGGTCCTGCAGGTCGAGCCCGGTCATGCTCCGACCGTCGGCGAGCCTGACCGTGGCCCGGAGCGAGGAGTCGTGGCTGATGGTCCTCAGCGCGCCCACCGGGTCCTCGAGGACGGGAACCGGCGCCAGGGACTGCTCGATGAGCGCGAGGACGAGTGCCGTGGTGCCGGTCTTGAGGTAGGTGGAGACCTCGTTGAGATTCGCGTCGCCGATGATCACGTGGAGCCGTCGATACTTCTCGGCGACGGCGTGCGGCTCGTCCCGGGTGTTGATGATGGGGCGGCGCACCGTGGTCTCGAGGCCGATCTCGTTCTCGAAGAAGTCCGCGCGCTGACTGATCTGGAAGCCCGGTTCCTGGTTCAGCGGTCCTCTCCCGACACGGCCGGCACCACAGATGACCTGACGCGAGACGAAGAAGGGGATGAGCGCCTCGGCGAGATGGGAGAACGGGACGCTGCGGGGCACGAGGTAGTTCTCGTGGGAGCCGTAGGAGACGCTCTTGCTGTCGGTGTTGTTCTTGTAGAGGATCACCGGGGAGAAACCGGGCGTGGAGGCGATCCTGTCCATGGCCGCGACGGCCACGTGGTCGCCGGCCCTGTCCCAGAGGACCGCGTCCAACGGGTTGGTCACCTCGGGTGAGGAGTACTCGGGATGCGCGTGGTCCACGTACAGTCGGGCACCGTTGTTCAGCACGAGGTTCATGAGCACGGCGACCTCCGCGGAACCCCCGCGTTCGAGCGCGATCTGCTCCGCATCCAGTTCCGCGGGTTCGTCGGTCAGCTGACTCGGATGCGCGCTCGCGCGGTCCATCCGGAAACCCCGCGCGTCGGTCAGCGGCGTCTCGTCGGTGTAGTCCCAGCGGGTCCCGGCGAGATTACCCAGTCCCTGACGCAGGGTCGCCGCATAGGCGTTGACGACCTGCGAGGACAACAGCGTCGGATTCGCGGAGGGTAGTCCCGGGGCGATGATCCCGTACTCCGTCTCGGTGCCCATCACACGGTGGACGGAGATACCCTCTCCGACCGGAGGCAGTCCTGGCTGCCGTGCTGCGGACCGTCCTGGCGAACCCGTCACAGGTACTGGCCGGTGTTCGCCGTCGTCTCGAGCGTCTTGCCCGGTTCCTGCCCGGCCTTGCCCTGCACGATGGTCCGGATGTACGTGATGCGCTCGCCCTTCTTGCCGGAGATCCGCGCCCAGTCGTCGGGGTTGGTGGTGTTGGGCATGTCCTCGTGCTCTCGGAACTCGTCGACGACGGCACGCATGAGGTGCTCGATGCGCAGGCCCTTGCTGCCGTCCAGGAGCAGATCCTTGATGGCGTACTTCTTGGCGCGGTCGACGACGTTCTGGATCACGGCCCCGGAGTTGAAATCCTTGAAGTACAGCATCTCGGTGTCGCCGTTGGCGTACGTGACCTCGAGATACTCGTTGGACCTGTCCGTCGAGTACATCTGTTCCACGGTGCGCCGGATCATCTCGGCGATGGTGGCCTGCGGATCGTCGCCGTTCTCGGCGAGGTCATCGGCGTGCAGGGGCAGATCCGCGGTGACGTACTTCGCGAAGATCTCCGCCGCACCCTCGGCGTCGGGCCGCTGGATCTTGATCTTCACGTCGAGGCGGCCCGGGCGGAGGATGGCGGGGTCGATCATGTCCTCCCGATTCGAGGCACCGATGACGATCACGTTCTCGAGCTTCTCGACGCCGTCGATCTCGCTGAGCAACTGGGGCACGATCGTGGTCTCGACGTCGGAGGACACTCCTGTCCCCCGCGTGCGGAACAGCGAGTCCATCTCGTCGAAGAACACCACGACCGGGCTGCCGTCGGACGCCTTCTCCCGGGCCCGGGCGAAGATGAGCCTGATGTGGCGCTCCGTCTCCCCCACGTACTTGTCCAGGAGCTCCGGGCCCTTGATGTTGAGGAAGTGGCTGCGGATCTGTTCGACGCCGGCGCGCTCCGCCGCCCGGGCCGCCAGGGAATTGGCGACCGCCTTGGCGATGAGGGTCTTCCCGCAGCCCGGAGGGCCGTAGAGGAGGATTCCCTTGGGCGGTTTGAGGCCGTGCTCGCGGTAGAGATCGGGGTGCAGGAACGGCAGTTCGACGGCGTCGCGGATCTGCTCGATCTGCGGCCCGAGGCCCCCGATGTCGCGGTACGCGATATCCGGCACGTCCTCGAGGACGAGATTCTCCACCTCGCTGCGGGGCACCTTCTCCAGCGCGAAACCCGACTTCGCGTCCATGGCCAGGGCGTCCCCGACGCGGATTCTCTCGGTCCGCAGCGGCCCGGAGAGTTTGATGAGGCGCTCGTCGTCGGTCCGCCCCACGACCACTGCCCGGTCGGCGCCCACCACTTCCTTGACGGTGACCAGCTCTCCGGCACGCTCGAACCCGAGCGCCGCCACGATGGTCAGGGACTCGTTGAGCAGTACTTCCTGGCCCGGTGCGAGGCGGCGCACGCTGATCAGGGGGCTGACGGTCACGCGGAGCTTGCGCCCGGACTGCAGGATGTCGGCCGTGTCCTGCACGGTGGCGTCCGTCGTCACGCCCGGCTCGGAGGCCCGCCTGGGATTGACCTGCATGACGGTCGCGAAGCTGAAGGGAGCAGCTCCCTCCTTCTCGAGGGCCGCTTTCAGCCGCACGATCTCCGCGCGCGCCGTTTCCAGCGCGCTGACCAGTTTCGCGTTGTTCTGCGTGGCGGCGGCGAGCTGGCGGTCGATACTGCGCAGTCTGTCGCGCAGGATGCCGGCCTGACGCTGGGCCACGGAGTTCTCGAGTGCGGGTGGGACAGGATCCCGCTGGTCGTCGGCGCGTGCGTTCTCGCTGGACTCGGACATGGTGTTCGCCACCTTGGATTGTGTCGTCTGGTGTCTTCCGACTGTAGCGCAGAGCCCTGACGGTCCCGACTGCCCGGGGCTCTCCCGGCGCCTCTGTGACGCCTGCCGGAAGCTGCGTGTGGCTCCTACTCGGGGCTCCCGCCGTCGGCGATGGCATCGCGGCGTGCCTGCGCCTCCTCCGGCGGGAGCGACCCGCGCTGGATCGTGGAGGCGGCGTCGCGAGCCACGCGCCGCAACCGCTTGTCGGAGACCTCCCGCTCCCCCACCGCCTGGGGGGTCCACGCGTTCAGGTCCTCCTCGCTGAAGCCGGTCTTCGACGGACGGCGCTTGGGGGTGAACCCGACGGCTCCGTCCGCGAGCCTGCGCGCGGTGAGCAGGAAACCGGTGTGCGCCACCATGCGGTGGTCGGGACGCACGGCAAGACCTTCCAGGTGCCAGCCGCGCACCATGGATTCCCACCCCTCGGGCTCGGTGAAGCGCCCGTCCGCCCTGATGGCCTCGGCCGTCCGGGACAGCTGCGTCACGGTCGCCACGTAGCTGATCCAGACCCCCCCGGGGGCGAGCACGGTCGCCACGGCCTCCAGGCATTCCCAGGGAGCCAGCATGTCGAGGACGACGCGGTCCACCGATCCGGGTTCCTCGTGCTGCACCACCTGGTCCTGGAAGTCCCCGAGGGTGATCTGCCAGGCGGGGTGTGGACCGCCGAAGATCGTCTCGACATTCCCGCGCGCGATGTCGGCGAACTCCGACCGGCGTTCGAAGGAATGGAGGTACCCGGCGTCACCGACGGCGCGCAGGAGCGAGATGGACAGCGCTCCCGATCCGACGCCCGCCTCGACCACGCGCGCACCCGGGTAGATGTCGGCCATCGTGACGATCTGCCCGGCGTCCTTGGGGTAGACCACGGCGGCACCGCGCGGCATGGACAGCACGAAGTCCGACAGGAGGGGCCGGAGCGCCTGGTAGAGCCCGCCGTCGGTGTTCTCGAGGATGGTCCCCTCCGGGGCGCCGATGATCGCGTCGTGCTGCAGGAAGCCCTTGTGGGTGTGGAAGGCGCCGTCGGGGGTCAGGGTGATGGTGTTCATCCTGCCCTTCTCATCGGTCAGTTGCACACGTTCACCCGCACGGAACGGTCCACGGCGCGCTGCAGCCCCGTGCGGCGCGACCCGGGAGTCCTGCACCGGTTGCGCTGTCTGTGCTGTCCGTGCCGGCGACGGGACCGGTGTGGCGGGATCGATCGGGCTGGAACTCATGCGTGGTCCTTCGGTGGGCCGGGCCTGGCCGGCACGGGAACGGGTGCTCGTGGATCGGGGTGGACGTGACGCGCTCGGCTGCGCCGTGGGTCAGGGATCGGGGGTGCCCCTGCCGGTGATGGCCTGCACCACCGTCCGCTGGTACAGCAGTCCCGTGACCGTGCCGCGGCGGTCGATCACGGCGTACTCGCTGCCCTCGAGACGTGCCAGGAACTGCACGAGCTCCTGGCCACCGGCGGTCTCGGGGACGTAGGCGCCGGCTCCGAGGCGGCGGGCCGTCGCGGAGACCGGCGTCGTGTTCGCGGCGTCGTCGGGCACGGCCAGGAGCGCGCCCTCGTCGACGACCGCCTCCGGTACGCCACCCGCACCGGTGAGCACGACGACGGTACCGGGGTTCTCGCGCAATACGCGACGGGCCGCCAGGGCGCTCGCTCCCGCAGGAAGACCGACGGCCCGGTGCTGCAGTCTGCCGGCACTGATCGCCGGAAGCCGCAGGCGCACGCGCGCGCCCTCGATCACCGCCGAAGCGCCCGTCCAGAGGAACGCGCCCATGACGACGACGATGAGGATGATCGTCAGGTCCGGGGAGCGTCCGCGGAGCAGGGGCGGACCGACCACGGCCAGGAGCAGGAGGATCACGATGATCCGCCCGGCCCATCCGGCAGCGATGGTCCCCTTCTCCTGGCTGCCGGTCGCCTTCCACACGGCACTCTCCACCAGGCGACCGCCGTCGAGCGGCAATCCCGGCAGCACGTTGAAGGCGCCGAGGAGGAGATTCGCCCAGACGAGGATGGTGACCAGCAGGTGGGCGACCGAGCCGGGGACCATGGCCTGCAGGACCACCCAGCCGAGGGCGGCGAGGACGACGTTGGCGGCCGGACCGGCGAGCGCGACGAGGAGGGAGCGTCCCGGGGAGGCGTTGAACGTGGCGAACTGGGTATGACCACCCCAGAGATTGAGCACGATGCGCGTCGTCGGCCAGCCGAACGCCCGCGCGGTGAGCGCGTGGGCCAGCTCGTGCAGGAGGACGGACACGGCGAGCAGCAATGCGTACCCCAGTGCGACGGCGTACGCACCGATACCGATACCGATACCCGGGAACGCGGAGGCCACCCGCGGTCCGAAGACGACGGCGATGAAGACGGTGATGACGAACCACGACCAGGCCAGCGACACGGGGATCCCGGCGATGCGCCCGAGCGAGAGTCCCGGCCCGGGCCGGGTGCCGGGGGCTTCGGGGGTACGGCTCATGAGTGCTCGGGTACGACGACGTCGGAGCGTACGGCAGGCAGCAGCGCCGCCAGATCGGCCGGGCTCCTGCCGGCAAGGCTGTCCCAGTCGGTGCGGCGATCATCCGGCGGGAGCGTTCCGATGTGGGGTACGGCGAGGGTGACGACGCCGGCGGCCAGTGCCGAGGTGACCCCCGGCAGGGAGTCCTCGATCGCTATGACGCGGTCCCTGCTCAGTCCGGGATGATCCCTCGCCAGCAGCTCGAAGCCCAGAAGGTACGCTTCGGGGTCCGGTTTGCCCTGGCTCACCCGGTCGCCGGTGACGAGGTGCGAGAAGGTGCCCTCGGGGAGCTGGTCCGCGACGGCGTGGGCCAGCAGGGGTTCGGACATGGTGACCATCGCGCAGGGAATCCCTTCCGCGTGGAGGCCGGCCAGCAGTTCCCGGGCACCCGGGCGCCAGGGTGCCCCGGCGCGTACCCTGGCCGCGACCTGGTCGGTGAGGTGGTCGATGATGTCCCGTATCCCGAGTCGCACGCCGGCGCCCTGGAGTTGTGCGGCGGAGAACGAGAGTGCCTGCCCGACGAGCGACAGCGCCTGCTCGTCGGTCCAGGTGCCCCCGTGTGCCTCCACCAGTTCCTGTTCGGCCCGGATCCAGAAGGGTTCGGTATCGACGATGGTCCCATCCATGTCCCAGAGCACCCCCTGCAGCCGGTGGACGCCCGTCGCGGTGCCGGACGCGCTGCTGCCGGGTTCGGCGTCGCCCGGGATCCGGGCGCTGTCGCTGGGGAGGTATGCCATGCGGTCAAGTCTACGGGGGGTGCTCGGGGCACCTGCCCGTCTGCTCTGCGCGAAGCGGGACCCACGTCCCTGACAGGCCCGAGCGGCGGGGACTAGGGTGAGAGACGTGAACAGCTTTGACGAGAACCAGCAGAGCGGGGTACAGGATCTCTTCCAGGACGCCGGTGAGCCCGAGCGGCGCATCACGATCATGCTCGCGGCCTTCGAGGGGTGGAACGACGCCGGCGAGGCGGCCAGTGATGCACTGAAGTACCTGGGACGCTTCTTCGGCAGCGAGCGGATCTCCACGATCGACGCGGACGAATTCTACGATTTCCAGTTCACGCGGCCCACCATCGAGCGCAACTCCTCCGGTCAGCGCCGCATCAGCTGGCCCACCACGCGCATCAGCAAGACCGAGGTGCCCGACTCGAACGTCGACCTCGTTCTCGTCAACGGTGTCGAACCGTCCTACAAGTGGCGCGCCTACACGGCGGAGCTCGTCGCGCTCGCCAAGGAGATGAGCGTCGACTGCATCGTCCTGGTCGGCGCGCTGCTGGCCGACGTGCCCCATTCCCGTCCCATCCCGGTCACGGTCACCTCCGACGATGCGATGGTACGCAAGAGCCTCGACGTGGAGCCGTCCACCTACGAGGGCCCCATCGGCATTGTCGGCGTCCTGGCCGAGGTTGGTCTGCTCGCGGACATCCCCACCATGTCGCTCTGGGCCGCCGTTCCGCACTACGTGGGACAGTCGCCCTCGCCCAAGGCGCAGCTCGCCCTGCTGAACAAGCTGGAGGAGGTCCTGCAGATCACCGTGGATTCGCAGGTGCTGACCGAGGAAGCCGAGGCCTGGGAGCGTGGCGTGGACGAACTCGCCGTCGAGGACCCCGAGGTCGCCGCCTACGTGCGTCAGCTCGAGGAGGCCAAGGACACGGTGGATCTTCCGGAGGCGAGCGGGGAATCGATCGCGCGGGAGTTCGAGCGCTACCTCAGGAAGCGACGTCGGGAGCAGTAGCTCCCCGTCCGGGCACGGCGACGCGGGCGGTCGCGCGCCGGAGGTCAGGACTCCGGGAGCCGCACCCCGAGCAGGGCATCGACGACGTCGGTGAGGCGCTGCTGTGCTCCACCGTCCTCCGCTCCATCTGCTGCACGGGCGGTCGATGACCTCGGCCGCTCATCGGTGCGCTCACGCGTCGAGGCCGCCCACTCATCGATCACGTGCAGGGCGGCCGGTGCATCGAGATCGTTCGCCAGCTGCTCGCGAACCCGGTCGCGGACCAGGACGACGTCGGACTCCGTGGCGGACCGTGCCGCCCCACGCCACGCCTCGAGGCGGGCCACGGCCTCCGGCAGCACCTGATCGGTCCAGGACCAGTCGGTGCGGTAGTGGTGGGCGAGGATGGCCAGCCGGATCGCAGCCGGTTCGACTCCGGCCCGGCGGAGCTTCGACACGAGCACGAGATTGCCGCGGGACTTGCTCATCTTCTCGCCGTCGAACCCGACCATACCCGTGTGTGCGTAGTGGTCCGCGAGCGGGACACCGCCCGCCGCCCAGGCGTGGGAGGCGCTCATCTCATGGTGCGGGAAGACGAGGTCGGAGCCTCCGCCCTGGACCGTGAACGGTGCCGGCAGGAACCGCCGCGCGATCACCGCGCACTCGATGTGCCAGCCCGGGCGGCCCTCACCGAGGCGTCCTCCCGGCCAGGAGGGTTCACCCGGCCGTTCGACCCGCCAGAGCAGTGGGTCGAGTGCGTTGCGCTTGTGCGGGCGCGCCGGGTCCCCTCCCCGCTCGGCCGAGAGCCCGAGCATCACGTCGGCGTCCAGATGCGAGATCTGACCCAGGAACCAGCGGGCGTCGTCGTCCTCGTGCAGCGCGGCAACGGCGTCGAGGGAGAAATAGATGTCGCCGCCGGGCTCCCCCGCGCCCCCGGGAACGGCGTAGGCGAGGTCCCGGTCCACCAGCTCCTCCACCACCGGGGCGATCCAGCCGATCGACTCGACAGCACCGATGTAGTGGTCTGGGGGCAGCACGTTGAGCGCCTCCATGTCCTCGCGGAAGAGCTGGATCTGCTCGGCGGCGAGATCGCGCCAGTCGACGCCCGTCGCCGTGGCTCGCTCCAGCAGCGGATCATCGACGTCGGTCACGTTCTGCACGTAGGAGACCGTGGATCCGGCGTCGCGCCAGACACGGTTCAGCAGATCGAAGGCGACGTAGGTCGCCGCATGGCCCAGGTGCGTCGCGTCGTAGGGGGTGATCCCGCACACGTACAGACTCCGCTCGGGCCGGACCGGCAGGGGGACGAGCTCCTCGCGGGCGGTGTCGAACAGTTCGATGCCCGACTGGCTGCCGTCGAGGTCTGGGACAGGAGTCGAGTTCCACGCAATCACACGTTCCACCTTACGGGCACTCCTCAGGCGGTGATGACCCCGGCGCCCAGCAGCACGTAGAGGGCCACGCCGAGCAGGATGCGGTACCCGACGAAAAGACCGTAGCCGCGCGTGCTGACATATTTCAGGAACCAGCCGATGATGGCGAAGCCCACGACGAAGGCGACCACGGTGGCCAGGGCGGTCTCGGGCAGTGCGTACGGGCCGGTCTCGTCCCAGCTCTTCACGAGCTGGAAGACACCGCTGCCGAAGACCGCCGGAACGGCCAGGAGGAAGGAGTAGCGGGCGGCCGCCTCCCTGGTGTAGCCCATGAACAGGCCGGCCGTGATGGTGCCACCGGAGCGGGAGACGCCCGGCACAAGTGCCAGCGCCTGCGCGAGACCGTACAGGATACCGTGCCGGTAGGTGAGATCGGTCAGTTCCCGCCGCTGGCGGCCCGCGCGGTCGGCCACGGCGAGGATCAGGCCGAAGACGATCAGCATGGTGGCGACGATCCACATGCTGCGGAAGGTGCTCTCGATCTGGTCCTGGAACAGGAGACCGAGCACCACGATGGGCACACTGCCGATGATCACCAGCCAGCCCATCCGGGCATCCGGGTCGTCCCTCGGCACTGTCCCTCGCAGTGCCCCGAACCATGCCCTGACGATCCGCACGATGTCCCGCCAGAAGAACACGATGACGGCGGTCTCGGTGCCCAGCTGCGTGATGGCGGTGAAGGCAGCCCCGGGATCCTGCGCGTCGGGCAGCAGTTCTCCGACGATGCGCAGGTGAGCGCTCGATGAAATGGGCAGGAATTCGGTGAGGCCCTGGACGAATCCCAGGATGATCGCTTCTAGCCAGTTCACACGTCCGACCCTAGGCCATCGCGTCGGCGTCGGCGTGCACGCACCCTCACAGGTCACTACATCTAGGCTGGGCCGTATGCAACGGCGAAATGTGGGAGCGAGCGGGCTGTCCGTCTCCGCTCTGGGACTGGGCACCATGAACTGGGGCCAGGAGGTACCGGAGGACGTGGCGCGCGAGCAGCTGCGCCTGTTCACTGCTGCCGGAGGCACCTTCGTGGAGACCGCGGGGCGCTACGGAGAGGGTCGGGCGGAGGCCATGCTCGGCGGCTTCCTCGGCGACGCCGTCGCCCGTGCGGAGGTGGTGCTCGCGGTGCAGGGCGGAACCACCCGCTCCGGCAGCAGGCGCCTGGACAGCTCCAGGCGGGGTCTGCTCGATTCGCTGGACGGTTCGCTGTCCCTCCTCGGGACCGATCACGTGGATCTGTGGCTGGCGCCGACGCCGGATCCTGCCGTCCCGCTGCACGAGATCCTCAGCGCCCTGGAGACTGCGTACAGCAGCGGTCGGGCGCGCTACGTGGGGCTGTCCAACTACCCGGGCTGGGAATTCGCGCGCGCCGCGGCGACGGCGTCGTTCCCGATCCTGGCGAACGACGTCGAGTACTCCCTCGTGAACCGGCGCGCGGAACGCGACATCCTCCCGTCGGCCGAGGCCTTCGGAGCAGCGGTGCTGGCCTGGGCTCCGCTGGGACGCGGCGTGCTCACCGGCAAGTACCGCGGCAGGATCCCGACGGGATCGAGGGGGGCCTCGGACGTCTGGTCCCCCTACGTGGAGCCCTATCTCTCGGGCCGGGCCCAACGCGTCACGGAAGCCCTGTGCACCGCTGCACGCGGTCTCGATCTGCCGCCGCACGAACTCGCCCTGCGCTGGCTGCTGCATCGCAGGGGCGTCGCCTCGGCGATCATCGGTGCCCGGACCTCGCAGCAGCTCGAGGAGATCCTCCGGATCGGCGGAGCGCCGGTGGCAGAGCCGATCGCCGATGTCCTCGGGGAGGTCTCGGCGCTCGCGGACTGAACGGCACGAGGCCCGGCCGGGCGCCGGTCAGGCACTCGGTCCCTGCTCCACCTCTGCGTCGATCAGCTCGGACACGTATCCCGACTCGTCGCTGTCGTCGTCCACGTCGTCATCATCGTCGCTGTCGTCATCGTCGTAGACCTCCAGGGGTGTGACCTCGCCGAAGGCGTCGTAGAGGGCCTCCTGGTAGTCCTCGAAGGCTGCAGCGACGCTGCGATACGCTGCTTCCACCGCGGGGTCGTCGTCCCGGCGCCGCGACGCCGACGAGGCAAGGTGCTCCTCGAGAGCCGAGACGAGGCGCTCGAGCGCGACACGCGGATCTATGCTCATGGGCTAGACGTTATCGGTAAAGTGAGAAGAATTGGAGGGATATGCGAGAACAATTCCAGAACGCGACCGCCATCCGGAAGCGCGACTACGGACGACAGTACGAGTACCTGGTCCTCACTGTTTCGGCGAACGAACCCCTGCCCGCAGCTCGTCGGCTCGTCACCGAGCACACCGAGTACGGCAAGTGGGAGCTGGAGCGCAGCTGCGTCTACATCGGCGGGAGCCGGCGGTACTGGCTGAGGCGCAAGGTGCTGCGGGTCGAACGTACAGCCTAGTCCGACCCACGGCAGAGTCCACCCCACCGCGGAGTTCAACTCACAACAGGGTCCAGTCGATGGCGGAGCCTGTCGGCACAGCCTCCGACAGGGCCGCCGGCAGCGGCGGGAACCGTTAGCTCGACGGCGGTCCGAGCAGACTCGTCGCCACGGTCGACCGGGCCGATTCGAGGGTGGACGGGTGGAACTGCCCGGCCAGCGCATCGCGATGCAGCCTCACCACCTCCGACGACGCCGAGAAGCCCGATCCACCGCCCACGTGCAGTGCCACGGAGGTCGCCTCCACTGCAGCCTGGACGGCGTGGGTCTTCAGCGTCACGAGTCGGGCGAACCAGTCCGCAGCGGCGTCCGTGCGCGAGTCGATGTCGTGGAGGACTCCGCGCAGTTCCGCTGCAGCCCCGGTGCGGTGCATCGCGGCTCCCGCAAGGAGGTTCCGCAGTACCGGGTCGTCTGACAACGCACGGCCTGCGACATGGCTGCGGCGCGTCGTCAGGGCCTGGCCCGCCA
Source organism: Arthrobacter echini (assembly GCF_004803505.1). GTDB lineage: Bacteria > Actinomycetota > Actinomycetes > Actinomycetales > Micrococcaceae > Arthrobacter_D > Arthrobacter_D echini. The sequence continues at coordinate 38,889 of NZ_SSWH01000003.1, forward strand.
ACTCGAGCGCCCGGTCGGCGATGCCCAGATAGACCGACGCGATGAGGGTCTCGAAGGCCGAGAAGATCGCGTGGATCAGCGGTTCCCTGTTCGGACCGACCGGCACGCGGCGGAAGACGGCGTCGGAGGACACCCGGACATCGGTAAGGCGCGTGGTGTTCGACTGCGTGGCCCGCATGCCGAGCGGATTCCAGTCCTGCAGGATCTCCACACCGGGGGTGCCCCTGGGCACGAAGGCGTGGAGGAGTACGTCATCGTCCCCGTCCTCTTTGTCTTCCCCGACGAGTTTGCCGAAGATGCCCAGGCGCGTCCAGACCGGGGACAAACTCGTGAAGACCTTGGTCCCGCTGTAGGTGTACCCGCCGTCGTCGAGCGGCTCCACGCGCGTCAGGGAGTCGAAGAGGACGGCGTCGTTCCCGGGTTCGGAGACGCCGAAGGCGAAGATCTCGCCCTGTGCTGCCTCATCGAGGACGAACAGGAGCGAATCGTCGCCGCGATCGGCCAGGATCCCGGCCACCGCCGTCCAGATCAGGTGCATGTTCACCCCGAGCGCGGTGGCGGGAGCGGCCGCGGCCAGTCGGCGCTGAGCGGATGCTGCGCGCTCCGTTCCTCGGGCTGATCCGACTCTGGTGTGCGCCAGTTGCTGCAGGTACCCGTTGTCCTGCAGCTCCGCGAAGTCCTCAGCGAAGAATACGTTCTCGGCGTCGTAGCGCGCGGCTCGTGCCCTGAAGCGCTCGAGCAGGTCATCGGGGAGCAACTGCTCGGCGGTCTGGGCGGTGCTGGTTCGCGTCATGGGCGGCATCCTGTCCGTGAACGGTACTCAGTAGGTGGTCAGCAACCGGGCGAGGACCTTCGCGCCGAACCGCAGGGAATCCGTGGGAACGCGCTCGTCGACGCCGTGGAACATTCCCGTGAAGTCCAGCTCGTCCGGCAACTGCAGGGGCGCGAAGCCGTAGCCCGTGATCCCGAGGCGGCTCAACGACTTGTTGTCCGTCCCACCGGAGAGCGTGTACGGCAGCACCCTGGCTCCGGGATCCTCGGCGTGCAGGGCGTCGATCATCGAGTCGACGAGATTGCCGGCGAACGGCACCTCGAGCGAGGTGTCCTTGTGCTCGTAGCTCACGTCCACTCCCTCACCGGCGAGTCCGCGGATGATCTCGAGGACCTGGTCCTGCTGACCCGGCAGCGTGCGCACGTCGATCAGAGCCTCGGCCGTGCCGGGGATCACGTTGTGCTTGTAGCCGCCCTTGAGGACGGTCGGGTTCGCCGTGTTCTGCAGGGTCGCACCCACGAAGCGGGCCACCGTGCCGAGCTCGCGCAGCAGGATCTCGGGATTGTCGGCGTCGAACTCCACACCCGTGAGCTCGGTGACGCCGTCCAGGAATTGGCGTGTGGTGGGGGTGAGTTCGATGGGCCAGGAGTAGTCGCCGATGCGGGTGACGGCGCGGGCCAAAGCTGTGACGGCGTTGTCGGTGTTGATCTGCGAGCCGTGGCCGGCGCGGCCGTGGGCCACCAGGCGGAGCCAGGAGATGCCCTTCTCGGCTGTCTGCAGCAGATACGTGCGCTGCCCGCCGATGGTCGCGGAGAACCCGCCGACCTCCGAGATGGCCTCCGTGGCGCCCTCGAAGACCTCGGGCTTGTTGTCCACGAGCCATGAGGCACCGTAGGCACCGCCGGCTTCCTCGTCGGCGAAGAAGCCGAAGATCAGATCGCGTTGCGGCTTGACGCCGTCGCGCTGCATGGACCGCAGGACGGACAGGATCATGGCGTCCATGTCCTTCATGTCCACGGCTCCGCGGCCCCAGATGAGGCCGTCCTTCTCCTCGCCGCTGAACGGATCGACGCTCCAGTCCTCCTTCTGTGCGGGGACGACGTCGAGGTGGCCGTGCACCACGAGGGCGGGAAGGGAGGAATCAGTTCCTTCCATGCGGGCCACGACGGAGGTGCGTCCCGGTGCCGCTTCGAAGAGCTGCGTGGACAGGCCCACCTCCTCGATGAGCCCCGCCGTGTACTCTGCGGCCTGGCGCTCCCCCGGGCCTTCGTTGCCCCCGAAGTTCGAGGTATCGAAACGGATCAGTTCCTGGCAGATCCTGACGACTTCAGCTTCGGGTGTGATGCCCATGTGGTCCTCCTGGGTAGCGGTTGCTCCAAGCCTACCGAGGCTTGCAGGCCAACGGTCTTCCGCTCTCCCCTGCCCGCGGTCGTTCCTCGCAGTCCTCCGCACGACGACGAGGCAGGCACTGCCTCCCGCTGCATGGTCCTGGTGGTCGTCAGCGGGCGATCGCCGCTGCCACCAGTTCGGCGTGCGCGTGGTCGCCGAGCACGAACTGGTAGCGGTGTTCGGCTGGATCCGAGAAGGTCACGGCGGTGGAACCTTCCATGGTCAACCGCGTGAGGTGGTCACGCTCCCGAGAGACGACCGGCCAGTTCACCAGCCCGGTGGTCATGCCGCTGTCTGCCTCCACGGACACTGACGGAGCTGCTGCCGTTGCAGCACGCGCTTCCATGCAGGGCCGCGCAGAGTGACGGTCCGATCGTCGACCGTGATCGTGATCTTCGCCAACCAGCACCACCAGAATGCGGCAAGAACGAAAAGACCCGCGACCGGATAGACCAGCCATGCCGATTCGATGACGGCTTCCACCGCGAGGATGACCGCGACGAGGAGAAGGACAATGGCGCCTCCCCAGCGCAGCCACCCCGGTGAGCGCTCCGTATGACTGAGCGCTTCAGCCAGAGTTCCGGACATCGTCGTCCTCCTCTCCTCGTACGTCGTGTCCATGGGTACTTTATGTCGGGGCGGGCGCGGACCGACTCATCGAGGATCAGGGAATCGATAGCTTCACGACGGACCCGGACCTCATCCCGGAGCGATCACGCGCCAGGAGCGGGCACCGAGCAGGAGAGCGACGAGGGTGATGGTGCCGATCGACCAGAGCGGCCTTCGGTGTCGGCCGCAGCCATACCGCTCTGCGAGTAGTATGGGCGACCCGACGTCGCGAGCATGCGAGGGCATTGAGCGCGAAGCACACCGTCGTCGCAGATGCAAAGCCGGAACGCGTCGCCTGAGGGTCGGTATCGAGATGAGTCAGTATCCGGCAGACTCGCCGCGCGCTCCGGACAAGATAGTTCACAGGCTGAAGTAGACGGAGCCGTTAGTTCAGTCAGCTCACAGACCGACTGGCTGCACGCAGAATACTGGCATACATTCGCTCGGCGACAACGGTCTCGAATTCTTTCCTGTAATGATTGCTGTCGGCCAAGGCGACGTCGACACCATGTTCTACGATTACCGGCTTTGTCGGATGGAACATCACACCGTCGCCGTCTGCGACAGACTCCAGGACTTGAGTAAGACTGGTTCTCTCCGCCATAGGTTCGCCCTCGATCTCGAAGTACAAATGGTCGACCGTGAGTATCGGTACCGCCAGCTGGTCCCTGAGTGCCCTGATGTCCGCAGCAATCGACTCCGCGGATGCTCTGCTGACAGTCATGCCTTTCAATGGATGGCCATCCGGAACCTGCGAAACGTCTCCGTTCACTACCGGCCTGTACTCGATACCCAATTCCTTCGCAATGTTGTACACACGGTGAGCATTCAGCTCAATGCCTTCGGCGCTGTGCTGCTTCACTGTGCTGACTTCTACAACTGCAAGATCGAAAGACGGAATTTCACCCGACATCTCGGCTTCATAGCCGATCATTGTCTCGAATGCCGCACCGCGCAGCGGCTCTGGAACTATCGTTCGGCCCTCACTGATCTCGACGAACTGGCGCGCTGCAGCGGCGGTGTGCGTGAACCAATTGTGGTGGGTCTGATTCACCAGTTGAATTGATCCGAGGTCGCTGAGGCGCCGCAGCGGTCGGAAGATTCGGCAGCTACCGATCGCGAGTACTGCCGGTGCGTGAGAAGACATTCCCCGATCCTAACAAGCCACCGAGTGGTCAACGGTGTTATGAGTGGCGAATGGTGTTGCCAGGAACCGTTCCATCGACCATGAAGGGCAATGACATGGCAGAGCTGACGGGAGATCTCATCAACAAAAAGTCCCCGGCCAGAGCACTCTGACCGGGGACTTCACTGTGCGCGGAGGGGGACTTGAACCCCCACCCTCAATAAGAGGACTAGCACCTCAAGCTAGCGCGTCTGCCATTCCGCCACCCGCGCGGGTGGTTTTCCGCGGCCTGAACCGCTGAAAGCAACGAGAAAGACTCTACACGAGATGCGCGCCGATGGTGAATCAGCCCGACACCTCTGCGCTATGTGCCGGTGCTACACCTGCGGGGACGAGGCACCGCGCGCATCCAGCCGCGCCGCGATCGCCTCGATGGTGAGCACAACGTCCTCGAACGACGTCGTCAGCGGTGAGAGACCCAGCCTGATGCCGTTCGGGTTGCGGTAATCGGGGATGACGCCCTCCTCCCACAGCTCGGGCACCATGGTGGCGAACGCGGCGTGGTCGATGGTGATGTGTCCACCGCGTCGGGAGGCGTCGCGCGGCGAGGCCAGGACCACACCGTGGGGCTCGAGCAGCGTGTCGACCGCGTGGACCGCTAACGCGGTGAGGAGCTCGGACTTCGCACGGATGGCGTCCATGCTGACGCCCTCGATCACGGAGAGCATGTCCTGGATGGCGAGCATGCCGATGATCGGCGGTGTTCCCGAGACGAGGCGCCTGATACCGTCCGCGGGCTCGTAGGCCGAACCCATCCTGAAGGGATCGGCGCTGCCCAGCCAGCCCAGGATCGGCTGCTCGAAGGTCGCCAGATGCCGCTGCGCCACGTAGGCCCATGCCGGGGCACCGGGTCCGCCGTTGAGGTACTTGTAGCTGCAGCCCGTGGCGTAGTCGACCTCCCAGGCATCGAGTTGTGCCGGGACGGAGGCCACGGAGTGGCTCAGATCCCAGAGGACCAGCGCTCCGGCGTCGTGGGCGATGCGCGTGATGGTTGGCACGTCGGCGATGAAGCCCGAGCGGTAGGCGACATGGCTGAGCAGCACCAGGGCGGTCTGCGGACCGACGGCGGCGGCGACGTCGTCGGGGGTGGCCCCGCCGTCGTAGGCGACGTCCAGCCAGCGCACCGTGAGACCGCGCTCGCGGGCGATGCCCTCGACGATGAACCGGTCGCTCGGGAAGTTGTCCCGGTCCACCACGATCTCGGTGCGCTCCGGACGGGCGGCGACGGCGGCACGCGCCAGCTTGTACAGCAGCACGCTGGTGGAGTCCGCCACGACGCACTGACCCTCGGCGGCGCCGAGAGCCACCCTCCCGAGGCGGTCCCCGATCTGCTGTGGCAGCCTCAGCCAGCCCTCGTCCCAGCCGCGGATGAGGCGACCGCCCCACTGCTCCTGTACGAACGAGGTGAGCGTGTCCACCGTCGCCGCGAGCGGGCGCCCCAGCGAGTTGCCGTCGAGGTACGCCCGGACGGAGTCGTCCGGAGCGTCGAGGAACAGCTTGCGGTGGGGTGCCAGAGGGTCGTCGGCGTCGAGTTCGGCAGCGCGATCGGCGAGGGAGGAACGAGTCATGGCCCCAGTGTAGATCGCACCCCAGCCCATCGGCCGGGCGACATCAGCCGTTCTGCGCCGAACCGCCCGCGTCCTGGCCCGAGCGCACCCAGCCCGTGAAGTGGGGCCGGCGCCGTTTCGCCGACCAGCCGACGACGTCGGTCCTGCCGGCGCCGGAGCTGCCGTCGCCGTCGTCGCGCGTCCGCGTGAACGACGTCGTGACCCGTCCGGGCAGCAGGACCGGCGAGAGGAAGTCGATGCGCCAGTCGAGGGCGCCCGACGGCGCCGGCACGGCCTGGTCCACCATCCGCGCCGCGAGATACATCCCGTGGGCGATGGCGCCCTTCATGCCGAGCGCCTTCGCCGTCGGAGCGCTGAGGTGGATGGGGTTCCAGTCCCCCGACACCGCGGCGTAGCGGCGCCCGATCCCGGCGTCGAGCCGCCAGATCCCCGTGGGCGTGGGAGGCGAGAACGCGGGACGGTCGGAGGACTGGCGCTGTTCGGCTTCAGCCCCTGCGCCGAGCCGCACCCCGCGCGCCAGATACACCGAGCGCCCCGTCCAGACGCGCTCTCCGGCCGCGCTGATCTCCGTCACGAGGTCCACCTGCGTCCCGGCGGCGTGCGGCCGAAGATCCTCCGCCCAGGCCACGACGTCGAGCCGCTCCGATGAGCGGACCTGTCGGGCCTGGTGCACCTCGTTGCTCAGATGCACCATGCCCAGCAGGGGCAGCGGGAAGTCGGAGCGCGCGAGGACGCTCATCGCCACCGGGAAGGCGAGCGTGTGCAGGTAGGCCGAGGGCAGCAGGTCCCGCGCAGTGGAGTGGAGCAACTGCTGGAACCGGGTCAACTCGGTGGGATCGGCCGTGACACCGCGGACGGCGTGCCGGGCGTCTGGCAGCTGCGACGGCGTACCGGCGCGGCCGATCCTGCGGCGTACGGCCAGCGTGAGCGCCTTCCGGTACAGTCCGGGCAGGCCCGGTACCCTCTCCAGCTCCTGCGTCGGCGTTCCGGCCGACCCGCCCCCGCTCATGCTCCCACCAGATTCTGGCCGCAGACGCGGACCACCTGACCGTTGACGCCGGCTGCGGCGTCGGAGGCCAGGAACGCGATCGTCTCCGCGACGTCCACCGGCAGGCCTCCCTGCTGCAGACTGCTCAGGCGCCTGGCCACCTGCCGCCGCACGGCCGGGATCTTCGCCGTCATGTCGGTCTCGATGAACCCGGGGGCCACAGCGTTGATGGTGCGTGCGCCGCCGTCGAACGCCTCTGCCTGCGCCCGGACCATGCCCATGACACCGGCCTTGGAGGCGGCGTAGTTGCTCTGGCCCCGGTTGCCGGCAATGCCGCTGGTCGAGGCGAGAGAGATGATGCGCCCGGACGAGGAGAAGACCGGCGAGCCCAGGAACTGCTCGTTCATGCGCAGCTGCGAGGAGATGTTCACCGCGATCACGGAGTCCCACCGGGCTGCGTCCATGTTGGCGAGCAGCTTGTCGCGTGTGATGCCGGCGTTGTGCACCACGATGTCCAGCGTGCCGTGCCGCTCCCCCACGTGCTCGAGGATGCGGGTGCCGGCGTCCGGAGCGGTGATATCGAGCTGCAGCGCAGTGCCACCCACCCGATTGGCGACCTGCGCCAGCTGCTCGCCGGCGGCGGGCACGTCGACGGCGATCACGTGGGCGCCGTCGCGCGCGAGGATCTCCGCGATCCTGGCGCCGATCCCGCGCGCAGCTCCGGTCACCACGGCCGTCCTGCCCGCGAGTGGCCGATCCGGGATGCCCTCGCCCTCGGCGGCGGTCGACGCCGCGAGCTCGGAGACACTCTCCTCGGGCAGCGCCAGCACCTCGATGAACTGGCCGTCCACATAGGCGCTCTTGCCGGAGAGGAAGAAGCGGAGCGTGCCGATCGTGGAAGGATCGGTCGTCGTGGCCTCCCCCCGCAGGATGATGCCGTTGGCCGTGGCACCTCCCCGCAGCTCGTGGGCCACCGAGCGTAGTGCGCCGTCGATACCCTGACGGGCGGCGGCTCGTGCCGGATCGGTCGTGTCCTCGGCGGACCGCGAGATCCCGACCACGCGTCCGCCCGGGACCAGCAGTTTCACGGCCTGGCCCAGTTCCAGGAGCGGAGCGGACAGATCTGCCGGCGACTCGGCGGCGTCGAGGACGACGACGGCGGCGCTGAGCTTCTCCCCGGGCAGCACGTGGCGCCGGACCTCGACGTCCCAGCCCAGGATCACCTCGGCGAGCGCGTCGGCCCCGGCGCCGGATCCGGTCACGAGGATCGGCTGCGTCGCGACGGGCTCGCCCGGTGTGAAGCGCCGCAGGACGGACGGACGCGGCAGACCGAGCGCCTTGGCGAGCTTCCCCGGCAGCGGTGTGTTGACGAGGTCGATGTACCGGTCCGTCATCAGTTCCTCGCCTCGAGAATCGCCACGACGCCCTGGCCGCCGGCCGCACAGACCGAGATCAGTCCGCGTCCGCCCTTCTCGGAGAGGGTCTTGGCCAGCGAGGCGACGATGCGCCCGCCGGTCGCTGCGAAGGGGTGTCCGGCTGCCAGGGAGGACCCGTTGACGTTGAGCTTCGAGCGGTCGATGCTCCCGAGCGCGCCGTCCAGTCCGAGGACGCGTTTGCAGTAGTCCTCGTCCTCCCATGCGGCCAGCGATGCCAGGACCGTTCCGGCGAAGGCCTCGTGGATCTCGAAGAAGTCGAAGTCGTCGAAGGTGAACCCGTTGCGTGCCAGCAGGCGCGGCATCGCATGGACGGGCGCCATCAGCAGACCTTCTTCCCCGCTGACGAAGTCGACCGCAGCAGCTTCGGCGTCCACGATGTTGGCCAGCATGGGCAGATTGTGTGCCGCGGCGTACTCCTCGCTGCCGAGCAGGACCACGGCGGCGCCGTCGGTCAACGGCGTCGAATTGCCGGCGGTCATGGTGGCAGGGGTCTCCAGATCCTTCCCGAAGACCGGCTTGAGGGTCGCGAGCTTCTCCACCGACGTGTCCGGGCGGAGATTCGCATCCTTCACGAGACCGCGGTAGCCGGTCACGAGGTCCTCGAAGAAGCCGCGCTCGTACGCGGCCGCCAGGTTGTGGTGGCTCTGGTAGGCCAGCTGATCCTGCTCCTCTCGTGTGATCTTCCAGGCCGCCGTCGTGATCGCCTGGTGCTCTCCCATCGACAGCCCGGTGCGGGGCTCTCCCGTCCCCGGCACGCTCGGCGAGAGATCCCTGGGCCGCAGCGTGGCGAGGATGCGGATCTTCTGCTGCGTCGTCTTCGCCCGGCCCAGGTCGAGGAGCACCCGGCGCAGGCCCTCGCTGACCGCGATCGGGGCGTCGGAGGCGGAGTCCACCCCACCGGCGATGCCGGAGTCGATCTGCCCCAGCTTGATCTTGTTGGACAGTCCCACGACCGTCTCGAGACCGGTTGCGCAGGCCTGCTGGAGATCGTAGGCGGGCGTCTCGGGAGAGAGCGCGGAACCGAGGACCGCTTCACGGGTGAGGTTGAAGTCGCGGGTGTGCTTGAGCACGGCGCCTGCGGCGACCTCCCCCATGCGCTCGCCCTGCAGCCCGAACCGGGCGATGAGCCCGTCCAGCGCGGCGATGAGCATGTCCTGGTTCGACGCATATGCGTAGGCGCCGCCGGTCCGGGCGAAGGGAATACGGTTCCCGCCGATGACCACTGCCGTACGGGGTGTGCTGGGAGCGTTGTGGGCCTGCACCTGATCTGTCATGGAAGAACTCCTGGAGAGCGATGGAAGTTATCGATACCTATCGTAGCTGATACGCTAGGTATCATGAAGTTGGCCCCCTCGCGCAAGAATGCCTCCGTAGTACCGGGTGATCCTTCCGTGCCCGTGCCCGACGGGCGTTCCAGCCGGTGGACCGAGCACCGCACGGAACGACGTCGTGAGCTCATCAAGACGGCCAGGCGCGCCATCGACGCCCTCGGTCCGGGTGCTTCGATGGAGGACATCGCGGCCACGGCCGATACCTCCAAGTCCGTGTACTACCGCTACTTCGGCGACAAGACCGGTCTGCAGCGGGCTGTCGCCGAGGTGGTCCTCGGGCAGATGCAGCAGAAGGTGCTCGATGCCGCGAAGGCCGCCTCCGGCCCGCGGGAGGGGTTCCACTCGATGGTGCTGGCGTACCTGCAGATGGCGCAGACCTCACCGAACGTCTACGCCTTCGTGACCCGCGTGGGCATCGCCGAGTCGAGCGCGTCCGACGACGGTGCCCACGACACGCTCGCCCACTTCCTCGCCGCGGTGACGGCGATGATCTCGCGCCCCGTCCGCGCCTTCCTGCTCTCCCCGGAGCGCTCCGCCGGTCCCGACGACGCCGCCCCGGAGTACTGGCCCACTGCGGCGATCGGCATGGTGCGCTCCGCCGGCGAGCAGTGGCTCGCCACACCGCCCGGACCGGGCAGGCCGACGGAGGAGCAACTCGCCCGCCAGATCACCGGATGGCTCTTCGACGGCATCGGCCCTGGCGAGCCCCCCGCACTTCCTTCCACCACGCGCCGACAAGAAAAGGACATGCCATGACGCAGACCATCTCCACGCCTCAGCAGATTCCGGCGACAGTCGACATCACGGACAACGATCAGGCCACCGTCGACACGGCGGAACTCGGCGAACTGCTCCTGGGCAGATGGGCCGACATCCGCCGCACGGCCCGCGAACTGGCGGGACGGCCCGAGCTGCACAAGATCGAGGGACTCACCCACCACGACCACCGCCTGCGCTGTTCCGACCAGCTGCACTACCTCGTGGAGAACAAGGCCGTTCACCGCGCGTTCCCTGCGGCCTTCGGTGGCGACGACAACCACGGCGGGAACGTGGCCGGCTTCGAGGAGCTCGTCATCGGTGACCCCTCGGTGCAGATCAAGGCCGGTGTGCAGTGGGGTCTCTTCGGCTCCGCGGTGCTGCATCTGGGTACCGACAAGCACCACGAGGCCTGGCTCCCGGGCATCCTGTCCCTGGAGATCCCCGGCTGTTTCGCCATGACCGAGACCGGCCACGGCAGTGACGTGGCGAGCATCGCCACCACAGCCACGTTCGATCCCGCGACGGACGAGTTCGTCATCGACACCCCCTTCCGGGCTGCCTGGAAGGACTACATCGGCAACGGCGCGATCGACGGGCGGGCCGCCGTCGTCTTCGCCCAGCTCATCACCAACGGGGTCAACCACGGTGTGCACGGGCTGTACGTGGAGCTCCGCGAGGCGGACGGGTCCTTCAAGCCGGGCGTCGGCGGGGAGGACGACGGCATCAAGGGCGGACTGAACGGCATCGACAACGGGCGACTGCACTTCGACGGCGTCCGGGTACCACGCACGAATCTGCTCAACCGCTACGGGGATGTTGCCGCCGACGGCACCTACACCTCGCCGATCGCGTCCCCGGGCAGGCGCTTCTTCACGATGCTCGGCACTCTCGTGCAGGGCCGCGTCTCGCTCGACGGCGCTGCCGTCGCCGCGAGCAAGCTGGCCCTCACCGCAGCGATCACCTACTCCACCCAGCGACGTCAGTTCAACGGTTCCTCGAATCTCACCGAGGAAGTGCTGATGGACTACCAGCGCCACCAGCGGCGCCTGCTGCCGCGACTGGCTGCGACCTACGCGGCGTCGTTCGCCCACGAGGAACTGCTGGAGAAGTTCGACGACGTCTTCTCGGGCAGGCACGACACCGACGAGGACCGCCAGGATCTCGAGACCCTCGCCGCCGCCCTGAAGCCCCTGAGCACCTGGCTGGCACTGGACACCCTGCAGGAGAGCCGGGAGGCCACCGGAGGCCAGGGCTTCCTGATCGAGAACCGTTTCGCGTCGCTGCGTGCGGACCTGGACGTGTACGTGACCTTCGAGGGGGACAACACCATCCTCCTCCAGCTGGTCGCCAAGCGTCTGCTGACGGACTACGCGAAGGAGTTCAAGGGCGTCGACTTCGGGGTGCTGGCACGCTACGCCGTGTCGCAGGCCGCGGAGAAGACGCTGCACCGCTCCGGTCTGCGCAGGGTCGCCCAGACCGTGGTCGATTCGGGGTCGGAACGGAAGTCCGCCAAGGCACTGCGCGACGAGGATACCCAGCGTGAGCTCCTCTCGGATCGCGTGCAGTCGCGCGTGGCGGAGCTGGCCGCCGTCCTGCGCGGGGCGAAGGGCATGTCACAGGAGAAGTCGGCAGCTCTGTTCAACGAGCACCAGAACGAGCTGATCGAAGTGGCCCATGCACACGCCGAGCTGCTCCAGTGGGAGGCGTTCTCCCGCGCACTGCAGCAGATCCAGGATCCGGGGACGAAGGAGGTCATGACGCGCCTGCGTGATCTGTTCGGGCTGTGCCTGATCGAGAAGGACCTGGCCTGGTTCCTGATGAACGGCCGGCTCTCCTCGCAGCGCGCCCGCACCTTGGACGGGTACATCAACCGGCTGCTGACGAAGATCCGTCCGCATGCACTCGATCTCGTGGAGGCCTTCGGCTATGGTCCGGAGCATCTGCGGTCGGCCGTGGCCGGCGGAGCGGAGCAGGAGCGCCAGGAGGAAGCGGCCGCCTACGTCCGGCGTCGTCGTGCCAGCGGTGACGCGCCGATCGACGAGAAGACCCTGCTCGCCCGCTCGGCCCAGGACAAGAAGGCGAGGAAGACCGGGAAGACCCAGGCGTCGTCTGCCGCCAAGTAGGGCGAGGCGCTCGCACGGGGCCGATCGCTCGGAGGCGAGCCGTCACGGCGGGGTGGGCCGTCACAGCGGGGGTGGGCCGTCACAGCGGGGGTGGGCCGTCGATCCCATCCTTCCGTGCCCTCCGGTGGGAACGACCGGTAGTTCCCAGATGCCGCACCCCAGCAGTGGGATCCGCGGTCCAGCCTGGCCCGGATGACTCCCCCGATCCCACCGGTCATGCACCAAGGGTGGGATCGGGAGGAGTCATCCGACGGCCATGCTCCTGCTGCCCGCAGGTCATCCGTCATGAGTGGGATCGACAGTGCAGCCGGTCCCGGAGGACGCGTCGCTCCTAGGGTTCAGGCATCACGAGCGGGAGCGGGCGGGGACTCGATCCGCCCTGCGGCGTGCTGCCCATCAATCCCACTGCTCAGGGCTCTCCCGTGGGAAGGACCGCTGCTGCCCACAGCTGACTCCCGAGGAGTGGGAACGACGATGCCGCTGACGCCGAGTCGTCGGTCGCTCCCGGACTCTAGGCGCCAGAAGTGGGAGCGATGGAACAGGCGGTTCCGAGGGACGCTTCAATCCCGAACTCCAGGCGCCACGAGTGGGATCGAGCGGGGACTCGATCCGCCCTGCGGCGTGCTGCCCATCAATCCCACTGCTCAGGGCTCTCCCGTGGGAAGGACCGCTGCTGCCCACAGCTGACTCCCGAGGAGTGGGATCGACGATGCAGGCAGTCCCTAGAGGACGCTTCGATCCCAGACTTTAGGCACGGCGAGTGGGATCTCACGGACGCTCCATCCGCCCTTCGGCGTGCTGCCTATCGATCCCACTGCTCAGGGCTGTCGCGTGGGAAGGGTCGGTGCTACCCACAGCTGACTCCCGAGGAGTGGGATCGACGATGCAGGCAGTCCCTAGAGGACGCTTCGATCCCGGATTTCAGCAGCCACGAGTGGGATCGGAGCTGCGGCACGCCCCGGATGACACTCCATTCGCCCGTCCACATCGCCCGAACGGGTCCCCAGATCTAGAGCACGCCGCGGTAGACCTCGAGCGTGGCGTCGGCGATGGTGCCCCAGTCGAAGTGCTGCTCAGCGCGCCTGCGGCCGGCAGCGCCCATGGCGGACGCCCGCGCCGGGTCCTCGACCAGAGCGGTGAGGGCCGCGGCGAAGTCGGCCACGAAGCGCTCCGGGTCCAGTGGTGTTCCCGTGCCGTCCTGGACCTGCTCGAGCGGTACCAGCGTGCCCGTGACGCCATCGTCGACGACCTCCGGGATACCGCCGGTGGCAGAGGCGACGACGGCGGCCCCGCAGGCCATCGCCTCGAGGTTGACGATCCCCAGGGGTTCGTAGATGGAGGGGCAGGCGAAGACCGTCGCATGGCTGAGGATCTGCACGACCTCGCGCCGGGGCAGCATCCGCTCGATGAGGACCACCGAGCCCCGCCTCCGGCGCAGGTCACTGATCAGCTGCTCCGTCTCGGCTGCGAGCTCGGGCGTGTCGGCGGCGCCCAGGCACAGGACCAGCTGCACGTCGGTGGAGAGGTGGGCGGCCGCCCGCAGCAGGTAGGGCACGCCCTTCTGCCGGGTGTTCCGGCCCACGAAGACCACGCTCGGCCGGTCGGGGTCGATCCCGTGGGCGCGCAGGACGTCGTCGTCCTCGTCCCGCGACCACTGGGAGACGTCGATCCCGTTGTGGACCACGTGCACCTTGCCCGGGTCGACGTCGGGGTAGCTGCGCAGGATGTCGGCACGCATCCCCGCGGAGACCGCGATCACGGCGGCTGCCGCGTCGTAGGAGGTCTTCTCCACCCACGAGGAGAGCGCGTACCCGCCACCGAGCTGCTCCGCCTTCCAGGGGCGCAGCGGCTCGAGGCTGTGGGCGCTGAGCACGTGCGGAATGCCGTGCAGCAGGGCCGCGAGATGACCGGCCATGTTGGCGTACCAGGTGTGCGAGTGCACCAGATCGGCGCCGGCGATGCCGTCGAGCATCTGCAGATCCGTCCCGAGGGTCTGCACCGCGGCATTGGCGCCGGCGAGAGCCTCCGGAACCCCGTAGGACAGCACCGAGGCTCCGTGGTAGTCCTCCGGACGGGCTGCTCCGAAGGCGTGGACCCGCAGGTTCACCTGGCCCGCGAGGACACGACTGAGCTCGGCGACGTGCACTCCTGCCCCACCGTAGATCTCGGGCGGGAATTCCTTGGTCACAATGTCTACTCGCACTCTCACAACGTAGTGCAGTCCGGTCGAAGTCCTCTAGTGTGAGCAGACCGGAGGGGTTCCGGGACGTGCACCTGCGTCCGATCGGGTATCGATCGACGGGGCAGAACACTCGAGGAAGAGCGGGAGGCCGACGTGGCACCGAAGAAAGTACTCGCCGTCGTACTGGCAGGCGGGGAGGGCAAGAGGCTGATGCCGCTCACCGCGGACAGGGCCAAACCGGCCGTTCCCTTCGCGGGCAGCTACCGGCTCATCGACTTCGCCCTGTCGAATCTCGTCAATTCCCGCTACCTGCAGATCGTGGTCCTCACGCAGTACAAGTCTCACAGCCTCGACCGGCACGTCTCGGAGACCTGGCGCATGTCGACGCTGCTGCAGAACTACGTGGCGTCGGTACCCGCCCAGCAGCGCAGGGGCAAGAGCTGGTTCCTCGGCAGCGCCAACGCGATCTACCAGTCGCTGAATCTGATCCACGACGCCCAGCCGGACATCGTGGTGGTGATCGGCGCCGACCACGTCTACCGCATGGACTTCGAGCAGATGGTCGACGCGCATGTGAAGAGCGGAGCCTCCGTGAGCGTTGCGGCCGTCCGCCAACCGATGCACCTGGTCGACCAGTTCGGGGTCATCGAGGTGGAGCCGGACGATCCCGGACGCATCAGGGCATTCGTCGAGAAACCGTCCAGCACACCCGGTCTGCCCGATGACCCGGACAGCTTCCTCGCATCCATGGGCAACTACGTCTTCACCACCGAGGCACTCCTGAAGGCACTCGAGGAGGACGCCGCGCGCCTCGACACCAAGCACGACATGGGCGGGGACATCATCCCGTACTTCGTGGATCGCAACGACGCCGCCGTGTACGACTTCACACTGAACGAGATCCCCGGATCCACGGACCGTGACCGCCAGTACTGGCGCGACGTAGGGACCATGGACTCGTACTACGACGCGAACATGGACCTCATCTCCCCGCTGCCCCTGTTCAACCTGTACAACCTGAAGTGGCCCATCTACACGCGCCAGAGCATCTCCCCGCCGGCCAAGTTCGTGCGCAGTTCCTCCGGTCGCCCGGGTGAGGCCCACGACTCGATCGTGTCGGCGGGCGTCGTCGTCTCCGGAGGAGCCGTGCGGTCCTCCGTCCTCGCCACCGACGTCTTCGTCGCCGAGGCCGCCGAAGTCTCCGGATCCGTGCTGCTCGACAAGGTCCAGGTCGGCGCGGGGGCGGTGGTGCGGCGGGCGATCATCGACAAGAACGTCAGGATCCCGGCCGGCGTCAGGATCGGCGTCGATGCCGAGCTGGACCGGAGCCGCGGTCTCGTCGTGACGGACTCGGGACTGACGATCATCCGCAAGGGGCAGGTCGTCGAGCCGGGCTGATGTCCCGCGGGCAGGACGCTCCATGATTTGATACGTGGATGGAGAACGAGAACCTGGGCCGGGACGAGGCCTCCGTACGATCGGCACTGCTGGAGACCGAGAGCTACAGCGTCGAACTCGATCTGTCGGGAGCCCGCGACCCGGATGAGGACACCTACCGAAGTACCACGACGATCGTCTTCGGGTGCCGCGAGCCCGGGGCCGACACCTTTCTCGATTTCATCGGCGAGGTCGTCGGTATCGAACTCAACGGTGTGTCGGTGGACCCGTCCGACGCCCGTGACGGCGCCCGCATCCGGCTCAGCGGCCTGGCAGCGCACAACACGGTGACGGTACGCGGGCGGGCCCGCTACAGTACCAGCGGCGAGGGCCTGCACCGCTTCGTGGATCCGGTGGACGAGAAGACGTACCTGTACACGCAGTACGAGCCGGCGGACGCCCGACGTGTCTTCGCGAACTTCGAGCAGCCGGATCTGAAGGCGTCGTTCACCTTCAGCGTCATCGCGCCCTCGGAGTGGACGGTCGCCGCCAACAGCGCCGCCGAGGACATCGCGGAGGTGGAAGGAGCGCCGCTCTCACGCTGGCGCTTCGCCCCCACCCCGCGGATCTCCACCTACATCACCACGGTGCTCGCCGGGCCCTACCACCTCGAGAGCGATGCGTGGACCGGCCGGTCCGGCACCGCAGGGGAAGGTCTCGAGATCCCGCTGACGGTGTACTGCCGGAGCTCCCTCGCAGCCTCCCTCGATGCGCCGGAGATCTTCGACACGACGAAACGGGGCCTCGATTTCTTCCATGACGTCTTCGGCTACCCCTACCCCTTCGGCAAGTACGAGCAGGCGTTCGTGCCCGAATACAATCTCGGTGCGATGGAGAACCCCGGTCTGGTGACCTTCACGGAGGACTACGTCTTCGAGTCCGTGGCAACCCAGGCGCAGCGGGAAGCTCGTGCGACCACCATCATGCACGAGATGGCCCACATGTGGTTCGGCGACCTGGTGACCATGTCCTGGTGGGACGACCTGTGGCTGAAGGAATCCTTCGCGGACTACATGGGCACCCTGGCGGTGGCGGAGGCGACGCGCTGGAGCACCGCGTGGGTCAGCTTCGCGAATCGCCGGAAGGCCTGGGCGTACGTCCAGGACCAGCTCCCGACGACGCACCCCATCGTCGCCGACATCCCGAACCTGGAGGCCGCGAAACAGAACTTCGACGGCATCACCTATGCCAAGGGCGCCTCGGTCCTGAAGCAGCTCGTGGCATTCGTGGGCAGGGACGCCTTCTTCTTCGCAGCGCGGCAGTACTTCGCCCGGCACGCCTACGGCAACACCACGCTCGCGGATCTCCTCGAGGTGCTCACCGACGCCACCGGTCAGGACCTCGCTGCCTGGTCGCGGGCCTGGCTGCAGACCTCCGGCGTCCCTTCCCTCCGGGCGGAGGTCACCGTCGACGCGGGAACCTTCACGAGCGTCACCATCGTGCAGGACGCCACGGACCCGGTGACCGGTGAACAGCAACCGCGTCCGCACCGCATCAGGATCGGGCTCTACAGCTTCGACGACGACGGGTGGCTCGTCCGCACCTCGGCGGAGGCGGTGGTGGTCGAGGGCGGAACGACGCCGGTCCCCCAGCTTGCAGGACGCACCCAGCCGGATCTCCTCCTCATCAACGACGACGATCTCACCTATGCCAGGGTCTGGTTCGACGAACGCTCGCTGTCCACCCTCCTGACCTCCGTGCACCGACTGCGGGACCCGCTCGCCAGGGCCACGTGCCTGGGAGCACTCTGGTCCGCGACACGGGACGCGCGCCTGGCCGTCCCCTCCTACCTCGCGGCGGTGGTGCTCGCCGCGCCCGCGGAGACGGACGTGGGCGTACTGCAGGTCCTGCTCGCCAATGCGCGTGCCGCCATCGACGGCTTCGCGCCCGAACCGTCGCGTGCGGGATTGCATGACCAGCTCCATGCCTGCCTGTGGGACGGCCTGCGGGCGTCGGAGGCGGGTTCGGGCCTGCAGCTCGTCTGGGCGCGGGCGCTGGCCCTCACCTCACGCAGCGCCACCGCGTCGGCCGACGCGGTCCGGGCGGTTCTCGACGGCGACGAGCCGATCCCGGGGCTGCGCCTGGATGCGGAACTGCGCTGGTTGCTCCTCCAGGGGCTCGCCGCCCAGGGGCGCATCCTCCCGGGCGAGCTGGAGGCCGAGCGCGCAGCGGACACGACCGCGTCCGGGCGGGTGGAGTTCACCCTCGCCTCCGCTGCGATACCGGACGCCGCGATCAAGAAGGCGACCTGGGAGGAAGCCGTACATGGTGACCGGCTCTCGAACGATCTGCTCAGTGCGGCGATCGAGGGCTTCATGCTCGGCTTGCGCGAGCTACTGATCCCCTACGAGGAGCCCTACTTCGGGATGCTCCGCAGCATCTGGGCGACCCGCGGCATCGAGATGGCGAGCAGGATCGTGCGCGGTCTCTATCCGGGCCGGCAGGATCTTTCCTCCTCCCCGGAGGACCACCCCGTCGTCGTGCGGACGGACGAGTGGCTGTCGAGGAACGCGGACGCTCCCGCAGCCCTGCGCCGCATCGTCGTCGAGGAACGCGATCATCTGCTGCGCAGGCTCAGGGCGCAGGCTCACGGAACGCGGTAGAGCCACTCGTCGGTGCCGAACTTCCGCTCCACCAGCTCCTCGGCGCGGCGTAGCTCCTCGGCCGACAGCGTGGCATCCACTGCGTTGTAGCGGCGACGGAACGTCTCCGTCATGACGTCGATGATCTCCTCCCGCGAGATCCCGGTCTGCCGCCGCAGTGGGTCCACGCGCTTCTTCGCGCTACCGGTGCCCTTGTCGGAGAGCTTCTCCCGGCCGATCCGCAGCACCTCGAGCATCTTGTCGGCGTCGATGTCGTAGCTCATGGTGACGTGGTGCAGCATGCCGCCGTCGGCCAGTCGCTTCTGCGCTGCCCCGCCGATCTTGCCGATTCCGGTCGCTATGTCGTTGAGCGGCTGGTACCAGGCCTCGATACCGAGCGTGCCGAGCGCCTCCATGACCCAGGCGTCCAGGAACGGGTAGGAGTCGGCGAAGCTGAGACCGTCCACGAGGGTCTGCGGGATGTAGAGCGAGTACGTGATGGCGTTCCCGTGCTCCATGAACATCGCCCCGCCGCCGCTGATCCGTCGTACCACGGTGACACCGTGCCGCTGCGCTCCCTCCGGGTCGATCTCGTTGCGCATCGACTGGAAGCTGCCGATCACCACGGACGGCGACTCCCACTCCCAGAAGCGCAAGGTCGGGTTCCTGCGGCCGACTCCCACGTCGTGTGTGAGGACCTCGTCCATGGCGACGTGCATCGCGGTCGGCAGTGGTGTCGGAGGGATGATCTCCCACTGGTGGTCCGCGAAGCCGGAGGCCTTGCCCAGGGCACGGCGGACGGCTGTGGCGATGGCCTGCGCCGAGAAGCCGAAGAGGACGACGCCCGGGTCCAGCCGGGCGGTGATGGCCGAGGCGAGGTCTCCCGGCGCGGTGTCCGCGGGCAGTCCCTCCAGTGCCGCGTTGATCTCGAGCAGGGCCTCGTCCGGCTCGAGGAAGAAGTCGCCGTTGACCGAGACACCGGCGAGGCGACCGTCCTCGACCGAGAGATCGACGGCGGTCAGCTTGCCGCCGGGAGTCTTGAATTCGCCGTGCAGACGCTCGGTGTCGGGTATTCGAGCCATGACTGGTCTCCTTCTCGCGGGGCCGCTGCCAGAAGCGACCTGAGTGTTGTGGATGCTGCGACGGACGCCACCGGGACTGCCGCTGCTGCGCTGAACCAGGATCTTAAACGAGGAGGAGCCACGCCTGACGGGCGTGGCTCCTCCTCGCGGACCATCGACACGACCCGGCGTGCCGGTTCGAGCCGAACTACTTCTTGCCGAAACCCTTGAAGCGGGCATTGAAGCGCTCCACGCGACCTGCGGAGTCCATGATGCGCTGCTTGCCCGTGTAGAACGGGTGGGACTCCGAGGAGATCTCGACCTCGATCAGGGGGTACGTGTTGCCGTCCTCCCACTCGATGGTCTTGGACGATCCGGCGGTCGACTTCGTCAGGAATGCCTTGTCGGAGGCCAGATCGCGGAACACGATCGACTGGTACTTGGGGTGGATGTCAGACTTCACGGGACTACCTTCTCTGGGTGCCTGGATTTTGCCAGGCACGAATGGTTGAAAGGGTGGCAACGGGGCCAACTGTCCATACTAGCGCAGGCTCCGTGCTCCTCGCGAAAGCAGTCGGCAAACAGCGCAGCATCGCTCACCACCGGCATTCCCAGAAGGCTACCGCGGCCGCAGCGGCCACGTTGAGCGAGTCCACTCCGGCGTGCATCGGGATGGTGAGGTTCACGTCGGCCCGCGAGAGTGCACTGCCGCTCAGCCCGTGACCCTCGGTGCCGAGGAGCAGTGCCAGGCGCTCGTGCGCGCGGGCGTCGAACACGCCGAGCGGCGTGGCGTCCGGGGTCAGGGCCAGCGCGGCGAGCGTGAATCCCGCGGCGCCGAGCACCTCGAGATCGTCGGGCCACGTGTTGACCCGTACCCAGGGCACCTGCAGCACGCTGCCCATACTCACCCGCACGGCACGCCGGTACAGCGGATCGGCGCTGCGCGGACTGAGCAGGACGGCGTCGATCCCGAGCGCTGCGGCCGACCTGAAGATGGCACCGAGATTGGTGTGGTCGATCAGGTCCTCGATCACGGCGACACGCCGGGCGGGGGCGAGGACGTCGGAGAGGAGTCGTGGTGGCGGACGGTGCATGGCCGCCAGAGCGCCGCGATGCAGCGGGAAACCCGTGATCGCCTCGAGCACCGGATCCGCCGCGACGAAGGCCGGGACGTCGGGGAACCGGGCGAGGACGTCGTCGAGACCGGGTACCCAGGAGCTGGTGAGGAGGAAGGACCGCGGCGCGTGGCCGGCGTCGATCGCCCGGCGCAGCACCTTCGGGCCCTCGGCGATGTAGAGCCCCTCGGCCGGTTCCTTCAGCAGGCGGAGCTGGACGTCGGTGAGCTTCCGGTAGTCCGAGATGCGCGGATCGTCGGAGGAGTGGACATCGATCAGTGGCACGGGGTCCGTCCTGGGGCCAGCGGCAACATCCCGTGGTGTCCGCTCATTGTCTGGCGACGGCCCTGTAACGCCCGTTCTCCCTCGTGAGACCGACCTCGAGGTCGAACGCCGCACCGAGGTGCTCCTCCGTCAGGACCTCCTCGATGGGTCCGGCGGACACCACGGCTCCCTCGCGCAGCAGCATCGCGTGGGTGAAGCCCGGTGGGACCTCCTCGAGGTGATGGGTCACGAGGACCATCGCGGCGGCGTCCTCGTCACGGGCCAGCGCACTCAGACGCCGGACGAGGTCCTCCCGACCGGCGAGATCGAGTCCGGCGAAAGGTTCGTCGAGGAGCAGCAGTTCGGGATCGGCCATGAGCGCCCGGGCTATCTGGACGCGCTTCCGCTCGCCCTCGCTCAGCGAGCCGAAGGGCCGGTTCATGAAGCGGGAGACTCCCCAGGTGTCGAGCAACCGCAGGGCGCGTCGCTCGTCGAGGCGCTCGTACTCCTCCCGCCAGCGGCCCGTAACGCCGTAGGAAGCCGTGACGACGACGTTCAGGACCGTCTCCTGCTCCGGCACCTGCGCGGCAAGTGCGGCCGACGCCAGCCCGATCCGCGGTCGCAGCTCGAAGACGTCGACGGCGCCCATGACCTCGTCGAGGATCCCGACCACCCCGCTCGTGGGATGCAGGCGCGCGCCTGCCAGCTGCAGCAGGGTGGTCTTCCCTGCGCCGTTGGGGCCCATGACCACCCAGCGCTCACCCTCGCGGACCTGCCAGTCGATGCCGTCGAGCAGCGTCTTGCCACCCCTGACGAGGCTCACGCCCGCCAGTTCCAGAACGTCGCTCATGGTCCTAGACACTAGGCTAAGGAGCGCCTCCGTGGCGAAATCCGTGGCGAACCCGGTGGCCGCTTCCGGACGGGCGACGACGGTTGCCTGCATCAGCGGCAGTGAGCACCCCGTGGGGTGGGGACAGGAGGAGCGTGATGACCGAAATCGCCGCTGAGATCACCGCTGACAGCGCCCGGGTCGTCGCCTATGCCAGAACCATCGACGACGGGCACCGCCTGTCCCTCATCCGGGCGCTGAGGCACAGCGGGCGGATCACTGCTGAAGCATCCGCCCAGCAGCCCACCTTCGACGTCCTGACCCTGAATCTCACCCCGTCCGCGGAGCTTTCGGAGCTCCGTGCACAGCTGTCGGTGTGGACCACGACGACGGGGATCGGCGCGGCATGCGTTCCGGCACCCGTCCACCGGCCGGGCCCGAAGCTGCTCATCCTCGACGTCGACTCGACCCTCATCAGGCAGGAGGTCATCGAGCTGCTCGCGGCCCATGCGGGTCGGGAGGCCGAGGTCGCGGCGGTGACGGAAGCGGCGATGCGCGGTGAGCTCGACTTCGCCCGGTCGCTGCACCGGAGGGTGCTCGCTCTGGAGTCCCTGCCGGTCTCGGTGGTCGACGCCGTCGTGGACCGGATCGAGCTGAGCGACGGCGCCGAGCAGCTCGTGACCGCCTACCACGATGCAGGACAGCCCGTGGGAGTCGTCTCGGGAGGCTTCTCCCAGGTGCTGGCGCCGCTCGCCGCCCGGCTCCGCCTCGACTTCGCCGAGGCGAACGAGCTCGAGATCGTCGACGGTCATCTCACGGGCCGCATCTCGGGTGCCGTCGTCGACCGGCGTGCCAAGGAGCGGGTGCTGCGGCGCGAAGCCGCACGCGCCGGCGTTCCGCTGGAGGCCACACTCGCCGTGGGCGACGGCGCTAACGATCTCGACATGCTGGCCGCGGCGGGTCTCGGCGTCGCGTTCAATGCCAAGCCCGCCGTCCGCGCTTCCGCCGGTGCTGCCCTGGACCTGCCCGATCTCGACGTCGTCCGGTACTTCTCGGGTCTCTAGCGTCTCTAGCGTCTCTCCGGCGGTCCCCGCCGGCTCAGCTCCTGGCGAGGAAGTCCTCCGCGCCGCCGACGTACTCGGTATGGCCGGTGGGTACATCCGCCGTGGCCATCCTGACGATCTCGGTGGCGAATTCGGCCACGGAGTAGAGCCGCCCTGCCTCCTGGCGCCGGGCCTCGATGGCCCCGGGAGTGGCGCGGTCCAGCAGCGTCGCCGTCACCGTCCCCTCGATCATGTCCCCCGAGACGACCACGAACGAGATGCCCTTCGCGTCCAGTTCCGGGATCATGGCCCGCAGTGCGTCCTCGCCGGCCCGCTTGCTGCGTGCGACCGGCTCGTAGGCCGCCATGGTCTCGACCTTCTCGACGAAGTGCGCCTGATGGCTCGTGATGAAGACCACGCGCGATCCGGCCGGCATGACGTCGACGGCCGCGGCGAGCATGGCCACCTGCGCGTCCCGGTTCAGCCGCAGGGCGTAGTCCTCGCCCATCGCCGTCTCCATGCCCCCGGAGGCGTTGAGCACGAGCAGATCCAGTCCCCCGAAGGTCGACACGGCGGTGTCCACGAGCGCTGCAGGACCCTCGGGCGTGGTCAGGTCGGCTCCCACGGCGACGGCCCTGCCACCGGCTGCCTCGATCCCCGTGACCACCCTGGTGGCGCGCGGCGCCTTCTGCCGGTAGTTGACGACGACGGCTGCACCCTGCGCCGCGAGTTGCGCGGCGACGTCGGCGCCGATGCCGCGCGAGGATCCGGTGACGATTGCCGTGGTGCCCTCGAGGGTGTCCATGCTGCTCCTTCTGGTGGGGATGACTGCTCTGTCGATGCCGTGCGGGCGGACCGCCGGTGTCAGTGGCCCATGCCGAGGCCGCCGTCGACCGGGATGACCGCACCGGAGATGTAGCCCGCGGCATCGCCGGCCAGCCAGGACACGACGCCGGCCACCTCGTCAGGCGACGCGAAGCGCCCGGCCGGGATGGTGGCGAGATAGCTCCTGCGCGTCTCCTCCGGCAGCGCGGCCGTCATGTCGGTGTCGATGAATCCGGGAGCGACGACGTTGGCCGTGATCCCGCGGGAGCCCAGTTCGCGCGTGATGGAGCGGGCGATCCCCACGAGCCCCGCCTTCGACGCGGAGTAGTTGATCTGGCCCGGCGCTCCGTAGAGCCCGGTGACACTGGAGATCAGGATGATCCGCCCGCGTCTGAGGCGGATCATGCCGCGGGAGGCGCGCTTGATCACGCGGAACGCTCCGGAGAGATTGGTGTCGACGACGTCGGTGAAGTCACTCTCGCTCATCCGCAGGAGCAGGGTGTCCCGCGTCATGCCGGCGTTCGCCACGAGGACCTCCACCGGGCCGTGCTCGGCCTCGACGCGCGTGAAGGCGGCGTCGATCTGTTCCTCGCTCGTGACATCGGCCCTGACCCCGAGCATTCCGGCGGGAATCTCACCTTTGCGGTAGGTGATGGCAACCCTGTCGCCGTTGGCTACGAATACCTTTGCGATAGCAAGTCCGATACCCCGGTTCCCCCCGGTGACCAGCACGCTCCGACCGGTCGTCGTCTTGCTCTCTGCATCAGGTGCCACGGGGTAACTCCTCTGTCTGCGGGCCGGAAGCGGTCCGTGTCATTCTCCCGCCGAGCGGGAGGACGCGTATCGAACTGTTCCGACGATCCTAACGAAGCATCCCTCGACTTCGGGAACGGGACCCGGAGTGAGATGATGGAGGGAGCCTTCCTGGAGTGTGATGAGCAAGCAAACCAAGCACAGCCCGGACGTCCACAGCATCTCCGATGCCCGGGAGTCGCACACCGACGAGATGCGAAGCCGCATGATCCGGTACTCGGTCTCCATGGGTATCCGCCTCGTCTGCTTCGTCCTCGTCTTCGTGGTCCCCTATGTCTGGCTCCAGTGGGTCATGGTCGCTGGAGCGGTCTTCCTGCCCTACTTCGCCGTCATCCTCGCCAACGGCGGGAGCGACACCAGCAGCATCCGCCACAGTGATGCGCTGCTCGATCGCGCCCCTCTCCGGGAACTCGAGGCGAAGGTCAGCGACGCCGGTACAGCCGATGAGGAAACGGTCCTCAGCGGGGAGATCATCGACGACCAGGGACCGGGGGCCCACGGCTCCCACACCACGCCTCCGACCGCCACGGGCAGGACCCGCACCGATGGCTGACCCGTCACCGCCCGATCCCTCGACCGACCCGCGACCCGCCGCAGCGGCTGGTATGGGACTGTTCGCTCCGGTGCAGCGCGAGGACGGCCGGCCCGTCTGCTCGCGGAAGAACTGCCGTGCTCCTGCACAGTGGCAGCTGCTGTGGAACAACCCCCGTATCCACACGCCCGAGCGCCGGAAGGCCTGGGCCTCCTGCGTCGACCACCGGGTGTGGTTCGAGGAGTACCTGATGGAACGTGGGCTCTGGAAGGAGACCCGTCCTCTCACCGCCGACCGACCGATGGAGACCCGCTAGGTGTACCGCTTCCTGTTCTCTGCGCGCTGGCTGGGCTGGCTCGCCCTCGTGCTGCTGATCGCCGCGGGATGCGTGGCTCTGGGTCGCTGGCAGTTCGAGCGTCGTGAGGCCGTCGTGGAGAACATCGAGCGCATCGAGGCGAACTACGACGCCGATCCGGAACAGTACGAGCCCGGCGGGCAGGTGCTGGACAGTTTCGATCCCGCGCAGGAATGGCGGCCGATCACGTTCATGGGAACCTACGACGTCGCCAACCAGGTGATCGTCCGCAACAGGCCACTGAACGGGCAGCCCGGGTACGAGGTGCTCACGCCGCTGCGGCTCGAGGACGGGACAGCCGTGATCATCGACCGCGGCTGGCTTCCCATCGGCAACGACGAGGCCGGACGACCCGATGAGATTCCTGCGCCGCCACGGGGCGAGGTGGAGGTCACGGCCCGGATCAAGCCGGGCGAACCCGCCGTGAATCGTGGCGCACCGGAAGGGCAGATCGCCTCGATAGATCTGACCTCGCTCGCCGAGCGGCTCGACTACCCGCTGCAGGATGCCGCGTACGGTCTCCTGGCCCTGGAACGGCCCGCCGCGGAACAGACCCCCATCGCCCCGCCCAAGCCCTCCGTGGACGAGGGCCCGCACCTGTCGTACGCGCTGCAGTGGTTCGCCTTCGGTGTCCTCGCGTTCATCGGCCTCGGCTACGCCGCGCGGCAGCAGCGCCGCAGCAACGCCGAGCAGGACGGCAGCGCACCTGCCGGGCCGACCCGGCGACGGCGGCCCTCCGCCGAGGAGGAAGAGGACGCCATCCTCGACGCACAGGCGAAGCGCTGAGACTTCCGAGGCGGAGCCGCCTGCCCGGTCCACGCGCTCGAGCCCGCCGCAGCCCTCCCGGTATCAGCCGCCGAGGGCTCGCCTCATGGCCTCGAGGGCAGGTGTCGGTTTCCCGTCCTCGAAGACGAAGTCATGGCCCTGCTGCAGCTCGCCGTCGTCGTCGACCCACCAGTTGTACCGGTTGTCCACCCCCCACGTCGTGTAGGAGACGCAGGCCGGGGAGCGGAAGCAGGTCGACAGCACCGCGGCGTACTGCTCGGCCTGGACCCGGGTCCCCTCCTCGTCCGTGACGTCGTTCTCCGAGATGCGCACACGCAGCCCGGCGTCGTCGAAGCGGGTGAGCGTCTCGGTGAGCGCCTCGACCGGGATCGCGTCGGTCCCGAGGTCGTAGACGTGCCCCTGGAGACCGACTCCCTCGATGTGTCCACCCCGCGCATTAGTCTCGAGGGCGAGCTCGAGCAGGGCGTCCTGGCGGGGCCCGGGAACGTCGGCACCGTTCTCGTTGATGAACTGCGCAACATCGGGATCGGCCTCGTGGACCGCCCGCGAGACCACGGCCGGGTAGTCCGGACCGAAGACGCGGTACCAGATGTTCTGCTGGAGACCGGTCCCCTGGTCGACGTCGAACGGTTCGTTGACGACGTCGAGCGAGGCGAGCCGTCCCCTGAAGTGGGTGACCACCGTGGTGACGTAGTCGATGAGGGCCTCCGCGCTCTCTTCGCGCTCGGCCTCGGATCCGCTCGGGAGTTCCTGCATCCAGCTGGGCATGGCCTCCGAGAAGGCGATGGTATGCCCATGGACGGCGAGCTGCTTGCTCTCGGCGACGTCGAGCAGGGCATCGGCCTCCTCGAAGGTATACACCCCCTGCCGCGGGGACAGGAACTGCGGTTTCATCGCATTCTCCGGTGTCAGGGCTCCGAAGTTGCCCACGAACTCGCGGGCGTAGTCGAGGTCGGAGGCGAGCGGACCCAGCGCCACCGCTGCACCGATGAGGAACTCCGGCCGGGTCCGGGCGGCCAGGGCCTGCAGCCCCTCCGCCGATTGCCCGAGCTGCAGGACGGCGGGGCCGGCCGTGGTCAGCGATGCCCCATCGGGAGCGGAGGCCGTGAGGGAATCCACCGTGAAGGAGCCCTCCTCACTCGACAGCCCGAGCCAGAGCTTCCCGGATGCGAACATGTCGCCGAGCGGTCCGGACCACACCGTGTCCGGGCCGCTGGCAACCTCGAGCGTCCGCCCGTTCCGACGCACCGCCAGCGACGCCCCACCCTCGGGTATCTCCACGCGCTGTTCGTGGGCGGGCTGCGGGTCCGTGACGACCTGCTGGGCCGCGCCGTCGAACAGCGCTATCTCGAGCTCGTCCCCGCGTAGGGTGAGCCTGAGGCTCGCCGGTTCGATCCGGAACTCGTCGGCGATCACCGGCGGGCTGTCGTAGACGGTCCAGGAGGCGTCCGCCGTCACGTCGGCGAACGAGGCGGCCAGGGTGAAGTCCCCCCCGGCCACCAGATGTGTGCCGAACAGGTTGACCGGCGGGTTCGGCTGTCCTCCCCCGCCGTCCTGCTCCACGATGCTCCGGACGGTGGGCTCGACCCGCAGCACCTCGCCGTGGTTCGTCACACCCGGCATGTGCTGCCAGTGGTGGCCGACCAGGTCGATCACCGGAACCGGCTCCTCGTCGCTCGAGCTGCACCCTGCCAGGGCCAGCACCAGTCCGGACACCAGTGCCGTCACCGCACGCCTCCGCCGCGTCGTCAGGGCTGCCACCAGCGGACGTCGTCCACGTAGGCGAGTATTCCTGACTCACGCGTCACGTACACCTGCAGACTCGCCCGCGCCACGTCTGTCGTGCTCGGTGAGTAGGTCAGGTCCACCGTGGCGTCCCCGACAGCGGTACTGGCGAGCTTCCACTGTCCGGAGATCCACGTGCCGTCGGCGTCGTACTCGTCGATGTACCACCCGACCTCGCCGCTACGGCGATTCCTGATGTCCAGGTACGCCGAGATGTTGTAGGTACCCGGTGTGACGTCGACCTGCGGCGAGAGCAGGTGGGCGTCCCCTGTTCCCGTGCCCTGCAGCTTCACCGAGTTCACCGGGTTGTCCGGGGCGCCGTTGCCGCCTGCATCCGCGACCACGCCCGTCGTGGTGTCGGATCTCCAGCCGCCGAGACCGGCATCGAACGTGCCGTTGGTCACGAGATTGGCGGGCGGAGGCGGTGGCTCCTCGCTGCCCAGTGCCAGCAACTCCACATTGTCCAGGTAGCCCCTGATGCCGGTACCCGCGACGATCACCTGGAGGCCGGCCTTCGCCACGAGCGTCGAACTCGGTGTATAGGTGAAGTTGAGCTCCTCCACCCAGCGGGAGTTCTCCCGCTTCCGGTACTGCCCCGAGATCCAGGTGCCGGCGGCGTCGTACTCGTCGACGTAGAAGGCCACTTCGCCCGAGGTCAGCGCCGAGACGTTGAGGAAGGTCTTGTACAGATAGTTCGTGCCCGGGGAGACCGCGACCTGCGGCGAGAACAGGTGGGACGGCGTGGCACGCGACACGAACTTCACCGAGCGCGCGGGATCCGGGTAGCTGCCGTTTCCGCCGGCATCCGCCGTGATGGTCGCGGGGGCGTCGGTCCGCCAGCCTTCGGCGATGCCGGAGTTGAAGGTGGCATTCGGCATCTTGTTGGGAGTACCCGTCACGATGCCCTGGGACGCGTTGACGTTCCTGATCCGACCTTCCGCCACCTTGGTCTGCACGTACGCGGCGAGCTCGTCCAGCTTTGCCGTGCCGTACTGGTAGTCCTCCGGGACGGTACTCGGCGACGGGACGATGTCGTGGAAGGTGAACACCACCCAGCTGTCGGTCGCGATCGCCTCGTCGACCTTCTCCTTGAGTGCCGCCACCGTGTCCGTGCCCTCCTCGACGGCCACGTTCGTAACCAGGTAGTCGCTGAAGGGCCACGGGTTCACGCCCTCGTCCCGGAAGCCACGCATCGACGTGTAGTACTTGGCCGTCGTGGCGAGGACGGTCTGGTCGTAGTCCCCGTACGGGGGAGCGAAAGCGGTCGCGGTGATCCCCTGGGCAGCGAGGGCGGCCCTGCTGTCGGCCAGCTGTGCGTCGACCTGTGCCGCCGTGAGCTTCCTGGCCTGGCAGTCGCCGCCCGCCGAGGCCAGGCACGAGTGATCGACGCTGTGCGAGCCGATCTCCCACCCGTACTGGCTGTTCAGCTGCTTGATCTGGGCCCACGTCATGTACGGGGCACTGCTATCGGCCCGGCAGGAGTTCGGCACACTCGTCATACCGACGCAATTCGTGATCACGTAGTTCGTGCCCGTCAGACCGTGCTTCTCGAGCGTCGGAGCTGCCTCCGTGAGGGAGTTGAGCTTGCCGTCGTCGAAGGTGAACGATACGAGCGCCGAGGGCGCCGGGTTGTCGACGACCGCGTGAGCCAGCGCGGGTGTCAGGAGCGCACCACCCAGCGCTGCTGACACCAGCGCGATGATCGCGAGGCGTGCGCGCCCCCGTGCCGCGCCGAGTCGGCTGCCGGTCCCAGTCCTTGACATGTGATTCTCTGTTCTCGTTGGGGTTCCCGTCGGGTGGTCGGCGACGATGGGGCGCACGGGCGATCCGCGCTCATGGTGTCTGCAGCAGATCGAACGCCCGGGCGACCGGCTGGACCTCGATGCCGCTGTCGTCGATGAGTTGCAACTGCTCCGCGAACACATCGCTGGTGATGGGGCTACGGTCCGACGCTATCGTGTTCTCCTCTATACCGGTCGCATCGGGGGTGGCGATCTGGTGGTAGACGAGGATGAGCCAGCCGTTGACACGGCTCGTGGCTGCGAGGGCTTCGTTCAGCTCGGCCGTGGTGGTCTCGTCGGTCACGTAGAACACTTTCAGGTTGTGTGGCTCCAGGTTCTGCGCCGTGTTGATTCCGTCGTCCGTGCCGCGTACCAGACCGAAGTATCTGGTGGCGTACCAGTCGACCTGGGGATCGGACCGTCCGTACGGCACCGCCAGGTCATCGGTGCCCAGGCCCGCGGACGTGAGCACCTCCTTGCTCCTCCTCATCTCCTCGTCCAGCCGGTCGGCGCCGATCGAGGTCAGGTCCACGTGCTCATAGCTGTGTGAGGCGATCTCGTGCCCGGCTTCGTGCAGCTCCCGCACCTCCGCACCCGTCATGAAGTTCGGCGTCTCGAGCGAACTGGGATTGACGTACTGGGTGGATCGGAAGCCATGCTGGTCGAGCAACGGCAGGGCGCGGTCGTACACCGACTGCCAGCCGTCGTCGAAGGTGATGGAGACCATGGGCTCGTCCCAGCGGAGGGGACCGGGTGCGGTGACGTCGACGAGGGAATAGTCGCGGACGCCGGTGGTGCCGTCACCGTGGGACACCAGGGTCACCATCACCGTCGTCGCACCGGCCGGTACCTGGAACCTGGTGCTGATCGTCGTCCACTCACCGGCGGGCTGGACCGTCGTCAGGTTGAGGAACGATCGTCCGCCGTCGGCGAGTTCGAACTCCGCCACGACGTCCACCTCGCGCTCGGACCGGTAGGTGGCCCCGAACTCGAAGGCCCGATCGACGGACACGGGCACGGGCTCGTACTGCCACTTGGCCTCACCGTCCTGATAGTCGGTGATGCGTGTCCACAGGAAGCTGCCGTCGTCGTCGGTGCTGCGTCCGGACTCCGCTCTCAACCGGCCGGAGGCGTAGGGGGTCCAAGCATGCGGTTGGGCAGGCTCGGCACCGGTGATCTCGGCACCGGGGACCTGGGCATCCGTGAGGCGGACGTCCGTGAACCGGGGGTCGGGAATGAGATTCGGCTCGGTCGTCGCTGCCGGTGGTACCAGGACATCCTCCGCAGCCTCGAGGTAGGCTCCCTCGACCCGGAGACCGGCCTTCGACGTCAGCCTGAAGACGTACTCCACGGCGGTGGTGGTCTCCGCGCCCCGGAACGCGTCGCTGACCGTGAACGGCGCATCACCCGGCCGCTCGATGGCGCTGGGCAGTTCCTCGAGGGTCGTCCTTCCGTCGGCATGATGCACGCGCACCAACAGCGTGAAATCCGCCGCGCTCGTGGTGAATGCCTTGAACAGATACGTCGTGTCCGGCTCCACCTCCACGCGCGGGCTCGTCAGGGTGACATCGCCCGAGCCGTAGGCCGTGACGTCGAGCTGCAGCGCCGTGTCGCTGACCTGTCCGTCGACCAGCGCCAGCGAGGCCCGGGAATCGCCGCTGTGATCGACCGTCCAGCCGCCCACGCCGTCCTCCGGCGCCGTCGGGTCACCGGACGCCGAGGTGGTGGGCTCTGCGCTCGGATCGATCGCCGGGAACAGATTCCCGCCTGGGCGCGATTGCGCGACGCTGCCGGTCCCGTCCGTGTACAGCACCCAGCCGGCGGTGATCACCGCGACCACCACCGCGACGACGACGAGCGGGTTCAGCAGCACTCGCAGGAGAACTCCCCGTCTACGCGGCACCAGCTGCCACCGCTCCACTGCCGGCACGCTGGGGGGAGGTCCAGGTGTTGATCTCGGGACGTACGAACAGGCCCCGCGAGCGGGCGATGCAGCGCAGCGCCGCAGTGAGCTGCACCAGATCCATGATGTAGAAGAGGAAGTACGCCGTGGGTGCGTAGACGGACAGTCGCGCCCGCTCCCGGACACTGAGGTTCTCGTCGAGCCAGACCGTCAGCAGCGTGTAGACGGTGATGGTCGCATAGGCGCCCAGGATCAGCGCCGGCGTCTGTGTCACGATCGACCAGTAGACCGCGTAGGTCCAGGCCAGGGGCGAGACGAGCAGGGTGAACTCGCTCAGCACCGCCATGGGCATCCGGTAGTACGTCAGGGTGCGTGAGTACCGTCGGCTCGGGTTCAGCATCAGGCCGCGGTACTTGACCAGGTTCTGCAGGCTCCCGTACTTCCACCGGTAACGCTGCTTCGCCAATGCCCGGAAGGTGAGCACACCCTCGGTCTTGGCCACCACGTCGGCGCCGAAGACCATCCGGAACCGCCGGTTGCCGAGGCTCGTGATCTTGGCACTGAGTCCGATATCCTCCGTGAGGGTGTCGGTGTCGTAGAAGTCGACCTTGTGCAGCACGCGCATGCGATAGGTGGAGGCGACCCCACCCACGACGAATTCGCAGTTCAGGATCGAGTAGAGCTTCTTCGAGCGGTAGCCGATCATGTGCTCGAAGCGCTGCAGGATGCCGAGCGCCGTCCCCTCCTCCATGATCTGCACGTTGGCGGCGACACCTGCCACGTACGGGTCGTCGAAATAGGTCAGTGCGTTCGAGATGGCGTCCGGATCGATGATCGAGTCGGCGTCGAGCGTCATGGCGAACTGGCCTCGCGCGTATCTGCGAAGTGCAGCGTTCAGCGCTGCCCCCTTGCCGACATTCGTGCGCATCCGCACCATGCGCAGGTCCATCTCGGGGTGACGCAACTGGTAGTCGCGCACCAGTCGGCCGGTCAGGTCGGTGGACGCGTCATCGGCGACCAGGACCTCGAAGAACTGGTAGTTGCTGCGCCGGACGGAATCCAGTGTCCGGACGATCACGCTCTCCTCGTTGTGCGCGGCGATGATGACGGACACCAGGCCGGGTACCTCGGGAAGGGCACGACGGTCCCAGACCGCCGTCGCAGCGGACTCCGGCTCGTGCGCGGCGGGGAGTCTGACGCCCGGTCGGCTCCTGCGCCGTTCCTGCCAGACGTCGTAGATATTGGCGCCCACCAGGTACAGGCCGAAATGGACCACATAGAGAATACTGACTCCGGCGAAGAGCCAGAAGATCACGAGCGCGAAGTCCACGCCTATGCCTTCGTCGAGCGGGAGGCGAGTGCGGGGACGCGCGTGCTGGACCGCGATCCCGTGTGATTCTCACGCGGGATCCGATGAACCACCCGGACGGGAGACGCGCCGGCAGCCGGAGCGAGCGGGGTGTCCTGCCCGTGGGTGTCGTCGGCGCGGACGGCCTTCGATGCGGCAGCGTCGGGTGCGATCGTCCCGGCCGGGGCCGAGCGGGCGCCACGTCGATAGATCCGGACCCCGACGAAGCGGAGGAGCACGGTGAGGATCACGAGGGACCACAGCACGATGCTGAGCTCGGCGACGAAACCGAGCAGGGACTCGAACATCGCACCGTCCCGACCGAAGGTCTCCTGCGAGCGCAGCGGGACACCCCCGAGGTGAGTCATCGCGGACGCTGCTTCTGTGGTGCTGGGTAGTGCGGTGCTGGGCGCGTAAATGGTGGGTCTCCCTGACGTTCGACTTCTCAGGGCACGACGGCGGACCCCCTTCGACTCTCCACGCTACGGACCCGCAGCTGCGGTTACACGAGTAGTAACTACGTGAAGAATCTGCCGGACCACATACTCAGACCCTGCGCAGTACCTACCGGAGCGGTCCGGCGAGGGGCACGAGGAAGGACGACGAACCGGAACGACAGAGGAGACAGAACGAATACACCGTGAATACGGCTAGGCGAGGGTCACGAGGTCCAGGTAGTCCTGGTTCCAGAGGTCCTCGACGCCGTCGGGCAGCATGACCACGCGCTCCGGGTCGAGGGCGTCGACCGCGCCCTCGTCGTGGCTGACCATGACCACGGCGCCGCTGTAGTTCTTCAGGGCACCGAGGATCTCGGCGCGGCTGGCCGGGTCGAGGTTGTTCGTCGGCTCGTCGAGGAGCAGGACGTTCGCCGAGGACGCCACGATTGTCGCGAGCGCCAGGCGGGTCTTCTCCCCGCCCGAGAGCACACCGGCCGGCTTGTCGACGTCGTCGCCCGAGAAGAGGAAGGATCCCAGGATGCCGCGCACCTCGGCGTCCTGCATGTCGGGGGCGGAGGACCTCATGTTCTCCAGGACGCTGCGCTCGGTGTCGAGCGTCTCGTGCTCCTGCGCGTAGTAGCCCACCTTGAGACCGTGACCGGCGATGACCCTTCCCGTGTCCGGCTCGTCCACGCCCGCGAGCATGCGCAGCAGCGTGGTCTTGCCCGCACCGTTGAGTCCGAGGATCACCACCTTGGACCCGCGGTCGATCGCGAGGTCCACATCGGTGAAGATCTCCAGCGATCCGTACGCCTTGCTCAGACCCTCCGCCGTCATGGGGGTCTTGCCGCAGGGCGCCGGTTCGGGGAAGCGCAGCGCCGCCACGCGGTCCGAGGCGCGCACGGCGTCGAGCCCTCCGAGCAGTCGCTCGGCGCGCTTGGCCATGTTCTGTGCCGCGACGGCCTTGGAGGCCTTGGCCCGCATCCTGTTGGCCTGGTCCATCAGGACCTGGGCCTTCTTCTCCGCATTGGCGCGCTCACGCTTGCGGGCGCGCTCGTCCGTCTCGCGCTGCAGCTGGTAGCGCTTCCAGCCCATGTTGTAGATGTCGATCGTGGCCCGGTTCGCATCCAGCTGGAACACCTTGTTGACGGTGGCCTCGAGCAGCTCCACGTCGTGGCTGATCACGATCAGACCGCCCTGGTGGTTCCTCAGGAAGTCCCGCAGCCACGTGATCGAGTCGGCATCGAGGTGGTTGGTCGGTTCGTCGAGGAGCATCGTCTCGGCCCCCGAGAACAGGATGCGGGCAAGCTCCACCCTGCGGCGCTGCCCGCCCGAGAGCGTCCTCAGGGGCTGGTTCAGGATCCGCTCCGGCAGGGCCAGATTCGACGAGATCGCCGCCGCCTCGGCCTCGGCGGCATACCCGCCACCGGCGAGGAACGCGGCCTCGATGCGGTCGTAGCGCGCCATGGCCTTGTTGCGCACCGAGCTCTTCTCGCTCGCCATGTCCTCCTGCGCCTGGCGCAGGTCGCCGACGACGGCGTCGAGGTCGCGGGCCGAGAGGATGCGGTCGCGGGCGAGCTGGTCCATGTCCGGGGTCCGCGGGTCCTGCGGCAGGTAGCCGATCTCCCCGGAGCGGGAGACCATGCCCCCCGCGGGCAGCGCCTCGCCCGCCAGCACTCTCGTGAGCGTCGTCTTGCCGGCACCGTTGCGGCCGACGAGGCCGATCTTGTCCCCCTTGTCGACGCGGAAGGACACCTCGTCCATCAACAGGCGGGCTCCTGCCCGCAACTCGAGGTTCGATACGCTGATCACGATTGGGCCTTTCGCTGAGCCGACGTCGGCATGTGTTGTAGGGAGTCCACAAAAGATCCCCGGGTGAGCGGCGCTAGTGTCGATACAGAAGCAAGAGTGGCCGGGATACATGGAGGCATTCGCTGTCCGACCGGTGAGACCGAAGGCCCAGCCAAGGAGCTCGAGACATGCAGCCAGCCCAGCAGACCGGTACGGGACCCGCCGATATGGGCCGACGTCCGGCCCGCCGGCGGTGGAATGCCACCGATCTCTCACTGGTCGCAGTCTTCGCCGCCCTCATTGCCGCTCTGTCGATCCTACCCGGTATACCTGTGGGTCCGCTCGGGGTCCCCATCACACTGCAGACACTCGGGGTGCTGCTCGCCGGCATCGTCCTGGGACCGGCGCGCGGAACAGCCGCCGTCCTGCTCTATCTCGTGGTCGGCCTGATCGGCCTGCCGGTCTTCAGCGGTTTCAGCGGCGGGTTCGGCGTCCTGGCCGGTCCGACCGCCGGATACCTGCTGGCATTCCCTCTCGCAGCGCTGGTCGCAGGACTCCTCGCCGTCGGCGTCCTGCGCCGTGGGCGACGCTTCCGCACCGCGCTGCTCTTCCTGGCCTGCCTCGCAGCGAGCCTGCTCACCATCCACCCGCTCGGTATCGCCGGGCTCATGGTCAATGCCGGGCTGCCCCTGCGCGAAGCGATCCTGGTGGACGCGGTGTATCTTCCCGGAGATGTGATCAAGGACGTCCTCGCCGCACTCCTGGCGGTCTCGGTGCATCGTGCGTTCCCCCGGCTCCTGGCGGGGACGCGGAGCACGCCGGCCTGAGTGCTCCCGTGATCGAGTTCCGCCGCGCGACGGTCCGCGCAGAGCCCGAGGGCAGAGTACTCCTCCACCCGGTGGAGCTCACCCTGACCGAGCAGCGGGTGGGCGTGATCGGCCCCAACGGATCAGGCAAGTCGACGCTGCTGCGCCTGATCAACGGTCTCCTGCTGCCGAGCAGCGGGTCGGTGGCAGTGCACGGTATGGACACGGCCACCATGGGCCGCAGGGTGCGCCGGAGCGTCGGCTTCGTCTTCACCGACCCGCTCTCACAGCTGGTGATGCCCACCGGTCGGGAGGACGTCGAGCTCTCCCTGCGCACCCGCAGGATCCCGGCGGCCGACCGGAAGCAACTGGCGAGCGACGTGCTGGCACGTTTCGGCCTCGAGCACCTCGCGGATCGGAGCAGCTACGATCTCTCCGGTGGCGAGCGCCAGCTCCTGGCCCTGGCGGTGGTCCTCGCGGTGGAACCGCGCATCCTCGTCGCCGACGAGCCGACCACGCTCCTGGACCTGCGCAACGATGCGCGTGTGCGCTCACTCGTCGCGGGCCTGGACCAGCAGGTCGTGTTCACCACCCACAATCTCGATTTCGCGCTCGAGGCCGACCGGACCCTCGTGATCGACGACGGCAGGATCGTCTTCGACGGTCCGCCCCCCGACGCCGTCGCCCACTATCGCCACCTCGTCGGTAGCGCTGCCCCGGGAGGAGCATGAGAGGCTACGGGGCCACTCTCGGGCTGTACGAACCGGGGAAAGGCTTCCTGTACCGACTCCCGACCGCGGTGAAGGCTGCGGCCTCGCTCGGCTGCGCCGTCGCCGTCATCGCGTGGCGTTCGCCGTCGACCACCGCCGTCGCGCTCGTGCTGACCGTGGGGTGCCTGCTGGTGGGTGCACGGCTCTCCCCCGCCCGCCTCCTTCGCATGCTCCTGCCCGCCGCTCCCGTCCTCGGGATCCTCGCCCTCTACCAGTCCCTGGCGCAGGGGTGGCTCCGGGCGTTCGTCGTGGTCGGCGGCATCACCGCGTGCCTGCTCGCCGCGCGGGCCCTGACCCTGACCACCACGACCCAGGATCTCCTCGACGGTGTCGTGCGGCTGGTCCGTCCGTTCCGGAGCATCGGCGCCGATCCGGAGAGATTCGCGCTCGCGGTGTCGATCATGCTCCGGAGCATCCCGTATCTGGCGGGGATGGTCGTCGATGTCCGTCAGGCCGCGCGGGCTCGCGGGCTCGAGCGGGATCCCCGGGTGGTCGTGACCCCCCTGGTCCTCGGCGCCGTCGCCTACGCGCACCGGACGGGCGAGGCCCTGGCCGCCAGGGGCCTCGGGGACGAGGACGACGAGGACGACGACGGACCCTGAGCTCACATGGAAGCAGGCACCCCGACTGCTTCCGGGATGCCTGCACTCAGCCCTGCGTCTCTACGACCCCAAGGCTCTGGGCTGCGAACCGGTCAGATGTTGAACCCGAGGGCGCGCATCTGGTCGCGACCGTCCTCGGTGATCTTCTCCGGGCCCCACGGCGGCATCCACACCCAGTTGAGCCGCCACTCGTCGACCACGCCGTCCAGGACCTGGCCCACCTGCTCCTCGAGCACGTCCGTCAGTGGGCAGGCGGCCGTCGTGAGGGTCATGTCGATCAGCAGGGCGCCGTCGTCGGAGTAGGTCAGTCCGTACAGGAGTCCGAGGTCGACGACGTTCACCCCCAGCTCCGGGTCGATCACGTCCCGCAGCGCCTCCTCGACGTCGTCCAGCGCCGTCGGTGCCTGTTGCACATCACTCATCGAAGTTCTCCTCTCGGGCGGTCCGGCTCGGGACCGGACATCGTTGTGGTCTAGGCCTCGACCGCGGTGAATCGATCGTAGCCCTCTTCCTCGAGGCGGTCGGCGAGTTCCGGACCGCCCTGCTCCGCGATACGTCCGGCGATGAACACGTGGACGAAGTCCGGCTTGATGTAGCGCAGGATCCGCGTGTAGTGGGTGATGAGCAGCGTACCCATCCCGCCCTTGGCGTGCTCGCGGTTGACGCCCTCCGAGACGATCTTCAGCGCGTCGACGTCGAGTCCCGAATCGGTCTCGTCGAGGATGGCGAACCGGGGGTGGAAGAGCTCGAGCTGCAGGATCTCCACGCGCTTCTTCTCGCCGCCGGAGAATCCCTCGTTGACATTGCGCTGGGCGAAGTCGGCGTCGATGCGCAGATCGCCCATGGCCTTCTTGACGTCCCTGGTCCAGTGCCTCAGGCTCGGGGCTTCGCCGTCGAGCGCCGTCTTCGCGGTGCGCAGGAAGTTAGTCATCGTCACGCCGGGAACCTCGACCGGGTACTGCATGGCGAGGAAGAGCCCGGCACGCGCGCGCTCGTCGACGCTCATCGACAGCACGTCCTCCCCGTCCAGGAGGATCGACCCGCCGTCCACCCTGTAGCGCGGGTGCCCGGCGATCGTCGCGGCCAGGGTGGACTTCCCCGAACCGTTCGGGCCCATGATCGCGTGGGTCTCACCGGTGTTGATCGTCAGCGTGACTCCCCGCAGGATGGGAACGTTCCCCTGGTCGGTGTCGATGCTGACGTGCAGATCCTTGATTTCAAGCGTGGACATGATGTCCTCTCTCCTTCCCCTGCCTCGCAGGGGGTACAGGAAGTCGTGGGCAGGAAGTGGTCGGCGCCCACCTCACCCCAGCTGGGGTGCAGGCGCTCCGTTGGTGACGGTGGTGACGTCCACGTAGACGTCGTTGTCGTGGATCTCGAGTGCGAAGACGGGCACGGGCTCGTACGCGGGGAGCTGGAGCGGGGCACCGCTGCGCAGGTCGAACTGGGACCCGTGCCCCCAGCACTCGATGGCACAGCCTTCCACCTCGCCCTCGGACAGCGAGATGTCGGCGTGGGAGCAGGTGTCCCCCAGCGCGTGGATCCCGCCGTCGGAGTCCCGTACGACGACGACCGGGTAGTCGTCGATCAGCACACGTAGCGCCTGCTTGACCTGGATGTCGTCGACGCTGCAGATCAACTCGCCGCGTGGTGTCCCGGCCATCACAGGTTGCCTGCCGCGAGTTCACGTTCGAGGGACTCCGAGAGCCGTTCCTCGAGCGCGGGAACCCTGATCTGCTGGATGACCTCCGTGAGGAAGCCACGCACCACCAGGCGCCTGGCAGCCTTCTCCGGGATGCCGCGGGCCATCAGGTAGAACAGGTGTTCGTCGTCGAACCGGCCGGTGGCGCTGGCGTGGCCCGCGCCCTCGATGAGTCCGGTCTCGATCTCGAGGTTGGGCACGGAGTCCGAGCGGGCGCCGTCGGTGAGGAGCAGGTTGCGGTTCGTCTCGTAGGTGTCCGTGCCCTCGGCCGCCTTGCGGATCAGCACGTCGCCCACCCACACGGTGTGTGCGTCCTGACCCTGCAGGGCACCCTTGTAGGTGACACGGGACGTGCAGTTCGGGGTGGCGTGATCGACCAGGAGGCGCTGCTCCAGGTGCTGGCCGGCGTCGGCGAAGTACAGCCCGTACATCTCCACCTCGGCGCCGGGAGCGGAGAAGACGGACGACGGCGTCAGGCGCACCAGGTCGCCGCCGAGGCTGACGACCACGTGCTTGTAGCGTGCGTCCCGTCCGATCCTCGCCTGCTGCGAGGAGACGTGGACGGCGTCGTCGTCCCACTCCTGGACACTGACGACCGTCAGCTCCGCGCCGTCCTCGACCACGATCTCGACGTTCTGGGCCAGGGCCACCGATCCCACGTGATCGAGCACCACGACGGCCTTCGAGAACTGCTCCGCCCGGATCAGGACGTACTGCGCGGCGGGATCCGCGCTGCTCCCGGTGATCCTGACCATGACCTCGCCGTCCGCGCTGGTCTCCCGCGGGACGGTGATGACCGTCGCCTCGGTGAACGCGTTCCAGGCGGCCGCGGAGACACGGTCCTCGGGAGTGGCGGCCGTGCCGAGACGCGAGTCGTCGCGACCCACGGTCTCGACCCTGACATTGGTCGCGCCGGTGACCTCGACCGCGGGAGCCCGACCCGTGAGGTCATCGGTGTGGAGACCGCGCAGGCGCTTCAGCGGAGTGAACCGCCAGTCCTCCTCCTGCCCCGTGAGCGGCGGGAAGTCCGCCAGGTCGAAGGACCGGCGTCGCTCCCCCCTCGATGCCTCGGGGATCACGGGCGCATTGCCGTGACTGTGCTTCTTGAGTCCGAGCTGTTCCGTGCCGTCGTCTCCGCCGGGAAGGCGTTCGCCCTCCTCGGTGAAACCATCGATGGCGGCCCGCCCGATGGTCGCGGAGCCGAGGCGTGCCTTCTCGTCGAGGGCACTGGCCCCGCCGTCGAGCGGGGTGTCCGGTGTGATGTCCGTCTGTGTCGTCTCAGCCATTCCTAGCCCACGGCCCCTTCCATCTGCAGCTCGATCAGGCGGTTCAGTTCGAGCGCGTACTCCATCGGCAGTTCGCGCGCGATCGGCTCGATGAAGCCGCGCACGATCATCGCCATCGCCTCGTCCTCGGGCATGCCGCGGGACATGAGGTAGAACAGCTGTTCCTCGCTCACCCGCGAGACGGTGGCCTCGTGCCCCATCGTGACGTCGTCCTCGCGGATATCGACGTACGGGTAGGTGTCCGAGCGGGAGATCGTGTCCACCAGGAGCGCATCGCAGCGCACGGTGTTCGCGGAGTGGGTGGCGCCGTCGCGCACCTGGACCAGGCCGCGGTAGGCGGCACGACCACCGCCGCGGGCCACGGACTTCGAGATGATCGAGGACTTCGTGTTGGGCGCGATGTGCACCATCTTCGACCCGGTGTCCTGGTGCTGGCCCTCGCCCGCGAAGGCGATGGAGAGCGTCTCGCCCTTGGCGTGCTCCCCGACCAGGTAGACCGCCGGGTACTTCATGGTGACCTTCGAGCCGATGTTGCCGTCGACCCACTCCATGGTGGCGCCCTCGTGCGCCACGGCGCGCTTGGTGACGAGGTTGTACACGTTGTTCGACCAGTTCTGGATGGTGGTGTAGCGCACTCGCGCACCCTTCTTCACCACGATCTCCACGACGGCGGAGTGCAGGGAGTCGGAGGTGTAGATCGGCGCCGTGCACCCCTCGATGTAGTGCACGTAGGAATCCTCGTCCGCGATGATGAGCGTCCGCTCGAACTGACCCATGTTCTCGGTGTTGATGCGGAAGTAGGCCTGCAGCGGGATCTCGACGTGGACGCCCTTGGGGACGTAGACGAACGATCCACCCGACCACACGGCCGTGTTCAGCGAGGCGAACTTGTTGTCACCGACCGGGATGATGGTGCCGAAGTACTCCTTGAAGATCTCCGGATGCTCGCGCAGCGCCGTGTCCGTGTCGAGGAAGATCACGCCCTGGCGCTCGAGGTCCTCCCGCAGCTGGTGGTACACCACCTCGGACTCGTACTGCGCGGCGACACCCGACACCAGCCGGGCGCGCTCCGCCTCGGGGATGCCGAGCTTCTCGTACGTGTTCCGGATGTCCTCGGGGAGGTCCTCCCAGGTGTTGGCCTGCTTCTCCGTGGAGCGCACGAAGTACTTGATGTTGTCGAAGTCGATGCCGGAGAGGTCCGCACCCCAGGCCGGCATGGGCTTGCGGTCGAAGTACTTCAGTCCCTTGAGGCGGAGATCGAGCATCCACTCGGGTTCGTTCTTCTTCGCGGAGATGTCGCGGACGACTTCCTCGCTCAGTCCGCGGCGCGCGTTGTCGCTGGCCTCGTTCTTGTCGGCCCAGCCGTACTGGTAGGTACCGATGCCCTCGAGCTCCGGGTTCCGCTCGAGGATGTCACTGATCGTCGACTCCGGTACGTCCGACGCCATGGGCTTACGGTCTACTTGGTCCGTCATGACGGCCTTCCTTGCTGATGGTTGGATAACGCTGCTGGATCGCTCACCTGTGCGTCCTCGGGGGCAACCGGGGTCGCACTGGACCGTCCCAGGGGAATATGGGTGGTGCAGACGTGGCCACCCCGGGCGAGGGTGGAGAGCCGACGCACATCGACTCCGAGCAGGCGGGCGAAGACACTCGTCTCCTGCTCGCAGAAGGCCGGGAACTCCGCTGCCAGCGACTGGATGGGGCAGTGTCCCTGGCAGAGCTGCAGGCTCGCCATGGCCGAAGCCGTGCCGGTGCGCACACCCGGTGACCCGACCTCCCTCGTCGAGCCGACGAAACCGTCGGCGGTCAGGGCCTGCGCGAGCGCATCCGCCCGGGACTCGAGCTCCGGACCGGCGGCGTCCACGACAGGACCGTACCGCTCCTCCATCCGGGAGAACCGGGCGCGCGCGAAGTCGTCGATGGCCTCGGGACCGGCTGCCTGGCCGAGGCTCGCCAGCGCTGTGCGGGCGATCTCCAGGTAGTCCTCGCCCATTGCACTCTGCCCCCGCCGGCTGAGCACGTAGCGCCGGGCCGGCCGGCCGGCACCACTTGCGGGACTACGGAGGCGCTTGATCTCGATCAGTCCGTCGCCGGACAGGGCGTCCAGGTGGCGTCGCACGGCTGCGGGGGTGAACCCGAGGCTCTCGCCGAGTTCCGCGGCGCTGACGGGGCCGCGTTCCAGGACTGCCGACAGTACCCTGTCCCTGGTGCGCTCATCGAGATGCGTGTGCGACCCGGGGGCGGTTCCGGTGGCAGTCGAGCCGATCGACGACGATGCCTTCACGGGCGATGCACTCGATGCACTCATGGCCGGGCCCTCCTTTCGCAGACACAATAGACAACACGATCATGACGTAATCTATTCCGCTCCACCACTTAGGCGAGGCTATCCATCGCACCCCTGAGTCACTACTACGTGACGTAGAATAATCCGGTGCCGACTTCTGCCCCTGCCCTGGTGATCGAGGGCCTGATCAAGGACTTCGGTCCGATCGGTTCACTCGACGGGCGCATGATGCGCGTTCTCGACGGTGTCAGCCTCTCCGCGGAACACGGGGCCGTCACCGTCCTCCTCGGAGCGAACGGAGCGGGTAAGACGACGACCCTGGAATGCGCGCAGGGACTCCAGCGTGCCGATGCCGGTACGGTCCGCCTCCTGGGCGAGGACCCCTACCGCGCCACGCCCCGGCTGCGGGCCCGCGTCGGGGTGATGCTGCAGGAGGGCGGGCTTCCCCCGTCCGTGAGGCCCCTGGCCCTCCTGCGACACGTCGCGTCCATGTACCGCTCTCCCCTGCCCGTCGATCTGCTCGCGGAGCGACTCGGCATCGACGAGTTCGGCGCCGTCTCCATCCGCCGGCTCTCGGGAGGACAGCGGCAGCGCCTGGCGCTCGCGTGTGCCCTCGTGGGTCGGCCGGACGTGGTGTTCCTCGACGAGCCCAGCGCAGGGCTCGACCCGCAGTCCCGGACGATCGTCTTCGACCTCGTCAACGAGCTCCGTGCGGACGGTCTCGCCGTCGTACTCACCACACATCTGCTCGACGACGCACAACGGCTCGCCGACTACGTCTATATCGTCGACGGCGGGCGTACCGTGGCCGAGGGCACCGTCGCGGAACTGACCGCCGACACGGATACCGCGGGCCCGCGCGAACTGAGCTTCGAGACGATCCCGGGACTGGCACTCCCCGACGATCTCCTCCCCCATCTGCAGCAGAGCGAACCGGAGCCCGGCAGATACGTCCTGAGGGGCTCGCTGACGGCTCGCGACGTCGAGCTCCTCGCTCGCTGGTGGGCGGGCCGCGGAGTGATGCCCAGCGCCATCTCCATGGCCCCTCGCTCGCTCGAGGACGTCTTCCTCGACATCTCCGGAAGGAGTCTCCGATGAGCCCGGACAAGATGGGGGATCTCGCCTCAGCGCCCCGCGGGACCGCGCATCCGGCCTCGGAGACCCCGGGCGGGCAGCGCGGCTCCGCTGCTGCTCTGGGTACGCGCATCCTGCGGCACGGGGCCTACGAAATGCTGGGAATGCTGCGCAACGGTGAGCAGCTCGTGCTGGCGATCGTCCTGCCGCTGCTGGCTCTGGTGGCGCTGGTCGTCACCCCTGTCCTCGACGCCTACGGCCCCGGTCGCATCGACGTCGCAGCCCCGGGCGTCCTGGCCCTGTGCACCATGTCCACCGCCTTCACCGGCCAGGGCATCGCCACGGGTTTCGACCGTCGCTACGGCGTACTGCGTTTCCTGTCCACGACGCCGCTCGGACGGTCCGGGC
Source organism: Arthrobacter echini (assembly GCF_004803505.1). Lineage (GTDB taxonomy): Bacteria > Actinomycetota > Actinomycetes > Actinomycetales > Micrococcaceae > Arthrobacter_D > Arthrobacter_D echini. Next base: position 82,857 of record NZ_SSWH01000003.1, read on the forward strand.
TGATCCTGGGCAAGGCCGTCGCCGTCGCGGGTGTCCTGACCGTGCAGCTGCTCGTGGTCGGCGGTGCCGCCGTCCTGCTGGGGTGGTCACCCGATCCCGGCGGTATCGTCGCCGCGGCGATTCTCCTGCTGCTCGGTTCCGCCGCGTTCACCGCTCTCGGGCTCCTCGTCGCCGGCACCCTCCGGCCCGAGGCGACGCTGGCCGTCACCAATCTTCTCTGGATCCTCCTCGCCGCGGCCGGCGGCGTGATCATTCCCGCGCAGAGTCTGCCCGAAGCCGTGCAGACCTTCGTCTCGGCGCTGCCGTCGGCGGCTCTCGGGGACGGCCTGCGCAGCGCCCTCATCGAGGGTGCATTCGACCCCCTCGCGTGCCTCGTGCTTCTGGGCTGGGCCGCGCTCGCCAGCCTGGCGGCCATCCGCTGGTTCAAATGGAGCTGATGACATGATCCTTCCCCCGCTCTCCCGCCTCAGGGGAGCCCTGCCCACCACCACCACGCCGGTGGTACGCCGGCTCGCCGTCGCCTCGCTCGTCGCGCAGATCGGCATCGTCGTGACCGGCGGGGCCGTGCGCCTCACCGCGTCGGGTCTCGGCTGCCCGGAATGGCCCCGCTGCACACCGGACAGCATCATCACGACCCCCGAGATGGGCCTCAACGGTGTGATCGAGTTCGGGAACCGGCTCCTGACCTTCGTGCTCGTGATCATCGCCGTGGCGATGATCGTCGCCGTCCTCGAGATGCGCAGGGAGCGCAGGGACCTGTTCCGGCTCTCGATCGCGATCTTCCTCGGCATCCCCGTCCAGGCCGTGATCGGGGGCATCAGCGTCTGGCAGGACCTGAACCCGTGGATCGTGGGCCTGCACTTCGTCGCCTCCATGGTGCTGGTGAGCCTGGCGACCGTGCTCGTCAACCGGGCACGTCTCACCACGGAGCAGTACCTCGTCCGCAGGCCACCGGCCGCCACCCCGCTCCTGCGGCAGTTGCTCGTCACCGCGACGGTCCTGACGTCCGTCGCGGTGCTCCTGGGCGTGATCGTCACCGGTTCCGGCCCGCACGCAGGTGATCAGGGTGCTGCCCGCAACGGGCTGGACCCCGATCTGATCACGCGCCTGCACGCCCTGCCGGTCTATCTGCTCGTCGCCACGGTGGCACTCGCCGTCGTCGTCGCGTATCGCGCCGGTGTCCATGCGAAGCTCCGGCGAGCCGTGGTCCTTCTCGCGATCATCGTGCTGGCCCAGGGCGCCATCGGCTACCTGCAGCACTTCCTGCACCTTCCCGTGGCTCTCGTGGCCCTGCACATGCTCGGAGCCTCCGTGCTCGTCGCGGCGGCGGTGCACGCGCAGTACACGGGTACGACGCGCAGGACCCTGCCCGGCAGTACCACACCGGTTCGGACGGGTACGCCGCAGCCTGTCGCCTGAGCACCCGTAGCACGAGCACCCAGCGCGTCAGTCGGCGTCGAACTCCGCCTCGAGACGATCGAGGAGGCGGCCCAGTTCGCGCAGCTCCGACCCCGGGCTCGGCAGCAGCGGCGCCCGCGGATCGCCCGCCACGATCCCGCAGGCACGTGCCAGCAGATGCAGCCCGCTGATCTTCCGCAGCCCTGCGACATGCTCCACCAGGGGAGCGAGGACCTGCCGGATCCGCTCGATCTCCTGCTGGTCACCGTTGACCACCGCCGACCGGAACCGTGCGTAGTACGCGGGCAGGAGTGCCGCCGGGCCGCTGTGCCAGGCGTCTGCTGCCACCTCACCCGTCATCATCAGCAGATCCCCACTGGCCCCGTGGCTGAAGGGGGCGCGGACGAGTCCGGCCAGCTCCGCGTGGCGCGCGTTGAACGTCGCTGCGTCGGCGGCGGTGTCCTTGAAGGCGACGACCCGATCGAGTTCCGCGAGATCGGCGACCACCGCCGGCGAGTAGTCGAACTGCGTGGTGCCCGGATTGTTGTAGAGACACACGGGCAGATCGGTCGCCGAGCACACCTGGCGTACCTGGTTGATCACTTCCTCGTCGGTGAGCGGCACGTACGAGACCGGAGACAGGACCAGACCGGCCGCTCCCGCCGCCTGTGCGTCCGTTGCGGCCTCCAGGACCTCGCGGGTTCCCACCGAACTGATGCCCACCGCAACCGGTGTACGTCCGGCCGCGGCCTCGATCGCGGTCCGGGCCACGCGTGCCCGCTCGGAGGGTTCCAGATACGCGAAACTCCCGGAAGACCCCAGGACGGTGACGGCGTCCACCCCGGAGGAGGCCAGACCGTCCACAAGACGACCGAGGTCCGCGTGGGACACCTCGCCGTCGGGACGGAAGGTGGTGACGGGGTAGGCGATCAGTCCGGTGAAGTCCATGACTGTCAGCCTAGGTGTTCCGTCCTCGCGACCCGGACCGGTCAGGACAGGACGAACCCGACCCGGGCCCGCCCCGCGGCCGACACCCGGCTCAGGCCAGCACGGCGGAGCCGACGAACGGATCGACGGCCAGTGCCAGGAAGAGCACGGTCAGGTAGCTGATGGAGCCGTGGAAGACCTTCATGGCGGCCTTGGTGCTGAGCTCGCCGGTGCGCGCGAGCGAGTAGAGGCGATGGGACTCGCGGATGAACCAGGCGCCTCCGACGAGAGCTGCGACCGAATAGACCCAGCCCGCGCCGGCCGGGATGAGGAGCAGCGAGCAGGCCACCATGGCCCAGGCGTACAGCACCACCTGGACGGACACCACGCGGGCGCCGGCGATCGCCCCGAGCATCGGGACACTGGCGGCGACGTAGTCGTCGCTGTACTTCATGGACAGCGGCCAGTAGTGCGGCGGGGTCCACAGGAAGATGATGAGGAAGAGAACGATCGCGGGCCACTCGATCGAGTTGGTCACCGCAGCCCAGGCGATCAGGACCGGCATGCACCCGGCTGCACCGCCCCAGACGATGTTCTGCGACGTGCGGCGCTTGAGGACGAGCGTGTACACGACGACATAGAGGAAGATCGCGGCCACACCGAGCATGCCGGCGAGCGGATTGGCACCGAACCACAGGATGGCGATCGCCGCTGCCCCGAGGACCCAGGAGAAGATCAGCGCCTCGCGCGGCGTGAGCTCACCGGTGACGAGCGGGCGTCCCTCGGTGCGGTGCATCACCCTGTCGATGTCGCGATCGAAGTAGCAGTTGAAGGCACCGGCGCTTCCCGCTGCGAAGGCGCCGCCGACCATGGTCGCCAGGATCAGGCCCGGTGGCGGAAAGCCACCTGCTGCGAAGATCATGGTCGGCAGGGTCGTCACCAGGAGCAGCTCGATCACTCGTGGCTTCGTGAGCGCGAAGTAGGCCTTCGCCTTACGGCCGAGGCTCGGACGGGTCTGCCGGGAACGCACCGGAGCAGGAAGCTGCTGGGTCTTCACGAGGCAACACTTTCGATTCTTCCGGGGTAAAAGACTCGTCCAGCATACCCTTTTACCGTCTGTAGAAATCGGTACCGGCGTCGACGGGCCCTGCACCGGTGCCCCTGCGGAGCCCGTCGAGCAGCTCTCGTCGGACGAACGGGAAGATTCCGCGGCCCCGCGGGGTTCACCTGTACAGACCCACCTTCGCGACATGACTTCCTCCGGCGTCCGGATTCGTTCGGACGACGAAAAGGATAGGGTGGACTACTAAGCCCGCTTCGGATCGAGAAACGCGTGATTCTTCCGACACCGGCGCGGAGCCTCGAAGGATTCAATGGTGAACGGCCGACCCGACCGCGTGCGCGAGCACTCACCGGTGGTCCGGCTGTTCCGTACAGAGAGGGGCCCGGAAACGTGCCACAGACGCAGCAGCAGGAATTGACCTGGACCGATCTGGACCAGAAGACGGTCGACACCATTCGGGTCCTGGCGGCGGACGCCGTGGAGAAGGTGGGCAACGGCCACCCCGGTACCGCCATGAGCCTGGCGCCGGCAGCCTATCTCCTGTTCCAGAAACTGATGCGGCACGATCCCTCCGATCCCGAGTGGACCGGACGCGATCGCTTCGTCCTCTCCCCCGGCCACACGTCGCTGACCCTGTACATCCAGCTCTACCTCTCCGGTTACGGTCTGGAGCTCGATGATCTCAAGGCCCTTCGCACCTGGGGTTCGCTGACTCCCGGACACCCCGAGTACCGGCACACCACCGGTGTCGAGGTCACGACCGGTCCGCTGGGTCAGGGACTGGCCACCGCGGTCGGCTTCGCCTACGGACAGCGCAGGCAGCGCGGCATGTTCGACGCCGACGCCCCCGAGGGCACCAGTCCGTTCGACCACACCATCTGGGTGATCGCCTCCGACGGTGACCTGCAGGAGGGCGTGACGGCCGAGGCCTCCTCGCTCGCGGGGCACCAGGAGCTGGGGAACCTCGTGGTCCTCTACGACCAGAACCACATCTCGATCGAGGACGACACCGATGTCGCGTTCAGCGAGGACGTCCTGGCTCGCTACGAGGCCTACGGCTGGCACACCCAGCGCGTCGACTGGACGAAGACCGGCGAATACGTCGAGGACGTCGCCGAACTGTATTCGGCACTCGTCGCCGCCAGGAACGAGACCTCGAAGCCCAGCATCATCGCGCTGCGCAGCATCATCGGCTATCCGGCTCCGAACAAGCAGAACACCGGCAAGGCCCACGGCTCGGCACTCGGTGCGGACGAGGTGGCCGCCGTCAAGAAGGCGCTCGGCTTCGACCCCGAGAAGCACTTCGAGGTGGACCCCGAAGTGCTCGAGCACGCACGGAAGGTCGTCCAGCGAGGCGCCGAGGCCCACTCGTCCTGGCAAAAGGACTTCGACGCCTGGGAGAACGGGCACGCGGAGGAGGCCGCGCTGCTGGAACGCATCCAGGCGCGCACACTTCCCGAGGGGTGGGAGGACTCGCTGCCGAGCTTCGAGGCCGGCAAGGACATGTCCACACGTGCGGCGTCCGGCAAGATCCTCACCGCCATCGGGCCTGTGCTGCCCGAGCTCTGGGGTGGCAGCGCGGATCTGGCCGAGTCCAACAACACGACCATCGAGGGCGCGCCGTCGTTCATCCCGAAGAGCCGGCAGACCGACATGTGGTCGGGCGACCGGTACGGGCGTGTCCTGCACTTCGGTATCCGCGAGCACGCCGCTGCCGCGATCGTCAACGGCATCGTCATGCACAGCAGCACGCGGGCCTTCTCCGGGACGTTCCTGATCTTCAGTGACTACCAGCGCCCCGCGGTGCGCCTCGGTGCGCTGATGGGTGTTCCCGCGATCTACGTCTGGACCCACGACTCCATCGGTCTCGGCGAGGACGGACCCACCCATCAGCCCGTGGAGCACCTCTCGGCGCTGCGCACCATTCCGGGTCTCGACGTCGTCCGCCCGGGCGACGCGAACGAGGTGGCGGTCGCCTGGCGGACCATTCTCGAGAACACCGACAATCCTGCCGGTCTCGTCCTGACCCGCCAGAACATCCCCGTCTTCGAGCGCGGCACCGGCGCAGCCGAGGGCGACACGTTCGCGTCGGCCGAGGGCGCCGCCAAGGGCGGATACGTCCTCGCGGAGGCGAAGAACGGTTCCCCGGACGTGATCCTCATCGGTACCGGCTCGGAGGTGCAGCTGGCGGTCGCGGCTCGCGAGACGCTCGAGGCGGACGGGATCTCGACCCGTGTCGTCTCCATGCCGTCCCTCGAGTGGTTCAACGCACAGGACGAGGACTACCGCGAGAGCGTGTTGCCGCGCACCCTGCGGGCCCGCGTCTCGGTGGAAGCGGGCGTGGCGCAGAGCTGGTACGGGATCATCGGCGACGCCGGACGCAGCGTATCGCTGGAGCACTACGGCGCTTCGGCCGACTACAAGACGCTGTTCCGCGAATTCGGTATCACGCCCGAGGCGGTCGTCCAGGCGGCGAAGGACTCCATCGCGGCAGCGGGCTCGGATCCGCTGGCGCCGAACCGCACGGTCGCCATGCCCTCCGGGCGCCGTGCCACCGAGACGGGCGACCAGCAGTAGCCGCAGCAGCATCGTTACCTCCCTTCCAGCACTAGTTCCGCGGATGCGGAAAAGGAGCACACCATGACAACCCCCACAGCCGAGCTCTCCAGGGCCGGCGTCTCCATCTGGCTCGACGATCTCTCCCGGGAACGCATCAACTCGGGTGCCTTCAAGCACCTCATCGAGGACCTGAACGTCGTGGGAGTCACGACGAACCCGAGCATCTTCGCGGCCGCGCTGAAGCAGGGCGAGTCCTACGCCTCGCAGGTCGGCGCTCTCTCCGCGGCGGGCGCCGACGTCGACCAGGCCGTCTTCGACATCACGACGCACGACGTCTCCCAGGCCTGCGACCTCTTCGCCGAGGAGGCCGAGCGCTCCAAGGGTGTGGACGGGCGCGTCTCCATCGAGGTGGATCCGCGGCTCGCTCGCGACACCGAGGGGACCATCGCCGAGGCCAAGCGCCTGCACGCCAAGGTGCAGCGCACCAACGTGCTCATCAAGATCCCGGCGACCGTGGAGGGCCTCGAGGCCATCTCCGCGACACTTGCCGCGGGCATCAGCGTCAACGTCACGTTGATCTTCTCCCTGGAGAGGTACCGCGCGGTGATCAACGCGTTCATGCAGGGACTGGAGCAGGCGAAGGAGAACGGGCACGACCTCGCGGACATCCACTCCGTCGCGTCCTTCTTCGTCTCCCGCGTGGACACCGAGATCGATTCCCGGCTCGACGCGATCGGGACCGAGGAGGCGACCTCGCTCAAGGGCAAGGCCGGCCTCGCCAACGCTCGACTGGCCTACCAGATCTTCGAGGAGCAGTTCTCCTCCGAACGCTGGCAGGTCCTGAAGGACGCCGGGGCAGCCCCCCAGCGTCCGCTGTGGGCCTCGACGGGCGTGAAGGACCCTGATCTGCCCGACACCCTCTACGTGGTGGGTCTGGTGGCGGAGAACGTCGTCAACACCATGCCGGAGAAGACCCTCGACGCCACCGCGGATCACGGCGTCGTCGAGCGTGACACCATCACCGGCACCTACGAGGAATCCAACGAGATCCTGAACCGACTGGATGCGCTCGGCGTCTCCTACACGGAAGTCGTGGATCAGCTGGAGACCGAGGGCCTGGACAAATTCGTGGCGAGCTGGGCCGAGCTGCTCGAGACCGTCCAGAGCGCGCTCGACGCGGCGAAGGAGTAGACCCGTGAGTTCGTTCGCACTCAGTGCAACCGGTGCGGCCCTCGACGCCGTCGAAACCGCCGTGCCCACTCTCGTCTCGGACCGCGTCGCGTCCCGGCTCATGGCCAAGGACGCGACCCTGTGGGGTGAGGACGCCGAGTCGGAAGCCTCGATCCGCCTCGGCTGGATCGATCTGTTCGACGGCTCGCGCGCTCTCATCCCTGAGATCCTGGGACTCCGCGCCGATCTCCAGGCCGAAGGAGTCGATCGCGTCGTGCTCTGCGGCATGGGTGGTTCGTCGCTCGCGCCCGAGGTGATCACCAAGGAAGCCGGCGTCGAACTCGTCGTTCTCGATGCGACGGATCCACAGCAGGTGCGTCGTGCGCTGGAGGGAGACCTGCAGCGCACCGCCATCGTGGTGTCCTCCAAGTCCGGCTCCACCGTGGAGACCGATTCGCAGCGCCGCCTCTTCGAGCAGGCCTTCACGGACGCGGGGATCGACGCTCCCTCGCGCATCGTGGTCGTGACGGATCCGGGCTCCCCCCTCGAGGACGCCTCGCGGAAGGCCGGATACCGCAAGGTGTTCACCGCCGATCCGAATGTCGGGGGACGCTACTCCGCTCTGACGGCGTTCGGGCTCGTCCCGTCAGGACTCGCCGGGGCGGACATCGAGACGCTCCTGAACGACGCCGAGGACAGCGCCGAGTTCCTCGGGGACGACGCCGAGGACAACGTGGGCCTGCAGCTGGGCGCGGTCCTGGGCGGTACCGCGCCGCTGCGGGACAAGATCGTCTTCGCCGACGAGGATTCCGGTCTTCCGGGATTCGCGGACTGGGCGGAGCAGCTGATCGCCGAATCGACCGGCAAGCTCGGCACGGGTCTGCTGCCCGTCGTCGCGTCGATCGATGCCCCGGAACTGGCTGACGTCGCGCCCGACGTCCTGCCCGTCGTCCTGGCTCCTGTGGACAGTCCCGCCGTCGAGGGAGCCGCAGTGGAAGGGACGGCGATGAACGGCACGCGCGTGAGCGTCAGCGGAACCCTGGGAAGCCAGCTGTTCGTCTGGGAGTACGCCGTCGCGGTCGCCGGCCGCCTGCTGGGTATCAATCCGTTCGATCAACCGGACGTCGAGGCCGCCAAGAAGGCCGCCCGGGGTCTGCTCGACGATCGGCCCGGGACCGCCGCGCCCGCGTTCGTGGACGGAGCCGTCGAGGTCCGCGGGGATGCGGATCTGCTCGGATCCGCCACGACCGTGCAGGCAGCCCTCGAGAATCTCCTGGCCCGCCTGCCGGAGAACGGCTACCTGGCGGTACAGGCCTATCTCGATCGTCAGGGTCAGGTGGAGCTCGAGCAGGTTCGCGGTCCGTTGGCCGAAGCCACCGGGCGCCCGGTCACCTTCGGGTGGGGACCGCGCTTCCTCCACTCTACCGGGCAGTACCACAAGGGCGGTTCTCCCGTCGGAGTGTACCTGCAGCTCACCGGGACCAGCGACGACGACCTGTCCGTCCCGGGGCAGCCGTTCAGCTTCGGTGAGCTGATCGCGGCGCAGGCCGCCGGCGACGCCCAGGTGCTCGCGGATCACGGGCGCCCCGTCCTGCGGCTCCGGCTGACGGACCGCACCGCCGGCGTGGAACAGATCCGGGCCGTGGCAGGTACTCTCGCCGGGTCCGGTGCGGCGTGGGAGAACGGATGAGCCGGTCGGGAGCATCGTCCCCCAGATCGTCCAATCCGCTGCGTGATGCGCGTGACCGGCGACTGAACCGGATCGCCGGCCCGTCCTCGCTGGTTCTCTTCGGTGTGACGGGTGATCTGGCCCGGAAGAAGCTGATGCCTGCGATCTACGATCTGGCGAACCGCGGGCTGCTGCCCCCGAGCTTCGGTCTCGTCGGTTTCGGCCGTCGCGACTGGAGCGACGACGAGTTCGTCGCAGAGGTCAAGGAGTCCGTCACGCAGTACGCCCGGACGCCCTTCAACGACGCGGTGTGGGAACAGCTCTCGGCCGGCATCCGTTTCGTCCAGGGCACGTTCGACGACGACGAGGCGTTCGGGGCGCTGCAGGAGTGCCTCGAGGAGCTGGACCGGGATCGGGGAACCCGCGGTAATCACGCGTTCTATCTCTCGATCCCGCCCGATGCGTTCGAGGCAGTGTGCCAGAAGCTCTCGGAACACGGTCTCGCCCAACCCGACGACGGTCAGTGGCGCCGGGTGGTGATCGAGAAGCCGTTCGGTCATGATCTCGAATCGGCCCAGGAACTGAACCGGATCGTCGAGGAGGTCTTCCCCCCTGACGCCGTCTTCCGGATCGACCACTATCTGGGCAAGGAGACCGTCCAGAACATCCTGGCCCTGCGCTTCGCGAACCAGCTCTTCGAACCGCTGTGGAACGCCAATCACGTGGACCACGTCCAGATCACCATGGCCGAGGACATCGGGATCGGCAGCCGTGCCGGATACTACGACGGCGTGGGAGCAGCCAGGGATGTGATCCAGAACCACCTCCTCCAGCTCCTGGCCCTGACGGCGATGGAGGAACCCATCTCCTTCGATGCCGAACATCTCCGCACCGAGAAGGAGAAGGTCCTCGCCGCAGTGCAACTTCCCGACGATCTCGCGGGTCGGTCGGCCCGCGGTCAGTACGGATCCGGGTGGCAGGGAGGAGAGCACGTCAACGGCTTCCTCGAGGAGGACGGCATACCGGCCGACTCGGTGACGGAAAGCTTCGCGGCTCTCCGGCTGGACATCCACACGCGCCGCTGGTCGGGGGTGCCGTTCTATCTGCGTACCGGGAAACGGCTCGGGCGGCGGGTCACCGAGATCGCCGTCGTCTTCAAGCGGGCGCCGAATCTCCTCTTCAGGGAGCACGACGAGGCCGCCTTCGGCCAGAACGCCGTCGTGATCCGGGTCCAGCCCGACGAGGGGGTGACCATCCGCTTCGGTTCGAAGGTGCCGGGGACCCAGACCGAGGTCCGCGATGTCACGATGGACTTCGGCTACGGTCACTCCTTCACGGAGTCGAGCCCGGAAGCCTACGAGCGGCTCATCCTCGACGTGCTGCTGGGCGAGCCGCCACTGTTCCCCCGCCAGCAGGAGGTGGAGCTTTCCTGGCAGATCCTCGACCCGTTCGAGAAGTACTGGCAGTCACTCGACGGCCAGCCCGAGACCTACGAGCCCGGAAGCTGGGGCCCGGCCTCCGCGGACGAGTTGCTCGCCGCCGACGGACGAACCTGGAGAAGGCCATGATCGTGGAGCTGCCCGACACCACCACCTCGAAGGTGTCGAAGGAACTGATGTCCCTGCGGGACAGCGGCGGCGTCGTCGCCCTGGGCCGGGTCCTCACCCTCGTGGTGATGACCCGGTCGGGTGACGAGGAGGACATCATCGACGCCGCGAACGAGGCCAGTCGCGAGCACCCGTGCAGGATCATCGTCCTTGCCGAGGGATCCGCCGAGGAGCCCACCCGGCTCGACGGTCAGATTCGCGTGGGCGGGGACGCCGGTGCCTCCGAGGTCATCGTCCTGCGCGGGTACGGGGATCTGTCCGAGGAGAACGAGTCACTGGTCTCGGCTCTCCTGCTGCCCGATGCACCGATCGTCGCGTGGTGGCCGCACGGCGCGCCGGCGAATGTGGCCGGGACCTCCATCGGCTCCATCGCACACCGCAGGATCACCGATTCCGCGCAGGAGCCGGACCCGACACAGGCACTCCACACGATCAGCGCGACCTACACGGCGGGTGACACCGATCTGGCCTGGACCCGGCTGACGAACTGGCGGGTCCAGCTCGCAGCCGTCATGGACCAACTCGAAGGAGATGCGCCGATCACCGCGATCACCGTGGGGGGCGCATCGGACTCTCCGAGTACGGTCCTGCTCGCAGCCTGGCTCGCGCACGCTCTCGATGCGCCGGTGACCATCGACGCAGGTCCCCCGGGAAGAGGGCTCAAAGCTGTCCGTCTGGTACGGGAAGGGGGCGACGTCGAGTTGTACCGCCCTGGCACCGATGTGGCCGAGCTGCATCAGCCGGACCAGCCGGTCCAGCATATTTCCCTCCCGCGCAGAAGCCTCCGTGACTGCCTCGCGGAGGAACTCAGGCGGCTCGACCCCGACGAGGTCTTCGGGGAAGTCATCACCGAAGGACTTCAGCGGACACAGCTGAGGAAGGGAGCAGCATGAGCGCTGAACCGAAAGTCACCGTCCACCCCTCGCCGGAGCCGCTCGCAGCCGCCGTCGCTGCACGCCTGATCACGCGTCTGGTGGATGTGCAGAGCGAGCTGGGCACGGCGACGGTGGTACTCACGGGGGGCTCGATCGGGACCGCAGCGTTGCAGGCGGTCGCGGAGTCACCGGCCCACACGGCCGTCGACTGGAGCAATGTCCACTTCTGGTGGGGTGATGAACGTTTCCTGCCGGCAGCCGATCCGGAGCGCAACGCCGTCCAGGCCCGTGCCGCGCTGCTCGAGCGCATCCGGGTCGATCCTCGGAAAGTGCACGAGTTCGGCTCGACGGACGACTTCCCGGACGAGAACGCGGCCGCCGAGGACTACGCCAGGGCTCTGGCGTCGGCCGCGGAGGAGGAACGGGCCGGTGGGGACTCGTCGCAGCAGGATCCGCGGCTGCCCCGCTTCGACGTCCTCCTCCTGGGTGTCGGACCCGACGCGCACGTCGCCTCGCTCTTCCCCGAGCTCGGTGGCATTCGTACCAGGGGCGAGACGACGGTGGGCGTGGCCGATGCGCCCAAACCTCCTGCGCAGCGCGTGAGCCTGACCCTCGAGGCCATCAACAGCGCCCAGGAGGTGTGGTTGGCCGTCAGCGGTAGTGACAAGGCCGGCGCCGTGGGTCTTGCTCTGGCGGGTGCGGGACACATCCAGGTGCCTGCGGCAGGAGCCCGCGGAGTGCGCAGGACCCGTTGGCTGATCGATCAGGACGCCGCGCAGCAGCTGCCGGGCCGGCTGATCCCCGACGGCGGTGACGAGGACGACGACTGAGGAGTCCTCAGGGCCGAGAAACGGAAGGTCCCCTCATCCGTCCGGATGAGGGGACCTTCCGTTTCTGCTCGTCAGGGGCCGGACCCCGAACCATGCGTCCGCGGGTCCAATTGATGCTGTACGAGCCTCAGGAGTCACCGGCGAAGCGCTGGATGAGACCGAGCGCCACGATGACGACGCCCCACGAGAGTCCCAAGGCGACGGTGAAGCGGTTGAGATTGCGCTCCGCGACACCGGAGGACCCCATGCTGGAGGTCATACCGCCGCCGAACATGTCGGACATGCCGCCACCGCGCCCCTTGTGGAGCAGGATCAGGAAGGTCAGCAGAAGACTCGTGATTCCGAGCAGGACGAGCAGGATGATACGGAGGATTTCCACGGGGCCCTTTCAAGGCTCGGATTACCGCTTCACGGAAGCGGCAGGCGCACGGACCTAGTCTGTCACCAGGTGCTCCTCGAACCTGACAATACTAGCAAACTCGGCCACGTCGAGGCTCGCGCCGCCCACGAGGACGCCGTCGACGTCGCGCTCCCTGAGGATACTCGCCGCGTTCGCCGCCTTCACCGATCCGCCGTAGAGGAGCCGGATCCTGGCAGCCGTATCAGCGGCGAAGAGTGCTTCGAGTTCGGCGCGGATCGCCCCGCGGATCGCACTGCACATCTCCTGGGCGTCCTCCGGGCCTGCTACCTCCCCGGTCCCGATGGCCCAGACAGGTTCGTAGGCGATCACGAGTGTCGCGACCTGCTCGGAACTCAGACCGGCGACACCACTGCGAACCTGCGCGAGTGTGTGTTCCACGTGCGAGCCGGCCTGGCGTATTTCAAGACCCTCACCGACGCAGAGGATCGGGACCAGGCCGTGCCGGAAAGCCGCGTGCACCTTCCGGTTGACGAGCTCGTCCGATTCACGGTGGAGTGTCCGGCGCTCGGAGTGACCGACCAGGACGTAGGAGCACTCGAGCCTGGCGAGGAACTGGCCGGAGATGTCGCCCGTGTAGGCGCCGGAATCCTCCGGTGAGAGGTCCTGCGCGCCGTAGACGATGTCGAGCGAGTCCCCCTTCACGAGGGTCTGCACGCCTCGCAGATCGGTGAAGGGAGGGAAGACGGAGACCTCCACGCGCGCGGGATCGTGCCCTGCGTCATCCAGGGTCCACGCCAGCTTCTGCAGGAAGGTGATCCCCTGCATGTGGTCCAGGTTCATCTTCCAGTTGCCCGCGATGAGCGGGCGGCGGTCGAAGGTGCCATTGGTCGAGGTGGTCATCAGCTACTCCATTCGTTGCAGTCGCGACGGCGGGACCCGCACGGAGCAGGGCTCGGTGCGGGTCCCGCCGCCACGACCGGGGACAGGATCGGTCAGTCGCGGGCCAGGGCGCTCAGCCCGGGAAGCTCCTTCCCCTCGAGATACTCGAGGCTGGCCCCTCCCCCGGTGGAGATGTGGCCGAACTGGTCGTCGGTGAAGCCGAGGCTGCGCACGGCTGCCGCCGAGTCCCCTCCGCCGACCACGGTCAGTGCGCCCGCGGCCTGACTGTCGGCGAGGGCCTGGGCCACCGTCCGCGTGCCTGCGGCGAAGGAATCGAACTCGAAGACACCCATCGGGCCGTTCCAGAACACCGTCCTCGCCTCCGCGATGTTCGCCGCGAAGTCGGCTCCCGTGGCCGGTCCGATGTCCAGGCCTGTGCCGTCCGCCGCGAAGGGGCCCGACTCGATGGCATCCGCAGCGACCACGCCGTGCTCGGCGTCGGCGGCGAAGCTCTTCGCGACCACGATGTCCGTGGGCAGGACGAACTGCGTCCCGTCCCGGGATCCCCTCTCGAGGTAGCCGCTGACCGTCTCCAGCTGGTCCTGCTCGAGCAGACTGGACCCCACCGCGTGTCCCTGCGCCGCGAGGAACGTGAAGACCATACCGCCACCGACGAGGATGCGGTCGGCAGTGCCGATGAGGTTCTCGATCACCGCCAGCTTGTCCGACACCTTGGACCCTCCCAGGACGACGACGAAGGGCCGCTGAGGCTCCCGGGTCAATCGCTCCAGCACTGACAGCTCCTCCTTCACCAGGTCTCCCTGGAACGCCGGCAGCAGGGCGGCGACATCGTAGACACTTGCGTGCCTGCGATGCACCGCACCGAACGCGTCGTCCACGTAGGCGCCGTCCTCGCCGACGAGATCTGCCAGTTCCCTCGCGAAGGCGGCGCGCTCGTCGTCGTCCTTGCTGGTCTCCCGTGCATCGAAGCGCACGTTCTCCAGCACGAGCAGCTCACCCGCCGACAGGTCGGCAGCAGCACTCCGCGCACCCTCGCCCGTCGTGTCGGGGGCGAGGCTGACCGGGAAGTCCGCGAGGTCCCGCAGGACCTCCACGGCGGGCTTCAGGGAGTACTTGTCCTCGGGCGAGCCCTTGGGCCGCCCGAGATGTGCCATGACCACGACGGCGGCTCCCGCCTCCGTGAGTCTGCGCAGCACGGGCAGCGAGGCACGGACACGACCGTCGTCGGTGACCCGTACTGCGGGCACCTCCCCCTCGAGGGGCACGTTCAGATCGGACCGCACGAGGACGCGACGACCGCGCACCCCCTCTGCCAGCAGGTCGTCCAACGATGCGTACGCCACGCTCCGGCCCGCCTAGGCGAGCTTGGACGCGACGAGCGCCGTGAGGTCGAGCAGGCGGTTCGAGTATCCCCACTCGTTGTCGTACCACGCTGCCACCTTGACCTGGGTCCCGATGACCTTCGTGAGGCCGGAATCGAAGATCGCGGAGTGCGGATCGGAGACGATGTCGGAGGAGACGATGGGCTCATCCGTGTAGGAGAGGTAGCCCTTCAGCGAACCCTCCTGGGCAGCAGCCCTGTAGGCCGCATTAACTTCCTCCGCAGTGACCTCACGGCTCACCGTCGCGGTGAGATCGGTGACGGAACCGGTGGGCACCGGCACGCGGAAGGCGAAACCGTCCAGCTTGCCGTCGAGCTCGGGAATGACCAGGCCGATCGCCTTCGCGGCACCCGTGGACGTGGGAACGATGTTGATAGCGGCCGCGCGGGCACGCCGGAGGTCTCTGTGCGGGCCGTCCTGCAGATTCTGGTCGGCCGTGTACGCGTGGACGGTGGTCATGAGGCCCTGCTCGATGCCGAAGCTGTCATGGAGGACCTTGGCCAGCGGGCCGAGGCAGTTCGTGGTGCATGATGCGTTGGAGATGATGTGGTGGTTCTCCGGGTCGTAGTCGCCGTCGTTGACGCCCAGGACCACCGTGAACGCATCACCCTTCGCCGGCGCCGAGATCAGGACCTTCCGTGCACCTGCGTCGATGTGCTTCTGCGCATCGGTGGCCTTGGTGAACAGGCCCGTGGATTCGATGACGATCTCCACGCCAAGATCCTTCCAGGGAAGATTTGCGGGATCGCGCTCCTCCATGACCTTGATGCGCTTGCCGCCGACGATCATGTCGCTGCCGTCGACCTCCACCGAGGCCTTGAGCGGACCCGTGACGGAGTCGTACTTCAGGAGGTGGGCCAGCGTCTTCGTGTCGGTCAGGTCGTTGATGGCCACGATCTCGAGGTCGGAATCGTGCTCGAGCGCTGCATGGAAGTAGTTCCGGCCGATGCGGCCGAAGCCGTTGATGCCAATCCGGGTAGTCACTGGTGTTTCGTCTCCTTCATAGGGGTATCGCCGACAGGCCCCTGACGGGTTCCGGCGATGGGTTGAGAGTGTTGCCGGGCACACCGTTGTGCCGGGGTCGGACCGGGAGTGGAGCTACGCGGTCAGCGGCCGGGGGTGATGAGGGTGGAGGCTCCGGCGGTCGCGGCCTGGTACCGGGCCTGGACATCGGCCCAGTTCACCAGGTTCCACCACGCCTTGACGTAGTCGGGCTTCACATTCACATAGTCCAGGTAGAACGCGTGCTCCCACATATCGAGCATCAGCAGCGGGATGGTCCCCACCGGCACATTGCCCTGCTGATCATAGAGCTGCTCGATCACCAGATTCTTCCCCAGCGGCTCGTACGCCAGCACCGCCCACCCCGAGCCCTGCAACGAGGTAGCAGCAGCGGTGAAATGCGCACGGAACGCGTCGAAGGACCCGAACGCCCCGTCCAGGGCACTTCCGAGCTCACCGTCGGGCTTGTCCCCGCCCTCGGGGGACATGTTCTTCCAGAAGATGCTGTGGTTGATCACACCGCCCACATGGAACGCCAGGTCCTTGGACAGTTTCGGGATGGAACCGAACTCACCCTTCTCCCGGGCCTCGGCCAGCTGGGCCAGGGCGTCATTGGCGCCCTTGACGTAGGTGGCCTGGTGCTTGGAGTGGTGCAGTTCCATGATCCGGCCCGAGATGTGCGGCTCCAGGGCCGCGTAGTCGTAGTCGAGATCCGGCAGTACGTACTCACTCATATAATCCTCCTGATGGATGATCGCCTGTGCCGCGGTGTCCGTACCACTCCGTATCGTTCTCCGACATCTTTCCGACATCTCTCCGACACTCAGGTCCCGGGCCGCGGCTCACCCGCTCCGTACGGAGCGGATGTCCACATCCATCCTATGCACTCATTCACTCATCGAGCATGTCGGCGGTGACATTGGCGTCCGTTCCGGGGATCCCGGTGTCCGCCGCCCTCCTGTCGGCCATGGCGAGAAGTCTCCTGATCCGACCGGCTATGGCGTCCTTCGTCATCGGCGGATCCGCCATGCGTCCGAGTTCGTCGAGACTCGCCTGCTTGTGCGCCACTCTCAGCTCACCGGCGTAGCGGAGGTGCTCCGGCACGGTGTCGGCGAGGATCTCGAGCGCGCGCTCCACCCGGGCACCGGCAGCGACGGCTGCCTGGGCGGAACGGCGAAGATTGGCGTCGTCGAAGTTGGCCAGTCTGTTGGCGGTTGCCCGCACCTCCCGGCGCATGCGGCGCTCCTCCCACGTCATGAGGGCGTCATGGGCGCCCATGCGTGTCAGGAGTGCCGCGATAGTGTCGCCGTCCCTGATCACCACCCGGTCCACTCCACGTACCTCGCGTGCCTTGGCAACGAGGTCGAGGCGGCGGGCCGCTCCGACCAGGGCGAGAGCCGATTCGGGCCCGGGACACGTGATCTCGAGCGACGAGGAGCGCCCCGGTTCGGTCAGCGACCCGTGCGCCAGGAAGGCACCGCGCCAGACAGCCTCGGCGTCCGACGCCGAGCCGTTGACGACGGCGGACGGCAACCCGCGCACGGGTCGGCCGCGACTGTCGAGCAGTCCCGTCTGGCGGGCGAGTGACTCGCCGTCCCGGACGACGCGCAGGACGTAGCGGCTTCCTCGGCGGAAGCCGCCACCGGTCACCACGAGGATCTCGCTCGTGTGCCCGTACACCTCCGCGATCGCGGTGCGCAGTCGGCGCGCGGTCGAGGCGAGATCGACCTCCGCCTCGATGACGATGCGCCCCGAGATGATGTGCAGACCGCCGGCGAACCGGAGCAGCGCGGAGACCTCGGCCTTCCGGACCGAGGATTTCCTGACCTCGAGGTGGGACAGTTCCTCTTTGACGTCAGCGGTCAGCGCCACGCGCGCCCTCCTGGTGCTCTGCGAACATGTCGTTGTAGGAGGTGGCCAGCCGCAGGGGATCGTGGACGGGGCGACCCGTCGATACCCCTACGGAGGCGAACACGGCCCTGCCGCCCATCCGTGCGACGGCCCGCTCGAACTCGGCGCGGTCCCCCACCACCGACGGATCGACGAGGACGACGTCGACCGTGAACCCGGGCGCGTACCGCGTGATCACGTTCAGATGATCGACCGCGCTCATGCCCAGGGTCTCCTTGGTGTCGTTGCTCAGATTCATGGTCAGGCAGCGTCGGGCCGAGGTGCGGCTCAGGGCATCGCGAAGCTCCGGGAGGAGAAGATGCGGCAGCACGGAGGTGTACCAGGATCCCGGACCGAGGATGACCCAGTCGGCCAGTTCGATGGCCTCCAGCGCGTCCTGGCAGGCGGAGGCACCGGCCGGCAGCAGCCGGACGTCGCTCACGTTCCCGACGTCGGCTGCGACCGCCAGCTTCGCCTGGCCCGTGACGGTCCGCACGCGCAGCGAACCCTCGGTCTCGCTGAGGATGTCCCCCTCGATGGTCAGAGGCACACGGGCCATCGGCAGGACCTTCCCTCGCGCGCCGAGCAGCGCACCTGCCCACTGCAGCCCCGCGACGGAGTCACCGAGCAGCTCCCACAGGGTGACGATCAGCAGATTGCCCATGGCGTGGTCGTCGAGCGGACTCCCTGCCCCGTCCTTCGACGTGAAGCGGTGCTGCATGACATCGCGCCAGGTGCGGCCCCAGTCGGTGTCGTCGCACAGTGCGGCCAACGCCATGCGCAGGTCCCCCGGCGGCAGGACGCCGAGCTCGCGCCGGAGCCTGCCGGAGGATCCCCCGTCGTCCGCCACCGTGACCACGGCCGTGAGTTCCTGGGTCAGCAGCCGCAGCGCCGACAGCGACGAGGACAGTCCATGACCTCCGCCCAGCGCCACCACGGAGGGGTTGCTTCCCTGCCCCTCGCCCTTCGGGCGGCCGGCAGGAGGGATCAGCGGTAGCGGCCCGGAGAACAATGCCACTATTCACGTCCGAGATCGCGATGGTGGGCGGTCACCTGCACGCCCGGAAGCTGCGCCAGGCGCTGTGCGATCTCCTCCGTGACAGCCACCGAGCGGTGCTTGCCTCCGGTGCAGCCGACCGCGAGGGTTGCGTAGTGCTTGTTCTCCCGACGGTAGCCGTCGAGAGCGGGGACGAGAGCGTGCACGTACCTGTCGATGAAGTCTGCGGCACCCTGAGCGCCCAGCACGTAGTCACGGACCTCCGCGTCGAGACCCGTCCGGGGCCGCAGCAGGGGAACCCAGTGGGGGTTCGGGATGAAACGCACGTCCGCCACGAAGTTGGCGTCCACGGGCAGACCGTACTTGAAGCCGAAACTCATGACGTTGATCCGCAGGACGATGGGGCCGGAGTCCGAGAACAGCTCCGTCACGCTGGTCGCCAGGGCGTGGACGTTGAACTCAGTGGTGTCGATGACGACGTCGGAGGCATGCTTGAGCACAGCGAGCAGTTCCCGCTCGGCCGCGATCCCGTCGAGGATGCGCCCATCGCCCTGGAGCGGGTGCGGACGCCGGCCCTGTTCGAACCTGCGCACCAGCACGGCATCTGCTGCGTCGAGGAAGAGCACCCGGTAGTTCACGCCGGCGGCCCGGAGCCCGTCGAGCGACGCCTTCATCTCGCTGAAGAGCTCCTTGCCCCGCACGTCCATGACCACGGCGAGCTTGGGAATGGACTCCGGGGTCCGTGCCACCAGCTCCGTCAGGGTCGTGAGCAGCTGCGGCGGAAGATTCTCCACCACGTACCAGCCGTGGTCCTCGAGGGCATTCGCGGCCGTACTGCGCCCGGCCCCGGACATGCCGGTCACCACGAGAAGCTCGGATTCGGGCGGTTTGACCGGAGTCAGGCTCGTGGCCTCAGTCATCGTGATGCTTCCGTTCCGGCTCGAGGGATTCCCGGCACCGCGGGCAGCCCTGATGTGTAGGTTCTCGGCGGCCCGCCTGCAGCCGCCCGCTCAGCCTAGCTAATTCTCGATGATCTCGCCCGTGGCCATGTTGACGGCCGGCGCCGTCGCGTCCTCCGGCGCCTCGGCGAGCGCGGTCCGGATGGTCCGGGCGAGCGCGGGCCCTACTCCCGGCACGAGGACGAGCTCCTCCACGGAGGCGGCGCGGATCTTCCTGACCGATCCGAAGTGCTTGAGGAGCGACTTCCGTCTGGCCGGGCCCAGTCCCGGAACGGCATCGAGGGCGGAGGCCGTCATGGAGGTACCGCGCTTCTGGCGGTGGAACGTGATGGCGAATCGGTGGGCCTCGTCACGGATGCGCTGCAGCAGGAACAGGCCCTCGGACGCGCGGGGCAGGATGACGGGGAACTCGCTGTCCTGGACCCACACCTCCTCGAGCCGCTTCGCGAGACCGATCACGAAGACGTCGTCGATCCCCAGGTCCTCCAGCGCGCGGGCCGCCGCCGCCACCTGGGGCGGACCGCCGTCGACGACCACGAGATTGGGGGGATAGGCGAACCGGTTCCGGGTGATGGCCGTCGTCGTGTCGCTGACCGGCTGGTCCCCGGTCTCCCCGGGACCGTCGCCTCCGCTCTCGGGGTCCACGACGTCCGGGTGGCCGATCAGCGACGCGTCGTCGTCGAGTATCTCGTCCTCGGCAGCGCGACCCTGCTCCCCCGACGTCCCGGGGAGTGGCTTCCCGGCGAGGTAGTTCCTGAAGCGGCGGTGGACGACGTCGTACATGGACGCGGTGTCGTCGCGGGCCGCGTCCCCCGTGATGGAGAACTTCCGGTACTCGGACTTCCGGGGCAGGCCGTCCTCGACCACGACCATGGAGGCCACGACATTGGTGCCCTGTACGTGGGAGATGTCGAAGCACTCGATGCGCATGAGCGGCTGGGGCAGATCGAGTGCCTCCTGCAGTTCCTGCAGTGCGGCCGATCGCGTGGTGATGTCACCGGCTCGCCTGCTCTTGTGCAGGCGCAGGGCGTCGGCCGCATTCTGTTCCACGGTGCTCATGAGGGTGGCCTTGTCACCGCGCTGCGGTACCCGCACCTCCACGCGTGCCCCCCGCAGCCCGCGGAGCCATTCGAGCATCTGCTCCTGATTGCTCGGCAGCACGGGGACGAGGACCTCGCGGGGGATCTGCTCGTTGCTGCTGTTCCCTTCGCCGTAGACCTGCTGGAGCAGGTGTTCGACCAGCTCGGGGGTGTCCATGTCCTCGACCTTCTCGACCATCCAGCCACGCTGACCACGGATCCGCCCGCCCCGCACGTGGAAGACCTGCGCCGCGGCTTCCAGCTCGTCCTCCCGGAGGGCGAAGATGTCGGCGTCGGTGTCCTCGCCGAGGACGACGGTGTTGCGCTCGAACACGCGGCGGAGGGCGGCGATGTCATCGCGCAGGCGCGCGGCCGTCTCGTAGTCGAGTTCGGCGACGGCGTCCGCCATCTTCCGCTCGAGACCGGAGATGAATTTCTTCGAGTCCCCCGCCATGAAGTCGCTGAAGTCCTCGGCGAGTTCCCGATGGTCCTCGGCGCTGATCCGTCCGACACACGGCGCCGAGCACTTGTCGATGTAGCCGAGCAGGCACGGGCGTCCGGTGCGCTCGGCCCGCTTGAACACCCCGGCGCTGCAGGTGCGCACCGGGAACACCCGGAGCATCGTGTCGACCGTCTCCCTGATGGCCTTCGCCGGGTAGAACGGGCCGAAGTAGCGCGTGTCCTTCTTCTTCTGGCCCCGCATCACCTGCACGCGGGGGTACTTCTCGCCCATCGTGACGGCGAGGTACGGGTACGACTTGTCGTCCCGGAACATGACGTTGAAGCGCGGGTCGAACTCCTTGATCCAGGTGTACTCGAGCTGCAGGGCCTCGAGCTCGCTGCCGACGACCGTCCACTCCACACTGGCCGCGGTGAACACCATGGAGCGTGTGCGCGGCATGAGCCCCTGCGGGTTCGCGAAGTAGGAGTTCAGGCGCGAGCGCAGATTCTTCGCCTTGCCCACGTAGATGACCCGGCCGTGCTCGTCGCGGAAGCGGTAGACGCCGGGATCGAGGGGGATCTCGCCTGTTCTCGGCCGGTAGGTCACTGGGTTCGCCACAGCTCAATCCTAGGGCCGGACGGCGACAGGGCCCGACCCTGCGGCTGTCGGATAGACGGCTGTCGAGTGCCTCACTCGGCGGTCGGGCTCTGGTTGTAGTGCGGTGCGCGCTCCTGACCGGTGAGCGCGGCGATGCTGTCCATGATGGTGTCGGTCGCACTCCGTCGCGCGGGGAGCGGATGCCCGGGCCCGGTCTTCGCGAACACGAGCGGCTCTCCGACCCGCAGCGTGAAGTGCTGCGGACGGATGCCCTTCTTCCCCGCCGGCTGCAGGGCAGCGGTCCCGATGAGCCCCACCGGGACCACGGGAGCCCCGGTGGTCAGGGCGAGCCAGCCGACGCCGGTCCTCCCCCGGTACAGCCGCCCGTCGCGGGACCGGGTGCCTTCGGGGTAGATCCCCACGCCGTCGCCCTGCTCCAGCAGGTCGAGCAGTGTCCTCAGCGCCTGCACGCTGGCCGCCTGCTGACCGCGTTCCACCGGGATGGATCCGACGCCCTCGAAGAAGGATCTCAGGAGCGCTCCCTTCAGCCCCGTGCCCGTGAAGTACTCCGCCTTGGCGAAGAACGCGACGGGGCGCGGCATGAGCGCCTGGACCAGGACACTGTCGAGGAAGGAGAGATGGTTCGGGGCGACGATGAACGGGCCGCTCTCCGGCACGTGGTGCAGCCCCTCCACGGTCGGCCGGCACAGGGCGGCGATCAGGGCGCGCGTCGTGCTGCGCGTCAGGTCATAGACCCCCACGGAGGACCTCCAGCAGCTCCTCGGCCGAGTGCACGACGGCGTCGGCTCCGGCGTCCTCAAGCTCACCGCGCGCGGCGAATCCCCAGGCAACGCCGATGCAGGGCACGCCGTTGGCGTGCGCACCCTCGACGTCGTGGCTGCGGTCCCCGATCATCACGGCCTGCTGCGGTCCTGCCTGCTCCAGTACGGGGGCATGCCTCTCGAGCGCGGCCCGGATGATCGGGGTCTTCCCGCCGGTGGCGACGCTCTCGTTCCGGGGGGAGCCGTGCACGGAGGCGAAAAGATGGCGCAGCCGCTGGGCGCTGAGGAGTTCCTCCGCGAGCCACTCGGGCTTCTGGGTGGCCACGGCGACCACCGCGCCGTCGTCGGCCAGTGCCTGCACGCACCGAGCGATCCCGGGATAGGGGCGGCTCCGGTGGATCCCGGTCGCGACGTACCCGGCGCGGTACGTCGCGACGACGTGGTCGATCAGGGGTTCCGGCACTGCAGCGAGCCCGGTCAGTGAGTGCACGAGCGGTGGTCCCACCATCGCGTCCAGCACGGCGTCGTCGGGCACGGGTAGATCGTGGCTGCGCAGGGCCGCGCTGATGCCGCCGGTGATCGCTCCGGCCGGGTCCACGAGCGTGCCGTCGAGATCGAAGAGGATCAGCGAATAGATGGAGGCCACCGGGCAAGCTTGCCACAGCGCGGTCTGCGCCACGGCGGACGTGCCCGCCGCCTCGCTATGACGTGCTGCCCTCCTGCCCTACGACGCCGCCTTGTCGAACACTTCCCTCAGGAACGTGCCGGTGTAACTCCGCTCGTTCCTCGCGACCTGCTCGGGTGTCCCGGTCGCGATGACCTGCCCGCCGCCGGACCCGCCGTCGGGGCCGAGATCGATCACCCAGTCAGCGCTCTTGATCACGTCGAGATTGTGCTCGATCGTGATCACGGTGTTGCCCTTGTCCACCAGGCCCTGCAGCACGAGCAGGAGCTTGCGGATGTCCTCGAAGTGCAGGCCCGTGGTCGGCTCGTCGAGGACGTAGACGCTGCGGCCGTTCGAGCGCTTCTGCAGCTCGCTCGCGAGCTTCACGCGCTGCGCCTCCCCGCCGGAGAGTGTCGTGGCGGGCTGCCCCAGCCGGACGTAGCCCAGCCCCACCTCCACGAGTGTGTTCAGGTGCCGGGCGATCGGGCTGAAGGCGGCGAAGAACTCCGCGCCCTCCTCGATCGGCATGTCCAGGACGTCCGCGATGGTCTTGCCCTTGTAGTGCACCTCCAGCGTCTCCCTGTTGTACCGGGCGCCGTGGCACACCTCGCAGGGGACGTAGACGTCGGGGAGGAAGTTCATCTCGATCTTCAGCGTGCCGTCGCCGGAGCACGCCTCGCAGCGGCCTCCCTTGACGTTGAAGGAGAACCGCCCGGGCAGATAGCCGCGCACCTTGGCCTCGGTGGTCTCGGCGAACAGCTTGCGGATGTTGTCGAAGACACCGGTGTACGTCGCCGGGTTGGAGCGAGGCGTCCGGCCGATGGGACTCTGGTCCACATGGATGACCTTGTCCAGGTGTTCCAGGCCGTCGATCCGCTTGTGCCGGCCTGCCACCTGCTTGGCGCCGTTGAGCTTGTTGGCGAGCACCTTGTAGAGGATGTCGTTGATCAGTGTCGACTTCCCCGACCCGCTGACCCCGGTGACGGCGGTGAGGACACCGAGCGGGATGGTCGCGTCGACGTTCGCGAGATTGTGCTCCCTGGCACCGACGATCCTCAGCTGCCGGGACCTGTCGATCTTCCGGCGCTTCGCCGGCGTCTCGATCCGCCGCCGCCCCGCGAGGTAGTCACCGGTGATCGATCGCTCGTTGGTCAGCAGGTCCTCGAGCAGGCCCGAGTGCACCACCTCACCGCCGTGCTCCCCCGCCCCCGGCCCGATGTCGACGATCCAGTCGGCCTCCGCGATGGTGTCCTCGTCGTGCTCGACGACGATGAGGGTGTTCCCCAGATCCCGCAGGCGGATCAGCGTCTCGATCAGGCGTCGGTTGTCGCGCTGGTGCAGACCGATCGAGGGCTCGTCCAGGACGTAGAGCACCCCGACGAGTCCCGAGCCGATCTGCGTGGCGAGTCGGATGCGCTGGGCCTCGCCACCCGAGAGCGTCCCGGAGGCCCGTTCGAGATTCAGGTACTCGAGGCCGACGTCGAGCAGGAAGGTCAGCCGCGCCTGGATCTCCTTGAGGACCTGGTTGGCGATCTGCGCCTCACGCTCCGTGAGCACGAGATTGTCGAGGAACTCGGCGCACTCGCGCATCGGCATGGCCGAGACCTCGGCGATGGAGCGGCCGTTGATCAGGACCGACAGGGACGCCGGGTTCAGCCGGGCGCCTCCGCACGTGGGGCAGGGGATCTGCCGCATGTACTCCTCGTAGCGGTCCCGCGCGTGCTCGGACTCCGTCTCGAGGTGCTTGCGCTGGATGTACTGGATGGCGCCCTCGAACCCCGTGCTGTACTTGCGCTCGCGGCCGAAGCGGTTGCGGTACTGCACCACGACCTTGTGGTCCTTGCCGTACAGCGCCGCCTCCCGCGCCCGGTCCGGGAGCTTGCGCCACGGGGTGTCCAGGTCGAACTTCAGTTCGGACGCGAGTCCCTGCAGCAGCCGGGTCCAGTACTCGAGGGTCGCCGTTCCGAGCGCCCACGGGGCGATCGCGCCCTCGGCGAGACTCAGATCGGGATTCGGGACCACCAGTTCCTCGTCGACCTCCAGCTTGGTCCCGATCCCCGTGCACGCGGGGCACGCACCGAACGGGTTGTTGAAGGAGAACGAACGCGGCTCGACCTCGTCGATGGCCAGCGGGTGCTCGTTGGGGCACGCGAGGTGCTCGGAGTAGGCCCGCAGCCGTTTCGCATCGTCCTCCGGGACATCCACGAACTCCGCGAGCACGCGTCCGTCGGCGAGCTTCAGGGCGGTCTCGACGGAGTCGGTGAGCCGCTGCTGGATGCCGTCCTTGACCACGAGCCGGTCCACGATGACCTCGATGGTGTGCTTGTACTGCTTGCCCAGCGTCGGCGGATCACTGAGCTGGATCAGCGTCCCGTCCACGCGTGCCCGCGAGTAGCCCTTCGCCGTGAGTTCGGAGAACAGATCCACGAACTCGCCCTTGCGTGCCCGCACCACGGGGGCGAGCACCTGGAAGCGGGTCCCCTCGTCGAGCTCGAGCAGCTGGTCCACGATCTGCTGGGGCGTCTGCTTGGTGACGGGCTCCCCGCACACGGGACAGTGGGGACGGCCCACGCGCGCCCACAGCAGGCGCATGTAGTCGTAGATCTCGGTGATGGTTCCCACGGTGGAGCGGGGGTTCTTGCTCGTGGACTTCTGGTCGATCGACACGGCGGGCGAGAGTCCCTCGATGAAGTCGACGTCGGGCTTGTCCACCTGGCCGAGGAACTGGCGTGCGTAGGCGGAGAGGGACTCGACGTAGCGGCGCTGGCCCTCGGCGAAGATCGTGTCGAAGGCCAGGGACGACTTCCCCGACCCGGACAGCCCGGTGAAGACGATCATGGCGTCGCGCGGAAGATCGAGGTCGACGTTGCGCAGGTTGTGCTCGCGAGCGCCCTTGACGATCAACCGCGACAGGTCCTGCGGGACCGGCTCGGGATTGTGGGCATGGTACTCGAGGGACTTTGCGATAGACACCCGTCAACTGTAGGTGAAAGGGGCTTCGAAGACATCTTCTAATTGATGATGTTCCGCGCTCTTCCGGCGCGGGTCCCGACGTCGTTCACGCTCGGCGCAATGCCGCCCTGACGAGCGCGACCGCATCGGGCTCGGCGATGCCCGCCGCATGCACGACGGCGGCGAACGCGTCGGCCGCCTCAGCGACCTTACGGCGGGCCTCGTCACCCCCTGCGGAGATCAGCGTCCCGGCCCTGCCGCGGGTCTCGACGACGCCTGCCTGCTCCAGCTCGCGGTAGGCGCGGGCCACGGTGTTGGCGGCGATCCCCAAGTGTGCGGCGAGGATCCGGACGGGCGGGAGCCGCGTCCCGACGGCTGCCGTGCCGGAGTTGGCGGCGGCGAGGACGGCCTGCTTCAGCTGCTCGAACGGCGGGACGGCGCTGGTGGCGTCCAACCTCAGCCAGCGGGGAATGTCCTGCTCCATGCCGTCCACCTTCCCTCGGCTTCGTCGGGAACCGGACGGACCCCGTGCCAGAACCCTACCGTCGGGCCGTCCGCGTGGCCGTGCACTCCATACACTGGACCCATGTTCGACCTCAGTGAAGTCACGATCCGCAGCATCTCCGTCTCCGAGATGGATAACTAGAAATGGTAAATGTAGCGTGGCTTTGCGACCTCGAAGCGAGCAGTGATCTACGTTCGGCAGTCCCAGATCTCAGAGGTCACCGTTTCCCCTGCCCTGCAGGAGCAGAACGTTCGGGAGTTTATCGAACGAGAAGAGGGATGGACGCCTAACCTGGTACCGCAGCAGTTGAGGTAGTTAGTTCACCAAGCAGGAACCTTGAATAATTGTCTCCGCATGCCCTCGTCTCCTCGTGCCCACATCGTGTCGATGCGCCGCCACTTCCTTCGGATCTAGCGAAAGGCCAGCACCCTTGAAGACCGGTCGGCTTCCAACTAGCAGCGCTGCCTCTTACTCAATCCTCGACCTAGCTGCTTAGGCTTCCGGCCTTATCACCGGAACTCGGCACCTATCTCTCCTAGGGGCCGCTTCCCTTATGACATGGCTAGGGCCGCTCCTACTAACCCATCCCTGTTGAGACCAGCAGGAGCGGTCTTTTGCGTAAGCTGGTTGGCAGGCTACCGAGGGGTGAGTGTGTCAGTGGAACAGAACAGAGGGGACACGACAGCGAGGCAGAGGAAGCCGATTCGCTTCACTGGGACCGCTGAAGGTAATCACACCGGCAGTAACCACAAGTCGGCTCTGGACGTCTTCAACCGCGAGGTTGTAAAGCTGATTGAGTCAACACCCGAACTGTCGGCTCGACAGATCGGAGCAGTGGAGTGGAAGCTGTGGGATGCCGCCTCCAACGAGGTCGAAGGCGAAGATCCAGTGGAACTCCTTGAAGAGTTCGAGACCCACGGCCTCGCTCCCCAGCGCCTCTTCAGGCATCAGATGAATAGGGTGAAGGAAGACCCAGATCAGTACTACCAGTTCACTTCTTGGTACAGGATCTCCGGGTCGATCAGCTTGGAAATTACTGGACCAAATCGAATCGTCGTGGACGGTCTCAAGGCCTCGTTCGATCGCATCGTTGAGAAGGTCGTAGATGCAGCGGCACAGCCGGAGAGGGCCGCTGAGACGCGGCCACAGAACTTGGACACCCCCTCGCAGTTGGTTGGCAGTAGCGCTGTTGTCGCTGAAGGCAGTGCAGGTTGGTGGAGACGCACTTGGCGTGACCACACCATCGCGGCTGGATCGACCCTTACCACTGGTGTCGTCTTGGCGGGTGTCATCTACTACCTCAACTGGAACTAAAGCCCACAAAGCCCCTTGGTTCCGAAGAAGGGGACAAGGTCGTCGCTAGGCTGACAGCATGGAACTTCGGGGAATATTGCTTGGCGGTCTCATCGCAGGTGTTGCTGGTTTGATCGGCCACCTTCTTACCCGAAATACCGAGCATCGACAGTGGCTGCGAGGTCAGCGACAAGAGAAGTACTCAGAGTTCATCAGCATCTACCACGCAAGAAGTGAAGTCCTCATCCAGTACCAGGCGCGTGGTGTCTTGCCTGAGGACTTCAGCGCGAAATGGCAAAGCTACGACGGAGCAGGGCTCCTGCTCGTGGCTCCGGAAGCAGTTGCGCTACCAGTACTGAAGACCGTCAACGCTCTAGAACGGGCTCAGAACATCCTTCTCAAATCAGGCCCGGAGGAGGACTTTCGAAGCAGAATGAGGACGGTTAACGAGCATTATCGTGCTGCTCTCATGGGCATGAGGGTGGATCTTCAGGAGAAGCAAGCTGGATAGGTTGAGGCCGTGATGCTTGCAGACCTGACCGACGTACCCCCACAGCAGGAGCGGCCTTCTACGTCGATAGGGTGTGGGCATGTCTCAAGAGCTTGTCATTGCCCTTTTAGCCGCTGGCGCTGCACTCGGTGGTAGCTTGCTCGGTTCCTTCCTCACGAGGACGACGGAGCACAAACAGTGGCATCGGAACGAGAAGAATCAGGCGTACATCGAGTACTTGATCAAACTCGATGAGCTTGAGAAAGACCTCGATACTAATGTGCAGGCAGTAGGTAGTGATCGGTTACTCGCCATCACCGCTGCTCGATCTGCGATTCGGCTCTTTGGTTCCGCAACCGTCCGACGCTTAGCGCGAGACGTAGACAACGAGGCGACAGGTCTATGGTTCATGGCTGACCTGGCAGACGTTGACTCTGGAACATCGGAAGACCGAACCGATCGCCGGAGGGCCTACAGCGAATTTGTGACCCGCTATAAGGCATCGATGGTTCATCTCATCTCAGCGATGCGCGAGGACCTCAAAGTCGCAGACCCCGAGGATGAGCGGATCGACGCTGAGAATGCTCAGCTTTTCCTCGAAGACGGTGCTAAGAGACCCCTAGGCTGAGAGCATGATCCTCGCAAGCCTCGATGAGGTAACGATCCGCAGTATCTCCGTCTCCGCGATGGACAACAACGTCTATCTGCTCACCTCGAAGTCCTCGGGTGCTCAGGTCCTGATCGACGCCGCGGACGACGCGCCGGCCATCCTGGCGCTCCTCGCGGACGCGCAGGAGGACACCGATGCCGAGGCGCGCCTCGCGCTCATCGTCACCACCCACTCGCACTGGGACCACGTGCGGGCCCTCGCCGAGGTGCGCGAGGCCACGAAGGCCCGCACGGCCGCGGGAGCCGACGACGTCGCAGACATCGAGGTGCCGACGGATGTCCCGCTGCACCACGGCGACACCGGGTCCTTCGAGGGCTTCGAGCTCGAGGCCCTCCACCTGCGCGGGCACACCCCGGGATCCGTGGCGCTGCTCTACCGCGATCCGCACGGACCCGCGCACCTGTTCACGGGTGATTCGCTGTTCCCCGGGGGCCTCGGGAACACGCAGGGCGACGCGCAGCGCTTCGCCTCCCTGTACGACGACGTCGTGACCCGCGTGTTCGACGAGCTGCCCGACGACACCGTCGTGCATCCGGGTCACGGTGCAGGGACCACCCTCGGCGCCGAGCGCGGCTCCCTGGCCGAGTGGAAGCAGCGTGGCTGGTAGTCACCGCACCACGAGTGGCAGGGCTTCGCTCAACACGTTCTGTGCCCGACGGCGAAGATGCGCCGGAACCCGAAGACCGTCCCGTACGGGCCGCGTGGATAGGCCTCGCGCAGCCGCCGCCCGTACCCGGCCTCGAACTCCTCGCCCTCCTGGGGCGAGAGGACGTCGAGGACGGGCCGCAGACCCGTGCCGCGCACCCAGTCGAGCACGGCGTCCTCCCCGGCGAGTACCTGCTGGTACGTCGTCTCCCAGACGTCGGCCTCGAGTCCCGCGCCGAGCAGAAGCTGGAGGTAGTCGACAGGTTCGCCGACGGCGTCCTCGTGGCGGAGCACCCCGCCGAGGCGTGCTGACCATCGCTCGCTCGCGGCGTGCTCGCGCATGAGGACGTGCGACGGGGCCGAGAAGTTGCCGGGCACCTGCACCGCGATCCACCCGCCCGGCGGAAGTCCCGCCGACCACGCCGCCAGGAGTTCCTGGTGCCCCGGCACCCACTGGAGAGCGGCGTTGGTGACGACGACGTCGTCGCTGCCCGGTGTGTAGTCCCGGAGGTCTCCCACGTCGAACGAGAGATTGGCGGGAACCTCCCGCTGCCCGGCGGCGGCGATCATGTCGGGACTCGCGTCGATGCCGGTGACCTGCGCGTGGGGCCAGCGCAGGGCCAGCGCCTCGGTCAGCTGACCGGGTCCGCAGCCGAGATCGACGACCCTCCGCGGCCCAGGGTGAGCGACGCGGGCGAGAAGATCGACGAAGGGACGCCCGCGGTGTCCGGCATGACGGGCATAGAGGTCCGGGTCCCAGCGCATGCTCCACCCTAAACCCGGCCCCGGTAGGCTGAACGGACCATGAGGATCCAAGAGCACCTGCCCCGGCACGACGACGGCCGACTCACCGCGGACGCGGTCTACGAGGCCTTCACGGCGTGGACCACGTCCCGCGGGCTCACCCTCTACCCGGCGCAGGACGAGGCCGCGATGGAACTCGTCTCGGGCAACAACGTGATCCTGGCGACGCCGACCGGGTCGGGCAAGTCCCTCGTCGCGATCGCAGCCCACCTGAAGTCATTCTCCGAGGGCAGGACGAGCTACTACACGGCACCGATCAAGGCCCTCGTGTCGGAGAAGTTCTTCGCCCTGATCGAGATCTTCGGCGCGGAGAACGTCGGCATGATCACGGGCGACTCCGGCGTCAATCAGGACGCCCCGATCATCTGCTGCACGGCGGAGATCCTCGCGAATCTCGCCCTCCGCGAGGGTGCCCGGGCGCAGCTGGACACCGTGGTCATGGACGAGTTCCACTTCTACTCGGACCCGCAGCGCGGCTGGGCCTGGCAGGTACCCCTGCTGGAGCTGCCGCAGGCCCAGTTCCTCCTGATGTCCGCCACCCTCGGCGACGTGACGCGCTTCGAGCAGGAGCTCACGGAGCGCACCGGGCGCGCGACGGCGACGGTGACGTCCGTGGAGCGGCCCATCCCCCTGCACTACTACTACGTCGAGACCCCCGTGCAGGAGTCGCTGGAGGAGCTGCTGTCCACGCGGCAGGCACCGGTCTACGTGGTGCACTTCAGTCAGGCCGAGGCCATCGAGCGCGCGCAGAACCTGATGAGCCTCACCATGGCCACGCGCCAGGAGAAGGACCGCATCGCCGAGCTGATCGCGACCTTCCGGTTCTCCTCCGGCTTCGGCAGGACCCTGAACCGCCTGGTCCGCCACGGCATCGGTGTGCACCACGCGGGGATGCTCCCCAAGTACCGGCGCCTCGTGGAGCAGCTCGCGCAGGCCGGTCTGCTCAAGGTCATCTGCGGCACGGACACACTCGGCGTCGGTATCAACGTGCCCATCCGCACCGTCCTGCTGACGGCGCTGAGCAAGTACGACGGCGTGCGGACCCGCCTGCTCAATGCGCGCGAGTTCCACCAGGTCTCCGGTCGCGCCGGACGCGCCGGGTTCGACACCGCGGGGACCGTCGTCGTGCAGGCACCCGAGCACGTCGTGGAGAACGCGAAGGCCATGGCGAAGGCGGTCGCGAAGTTCGGCGACGACCAGAAGAAGCTGCGCCAGGTCGTCCGGAAGAAGCCGCAGCAGGGCTTCGTCTCGTGGGGCAGACCGACCTTCGAGCGGCTCGTCGAGAGCGTCCCCGACCCGCTGACGTCGTCGTTCTCGGTGAGCCACTCCATGCTCCTGAATCTCCTCGAGCGACCGGGCGACCCGTTCGTCGCCGCCAAGCGACTCCTGACGGAGAACCATGAGCCGCGGGCCTCCCAGTTGCGGCTCATGCGCCGCGCCATCGGCATCTACCGCGAACTCGTCACCGCCGGCATCGTGGAACGGCTGCCCGAACCCGAGCCCGACGGCCGGCAGGTGCGACTGAAGGTGCACCTGCAGGCGAACTTCGCGCTCAATCAGCCGCTGTCCCCGTTCGCGCTCGCCGCCCTGGAGCTGCTGGACCCCGAGGGGCCGGGGTACGCGCTCGACGTCGTCTCCGTGATCGAGGCGACGCTCGAGAAGCCGCGCCAGGTGCTCAATGCGCAGGAGAAGAAGGCGCGCGGCGAGGCCGTCGCCGCGATGAAGGCGGAGGGCATCGACTACGACGCCCGCATGGCGCGCCTCGAGGAGATCGGGTATCCGAAGCCGCTGGAGGACCTGCTGCAGCAGTCCTTCGAGGTGTACCGCGCGTCGGCGCCCTGGCTCGGTGACTTCGAGCTGGCACCGAAGTCCGTGGTCCGCGACATGTACGAGCGCGCCATGAGCTTCGGCGAGTACGTCGCGTTCTACGCCCTCACCCGCTCCGAGGGCATCCTCCTGCGTTACCTGGCGGACTGCTACAAGGCACTGCGGCACACCGTCCCGGTCGAGGCGCTCCGCGAGGACCTCAGCGACATCGTGGAGTGGCTGGGCGAACTCGTGCGCCAGGTCGACAGCAGTCTCCTCGACGAGTGGACGCAGCTTGCCGCCGGAGTGCTCGAGGGACCCGCTGACGACGCCGTCGACCTGCCCCCCGAACCACCCTCGGTGACCTCGAACGAGCGCGCCTTCCGCGTGATGGTCCGCAACGAGATGTTCCAGCGCGTGAAGCTCTTCGCCGACGAGCAGGACGAGGCGCTCGGGGCACTCGACGCGGATTCGGGCTGGACCGCCGATCGCTGGGCGGATGCGCTGGACGGCTACTTCGCCGACTACGAGGACATCGACGACGGCCCGAACGCACGCGGGCCTGCTCTGCTGCTCATCGAGAAGAAGCCGGGCAGCTGGAAGGTCCGCCAGATCCTGAAGGATCCGGAGGGCAACGGCGACTGGGGCATCAACGCGGAGATCGACCTCGCGGCATCGGACGACGCCGGCAGCCCGGTGGTGCGGATCCTCGGCGTCGGGGCTCCCGTGGCAGCCTGAGCAGTACCCGGGGAGACAGTGACGGACACCGGAACAGGGTGTGTTCTCGCTAGGCTGATGCCATGTCACTGATTCGCGCAGCAGAACCGGCGGACGTCCCGGTCATCCTCCAGCTCATCCACGATCTCGCGGTCTACGAACGGGAACCCGACGCGGTCAGGAACACCGCCGACGCACTGCGCGATGCCCTGTTCGGGGAGCAGCCCACCATCTACGCCCACGTGATCGAAGCGGACGGCGCCGTCCAGGGATTCGCGCTCTGGTTCCTGAACTACTCGACCTGGGAGGGCGTCAACGGGATCTACCTCGAGGATCTCTACGTGCGCCCCGAGGCCCGCGGCGCCGGTCTCGGCAAGGCCCTCCTGGCGCACCTCGCCTCGATCGCCGCCGAGCGCGGCTACGCGCGTGTGGAATGGTCGGTCCTGAACTGGAACGAGCCGTCCATCCGGTTCTACGAGAGCCTCGGCGCCACGAACCAGACCGAGTGGAGCACCTTCCGGCTGACGGGCGACGCGCTCGCCGAGGTCGCCGCGCTCGCCGATTCCGCCGCGTAGTGCAGCCGCTGCCCGAACCCTCCGACGCTCCCGCCGTCCTCGCCGGCACGCGGGACCACGTGGTCGGCAGGACGGCGGTCATGCGCGGGCTGCGGGCCACCGGACACGTCTTCCGGGTGCCGCTCGATCACGCTGACCCCTCCTCCGGGACGATCGAGATCTTCGCGCGGGAGTACTCCTCCCTCGATCACGGCGAGGAGGAGGCGGCGCACCTCCCGTGGCTCCTGTTCCTGCAGGGCGGCCCCGGCGGACGGGGTGTGCGGACCACGCAGCTGACCGGGTGGCTGACGGCCGCCGCCCGGCAGTTCCGGATCCTCATGCTGGATCAGCGCGGCACGGGCCTGTCCACACCCGCCGACGCCGCGACCCTGGCCTCGCTGGGCTCACCGGAGGCACAGGCGGAGTATCTCACCCACTTCCGGGCCGACTCGATCGTCGCCGACGCGGAGCTGATCCGCCGCAGTCTCGGCAGCCCGCCCTGGACGGTCCTCGGGCAGAGCTATGGCGGCTTCTGCACCCTCACCTATCTGTCGAACGCGCCGGAGGGTATGGACCGCGCACTCATCACCGGCGGTCTCGCACCCCTGGAGGGGCATCCGGACCAGGTGTACCGCGCCACGTTCGCGCGCGTCGAGGAGCGGAACGCCGAGTACTTCTCCTGGTACCCGGAGGACAGGGATCTCCTGAGCCGCATCATGCGCCATCTCGACGACGTCGAGGAGTTCCTGCCGAGCGGTGAGCGGCTCACGGCCCGGCGCCTGCAGCTGATCGGCTCGTACCTCGGCGGCAACACGAGGATCCACGGTCTCCACTACCTGCTGGAGGACGCGTTCACCGGGACGTCGTCGGGTCCGCGCCTGTCGGCGACGTTCCTCGAGCAGGTCCACGGCCTCGTCAGCCGCGCATCCCAGCCGCTCTACGCCCTGATGCACGAGTCCATCTACTGTCAGGGATCCGCCTCGCGCTGGTCGGCGCAGCGCATCCTGGCGGAGTACCCGCAGTTCGAGCCGGACGCCGCCGAGCCGCTCCTGACGGGTGAGATGGTGTACCGGTGGTACTTCGAGGAGGACCCGGCGCTGCGACCCCTGAGTGCCGTCGCCGACGTGCTCGCCGGCAAGGAGGACTGGGGAGCGCTCTACGACACCGGGGTCCTCGCAGCGAACACCGTTCCCGTCGCCGCGGCCGTGTACACCCACGACATCTACGTCGACAGGGACCTGTCGCTGGCCACGGCCGCTGCGGTGCGGAATCTTCGGGTCTGGGAGACCGACGAGTACCACCACGACGGCATTGCGGACGACGGCGAGGCGATCTTCGAGCGGCTGCTCTCCATGACCCACCGCTGACACCCAGGGCCGCCACCGGACCGAGGAGCTGCTGCCATCTCAGGCGCGACGGCGGGGGTTCTTCCTGCCGGCCTCGTCAGCGGCCTCGTCGAGGGCCGGGTCCACGGCGGAATCCCCGCGCGACCCCGTGCCGCCCGCGGAGTCCTGCCCACCGGTGTTCCCGGTGTTCCCGGTGTTCCCGGCGCCGTCGTCGGTGTCCCCGCCCACACGCGAGCGGATGAGGCTGGCGATCACGGCGACGACGATCGTCAGGACGATGACGGCCAGCGAGACGAACGTGGGAATCTCGGGCGCCCACTCGATCGGCTCTCCGCCGTTGATGAACGGCAGCTCGTTCACGTGCATGGCGTGGAGGATGAGCTTCACGCCGATGAAGGCGAGGATCACCGACAGGGCGTGCTTCAGGTACACCAGGCGGGTCAGGAGCCCACCGAGCAGGAAGTACAGCTGACGCAGCCCCATGAGCGCGAAGATGTTGGCCGTGAAGACGATGAAGGCACTCTGCGTCAGGCCGAAGATGGCCGGGATGGAGTCGACGGCGAACAGGAGATCCGTGAGCCCGAGCGTCACGAAGACGATGATCATGGGCGTGAAGACCTTCTTGCCGTCGACCACGGTGCGGATCCTGTTGCCGTCGTAGGACTGGGACATCGGCAGCACGGACTGCAGCTTCGCGATGAGTCTGTTGTCACCGGCGTCCTCGTCGTCGCCGGCGTCGGTGGCCTGCCTGTAGGCCGTGTAGAGCAGGAAGATACCGAACAGGTAGAAGATCCAGCTGAAGTTCTCGATGAACACCGCACCGAGGGCGATGAAGATACCGCGGAGGATCAGCGCGATGATGATGCCGACCATCAGCACTTCCTGCTGGTACTTCCGGGGTACCGAGAAACGCGCCATGATGATGATGAACACGAAGAGATTGTCGATGCTGAGGCTGTACTCGGTGATCCAGCCCGCGATGAACTGGCCGCCGTACTCCGGACCGGTGAACACGAACATCAGACCGGCGAAGACCAGCGCCAGGGCGATGTAGAAGCCCACCCACAGACCTGCCTCCTTCATGGAGGGTTCATGGGGTCGCTTCACGACGAGCAGCAGATCGAACAGCAGGACGATGCCGAGCACGATGAAGGTGCCGACCTCGAAGACGACGGGCAATTCGGGCATGGGTTACCTTCCGGTGTTCACGATGGACCGCCGTAAGTCTCTCCGCCGCGGCCTGGGCCGGCTGACCGCTACGCCCGGCGGGACGACGATGCCCCGCGTGCTGACGTCCGTAGCGCTTGGGATACTCCCCTACGTCCCCCCGATCCTACCGGAACACCATGTCTCAGGCGTGTCCGGCCGACTGCATCTGCCGGAGCTCCTTCTTCAGGTCCCCGACCTCGTCCCGGAGCCTGCCGGCCAGCTCGAAATGCAGATCGGCCGCAGCGGAGTGCATCTGGTCGGTCAGCTGCTGGATCAGATCGGTGAGATCCTCCGCGGGCACCGATGCGAGTCCCTCGGCGCGGACGGCTCCCTTGGTCGGTCTCCTGCTCCTGCCGGCCTCCTCGAGGAGCGTGCGTGTATCGGCGTCCTCTCGGTTGATGGTGTCGGTGATGTCGGCGATCCGCTTCCGCAACGGTGTGGGATCGATGCCGTGCTCGAGATTGTGCGCAACCTGGATGGCGCGGCGCCTGTTCGTCTCGTCGATGGCCCGCTCCATCGAGTCCGTGATCCGGTCGGCGTACATGTGCACCTCGCCCGAGACGTTGCGGGCGGCGCGTCCGATGGTCTGGATCAGCGACGTCGTGCTCCGCAGGAACCCCTCCTTGTCGGCGTCGAGGATGCTCACGAGGGAGACCTCCGGCAGGTCCAGCCCCTCGCGGAGGAGATTGATGCCCACGAGGACGTCGAACGTGCCCATGCGTAGCTCCCGCAGGAGCTCGACACGCCGCAGGGTGTCGACGTCCGAGTGCAGGTACTCCACCTTGACCCCGTGCTCCAGGAGATAGCCCGTGAGGTCCTCGGCCATCCGCTTGGTCAGGGTGGTGACGAGCACACGCTCGTTGATCTCCACGCGCTCGCGGATCTCGTCGAGCAGATCGTCGATCTGCCCCTTGGTCGGCTTCACCACCACCTCGGGATCCACGAGACCGGTGGGACGGATGATCTGCTGCACGTACCCGTCGGCCTTGCCCAGTTCGTACTTGCCCGGGGTGGCCGAGAGATAGACGGTCTGCCCGATCCGGTCCTGGAACTCGTCCCACTTCAGTGGCCGGTTGTCCATGGCGGACGGAAGCCGGAAACCGTGGTCCACGAGTGTGCGCTTGCGCGACATGTCGCCCTCGTACATGGCGCCGATCTGCGGGATCGTCACGTGCGACTCGTCCACGACCAGCAGGAAGTCGTCCGGGAAGTAGTCCAGCAGGCAGTGCGGCGCCGAGGCTGCATCGCGGCCGTCGATGTGCCGGGAGTAGTTCTCGATGCCGTTGCAGAAACCCATCTGCTGCATCATCTCGAGGTCGTAGGTGACGCGCATCCGCAGGCGCTGCGCCTCGACGAGCTTGTTCTGCGACTCGAGCTCCGCCAGGCGCTGCTGCAGTTCGTCCTCGATGTCCTTGATGGCCCGTGTCATGCGGTCCTCACCGGCCACGTAGTGGGAGGCCGGGAAGACGTACATCTCCTCCTCCTCACGGATCACGGTGCCCGTCAGGGGGTCCAGGGTGTAGATGTTCTCGACCTCGTCCCCGAAGAACTCGATGCGCAGCGCATGCTCCTCGTACATCGGGATGATCTCCACCGTGTCCCCACGCACCCGGAACGTACCGCGGTGGAAGTCCATGTCGTTGCGCGTGTACTGCATGCTCACGAACTGCCGCAGGAGTTCGTCCCGGTTCAGCTGGTCGCCGCGCCGCAGCGTGACCATCTTGTTGATGTATTCCTCGGGCGTACCGAGGCCGTAGATGCAGGACACGGTGGCGACGACGACGACGTCGCGCCGGGTCAGGAGGGCGTTCGTTGCGGAGTGGCGGAGCCGCTCGACCTCCTCGTTGATCGAGGAGTCCTTCTCGATGAACGTATCGGTCTGCGGAACGTAGGCCTCTGGCTGGTAGTAGTCGTAGTAGGACACGAAGTACTCCACGGCATTGTTCGGCAGCAGCTCGCGGAACTCGTTGGCGAGCTGGGCCGCGAGGGTCTTGTTCTGGACCATGACCAAAGTGGGTCGCTGCACCTGCTCGATCAGCCAGGCGGTGGTGGCACTCTTGCCGGTACCGGTGGCACCGAGCAGCACCACGTCCTTCTCACCCGCGGTGATCCGCTCGGACAGTTCCGTGATGGCGGTGGGCTGATCACCGGCCGGGGTGTACTCGCTGATGACCTCGAAGGGCGCCACGACACGCTTGATATCCTGCGCAAGACTCATGCCTCAAAGATAGTGCCTGACGGTGACACTCCACCCGGAGTGTGCTGCAGGCTGAATGCGCCCCGGCCCGCGCCCGGTCAGGGGTGCTCAGGTGCCTGGGTCGTCCTGCCCGGTGACGAGAACCGTGACATCCAGTGCCGGATCCGCGGAGCGGTGCACAGCCCGTCCCTCGTGCTCCGCGGGCACCTTCCCGCCCGTGAGCCGCGGGAAGCCGGCCGCCGAGACAGCGCGGGAGGCACGGTCGAGTTCGCTCGGCAGCAGGAGCGGGACACGGACCACGGTGCGCGTCACGTCGTCGGAGTCCGGCGCCGATCCGCCCCCGGCGCCGGTCGCTGTTCCGGTCGCCGTCCCCGGGACGACGTCGCCGTCGGGAACCGGCGGGAGCGCTGACCCGGCCGGCAGTGCGGCGTCGAGCTTCGCGACGATCCGGCGCGTGAGACCGCTCGTCCCGGCGAGGCCCGCGCCGGAGGGCGCCGATCGCTGGATGCCCGCCGTGCGGTCCGCGAGCAGGTTGTCGGCGAACGGGACGATCCGCTCGTGCCAGAGCGCGTCGGCCGCCGCCAGCAGCTCCTGGACGGTGCCCTCGTTCCGCAGCACGGCATCGGCCTCCCGCAGCCTGTCCGTCCGTGACGCCTGCGCGGCCATGCGCCGCAGCGCATCGCCGCGCTCCATGCCACGCTGCCCGACCATCCGCTCCACGCGCACCTCATCCGGGGCATCGACGACGACGACGAGGTGGAAACGGGCGGCCTGGCCCGTCTCGACCAGGAGCGGAGTGTCCTGGACCAGGATCGCATCACGGGGAGCCTCGTCGACGAGGCGCGCCGAGTGCCGTCGCACACGCGGGTGGACGATCCCGTTCAGCCGATCGCGCGCCTGCTCGTCGGCGAAGACCAGCGCGCCGAGTGCGGCGCGGTCGAGACCGCCGTTCGGCCCGAGGATCTCCCGGCCGAAGGCCGCCACGACCTCGCGCAGACCCTCCGAGCCGGGCTCGAGCACTGCCCGCGCCAGCGCGTCGGCATCCACGACGACGGCGCCCAGCTCGCCGAAGCGCCGGGCCACCACCGACTTGCCCGCGGCGATGCCCCCTGTCAGTCCGATACGCAGCATGGGCCCACCCTAATATGGGCGCATCCACTACGGTGACCCTGCCGGTCGGTCAAGGCCCCTTCCGTGCGCACCTCCCCGGGAGGAACGTCGGTGCGCCTGATTACGCTGGATCGATCTGTCCCGTCCGAGGAGCATCGTGACCACACTGAAGGACCTCCAGCACACCGCCGACGCCGTCTTCGGGTGGAGCAGCCTGCGCCGCAGCCAGGAGCAGGCCATGGAAGCACTGATCGCGGGCAAGAGCGTGCTCTGCGTCATGCCGACCGGCTCCGGCAAGTCGGCGATCTACCAGGTACCGGCCATGACGCTCCCAGGGGTGGCCATCGTGATCTCCCCCCTGATCGCGCTGCAGCACGATCAGGCGGAGGCGATCAACGGGCACGCCGGCGCCGAGCGGGCTCGCGTCATCAATTCCGAGCTGACCTCGAGCGAACTCGACGCGGCGTGGGGTGCGGCCGCCGACACCGACGAGTCCACCCGCGCCAAGTTCCTCTTCCTCGCGCCCGAACAGGTGACGCGTGACGACATCACCGAGAAGCTGCGCGCCCTCGACGTGAGCCTCGTCGTCGTCGACGAAGCCCATTGCGTCTCGTCCTGGGGCCACGACTTCCGCCCCGACTATCTCCAGCTCGGGCATGTTCTCAGGAGGATGGAGGCGCCCGTCGTCGCCCTGACCGCAACGGCCTCCCAGCCCGTGCAGCAGGAGATCGTTCAGAGACTGCACCTGGAAGATCCCCTGGTCCTCGTGGAGGGCTTCGACCGGCCCAACATCTTCCTCGAGGTGATCCAGCACGTCGAGGAAGCGGACAAGAACCGCGCCGTGCGCGAGGAGGTCCTCGGGCTCGACGGTCCGGGGCTGGTGTACACCGCGACGAAGAAGACAGCCGAGACACTGGCCGCCGACCTCGCCGCTCACGGCCTCCGCGTCGATGTCTACCACGCCGGCCGACGGCGGAAGGAGCGGGAGGCCGTCCATGATGCATTCCTCGACGGCACGGCGGACGTCGTCGTCGCGACGACGGCCTTCGGGATGGGCATCGACAAACCGGATGTCCGCTTCGTCGTCCACGCGGACATCCCCGATTCGCTCGACAGCTACTACCAGGAGATCGGCCGCAGCGGGCGCGACGGGAAACCGGCACGGGCCGTGCTGCACTACCGTCCGGAGGATCTCTCCCTCCGGCGCTTCTTCGCCTCCGCCTCGGCGAACCGCACACAGCTGCGGGAACTCTTCCTCCTGTTGTGCGCGCAGGCCGAACCGGCCACCCTGAAGCAGCTCAGGGAGCTTTCCGGCCTGTCCGCGCGGAAGCTCACGGGCCTGCTCAACCTGCTGGAGGCCGGTGGCAGTGTGCAGGAGGTGGCCAAGGGGTACCGCGCGCGGAAGATGCGCCCTTCCGCTGCCGTGGACGGCGCCGTCGAACAGGCGGAGAGTCGGGAGAGCATCGATCTCTCACGCGTCGAGATGGCCCGTCGGTACGCGGAGACCAGCCGGTGCCGTCGGCAGTCGCTGCTCTCCTATTTCGGGGAGGAACGTCCCGAACCCTGCGGGAACTGTGACAACTGCGCTGCTGCCGAGCAGGCCGGCACCTCCGCGGCACTGCGCGGTTCCCTGCTGGACGAGACGGTGGCCGACGAGCCGTTCGACGTCGACTCGGAGGTCGTGCATCCCCAGTGGGGCCACGGCACCGTGATGGGGTACGAGGACGACGTCATCACCGTGCTCTTCGACACGGTCGGCTACCGGACACTCTCGCTGTCGCTGGTCGAGGAGAAGAAGTTGCTCGTCGCCGTCCCGGCCGGTGGACCGGACACCGGAGCGACGGCAGGAACGAAGGAAGGGGTGAAGGCAGCAGTTTAGACGCGGCGCTGAGACCACCAGAACGCCTAGGATATACCGGGTGACTGCGTTCAGCCTCGATCTCCTGCGTCGGCGGCCCGACATCGAGTCCCCCGGACTGGTCGCGGTGGATGCCGCGGATCGGCTGCTTCTCGACACGGCGGCGCATCACCTCACCGGCAAGAGCGGCACAGCAGGTGGAGATGACGCGGATGCCCCAGGTGAGGCAGGTGCGATCGCGACGATCAACGACGCCTACGGTGCACTCACGCTCGGAGCCGTTCAGCGCGCCGGTCGGCGTGAGATCCGGGCGTTCCAGGACTCGTTGGTCGGTGAACGGGCCCTGGCACTGAACGCGGCCGACCAGGGCCTCGAGGGTACCTACCACTCGCTCCCGCTCGATGCCGGCCTGCTCGCAGGAGTGAGCACGGTCCTGATGCGGCTTCCGCGGTCGCTGGAGGAACTGGAGGAGATCGCCTGGACCGTCGCGGCCCACGCTCGGGCGGACGTGCGTGTCCTCGCCGCGGGGCGCCTGAAGCACATGTCGCTGTCCATGAACGCGGTGCTGGGCCGCTACTTCGACGTCGTCAGCGCGGGTCGTGCCCGGCAGAAGTCACGTGTCATCCAGGCAACCGGACCCCGCAGCGTGGCGGCGCCGTCCTTCCCCCGCAGCACGCAGCACGACGTCGGTCTCGCCCGGCCGCTTGAGCTGCGGGCCTACGGGGCGACGTTCGGCGGAGCCGCGCTGGATCCCGGCACGCGTCTGCTCCTGCCCCATCTGCGCGGGATCGCTTCGCCGGTGCCCGGGCAGGTCGAACAGTCCGGCCAGGAGTGCGTGATCGACCTCGGATGC
The DNA here is from genome assembly GCF_004803505.1 of Arthrobacter echini. Lineage (GTDB taxonomy): Bacteria > Actinomycetota > Actinomycetes > Actinomycetales > Micrococcaceae > Arthrobacter_D > Arthrobacter_D echini. The sequence continues at coordinate 125,019 of NZ_SSWH01000003.1, forward strand.
GGCAACGGGGCCATCTCCGCCTATCTGGCCCTGAGCGATCCGGCACGCGAGGTGTATGCGACCGACCAGTCCAGCTCGGCGGTCGCCTCCACCACTGGCACAGCGAGAGCGAACGGCGTCCTCGACCGCGTCACGGTGAGCAGGGACGACGCCCTCTCGGCTCTCGCCGACCGCTCCGCAGGGTCGATCGTCCTGAATCCCCCGTTCCACATCGGAGGCACTGTGCACACGGGCGTGGCGCACCGTCTCTTCGAGGCGTGTGGCCGTGTCCTGGCACCGGGCGGAGAGCTGTGGACGGTGTGGAACAGCCAGCTGCGCTACAGGCCCGTCCTCGAACGCCTGATCGGTCCCACCCGGCAGCTCGAGCGCTCGCCGCGCTACACGGTCACCCGCTCCATCCGCCGCTGATCCATCCAGCCCGGCCGTTCCAGCCGATTCCGGACCTGCTGCACGATGCGACGCGCACCGCCGTCCGTCCGGTTCCGCACCCGCACATGACAGCAGGCCCCGTCCGGTGGACGGGGCCTGCTGTCATGGGGCTGTCAGGCCGTCGGTGAACCAACGGCACGACGGACCTGTGCGGAACCCTACGCTCCGGTCAGCTTCTCGCGCAGGGCCGCGAGAGCCTCGTCGGATGCGAGCGTCCCTGAACCGGTGTCGGCGACGACCGGCTCCGAGGAGTAGCTGGACGAGTTGGACTCGGCCGGCTCGCTGGCGGCGCGCGCGTCGTCGGACTCGTGCTGCACGACCTGCTTCTTGTGCGCCTCCCAGCGCGACTGGGCCTCGGCGTACTGGGCCTCCCAGGTGGCACGCTGCGTCTCGTAGCCCTCGAGCCACTCGTTCGACTCGGGGTCGAAGCCCTCGGGGTACTTGTAGTTGCCCTCCTCGTCGTACTCCGCGGCCATGCCGTAGAGCGCGGGGTCGAACTCGGTGCTGTCCGCATCGACACCCTCGTTGGCCTGCTTCAGGCTCAGCGAGATCCGGCGGCGCTCGAGGTCGATGTCGATGACCTTGACGAAGAGCTCGTCCCCGACGGAGACGACCTGCTCGGCCAGCTCGACGTGGCGAACCGCGAGCTCGGAGATGTGCACCAGGCCCTCGATGCCGTCCTCGACACGGACGAACGCGCCGAAGGGAACGAGCTTGGTGACCTTGCCCGGGACCACCTGACCCAGGGCGTGCGTGCGGGCGAAGGTCTGCCAGGGATCTTCCTGGGTGGCCTTCAGCGACAGGGAGACGCGCTCGCGGTCCAGATCCACCTCGAGGACCTCGACCGTGACTTCCTGGCCGACCTCGACGACCTCGGACGGGTGGTCGATGTGCTTCCAGGACAGCTCGGAGACGTGCACGAGACCGTCGACGCCTCCGAGATCCACGAAGGCACCGAAGTTGACGATCGAGGAGACGACGCCGGGCCGTACCTGCCCCTTCTCCAGCTTGTTGAGGAACGTGGAGCGCACCTCGGACTGCGTCTGCTCCAGCCATGCTCGACGCGACAGCACCACGTTGTTGCGGTTCTTGTCGAGCTCGATGATCTTCGCCTCGATCTGCTGACCGATGTACGGGGCGAGATCGCGCACACGACGCATCTCCACGAGGGAGGCGGGCAGGAAGCCGCGCAGGCCGATGTCGAGGATGAGGCCACCCTTGACGACCTCGATAACCGTGCCGGTGACGACGCCGTCCTCTTCCTTGACCTTCTCGATGTCGCCCCAGGCGCGCTCGTACTGAGCACGCTTCTTGGACAGGATCAGGCGGCCTTCCTTGTCCTCCTTTGTCAGGACGAGGGCCTCGACCTCGTCACCCACGGAGACGACGTCCCCGGGATCGACGTCGTGCTTGATGGAGAGTTCACGGGAAGGAATGACACCCTCGGTCTTGTAACCGATGTCGAGAAGGACCTCATCGCGATCGACCTTGACGACGGTACCCTCGACGAGATCGCCGTCGTTGAAGTACTTGATGGTCGAGTCGATGGCTGCGAGGAAGTCCTCTGCGGTGCCGATGTCGTTGATGGCGACCTGCGGGGCACCGTGCTTCTCGGTGGTGGTGATGGTCATGTAGTTGGGACTCCGTTGTGGATGGTGACGTACTCCGGCCAGGACGAACGCCGCAGCCCCGGCTGTGCCGGGAGCGGATTCCCCGTCCGGATGTGGACTGGATGGACAGAACCTCGGAAGATTCGGAGCTCGTAGTACGGGTGGGGGAAACAGCCTGGACCGGTCCCGTCAGAGCGGACTACACGCCTGTCCAGTCTAACTTCGGCCCGCAACACCGTCAAAGCAGGCGCATTCGGAACAAAGGGCGCTCATCGATCCCGGTGCCCGGTGCCGGACCCCCCCGGGATCGCTGCCGGAACTCAGAAGTGCGTGATGCAGTAGGGTTCCCGGGACCGGCCGAAGAGGGTGTCGAGGAGTTCGACGGCGGCGGCGTCGGCTGCACTGAGGCCTCCGGCTGCAGCGAGCGTCGCGGCGTGCACCCCGCCGAGGTACAGCGAACCCAGTGCGTTGACGCTCAGTGTGATGTCCGCGCCCGAGCCATCCTCGACGCTGCGTACCCGGGCGACGCCGTCCGACACGCTCAGGGCGAAGGAGCCGGCGGCGAGGCCGAGATCGTCGAGGACCTCCAGGACGAGCGACCCGCTGCCCCGGTAGGACCTGGCCTCCAGCGCCGCGGGGACATCGAGCATCCGGAGCCAGAGGACGTCGTCCGTCGCCTTGACGCTGTAGCCGCGCCGGTCACGCAGTGCCCATGGGAGCACGTCGTCGCGCGGGGCCTCGTCCCAGGTGACGACCTGCACGAGGTCCAGCGAGCCCAGGTAACGCCAGAGCTCGAGATAGGCCGACGGTGTGCTCGCAACGAGGTCCACCACCTTCATGGTGCGCGGCGTCTTCTCCCACCCGGCGAAGCGGTAGCTCACGTACCCGGTCGGTGCTCCGGCAGCGTCGTAGTGGACGGCCATGCGGACACTGCGGTCCTCGACCGGACGTTCGCGTCCCCACTCGCCCGAGGCCCGGCGGGCGTAGGCGTACTGGCGGCCCACGGAGCCGAAGGTGCCGGCGTGGAAGGAGGCGAAGATGTCCTCCGCGAGGCGGACCGCATGCTCCCGCGCCACGAGCGTCGTCGTGCCCGAGGCAGGAGCTGTGATCTCGAATCGTTCGCTGACATCCACCTCGACGCTCTGCGTGAAGGTCGCGCTCCCGAAGCCGAACCGCCCGTAGATCGTGGCCTCCGATGCGGTGAGGATCGCCAGGGGTGTGCCGCGGTCCTTCGCCTCACGCAGGTCCCGGGTCATCATGGAGCGGAGGATGCCGCGGCGCCGGTGGCTCGCGCGGACACTGACGGCCGTGATCTGGTGTGCCTCGATGTGCGAGGCGCCGACGTTCATGGTGTGCGCCATCGTGCCGTAGGTGCCGACGGGGTAGCCGAGGGCCCCTGCCGGCTGGGCGTCGTCGTGCACGCTCCACAGCACACGCCGGTCGTTCCGGTACGCCTCGAGGAACTGCGCGATGTCCTCGGGATCCTGCGTGCCGTCGTGGAAGCCGATGCTCTCGGCGTCGAGCCATTGGGCGAAGCGGCCGCCGGTGGAGGCGTCCTCGTCAGGGGCGAGCCCGAAGACTTCGGTGCGGAGATCGGGGGTGCGTAACTCAGGCGTACGGGGATCAGGGGTGGTGTAGTCGCTCACAGCAGACAAGCCTAGTGTCCCGGAGTCCTCAGTGCGCGGCCTCGTGCCAGCTGGCGCCGGTACCCACGGACACGTCGAGGGGCACCGAGAGAGCGGCGGCACCGGCCATCTGTTCACGGACGAGGGCCTCGACCTCCTCGGCTTCCCCCGCGGCGACCTCCAGGACCAGTTCGTCGTGGACCTGCAGCAGCATGCGCGAGTGCAGTCCGCGCTGTGTCAGAGCGCCGTCGACGCCGAGCATCGCCTTCTTGATGATGTCCGCGGCCGAGCCCTGGATGGGCGCGTTGAGCGCTGCGCGCTCGGCCATCTCACGGAGCTGCCGGTTGTCGCTCGAGAGATCCGGCAGGTAGCGCCGGCGCCCCTCGATGGTGGAGGTGAAGCCGTCCTTGCGGGCCTGCTCCACGATGCCGCGCAGGTAGTCGCGCACCGCGCCGAACCGTTCGAAGTAGTCGCGCATGAGCGTGCGTGCCTCGTCCACCGAGATGTTCAGCTGCTTCGACAGGCCGAAGGAGCTGAGCCCGTAGACCAGGCCGTAGGACATGGCCTTGACCTTGGACCGCATGGCATTCGTGACGTCCTCCGGGGCCACGCCGAAGATGTGCGATCCCACGAACCGGTGCAGGTCCTCCCCCTCGAGGAACGCGGAGATCAGGCCCTCGTCGCCGGAGAGATGGGCCATGATGCGCATCTCGATCTGCGAGTAGTCGGCGGTCATCAGCGACTCGTAGCGGTCGCCGTCCCGCCCGCGTCCGACGACGAAGACCTCGCGGATCCGCCGTCCTTCCTCGGAGCGCACCGGGATGTTCTGCAGATTCGGGTTCGTGGAGGACAGGCGCCCGGTCGCGGCGACGGTCTGCAGGTAGGTGGTGTGGACCCGACCGTCGTCGCCGACCGCCTTCCGCAGGCCCTCCACGGTCTGGCGCAGCTTGGTGGCGTCCCGGTACGCGAGGAGCTGTTCGAGGAACGGATGACCGGTCCTGGTGATGAGGTCGGTCAGGGCATCGGCGTCGGTGGAGTAACCGGTCTTGATCTTCTTCGTCTTCGGGAGATCGAGCTCGTCGAACAGGACCGTCTGCAGCTGCTTCGGGGACCCGAGATTGATCTCCTTGCCGATGATGCGGAACGCCTCGGAGCCTGCGGCGCCGATGGTCTTCGAGAAGTCGTCGAGCAACCTGTCGAGTCCCTCGACGGAGACCGCGACGCCGGTGAGCTCCATCCGGGCCAGCACTTCCGCCAGCGGCAGTTCGAGCCCGCCGAGCAGCTGGTTGGCGCCGCGCTCCACGAGCTGACCGGCGAAGTGCTCACTGAGGCGCAGTGCGGCGTAGGCGGCCACCACGGCAGGCGAGGCGGCATCGGCGCCTGGGAGGTCGAGCGCCTGCTGGCCCGAGGAATCGTTCGCCGAGGCGGTGATGGACAGGCGCAGGTGGTACTGGGCCAGATCGGCGAGGTCGTAGCTGCGGCGGTCCGGCTGGATGAGGTACCCGGAGATGGCGGTGTCGTCCATCTCACCGGCGAGGGAGAAACCGCGCGCTGCGAGCAGCTTCAGGACGGTCTTGAAGTCGTGCACGATCTTCGGTGCATCTCGATCGGCGAGCCAGTCGCCCAGAACCTTCTCGGCGGCGGCATCCAGCCGTTCCAGCGGCACGAAGGCCGCCTGCGCTGCCGTCACGACGGCGATCCCGAGCACGTCGGTGGCGCCCGCCGTCGTCTCCGTCGCCAGGGCCACCGACGCCTGGGACTGGTTCGTGGCCTTGAACCACTGCGTCAGCGCCTCCGCGTCCTCCAGCAGGACATGCTCCGGTGCGTCCTGCTCCTCCTGGTCGTCGTCCGACTGCTCCTCGCCGAAGAGATCGAAGAGCCGCTTGCGCAGGGTGTTGAACTGCAGCGCGTCGAAGAGGTCCTCGACGGCGGAGCGGTCCGGGTGCCTGGACGCCATGGCGTCGAGATCGACGGGCAGGTCGAGATCGGTGAGCAGGCGATTGAGCCGACGGTTCCTCTTGACGTCCTCGATGTTCGCCCGGAGCGAGTCCCCGACCTTCCCGCCGATGGCGTCGAGATTCTCGAGGATGCCCTCGAGACCGCCGTACAGCCTGATCCACTTCGCGGCGGTCTTCGGTCCGACGCCGGGAACGCCCGGCAGGTTGTCGGCGCTCTCGCCCACCAGCGCGGCCAGGTCCGAGTACTGATGAGGCGGCACGAAGTACTTCTCCTCGATCGCCCGGGCGTCCATCTGCGGGATGTTGGTCACGCCCTGCTTCGGGTACAGCACCGTCACGCGATCGTTGACGAGCTGGAACGCGTCGCGATCGCCGCTGACCACCTGCACGTCCCAGCCGGCGGCCGTCGCCTGGGCCGCGAGCGTGGCCAGGATGTCGTCGGCCTCGTAGCCGTCCAGGGAGATGGTCGGGATCCGCATCGCCTCCATGACCTTGATGATCAGATCCACCTGACCGTGGAACTCCTCGGGGGTCCTCGAGCGCCCGGCCTTGTACTCGGTGTACTCCTCGGAACGGAAGGTCGGCGTGTCCAGATCGAAGGCCACGGCCACGTGCGTGGGCTGCTGGTCCTTGATGAGATTGATGAGCATGGCGGTGAAGCCGTAGACCGCGTTGGTGTGCTGGCCCGTGTCCGTGGAGAAGTTCTCCGGAGGCAGCGCGTAGAACGCGCGGAACGCCATGGAGTGGCCGTCGATCACCAGCAGTCGGTTGCGTGAGCCGTCGCTGCGCCGGTCCCGAGCCTGCGGTCCGGCCGTTGATACCGTGGTGGTCGGGGTCGGCATGTACGCAGGTTTGGTTGTTTCACTCACAGGTGCCAGCCTAGTTGCCATGACGCAGAACCGCATACGCTCCGATGTAGATCAGGCATCATCCGAGGAGCGCCTGGCCGAGCTCGTGGCAGCAGGTGTACCACCCGAGATGCATCACTGGCTGGGCCGCTACGGGGTGGGCGCGCTGACGGTCAAGATGGGCATCGTCTTCCTGGAGATGAGCGCCGAGCGCATGGTCGCGACGATGCCCGTCGAGGGCAACCAGCAGGTGGCAGGGATACTGCACGGCGGGGCCCACGTGGTCCTCGCGGAGACGCTCGGTTCCTTCGCTGCAGGGCTGCATGCCGGCCCGCAGCGGCAGGCCGTCGGCATCGAGGTCAACGCGACCCACCATCGCAGCACCGACTCCGGCCTGGTCACCGGGACCGCCACGGCCATCCATCTCGGACGCACCCTCACGACGCACGAAGTGGTGATGACGGACGAGAAGGGCCGCCGGCTCTCCACGGCCCGCATCACCAACATGATCCGGGACGCACGCGGCTGAAACGCGATCGGTAGCGACGACCGGTACGGCACGGACGACGTCGCTTACGTCGCCGGTCAGGCTCGCGCGGTGACGACGCCCTCCTGGATGTGCGCGCGGAGTTCGGCGGGGCGGAAGGGCTTGCGGAGATAGCGGTCCGCACCGGCTTCGATGCCCCGCTGCTCGTCGGCGGGGTCCGTGCGGGCCGTCAGGATCACGATGAAGGTCGAGGAGAAACGCCGGATGCGTGCCGCCACCTCGAAGCCGTCAATGTCCGGGAGTCCGACGTCGAGCGTGACGACATCAGGGGCCAGACGGCGCACCATCTCCACACCGGCGAGTCCGGCCGGTGCCGTATGGACACGGAACCCGGACCCCGTCAGCACCGTATGGATAAGATCCCTGACGTCGTCATCGTCCTCGATGACCACGGCGGTGCGGGGGTGGTCATGGAGCGGCATGATCCGAGCTTACTCCGCACTCCGGGACGGAGTCGCACCGGCAGGCTCACCCGCTGTGCCGTACACGGCTCGGCTGCACCCGCGGCGGCTCCCCGGGCATCTTCGGGAAGTCCGGAGGGAAGGGCAGCTCCCCGAGCCCGGCCTCGACATCGCGGTCCCACCAGGCCTGCAGGACGTCGATCCTTCCGGGCGCCGCGTGGAGGTCCTCCCAGGGATCCCCACCGGCGCGCAGGCGGTCCGGAACCGTCGTGATGGTCAGTGCTGCCGGGTCGACGTCGGTCAGCTCCTCCCACGCCACCGGGCAGGAGACCGGTGCGTGGGGAAGGGCCCTCGGGCTGTAGGCGCCGGCCATCGTGCGATCCCGGTTGGCCTGGTTGTAGTCCACGAAGATCCTGGCCCCGCGTTCCTCCTTCCACCAGGCCGTCGTGACCTGCTCCGGCATACGCCGCTCGAGCTCACGGGCCGCGGCGATCACGGCCCGCCGGACCGCCAGGAACTCGTGCACGGGTTCGATGGCGGCGAAGACGTGGAGCCCCCGGTTCCCGGACGTCTTGACGAAGGGGTCGAGCTCGGCCTCCCGGAGAACACCCCGAAGAGCGTGCGCAGCCGAGACGACGTCGCCGAAGGACGTGCCGGGCTGCGGATCCAGATCGACGCGCAGTTCGTCGGGATGATCGGGGTCCTCGGCGCGGGAGGCCCAGGGGTGGAAGACGAGGGTGTTCATCTGGACGGCCCACACCACGGACGCCGCCTCGTCGAGGACCACCTGCGGATGCGACCGGCCGCTGGGGTAGGTGACCGTCTCACTGCGGACGTAGTCGGGAGCACCCCTGGGCGGATTCTTGCTGAAGAACGACTCCCCCGCCACGTCCCCGCCGAAGCGCTGCAGCGAGACGGGACGTCCGCCGTTCGCGCGGAGGAAGGCCGGTGCGACCTCGACGACGTACCGGGCGAGATCGAGCTTCGTCAGTCCCACCTGCGGCCACACCACGCGGGACGGACTCGACAGGCGCACCCGGCGCGTGCCGTGCGGGCCCTCGACGTCCAGGGTGATCGCTTCGCGGGCCATCGGCCCACTGTACCCCTGCGGCGTAGGGTTGATGGATGGTCCGGAAACTGTCGAGCGCCCTCACGGCGGTCACGGTCGTGACGCTCCTGGCACTGGTACTCATCATGATCGTCGACCCGCTGACCGGAACGGACCTCGGCCCCCTGGTCGGTCCGATCGCCTGGATCCTCGGAGCGCTCGTCGTGGTCAGGCTGGTGCTCGGCATCCGGCATGCACGTTCGGCAGCGGCCGCTCCCGTCATGGACTCAGGGGCGGTTCAGTCACAGCTCTTCGGATTCCGGCCCGGAAGCTCCGGGATCGAGCACCCGGACGGTTCTGACCCGACCACCTCCGTCACCGACGAACGCCGGCGGCTCGGACCCGGCGAGGAGCCGCGCTGAGCCATCCATCTCGTCGGCGACCTCACCGGAATTGTTGAACAATTCCCTGCCGTCGTGCATCCTATGAGGAACGGCCCTGCAGAGACGAGGATCACCATGGCGTACATCGATCTCAACAGCGATGTCGGGGAGTCCTTCGGCAACTGGACCATGGGCGACGACGCCGCGGTCCTGACATCCGTCTCCAGCGCGAACATCGCCTGCGGCTTCCATGCCGGTGATCCCTCGACCATCGCCCAGACCTGCCGCGAGGCGGTTGCCTCCGGCGTGACGATCGGCGCGCACGTGGCGTACCGGGATCTGGCCGGGTTCGGCCGCCGCTTCCTGGACTGCTCACCCACCGAGCTGGCCGACGACGTCCTGTACCAGATCGGGGCCCTCGAGGCCATCGCCCGCGCTGCCGGAGGGACCGTCGCGTACGTCAAACCCCACGGCGCCCTCTACAACACCATCGTCACGCACGAGGTGCATGCCCAGGCCGTGGTCGACGCCGTCGGGGCCTTCGGGGGCGATCTGCCGCTCCTGCTCCTGCCGGGCTCGGTGGCGTTGACCGCTGCCGAGCGCGCAGGGCTCCGCGGCGTGGCCGAAGCCTTCGCGGACCGCGCCTACAATCCGGACGGCACCCTGGTCTCCCGCCGCGAGGCGGGCGCCGTGCTGCACGATGAGAGCGAGGTGGCAGCCAACATGGTCCGGCTCGCCACCGAGGGGGTCATCATCGCCCGCGACGGATCGATCCTGAACACCTCCGCCGAGAGCATCTGCCTCCACGGCGACACCGCCGGAGCAGTGTCCATGGCCGCCGCCGTTCGCCGCGAACTCGAAGCAGCCGGTGTCGGGATCCGGAGTTTCGTGTGAGTCCGGTGGGGACGCGCCGGGCCGGACCGCGTGCCCTCCTCGTGCAGCTCGACTCGCTCCAGGCCGTCCTCGCTGTGCACGCCCGGCTGGAGCAGGACCCGCTGGCGGGCCAGGTGGACGTCCTCGCCGCCGCCAGGACCGTGCTGATCACGTTCGCGTCCGGCGCCCATGCCCGGGCCGCCCGGGGTGCCCTCGCGCAGCTCGATGCACCTGCTTCGGCCGAACCCTTCGCGGGCGGCGACCCGGTGCGCATCGAGGTGGTGTACGACGGCGAGGACCTCGCCGCTGTGGCCCGCCTCACCGGTCTCGACCCCGACGGCGTCGTCGCCGCGCACACGGGCCAGCTGTGGACCGCGGCCTTCGGGGGCTTCGCCCCGGGCTTCGCCTACCTGATCGGTGAGAACGACGCGCTCACGGTCCCGCGCCGCACGACCCCGCGTACGGCGGTCCCCGCGGGAGCGGTCGCCCTCGCGGACACCTTCTCGGCCGTCTACCCGCGACGCTCCCCCGGCGGCTGGCAGCTCATCGGCCGGACCGAAGCGCGGCTGTGGGATCTCGACCGGGACCAGCCGGCCCTGCTGCGCCCCGGCACCTCCGTGCAGTACGTCGCGGTACGGGAAGCTGTGACCCTGGTGAACCAGGACGTACGGGGCGCGCCCTGCCCCGCAGCGCCCGACCGGGCAGGCGTCGGCGTGGCCGGTTGCCTCGAGGTGATCGAGGCAGGGCCGCTGTCCCTCATCCAGGATCTCGGCCGGCCGGGCCACGGCGACGTCGGTGTGCCTGCGTCCGGAGCAGCCGATACCGCAAGTGCCCGCCAGGCCAACAGGCTGGTGGGGAACCTGCCGACGGACGCGGTGATCGAGACCGTTCTCGGCGGGCTCACGGTCCGCGCACAGGGAGAACTGACGGCGGCCCTGGCGGGAGCCGTGACACCGGCCCGGATCCGGGGCGCGGATGACAGCAGCCGCCCGGCTCCCATGGATGCTCCGTTCGCGCTGCACGACGGCGAGCGCCTCCACCTCGGGCCGCCGACGACGGGGCTGCGCACGTATCTGGCCGTCAGGGGCGGCATCGACGTCCCGCTCGTCCTGGGCAGCCGCTCCACGGATGTCCTGTCCGGGCTCGGGCCGGATCCGCTGTCGGCGGGGACCGTGCTGCCCGTGGGTGAGGTGGACACGGCGCGGATGGTAGGCCTGCCCGAAGTCTCCGCGCTCACCGACACGATCGCCTCGGGTGCTGCCGGGCCCGCGGTCCTGCGGATCACCCCGGGTCCCCGTGACGACTGGTTCACCCCTGCATCCCGTGAGGGTCTCACGGAACAGACCTGGCTGGTGACCGACCAGTCGAACCGCATCGGCATCCGGCTCGCGCTGCCGGACACACCGGGCAGCAGGGCGCTGGAACGCGCCGTCACCGACGAACTCCCGAGCGAGGGTGTCGTGGCGGGCTCCCTCCAGGTACCCCCTTCCGGTCTGCCGGTCGTGTTCCTCGCCGATCATCCGGTGACCGGAGGGTACCCGGTGATCGGCGTCGTGGTACCCGAGGATCTGCCCGTCGCCGCGCAGCTCGGCCCGGGCACGAGCGTGGTCTTCGTGGCGGTCGACGCCGAGACCCTGCAGCCGCTGCCGTGCACCGATGCAGCCCTTACCCGAACCCCGTGGAAGTAGCCACCATGAAGAAGGTCCTGATCGCCAACCGCGGCGAGATCGCCGTGCGCATCATCCGGGCGTGCACCGATGCGGAGCTGACCTCGGTCGCCGTGTACTCCGACGTCGACGCCGATGCCCTGCACGTCCGCCTCAGCGACGAGGCATACGCCCTGCCCGGATCATCGAGTGCGGACACCTATCTGAACATCGCCGGGCTCCTCGACGTGGCTGCCCGCGCCGGGGCGGACGCCGTGCATCCGGGGTACGGGTTCCTGTCGGAGAACGCCGACTTCGCCCAGGCCGTGCTGGATGCCGGTCTCACCTGGATCGGGCCACCCCCCGAGGCGATCAGGATCCTCGGCAACAAGGTCACGGCCAGGGACATCGCCGTGAAGGTCGGCGCGCCCCTGGTTCCGGGATCGGACGGGCCGGCCGCGACCGCCGGCGAGGTCCGTGCCTTCGCGGAGGAGCACGGCGTGCCCGTCGCCATCAAGGCCGCCTACGGCGGGGGCGGCCGCGGGATGCGCATAGCCCACAGACTGGAGGACATCGACGACGCCTTCGATTCCGCGGTCCGTGAAGCGACCGCCGCGTTCGGTCGCGGCGAGTGCTTCGTCGAACGGTTCCTCGCGACACCGAGGCACGTCGAGGCGCAGGTGCTCGCCGATACGCACGGCACCGTCGTCGTCGTGGGGACCCGCGACTGCTCGCTGCAGCGTCGTAATCAGAAGCTCGTCGAGGAGGCTCCGGCACCGTTCCTCACCGCGGACCAGCGTGTGCGCATCCACGAGTCGGCCCGCGCCATCTGCCGCGAGGCCGGCTACATCGGCGCCGGTACCGTCGAATACCTGGTGGCCCCCGACGGCGTGATCTCCTTCCTCGAGGTCAATACGCGCCTGCAGGTGGAGCATCCGGTGACCGAGGCGACCTCGGGCGTCGACCTGGTGCGTGAACAGTTCCGGATTGCGGCCGGACTGCCGATGAGCATCACCGAGGACCCGGCACCGACCGGTCACGCGTTCGAGTTCCGCCTCAACGCCGAGGATCCGGGCCGCGGTTTCCTGCCCTCCCCCGGTCCTGTGGACGTGTTCGAGGCACCCACCGGCGCCGGTGTCCGGGTGGACACGGGGGTCCGGCCCGGCTCGAGTGTGCCGGCCCAGTACGACTCCTTGATGGCCAAGCTGATCGTGCACGGCGAGGATCGTCCCCAGGCGCTGCGGCGCGCACGTGCCGCCCTCGACGAACTGCGGATCGAGGGCCTGCCGACCGTCCTTCCGTTCCACCGGGCCGTGGTGCGCGAGCCCGATTTCACCGACCCCGGGACACTCCGGGTCCACACCACGTGGATAGAGGGCGCCTTCGCCCCACGGCTGGACGCAGCACTCTCGAGTGGCACGGCCTCGCCCGTGGCCCGCCGCCAGACCCTCACCGTGGAGATCGACGGCAGGGCCGTCCAGCTGGGACTGCCCGCCACCGTCTTCGCGGCCCTCATGAACGGCGCTGGAGCACCGATCGATCGGGCCGCCGGTCCGGCAGTCCGCGGCGGTGCCGGCGACGACGGTACTGTCGGCCGTGACCCGGCCAAGGACCGCGCGGTCACGGCGTCGATGGGTGGGACCCTGGTGAAATGGCTGGTCGACGACGGCGCGTTGATCACGGTCGGGCAGTCCGTCGCGGTGATCGAAGCCATGAAGATGGAGACCGACGTGGTCTGCTCGGTGGCCGGGGTCTTCCGTCGCGGTGACCAGGAGCCCGGCGGGGTCGTCGTCCGCGGCGAGGCACTGGGAACGGTGGGTGGCCTCCCGTCGTGACGACAGCCGAAGACACCACGCCGACGGCGGATGCTGACCGGGACCGTCCCGCCGGCTCGGCGGAGTACGCGCACACCGCCGGGTGGGTCGCCTCCGTCCTGCGCGCGCGGATCGCGGCGGGAGATCTCACGCCCGGGACCAAGCTCTCCGAGCAGACCCTCTCGACCTCGCTCGGGGTCTCCCGCAACACGCTGCGTGAGGCCTTCTCTGCGCTCGCCGGTGAATCCGTGATCACGAGGATCCCGAATCGGGGAGTATTCGTCGCCTCACCCGGGATCGAGGAGGTACGCGAGATCTACCGCGTGCGCCGCGCCATCGAACCGGCCGCCGTCCTCTGGGGTGAGCTCAGCGCGGAGGCACTGGAGAGCATGGAGAGCATCGTGCAACGCGCCCTGACGGCGCGGGACGACGGTGCGGTTGCGGACATGGCCGATGCGAACCAGGCCCTGCACAGTAGCGTGGTGGACCTCACCGGCAGTTCCTCCCTCCGGGTGCTCATGGACCGTGTGCTCGCGGAGATGCGACTGGTCTTCCACGCCATGACCTCGGCTCCCGACTTCCACGCCCACTTCGTGGAGCGCAACGTCCGGCTCGTCGAACGGCTTCGGGCCGGAGATCGGCTGGCGGCCGCGGAAGGACTACGCGCCTACCTGGACGACGCCGAGACGGAGCTGGTTCGCCGGATCAGCACCTAGCCCCACAGTTGAGCCAGCCCGGTGATCGAGGTGTAGCCGAGGAACAGGGTGAGGAACCAGGTGAGGACACCGATCACCAGCAGCCACCTCGGGTAGACGTAACCGTGCATCAGGTCCCGGCGGCGCCACGCCACCCAGAGCAGCACGCCGAATCCGACGGGCAGGATCAGTCCGTTGAACGCCCCGGCGAAGATGAGCAGTTGCTGAGGTGCCTGGCCGAGGAACAGATAGGCCACAGCACACCCGGCGATGAAGGCGACCGTGATGAGATTGCGCGTGCGATCAGGCGTCCTCGAGGACGTGATGAACGAGACCGAGGTGAACGCCGCGCCGATCACCGAGGTGATCGCTGCTGCCCAGAGGACGATTCCGAACAGGCGCATGCCGACGTCACCGGCGGCGATCCCGAAGGCCTCGGCTGCCATGTTCTCGCTCGAGAGCACCGCTCCGCCGGCGACGACGCCGAAGATGGCCAGGAACAGCAGGACGCGCATGAGACCGGTGACGATGATGCCCAGGACGGAGCTGCGGGTGATCTCCTTCACGCTCTCGATGCCGGTCGCGCCGGAGTCGAGCATGCGGTGGGCGCCTGCATAGGTGATGTAGCCGCCCACGGTGCCACCGACGAGGGTGGTGATGATGAGGAAGTCGATCTGCTCCGGGAGGACGGCGTTCCGCAGGGCTTCTCCGAGCGGCGGTGCGGCGACGATCGCGACATAGATCATCAGCAGGATCATGATGGCACCGAGGATCACCACGATGCGGTCCAGTGCCATGCCGGCCTTCTTGCTGACGAAGATCATGATGGCGATGATCGCCGAGACGGCGCCGCCGATCTTCGGGTCGAGGCCGAGCATCGCATTGGCGCCGAGCCCGGTTCCGGCGATGTTGCCGATGTTGAAGACCACGCCCCCGATGAAGACCAGCCCGGCCAGGAACCAGCCGACTCCGGGGATGACCCGGTTGCCCAGCTCCTGGGCGCGGAGGCCGGAGACGCCGATGACCCGCCAGACGTTGAGCTGGACGGCGATGTCGATGAGGATCGAGGCCAGGATGGCGAAGGCGAACGCTGCGCCGATCTGGGCGGTGAAGACCGTGGTCTGGGTGATGAACCCGGGTCCGATGGCGCTGGTCGCCATCAGGAACATCGCGCCCAGCAGAGCTGTGCGCCGCGTGGATGAACTCAATCGTGGCGTACTGCCGGTCTCTGCCATGGATCGTCCGTTCGAACATGGTGACTACGGTCACATCGGATGGTGGAGACGACCCTACAGGTTGTTCAACAATCTCGGCAAGAGATTGTTGAACAATGTTCTCCGCACTGACTGCCCTGTTTCCAGCCGTCCATCCGGCTCACGACGGTGCCCGAAGTGGGACTCGAACCCACACATCTCTCGATACTGCATTTTGAGTGCAGCGCGTCTGCCGATTCCGCCATTCGGGCCGTACCTGCACAGGGTGCCGTCAGCCGACCGGCTCGGGTGCCCCTGGTGCGAGAAACCACTCTACATGCCGATAGGCTGTTTTCGGGGTCAGGACGAGAGCGTCGAGCGACCCCTGAATCATCATCGTGACCAAGGAGCACCAGTGTCTGAAAACACCGAGTCCACGCCCTCCGGGCCCGCACGCCGGGTCGTCGTGGCCGAGGACGAGACGCTCATCCGACTGGACATCGTCGAGATCCTGCGCGGAGAGGGCTACGAGGTGGTGGCCGAGGCGGACAACGGCGAGAAGGCTGTTGCGCTGGCCACGGAGCACCGGCCCGACCTCGTGCTCATGGACGTGAAGATGCCCGTGCTGGACGGCATCACGGCGGCCGAGCAGATCGTCAAGGCCCGGATTGCCCCGGTGGTCCTGTTGACGGCGTTCAGTCAGAAGGAACTCATCGAGCGGGCACGGGATGCCGGAGCGATGGCCTACGTGGTGAAGCCCTTCACACCTGCTGATCTCATCCCGGCCATCGAGATCGCGATGTCGCGCCACGAGGAGATCCTCGCGCTCGAGGCCGAGGTCAGCGATCTGCAGGAGCAGTTCGCCACGCGGAAGCTGGTCGAACGCGCCAAGAGCCTGCTGACCACGAAAATGGGTCTCACCGAGCCCGAGGCATTCCGCTGGATCCAGAAGACGTCGATGGACCGGCGCCTGGGGATGCGTGAGGTGGCCGAGACCATCATCAACCAGGTGAACTGAGACATGGACGCACGAAGACCCCCATCCGGCCGGATGGGGGTCTTCGTGGTCCTGACCGGAGCCGGACCGGCTGGATCAGCCGGATCGATCCGGCTGCGCCCTACTATTTCTTCTTGACGGGCCAGGGACCCACGTCCTCCTTGATGAAGGAGGTGTGGTCGTCGGGCAGCTGGCCCGCATCCGTGATGTCGCCGACCCTGTGCACCTTGATGGAGTTGGTCGACCCCGCCTGTCCGGGAGGTGAACCGGCCGCGATGACCACGAGGTCGTCGACCTCCACCAGTCCCTGCTCGAAGAGGACGCGGTCCACCTGCGCGGTCATCTGGTCGGTGTGCTCCACGAACTCGACGAGCCTGGGCTGGATGCCCCACAGCAGTGACATGGCATTCAGCGTCGACTGCACCGGGGTGAAGGCGAAGACCGGCTTCTTCGGTCGCAGCCGGGAGAGGCGGCGCGCCGAATCCCCCGACTGGGTGAACGTGCAGATGTACTTGACTTCGAGCTGGTCCGAGATCTCCACTGCGGCTCGGGTGATGGCACCTCCGCGGGTCTTGGGCTTGCTGCCCAGGGCGGGCACGCGCTCGAGCCCGTGGAGCTCCGTCGACTCGATGATGTTCGCCATGGTGCGCACGGTCTCGATCGGGTACTTTCCCACACTGGTCTCCCCCGAGAGCATCACCGCGTCCGCGCCGTCGAGCACGGCATTGGCGCAGTCCGAGGCCTCGGCCCGGGTGGGGCGCGGGTTCTCGATCATCGACTCGAGGACCTGGGTCGCCACGATGACGGGCTTGGCCCAGCGACGGGCGAGCTCCACGGCATTCTTCTGCACGATCGGGACGTCCTCCAGCGGCAGCTCGACGCCGAGATCGCCGCGGGCCACCATGATTGCGTCGAAGGCGTCGACGATCGACTCGAGGGCCTTCACGGCCTGCGGCTTCTCGATCTTCGCGATGACCGGGACCCTGCGGCCCTCCTCGTCCATGATCTCGTGTACTCGGTCGATGTCCGCGGCGTCCCGGACGAACGAGAGCGCCACCATGTCGACCCCGAGCTGGAGCGCCCAGCGGAGGTCCTCCTCGTCCTTGTCACTGAGGGCCGGGACGTTCACGGCCACTCCGGGAAGGTTGATGCCCTTGTTGTTCGACACCATGCCGCCGATCACCACCTCGGTGGTGACACTCGTGCTGTCCACGGCCGTCGCCCGCAGGCAGATCTTGCCGTCGTCGATCAGGAGCAGGTCACCGATGGCGACGTCGGCGGGCAGGCCCTTGAACGTGGTCGAGCTGATCTCGGGGGTGCCCTCGATGTCCTCGGTGGTGATGGTGAACGTGTCCCCCGCACTGAGCTGGTGCGGTCCGTCCGAGAAGCGGCCTAGGCGGATCTTGGGGCCCTGCAGATCGGCGAAGATCGCCACGGGCTTGCCGAGTTCCGCGGCCGCCCGGCGGACGTTCTCGTAGGTACCGCTGTGCACGGAGTAGTCACCGTGACTCATGTTCATGCGCGCGACGTCGACGCCGGCGTCGAGCACCGCGAGTGTGCTCTCGTAACTGTCGATCGCGGGGCCGAATGTTGCAACGATTTTTGCGCGTCTCATGAAACCTAGCCTAGTCGTGTTGCGTGGTGTGGATTGTGCGTGGCGACGAGCCGGCGTCGGTTCCGGACCGCTCAGGACTCGTTCTTCCCGGCTGCACCCTCTCGTCCGTTCCGCTCCGCCGTGCTCTTCATCACGCGGTCACCGGATCCGTCGTCGACGGGCCCGGTTCCCTCCTCCTGCGTGGTCCGGGGTCCGCGGCCCGGAAGGTAGACGGAGGGATCCTTCCCCGGACGACGTTTGACGAACAGATAGATCAGGACTCCCAGTGCGACGAGGAAGACGGCGATGCTGGTCCACACATTGAGGCGCTGGGTGATGCCGAAGAGCGAGACCTGCTCGGCGTCGTCGATCCTGAGTGTCTCGATCCAGACCCGGCCGAGGGTGTAGTACGCCACGTAGAGCCACACCATGCGTCCGCCACGCAGCCGGATCTTCCGCGCGAGCAGGAGCAGGAGCACCACACCGGCGAGATTCCAGAGGAGTTCGTAGAGGAAGGTCGGGTGGAAGAGTGTCCCGGGCTCCTGACCCGGCGGGAAATTCGGGTTGTCGGCGTCGATCTCGAGTCCCCACGGCAGGGTCGTGGGTGCACCAAAGAGTTCCTGGTTGAACCAGTTCCCCAGCCGTCCCACCGCCTGTGCCAGCAGGACGCCGGGAGCTGCCGCGTCGGCGAAGGCGGAGAGCTTCACTCCCGCCCTGCGTGCCCCGATCCAGGCTCCGAGGGCTCCGAGGGCTATCGCCCCCCAGATGCCGAGTCCGCCCTGCCAGATCTGCGGGATCCGGGCGAGATCGCCGTCAGGACCGAAGTAGGCGTCGGGCGAGGAGACGACATGGTAGAGCCGGCCTCCGATGATGCCGAAGGGGATCGCCCAGATCGCGATGTCCCACACGGTGTCCGCATGACCACCGAACGCCACGAAACGCTTCTGCGTCAGGATCACCGCCAGGACGATCCCGGCGAGGATGCACAGGGCGTAGACGTGGATGGTGAGGGGACCGATATCGAAGCTGGCCCACTGCGAGGGCGGACTCGGGATCGATGCCGCGAGGCCGGCCTGCATCATGCGGGGCCGCCCGACGTCCTCGCACCGGTGCTGTGGCCGGTGCTGTCGACGGCGCCGCCGGCGGGCCCGTCAGCTGTGCCGTCACCCGTGCCCTCGTCCCTGCCGCTGCTTCCTCGCGCCGTTCCCGAGCTGAGGTCCCTCGTGAGGCGCGCAACCGCCTCGACGCCGCCGTCGCGCAGTGCAGCGACGAGCGCGGTACCCACGATGACGCCGTCGGCGTAGGCGCCGATCTCGCGCACCTGGTCCGAGGAGGAGACACCCAGCCCCACGCAGACGCGCTCGGCACCGGCCTCGTGGGCGGCGGCGACCACCGCTTCGGCGGCGGCGCCGACGGACGACCTCGCCCCGGTGACCCCCATCACCGAGACCGCATAGACGAAGCCGCGACTCGCCTCGACGGTGCGGTGCATCCGCTCCGGGGATGTGGACGGCGCCACCAGGAACACCCGGTCCAGACCGAGGTCCTCGGAGACCTCGAGCCATTCGGACGCCTCGTCGGGAATCAGGTCCGGAGTGATGAGTCCGGCGCCGCCCGCCGCCGCGAGACGCTCGGCGAACCGACGCACCCCCATCCGCATCACCGGGTTCCAGTAGGTCATGACCAGGACGGCCGCATCGGTGCTGCGCGTGATGCCCTCGACCACCTCGAAGATCTGCGACACCGTGAACCCATTGGACAGCGCCTCGACGGTGGCTTCCTGGATCACGCGTCCGTCCATCACCGGATCGGAGTACGGGATGCCGACCTCGATGAGGTCCATGCCGTTGCGTGCCATGGCGATGCCGGCGTCGATGGTGGTCCGGACGTCGGGAAAACCGGCGGGCAGATAACCGATGAGCGCCGCTCGGCCTTCGCTGCGGGCCTTCTCTATCGCTGCCGCGGCTCGGGACCCGCCCACGTCAGGAGGTACCGACCGATGCCCGGATGCCGACGTCACAGCTGCTCACCGTCCTCGGCGATCTCCTGCTCGGCGCTCTCGTCCGGCAGGAGATCGAAGTACCCCGCAGCGGTGGCCACGTCCTTGTCCCCCCGCCCGGACAGGTTGACCACGATCACCTTGTCATCGGTTTGCTCTCCCGGCCGGAGAGCTGCGACGAGGCGCTGACCGAGTTTCATGGCGCCGGCGAGGGCGTGTGCCGTCTCGATCGCGGGGATGATCCCCTCGGTCCGGCAGAGGACGGTGAAGGCCTCCATGGCTTCGGCATCGGTGATCGGCTCGTAGGTCGCGCGTCCGATGTCCGCGAGGTAGGCATGCTCGGGCCCGACACCGGGATAGTCGAGGCCGGCCGAGATGGAGTGCGACTCCATGGTCTGGCCGTCCTCGTCCTGCATCAGGTAGGACCGGGCGCCGTGCAGCACCCCCGGACGTCCGAGGGTGATGGTGGCTGCGTGGCGGCCGGTGTCGACCCCGTCACCACCTGCCTCGAAGCCGTGGAGGGCCACCTCGGGGTCGTCGAGGAAGCCATGGAACATCCCGATCGCGTTGGAGCCGCCGCCCACACAGGCGCACACCGCGTCCGGCAGCCGGCCCGTCTGCTCCAGGATCTGCTGTCTGGTCTCCTCCCCGATGACCTCGTGGAAGTACCTGACCAGAGCAGGGAACGGATGTGCCCCTGCCGCGGTGCCGAGCAGATAGTGGGTGTTCTCCACATTCGCGACCCAGTCGCGCAGGGCATCGTTGATGGCGTCCTTGAGCGTCTGCGAGCCGGTGGTGACGGGGACGACGGTCGCGCCGAGCAACTGCATGCGCGCCACGTTCAGAGCCTGCCGCCGCGTGTCCTCCGCCCCCATGTAGACCACGCACTCGAGCCCGAGCAGGGCTGCGGCCGTCGCGCTCGCGACGCCGTGCTGCCCGGCACCGGTCTCGGCGATCACGCGGGTCTTGCCCATCCGCTTGGCGAGCAGGGCCTGCCCCAGCACGTTGTTGATCTTGTGGGAGCCGGTGTGGTTCAGGTCCTCGCGCTTGAGGAAGACCCGCACACCCCCGCAGTGCTCGGCGAAACGCCTCGCCTCGGTGAGCAGCGACGGGCGGCCCGCGTAGTTCCTGTTGAGGTCCGCCACCTGGGCGGTGAACTCGGGATCGGCCTTGGCCTTGTCGAACGTGTCCTGCAGTTCGTCGAGGGCTGCGATGAGGGACTCGGGCATCCAGCGCCCGCCGTAGGCGCCGAAATAGGGGCCGGGCGCGTGTCGCAGGCTCTCGTCGTGGCTGAGGAATGCCTCGACCGATCCGACGTCGGTGGCGTCCACCGGCCCGGCATCAGCGCCTTGGCGTTCCGTGGCCTGGTGCATCTCGGTCACTGCAGCACTCCTGTCCTGTTGATCCCGTCCCGGGCGGTACGCCGGCGGGATTCGTGTCGTCTCGGTTCGTTCCGAATGTCACTGTCGTACGTCATTGCGAAAGCCAGCGCTGCAGCAGATTCCCTGCAGCGCTCCTCAGCGGCCGGCGACCATGGCGGAGTCCTGCCAGGCCTCCCGGCCGGCCTGCCGGAACTCCCTGATGGTTGCCGCGGGGTCGTCGCCGCGGACGAGAGCCTCACCGACCAGCACGGCATGTGCTCCGTCAGCGGCATAGGAGGCGACATCCGCGGACCCGCGCACCCCTGATTCGGCAATGACGACGGCGTCTGCGGGGATCAGCTCTGCCAGCCCGGCGAAGACCGACCGGTCCACGTCGAGTGTCTTCAGATTGCGCACGTTCACGCCGATGATCGAGGCACCCGCAGCCGCCGCGCGGTGCACCTCGTCCGCTGTATGGGTCTCGACGATCGCCTGCATCCCCAGTTCCCCGGTCAGGGAGAGGAACGAGGTGAGCTCGGCATCCGTGAGAGCCGCGACGATCAGGAGGATGACGTCGGCACCGTGGGCGCGGGCCTCCCAGATCTGGTACTCGTCGACCGTGAAGTCCTTGCGCAGCACCGGGATGCGCACTGCTGCGCGTACGGCGTCGAGATCGGCCAGCGATCCGCCGAAGCGCCGCTCTTCCGTGAGGACGGAGATGATACTCGCACCGCCCCGGGCATAGGCCGCCGCCAGGTCCCCGGGGTCGGCGATGTCCGCGAGTGCACCCTTGGAGGGGCTGCTTCGCTTGACCTCGGCGATGACCGCCACGTCGCTGCCCCGCCCGCTGCTGAGCGCCTCGAACGCGTCCAGCGGAGCCGGGGCTGCGGCGGCCGCGGCCCGGACGTCCTCGAGGCTCACCTGACGTAGGCGTGCCGCGAGATCCTCGCGGACGCCCTCGATGATGTCGTCGAGGACCGTCATCTAGTGTGCGTTGTTCTTCAGCTTCGACCCGCCCACGCCGTAGCCGATCCTGCGGAGGACGAAGCCGACGAGCAGGCCGACGAACATGACGGCGATACCTATCCAGAACAGCAGGGTGCCGAAGTCGTGGTTGCCGTCGGTGCTCGCGAGGATGTAGGCGAAGGAGGCGACGGCGGCACCGACCAGCATGATCATCACGCAGGTCCAGGCCGCAGGGCTGTTGCCGTGTCCGATCGTCTCGTCCGGCTGGCGGGAATGGTTCTCGGACGAATTACGGTGCTGCGCGGTACGGGTCTCGGCTGCCATGGGACATCTCCTTCGAACGGGTCTGCTCCCATTCTGCCATTGATGGGCGGGGCAGCAGGCATGGACCGCGGGGGTCTCGTCGGTTCAGGTCGGGTCGTTGCCGCGGGAGAGTTCGTCCCAGCTGTCGATCTCGTCCGCGTGGGCAGAGCGACGCCTCGCCGCGGGCTGCACGACTCCCGGCTGATCCGAGGTCTCCGCCCGCTCCGCGGTCTCCACCCCGTCCGGCGGGAGCACACCCGGCGGTACGTCGCCGGAGGACCTGACCGGTGCTTCCCGGACATCTTCCCCGGCCCTTCCCCGGGAGTCGTCCCTGGTGCCGGAGTCGTAGCGGCGGTTGGATCCCCAGCCACGGCCGGCCAGGACCACCCATACCGCAGCCAGGACCAGCAGAATACCCGCGACGACCGCGAGCCACGGCAGCCAGGTCGCCGAGGCGTCCGCTCCGGCCGGAGTCGTGACACCGATGGCTGCGCCGATGGCCGGCCGGGCGGCGGCAGCGGGGTCGAGCGCCACGCCGGCGCTCGAGAGCACGATCCCGATCCCGGAGAGCACGAGGATGACGGCGATGATCCACCGTGCCACCCGCCCGGCGATCGAGACCGCGATCGCAGCCGCCAGTGCCACGAGTGCGAACGCCGTCACGGGTGTGGCGGCGTCGCTGCCGGCGATCATCAGATCGGGGCTCTGCACGGTTTCCTGCGGCAGCGCGACGGTGAGCCAGGTCTGCGTCGTCGAACCGAACGCCAGCAGCGAGACGACGACGATCCCCAGGACCACGCTTCCCCGACGCACGGAACGTCGCTGGGCCTGCGGCCCTGAGCCGGTGCCGGCCGGTGTCGGTTCGCTCACTGCGCACCCACCGGTAGGTCGCCCGCCGGATCGCCCGTCGTCCGGGCGTCCCGCGACTGGGCGCCGGTCACCGACGCCTCCGGTCGATCCTGCCCGGGGGCCGCCGAGCGCAGTCCGGCCGCGGCCAGGACCGCGCGGAGTGGAGCGGCGGCCTTGTTGACGGTCTCCTGCGCCTCGGCGTCGAGCACCGAGTCCGCGACGATCCCGCCTCCTGCCTGGACGTAGGCCGTGCCGTCGAGCAGCAGTGCCGAACGGATCGCGATGGCCAGGTCCATGTCGCCGGCGAAGTCGAGATAGCCGACCACTCCCCCGTAGATCCCGCGCCGGTGGGGTTCCACCTCGTCGATCAGGCGTAGCGCGCGGGGCTTCGGGGCTCCTGAGAGGGTTCCCGCGGGGAAGGTGGCCGCGAGGACGTCGTAGGCGCTCCTGCCCGGTGAGAGCCGTCCCACCACGGTGGAGACGAGATGCATGATGTGGCTGAACTTCTCCACCTCCATGAACTGCGTGACATCGACGCTGCCGGGTCTGCACACCTTGGACAGGTCGTTGCGGGCCAGGTCCACGAGCATGAGGTGCTCGGCCTTCTCCTTCGTGTCGGCCCGGAGTTCGACGGCGAGGCTGCGGTCCTCCTCGGTGGTGCGCCCGCGCGGCCTGGAACCGGCGATGGGATGCGTGATGACCTCGTCGCCGGTGACCGTCACGAGCGCCTCGGGTGAACTGCCCACGATCGAGTAGGTCCGCCCCGCGGCGTCCTCGAGGCTGAACAGGTACATGTAGGGGCTCGGGTTCGTCGTGCGCAGCACCCGGTAGACATCCAGGGCGGAGGCATCGCAGTCGATCTCGAAGCGACGGCTGATGACCACCTGGAAGACGTCCCCGTCGACGATCGCCCGTTTCCCGCGCTCGATCGCGGCGAGGTAGTCGGGTTCGAACCACGACTCGCGCACCCGGTCCATCGCCCGCTGCGAGGTCGACGCGTCCGTGTCAAGCACCGACACGGCCGATTCGGTCGGCGTCAGGACCCGGGAGAGCATCGCGTGGACCCGGGCGACGGCGTCGTGCCACGCCTCGTCGACGCGGTCGTCGGTGCCGTCGAAGTTGATGGCGTTCGCGACCAGCGTCAGGGAGCCCTCCGAGTTGTCGTGGATGGCCAGGTCCGAGACGAGGCACATGGCCAGCTCCGGAAGCAGGAGGTCGTCCTCGGGAGGACTCGTCAACCTCTCCCAGTGCCGCACCGCTTCCCAGCCGACGAATCCCACCATGCCGGAGGTGAAGGGCGGCAGGTCCTCGAACCGCTCGGTCCGCAGTGCCTCGACCGTGAGCCGCAGAGCCTCCACGGGATCGCCGTCCACGGGTACGCCCACCGGTGGCTCCCCGAGCCAGTGTGCATCGCCGTCGCGCGTGGTCAGTACGGCGCGCGAGCGCGAGCCGATGAACGAGTACCGAGACCATACGCCGCCGACGGCCGCCGACTCCATGAGGAAGGTGCCCGGCTGGCCCGCGGCGAGCGTGCGATAGATGCCGATCGGCGTGAGCGCGTCGGCGAGCACGACCAGGTTCACCGGCACGACGCGGCGTGTCCTCGCGAGTACACGGAACTCCTCGAGCGTGGGGCTGATGGTTCCCGGGTGCCGCATCGGATCAGGATCCTTCGCTGTCGGGCCGGTGACCCGTCACGACCGGGAGCGCCCGGCCGTCGAAGCAGGTCCGGGTACCCGTATGGCAGGCCGCACCCTCCTGGTCCACCGTGACCAGCAGGGCATCGCCGTCGCAGTCCAGGGCCACGGCCCTGACCCACTGGCGATGCCCGGACGTGTCCCCCTTGCGCCAGTACTCGGAGCGGGACCGCGAGTAGAACGTCACGCGCCCACTGGTCAGGGTGCGTCGCAGAGCTTCCTCGTCCATCCAGCCGAGCATGAGCACCTCCCGCGAGTCGTACTGCTGGACGACGGCGGCGACGAGTCCGGCGTCGTCCTTCCGCAGCAGCCCGGCGATCGCCGGATCCAGCTGCTCGTGCGGGGCACCGCTCGGGGTCGTCGGAGCAGCGCGAGTCGGGGCGGGTGTCATGGAGGCCATCGGGTCGATTCTACCGGCGTCACCCGTGTCGGATCATGCACCCTCGGCACAGGTGGGCGCATCGTGCTAGTTTCAGCAGTGATGCGCTACGTGATCCCGTCCCGAGAGGTTCTGGCCGAAACGCTGCTCGCAGCGGGCCCCGACGCCGATACCCTGTGCGAGGGGTGGACCACGCGCGAACTTGCCGCGCACCTCTACCTCCGCGAGCATCGTCCGGCGACCGGCGTCGGCATGGTCGTCAAGAGGCTCGCAGCCATGACCGACCGCGTGACCAGGGAGACGGCGGAGCGTGCCGGTTCGCCTGCAGGGTACTCGGCCCTGGTCCGACGGTTCGAGGCCGGCCCTCCGAAGCTCTCGCCGATGCGTCTGCCGGTGATCGACCGCAGCGCCAATCTCATCGAGTACTTCGTGCACACCGAGGACGTGAGGCGGGCGACGGACCGCTGGGCTCCACGGGCCCTCGACGACGACTACGCCGACGCCCTGTGGGACGAACTCATCAAGCGAGCCGCGCTCATGTACCGCGGAGTTGATGTGGGCGTCATCCTCGTGCGGCCCAACGGTCCGCGCCACGTGGCCAAGCGGGCGCCGGTCTCGGTGGCCATCATCGGTGAACCGGGAGAACTGGTGATGCACGCCCACGGCCGCCGCGAGCAGGCGCTGGTCACGTTCGAGGGCCAGCCGGACGCCGTGGCGCTGCTCTCGAGCGCCGACGTCGGGATCTGAGCCTCCGGCAGCTCACCCGGCCTGCTCAGCGAACCGGGAAGCCCGCCTCGCGGATGGCCGACTTGACTTGGGCGATGGCGTCCTGCGCGCCGAAGTGGAAGATCGACGCGGCGAGGACGGCATCGGCACCCGCCTGCACGGCCGGGGGGAAGTGCTCGGGTCTGCCTGCTCCACCCGAGGCGATGAGCGGTACGCCGACGGCGGCCCGCGTGGCACGGATGAGGTCGAGGTCGAAGCCCTCCTTCGTGCCGTCGGCGTCGATGGAGTTGAGCAGGATCTCCCCCACCCCGCGGTCGGCTGCCTCTCTCGCCCACGCCACGGCATCGATCCCGGTGCCCCGGCGGCCGCCGTGCGTGGTGACCTCGAAGCCCGACGGTGTCGTCGTGGCCGCATCCCGGGTGCGCCGGGCATCGAGCGAGAGCACGAGAACCTGGGCGCCGAAGTGGGCGGTGATCTCGTCGATGATGGCAGGTCTGGCGACCGCGGCGGTGTTGATCGAGGCCTTGTCCGCACCATGGCGCAGCAGGCGGTCCACGTCCGCGAGCTCGCGGACGCCCCCTCCGACGGTGAGCGGGATGAAGACCTCCTCCGCAGTACGGGCGACGACGTCGAATGTCGTCTCCCGGTTCCCCGAGGACGCCGTGACGTCGAGGAACGTGAGTTCGTCGGCACCACCGCGGTCGTAGCGGTGGGCGAACTCCACCGGGTCGCCGGCATCGCGCAGTTCCTGGAAGTTGACGCCCTTGACGACACGGCCGGCATCGACGTCGAGGCACGGGATCACGCGGATCGCGACGGTCATGGCTGCTCCTAGATCCTGCAGGCGTGGATGGTGCTCACGAGGATGGCCCGGGCTCCGAGGTCGTACAGTTCGTCCATGATCCGGTTGGTCCTCTCGCGCCTGACCATGGAGCGCACGGCCACCCAGTCGGAGTCGCGCAGCGGTGAGACCGTTGGCGACTCCAGCCCGGGCGTCAGCGCGGCGGCGGCGCCGACGAGATCCGCGCGGATGTCGTAGTCCATCATGACGTACTGGCGCGCCACCAGGACGCCCTGCAGACGCCGCAGCAGCACGTCCAGTCCGGCGGGCGCCTGGACGCCGGCCCGGACGATCAGCACGGCCTCGCTCTCGAGGATCGGTTCGCCGAAGATCTCCATCCCGGCTGCCCGCAGCGTCGTTCCGGTCTCGACGACGTCGGCGATCGCGTCGGCGACGCCGAGGCGCACGGAGGACTCGACAGCGCCGTCGAGCCGGACGACGGTCGCTGCGATCTGCCGCTGGGCGAGGTAGTCGGTCAGCAGATTCTCGAAGCTGGTGGCAATACGCTTGCCCTGGAGCTCGTCCGGGGACGAGAAGTCCCCCTGCGGTCCGGCGAACCGGAAGGTGGACGCGGCGAAGCCCAGCTGCAGACGCTCCTCGGCGGGGACCTGCGCATCGAGCAGCAGATCACGCCCGGTGATGCCGACCTCCAGGGTTCCCGACCCGACGTACACGGCGATATCACGCGGGCGGAGGAAGAAGAACTCGATCTCGTTCTCGGGATCGACGAGGACGAGCTCGCGCGCGTCTCGGCGCTGGCGGTAGCCTGCCTCGGCGAGCATGGACGAGGCGGCCTCGGAGAGGGCGCCCTTGTTGGGGACTGCGACACGGAGCATGGAGGAGATCCTTCACTCGAGAGGTAGGGGCCGAGCGGGAGCCGCGGGCGTAGGCCGTCGCGGCTACAGATGCTCGTAGACGTCCTGGGGACGCAGACCCTTGGCGATCATGAGCACCTGCAGATGGTAGACCAGCTGCGAGATCTCCTCGGCGGTGTTCTCGGTCGACTCGTACTCCGCGGCCATCCAGACCTCGGCGGCCTCCTCGACGATCTTCTTGCCGATGCCGTGGATGCCCCCGTCGAGCTCGGCGACGGTCCGCGATCCCTCGGGCCGCTCGGCGGACTTCACGCTGAGCTCCTCGAACAGGGAATCAAAGGTCTTCACGTCCCTAGGCTATCGGCTCCCGGGGAGCGGAACCTCACGGCAGGCCGATGCTGTGACGCAGAACTCCGTATCGCGGCTGCTCTCCCTCGTGCCCGGCGACGTCACTGCAGCGTGGGATCGGGCAGCAGGGTCTCGATGCTCGGCTTGGCATGGCGCTGGGCACGGGCCCAGACGAAGAAGCCCACCAGGGTGAAGCCACCGTAGAACACGTACATGAAGGCCGTGGCGTAGTAGCCGGCGCTGAAGAGCAGGGGCACACCCACCAGGTCGACGGCGACCCAGACGAGCCAGAACTCGACCCACCCCTTGGCCATGCCGTAGGTGGCCAGGAGGGATCCCACGAAGGTCCAGGCGTCGGCCCAGACCGGCTCGTAGGACCCGAGCACGCGGAACAGGGGCGTGAGCACGAGTGTGCCGGCGATCATGAAGACCACCATGCCGAGACGGATCCTCGTCCCCGCCCACTGCGGGGTGACGGCCTGCCCGCCGCTCCGGCGGCTGCGCTGCCACTGCCGCCAGCCGTAGACGGAGACCATGATGAACATGATCTGCCGTCCGGCCTGCCCGAGCAGATTCGCTGCGC
Organism: Arthrobacter echini; assembly: GCF_004803505.1. Taxonomy (GTDB): domain Bacteria; phylum Actinomycetota; class Actinomycetes; order Actinomycetales; family Micrococcaceae; genus Arthrobacter_D; species Arthrobacter_D echini. The sequence continues at coordinate 153,547 of NZ_SSWH01000003.1, forward strand.
CGGCCCCGCCGAAGAGCGAGCCGAGGAACACGGTCAGGAGCAGGAGGTTGCCGACGATGCCGACGGGCCATGCCCAGATCCGGCGCCGCATGCCGCCGAGGGCGCTGAGCAGTCCGAAGACATTACCCACCACCTCGCGGACCAGGAGCGAGCCACTGCCAACGGGGATGCGGGCCTCGAAGAGCCACTGCAGAAAGTCCATGCCGATCCTTCGTCACTATGACGACTCCGGGAAATGGCAGCACCAGGCACCTCCCTTGCGCGCTCATACCGCGCAAGGGACGCCCTCATGGCCGCGACCCGATGACCAGGCGACGGCAGGACCCTGCTGTGCGTGCTTCTCCCATCCAGACTTTGACTGTCGGTCCCGGAATTCCACCGGCTCAACCGATCCCGTCCCGCGGGTGCGGAACGTGGAGCGGGTCGCGGACTATCACCGCCGGTTCGGACTTACACCGACCCCGGAGCACGTACTGTGCCGATTCTGTCACAGAACAGGTCCTCCGTCAGCCCCGGATCTGGTCCCGGTCAGCCGTCAGTGATCCGTCACGCGTCGGTCGGCACGTCCGTCATGAGGGCTGCATCGGATCCGGGGACGGCGTCGGACTGCGATGCGGTATCCGTCCTCGGTACGGCGTCGACGCCGGCCTCCCTGCGCTGCTGGGCCGTGATCGGTGCCGGCGCAGCCGTCAGCGGATCGTAGCCGCCGCCGGACTTCGGGAACGCGATGACATCGCGGATGGAATCCGTCCCGGCGAGCAGGGACACCACCCGATCCCAGCCCAGGGCTATCCCGCCGTGCGGGGGTGCGCCGTACTTGAAGCCCTCGAGCAGGAAGCCGAACTTCTCCTGGGCCTCCTCGGCGCTCAGGCCCATCACGGCGAAGACGCGCTCCTGCACGTCCCGCCGGTGGATCCTGATGGAGCCGCCACCGAGTTCGTTGCCGTTGCACACTATGTCGTAGGCATACGCGAGAGCGTTCTCGGGCTCCGTGTCGAACGTGTCGAGGAACTCCGGTTTCGGGGACGTGAAGGCGTGGTGGACGGCTGTCCAGGCGCCACCGCCGACGGCCACGTCCCCGGCGGCGACGGCGGCCGAGGCCGGCTCGAACATCGGAGCGTCGACGATCCAGACGAAGGCCCAGTCACCCTCCCTGATCATGCCGGTGCGGCGGCCGATCTCCACGCGGGCGGCCCCGAGGATGGCGCGCGAGGAGACCCGGTCACCTGCGGCGAAGAAGATACAGTCTCCCGGCCCGGCCCCGGTCGCGGCGGGCAGGGCGTCCTTCTCGGCGTCGTTCAGATTCTTCGCCACGGGTCCGCGCATACTGCCGTCGTCGTCGATCAGCACGTAGGCCAGACCCCTGGCGCCGCGCTGCTTGGCCCATTCCTGCCAGGCGTCGAGCTGACGACGCGGCTGCGAGGCTCCACCGGGCATCACGACGGCGCCCACGTAGGGGGCCCTGAAGACCCCGAAACCCGTGTCCTGGAAGAACTCCGTCAGTTCCGTCAGCTCCAGGCCGAAGCGGAGATCGGGCTTGTCGGAGCCGTACCTGGCCATCGCGTCGGCGTAGGTCATCCGGCGGATGGGCAGGGGGATCTCGACGTCGATCAGCTTCCACAGGGCCGCCACGAGCTGCTCGCCGAGGGCGATGATGTCGTCCTCCTCGACGAAGCTCGCCTCGATGTCGAGCTGGGTGAATTCCGGCTGGCGGTCCGCCCGGAAGTCCTCGTCGCGGTAGCAGCGGGCCAGCTGGTAGTACTTCTCGAACCCGCCGACCTGCAGGAGCTGCTTGAACAGCTGGGGTGACTGCGGCAGGGCGTACCAGGACCCGGGCGCCAGGCGCGCCGGGACGAGGAAATCACGGGCACCCTCGGGCGTGGAGCGCGTGAGCGTGGGGGTCTCGATCTCCACGAAGCCGTCGCGGTGCAGCAGTTCACGCGCCACCCGGCTCGCCTCGGAACGGAGCCGCAGGTTGGCCTGGGGGCCGGGCCGGCGCAGATCGAGGTAGCGATGGCGCAGGCGTGCCTCCTCGCCGACCTCCACGTGCTCGTCGATCTGGAAGGGCAGCGGGTCCGAGGTATTGAGGATGGTGACGGTGTCCGCGATGACCTCCACCTCACCCGTGGGAAGGGCGGGGTTCTCGTTGCCCGCCGGGCGCTGCTGCACCGTTCCCACGACCTGCAGCACGTATTCGTTGCGCAGGGCGGAGAACACCTCCTCCTCGCGGACCACCACCTGGGCGACGCCGGAGGCATCCCTGAGATCGACGAACGCGACACCGCCGTGGTCCCGGCGGCGGGCAACCCATCCGGCCAGCGTGACCGTTCGTCCTACGTGCTCGGGTCGAAGGGAACCGAGTTCATGCGTGCGCAGCACAGCATTCCTTCCCACAGAGGTACAGAGGTGACAGAGGGGTGGCAGGCACTTCGTGCACCCACCTAGAGTTGGGTCGAGCGCGATCAACGTTACCGGTCGCGCCGACGGCATCGTGACAGGTGGGGTGTGGGGTCGGTATCGGCATCGAAGCCGTCGGCCCCGGTCCTACGTGCCGCGACCGGGTCCGATCCGACACGAGGAGAGACATGGCGCAGCCACCGGTGCCCCGCCGGGTCCTGGGAGGTTTCGACGCGACGACGGTCGGGATCGGCTCCATCATCGGCGCAGGTGCCTTCGTCGTCTTCGGCCCGGCCGCTGCCGCCGCAGGTGTGCTGCTGCCGCTGGCGGTGGTGATCGCAGGTTTTCTGGCCTACTGCAATGCCACCGCAGCTGCCGTGCTCGCGGCTGCGCAGGCACCTCCCACCGGCGCCGACGCATCGGGCCGGGAACAGCTCGGATGGTGGGCTGCTGCCGTCGCGGGCTGGGGGTTGCTCACGGGCAGACTGGCAGCGTGTGCTGCCGCGGCGCTCACCGTCGGTCTCCACGTGGCCCCGGGCAGTGAGCGGCCCGTGGCGGTCGCCGCCGTCGTCGCCCTGCTGATCGTCAACCGCTTCGGCATCACGCGCTCTGTACTGGTGACGCGCGTCGTCATCGCGCTCGTGCTCCCCGTCCTGGCCTTCGTGGTCGTGGTCGGCTTCGCGTCCCCGGCCGCGGCCGGCAGCGGTGCCGTGACCGGTCCCGTGGGGGTGGGCGGCGTTCTGCAGGGTGCGGCGCTGGCCCTCTTCGCCTTCGCCGGATACTCGCGCATCGCACGGATGGGTGAGGAGGTCCGTGAGCCACACCGCAACATCCCGGCGGTCATCGTCGGAGCACTCGGCGTCACGACGGTCCTCTATCTCCTGCTGTCCGTCTCGCTCCTGGAGGCACTCGGTCCGCTCGCCCTGGCGGAGACGACCACTCCACTGAGGGACCTCGTGGGCGGTGCGGCCGGAGACGGGTCCGACGGCGTCCTCGATACGGTCGTCCGTGGCGCAGCAGTCCTCGCCGGCCTCGGCGCGCTGCTCGGCCTGATCACTCTGGTGGGGCGAGCAGGTCATGGGCTGGTCCGGAACGGGGATCTACCTCACGCGCTGGCACAGGTCCCGGTGCGGGACTCGGTGGGAAGGGACTCGGTGGCGCGGAATCCGCTCCCGTGGATCACGGATCTCGTGATCGCCGCCGTCGTGGTGGTCCTCGTGCTCACCACGGACGTGGTGACCGCCATCAGCCTCGCCAGCCTGGGCATCCTCGTGCACTCCGCAGTGATCAACATCGCCGCACTCACGCTGGGCGGACGCCGGTGGTACTGGCCACGCTGGCTGAACGCGGTGGGTGCTGTGGGCTGCGTGGCACTGGCCCTCGCGCTTCCCTGGCCGCAGGTCCTCGCCATGCTCGCCGTCCTGGCAGCCGGGGTGCTCCTGCATGCGCTCGGGCGGCAGGGTGGTCGCGGCGTCGACCGGGCCGGCTGATCGGGCCCGGGGGCAGCGGCCTGCCACCCGGTGACCGCCGGCTGCCGGAGCCCCGGGCTACCGCGCGCTGACGATTGGGCGCAGGTCCCCCGCGGGCGGCAGCCACGATCCCGGATCGGCGGCGTGCTGCTCGCCCGAGCGGATGTCCTTGACCTCGTGCGCGCCCTCGGTGTCGGTGAACCAGACGAAGGGGATCCCGCGACGGTCCGCGAATTTGATCTGCTTCCCGAATTTCTCGGCGTTCGCGGCGACCTCGGCAGGGATGCCACGAACGCGCAGCGCTGAGGCGACTTCCTGGGCCTGGGACCAGGAGCCCTCGTCGGCCAGTGTGACGAGGACGGCGGTGGGAACGGGGCGGGACACCGTCGCGAGACCCTGGCTGAGAATGCGCGAGACGATACGCGTGACGCCGATGGAGAGTCCTACACCGGGGAAGGTTCGATTGCCCTTGCGCGCGAGCGCATCGTAGCGTCCGCCCGAGCAGATGGAGCCGAGACTCTCGTGTCCGTCGAGCACCGTCTCGTACACGGTCCCCGTGTAGTAGTCCAGGCCGCGCGCAATGCTCAGATCGGCCACCACACGCCCGGGCGCCCGGTGTGCGGCCTCGGCGACCACCTGGCGCAGCTCCTCGAGCCCCTCCTCGAGGAGCTCGTCGCTGACACCCAGGGCACGGACGCGCTCGACGAAGGAGGTGTCGGGTGTGCGGATACCGGCCAGCTCCAGGGCCAGGCGCACCTGTTCCTGGTCCGCTCCGACCTCCTCGCGCAGCAGCGAACCCACCTGCTCCGCCCCGATCTTCTCAAGTTTGTCGATGCTGCGCAGGACCGCTGCCGTGTCCTCCAGCCCGATCGCCCGGTAGAAGCCCTCGGCCAGTTTGCGGTTGTTGATCCTCAGGGTGAAGTCGGGGATGGGAAGTGCGCCGAGGGCTTCCACGACGGTGAGCGCGAGCTCGATGTCGTAGCGGAAGGGCAGAGCGCCGTCCCCGACGACGTCGATGTCCGCCTGGGTGAATTCGCGTGCCCGCCCCTCCTGCGGACGCTCTCCGCGCCAGCACTTCTGGATCTGGTACCGGCGGAACGGGAAGGCGAGGTGCCCGGAATTCTCGACCACGTAGCGTGCGAACGGAACCGTGAGGTCGTAGTGGAGGGCGAGGCCGCTCTCGGACGCGGAGGCCTCGTCGGCCTGGAGTCGGGAGACCGCGTAGACCTCCTTGTCGATCTCGCCCTTGCGCAGCAGATCACCGACCGTCTCCACGGCCCTGGTCTCGATGCCGGAGAAACCGTGCAGCTCGAACGTCCGTCGCAGCACGTCGATGATGTGCTGCTCGATCAGGCGCTCCTCCGGGAGCCATTCGGGAAAACCGGACAGTGAAGCCTTGCGGGCCATGGGGTGAGTCTCCTCGCGTGCGGGGTCGTCGTCGCCCGATGGCGAGCGGCGGTGCGGACCGGGTCCGCGTCACCAATCCTAGGTGCCGCGGCCCGGCCCCCGGAAAAGCTCCAGCCACCCGGGGAGCCGGACGAGAACCCCTGCGCTCGCCCGCGGAGTGTCGGTACGGCGCTGCTACCCCTGCGTGACGACGCAGCGTCGTCGTCGTTCGGGCAGGGCCTCCGGAGGTGGCCCTGAGTACAGTAGCCTCAGTGCAGGGTCCGCAGTCCTCTGCGGTGCCGGTGGTGATCGTCGGCGTGGCAGCTCCGACACGCCGGCCCACCGGTCCGATAGAATCCTGGACCCTGTACGAAATGGCCCCGGCGTCGCTCACGGCCATCCGACGAGTGAAAGACTTCTAGCGGTGACAGACAGTCAGCAATCCGACGAGACAAGCATCGACCAGGGCGCCGGGCAGGACGCCGCGACAGTCGAAGGCATCCCTTCCCCGCGGTCCGAAGGAGTGAATGCAGAGCCGTCGGCGACCGACGACGGCTCCGCACCGGGTGTGGCCTCCGAGTCGGCAGAGCCCGCAGCACCAGCCGAGCCCGCAGCACCGGCGGAAGCAGCGGCCGAGCGCCCGACGCGAGCGACACCCGGGGCCGCTCCTGCGAGCGCGCCGTCGCCCCGCCCCGCAGCACCGCGTGGCCCGCTGCCCACCGCCATGGCCCCCAGACCCAGGAATACCACCGGACGGCCCTCAGCGCCGCCGGTCCACTCCACCTCGCTCGAGGAAGCGGCACGATTCGCCAGGGTCGAGGAGGACGGCCATGTCTTCCTGCTCGTCGACGGCGAGGAACACGCCGTCGGGCAGTATCCCGATGCACCCCGCGAGGAAGCACTGGCCTACTTCGTGCGGAAGTACGATGACGTCGTGAGCCAGGTCGCCCTCCTCGAACAGCGGGTCCGCGCCAAAGCACCGTCCTCCGACATGGCCAGGACGGCCAGGCAGCTGCGCGCGCAGGTCGGAGAGCGCACCATGGTCGGTGACGTCCTCGCGCTGGACGCGCGGATCGACGCCCTGCTGGAGGCTGTCGCCGGTCTGGAGCAGGCCGAACGGGAAGTGCAGGACGAGGCGAAGGCCAGGGAATTCGCCGCCCGTGAGGCGATCGTCGCCGAGGCCGAGGACCTCGCCGGACGGGAACCCTCCACGGTCCAGTGGAAGGCCAGCAGCACGCGGATGAACGAACTGTTCGAGCTCTGGAAGACGGCCCAGAAGACCGGGCCGCGACTCGGTCGCGGTACGGAGGACGCCCTCTGGAAACGCTTCCGGACCGCGCGCACGGTCTTCGACCGGCATCGCCGCGCCTACTTCTCGCAGCTCGACAGCGACAACGCCGAGGCGAAACAGGCCAAGGAGGCATTGATCAAGCGTGCCGAACAGCTCTCGGATTCCACGGACTGGGGACAGACCGCTGCCGAGTACCGACGCCTCATGGACGAGTGGAAGGCGGCCAAGCGTGCCAGCCGCAAGGACGACGACGCCCTCTGGGCGCGGTTCCGTGCTGCCCAGGACCGCTTCTTCGAGGCGCGGAAGGCCCAGAACGACGCCGTCGACGAGGAGTACTCGGTCAACCTCGTGGCCAAGGAGGCCCTCCTGGCCGAAGCCCGGAAGATCCTGCCGGTGAAGGATCTTCCGGCGGCGAAGAAGGCGCTGCAGTCCATCAGGGAGCGGTGGGACGAGGCGGGCAGGGTTCCGCGAGCTGACATGGGCCGGATCGACGCCGCGCTGCGCAAGGTGGAGGACGCGGTCAAGGCAGCGGACGAGGACCAGTGGCAGCGGACGAACCCCGAGACCAAGGCGCGTACCAACAGTGCACTGAGTCAGCTCGAGGCGACGATCGCGCAGCTCCGTGAGGACCTCGCTGCTGCTGAACGCGCCGGTGACACCACGAAGATCACGTCCGCGAAGGAGGCTCTGGAGGCGCGCGAGCAGTGGCTCGAGATGCTGCAGAGCTCCGCACGCGACTTCTCCTGACACCGCTGCCCCGGGCCCTCCGACGCCGTTGTCCACAACAGCGTCGGGGGGCTTTTGCGTGCGGCGTCCAGTGGCGATGCTGGACCAATGCCTCCGCTGGACAGCACCGCGTCGACACCGCCCGAGCGGTACCCCGGCGAACCTCCCGTCACCTCCACGGGAGGCGTGCTCTTCCATGCAGGGGAGATCTTCACCTCCGCCGAACTCCAGGCGATGAAGCTCGACGGTCTCGTACGACTGGTCATCGGTTCGTCGTATCTCCGCAGTGACTTCGCGGAGAATCCCGTGACGCGCTCCCGGTCGGCGGCTCACAGTGTCCCGCACTCGCTCAGGCCCCGCGTCGCTCTGGCACGCTCCTGTGCCGCGTGGATCTACGGGTGTGCCCCGGCACCTGCGCAGATCAGTCTCGTGACGGACCACCGGCGCCGCACCACGGCCCTGCCGCCCTTCACCGCCGCCGTCATGCACCAGGTCTCCCTCGGTCCGTTCGACGTCAATCTGGTGGGCGGTGTATCCGTGACCACTCCCCTGCGGACGGCGCTCGATATCGCCGTGCACGGCGATGGCACCGCGGTGTCCGTCCTCCGGGCCATCGATGGTGCCCGCGAGCTCGCCTGTCCGCTGCGCCTCGTGGAGGCGGCGCTGCTGGGTTCCTCACGCGTACCGGGAAAAGCCCGCGCACTGACCAGATTGCGTGCCGCCCAGCAGTGCGGATGAGGTGTCAGGAACGTCGCTGGGAACCGGTGGTGCGATACACGTCGAACACGCCGTCGATACGACGGACGGCACTGAGGATGTGGTTCAGGTACTTCGGGTCGCCCATCTCGAAGGCGAAGCGCGACATCGCGACGCGGTCGGAGGATGTATTGACGTTCGCGGCCAGGATGTTGACGTGGTTCTCCGCGAGCAGACTCGTGACGTCGGAGAGCAGGCTCTTGCGATCCAGCGCCTCGACCTGGATCTCGACCAGGAAGACACTGGACTGGGTCGGCGCCCATTCCACCGGGACCATCCGGTCCGGCTGGTCCCGCAACTCCTCCACATTGCGACAGTCGCTCCGGTGAACGGAGACCCCGGAGCCGCGTGTGACGAATCCGATGATCGGATCCGGAGGTACGGGCGTACAGCACCGGGCGAGCTTGACCCACACGTCGCCGAGACCACGCACCGTGACACCCGAGTCGGAGAATTTGGGACGCCGGGGCTGGGCGGCCACGGCGGTCTCGGTGATGGTCGCTTCGGTTCCCTCGTGTCCACCCATGAGTGCCACGAGGTGTTCGATCACGTTCTGTGCAGAGGTGTGTCCGTCGCCGACTGCCGCGTAGAGCGCGGAGATGTCCTGGTGGTGCAGTTCCTCCGCCACCGTCATGAGGGCGGTGTGCGTCATCATGCGCTGCAGGGGCAGATTCTGCTTGCGCATCGCCCGTGTGAGCAGGTCCTTGCCCTTGTCGACGGCCTCTTCCCGGCGCTCCTTCGTGAACCACTGCCTGATCTTGTTGCGCGCCCGCGGGCTCTTGACGAAGCCCTGCCAGTCCTGGCTGGGGCCCGCTCCCTCGGCCTTCGACGTGAAGATGACCACCGAGTCCCCGTGCTGCAGCTCGCTGCTCAGCGGGACGAGCTTTCCGTTGACCCGCGCGCCGATGGTCCGGTGACCCACTTCCGTGTGGACGGCGTACGCGAAGTCGACGGGCGTCGATCCGGCGGGCAGGGCCATCACCTCGCCCTTGGGCGTGAAGACGAAGACCTCCCTGGCGTTGATCTCGAAGCGGAGGGAATCCAGGAATTCGTTCGGGTCCGCCGTCTCCTGCTGCCAGTCCACGAGGCTGCGCAACCACCCCAGGTCGGTGGTGTCCTGCGCTTCCAGTGCTCTACCGCCGCTCTTGTACTTCCAGTGGGCGGCAACACCGTACTCGGCCCGGCGGTGCATGTCATGGGTGCGGATCTGGATCTCGATCGGCTTCCCCCCGGGGCCGATCACCGTGGTGTGCAACGACTGGTACATGTTGAACTTCGGCATCGCGATGTAGTCCTTGAACCTCCCCGGCAAGGGATTCCAGCGAGAATGCAGCGAGCCGAGCGTCGCGTAGCAGTCACGGACACTGTCGACGAGCACACGCACACCCATCAGGTCGTGGATGTCGTCGAAGTCCTTCCCGCGCACGATCATCTTCTGGTAGATGGAGTAGTAGTGCTTGGGCCGTCCGGTGATGGTCGCCTTGATCCTGACCGCGCGCAGATCCTCCTCGATCTGGTTCCGCAACAGGCCCAGGTGCTTCTCCCGCTCGGGTGTCCTGTCCCCGACCATCCGCACGATCTCCTGGTAGATGTTCGGGTGCAGGGCGGCGAAGGAGAGATCCTCGAGCTCCCACTTGATGGTGTTCATCCCCAGCCGGTGAGCCAGCGGGGCGAAGATCTCGATGGTCTCCCGGGCCTTCCTGGCCGAGGACGCCGCCGAGACGAAACGCCAGGTGCGGGCGTTGTGGAGCCGGTCGGCGAGCTTGATGACCAGGACCCGGATGTCCTTGGCCATGGCCACGACCATCTTCCGCACGGTCTCGGCCTGCGCGGCGTCCCCGAAGGAGACCTTGTCGAGCTTCGTGACGCCGTCGACGAGCATCGCGACCTCGGCGCCGAAATCACGTTCGAGTTCGGCCAGGGTGTAGGAGGTGTCCTCCACGGTGTCGTGCAGCAGTGCCGCGGCGAGCGTGGTACCGGTCATCCCGAGTTCGGCCAGGATCGTGGCGACGGCGACGGGGTGGGTGATGTACGGGTCACCGCTCTTGCGCGTCTGGCCCTCGTGGCTGCGCTCCGCGACGAGGTACGCGCGCTGGATCAGATCGAGGTCCTCCTTCGGATTGTTCGCCCGCACCGTGCGCAGCAACGGTTCGAGGACGGGCGAGTATCCCGAGGACCCACGACCTGCCAGCCGGGCGATACGCGCCCGGGTACGTCCCCGTCGCCCGGGCGGTACCTGGTCGGCGCTCGCAGCAGAGGGAGCGGTCTCCGGCGGCGGTGCCGACGGCGTCATGATCGGCACGGCAGTCGTGACCTGACCGCCCTCCTCGGGCTCTGCACCCTGTCCTCCGGTCGCGGAGGTCACCGCGGGTTCGACCGCATCAGCCATTCAACGTCCCTCGATCTCGATCTCGGACCCGGTGGATTCGAGGCGCCGCGGGAAGAATGCGGCACGTCCGAGTCTACCCGTGACCGACCACCGGATGCCCTCCGACCGATGCTGCTTCGAGCGAACGCCGCTCCTTCACCTTCTTCTCCTGCTTCCTCAGTTCCGGTTCATCGACCCTCAGGGCGGCATAGAGCGGAGCAGCGATGAAGATGGTGCCGAGGGTTCCGAGGATGATACCGATGAACAGTGCCAGGGACAGATCCTGCAGGGTACCGGCACCGAGGACGAACGCACCGATGAACAGGATGGAGGCCACCGGCAGGATCGCGACCACCGAGGTGTTGATCGACCGCACGAGCGTCTGGTTGATGGCCAGATTCACCTGTTCGGCGAAGGTGCGCTTGGTGGAGATCAGGATGTCGGCGGTATTCTCCCGGATCTTGTCGAACACCACCACGGTGTCGTACAGGGCGTAGCTCAGGATCGTCAGGAAGCCGATGATCGCCGACGGCGTCACCTCGAATCCGCTGAGCGAGTACAACCCTGCGGTCACCACCATGACGACCACGAGAGCGGCCATGGCGGCCAGTGCCATCTTCCAGGTCCGGAAATAGATGGCCATCAGGATCGCGGCCAGGAGGACGAACACGCCGAAGCCGATCAACGCCTGACGGCTGACGTCCTCACCCCACGTGGGTCCCACGAAACTCGATGTCACCTGGTCCGCGTCGACCCCGTACCCGTCGACCAGATTGGCGCGCACGCTGAGCGTCTCGTCGTCGGTGAGCTGCTCGGTCTGGATGCGCATGGTGTTCGCGGCGATGTTGGTGACGCGCGGTACGGCGTCGGGCACGACGTCGGTCACCGCGGTCTCCCCGACGGAGATGTCGGTGTTCCGGGTGTCGGAGACCGTGAACTCGGAGCCACCACGGAAGTCGATGCCCAGGTTGAAGCCGCCCTTGACCACCGGGATGATGATCGAGATCAGGACCGCGAGGCCCGCGATGAGGAACCAGATGTTGCGTCTGGCCACGAAGGGATAGGAACGCTTACCCGAGTACAGCTCATTGCCGAAGGTGGCGAAGTTGGTGCGGCTCATGGGGTGTTCTCTTTCCTGGTGGAACCGGTTCGTCCGGCGAGGGCCTTGTCCTGTTCCGCACGGCGGCGCTCGGCAATGGTCAGGCGCCGCTCGGCTTCGGCCGAGGCCCCCTTGCTCCTGGTCCGCGCCACCGGAACCGACTGACCCGGTTCACGCAGACGGCCGGCACCGCGATACAGCGGCAGACCGCCGAGCCTGCGCGGGTCCAGACCGGACAGGGGGTGACCCTCGCCGAAGAATCTGGTCTGCGCGAGGAGGCGGAGCACGGGATGGGTGAAGAGGAAGACGACGACGAGATCGGCGATCGCCGTGAGCCCGAGCGTGAACGCGAAACCGCGTACGTTCCCGACGGCGACGAAGTAGAGCACGAGGGCGGCCAGCAGATTCACGGCCTTCGAGGCGAGCACGGTGCGCTTGGCACGGCGCCAGCCGTTCTCGACGGCGGACACGAGCCCCCGGCCGTCGCGCAGTTCGTCGCGGATCCTCTCGAAGTACACGATGAACGAGTCCGCGGTCTGACCGATGGCGACGATCAGGCCGGCCACACCGGCCAGGGACAACCGGTAGTTCTCCGTCCAGCCGAGGATGCAGATGGCCAGATAGGTCAGGACACCGGCGACCACCAGGGACGCGATCGTCACGAGGCCGAGGAGCCGGTACTGGAAGATCGAGTAGGCGGCGACGAGGGCGAGGCCGATCAGCCCGGCGATCAGGCCCAGCCGGAGCTGATCCGATCCGAGGGTGGCCGAGATCTGCTGCTCGCTCTGGATCTCGAAGCTGATGGGCAGCGCGCCGTACTTGAGCTGCTCGGCGAGAGCGGCCGAGGACTCCTCGGTGAAGTTGCCGCTGATCTGGGCGTTGCCGTCCACGATCACCGCGTTGGTGGTGGGCGCTGACACGATCCTGCCGTCCAAGACGATGGCGAACTGGTTGCGGGGATCCCCCGGACCGATGGCATTGAGCCGCTCGGTGACGTCCCGAAAGAGCCGGGTGCCCTCGTCATTGAAGTCGATGTTCACGGCCCAGCTGTTCAGCGCCTGGCCCTGGGCACTTCGCTCCAGGCCGTAGCTCGCCGTCGAGATGTCGGTGCCGGGGATCTCGACCGGTCCGAGGATGTACTTGCCCTGGGTGTCGGGCTCGCACGCGACCATGGGCTGGTCCGCCGGGGCCGGCTCCTCCGCCGGCTCCAGGGCGGCGGGGTCCAGGCAGTCCAGTGCCTCGAACTCCTGGTAGAGCTCCGGGGTGATCCAGTTCGGATCGCTCGCATTCTGCGGCTCGGCCGCCGGGTTGGGCAACTGGTCCTCCGGCGTCGGCGTCTCGGCGGCCGGTGCCTGACCCGGTCCGCCGGCGAGCACCGGACGGAACTCCATCTGGGCTGAGGCCTGGATGAGATCGCGGGTCTGCGAGTCGGGTGTGCCGGGGAGGGAGACGATCACGTTCCGGCCCGACTGCGTATTGATCTCCGCCTCGGCCACGCCCGAGCCGTCCACGCGCTGGCGGATGATCTCCACCGCCTGGTCGAGCTGCTCCGGGGTGATCTCGCTGTCGCCCTGGACCCGGGGCGCCAGGATCATCTGGGTACCGCCCTCGAGGTCGAGCGCGAGGCGGGGACTCCAGCTCGCCGTGCTCCACAGGGAACCTGATCCCAGGAGGATGGCGAGCAATGCTGTCAATACGCCCAGCCAGACAAGTGTCCGCTTGGCTGCCGTCCCGGGACCGGTACGAGGCATGATGAACGTCCTTATGCAGTGGCGCTGCACTGGCGCCGGTTGAACCTGATGAGAGCGGTGCCGCCACCGCGCCCGATGAAAGACTAGTTGTCGGAACCGTTCGCCGGTCCGCCGTGACCACGCGCGTCGCGCTCCTCGCGCCGGGCCCGCTCCCGGTCCAGGCGCTCCACGGTCTGCTCCGGGGTCTCGGAGCCCACGTCGGTGCTTCCGGCGCCGGCCGCCGTCGACCCGGAGGCGGCCGGTCGGTCGGTACCGTCACCGGTCGCTGGACCGTCGATGCGGTCCACACCGTCGAGGGAGGACGCGTCGTCCGGCACCGACATCCCGTCGAAACGCTCGAGGTCCGGGCGATCCGGCTCTCCGGCCGCGGCGTCGTCCGACACGGCCGCGTCCTGCTGGACGACCCTCGTCAGGGCCTGCGTGTGGACTGTCGCATGGTTGCCCGGGGAGAGCTCGAGGACGGCCTTGTTGTTCTCCTGGTCGATCGACACGATGGTGCCGAACAGTCCGAACTGCGTCATCACCTCCGTGCCCGGCTCCAGCTCGGTGCGCATCTGCCGCACCTGCTTCTGGGTCTTCCGCTGCCGACGGAACATCGTGAAGATCAGAAAGGCCAGGGCCAGCGGAAGCAGGAGACCGAAGAGATCGAAACCCTCCGTCTCTCCGGCGGCGGGTTGGGCAACTACAGCTGCAAGCACTGGGTATCTTCCGTTCCTGGGAGTGGATGTGGGGGCGGCACTGTGCCCCGGCACACATCGTGAAAGACCAGTGTAGAGGGCAATCCTGACCGGCTCCTCGTCAGCCCTCCGGCTGCGACCAGCCGTCCAGGTCCGCTCCGGCCCCCATCAGGTCCTCCGGAGCCACGGAGAACAGGTCTTCCGGCATCGCCGCAGCAACCGTCGGCGGCATCACCAGCCCGAGGTGTTTCCAGGCGGATGCCATCGCGATCCTGCCCCTCGGCGTCCGTCCGAGCATGCCCTCGCGCACCAGATAGGGCTCGGCCACGGTCTCGACCGTCTCCGGTTCCTCGCCCACGGCGATGGCGAGCGTCGAGAGACCTACGGGTCCCCCGTTGAACTTGGTGATCAGCGCCGTCAGCACCGAGCGGTCCAGCCGGTCCAGTCCCCGCGCATCGACCTCGTACATGTCCAGGGCAGCACTCGCGGCGCGCGCGTCGATCGCCGCGGAGCCGTGGACCAGAGCCCAGTCGCGGACCCGGCGCAGGAGCCGGTTGGCTATCCGGGGCGTTCCCCGTGACCGTCCCGCGATCTCGGCGAAGGCGGCCGAGTTCACCGACATGTCCATGAGCATGGCCGAGCGTCGCAGGACCAGTTCGAGCTCGTCCGTCGAGTAGAACTCCAGATGCCCGGTGAACCCGAACCTGTCACGGAGCGGACCGGGCAGCAGACCGGCGCGCGTGGTCGCACCCACGAGCGTGAAGGCCGGCAGTTCCAGGGGGATGGCCGTGGCTCCCGGACCCTTGCCGACGATGATGTCGACGCGGAAGTCCTCCATGGCCATGTAGAGCATCTCCTCCGCGGGCCGGGACATGCGGTGGATCTCGTCGAGGAAGAGGACCTCCCCGTCCGTGAGCGAGGACAGGATCGCTGCCAGGTCACCCGCATGCTGGATCGCGGGCCCCGAGGAGATCCGCAGCGGAGCGTTCATCTCCGCGGCGATGATCATGGCCAAGGTGGTCTTGCCGAGGCCGGGAGGGCCGGAGAGCAGGACATGATCAGCGCTGCGCCCGCGCAGCCGGGAGGCCTCGAGCACCAGGGAGAGCTGGCGCCGGACCCTCTTCTGGCCCACGAAGTCGTCGAGGTTCTTCGGCCGCAGGGCAGCCTCGACGGCGCGATCCTCGGGATCGGCGGTCTGCGCGACGAGGGGTGCTTCCTGCGGGTCGCTCATGAGCCGACCGTCGTCCGTGCCGAACTGCGCGCGCCGTCCTGACCGAGGCGTCGCAGGGTGAGCTTGAGGATCTGACCGACGTCACCGGTCGCGGCGATCTCGGGGGCTTCGTCGACGGCGGCGTCGATGGCGGCCCCGGCGTCCTTCTCCGACCAGCCCAGTCCCATCATGGCGGTGAGGACCTGACCCTGCCAGGCCTGTCGCGGCGTACCCGGCACTGCGTCCAGCGGGACGAGTTTGCCGGCGAGTTCGAGCACTATCCGACGGGCCCCCTTGGGCCCGATGCCGGGTACCTTGCTGAAGGCCTTGTCGTCGCCCGCCGCCGCGGCGACCCGGATGGCCTCGGGCGCGTGCACGGCGAGGACCGCCAGGGCCAGTCGCGGACCGACTCCACTGACGGCGAGCAGCGTCTCGAACACCTCGCGCTGGTCGGCGTCCTCGAAGCCGAAGAGCGTCATGGAGTCCTCCCGGACGATCAGGGCGGTCGCGACGGATGCCTGCTCCCCCACCCGCAGGCCGGCGAGCGTCTGCGGCGTCGCCAGGATCTGCAGGCCGACCCCGTTGACGTCGATGACGGCGGAGTTCAGGCCCACGTGGGTCACTGGTCCGCGCAGCGAACTGATCATCGAATGCTCCTGACGCACGTGCTGGTGGGAGGTCCGGACAACTGCTCGCTGTCGAACACACGTTCTAGTGATAGTACCGGTCGCACGTCTGACGAGCCATCGCCGTACCCTGCGCAGTTCCTGCGCGCAGCGAATCAGCGCATATCACCGGTACCTCGCTCTCGGATCACCGTCGCCGGGCGCGCGCTTCGGCCTCGGCCCAGATCCGCTGTGCGGGTGTCACCAGTCCCGGCGTCACCCCGGGCTGCGCTCCCCTGCGCCAGGCATGGGTGATCGCCAGTGCCAGGGCGTCCGCTGCGTCCGCGGGCCGCGGTGGGGTCTCGAGCCGGAGGATCTTCGTCACCATCTTGGTGACGGCGGTCTTGTCGGCCTGGCCGTTGCCCGTGACTGCCGCCTTGACCTCGGTGGGGGTATGGAGTGCCACCGGGATCCCGCGGCGGGCTGCGGAGACGATCACGACGCCGGAGGCCTGCGCCGTACCCATGACCGTACTGACATTGAGCTGACTGAAGACGCGTTCCACCGCCAGGACCTCCGGTGAGTGCAGATCGAGCCATGAGTCGACGGCCTCCGAGATCACCAGGAGACGCTCGTCCAGACTCCTGCCCGGATCTGTTCCGACGACGCCGACCGCAACGAGGGTGGATCGTCGGTTCGGCTCGATGTCCACCACGGCCAGGCCGCAGCGCGTCAGGCCCGGGTCCACGCCCATCACACGGTAGGTCATGACGAGCCGCGACAGGCGTCCCTGACGGTCGCGATGTCAGTCCTCGTTCTCGAGCTCGGCCAGGACGTCGTCGGGGAGGTGGGCGTTCGAGTAGACGTTCTGGACGTCGTCGAGCTCCTCGAGGGCATCCACGAGGCGGAGGAACTTCCGTCCGCCGTCGGCATCGAGATCCACCTGCATGGAGGGTACGAACTCGACCTCGTCGGCGTCGTACTCGATCCCGCTCTCCTCCAGCGCCCCGACCACCGCGCGCAGATCCTGCGGCTCCGAGATGATCTCGAAGGTGTCGGTGGATTCCTTGACCTCGTCCGCGCCGGCGTCGAGGACCGACATGAGCAGCTCGTCCTCCGTGAGGTCCTTGCGCGGCAATGTGACCACACCCTTGCGCGCGAAGAGATAGGAGACCGACCCTGGATCGGCGACGGAGCCTCCGTTGCGGGTGATGCCGAGCCGGACCTCGGATGCCGCACGATTCTTGTTGTCCGTGAGGCATTCGATGAGCAGAGCGGAGCCCTGGGGCCCACGTGCCTCGTACATGATGGTCTGGTAGTCGACCGCCTCACCGAGCAGACCGGCTCCGCGCTTGACCGCACGGTTGATGTTGTCGATGGGGACCGAGGTCTTCTTGGCCTTGGAGACCGCGAGCTCGAGTCCAGGGTTCCCCGCGACGTCGGCACCCCCGGCGCGTGCCGCCACCTCGATGTTCTTGATCAACTTGGCGAAGGATTTGGCGCGCTTGGCGTCGATCGCCGCCTTCTTGTGCTTGGTTGTTGCCCATTTGGAGTGGCCCGACATGCTTACGCTTCTCCTCTGATCATGCGGATGAATAGTTCGTGGACCCGCCGCTCCCCCGTGATCTCGGGGTGGAAACTCGTGGCCAGCAGATTCCCCGAACGCACTGCGACAATTCTAGCGACCCGCTCCGGGCGGCCCGCACCGATCGGCTCAGCACCAGGACTCCGGTCCGAACCGGCACCGGGACCCCCCTCGACAGGTCCGGCCGGAGGCGTGTCCGCTGCGGCCACCTGTGCGAGGATCTGCACTCCCCGGCCCACCTTCTCCACCCACGGCGCACGGATGAACACGGCGCGCACGGGCGCCTCCCCTGCAACGCTGCCGGCCCCGGAGAGCCCCGCAAAGGCGAGATCGGTCTCGAAGGACTCGCGCTGCCTGCCGAAGGCGTTGCGGCGCACCACCATGTCGATCCCGCCGAGGCTGCGCTGCGGGTCGCCATGCCGGTCGAGCGAGGGATCGGCGATGACGTCGGAGAGCATGATCATCCCGGCGCACGACCCATAGACGGGCAGACCGGCGGCGATCCGCTCCCGCAGGGGATCAGCGAGCCCGAAGCTCCGCGTCAGCCGATCCATCGCCGTGGATTCACCGCCCGGGATGATGAGTCCGTCGAGTGCGGCGAGCTCGCCGGGGCGGCGGACGGGGACCGCACGTGCGCCGAGCGAGGCGATGGTCCTGATGTGTTCGCGGACGTCGCCCTGCACGGCGAGTACGCCGACGGACACGTCGCCGCCCCGATCCGCGGCAACCGGTGATCCGGCGTCGGGCGGGTGCGGTGACAGCATGCTGCAATCCTAGGTGGGATCCGCGCCGGCCCCGTCTCGTCGGACCAGCTGTGGATCACTGCGGCACGCCGCCTGCAGGGCAGGAGGACGAGCCGACGATACTGTGGAGACATGAATCCCCTTCCCGTTCTGCTGGGCAAGATCGTGCGCATCGCGTCGCGGCTGCGAGGCGGTGGCTCGGCACTGCCCGGTCTCGTCGTCGAGCGCCTCGACCCGGGCTTCATGGGCCGCGCTCTGTCCGCCCTGCCCCACGGCGTCGTGGTGGTCAGCGGAACCAACGGGAAGACCACCACCACGAAGATGGTGGTCGAGCTCCTCGAGGGCCAGGGCCTGAGCGTCTTCACCAACCGGACGGGCAGCAACTTCACCCGCGGGGTCGCCGCCGCCCTCCTCGGCGAGGTCGACTGGCGAGGTCGGCTCGTCGCCGACGTCGCCGTCCTCGAGCTCGACGAAGCCCATGCGGTGCACTTCGTGAAACTTGTTCCCCCGAAGTACTCGCTCCTGCTGAACGTGCTCCGCGACCAGCTGGACCGCTTCGGCGAGATCGATGCCACCACGCGCCTGCTGGAGCGCATCGCCACCGCAACCACCGGGACCGTCGTCCTGAACCGGGAGGACCCGCGCGTCGCCGGCATCGCGTCGTCGCTCACCCAGGCCCGCGCGGTCTACTTCGGCCTCGACGAATCGCTGCGCAGTACGTTCCCGAACGACGACGAGCTCCGCGGCGCCGAGGGGACGGCGCCTGCTGCGGCGCTTCCGGCCGACGTCGTCCTGTCCGCCGTGGAGGGCGACTCGGCCGAGTTCGACATCGACGGGCTGCGGGTCAGCACCGGGCTGCGGCTGCGCGGGGTGTACAACATCTTCAATGCAGCAGCGGCGCTCGCGGCAGCCCGCGCGGTACTGGGCGGAGCCGCGGACATCGACCGGCTCCTGCGGTCACTGGCCGCCGTCGAACCGGCGTTCGGCCGTGGGGAGAGCATCCTCGTGGACGGCCGGCCCCTTGAACTGGTGCTCGTGAAGAATCCCAGCGGCTTCCGGCTGGGCCTGAAATCGTTCGATCCTGCGGGCCACGCCACCATGATCGCCATCAACGACAACTACGCCGACGGGCGGGATATGTCCTGGCTGTGGGACGTGGACTTCGATTCGCTGGGTGCCGCCGGGGTGGACATGGTCAGTGGAGCCCGCGCGTACGACATGGCGCTGCGCCTGAAGTACGACGCCGTGCGGATCGGCGGCGTGGAACCGGACATCACAGCAGCACTCAAGGCGTTCATCACCGGCTCCGCCGGGCAGCCCCGGCGCATCTTCTGCACCTACACCGCCATGCTCGCCGTGCGCCGCGAGCTCTCCAAGATCGCGAAAGTCGAGGTGGTCTCCTGATGAGCGACGCTCTGTCCGCCGGTGCCCTGTCGGAGCCGGCCGCGGATCCGTCCAAGGGTTCGCTGCGCATCCTGCAGCTGTATCCGCGGGACATGAACATCTACGGTGACTACGGGAACGTGCTGGTGCTCAAACAGCGCCTCGCGTGGCGCGGGTACGGCGCGGAGATCCTCGAGCACAACGTGGGCGACTCGTTCCCGTCCGACGTCGATCTCGTCGTCGGCGGTGGTGGACAGGACAGCGGCCAGGTCGTCATCCAGGACGACCTCCAGTCGGTCGCCCCCACCCTGCGTGGCCTGGCCGAGGACGGTACTCCCATGCTGGTGATCTGTGGCATGTACCAGTTGTTCGGTACGGTGTTCCGGACCTACGACGGCATCGACATCCCGGGGATCAACGTGCTGGATCTCGAGACCAGGGGTGGAAGCGAACGGCTGATCGGCAATGTGGTGGCCACGAGTACCGAATTCGGTGAGGTCCACGGCTACGAGAACCACAGCGGGCAGACCTTCCTCGGCGACGGCGTGTCGCCGCTGGGCACGGTTCTCAAGGGCGCCGGCAACAACACGGAGGACCAGTACGAGGGTGCGCGCTACAGGAACGTCGTGGCCAGCTACCTCCACGGCTCGCTGCTGCCGAAGAACCCGGCGGTCGCCGACTTCCTGCTGCGCACGGCCGCGAAGCGGAAGTTCGGATCGTTCGACGACGACGGCCTGGACGACTCACTCGCCGAGCTCGCCAGGAAGCACGCCGCCGAGCGTCCGAGGTAGCAGACGGGCTCAGCCCGCTCATCGGCGGAGCCTGCCCCGTGGACGGCCGCTACTGTCCCGACGACAGGGCGTCTACGGCAGGAAGCAATGGCTGAAAGCACGACGGCGTGCAAAAGTTGGTTCTCATGAGCAACCCTTTCCTCGACCCCAGCACCCTCGACTACCACCTCCCGCCCTTCGCCCTCATCGAGGACGAGCACTACCTTCCGGCCTTCGAGGCGGGGTTCGCGGAGCAGCTGGCCCAGATCGACGCCATCACGGACTCCGCGGAGGAACCCACCTTCGAGAACACGCTCATTGCCCTCGAGCGCGCCGGCGGCACTCTCGACCGCGTCTCACGGGTCTTCTTCAGCAACTCCGTGAGCCACGCGACCGAGGCCGTCCAGGAGCTCGAGCAGATCATCGCACCACGCCTGGCCGAGCACGAGGACAACATCCGGCTGAATCGTGCACTGTTCGAACGCCTCCGTCGGGTGCCGACGGACGGACTGGACGCCGAATCGACGCGCCTCGTCGAGGAATACCTCAGCAGCTTCGTGCGGGCGGGGGCGGAACTGGACGACGACGCGCAGGCCACGCTCCGCGAGCTGAACTCGACGCTGTCGGCCCTGAGTACCGAGTTCTCGCAGAAGCTGCTGAAGGACACGAATGCCTCTGCCCTCCTGCTCGAGACCGCCGGGGAGCTCGACGGCCTGTCGGCCGATGCCATCTCGGCCGCTGCCACGGCAGCCGGCGAGGCCGGCCATGACGGCAAGTACCTGCTGACGCTGATCCTGCCGACGGCGCAGCCCGCGCTGGAGTCGCTCACCAACCGGGAGGTCCGCCGTCGTCTGCACGAGGCCTCGGTGAATCGTGGTGCCCGGGGGAACGCATCGGACACCCTCGCGATCGCGACCCGGATGGCGACCCTTCGCGCGGAGCGGGCACGCCTGCTCGGTTTCGACTCGTACGCGGCAGCTGCGACGGACAGCCAGACAGCGCCCTCGCTGGAGGCGATCATGGACCGGATGCGCGATCTCGCGGCTCCTGCTGTCCGGAACGCACGGGCCGAGGCGGCGGAGCTGGAGGCCGAGGCCGGACATCCCATCGAGCCGTGGGACTGGGCGTTCCATGCCGCCAGGGTGCGCAGGACGAAGTTCGACGTCGACCTCGATGCCCTGCGGCCCTACTTCGAGCTGGAGCGCGTGATCAACGACGGCATCTTCTATGCCGCCAATCGCCTGTACGGCCTGACGTTCGCCGAGCGCCCCGACCTCGTGGGCTATCACCCCGATGTCCGGGTGTGGGAGGTCTTCAACGAGGACGGCTCCGGCCTCGGCCTGTTCCTCGGCGACTACTACACGCGGGACACGAAGAGCGGCGGCGCGTGGATGAACTCCTTCGTGGACCAGTCGGAGCTCGAGGCC
This sequence comes from Arthrobacter echini, assembly GCF_004803505.1. Classification (GTDB taxonomy): domain Bacteria; phylum Actinomycetota; class Actinomycetes; order Actinomycetales; family Micrococcaceae; genus Arthrobacter_D; species Arthrobacter_D echini. The sequence goes on from NZ_SSWH01000003.1 coordinate 175,190, forward strand.
ACACGCGCCGTCGTCGTGAACAACCTGAACATCTCGAAGCCGGCACCCGGTGAACCGACTCTCCTGTCCTATGACCAGGTGGTCACGACCTTCCATGAATTCGGCCATGCCCTGCACGGTCTGTTCTCGGACGTGACCTATCCGCTCTTCGCCGGCACCTCCGTACCGCGTGATTTCGTCGAGTACCCCTCGCAGGTCAACGAGATGTGGATCCTGTGGCCCGAGATCGTCGCCAACTATGCCCGCCACCACGAGACCGGAGAAGCGCTCCCGCAGGACATCATCGATCGCATCCACGCTGCAGGCACCTGGGGCGAGGGCTTCGAGACGACGGCCTATCTGGGGGCGACACTGCTCGATCTGGCGTGGCACTCCATTCCGGCCGGCACGTCGATCGAGGATCCGCTCGCCTTCGAGGCAGCTGCGCTCGCTGATGCGGGAGTCGACTTCGCTCCCGTTCCGCCGAGATACCGCACCTCCTACTTCAAGCACATCTTCGCGGGCGGCTATGCGGCGTCCTACTACGCCTACATCTGGAGCGAGATGCTCGACGCCGACACCGTCGAGTGGTTCAAGTCCTCCGGAGGACTGACGCGGGAGAACGGCGAGCACTTCCGGCGCGAACTGCTCTCGCGCGGCAACAGTGTCGAGCCGCTCGAGGCCTTCCGCGCATTCCGCGGACGCGATGCCGAGCTCATGCCGCTGCTGGTGCGGCGCGGTCTGGCGTGATCGGGGACCGGCGCGGCCGACCTGCGTGCTGACCAGCGAGCAGTACTGGTCACCGCGAGTAGTGCTGACCACACAGGAGGACCGCAGCTGAGCTGCGGTCCTCCTGTGTCCGTGCGTTCTCCGAACCGCCTACCAGCCGCGCTCTGCGAGGCGGTGCGGCTGCGGGATCTCGTCCACGTTGATGCCGACCATGGCATCACCGAGACCGCGGGACACCTTCGCGATCACGTCGGGGTCGTCGTGGAACGTGGTGGCCTGCACGATCGCCTTGGCACGCTCCGACGGATTGCCGGACTTGAAGATTCCCGATCCCACGAAGACACCGTCAGCGCCGAGCTGCATCATCATCGCTGCGTCCGATGGGGTCGCGATACCGCCTGCCGTGAACAGGACCACCGGGAGACGGCCGGCAGCCGCAACCTCCTTCACGAGAGCGTAGGGCGCCTGCAGCTCCTTCGCGGCGACGTACAGCTCGTCCTCGGCCATCGAGGAGAGCCGGTTGATCTCGGAACGGATCTTCCGCATGTGCATGGTCGCGTTGGAGACGTCCCCGGTTCCTGCCTCACCCTTGGAGCGGATCATGGCCGCGCCCTCGTTGATACGGCGGAGCGCCTCTCCCAGATCGGTGGCACCGCAGACGAAGGGAACGGTGAAGTTCCACTTGTCGATGTGGTTGGCGAAATCAGCAGGGGTCAGAACCTCCGATTCGTCGATGTAGTCGACGCCGAGGGACTGCAGCACACGTGCCTCCACGAAGTGGCCGATCCGCGCCTTGGCCATGACCGGGATCGACACCGTCTCGATGATGCTGTCGATCATGTCCGGATCGCTCATCCGGGACACGCCGCCCTGGGCGCGGATGTCGGCGGGAACCCTCTCGAGAGCCATGACGGCTACTGCGCCTGCATCCTCCGCGATCCGGGCCTGCTCGGCCGTGACGACATCCATGATGACGCCGCCCTTGAGCATCTCGGCCATCCCGCGTTTGACCCGGTTGCCGCCGGTCTGTGCGTCGGAGGCCGGATTCTCTTCAACGGTGGACACAACTTGCCCCTAAAGGTAGATGAAAGCTGACTCCCTATGATACGACGCTGCGGGTTGCGTCCTGGACCTGGCATCGGAACTCGCGTCATGCGCCAGTATGGGGACATGAGTCTTCCCATCGCCGAATTCGGCTTCCCCGGACCGCTCCGCGACCGGCTCGTCGGCGCGATCGTCGACGGCTCCAAGACGACGACGACGTCGCTGGCTCTCGAGTACGAGCCCGACGGCGATCCCCTGCCGTCGGTCGGTACCCGGCAGTACGTCATCGACTCAGCGGGACGCCCGGTGGCGACCATCAGGACGGTCGAGGTGCGCCAGGTACCTCTCGCCGAGGTGCCGTGGCAGCACATGGACGCCGAGGGCGAGGGTTTCACCACACCCGAGCAGTGGCGCACGGCCCACGAGGGCTTCTGGCACGGTGCCGACTTCCGGGCCTCGATCGGCGATCCGGCCTTCACGGTCAGCGATGGCACCGAGGCGGTACTCGAGCGATTCGTCGTCGAGCAGGTGAGCCTGAGCGGCACTGCCGGCTCGGTGGACGGCTATGCCGACGATCGACTGGTAGCCCTCTACGACGAATTCAACGCAGGAACCTGGGACACCGATTTCTACTCAGCGGCGTTGTCGCCGGGCGGCTCGAGAATAGCCGACATCGGCTGCGGCACCGGTTCCTTCGCCGTCAGGCTGGCTCTCGAGGGCCACACCGTGACCGGTATCGATCCGGCACCGCGTATGCTCGACGTCGCACGGTCCAGGGACGACGCCGAACGCGTCACGTGGCTCGAGGGAACAGCCCGCGATCTCGGTCCGGGCCCCTTTGATGCCGCCGTGATGACCGGGCATGCCTTCCAGTGCCTGCTCACCGACGAGGAGATCCTCGAGACTCTGACCGAGGTCCGTCGGCGTCTTGTTCCCGGTGGACGGTTCATGTTCGAGACCCGCAATCCGACGCAGAAGGCCTGGCTGGACTGGCAGAGCCCACACGGACCGGAGGCCATCGACTCCAGCGCCGGACCACTGCTGACCGCCTGGCGGCTCATCGACGTACGGGACGAACTCGTCACCTTCGAGGCCTGGACGCGCTTCGAACGGGACGGGACGGACCTCGCGGACGCCAGCACCCTGCGCTTCGTCACCTCCGAGCGGCTCGCCGACCTGCTCCAGGAGGCCGGCTACACCGACGTGCACTGGTTCGGAGGATGGGACGGAGCCACCTTCGATGCGGCGACCAGTCGCGAGATCATCGTGGTCGCCGGCACACCTTGACCCGTCCCTGACTAGGATGGATCGCCGAATTCGAGACCTGTGACACCCCCTGATATCCAGCGGTAGCACCACAAGCGCAGCCTTTGAGCAGGATTACCCCAGCAGAGCCGTTCGGCCGGAAAGCCGCTGATAACTTCAGGAAGTCATCCGCCGCTCAGGGGAAACGTGGACCACGTCCTCCCTAGGGCAGCATTGCACTCAAGCAGCTGGGGAGCTTGCTCATGCATTCACGGGACCGCGAAAAGCTCATCGTCGACAATCTGCCGCTCGTCGGCTATCTCGTCTCGACCCTGTGCGCCCGCGCGACGCATCTTTCGCGCGATGATCTCGCATCGGTGGGTGCGATAGCGCTCATCACGTCGGCCAAGTCGTTCGATCCCTCGCTCGGTGTGCCCTTTGGTGCCTATGCACGACGCAGGATCACCGGAGCGTTCGCCGACGAGATGCGGTCCAACGACTGGGCGCCGCGATCGGTGAGGAAGCGGATCGGCGATGTGCTCGCTGCGCAGGACGCACTGTCTGCTTCCCTCGGACGGAAGGCGACCGTCGATGAGCTGGCAGCCACTCTCGGCGTGAGCAGGCAGGAAGTGCACGCCGCGCTCTATGACGCCGCCCGATCGGTGCAGACACTCGACGAGACCGTCCTCGACATCGTCCCGGCGCTCGATCAGGCTCCCGAGGCGTCCCTGTTGGCTGCGGAACAGGTCCGCCATCTCCGCGCGGCCGTCGAGCACCTACCGGCACGCATGCGGCACATCGTCGAGCAGGTGTTCTTCGAGGGTCGCTCGGTGACGGAGGTCGCCGTAGAGCTCGGCACCACGCACTCCGCCGTCTCCCAGCAGAAGTCCGAGGCGCTGCGGCTGCTGCAGGACGGGCTGTCCACGCATTATGCGGACAGCATCGGTGCCACGCCGCCTCCGGTGTCGAGGATCTCGCCCAAGCGACGTGCGGAATACCTGTCGTCCCTGGGCTCCGCTCTCGCTCCCCGGCGCACTCCTGCCCCGGTCCTTTCACCGGCGTCCTGAAACGGGCAGGAGAGCTTTTCGTCGCTCGCGGAAGGGAGTCCGGGCATGGACCCGGAGCGGGTCAGGGAGCTGGCTTGCCCTCGAGGGACTGCAGCCGTACGGCTCTCATCCGCTGGTAGACCGTGACGAGGCTGGCGAGAGCAAGCATCACCAGCACCGCGAGGAGGAACCCCTCGGGCAGCCCGAGTCCGGTGAGTCCCGTGACCACCAGGACGGACACGAGCCGCTCGGCGCGCTCCGCGATCCCGACGTTCGCAGTGAACCCCAGGGATTCGGCCTTGGCACGCGCGTAGGAGACGATCATCCCGAGGACGAGGCACGCAAGAGCCGCGACGGCGATCAGGACGTTGTCCCCTCCCGTGAAGAACCAGAGGGCGACGCCTGCGAAGAGTGCGCCGTCCGCGATACGGTCCAGCGTCGAATCGAGGAAGCTGCCCCAGAGTCCGCCGTGGCCCTTGATGCGTGCCATGATGCCGTCGACCACGTCCGAGAAGACGAACAGGGTGATGAACACCGTTCCCCAGAACAGCTGCCCGAGCGGGTAGAAGACCAGGGCACCGCCGGCGACCCCCACGGTGCCGGCAATGGTCACCGCGTCGGGTGTCACTCCCCAGGAGAGCAGCAGCCGGGCCAGCGGGGTGAGGAGCCTGGTGAAGAAGCCACGCGCGTACTTGTCGAGCATCAGGGCGTGGTTCGCGCCGGGTCGTCGTCCGAGGACCAGGCGGTGGCGACCTGTTCACGCACCTCGCCGAGCGTCTGCGTGATGGCCTTGGTCTGCGCGATGATCGGCAGGAAGTTCCCGTCCCCGCCCCAGCGCGGCACCACGTGCTGGTGCAGGTGGGCGGCGATCCCTGCACCGCCGGTCACGCCCTGGTTCATCCCGAGATTGAAGCCGGTCGGATTGGACACCCGCCGCAGGACGCGCATCGCCGTCTGGGTGAGGGCCGCGATCTCCGCCGTTTCGGCATCGTCGACGTCGGTGTAGTCGGGCACGTGCCGGTAGGGGCACACCAGAAGGTGACCGGCATTGTAGGGAAAGAGATTGAGCAGGACGAAGGCCGTGGTGCCCCGATGGACGATCAGGGATTCCTCGTCGCTGAGATGGGGTGCACGGCAGAAAGGACACGTGTGCTCGGAGGTCACCTTGTCCTGTCCGCCCTTGATGTAGGCGAGCCGGTGGGGGGTCCAGAGACGCTGGAAGGCATCCGGGACACCTGCCAGCTCGACGTCGTCCGTCACCTCCGCGTCCCCGGGGTATATGCCGTCCTGACCGCTCGCAGCCATCAGCGTGTAGCCTCCCTGCTACGGACCGCCTCCACGATCCGGCGGACGGCCTCGTCCACCGGGACCTGGTTGTCCTGGCTCCCGTCACGGAATCTGAACGACACCGCGCCCGCCTCCTGGTCCTCGCCCCCTGCAATGAGCACGAAGGGGACCTTCTCCTTGCTCGCCGTCCTGATCTTCTTCGGGAAGCGATCGGATCCCACGTCGACCTGCGCCCGGACGCCCTCGGCCTTCAGCTTGTCGACGACGTCGTAGAGGTACTCGTTGAAGGCCTCGGCGACGGGCACCGCGAGCACCTGCACGGGTGCCAGCCATGCCGGGAAGGCTCCGGCGTAGTGCTCGGTGAGGACAGCCATGAATCGTTCGATCGAGCCGAACAGGGCGCGGTGGATCATGACGGGTCGCTGGCGTGAGCCGTCCGCGGCCTGGTACTCCAGTTCGAAGCGTTCGGGCAGGTTGAAGTCGAGCTGGATCGTGGACATCTGCCAGGTCCGCCCGATCGCGTCACGCGCCTGCACGGAGATCTTGGGTCCGTAGAACGCGGCTCCCCCGGGATCGGGGACGAGCTCGAGACCTGACGCCGCTGCAACCTCGGAGAGCGTGCGCGTGGCCTCGTCCCAGAGCTCCTCCGACCCGACGGACTTCTCCGGGTTGCGCGTGGACAGTTCCAGGTAGAAGTCGTCGAGCCCGTAGTCCTTGAGCAGCCCCAGCACGAAGGTGAGGGTGTCGGTGAGCTCGTCCTTCATCTGCTCACGCGTGCAGTAGATGTGCGCGTCGTCCTGGGTCATGCCGCGCACGCGCGTCAGCCCGTGGATCACGCCGGATTTCTCGTACCGGTATACCGACCCGAACTCGAACAGGCGCAGGGGCAGCTCGCGGTACGACCGCCCACGGGATCTGAAGACGAGATTGTGCATGGGGCAGTTCATGGGCTTGAGGTAGTAGTCCTGGCCGGGCTTGCGCACCGATCCGTCCTCGTTCAGCTCCTCGTCCACATGCATGGGCGGGAACATGCCGTCGCTGTACCAGTCGAGGTGACCGGAGACCTCGTAGAGGTGGGCCTTGGTGATGTGCGGTGTGTAGACGAATTCGTATCCCGCCTCGGCGTGGCGCTGGCGGGAGTAGTCCTCCATGGCCTTACGGATGATGCCGCCCTTGGGGTGGAACACCGGCAGCCCCGAACCGAGCTCGTCCGGGAAGGAGAACAGGTCCAGTTCAGTGCCCAGCCGCCGGTGGTCGCGGCGTTCAGCCTCGGCGAGTCGCTCCTGGTACGCCTTCAGGGCGTCCTTCGTGGGCCAGGCCGTTCCGTAGATGCGCTGCAGCTGCCTGTTCTTCTCGCTGCCGCGCCAGTACGCGGCCGCCGAGCGGGTCAGTGCGTAGGCGTTGGAGATGAGCTTGGTGTTGGGCAGGTGCGGACCGCGGCACAGATCCTGCCAGACGACGTCGCCGGTCTTCCTGTCCACGTTCTCGTACACGGTCAGCTCTCCGGCTCCGACCTCCACGGAAGCGCCGTCCTCGTCGGTGGCAGCTCCCTTGAGACCGATCAGCTCGAGCTTGTACGGCTCGTCCTGCATCGCCTCGCGGGCCTCGTCCTCGGAGACCACCCGGCGCACGAAGCGCTGGTTGGCGTTGACGATCTTCAGCATCATCTTCTCGAGCTGCCTGAGCTCATCGGGCGTGAAGGGGTCCTCGACGTCGAAGTCGAAGTAGAAGCCGTCGGTGATGTAGGGGCCGATGCCGAGCTTCGCCTCCGGACGCAACTGCTGCACGGCCTGCGCCATGACGTGGGCGGTGGAGTGGCGCAGCACCTCGAGACCCGCGGGATCCTCGAGAGTGACCCCCTGGACGGTCGCTCCCTCCGGCACTTCCTGGTCGAGGTCCTTCAGCTCGCCGTCCACCCGCATGACGACGACGTCGCGCCGCTCACTGAACAGCTCGGTTCCGGTGGTGCCCGCCGTCGCCTGCTGCTCCTCGTCGTCGACGATGAGGGTGATGGGCTGCTGCGCTGACACGGATGGTCTCCTCGAGGCTGGAACAGGTGAGTGTTCGGCGGGACCAGCCGGGAAGCCGGGCCGCCGTCCTGATCGTATCGGGTGCATCAGAAGGCACCCAACAAGCTCGCCGGAAACAGGTCAGGAATGGCTCTGCGCCGTCCGGTGTTGAGCACCATACGACGTGCGGACCCCACCGCACACAGACCAGAGGAGCCCCGTGGACTACACGCCAGAAGCCGGATCGATCACGATGTTCTCCACCACCTGGTGCGGGTACTGCCGACGCCTGAAGTCCCAGCTCGACGCCGCGGGTATCGGGTACACCGAGGTCAACATCGAGGAGGTCGAGGGAACGGCCGAGCTCGTGGCCTCGCTCAACGGCGGGAACCAGACCGTGCCCACCGTGATCTTCCCGGACGGCAGCACCGCCACGAATCCCTCCGCGGCAGAGGTCAGGAGCCGGGTCTCTGCCTGATCCACCCGCTCACCCGTGCGGTGACCCGGGCGGCCCTGCCCCATATGCTGGCAGAGATGGGCCGATGGATCGGCCCGCTACCACCCAGCGGAAGGACCAACGAGACATGGTGCACAAAGTACAGGGCGTCGTCGTGCGGGCCAAGGACGCGCCGGCGGCCATCGAGACCATCCTGGTACCGGATCCCGGCCCGGGCGAAGCTCTCGTCGACATCCTCACGTGCGGCGTCTGCCACACTGACCTGCACTACAAGCAGGGCGCGATCAACGACGACTTCCCGTTCCTGCTCGGCCATGAGGCCACCGGCGTCGTGAGCGCCGTGGGCGACGACGTGACCACGGTCGCCCCCGGCGATCGGGTGATCCTCAACTGGCGGGCCGTGTGCGGACAGTGCCGGGCGTGTCGTCGAGGCGAACCCCAGTACTGCTTCGACACGCGCAATGCGACGCAGAGGATGACGCTCGAGGACGGGACGGAACTCACCCCGGCACTCGGGATCGGTGCCTTCGCGGAGAAGACCCTCGTGGCCGCGGGCCAGTGCACTAAGGTCGACCCCGCCGCGGACGCCGCGGCTGTCGGTCTGCTCGGCTGCGGGATCATGGCCGGCATCGGGGCGTCCATCAACACGGGCAACGTCTCGCTCGGGGACTCAGTGGCCGTGATCGGGTGCGGCGGAGTGGGCATCGCTGCCATTGCCGGTGCGAAGCTCGCGGGAGCCACCACCATCATCGCCGTGGACATCGACGACCGGAAGCTCGAGCTCGCCAGGGGCCTCGGCGCCACGCACGTCGTCAACTCGAAGGAGACGGATCCCGTCGAGGCGATACGTGCGCTGACCCACACCTTCGGCGCGGACGTCGTCATCGACGCCGTCGGCCGCCCCGAGACCTACAAACAGGCGTTCTACGCCCGTGATCTCGCAGGAACCGTCGTACTCGTCGGTGTCCCGAATCCGGAGATGACCCTGGAGCTCCCCCTGCTCGATGTCTTCGGTCGCGGCGGATCGCTGAAGTCCTCGTGGTACGGGGACTGCCTGCCCAGCCGTGACTTCCCGATGCTCGTGGACCACTATCTGCAGGGCACTCTCGATCTGGAGGCCTTCGTCACCGAGCGCATCCGGTTGGATCAGGTCGAGGAGGCCTTCGACAAGATGCACGAGGGCACGGTGCTGCGCTCGGTGGTGGAACTCTGATGGCGGTACGTATCGAACATCTCGTCACGTCCGGCACGTTCTCCCTCGACGGCGGCACCTGGGACGTCGACAACAACGTGTGGCTCGTGGGCGACGACGACGAGTGCGTGATCATCGACGCCCCCCACGATGCCGATGCAATCGTGGCGCAGGTCGCCGGGCGCAGGGTCAGGGCGATCCTGCTCACGCATGCCCATGACGACCACATCCGGGTGGTGCGTATACTCGCCGATGCCGTGAGCGCCCCGATCCATCTGCACGAGGACGATCGCGTGCTGTGGGACATGGTCTTCCCCGACCGGGGCCCGGATCACTGGATCACCGACGGCGACGCGTTCGCCGTCGCGGGTGCTTCCCTCACGGCGCTGCACACCCCCGGTCACTCGCCCGGGTCGGTCTGCTTCCTCCTCGAGGAGGCCGGGACGGTCTTCACCGGTGACACGCTCTTCCAGGGCGGGCCAGGGGCAACCGGCCGCTCGTACAGCGACTTCCCCACCATCATCGACTCCATCCGCTCGAAGCTGCTCACCCTGCCGCCGGAGACCGTCGCCAGACCCGGCCACGGGGACAGTACGAGCATCGGCGAGGAGGCTCCTCACCTCGAGGAGTGGATCCAGCGAGGACACTGATCGCCGTTCGGTCCGGCGTCCCGTTTCTCAGGGGACGCCGGACGACTCGCTGGTACGGAGCTGGACGGCCGTGCGGTATGCCGCGAGGAGCGCAGCCTCGACGTCGTCGACGCCCACTCCCGGTACGAGATCCTCCACAGCTCCTGCAGTAGCGGGTCGCCAGGGGATATCGAGCGCCGCGTACACCTCGGTGAGCACGGAGCGCAAGGAAGCCGAACGCTCCACGACCAGCACGGACGAGAACAGCCACGCTCCCGCAACCACGCGCTGCGCCGTGCCCACGAGCTTCAGCGTGGGGACACGGTCCCTTCTTCCGTGGACACTGAACTCGCCCGCACAGTACTCCCCGGGGACCTCCCCGACCCCGGCATCCGCACCGATCCCGGTGAGCACACCGGCGAAGAAGTCGCCGAACGCCGCGAACCGGCGACGCGTGCCGGCAACGCCGTCGCGAGCCGGTTCGACGTGGTCCACCACGATGCACCCGGAGTGGTACGCGGCCGCGCGGCCACCGGCACGCCGGATCAGCGGTTGGAACCCGTGGGCCAGGGAGGCCTCCCTGGCCCTGTCGTACCCCGGCAGCCGTGCGTCACGCTGCCCGAAGGCGACCGTGGAACTCGGCCGGTAGAGGCGCAGGGTCGCAGGGCGAGTGCCCTGCGCAACCTCACGCAGGAGGGTCAGACCCCGGTCGAGCTCGGCTGCCGCGTCATGCGCGGGCAGGTCGACGACAAGCTCCAGTTCATCCGACCCGTGCCACGGAGTACTCATCCGTTCACGGTACACAGCGACAGGGCACTGGAAGTCCTCAAGGGGCCACCTGCTCGGCCGCCGGCTCCCCGCTCGGCCCATGACCGGCCGTCTCCCCCGCGGCGCCGCCCCGATAGGCGAGGACGAAGCCGGCCAGCGCTGCACCCACGCCACCGACCGCCATATCACCCATCGAGTCGTCGTAGCCCACGATGATCACATCCGTGAAGTAGCGGTGCGCAATCCACTCCCCGAACTCCCAGAGCACCGCAACGGTCATGCCGAGGGAGAAGGTCAGAATGACGACGGCGCGGGCCGGGGTTCCAGATCCGGGCTCCCGGGTGACGTTCCACCCGGCGACGACGAGATAGAGGGCGGCGGATACCGCACCGATCGTCGCGAAGTGGACCACGAGGTCCCACGACGGGACGGTCCGGTAGAGCCCGAGCATGCCGCTCCACGTCGCTACGAAGATCGTGGTACAGAAGACCGCGTCGACCGGAGCAGGCAGCCGAAACATCCTGGAGAACAGCAGGCCGAGGGCCATGATCGCCAGCCCGAATGTCTGCGGGAAACCGAGTGAAAAGGCGCCCACGACAGCGCTCAGCAGTGCCAGGAGCCGCACGGCGTCCGCGATCCATCGGCTGGTCCCGCGACTGTTCCCACGGCGGGAGGACACTTCTGGCAGGGACCGCATGGTGGGCAGCTCTCGATAGTGACGGATGGATGACTCGGGTACATTCTGCCAACCGGAAGCGCTGCCGATGAACCATGGTGCCGCGCGCCCACATCGGCGCGGTTGTGCTGACCCACACACGCGGGGAGCTCCTGGAGTATCTGTCATAACGGGCCGATCCGCTGTGGTCAAGGTCGACGGACCAAGTTTTCTGGTCCACGGCGCGCCCCTTGCACATCGAACTTTCTCCCGCCATGCTGGGAGCCGGGAACAACCAGCCCGGCCGCCGGCCTCACAGTGCCACACGAGAAAACCGGCAGCAGGCAAGAACCAGAAGGACCGCGAGAACCCCCTTCGCGGTATCGCCACGGCAGCCACTGAACAGTGGTTACCAGACGAAAGGTATTTCTATGAACAAGAACATTGCTCCGCGCGTCAGCGTTGCTGTAGCAGTTGCCGGCCTGATGGCCCTGGGTTCGGCGACTCCGAGCTTCGCCGACGAAGCGGTCTCGGTCGCTACGGACCGTCAGGGCAACCTGATCATCGCCGCCATGAACAACGACAGCGACAATGATGACAACGACAGCGACGACGACGACAGCGATCACGACGATCAGGTAGCTACCACGCCTGAGGGTGGCGCCGACACCGGAGTCCCTGCCGCCAACAACACCGACACCGACAATGACGGCGACGATGACGACAGCGACGATGATGACAACGACAGCGACGACGACGACAGCGACGACGATCAGGTAGCTACCACGCCTGAGGGTGGCGCCGACACCGGAGTCCCTGCCGCCAACAACACCGACACCGACAATGACGGCGACGATGACGACAGCGACGATGATGACAACGACAGCGACGACGACGATCAGGTAGCAGCCGTGCCCAACGGCGGCGCTGACACCGGTATCGGCGGCACGCCCGTCGAGGTCAGCTACGTCAGCGATGGCACTGCTCTGGCTCTGGCCGGTGGCACCGCCCTCGCCCTCGCCGGTGGCGGAATGGTCTGGCTGCGCAGCCGCCGCGTCGGCCAGGCTGACTGACCCACTCGGCCGCAGAACTATCCTGTTCTGCTGACGGATGACAGCGAAGGGTGCCGTTCGACACGAAAGTGTCGGGCGGCACCCTTCGCTGTTCTCCCTCGTCCTGTTTCCGCTGCCTGTCAGGTGATCACTGTCTGGCATGATCGAGGCATGACCGAAACGGGCTCCTCCATGACACTCACCCAGCTGAGAGCACGACAGGACGACATCGTTCTGGCCCTGACCACCGAATCCCGCACAGCACGGCTGGAGGAACTCAGCCACGAACTCGAGGACGTACTCGCCCGGATCCAGGGGATGAGCGGGTCGAACTGACGCGTCGGGCGGGGGGTCATCAGACCCCCCGCCCGAGTGATCACTTCCTGCGCAGGATCACTCCCTGTGCAGTTTGTCCTGGACCGCGCCGGCTATCTTCTCGACCCGGTTCGGGACGGGCGTCGTGCCGTAGTACCGCGCGTCGGGCTGCGTCGCCGGCGGCATGGGAGCCGAGGTCGTCGGTCCGTCGTGGTAGGTGAACTCGCCCAGCCCGTCCGGCGCAGGACCGCTCGCCCATGAACCTTCTGCTGCCGCAGCACCGTCGGAGAAGTTCTGGTACTGGTAGGACACCGGCCGCTCCTCCTTCTTGATCGGGAAGTTGCTCGGGACCGGGAGAGATTCCAGACCCTCCTCCTGAAGTTCGCGCGCTGCCGCGATCCACTGGTTCTGGTGCATCGTGTCACGCGCCAGGAGGAAGGACAGCAGATCGCGCACGCCGTGATCATCGGTCATGTGGTAAAGCCGGGCTACCTGGAGCCGACCCTGCATTTCCGCATTGGCGTTGGCCTGGAAGTCGGCGAGCAGGTTACCGCTCGCCGTGATGAACGATCCCTGCCACGGATTGCCGTTGCTGTCCACCGGGCGCGCCCCTGCACCCGCGACGATAGCGTGCTGCACGTCCATCCCGCCGACGACCGCCGCGACCGTCGGATCCGACTGGACAGCATCCTCGGTGATTCCCAGCGGTGCCTTCTCCAGGAGCTGGGCGATCATGACGGCCAGCATCTCGACGTGACCCATCTCCTCGGCTCCGATGCCGAACAGCATGTCCCGGTACTTACCGGGAAGGTGGGAGTTCCACGCCTGGAATCCGTACTGCATGGCGACGGTGATCTCGCCGTACTGCCCACCCAGGACTTCCTGAAGCTTCCGCGCGTACACCGCATCCGGCTTGCTGGGCTTTGACTTGAACTGCAATTCCTGTTTATGGAAAAACATGTGGCTACCTCCGTAGTGAAGGGACCGTTCGGTGGTGACCACATGTCGAACAGATGGCCACCGGTTGTCCCACTGCACAACCTAGTAGCGACGAAAATCGCAAGCAAGCTTACTGTCCGTCGGACTGCGCACCGACTCAGGGCTACCCCGAGATGCCGGTGCCGCCTATACTCACGGCAGCCGGATGGTCATCCGCCGAGTCGGTGCAGACCGCATCCAATGGGAGGACTCAGTCGCTGATCGTGACGCCTTTCCAGAATGCGTAGTAGCCGCGGATGTTCTCCGCCGCCTCCTTCGGCTCCAGATAGCTCCAGGCCGCGTCCCGGTTCTTCTCGCCGTCGACCTCCAGCGTGTAGTAGCTCGCCGTACCCTTCCACGGGCACACGGTCTGCTGCTCGGTCTGTGTGAAGAATTCGTCCGAGATCGACTCGGGCGGGAAATAGTGATTTCCCTCGACCATCACCGTCTCGTCCGACTCCGCGATGACTGTGTCGTTCCACTGCGCTGTAGCCATGATTCCTCATCCTCCAGAGATACGGTTCCCCTGCGCTTCCTTGCCTCATCCAACTCACGAGAGGGCTGTGCAATTCCGCCCACCCCACCGGACCGGGATTCAGAGCTTCCGCACCGTCAGGATCTGCTCGAGTCGCCCGAAGGGCCCGTCCAGATCATGGACCACACTGGAGGTGAGTCCTACACCGTGCTCGCCGAAGGTCACCCGGGTATCGAGCCCGAGCCATTCACCGCGCGGCATCCGGTGCAGGTGGATCTGGAGGTCGACATTGGGGAACATCCAACTGTCCCCTCCCGGAGGCACCCTCGATGCAATGCCGTTCGCGGCGTCCATCATGCCCACGAGCCGCACGACGTCGGGCACGGCCCGGTCGTCGAGCATCGGGTAGGGATTGCGCAGCCACACCTGGCCACGTCCGGGCCGATGCCCGGGCAGGACCCGGACCTCCAGCGAGCGGATGTAGCCGCCCGGCCAGGCCGTCATCCCCTCGTGCGGACCGGCCTCCTCGGGGCCGGGTATACGCCGGTCCTCGACCGCAGCGACGGCGGAGGTGTCCTGCGTGCTCAAGCGCCATGCCCGAGCCACGATCGCCGTCCGGCCACCCGACTCCATGCGCGCCTCCAGCAGTTCGATGGTCCGGCCGGGACGCACGACGGCGGTACTCACCTGGAACTCTCCACCGGGGATCATGCCGAGGATGTCGAAACTCAGACGGCTCAGCTGCAAGCCCTCCCGGGGCTCGTGTTCGAGCAGGCACTGGGTGAGGAGTCCGGAGATCGGAGCCATGTGCTGCTCCTGGGGATTCCACGCCCCCTGCGCGTGAACAGTGGACTCGAATTTTCCGCCGCCGAGAGAGCGGTAGAAGGAATCAGGCACGGATCATCTCCTTCATCGTTGAGAACCGGGAACGCTCCATGCTAGTTGAGGAGGAATAGAGTCGGTCGCTCGGGGGTTCAGCCCAATGAACGGGCCGGCACACCACTGGGTGACGTCAGCCCACACCGATCTTTACGCCCCCTGTCGTCACGCACTGGCGGAACACCGCCCGCGGCCGCACCATAGAACAACCCGAGCGGAATCACCATGACCCAAAGCACGCCCTCCCGCGTCTCCGACGCACCCCCGCCCTTGCGAAGCGTCCGGCCGAAGGCGCCGTCCGATACAGCGCGCACCTCGCCCAGTGGGCAGGAGACCCTCCCGGCCCGCGACAAGCTGGTCATCGGGTTGCTGATGGTCTCGGCGTTCGTGGTGATCCTCAACGAGACCATCATGGGCGTAGCGATCCCGAGTCTGGTCACCGACCTCGGGATCACCGTCGGAGGCGGTCAATGGCTCACCACCGCGTTCCTGCTGACCATGGCCGTGGTGATTCCCGTGACCGGGTTCCTCCTCCAGCGCTTCAACACCCGTCCGGTCTTCATCACCGCGATGACCCTGTTCAGTATCGGGACGCTGATCGCCGCGCTGGCGCCCGGTTTCGGTGTGCTGGTCGCCGCGCGGGTCGTGCAGGCCAGCGGTACGGCCATCATGATGCCCCTGCTCATGACGACGGTCCTGAATCTCGTCCCGCGAACCTCGCGTGGCCGGATCATGGGTAATATCTCGATCGTCATCTCGGTCGCCCCCGCGCTCGGTCCCACGATCTCAGGTGCCATCCTCAGCACCCTCGACTGGCGCTGGATGTTCTGGCTGGTCCTGCCGATCGCCCTTCTGATGCTCGCCCTCGGTGCCCTGAAGATGCAGAACGTCACGACACCGCGAGCCTCGGCCATCGACGTCGTCTCCGTCATTCTCTCCGCCCTGGCCTTCGGCGGCATCGTCTACGGCCTCAGCCAGCTCGGTGAGGCATCTGCCGGTAGCGCCGTACCGCCGTGGCTGCCGCTGGTGATCGGCGTCGTCGGCCTGGGCCTGTTCGTCTGGCGCCAGCTGCGCCTGCAGAGGCGCGACGCCGCCCTGCTCGACCTGCGCGTGTTCGCCTCGGCGAACTTCACGATCTCCATCGTCGCCATCGCGATCGCCATGATGGCGCTCTTCGGCACCATCATCCTCCTGCCGATCTACGTGCAGAACGTGCTCGGCATGACCCCGTTCGTCTCCGGTCTGATCCTGCTTCCCGGTGGGCTGACCATGGGTCTGCTCGGCCCCGTCGTCGGGCGCATCTACGACCGCCGCGGGCCGCGGGTCCTGCTCGTGCCAGGGACGCTCGTGGTCAGCGCGGTCTTCTGGTCACTGACCCAGGTCACGGAGACGACGCCGCTGATGCTCGTTGTGGTGGCCCACGTGTTCCTCAGCATCGGTCTGGCCCTGATCTTCACTCCGCTGCTGACCTCGGCCCTCGGATCGGTCAAGCCGAAGCTGTACTCGCATGGCAGCGCCGTGTTCGGTACCGCCCAGCAGCTCGCCGGTGCCGCCGGCACTGCGCTGTTCATCTCGGTGCTGACCATCCAGAGCACGGTCCTGGCCGACGAGGGCGTTGCCGCTGCCGCAGCGATGGCCGGCGGCGTCCGTGCCGCGTTCATGTACGGTGCCTTCATCTTCCTGCTCGCGATCGTCGCCTCGTTCTTCGTTCGAGCACCTCAGGAGACCGACGACGACGAGCAGGCTCCAGTGCACTAGCGTGCCGGCTGTTCCGCTCCACCTCTCCGGACGCCCCGATGTTCCATTGACGGCGGACTGCACACAGTGCTTCGCGCTGTGCTGTTCCGCCCTCGGGTTCGAGCGGTCCAGCGACTTCGCCCATGACAAACCGGCGGGGGAACCGTGCAGGAACCTGGCGACGGACTTCAGCTGCACCATCCACGCACGACTCCGGTCGTCGGGGTATCGGGGCTGCACGGTGTTCGACTGCTTCGGCGCAGGACAGCAGGTTGCGCAGCGGACGTTCGGCGGACGGAGCTGGACGGACCATCCCGAGCTGCGCTCAGCCACGTTCACCGCCTTCCCGATCGTGCGTCAGCTGCACGAGGTGCTCTGGTATCTCGACGAAGCTCAGCGACTCGCGGACACGTCGACCGCTGTACCGGGCGATATACGGGCACTGGTCGGGCCACTGGTGGCGGAGACCGTGGAGCTTGCTCAGCTGGACCCGGCCGGTCTCGCCGCCGTCGACCTCGACGGGCTTCGCGGTCGGGTGGGTCCGGCCCTGGGCGCTGTGAGCGGCGCTGTTCGGAACGGGGTCCGCGGCGTGCGGCTGTCCCGGAGGCTGGCACCGGGTGCCGATCTCCTCGGGGCGGATCTCACCGGACGGGACCTTCGGGGCGCGAACCTCCGGGGCGCCTACCTGATTGCCGCCGATCTCTCCGGCGCCGATCTGCGCTGGGTGGATCTGCTCGGTGCCGATCTGCGGGACGCGAGGCTCCACGGAGCCGATCTCTCCCACGCCCTCTTCCTCACCCCCCTGCAGCTTGCCGCGGCTGCCGGGGACGAAAGTACCAGGCTCCCCACCCGGCTCAGTGCCCCGGCGCACTGGGGCTGAGGCATCGATCAGAATGGCCCTCACCGGCTGTCCGGTTCGGCCTATGGTTGCCGTATGAGCCGCAGTGATCGTGAGCACCCCCACCCGCAGCAGAACAGGCACCAGCAGTGAACGAGCGGCTCGCCGTCGTCATCCCCGTCTTCAACGAACCGGAGATCACCCGCACCCTCGCTGCGCTCCACCGGCAGCATGAGAGCGGCGCACTGACCGTCTACGTCGTGGACAACGGCTCCACGGATGACACCCTCCACCGCGTCGAGCGCTTCGCAGCCGACCACCCGAACCTGGCGATCAGGGTGCTGCACGAGCAGCAGAAGGGGACGGGCGCTGCCTCCGACACCGGGTTCCGCGCAGCCATCGCGGCTGGTCACCAGCTGGTGGCACGCACGGACGGGGACAGCGAACCGGCGCCGGACTGGTCCAGCCGGATCCGCAGCGTGTTCGCGAGCGACGACGGGGTGCACCTGGTGGGCGGCAGGAGCGTTCCGCTGCGCGACCGGTACTACCGCCGGAGGGACGACCTCCTGATGCCCGGCGCCCTGGTACTGCTGCGGATCATGATGACGGTCAAGCACATTGATCCGACCTACATGCGCTTCGTCGCCGGACACAACATGGCGGTGCGCGCCTCGGCCTATCTCGCCGTCGGAGGTATCGGTCGGACCGCGATCGATCAACGCGACGAGGACATCGATTTCTCCGTGGCGATCTCCCATTATTTCGGAGCCGGAGCAGTGCGGCTCGATCCGCGCATCCGCGTGGCGACGTCGATGCGGCGTGTGCGCCGCTACGGCGTAGGACTGATGGGTATCCATCATCTCCTCCCGGTGGTGCGCGGCAGGCTCATCCGCTCGGTCGACGTCCGTTAGCTCAGCGCGAGCTCCGCCGCTCGGCGCAGCGCAGCCTGGTCGGCTGCCGCCCAGCGCTCGAGCACGACGCCGGCGCGGGCGGCGTCCTGCCCGGACAGGCGTCCCAGCAGCGGGGCGACGACGTCGACGGCGAGCGCGTCCTCGAGATACCGCAGTGCCGCCGTCCGCAGGAAGCCTTCGATACGCGTCAGATCCGTGTGGCGCAGCAACTGGACGGACGACTGCAGCAGGACTATCGCTGCGAGCCGGCGCTCGAAGACCGGCAGTGACCACAGCTCGGATGCCAGGAGAACGACGTCGTCGTGCCCGAGATCCGGATACCGGCGCGCCGCGTTGCGGAGTGTGCCGCGAATGGCGCCCACGGACGCACCGTAGTACTCCACATGAGTACCGTGGCGCTGCTCGTACTCCTCTGCCCGCTCCCAGGAGCTTTCGTACTGCAGCGCTGCGTCGATGAACTCGGCGGCGTCACCCGTGATGCTGCTGCCCACGTCAGTAGATGAAGATGTCGATCCAGGCCCGGTTGTGGGCGTGGATCAGGACGAGGAACAGGACGAAGTCGAAGAGCAGGTGCACGCAAATGATGTAGGACAGCGAGCGGGTCCGCGTGAAGATGAAGGCCTGCAGGAGGGCGAAGGGGAAGATGAACAGCGGCGCCCACGCATGGAAGCCGAGCTCCCAGAGGAAGGACGTGAAGAGGACGGCCTGCAGCACGTTCGCCTGGGCCATGGGCAGATGGCGGCGCAGGAGGGCGAAGACGGTGCAGATGAAGAACAGCTCGTCCCAGATACCGAGGCCGTTGGTGCCGACGAACAGGCGGGCTATGCCGCCCGGATCCGACGCCGCCGGCCAGTTCGTGTAGACGCCGGTTCCGATCATGTAGACCGGGAGCAGGGCGTAGCCGATCACGACGACGGCGGGCAGGTACCACTTCTCGGTCCGGGTCCAGCGCTGACCGGTCCGGATCGGGAATCTGATGGCGTGGTCCCGGTAGACGAAGCGGGAAACCAGATACGGAACGCCGACGGCGAGGATCATCGCCGCTCCCATGACGCCCATGTGATCGAGCCCGATGTCGGTGCTGATCGGCACCAGGCTCATCACCGTCACGCCGACGACGATCAGGAGCAGATCGCGGAAGAGACCCATCGAGATGACGGCGGCGATGCCCAGGGCGGCGACGAGCAGCCCGTAGCCGATGACGGACTGGTGGAGCACCAGGAGCAGAAAACCTGCGATCGACACCAGGGCGGCGGGCAGCAGCTCGGGAGTGAGCGAGTACCAGGCACCGGGCTTCCACTCCCGCGCGGCGTCGCTCCTCCCCCGGACACTGCTGCCGGGGATTCGACGGGATTGCTGCTGCACCCTGATCACGCCTCTCCGGTGGTCCGTGTCTGCACTGGTCCTGCCACGCTACCCGGTGTCGCCCATCGGTCGGTCGGCGTGTCCTACGGCCGCGAGAAGCCAAGGTGCCTGCGCTTTGCTACGGTGCCCTCATGAACGAGGACCTTGTCGCACGAGCTGTTCTGGCGGCGGTCATGGTGGGGGCGGGCCTTCTGATGCTCTGGATGGCGAATGCTGCTGCCAGTGGGCGGCTGGGGAGGAACCCCGTCGCGGGGATCCGGCTGGCCTCGACCATGGCGAGCGATGAGGCCTGGCTCGTCGCCCATCGGGCGGCGAAGCGGCCGACGGTCATTGCCGGCTGGTGCGCCATCGTCAGCGCGATTCCTGCCCTTCTTCCGGTGCCGCTGTCGGTTGCCGTCACCTCGGTACTCGTGGGCACAGCTGCCCTCCTCGGCTTCGTGCTGTACGGAGCGAAGGTAGGTAGCCGGGCCGCGCAGGATCTGTCGCCCGAGGGCTGAGGATCAGTTCAGTGTCGCCGTGTCGATCACGAAGCGGTAGCGGACGTCGGAGGCCATTACCCGCTCGTAGGCCTCGTTGATCTTGTCCGCCGGAATGACCTCCACCTCGGCGCCGAGGTGGTGCTCGGCGCAGAAATCGAGCATCTGCTGGGTCTCGCGGATGCCGCCGATCATGGAGCCCGCGAAGGAGCGCCGCCCGCCGATGAGGGCGAAGGCGTTGACCGGCAGCGGCTCGGCCGGTGCGCCCACGCTGACCAGTGCTCCGTCCAGGCTCAGCAGACCCAGGTAATCACTGATGGGCAGCGATGCGCTGACGGTGTTGATGATCAGATCGAAGGTCCCGGCGAGATCGTTGAAGGTGTTCTCGTCGCTGGTCGCGTAGTAGTGCTTCGCGCCCAGGCGCAGCCCGTCCTCCTGCTTCTTCAGCGACTGCGAGAGCACCGTGACCTCGGCGCCCATCGCGGCGGCCTGCTTCACGGCCATGTGGCCGAGCCCGCCGAGTCCGACGACGGCCACCTTCGTGCCGGGGCCTGCACCCCAGTGCTTCAGGGGCGAATACGTGGTGATCCCGGCACACAGGAGGGGTGCCGCGACGTCGAGCTCGATGCCTTCGGGGATGCCGAGGACGAAGTCCTGGGTCACGACCACCTGGGTGGAGTAGCCGCCCTGGGTGATGCTGCCATCGCGGTCCTCGGCGCCGTAGGTTCCGGTGTTGCCCCTGAGGCAGTACTGCTCCTCGCCGGCCAGGCAGTTCTTGCACTCGCCGCAGGAGTTGACCATGCAGCCCACTCCGACGCGGTCGCCGACCGCGTACTTGCTGACGTTTGACCCCACCTCCGCGACGATGCCGGCGATCTCGTGGCCGGGTGCCAGCGGGTAGGACTGGGGTCCCCATTCGCCGCGGACGGTGTGGATGTCCGAGTGGCAGATGCCGGCGAACTTGATGTCGATCCGCACGTCGTCGGGGCCGACGTCACGGCGTTCGATGGTAGTGGGGATGAGGTCCGCTCCGGCTGAGGGTGCGGAGTAGGCGTTGACGGTGGTGGGCATGGGTTACTCCTGCGGATGGGGATAAGGGTTCCCCCTGCGCAGCGTGCGTCGACGGCCTCGTATTCCTCGATCCGGGGATCGATCGGCGTCGGGATGAAGGAGTCCTTCGCCTGCCCTTACGGGTCGGGCTCCGCCGCTCGTTGCTGACGCGGTGTCATGACTGCTTGTCCCAGCTGCCGCAGCGGGTGGAGTTGAAGTCCTGACCGTCCGAGAGGGTCACGGTGGGCCGGCCGCCGCCGGGGATGTCGTTCTCGATGATGTCATCGCCGTTGCTTCCGCTGCGGTAGATCCCCCAGTAGCAGCTGGAGCCCACCTCGGCGGCGGAACGGTACGTGCCGGGTTCGATGTCGGTCCCGACGGTCCAGATGCCGTCGCTGATCGTGCTGGCTGCTTTGGCGTCCTCGGCCGCGGTGATCGCTTCCTCGCGTTTCTTCACCGCCGCCTCGGCCGCCTCGACCTCTGCGGCCGCTTCCTCGGCGTCGGCCTCGCGAGCGGCCACTTCGGCCTCACGGTCCTCGATGTCGCCGCTGAGGGCGTCGTAGTCGGCACGTACGGCGTCGTACTGTCCCTCGACGGCGTTGTACTCGGCCTGGAGTTCGTCCCGTTCTGCCCGCAGCTCGTCCCTGTCGTCTTCGAGCTCCAGGTAGGCGTCGCTCGTGGTCGGATCCGGCAGGGTCGTCCCAAGACCGACAGCTCCTCCGAGGAGGGCGAGTGCGGCGAGCGCACCGAGAATGCGCGCCTTCGATCGAGTCCTCCGGACCGGGCCGGCCTCCTGATCGTCCTGGTCTCCGGTGGTCCACTGCTCGTCGAACTCCGGCTCTGTCGTGCTCATCCTGTACTCCTCATGTCTCGACGATCGGGCAGCGGCGGGACCCGGTCCCCCAGGGCCGGGGCCGCCGCTGCTGTGACGCCGGAACCGTCCGGCTGTCACCTGATGAAACCTATCGGCCGAATGAGTCGCACCGTCACACTCTTGCGATAACCCCCGTTATCACTGTTCTGCCGTAGTACACGGGTGAGGCTGGTTAACCTGAAGCCATGCATCACGAGGGGGACTTCCATGGACGGCACACCGGCGCACTCCGACAGGGTGCCCCTGCGCATGACGCTCACCGATATTGCGGCACTGGCGCACGTGCAACGACCGGTGGTCTCCCTGTGGCGGACACGAAGCGCAGGGTCCGCCCATCCGTTCCCGGACCCGGTTGTCGTGGACGACGGCCGGCCGCACTTCGACGCCGACGAGGTCGCGGCGTGGCTTGCGGTGACGGGCCGCGGCAACAACACGGAGGCGGGCGCTGACCTCGCCGCGTTCGCGCAGCCCCAGACGCAGGGGACGGAACAGCAGACGAGCCGACCACGCTTCGACGGCCTGACGGCCCTGCTCACCCTGAAGGCCCTGACCGGCGGCATGCTGGGGCACCTCGACACCGACGAACTTCTGGATACCGCCGACGACCACGACCCGGACGATCTGTTCCTGTTCTCCGAGATCGCCTCGGTGGGCGGCGACCTCGTCTCCCTGGCACACTTCGCGGACCGACTCGCGGACAGCGCCTACACCGCAGCCGAGGCCTTCGAAGGGCTGCTCGCCAACCGGTTCCGCACAGGTCCACCCGAGCTCGCAGCAACGGCGCTCACTGATGCCGCTGAGCGGCTCCTGGCGATGACCGCCGTGGAACTGGCCGCCGGGCTCGACGGCGAGCCAGGCTTCGTCGACGCGGCCGGTGGCGGCGGCGACGTGCTCATGGCCGTCGTCGATGCGCTGAGCGAGAGGGACCAGGTCAGGGTCGTCCCGTCGGACGACGACGGCCCGGCGGCCCGGCTCCTCCGCCGTCGGCTGCGCGTCCACGGCGTGGACGCCGGCCCCGCTGCCGGGGCAGACCGGATCGAGGGCAGTCCATCGCTGGTGTACCTCGCCCAGTACCCGTCGCCGGACCGGCTCACCATGAGTACTGCCGAGATCCTCACCGCGATCGAACGGATCAGCGATCGGCTGGACGACCACCAGCGCGCGGTGGTCCTCGCTCCGGCGCGCGTGCTCAGCGACACCGTCGCCGACCGCGATGCGGCCGAGCTCCGGTCCGGCATTCTGCGCACGGACCGGGTGCGCGCGATCGTCCGGTTGCCGGCCGGGCTCCTGCGGTCCCGGCCCCGGGAGGTGCAGGCCCTCTGGGTCCTCGGCCCGTCCTTCGCCGATGTGCCCATCGCAGATCGCTGGACCATGGTGGCGGATCTCGGTCAGCGAGCGCTCACTCAGGACGTGTCGCGTGACCTCGTCAGTGACCTCGTGGCGTCCATGGGCGATCTCGCGACCGTCCGCGCGCATGCGTTCCGGTTCGCCCGGCTGGTGCGCACACGATCCCTGCTCGCGGCGCCCGGGTCCCTTGTGGCCGACACCGGGCACCACGGAGATGCACAACGCAGTCCAGCCGAGGACGCCCTCCGGGTGGAGCACCTGAACCGGATCCTCGGGACAGCGGGCTTCGCCGTAGGCGCAGTGCCCGCCGGGCCGGACCGGTCCGCCGGGGGTCAGCGCGCCCCGGAGCGTGTCCCGGTGGCACGCCTGCTCGCCGCGCGCACCCTGCGCTACCTGCCGGGGAACCGCTGGGACGCTCCAAGCGAGGAGACCGCCACGGGTGCAGCTCTCCTCGGCCCGGCCGAGATCCTCGACCCGACGGCGCAGCCACGCCGGATCCCGGTGCTCGACTTCGTCCAGCAAGTTCCCGGGGGCCGGTTGACCGAGCCGGGCGACGTCGTGTTCTGCACCAGCCCGCGACCGGCCGCGATGGTGGACACCGCCGGCGGATCCGTCGTCGTCTTTCCCGCCCGCGCATTCCGGATCGACGCCGGTGATCCCGGCGGCCTGCTCGCCGAGGTGGTGGCCGCGGACATCAACGCCCTCGGCGCATCCGAGAAGGAGTGGCGCCGGTGGCTGCTACGCACGACGCCGGAGCAGCAGCGGGCTCCGTTGCAGGCGGCGCTGCGCGGCCTGCGCCACGAACAGGATGCCCTGCGGGAACGCCTCGGACTCGTGGAGGAACTCGCTAGGCTGATCCTGGACGGCGTCGCCGGCGGAAGCCTCACCCTCACCGGGATCGAAGTGCCCGACGCGCCGACCCATCCCGTACCGACCGAAGGAACCGCGTAAGTGCCCCCGAGAACGAAGGCAGCCACCAAGGCTCCTGCCACCCCGTCCACCATGAAGGAACTCAAGGACACGCTGTGGAAGGCTGCGGACAAGCTGCGCGGATCCATGGACGCCTCGCAGTACAAGGATGTGATCCTGGGGCTCGTGTTCCTCAAGTACGTCTCCGATGCGTTCGAGGAACGGCAGACGCAGATCGTCGCCGAACTTGAGGCCGAAGGTCTCGACGAGGACCAGATCGACCAGCTCGTCGACGACGTGGACGAGTACACCGGGCGCGGCGTCTTCTGGGTTCCGGACGAGGCCCGCTTGGACTATCTCGCGGCGAACGGCAAGGGCATGCCGGCGATGGACGGTGCAGCGCCGAGGAGCATCGGCGAACTGATCGACGACGCCATGGACGCCGTGATGAGGGCCAATCCGACGCTCGCGGCCACGCTGCCGCGCATCTTCAACCGGGACAACGTGGATCAGCGCCGCCTCGGTGAGCTGATGGATCTGCTCAACTCGGCCCGGTTCACGGGCCAGGGCGTCAGTAAGGCGCGCGACCTGCTGGGCGAGGTGTACGAGTACTTCCTGGAGAAGTTCGCTCGGGCCGAGGGCAAGCGGGGCGGTGAGTTCTACACTCCCGCCGGTGTGGTGCGGGTGCTCGTGGAGGTGCTGGAGCCGGATCACGGGCGGGTCTACGATCCCTGCTGCGGTTCCGGCGGCATGTTCGTGCAGACCGAGAAGTTCCTGGAGTCCCACCACAAGGAGGGCTCGGACATCTCGGTGTACGGGCAGGAGCTCAACGAGCGCACCTGGCGGATGGCGAAGATGAATCTGGCCATCCACGGGCTGAACGCCAATCTCGCCTCCCGCTGGGGAGACACGTTCGCGCGTGACCAGCACCCGGAGCTCACCGGCGCCAACGGCGCGGACTTCGTCATGGCCAACCCGCCGTTCAACATCAAGGACTGGGCGCGGTCCGAGTCCGATCCCCGCTGGAAGTACGGCATCCCGCCGGCCGGAAATGCCAACTACGCGTGGATCCAGCACATCATCTCCAAGCTCGCACCGGGTGGCAGCGCGGGTGTGGTGATGGCCAACGGGTCCATGTCCTCCAACTCCGGTGGTGAGGGCGAGATCCGTGCGGAGCTCGTGGAGGCCGATCTGGTCTCCTGCATGGTGGCGCTGCCCACCCAGCTCTTCCGCTCCACCGGCATCCCGGTGTGCACCTGGTTCTTCGCCAGGGACAAGGCGGCGGGACCACGAGGATCGGTGGACCGGACGGGGCAGGTCTTGTTCATCGATGCCCGGAACCTGGGCTCCATGGTGGACCGTGCCGAGCGTGCGCTGTCCGACGACGACATCGCGAGGATCGCCGGCACCTTCCACGCCTGGCGCGGAACAGCGTCGGCGCTCGAGGCCGGGCTGACGTACGACGACGAGCCCGGCTTCTGCTATTCGGCCACCCTCGCGGAGATCAAGGCTGCGGACTATGCGCTGACCCCGGGTAGGTACGTTGGCGCAGCAGAGGTCGAGGACGACGGCGAACCGATCGAGGAGAAGATAGCCCGGTTGTCGAAGGAGCTATTCGAGCAGTTTGACGAGTCGGAGCGGCTGGCACAGGTTGTGCGCGAGCAGTTGGGGCGGGTCGATGTCTGACTGGCGCGACACAACGCTCGGGGAGGTGCTCAATTTCCAGCGAGGCTTCGACATCACACGAAAAACACAAGCTTCTGGCGGTGTACCAGTTGTATCTTCTGGAGGAATTGCAAGCTTTCACGACACGGCAGCGGCAGCTGGGCCAGGCGTAGTAATCGGTCGCAAGGGAACTTTGGGGAAAGTATTCTACTTACCGGGACACTACTGGCCGCACGACACTACTCTGTGGATCCAAGACTTCAAAGGTAATTTACCGCGGTTTGTCTACTACTTTATGAAACAATTTGATACAAGTTGGCTCGACGCGGGCTCAGCTAATCCGACATTGAACCGCAATCATCTACACCCACTAAGAGTGTCCTGGCCTACAATTCATGTACAACAGGCGATTGCGGAGGTTCTGGGGGCGTTCGACGACAAGATTGCCGCCAACACCAAGCTGGCCACTACTGCCGACGACCTTGCCGGTGTGATCTACGACCATGCAGTTGCTGGCTTCAGTACTCGTGCAATGAGCGAGGTACTGAATCCGATATTGGGAGGCACGCCCTCTCGCACCCAAGCGGACTTCTGGGTTGGAGATCAATACTGGGCATCGGCAAAAGACATCACAAGTGCAAACTTTGGCGTTATCACCGGAACAATCGAGCAGATTTCACTTTCTGCAACAACAAAAACCAAAGCTAAACCACTTCCGGCCGGTAGTGTCATCCTCACCGCACGTGGCACCGTCGGTGCAGTCGCTCGACTTGCAGTACCAGCCTCATTCAACCAGTCCTGCTACGGCTTCATCCCCGACACAATTCCATCGGGCATGCTGTACCTCGCGATCAAGCGGGCGACTCAACGAGCCAAGGCGATTGCTCACGGATCAGTCTTTGACACCATCACCATGAAGACATTCGACCACCTGTCGATCCCTGATCTTCGGTCGGAGATGGCAGCCTCAATAGAGGAGAAGATAAGTCCACTGCTGGATTGCGTGTCAGAAGCTGTGGTGGAGAATCAACGTTTAGCCGCCACCCGCGACGCCCTGCTCCCCCAGCTCATGTCCGGCAAGCTCCGCGTGAAGGACGCCGAGAAGGCGCTGGAGGACGCCGGGGTATGACGCCACACGGGGGGAACAGTTCGAACGCCGCGGCTCACGGCAACCACGGCAGGGGAAGCAGCACCAGCAGCAACCGCACCGCCACCACCAGCCGGCCCGGTCAACCAGGGGGTACAACCGTGAGCACAGCATCCGCCGGGATTCCGGCCATCGGATTCTCGGAGGCCGACTGGGAGGGGATCGCCAAGGAGTCGCTCGGTGAACTGGGCTGGGCCCCGACCACGGGCCAGGAGATAGCACCCGGCACCGGCGAACGGGACTCCTGGGACGAGCTGCTGATCCGCCCGCGCCTGCTCGCCGCACTGCAGAAGTTCAACCCGCTGGTCCCCGTGCAGTACCTGCAGCAGGCACTCGCGGAGATCACCGCACCGAAATCGACCGACGCCCTGGCGGAGAACCACCGGATCCACGGCTACCTCGTGGACGGCTACCGGCTCAGCTACATCGACACCGACGGGCTGGAGGTCAACCCCACCCTCCGGCTGATCAGTTCCGAGCCCGACCAGAACAGCTGGCTCGCCGTCAACCAGGTCACCCTCGTCCAGGGCGACCACAAGCGCCGCTTCGACCTCGTGCTCTACTGCAACGGCATGCCCGTGAGCATCATCGAACTCAAGAAGGCCGGCAGCTACCACGCTGACGTCGCCGCAGCCCACGCACAACTCCAGACCTACCTGCGCGAGTTCCCCCTCGCGTTCCGGTTCTGCGTCTTCACGCTCGCCTCGGACGGCATCGACGCCCGCTACGGCACGCCGTTCACGCCGCTGAACCACTTCTCGCCCTGGAACGTCGACGACGACGGCGTGCCCGTACCGCCCGACTTCATGCGCGACGGCGACGCCGTCACCCAGCTCGAGACCAGCCTCGACGGGCTCTACAACCAGACCCGCTTCCTGCAACTGCTCACCAGTTTCACCGCGTTCGACGGCGGCTCCGACGGGCTCACGAAGCGCATCGCCAAACCCCACCAGTACTTCGCGGTCACCAAGGCCGTGGGCAGCACCATCGTGGCCGTGGAGAGCAACGGCAAGGCCGGCGTCGTCTGGCACACGCAGGGCTCCGGCAAGTCGATGGAGATGGAGCTCTACACCAATCTGGTGGTCCGGCATCCGCGCCTGAAGAACCCCACCGTCGTCGTCATCACCGACCGCAACGAACTCGACGGGCAGCTGTACGAGGGCTTCGCACGCAGCATGCTGCTCGCGGAGGCACCGAAGCAGGTCCGGCGTCGCGCCGAACTCCGCGACGAGCTCTCCAACCGCACCACCGGTGGCATCTACTTCACCACCCTGCAGAAGTTCGGCCGGAGCAAGGCCGAGAAGGATGCCGGTGCCGAGCACCCGCTGCTCTCGGACCGGCGGAACATCATCGTGGTGGTGGACGAGGCGCACCGCAGCCACTACGACGATCTCGACGGCTATGCCCGTCATCTGCGCGACGCCCTCCCGCACGCCACACTGATTGCCTTCACGGGCACACCCATCTCCTTCGACGACCGCAACACCCGCGACGTGTTCGGCGACTACATCGACATCTACGACCTCTCGCGCGCGGTCGAGGACGGCGCCACGGTGCCGGTCTACTTCGAGCCCCGGCTCATCCGGGTGGAGCTCGCCGCCGGGGTCACGGAGGAGGACCTGGACCGGTCCGCCGACGAGCTCACCCAGGGTCTCGACGTCACCGAGCGCGCTCGCATCGAGGCGAGCGTCGCCGTCGTCAATGCCGTGTACGGGGCGCCGGAGCGCATTGCCACCCTCGCCGCGGATCTGGTGACGCACTGGGAGAACCGCCGCGACCGGATGGCGAAGTTCATCGAGGCCCCCGGCAAGGCCATGATCGTCGGCGGCACGCGCGAGATCTGCGCGAATCTGTACGCCGCGATCGTGGCTCTCCGTCCTGACTGGCACTCGGAGGACCTGTCCCGCGGGAGGATCAAGGTGGTGTACTCGGGTACGGCGTCGGATCCGCAACCCATCGCCGACCACGTGCGCCGCGACTCCGCGAACGCGCTGGTCAAGGAACGCCTCAAGGACGTGGACGACGAGCTCGAGCTGGTGATCGTCAAGGACATGATGCTCACCGGTTTCGACTCCCCTCCCCTGCACACGCTCTACCTGGACCGCCCGCTGCGCGGCGCCCTGCTCATGCAGACCCTGGCCCGCGTCAACCGGACCTTCCGCGGCAAGGAGGACGGCCTGCTGGTGGCGTACGCGCCGCTGGCCGAGAATCTCCCGAAGGCGCTGGCCGAGTACACGGCGGAGGATCAGCGGAACAAGCCGGTCGGCAGGAGCATCGACGACGCGATCGAGGTGACCACCGACCTCGTCGGCAGGATCGCCGCGCTGCTCACCGGCTACGACTGGCGCGCCGTCCTGCTGCGCGGTGGGCCGAAGGCCTATCTGACGGCGGTGACGGGTGCGGTGAACCATCTCCGGGAGCCGTCGTCGTCCGGACCGGGCGACGACGGCGAGACGGTCGCGGCCGCCTACCGGCGCCTGTCCGGCCAGCTGTCCCGTGCGTGGGCGCTGTGTTCGGGAGCGGAGAGCATGGCACCGCTGCTGCCGGAGGTGAAGTTCTACGAGGAGACCCGCGTGTGGATGGCCAAGTTCGACGCCGCGGACCGTCAGGCGTCGGGCGAGCCCGTCCCCGAGGACATCCAGCGGCTCCTCGGGAACCTGATCGCGACGTCGACCTCCACCGGGGAGATCCTCGACATCTACGCCGCCGCTGGCATGCCCAAGCCGTCGCTGGATGAGCTGACCCCGGAGTTCATCTCGAGGACCCAGCAGGCGCGGAACCCCCAGCTGGCCATCGAGGCGCTCCGGAAGCTCATCGCGGACGAGTCGGCCGCCACCACCCGGAACAACATCACCCGGCAGCGCAATTTCTCGGAGCGAATCACCGATCTGATGAAGAAGTACACCAACGCACAGCTCACCTCCGCCGAGGTCATCGCCGAACTGGTCGAACTCGCCCGGGAGGTGGCGAAGGAGGGCAACCGCGGCGCACACTTCACCCCGCCGCTGAACTCCGACGAACTCGCCTTCTACGACGCCGTCTCCGCGAACGATTCGGCCGTCGAGATCCAGGGCGAAGGCATCCTGGCCGACATCGCGCGTGACCTGGTCTCGGTGATGCGCAGGGACGTGCGCACGGACTGGACGGTGCGCGACGACGTCCGGGCGAAACTGCGGTCCTCCATCAAGCGGCTGCTGGTCAAGTACGGCTACCCGCCCGACAAGCAGCCCGCGGCAATCAAGCTGGTCATGGAGCAGATGGAATCAATGGCGCCGCGCTTCGCGGAAGCCCGACGATAGCTCTCGTCATCGACCGTCTCACTGAATGGGGAAACCATGTCCACGTACAATTCATCAGCTGCTCCCGGGCCGAAGGGCCTGCCTCCGGTGCCGCCCGTGGAACCGCCCGTCCCGCCGCACGAGCCACCATCAGACCCGGCTGTCGGTGAAGCCAAGTCCCGATCCGTCCGTCGAGCTGTCGGACCGGCCCGACTGGCCAGGATCATCCTCGGGACGCTCCTTGCCGTCCTGCTCATTGTCACGTGGGTCAGTGGGACGCGCAGCGCGGACGAGGTGGGCTCTGCCGAGGACTGGGCCGTGGACCTCGCCAGCGCGTCGACGGTCAACGACCTGAACAATGCGGAGGCTCAGGGCGCTCCCCAACAGGCGGTCGTCAGTGGCTGGTACGCCAACGAGCTCGCAGTGATTCAGGCCGAGCAGAATACTCATCTGGCCCTGAGGACCACGACGAATGGCACTCTGCTGCTCCTGCTCGGGCTCGGGATCGCGGGTGAGGTGATCATCCGGGGAGCGGAGCGCGTCCGGCGTCCTCGTACTGCACCGCTACGGTCGGGGCCGCCCTCGTAGCGGCATCCCGGCACGCTGTCGCGACGTCGAGCGACGAGCACGTCCTCGACTTCCAGGCGACGACGAATTATTTTCCGAACCGCCGACAACGCCTGTGGATAACGTGTTTCGCGAACCTCAAAATGTCAGTGGCGCACGCGAGAATAAATCATGGACAGCAACCGGGAAGTACTGCAGGAGGAAGCCACCGCACGCCGTGGCCCCACCTCCGGCGACGCCCTCCCCACGAATGTCCGGGAGCTCATCTCGGACGTTGCGTCCCTCCGTCTCGCTGGCGACAGCACCCAGCTGATCGACCAGATCCGCGACCTCGAGGACCTCACCTCCGCGATCGCCGCGATGCAGGCCCGCGCGGCCGTCGCATTCGATCTCGCCCAGCGGCGCGACCAGGCCGCCGCGGGTGTGGCCCCAGCCAAGCAGGGCGAGGGAGTCAGCGCCCAGATCGCGCTGGCCCGCAGGGAGTCCCCCTCACGTGGTGGCCGGTTGCTCGGATTGGCCCGTGCGCTCGTCGTCGAGATGCCGCACACACTGGCGGCGCTGGAGACCGGACAGCTCAACGAATGGCGTGCCACCCTGCTGGTCCGGGAGACCGCATGCCTGAGCGTCTCGGACCGCTGCGCCGTCGATGAAGAACTCGCCGCGGACACCGGAACGTTCAGCGGGGCCGGCGACCGCGCCGTCGTCGGCGCAGCGCGCGCGGCGGCGTACCGCAGGGATCCGCGCTCGGCGACCGACCGGGCACGCCATGCCGCCGGAGAGCGCCACGTCAGTCTGCAGCCCGCGCCCGACACCATGGCTTACCTGACGGCTCTGCTTCCCGTCGCCGAGGCAGTCGCTGTCTACGCCGAACTGACACGGCACACCGATTCCCTCCGCTCACACGGCGATCCCCGTAGCCGCGGGCAGCTCATGGCCGACACCCTGGTGGAACGCACCACCGGCACCCCGGGAGGCGTCTCGAGTGTCGAGATCCAGCTCGTCATGACCGACCGCTCGCTCTTCCAGGGCGACAGCGAACCGGCCAGACTGAGCGGGTACGGCGTGGTGCCGGCCGAGTGGGCAAGGACAATGGTGTCGTCCGGAGAGGGTCAACGCGGAGAGGACCTCCAGGTCTTCCTCCGGCGCCTGTACACCGCTCCCGGGACCGGAGATCTGCTCGGAGCCGATTCCCGCGCCCGGCTGTTCAGCGCGAACCAGCGCCGCTTCCTCGAGGCCCGCGACCATTCCTGCAGAACGCCGTACTGCGACGCGCCGATCCGGCACCACGATCACGTGATTCCCTGGCACGACGGCGGACCGACCAGCACCTCGAACGGCGCCGGTCTGTGCGAGGCCTGCAATCACACCAAGGAACTTCCCGGCTGGAGATCCTCGACCCGTTCCGGTCCGAGGCACACCATCGATGTCCGAACTCCTACCGGCCACACGTACAGATCGCTGGCACCCCCGCTCCCCGGAAGTGGTCCGGTCAACGGCAGTGGTCCGGTCAACGGCGGTGGAGCGGCCGATGTCGCCAGTGCGTCTACCGGCCGATTGGATTCCTCCATCCGGCAGGCCGGGGTTCCGCGCCACAGCGAACGTCGGACCGCGGTGCTCGCGACGTCCGGCAGCAGCTGAACCCGGCATCGTTGCCGGCGTCCTGTTTGCTGTCGGAACCAACAGGCCAGCCAAGAGCGCCACACTATCGGAACCCGGTCACCTGCCGGCCTCGGGCGGGAGCGTCCGCCCGACACACCTCTCAGGGGACGATGACGGCGCGGCCGGGGATGGTGCCCGCAGCCAGCCTCTCGTAGGCCTTCGGTCCCTGGTCGAGACCGAAGGCCTCCACCTCGACCTTGATCTTCCCGGCGCGAGCCAGCTCGATCACTTCGATCAGTTCGGAACGCGATCCCCAGTAGGGTGCCCGGGCAGAAGCCTCCCACGGCGTCGAGAAGAAACCGACCTTCACGGCACCCGGGCCCACACCGACGAGCACGATCTCGCCTCCCACACCGATGAGCCGTGAGGCGAGACCAGTGGTCGGGTCGATACTCACGAAGTCGAACACGACGTCGACCTTCCGACCACCGGTCAGCTCCAGGATCTGCTCCTCCGCACTTTCGTCGGAGGCCACTGCGTGGTGAGCACCGACCTTGCGGGCCAGGGCGCGCTTGTCCTCGGAGGTGTCGACGGCGATGACCGTGCACGGCGCGATCGCCCGCAGGATCTGGATGGCCACGTGCCCGAGGCCGCCGGCGCCGATGACCACGGCCACCGAGCCCGGAACCAGCTTCGGCAGTGACTTCTTGATGGCGTGGTACGGGGTCAGTCCGGCATCCGTCAAGGGCACGCTCGCAACGGGATCGAGATCGCCCAGCGGCACCAGGTGCCTCGCGTCGTCGACGATCAGGTAATCGGCCATCGCTCCTGGAGCTCCCAGTCCCGGCGGCTTGATCTCCAGGTTTGCAGCCCTCTCGCAGTAGTTCTCCTCACCCTTGGAACAGGGATAGCACCGTCCGCATCCCCAGGGACCGTACACCAGGACGGACTCGCCGATCTGCAGCCCGGTCACACCCTCGCCGAGTGCCTCGACCGTTCCGGCCCCCTCATGTCCGAGGGTGAGCGGCAGCCCGTAGGTGTACTGGTCATCCGGCAGACTCATCAGGAACTCGTCGGAGTGACAGACGCCCGCGGCGGTCACTTTCACCAGGACCTGCCCGGCCGCAGGCGTCGGTGTAGGTATGTCCACGACCTCGGGTGCGGATCCGATGATTCGGTACTGGAGTGCTCTCATTGGTCTTCCTCTCGATGGCGTGTACAAGTAGTTGCTTCAGTCAGCTCGCGGGGAGGACGGTCAGCTGGTCGACCATGCTGTTCCCTGAAGGGTCGCGGTGGATGTGGTGGATGCGGTGGTCGATGGCGGCCGGCTGCAGCCATGCATCCATACCGTCCCAGCGGGTTGCCTGCGAGGTATCGACGACGATGGTCGAATCGCGGCTCAGGGTGCCGGCACGAGCGATCACCAGATCGAGGCCGTGGACGTTCAACGGAGTCAGACAGCCACGCACCACGATGCGGATGCACCGGCACTCCTCATCGATCTGGACGAGGACCTGCAGTTTCTGCCGTCCGGCCGCGGGATGCACCGCCGCGGAGCGCCGTCGTAGCCCAGCCCTTCCGCTCGCGTCTTCGAGCCGCGCCTCGTCGGGGCCTTCGACGTTCGAGTCCGACGGCACGAGGCGCAGCGACCCGCGCCTGCCCTTCGACGTAGCGTTCATCGGCGGTGACTTCCTTCCGGTCGAACTGGATCCTCCGGGCTGGTGTTCGCGCCTTCGGTGGAGGGACGATGCTCCAGGCCCTCTGCTCTCCTGGCTGTCAGGAACGCGATCTCGTCCGCCGTCAACCAGTAGTCACCGTGCTCGTCGAGCCGGAGGCACTGACCCGTCTCCGTACCCCCGGCAGGCACATGGTTGACGTACGTTCGGGGCAGCATCCTCGCTCCCGGGTTGGCCAGGAGCCACTGCCGGACATCGGCGTCGAGCGCTGACCACAGGTCACTGATGCTGGTCATGGTCGAGGGTCCCCTGATTCACCGTCGTCTCGACTGCATGAGCAGTCTTCTATAGTCCAATGCCTCACCGCTGTGGAGAACTAGGGCAGAAAGTCCTCTTGACGCGTCAGCTGATGCTCACCTGACAACGATCACGTTGCCCTTCGCATGATGGAGGACGGCGTGCACCGCCGAGCCCAGCCGGGCTCCGATGGTGTTGCGTCCCTTCGCTCCGAGCACCACGCAGGCGGCTCCGCGCGCGTGGTGAACGATCACTCCCGGCACTGACGGGTCGGAGAGCGATTCCGCGCTCACCCTGAGCTCCGTGCTGTTCGGGAGCAGACCGAGGGCCTGCTGGATGACGGGGTCGGTCTCGGGCTCGTCCAGTCGCGTGGGTACGTTGCGGCCGTACGGTCGGACGTGCAGGACACGCAGCGATGCCTGCAGGGTTCGTGCCAGGTCGACTGCTGTCCGCACCGCGCGGTCGCTCTCGGGTGATCCGTCCACACCGACCAGGATGTCGCCCTCACCCGGCTGCTCGTCGCGGATGACGGCGATCGGGCAGGATGCGCTGGCGGCGAGGTGCAGGCTGACCGATCCGACGAGCAGACCGGTGAAGCCGCCGAGTCCTCGGGTTCCCGTGACGATGAGGGAGGCTTCGGTGGAGAGTCGTGACAGCACCTCCGAGGGGAACCCGGCGACCAGCTGGATGTCGGCGTCGACGTGCGGCTCGGTCTGCCGAGCCAGGTCGAGGCCCTCAGCGGCCGTCCTCTCTGCTTCCCGTTGGAGGCCGCTGTCCTGGACGTGCGTCACCGGTCCCAGGTTCTGCGTGAAGAGCGGCCACACCCAGCAGTGGGCGACGACGAGCCGCAACCCGGCCGCTGCCGCATGGCTGGCAGCCCACTGGACAGCACGCCGCGAACCATCCGAGCCGTCGAAGCCGACGATCACAGGTTTGAGCTGGGTGGCTTCGGAGCTGAGCTGACCGGAGGACGTGCCGGGCTCACTCATGCTGACGCTTCCGTCGACGGCAGAGCCACGGATTGCCCCTCGACGATCTGCGGGGCGCCGTGGGACACCAGGACGGGGCAGGACACCCGTTCGGCGACGGCTGAACTCACCGATCCGAGCAGCAGGCCGGCGAAACCGCCGAGACCTCGCGAACCCACCACGACCATCGAGGCATGCTTGCTCTCCTCGATGAGGACGGGAGCGGGAGCGCCCTGCACTGTCCGGCTCTCGAGACCGGCCGGTCCTCCATCCGGGAACGCGTCGGTCAGCGCCTGGTCGAGGGCCCTCTGTGAGACCTCCTCGTAGTTCCATTCCATGGGAGTGTAGGGACTGAGCACGAACGGCTGCTGCCAGGCCGCCACCGCATGGATCACCTCGCCCGCGAGCGGCATCAGACTCGCGGCGAGCTGCAGAGCAGCAACCGAGGACGCGGAGCCATCGACGCCGACGACGATCGTGCGTACCTGTGATGCGGGAACGTGGGTCATGATTATCCTTACCTCGACGCAGATGTACTGATCCGACCTTCTCCTATGCGGACCGCGTTCACTAGGGCCGAATGGCCCGGTCAGCGGATCCGGGACGTTGGACCCTGTCCGGTCGAGGTGGGCTGGGACAGGATCGGGACGAAGCAACCGGATTCCAGGCACGAGCACCTGGCGGAGACGATGAGTTGGCACACCGAGAATGAGGACGAGCCGCCCGTGAAAGATCTGACCGTGTTCATCCTCGACGACCACGAGCTGGTCCGTCTCGGCTTGCGCGAGCTCCTGGAGACCGAGGGGTGCGTGATCGTCGGTGAGTCAGGTTCGGCCGATGAGGCCTCCAGACGTATCCCGGCCCTGGCACCCGACATCTCGATCCTCGACGCACGCCTGCCGGACGGGTCCGGCATCGAGGTCTGCCGGGACGTGCGGTCCGTCGATCCCTCGCTCGTCTGCGTGATCCTGACCAGCTACGACGACGATCAGGCGCTCCGCGGCGCTGTGCTCGCGGGTGCCTCCGGGTACATCCTCAAGGAGATCCTCGGCTCCGACCTCGTGGGGAAGGTGCGCAGGGCCGCTGCCGGAGAATCGCTCTTCGAACCGGGGTTGAAGGATCGCATCGTCGAGGGCATGTTCGACGCGCCGGTCGAAGACGTTCGTCTTGCCGGGCTGACGACACAGGAGAAGAAGGTCATTGCACTCATCGGTGACGGCCTCACGAACAGGGAGATCGGGACCGCACTGTTCCTCGCGGAGAAGACGGTGAAGAACTACGTGTCCTCCATTCTGGCGAAACTCGGTTTCCAGAGCCGTACCCAGGCGGCCGTCTACATCTCGCGACCGCCCTCGCCGGGTTCCCACTAGAGGCCGAGCGGCACCGTGAGGACGACGACGGTCCCCTGTCCCGGTGTACTCGAGATGTTCAGGACGCCTCCGCTCAGCTCTGCCCGATGCCTCATGTTCGCCAGACCGCCCGTGGACGGAGCCTGCTCGAACCCGCGCCCGTCATCGGTGATCGTCAGCTCGAGGCGGTCCCTCGTCGCCTGGAGCGCGACGGTGACCGACGACGCATCCGCATGACGCAGTGCGTTGGACAGGCCCTCGATGAGGATCGCCCGGACGTGAGCGGCGAGGGCCTGCTCGACGACGGCGTCCAATGGGCCGGAGAGCTGCACGACCGGTTCGAGCTCGTGGCCGTCGAAGACCTCCGCGACCAGAGCGAAGATGCTCGACGTGAACGTCGGCGTGATCTGCGGGACCGACCGCAAGGAGTAGATGGTGTCCCGCAGTTCCCTGATCGTCGAATCGAGCTCGCTCGTCACTGCGGTGATCCGGTTCAGGGGCTCACTGTCGGTGAGGAACTTGCGCAGGCCCTGGATACTGAGCCCGGCAGCGAAGAGGCGCTGGATGACCAGGTCGTGCAGGTCCCGGGCAATCCGGTCGCGGTCCCCGAAGACCGCCTGCTGTTCCCGACGGCGGTGCGCTCCGAGAAGCTCGAGTGCCAGTGACACATGCGAGGTGAAGGATTGCATCATCTCGTGGTCCACGGCAGAGAACGGCGGAGCTGCAGCCGAACGGCCGATCAGCAGGAACTGACGGTCCTCCGTGCCGGAGAGCATGGTGCACATGAGTGTGTCGATCACCCCCGGCGGGGCTCCGGGCAGCAGACGTGCCGCGTCCGCCGCGGTGAGCAGGAGTGGCTCGGAGGCAGCGGACAGGTCCTCGAGGAGGGAAGCTTCCGCCCCCGATCGCCCGACGAACGCGTCCGCATGCTCGCCCTCCGCGGCTTCACAGATCACTCCACGGTCATGACCGAAGTCACGCAGCACCACGGCGACATTGCTGTGTGATGCGTACAGGGCGTGACGCGTCAGGACGCCGAAGTCGTTGCGTGCTGCATCGTCCTGTTCCAGCAGCTCTCGAGCAGCATTCAGCCCTCCTTCCAGCCATCGGGTCCTGCGTGTCGCGTCGTCGAACAGGCGGGAATTCTCGATCGCGACACCGGCTGCGGCCGCGAGCGCCACGAGGAGCTGCTCGTCGGTCGCTGAGAAGTCCTCGCCTCCGTTCTTCTCGGTGAGGTACAGATTGCCAAAGACCTTGCCATGAATACGGATGGGTACGCCCAGGAATGACGTCATCCGGGGGTGGTGGGCCGGAAAGCCCACGGAGCGGGGGTGTTCCCGGAGATCGTGGAGACGCAGCGGCCGCGGGTCGGTGATGAGCAGACCCAGGACACCATGGCCCTCCGGAAGCGATCCGATCCGCCGCGCCGCGTCGTCGTCGAGTCCGACGACGACGAACTGGCTGAGCTTGCGGTCAGGACCCACGACCCCCAGCGCACCGAAGCGGGCGTCGACGAGTTGGCAGGCCGCCGTCGTCACGCGCTCGAGAACGGTATCGAGGTCCATGTCCTCGGCCATGGCGCCGAAGGCATCCAGCAGGCTGCCGATACCCGCAGTATTCGCCGCGTCCGAGCCCCCCAGTGGCGGGACCCCGCTCGGCTGCTCTGCTGGTGATACCACTCGATGCTCCAAAGGTGTCCTGATTAGGGTCTGAAGGCCCTGGTTGCCCCGGCAACACTGCCATAATCTCACGCTATGGACACTCAATCGACTTCCACCAGAATCCTCTCCGCCAACGAGTGCTGGGCGCTGCTGCGGACCGTACCCTTCGGCCGACTGGCCCTGTGTCCGGACGGTCGGCCCGAGATCTTCCCCATCAACGCGGTGGTGGACCACGGGAGCATCGTCTACCGGACGTCCGAAGGCACAAAGTCGGCCGCAGCGGAGAAGGCTGCGGCGGCCTTCGAGGCGGATGGACGCCTCGCACCGGGAAGCATGGACTGGGTGGAGCAGGACATGATGTGGAGCGTGGTCCTGAAGGGACGCACCTCCACCATCGCCGTCACGGCGGAACTCCTGGCCACCGTCCAGCTGCCCCTCCATCCCTGGGAGAGCGGTAGGAAGGACCGGTTCATGCGGCTCAGTCCTGATGCGATCAGCGGCCGCGCGTTCGTGCCGATCGTCGCGGGTGCCGCCGCCTCGTCGGATACGGGGCGGTCATGACGTCGACGACGAACAACGACGCCTATTGGGACACCCCCGGCGCTCTGCGAGCCTCCGACGCGCTCACACCCTCGGAGTGCTGGGCACTGGCGACCACCCAGTCCACGGGCCGGTTGGGCTTCTTCCGCGAGGGTCTGCTCGACATCTTCCCCGTCAGCTATCTGGTCCTCGACGAGCGGCTGTACTTCCGCACCTCTCCCGACGGCGTCATCGCCACCAGCGATCTCAGCAGAGTCGCCTTCCAGGTCGATCAGGTGAACCAGCAAGCCCGCACCGGATGGAGCGTCCTCGCGAACGGGCCCGCGACGCCGGTCGAGGACGAGGCACTCCTGACCAGGCTCTGGGGCAGGACCATGGATGAACCGTTGGCGCCTGGCCGGCGGGACCGCTTCTACAGCCTGGCACCCGTCCGGCTGCGCGGACGCCGGGTGGGCACCGCGCGCTGAGGCAGGGTTGCTGGCTTCTGCTAGAAGTCCCAGTCCTCGTCCTCGGTGTTCACGGCCTTGCCGATGACATAGCTGGAGCCGGAGCCGGAGAAGAAGTCGTGGTTCTCGTCGGCGTTCGGTGACAGGGCCGAGAGGATCGCCGGATTCACATCGGTCACCGACGACGGGAACATGGCCTCGTAGCCCAGGTTCATCAGGGCCTTGTTGGCGTTGTAGTGCAGGAACTTCTTCACGTCCTCGGCCAGGCCCACACCGTCGTACAGATCATGCGTGTACTGGACCTCGTTCTCGTACAGCTCGAAGAGCAGCTCGAACGTGTAGTCCTTGATCTCCTGACGACGCTCCGGCGTCGCACTCTCCAGAGCCCGCTGGAACTTGTACCCGATGTAGTAGCCGTGCACGGCCTCGTCGCGGATGATCAGGCGGATCAGATCTGCGGTGTTCGTGAGCTTGGCGCGCGAGGACCAGTACATGGGCAGGTAGAAGCCGGAGTAGAACAGGAACGACTCCAGCAGTGTCGAGGCGACCTTGCGCTTCAGGGGATCATCGCCACGGTAGTAGTCGGTGACGATATGCGCCTTCTTCTGCAGATTCACGTTCTCCGTGGACCAGCGGAATGCCTCGTCGATCTCCTTGGTGGAGGCCAGCGTCGAAAAGATCGAGGAATAGCTCTTGGCATGCACCGACTCCATGAACGCGATGTTCGTGAGCACGGCCTCCTCGTGCTGCGTGATCGCGTCCGGGATCAGGCTGACCGCGCCGACCGTGGCCTGGACCGTGTCGAGCAGCGTCAGGCCCGTGAACACCCGCATGGTGAGCTGCTGCTCCTCCGGCGTGAGCGTGGCCCACGACTGTACGTCGTTGGACAGCGGCACCTTCTCGGGCAGCCAGAAGTTGTTCACCAGGCGGTTCCAGACCTCGACGTCCTTGTCGTCCTGGATGCGGTTCCAGTTGATGGCCTGGACCTGGTCTACGAGCTTCAGCTTCTCGCTCATGTGGTGTTCCTTGTCTGCGTGGGTACTGCCTGGTGTGCCGGGCACTGGCCGGGCACACTGCCCGGCCGGGTCGATTCAGTTGCCTAAAGCATGCAGCTGACGCAACCCTCCACCTCCGTCCCTTCCAGCGCGAGCTGGCGGAGACGGATGTAGTAGATGGTCTTGATGCCCTTGCGCCAGGCATAGATCTGGGCCTTGTTGATCTCGCGCGTGGTCGCCGTGTCCTTGAAGAACAGCGTCAGCGAGAGTCCCTGGTCCACGTGCTGCGTGGCGGCGGCATAGGTGTCGATGATCTTCTCGAACCCGATCTCGTACGCATCCTGGTAGTACTCCAGATTGTCGTTGGTCAGGTACGGCGCCGGGTAGTACACGCGGCCGATCTTGCCTTCCTTGCGGATCTCGATCTTCGAGGCGACCGGGTGGATGGACGACGTCGAGTTGTTGATGTACGAGATGGATCCGGTCGGCGGAACGGCCTGCAGATTCTGGTTGTAGATGCCGTGCTCCATGACGGAGGCCTTCAGCGCACGCCAGTCCTCCTGCGTGGGGATGTGCATGTCGGCGAACAGTTCACGCACGCGTGCCGTCGCCGGTTCCCAGATCTGGTCGGTGTACTTGTCGAAGAAC
Organism: Arthrobacter echini; assembly: GCF_004803505.1. Classification (GTDB taxonomy): domain Bacteria; phylum Actinomycetota; class Actinomycetes; order Actinomycetales; family Micrococcaceae; genus Arthrobacter_D; species Arthrobacter_D echini. The sequence continues at coordinate 216,272 of NZ_SSWH01000003.1, forward strand.
TCGCCGCTGGCGTACTTGGACCTCTCGAAACCCGCGAAGGTGGTGCCGGTCTCGATGGCCATCAGATTCGACGCCCGGATGCAGTGGTACACCACGGAGTAGAAGTAGATGTTCGTGAAGTCGAGCCCTTCCTCCGAACCGTAGTGGACGCGCTCCCGGGCCAGATAGCCGTGCAGGTTCATCTGCCCGAGACCGATGGCGTGCGAGGCGTCGTTGCCCTTGGCGATCGAGGGCACCGAATTGATGTGGCTCATGTCCGAGACGGCCGAGAGGGTGCGGATGGAGGTCTCGATGGTCCGGCCGAAGTCCGGTGAGTCCATGGTCTTCGCGATGTTCAGCGACCCGAGGTTGCACGAGATGTCCTTGCCCGTGTTCTCGTAGGACAGGTCCTCGTTGTACGTGGTGGGCTCGGAGACCTGGAGGATCTCGGAGCACAGGTTGCTCATGATGATCTTGCCGTCGATCGGGTTCGCCCGGTTCACGGTGTCCTCGAACATGATGTACGGGTACCCGGACTCGAACTGGATCTCGGCGAGGGTCTGGAAGAACTCGCGTGCCTTGATCTTGGTCTTCTTGATGCGGGCGTCGTCCACCATCTCGTAGTACTTCTCGGTGACCGAGACGTCCGAGAACGGCATGCCGTACACCTTTTCGACATCGAACGGCGAGAACAGGTACATGTCCTCGTCGCGCTTGGCGAGTTCGAAGGTGATGTCCGGGACGACGACGCCGAGGGACAGCGTCTTGATGCGGATCTTCTCGTCGGCGTTCTCGCGCTTGGTGTCCAGGAAGCGATTGATGTCGGGGTGGTGCGCGTGCAGGTACACCGCTCCCGCGCCCTGGCGGGCGCCGAGCTGGTTGGCGTAGGAGAAGCTGTCCTCGAGGAGCTTCATCACGGGGATGACACCGGAGGACTGGTTCTCGATCTGCTTGATCGGAGCGCCGACCTCGCGGATGTTGGTGAGGGCGAACGCGACGCCGCCGCCACGCTTGGAGAGCTGGAGCGCCGAGTTGATGGAGCGCCCGATCGACTCCATGTTGTCCTCGATGCGGAGCAGGAAGCAGGAGACCAGCTCACCGCGCTGGCGCTTGCCGGCGTTGAGGAAGGTCGGGGTTGCCGGCTGGAAGCGGCCTTCGATGATCTCCTCGACGATCTGCTCGGCGAGCTGTTCGTTGCCGCGTGCCAGGTGCAGGGCGACCATGCACACGCGGTCCTCGTAGCGTTCGAGGTAGCGCTTCCCGTCGAAGGTCTTCAGCGTGTACGAGGTGTAGAACTTGAACGCACCGAGGAAGGTCTCGAAGCGGAACTTCTTGGCGTAGGCACGCTTATAGAGGTCCCGCACGAAGTTCATCGTGTACTGGTCGAGTGTCTCGCGCTCGTAGTACTGATTCTTGACGAGGTAGTCCAGCTTCTCCTCGAGATCGTGGAAGAACACGGTGTTGTTGTTGACGTGCTGCAGGAAGTACTGGTGCGCGGCCTCGCGGTCGGCCTCGAACTGGATCTCGCCGTTCGGCCCGTACAGGTTGAGCATGGCATTGAGCTCGTGGTACCCCATGTCCTTGAAGCGGTCCACCGTTGCAGCGGGCGCTCCCGTCTCGGTCTCTACAACACTCATGTCCAGAACTCTTCCAATCCGTTGATTACTCGGTCCACGTCCTCGGACGTGCCCATGACTTCAAATTTGTACAGCACGGGAACAGCGCATTTCGCGGCGACGATGTCTGCCGCCAGGCAGTAGGTTTCCCCGAAGTTGGTGTTGCCGGCACCGATGACTCCCCTCAGGAGGCTCCGGTTCTGCTCGTTGTTCAGGAATTTCACGACCTGGCGCGGCACTGCGCGCTCGCCCGCGATCCCGCCGTATGTCGGTAGCACGAGCACGTAGGGCCGCGTGGCCCGCAGGGTCGGCTCCCTGGTCAGCAGCGGCATGCGCGCCGACTCGATGCCCAGCTTCCCGACGAAGCGATGTGTGTTGTCGGAGACCGACGAGAAGTAGATCAGCGGTGCCTCCGTGAAGGCACCGTCCGTCGTGTCGGTATCACCCGACACACCGGTGGCGCTTCGCTCATCCATCCTGATTCCAGTCATCCTGACTCCGATCTCGACGGTGCTGCGTCGGTGTTGCGGCGGTGCTGCTTCGCTGGTTCCCCGGAGCTACGGCTCAGGCGACCGAGCTGACGGCGGAGTCCGCGATCGACTGGATCTTGTCGGGGCGGAACCCCGACCAGTGGTCGTTGTCCGTGATGACGACGGGTGCCTGCAGGTAGCCCATAGAGCGCAGTCGGTCGAGTGCCGCGGGATCCTGCGTGATGTCGACGCTCTGGTAGGCGATGCCCTTCTTGTCCAGCGCCCGGTAGGTGGCATTGCACTGCACGCAGGCCGGCTTCGTGTACACCGTGACTGTCATGTCCTGGTCCCCTTTTCCTCTACTACTGGGTTTCTGTCCTGCTCGTGGAATCTGCTGCTGAAGTCTGCTGTGACAGAGGTCCGGCGTCATGGGTGGTGTACGGCGTGAAGGGCGGAAATCCGTCAATTTCCGGGCCTCCCCGCCTCTGTGCACCCAGCGGCTGCTTCTGCTCTTCGATACTACATCTAGTGCACGTCGGCGGAACCAACCCCTAGATGATGTATTACAAGTATGTCATTTACCCCCGGGGCAGTCCACACGATGTCCACAGATGGAGTGCCCTGCAAAGCCCGCCATCACGCGATTCAACAGCGTGAATGGCGCCTTCGCCCACACCCTGTGGAGGAGTTCCACCACAGGAAAATTCATCCCGTGTCGCACTTCCTCGGCGTGTCGCCCGAGGCCCGTGCGACCCGCCGACCGAGGCCGTCGGTTCGTCCATCCCCGACCCCGGGTAGGCTCGACGGAGCCGCGCCACGGCCCCCGTCGGATCGCCGGGCGAACGACGCTGAAGGAGACACACGAGTGGTCAATCCGACTCACCTGCGAACCCTGCTCGAGGTCATCCGCCACGGCTCGTTCAGCGCAGCAGCCACCGGCCTCGGGTACACGGCGTCGGCGGTGTCGCAGCAGATGTCGGCCCTGGAACGTGACACGGGTACCACTTTGTTCACCCGCGCCGCCCGAAGCGCCATCCCGACCGACGCCGCATTCACGCTGTCCCGGCACGCCGCGAAGGTCCTGACCGACATCGACGCACTGCTCGCATCGACGTCCCGTACGCACTCGGGGACCACGCAGGAACTCCGGCTCGGCATCTTCCCGAGCCTTGCGACCTTCGCGCTCCCCCGCCTCCTGCGCCTGGCGGAATGGCAGCGCCTGGACATCTCGCTCCGCTTGTTCGTCGGCGAGCCCGCCCACACCATCCAGGGTCTGCGCACCGGAGGTGATCTCGATCTCGCTCTCGTCTACCAGGTCGGCCAGGCCGGGCTCGCGTGGCCGTCGACACTGAGCCGCGAGTGGATCGGCGACGACGATTTCCGCGTCGTCCTGCCCGCGAGCTGGGGCATCCGCAGCGGATCCCGGGTGCGAGCGGACCAGCTCGCCGACATGCCCTGGATCATGCACCATCCTGGGACGGCTGACGCGACGGTGATCGAACGGCTCTTCGCGAGCTGCAACCTCCATCCCCGCATCTCCGCCTACTGCGACGACTTCAACGCCAGCCTCGAACTCGTGTCCGCCGGACTGGGCGCAGCCCTCGTCCCAGAACTGGCCATGGTGAACCGGCCCGAGGGCATCGTGACCCTGGATGTCCCCGAGATCCGCCTGGCCCGCAGCATCTTCGCGCTGAGAACGGGCGACGCCGACGACGCGCATGTCCGGCTCTTCATGGACCAGCTGGCCGACATCCTGCGCAGCCGGAGCATAGGGCCACGACATACCGCCGCACCGGACACCGCCACACAGTAGGGTAGCGGCGCACGACAGGACACCGGCGCGCCGCCGTCTGCCCTGCGGACGACGAGCGCGGCAGCGAGCCCTCCGGGCGCCTCAGCGGTGCTCTGCCTGCCCGGTCAGCCTGTCGGATCTGCTACGAGCCGGGTCAGCGGGTGCGCTCGGAGGTACCCGCCGGGCGCGAGCCACTGCGGATGACTCCCATTCTCTCCAGCTCCGCCGACATCCCGGCGCCGTCCGGTGCGTAGATCCACGGTATTCCCGGTGTCGGCCGGACACCGGACTTCGAGCGGCCTCCGGCCAGCACCGCCTCGCCGACCGACAACTGCCGGATGGCGATGGCCCGGACATTCTCCGGGTGGCGCTGCGCGAACTCCGAGTAGATGGCTTCGTCGTGCTGGCCGTCGTCCCCCACCAGCAGCCACTTCACGTTCGGGTACTCCTCGGCGAGCCGCTCGAGGGAGGACCGCTTGTGCTGCTGTCCGCTGCGGAACCAACGGTCGCGGGTGGGCCCCCAGTCGGTGAGGAGTTTGGGTCCTGCAGGATAGAGATTGCGGGAAAGGAAACGGGACAGGGCGGGCGCGACGTTCCAGGCACCGGTGGAGAGGTAGAAGACCGGCGCGGAGGGAAGGGTGCGTACGATCCGCTCGTAGAGCACCGCCATCCCCGGTGTGGGGGTGCGAGCGTGCTCGTCGAGCACGAAGGTGTTCCAGGCAGCCAGGAACGGCCGCGGGAGCGCAGTCACCATGACGGTGTCATCGATGTCGGACACCACCCCGAAGTCCGCACTGTCGGCCACGATGCGGATCGGCGCCTCCACCGATCGCGAATCGCCCGACCGGAGGGAGACCGTGTGCCACCCTGGATCGAGGGAGACCGGAATCCGGGCGTCGACCACTCCCCCGTGGTCGGACCGGACCTCGTGCACGGTGTCTCCGACGCTCACGCTCACGACGGCATCGCCCACGGGTGGACTCGTGAAGTTCCGCCACCCCCGGATGCCCTCCTGCAGCGGCCTGAGCGGACCCTCCTCGGGATCGCGGTCGTTGTCCTTCGGATCGCTGAGGACGACGCGCGCCAGCACCCGTACCCACGACGTCGTCCCGTAGCCCGTGTACCCGATGACCGTCTTGGTTCTCCCGAGGCGCACCGCGCGCCGGGTCTGGAACCCCAGCCAGGCGTCGTCGAGGCGCAGGGCGATGTTGCTCGCCTCGCTCACGGGAGAGGGAGCTCCGGTGGTGGATCGGAGAGACCTCAGGGACGACGACACGGCACGACGAAGACGCATGATCCCCAGTCTGGCATGCAGCGACGACGGCGACGAGCGGTGCGCCGCTGCTGACGTCCTGGGTGCAGGGTCCTGCCGGCGAGCGTGGAAGACTCGACCCCATGGAGGCACTCATCCTCGCCTGGGACCCCGAGCGGCCGGTCTGGTCCGGAAGCTACGCCGAGGCCGTGCTGGCCGTGCGGGCGAGTGGCTCGGTGAGGCAGAGCTGGAGCGTTCCTTCCGTGCTCTCAGGCGACCTGTGGGCGTCGCCGGACGAGACTGTGGAGATGGACGTCTGGCTCGTCGTCGTCGGGCGCCGGCCCGCCATGCGCGGGCTCAGCGGACACGGTACCGTGACACGCGTACCCGGGCCGCGAACCGACGCATCGACCCTCCAGATCGATGTCGACTTCGATGCCCTGCTCCAGCACGGTGACCAGCTCACACTGTCCCGGCTCGTCGGGGAACTGCCCGATCCCCTCGACGAGGAGAGTGTGCAGGTGGTGGGCGCGGCATCGGCACGGATCCTGCGTCGCCTGTGGACCGAAGCAGCACGCCCCGAGCGGGCCGTCGTGGAACCGCTGCCGGGCTGGCTTCCACCGAACGCAACCCGACGAGTACGGGCCGACAGATTCGAACGGGATCCGGATCTCCGGCGCATCGTGCTGGCCCACCGTGGCTCTGCGTGCCACGCCTGCGGCCTGGACATGGAACAACGCTACGGTGCCGCAGGCCGCGACCTCATCCAGGTACACCACATCACGCCTCTCGAACTCCTCGGGCCCGGGTACGAGCCCGACCCACTGACCGACCTGGTTCCACTGTGTGCCAGCTGCCATGTGGTGGCGCACAGTCGCTGGCCGGAGCCCTACTCCACCGAGGAGATCAAGCGGATGCTGCGGGAGAACGGCTTCCTGCGTGGCAGCATCCTCACGGACGAGCAGCGTGCCTCCGAGGCAGCCGCAGCGCGCATTCTCGGCGTGACCGCCCGCGAATCCGGGACTCCGTGAGTGGCTGGGGCCCGAGCATCTTCGCTCCCTGACTCCCTGCGCCCCACGTCCGTGTGTTCGCCGGTGGCCGTTGATCTCGACGTCTGACTACGAGTGACGCGGATCAGGAGCAGGATCCGATACCGCGCGATCGTGACACTATGGGGTGGTATGTCTGATGCTCGGACATGGTCTGGAGACCAGCTCGTCATGGAGAAGAAGCGGACACGGACGGTGATGGCGACCGCCGCCGTACTGGGGACGGGGCTGGTGCTCGGCGGGACTGCCGCTTCCGCAGTCGAGCCCGGCCCGCCCGCGCCGACCACCGAGCCGAGTCCGCCCACCGAGCCGAGTCCGCCCACTGCTCCGCCGTCCTCCCCCACGACGCCGCCGGTCACCGAACCGGGAGTGGACCCGCCTCCGGATCCCGAGCCAGAGCCGTCCGTGGTCCCGGAGGCGCCGGATCCCGCTCCCGCGCCTGCACCAGCTCCCGCGCCCCCGGCTCCCGCTCCCGCGCCCCCGGATCCCGCGCCTGCGCCAGCTCCCGCGCCCCCGGCTCCCGCGCCAGCTCCCCAGCTTCCCGCTCCTGAGGAACAGCAGATCATCCCGCCGGCACAACCGCCGCAGGTCCCCGCTCCCGACAGCTTCGTCGCGGAACTCCCGCCCCCGCTGGACGACGCACCCGCACGCCGTCCCTCCCCGACGAGGACTCCGAAGGCGACCACGAATCCTTCTCCGTCCTCGACACCGCCGACTGCCACGGCGTCGGCAACCCAGGTGCCGTCTCCCACCTCGGTTGCAAGTACGGGCGCTGATCCTGCAGCGCTGGAGCCGACCGAGTCGCAGACACCGCTGAACGTGCCTCTCCTCGCCGTCCTGTCGGTCGTGATCGTCGGTTGTATCGCCGGCCTCGTCGCACTGTTCGGTGTGCCCGGGAGGCGGGTGCCGCGTTGACGTCCGCCCCGCCAATTGTGACCAGTTCGACACGTGTCGTCGGAGGTTTCACGACCGAGGGGCGGGACACTTGAAGCATGGTACTCATGGGGATCGAAACGGCACGACCAGCACAATGGCTCAAGGACAACCGGACGGCCCTGCCATCCGTCCTCGCATTGCTCGGGGTGGCGGTGTTCTGGGTCGTCGGCGCTTTCGGCGGTATCAGCTTCCTCCACGACGCCACCTCACCGATGGCGATGCTCACAGGTCTCTACCTGATGCTGGTGGCCGTTGCGGCGTCGATCATCGTCGCCGTCCTCGCCCTGACGGATCTGGTGCGTCGCTTCTCCGGGCAGCGCATGGCCCGCCGAGACGAGCCGTAGCCGACACTCCGGCGCCGGACCGTTGATACCGGAAGGCGGGTTCCGGCCGGTTCTGGATCGTGTCATCATTGGGCGCATGCCCTACGTCGTCAGGCAACGCCACCGTGCTCCCGCCGTCATCCGCCCGGTTCCCCCGGACCCGAATCTTCCCCGCGCCTGCATCATCGGTGCAGGCTCGTCGGGGTTGGCCGCCGCCAAGGCACTGCACGCCGCAGGTATACCCTTCGACTGCTTCGAACAGGGCAGCGCCATAGGCGGTAACTGGGTGTTCGACAACCCGAACGGCGTCTCCGCCTGCTACGAGACACTGCAGATCAACACCTCGTGTCCGCGCATGGCGTTCTCCGATTTCCCGATGCCCCGCGACTATCCGCCCTACGCGCGGCACGACCAGGTGGCGGCCTACTTCGACGCCTACGTCGACCACTTCGCGTTCCGGGACAGGATCACCTTCAACACCACAGTGGTGCACGTCTCCCGCGCGGACTCCGGGTGGGACGTCGTGACGAGAGGCGCCGACGGTGAGCTCACCCGCCACTACGACGCCGTCCTGGTCGCCAACGGTCATCACTGGGACCCGCGCTGGCCGGATCCCGCCTATCCCGGGCACTTCGACGGTGAGCAGATGCACTCCCACGACTATCGCTCGGGCGACCAGTTACGCGACCGGGACGTCGTCGTCGTGGGATCGGGCAACTCGGCTCTCGACATCGCCTCCGAGGCCGGCAGGGTGGCCCGCAGCACCGTGCTGTCCCAGCGCCGGGGCCAGTGGGTGCTGCGCAAGTTCACCCTCGGCCTCGCCTCGGACCTGATCGCCCTGCCCGGCTGGATGCCGTGGTGGGCCACGAAGGCACGGCTCCGCTTCGGAGCACTCACCTCCGGCAATGCTGCGCGACTCGGTCTGCCCCAGCCGCAGCACGCGCCCGGTGAATCGCACCCCGTGCAGTCCGAGGAGATCCGCGATGCACTGCGTTCCGGTGCCGTCACTCCCCGTCCCGGCATCGAGCGGCTGGACGGCCACGAGGTGGTGTTCACGGACGGCAGCTCCAGCCGCGCCGATCTGATCGTGTGGGCCACCGGGTACAACGTGAGCTTCCCGTTCTTCGACGCCGATCTGCTGAAGGCCGAGAACAACAACCTGCCTCTGTGGAAGCGCACGGTCCACCCCGACCTGCCCGGTCTGTTCTTCATCGGGCTGCTGCAGCCCGTCGGGGCGGTCATGCCGCTGGCCGAGGCGCAGTCCCAGTGGGTCGCCGAACACCTCACCGGCCGCTACGTCCAGCCGGCTCCGGGCGAGATCCGTCGCCAGATGATGTCGGAGCACGAACGGGTTCGACGTCGGTTCTACGATTCGCCCCGGCACACGATGGAGGTCGACTTCGACCACTACCTGTGGGACCTGGCGCGCGAACGCAGACGAGGTGCCCGCCGCGCCGAGGATGCACCCGCAGGCAAGGTGGCCGCATGAGCAGCCCACGTGACGGCGGCGCCGTCGTCACGGGCGCGGGGAGCGGCCTGGGCCGGGAGATCGCCCTGCGGCTCGGTCGGCTCGGGTGGCACGTTCACGCGACGGACATGGACGAGGCGCTCGCCGGGTCCGTCGCGGCGGAGATCCGGGATGCGGGCGGCTCCGCAAGCTCGTCCGCCGTCGACGTCCGCGATCCCGACGCGTGTCGCACAGCGGCCAGGGCGACAGCTGCACAGAGCGGCGCACTCGGTCTCTGGGTGAACAACGCCGGAGTCCTGACCACCGGTCCGGTCTGGTCGCACAGCGACCAGCAGCGGCGCCTGATGATGGAGGTGAACGCCCTCGGGACGATGCACGGGACCATCGCCGCGCTGGAGGTGATGCGCCCGGCCCATCGCGGTCACGTCGTCAACATCGCCTCCCTCGCCGGACTCGTCTCCGTCCCCGGCGAGGGCGTCTACGCGGCGTCCAAGCACGCCGTCATGGGGTTCAGCACGTCCGCGCTCTGCGATCTCCGCGTGGAGGGCGAGCGTGCCATCGACATCAGTTGTGTGTGCCCCGATGGCATGTGGACGCCCATGCTGTTCGACAAGGTGCACGATCCGGATGCGGCGATGTCCTTCTCCGGCAGGCTGTTCCAGCCCGAGGAGATCGCCGAGCTCGTCCTTCGCGTGGTGGCGAAGCCCCGGCCGGTCACGACGGCGCCGGTGTGGCGGGGTGTGCAGGTCCGGCTCTTCGACCTGGTCCCTGGCCTTGCCGTGCGGGTTGCGCCGTACGTGGTGCGCCTGGCCCACCGGCAGCAGGCAGCCATGGCGCGGAAGATGGCGCCCTGAGGGGGCCCGCTATCGAGGTGTGGCTACGTCCTCGAGTGCATCGACGTCGAGAATCCTGACGTTCCGGCGCCCGTCGAGTTCGATGAGCCCGGAGGCGGCGAGCGCGGCGAGGCGCCGGCTGAGGGTTTCCGGCGTCGTGCCGAGGTAGGAGGCGACTTCCTGCTTCGCCATCGGCAGTCTCACGGTGGCCGCTCCGTCACGGATGCTGCCGGGCAGGTCCAGCAGGTAGGCGGCGACGCGGGCCGTGACATCGCTGGACGTGATGGCGGCCAGGAGTCGCTCGACGGAGGAGAGCCGGTCGGACAGCGTGTGCAGCATACGCCGACTGATGTCGGGGTAGTCGCGTAGCAGGATTGCCAGGTCGGCATGGTCGAAGACGCACATCCTGCTGTCTTCCAACGCGACAGCGAGGTCGCTGGGGCGGCGGCCGGTCAAAAAGGCCCGTTCCCCCACGACGTCGCCGTCGCTCACGGTTCGCAGGATCTGCTCCTGACCGTTGGCGGCGGCGCGACTGACCTTGAGCTGTCCGCTGTGCATCACCAGCAGCCGTGAGACCGGCTGACCGGGGAACTGGACGATCTCCCCCTTCTCTGCGAGAACCGGTCGGGCGAAGTCCGCGACCCGGACCTGCTCCTGGAAGGTGAGACCCTGGAAGATCGGGACGCGGGTGACGCACAGGTCGTCCTCGGGCATGGAGTGAGCGTATCGCACGACGGCGCGGCGGGCACCGTGGAACGGTGTGGGCAGCGCTCCGGCGGCGTTGCCCGAACTTGACCCAGGTCAAGGAGTTCGCGGTGCGGTCGACCTATCGTGAAGGTGTCATCAAGGAACACCACGACGAAAGGACTCCACCATGACGACCACAACCACGACGCACACGGTCCTGAGGGCAGAGGGGTTCTCGTGCCCCTCCTGTGTCGCCAAGATCGAGAAGCAGATCGGCCGCCTGAAGGGTGTCGAGAACGTGGAGGTCCGCTTCGCATCTGCCCGGATCGAGGTCGACCACGACGCCGAGCGCGTTTCCGTGGACGACATCGTCGCAGCCGTCGCGAAGGCCGGTTACAGGGCCGCTCCCGCAGCCATCTGAGACCAGCGGGGCCCTGCGGGGTCCCGCCGGCAATCTTCGGTCATCCCGGTCCACCGGCTCGAAACGCAGGAAGGTCGTATCCGAAAGTGAACAGGCTCCAGAAATGGGTCCATGGGAACTGGTTCGTTCCCGTCGCGTCCGGCGTGCTCATCATCATCTCGTTCGCCATCCGGCAGCTGGCAGACGGTGCCGCCGATCCCACCATCGGCCCGCAGTGGTGGCTCGACGCCGGCGTTCACGCCACGCAACCCGGCGCAGCTTTCACCCTCGGCGATGTCCTCATGATCGCCGCGGCCGTGATCGCCGGCTACGGGATCGTCGTGAAGGCGGTCCGGGCGCTGACCGTCAGGGTCATCGGCATCGATCTGCTGGTATCGGTCGCGGCCATCGGCGCGGTCATCATCGGCAACTTCTGGGAGGCTGCAGCGGTGACGTTCCTGTTCTCGGTCGGTCACGCCCTGGAAGCTGCCACCCTCAACAGGACGCGGTCGGCACTGGCCGAGCTGGTCGCCGTCGCCCCTGATTCAGCGATCGTCGTGCGCGACGGTCAGCAGCGGGAGGTCCCTGCCGCACAGGTGGGAATGGGCGAGATCGTCCTGGTCAAGAACGGCGCCAAGGTCCCCGTGGACGGACAGGTCGTCTCCGGCACCGGAGCCATCGACGAGGCGTCGATCACCGGCGAGTCGATCCCCATGGAGAAGTCCGAGGGAGCGCAGGTCTTCGCCGGCACCGTGTCCCGCGGTGGCTTCCTGCAGGTCCTGGCCACCGGCATCGGCGCCGATACCACCCTGGCGCGGATCATTCACCGGGTGGAGGAAGCGCAGGACGCCAAGGCCCGCACCCAGGCGTTCATCGACCGCTTCTCCGGCTGGTACACCCCTGCGGTGATGGTGCTGGCACTGGCGGCCGGACTGGTCTCCGGCGATGCGGTGCTCGCACTGACCCTACTGGTCATCGGCTGCCCCGGCGCCCTGGTGATCTCCATCCCGGTCGCCATCGTGGCCGGCATCGGCCGCGCTGCCCGCAACGGCATCCTGATCAAGGGCGGCGAGTTCCTGGAGACCTCGGCGAAGATCTCCGCGGTCGCCTTGGACAAGACCGGCACCCTGACCGAAGGGCGCCCGGAGCTGACCGACGTCGTCGTCCTTGACTCAGCGCTGGAGCGCAGCGAAGTGCTGCGCTGGGCTGCCGCCGCGGAAGCCGGCTCCGAACATCCGCTGGCCCGTCCCATCCTGGAGACCGCCCAGGCCGACGGTGTGGGCCCGCAGGGTGTCCCGGACACTGTCACCCCGGTTCCGGGCAAGGGGATCGTGTCCGTCGTCGACGGTCGTCGGGTGCTCATCGGCAACCCGCCGCTGTTGGCCGAGTACGGGGTCGTCGATGACGGCAGTGCGGTTCGGGCGGCGGAGGCGCTGTCCGCCGAGGGCAAGACGCCCATGATCGTGGCCGTGGACGATAGGGTGACCGGCGTCGTCGCCGTCGCCGACAGGCTCCGGCGGGACGCACCCGAGATGGTCGCCCACCTGCACCGGGCCGGCGTGAAGAAGGTGGTCATGCTCACCGGTGACAACCGGCTGGTGGCCGAAGCCATCGGGACGGCTACCGGTATAGACGAGATCCACGCCTCCCTTCTCCCCGAGGACAAGCTGGACGCGGTCGTGCGGCTGCAGCAGGAAGGTCACATCATCGCGATGGTCGGCGACGGCGTCAACGACGCTCCGGCCCTGGCCACTGCGGATATCGGAGTGGCCATGGGGGCGGCCGGGTCGGCCGTGGCCGTGGAGACCGCGGACATCGCCCTGATGGGCGATGACCTGCTCAAGCTGCCTGAGGCGATCGGCCTGGCCAAGCGGACCGTGGCCGTGATGTGGCAGAACATCGCGATCGCCCTGATCACCGTGGTCCTGCTGGTGGCCGGCGTCTTCGCCGGCGGAGTGACCATGTCGCTCGGCATGCTCGTCCATGAGGCCTCCGTGCTGGTGGTCATCGCCAACGCGATGCGGCTGCTGCACAACACGTCGAGCTCGACCGCCGCGCCGCAGAGCGAGAGGATCATGGGGAGGGAGGTGCAGGAGGTGGGCGCCTAAAAGAACATCACGGACGAGCCGCTGGCGCTGTACGCGCTCTCGAAGCTGACGCCGCCAGGGAGGTCGAACTCCCTCGGTCCTGACCCCCATCCATCCGCCGAGGGTAGCTGTGGTTGGTCGGTTCTGACACCCCCGGCGGCTCTGGCATGGATCTCAGGACTCCTTCCGGATTCCCTTGAAACTGCCACCGGACTTCTTCGCATCGAGGAACCGACCTGTTGAGGCATTACGCTTCACCCAGGTTCCTGAGGACGTGCGCACTTGGGAGCGCCCCTTGACGGCCCCCGTACGGGAGCCCCTGCCGGAATTCTTCGCCATTGTTTACCTCCTGGGCCAGATGCTACCTGACATTCATGACACCGACCCCAGCACATAGAGCAGTGTTGCAGTCGAAACCAGGGCAACGAGTGTGAGAGCAACAAGAATCGACGAGGCGAGACGCAATCGCGAGCCAAGGGTCGAGGGCTCACGGGTAAGCAGCACCGACGCCGCGATCGCCGAAGGTCCCACGATGAGGGCAAGCGCACCCAACTCCGTGGGAGAACTGTTCCAAAGAGCAACTGAGAGTAGCGCCAAGAGTAATGCAACGATATATGGAACAGCTTGGAGTCTTCGAAGCAACGCTAGTCGGAACTCGAGTCGCAAGCGGTAATCACGATCTGGGTCATGAGCGTAGAACGCGCGGCTCTGCTGATCCTTCCTGGACTGGAAGGCACCGTAGGAAAACTGCTCCGAACCGGGTTCTAGAGCCATGAAGCTCGCGATGCGCACATTTGGGTCGGAGACCTTGAAGGTGACATGGTTCGTCTGCGCATCAGCGACCACCAAGTCCTGCCGACCTGAGCCGCGAAACGACGAGAGTTGCAGATCCCGTCGCTCGGAGAACTTTACGAGGAACGGCTCGTCAAGCGGGACGCTCATCGCAACGATCAAGTCGTACGAGTTGGCGTAGTCGGCGAGGGCGACGAGGAACTCCTCAGCGTCGTTCGGAGCGGCCGACGTTCTCGAGCTCGCGTCAATATGGTTCAAGAGAGCGCCGTACTCCCGTAGAACCGCGGTCGCTTCCTCGTCCGATGACACGATCCCGTTGATGAACAGACTCGGCAAGACAAGTGCAGGATTTTCGGGTGCGGAATAGCCCTTGAACTCATCGAGGCGTGGACGCAGGATGGACCGGCACTGCTCGCCGATCTCCTGCCATACCTGTTGAGTCGCGAAGGGAACCGGTCGTCCCAACCCATCTCGAAAGTAGCCGCCGAGGTCTCGTGGTACTCCGGCAACGAACCACTCTCCGGAGAACCCGAGAATTGCTGTCAAGAGTTCACGAACATGGGCGGAAGGGTGCTCGCCGCAGTTCGAGGCGAGGCAGAGCAGATAGTCCCGTTGACGCGTGGCGATCTCTGTCCGGGGCAAGAGCCACGCGTCACCGAGCGGTCCGCTGACATCGAAATCCAGAAGCGGGCCGCGAGGCATCGGCGCAACGTTGATGGCAACCAGCGCATGCGTGTCACGTCTCTTGACGCGCCCTCGCAGTAGCGGCCGGAGGGGCGCGACTTGAAGAGAACGACGGCGGATGCAGGATGTTGCGGAATCAACGACGAGTTCTTCGACAGCGCGTATCCTCCATGAGAGAGGGTCGGCCAAGAGCAGGACAGTGACCTCGCGATCATCGATGAGGTTCGCTGTATGCTCAGCCATTCCGCGTCCTCTCCAGTCCTCCTTTTGTCCCCAGCGTCTCATACGCCCGTCACGCTGCGGCAGAACTCCACAACGGACGGTGAATGACAATCGGGGCGGTGTCTGGTGCAACTTGTCCGAGCCGAGTCCGCCCAGTGCGTAGCACGGTTGCTGGCTGGAAACTCACTGGAGCTTGGTGAGGGTTTGATGAGCCACGGTACGGCTAACGAATGATAGGCATTGCAAAAGGAGCCCACCAACTGTGCCCTCGGTGCAACCCCTGAGCTATGAAGACTACCGATACTCGCCTTTGGGCTTTGGTTATGTCTGAAATTGTGGAGCTAAGGGGATTCGAACCCCTGACCCCCTGCATGCCATGCAGGTGCGCTACCAGCTGCGCCATAGCCCCTCACTGAGCCGCTCGTCCAAGGCTTCGACCCCGTCCAAGCAACTGTGCCAGTCTAGTGAATCCGCCACACTTCGCCAAATTGGTGCAGCGGCACATCACCCCTCCAGAGGCTCGGTCGGCAGGGACCCGAGCCCCAGATTGTGCTCGGTCAGCTGCCAGGAGAACAGTGCCTCGGTCCGCCCGACCACCTCGTGCACTTCGGACCAGTGGCAGTTGGACAGCCCCGCCAGGGCACCCCAGCGCCGCGGAGGCAGACCCATCAGCGCAGCCAGAGCTGCCCTGATGGCGCCACCGTGGCTCACGATCACGAGAGTTGCGGCGGGCTCCACGGGCTCCATGGCATCCGCCACTGCCGCCAGCATGCGCCGGCCCACCTCGAGGCGGTTCTCCCTGCCCCCGGCGCGCACTTCGGGATCACCTCCGCGCCAGGCCGCGTTGTCGAGGGGGAACTGCTCCTCGATCTCGGCGAAGGTCAGTCCCTGCCATCGACCGGCATCGGTCTCCCGCAGGCGCTCGTCGAAGGACACGCTCAGCCCGGTCAGCGCCGCGAGGGCTCCCGCCGTGTCCGCCGCGCGCCGCAGGTCGGACGAGACGATGACGGACGGCTCCCGGGTCAGCAGAACCTCGGCCGCGCGGGCTGCCTGGTCACGGCCCGTCTGGTCGAGATCGATGTCCTCCTGGCCCTGGAATCTGCCGGAGCGGTTCCACTCCGTGCGGCCATGACGCCAGAAGATGATCCGGCGGGCCTCCGAGTGGGCGTGGACGTACCGCGTCACTCCGCGGTGTCGCCGGATGGGCTCTGCTGTGCTGCACCCTGCAGGGCGCCCTCGAGCTGGAGGTCGACGACGGGGGAATCCTTCCAGAGCCGCTCCAGTGCGTAGAACACTCGGTCTTCCTCGTGCTGCACATGGACGATCACCTCGACGTAGTCGAGGAGAACCCAGCGTCCTTCGCTGCGGCCCTCACGTCGGACCGGTTTGAGACCCTGCTTGGACAACTCCTCCTCGATGCCATCGACGATGGCATTGACCTGGCGCTCGGTGGGCGCGGAAGCGATGAGGAAGACATCCGTGATGGCCAGGCGCTCACTGACGTCGAGGGCGACGATGTCCTGGGCGATCTTGTCCGCTGCGGCGTGCGCAGCGGTGCGTGCAATGCTGATGGATTGTTCGGTAGCGCTCACTGGTCTCCTTGGGTGCGGTCAGCTGTTTCACCCATTGAGGGAGCTGACGATCATTACTACTACGGTACCCAGTGCTGCCGCGCCCACTGCCGCCAGCGAGAACAGGAGGTACCGGACTCGACGCAGCCGGCCGAGACCGGCCGTCACCGCGTCGAGCGGCTCCAGTCCGAACGCGCTGCGGGCTTCGACCGGCCGGGCGTCGTCCTCGGACCGGAACGGCGCAGTCGCATTCCCACTCGTGGGCTGGGAAGGCTCGGTCGCCGTCGACCCCGAGGAGGCTGGGGTGACGGGCGCCGACGCGTCAGCTGCTGTTCCCGCAGGGGATTCCGTGCCACCTGTGCGCAGGAGGAACTCCGGTGAGGCCAGCGCTGCGAGGTTGTGCGTCGTCGTGGGATCCTCGAAGGCCACGGCGGGCCGGGAGGGACTCTCACGCGCCCGCTGTGCACGGGCAGCGAGATCTGCGGCACGGGCCGCCAGCGCCTGCTGCTGCGCCAGCACGGCCGGGTCCGGAGCCGTCGTCGTCGCTCCGCCCTGCCGACGACGGCGGTCACGTCGGCCTCCGGGTACGGGTTCGCGCAGCGTATCGGTCACCCTGTCGGGTTCCACGGCCCTGCCGTCGACCATTCGGAGCCGCAGCTGCCTTCGCGTCAACGGTTGGGCTGTATCCGATCGTTGGGCTGTATCCGATCGTGGCGCTGGGTCCAGATCAGTGTCGTCGGTCATGTCGCAGTCATCCGGTGGGTTGGCGTTCGGGGTTCGCTCGGATGCCGGAGGATCCGTCCGTGGGGAAGACCTCTGCGGCAACGAGAGTCGGCGAGGTGCCGGCATCGAGCTGGTCGGCGCCGCGGTACAGCCGGTACTTGGAGATGTACTGCACCACACCGTCGGGTACGAGATACCACACGGGTTTGCCCTCGCCGACCCGCCGTCTGCAGTCCGTACTGGAGATGGCCATGGCCGGCACCTCCAGCAGGCGCACATCCCTGCCGCGCCCGTCGAGTTCATGACCGGGCCGGGTCACTCCGATGAACTCTGCCAGTGTCCACAGCTCCTCGGCATCCTTCCAGGTGAGGATCTGCGCCATCGCGTCCGCTCCGGTGATGAAGAACAGCTGCGCGTCGGGCCGCTGCTTCTTCAGGTCCCGCAGTGTGTCGATCGTGAAGGTGGGCCCCGGGCGCTCGATGTCCACGCGGCTTACCGTGAAGCTGGGGTTCGACGCCGTCGCGATGACGGTCATCAGGTAGCGGTGCTCCGCCTCGGAGACGTCCCGGTCGACCTTCTGCCACGGCTGACCGGTGGGCACGAAGACGACCTCGTCGAGGTCGAAGACCGACGCGACCTCGCTCGCGGCCACCAGGTGACCGTGGTGGATGGGGTCGAAGGTTCCACCCATCACGCCCAGTCGCCACGGCGAACCGTCAGGACGATGCTGTCGTGGGCCTCTCGTTGCTTCCGGTCCGCTGCGCTCGGTCGACATGGGTCCGGCTATTGCCTGCTCGCTTCGCCGTGGTCGTGCTTGTTGCTGTGCTGCTTGTGCGGGTCGGTGTGCTCCTGCACCGCTTCGTGCCTGTTGCGGACATTGGCGAAGGAGATGGTGACGAGCATCATCAGCAGGAGCAGGCCCATGACGATCAGACCGTAGGCGAGAGCCGGCATGGGCAGCTCGGTGTGGGTTTCCATGACTTCGGTCGTCAGCAGGACGCTGCCGAGAGAGTAGAGCATCGTGGGTCCTCTGTGGATTCAGGGGCCGCCGATGGGCCGCCCGGTAGGTGTTCAACCCCCATGGTACGCGGTGGACGGCGCCACGACGGCGATGGCGTCAGCGCCGGACCTGGCCCTCGCCGTGCACGATCCATTTGGTCGTGGTGAGCTCGAGGAGTCCCATCGGTCCCCTGGCATGCATCTTCTGGGTGGAGATTCCCACCTCGGCGCCGAGCCCGAGTTCTCCGCCGTCGATGAAGCGCGTGGATGCGTTGACGAGGACCGCGGCCGAATCGACGCCCGCGACGAATTCCTCCGACGCCGCGAGACTGTTCGTGATGATCGCCTCGCTGTGGCCGGTACTCCATCGCCGGATGTGCTCCAGCGCCTCCTGCACACTGTCGACCGTGCGCACCGCGAGATCCAGCTGCAGGTACTCCCGGCCCCAGTCGGCGTCCGTGGCCGGGACCGTGGCGGTATCGTCCGCCAGCCAGGAACCGGCGCGGTCGTCGACGTGGAGGGTGACCCCTGCCCTGGAAAGCGCGGCGAGGACACCGGGCGCCGCACCGGCACCGCTGTGGACCAGGAGCGTCTCCATCGTGTTGCAGACACTGGGCCGCTGCGTCTTGGCATTGAGCACGAGGTCGATCGCCATCTCCTCGTCGGCGCTCTCGTCGAGGAAGATGTGCACGTTCCCCTCGCCCGTCTCGATCACCGGGACGCGCGCGGTGTTCACGACGGACTGGATCAGCTCCCGCCCCCCACGCGGGATCAGCACGTCGATGCGGCCCCGGGCCGCCATGAGGACCCGAGCACCGTCGCGGCCGAAGTCGTCGATGCTCAGCACGGCGTCCCGGGGCAGCCCGTGGTCCCCGAGGGTGTCGCGGATGATGCCGATCAGCGCTGCATTGGTGGCGGCAGCCGCACTCCCGCCGCGCAGCACCACCGCGTTGCCGCTCTTGAGTGCCAGCCCCGCGATGTCGACGGTCACGTTGGGACGGGCCTCGTAGATCGCGGCGATGACGCCGAGGGGCACGCGCACCTGGCGCATCCGCAGCCCGTTGGGGAGGGTCTCGGCGCGTACGGCGGTGCCGATCGGATCGGGAAGCGCCGCGAGCTGCACCAGAGCCTCCGCCAGGCCCGCGATACGCTCGGGATCCAGGCTCAGCCTGTCGAGCAGCCCGGCGGCAGTACCGGCTGCCCGGCCACGCTCGACGTCGGTGCGGTTGGCGGCGAGGATCAGGTCCCGCCGCTGCTCGAGGGCTGCTGCCACGTCGAGGAGGAGACGGTCCTTGCGGTCCCGCGTCACGCTGCCGAGGGAACGCGACGCAACGCGCCCGCGGTCGGCGATGCTGTGGACGGCCTCGGTGAGTTCCTCGGCGGAGAGATCTTCCTGCTGGTCGGTCATGCCAGCAGTCTAGCGATCACCGTGGTGCCCTTCGGGGGCAGGACCTGGGCGGAGGACCACCAGGTCGTTGACGTGCACCACCGACCGCTCGTACCCCGCCCCGAGTTCCGCAGCGAGATCGTGCGTGGATCTGCCCAGCATGGGCGGCAGCTCCGTGGAGCCGTAGTTCACGAGGCCGCGGGCGACGACGACCCCGTCACGGCTCACGAGCTGGACGGGGTCTCCGGCCTCGAAGGCACCGGAGATCCCGAGGACACCGGCGGGCAGCAGCGACCGGCGCCGCTCCCCCACGGCCTGTACGGCTCCGTCGTCGAGCACGAGGGTGCCGAGGACCCTGGCGAGGTGCGCGAGCCACAGCAGGCGGATCGGCTGCCGCTTGCCCGTCGCGGTGAACCAGGTCCCGACGTCGTCACCGCGCAGCGCTGCGGAGGCGTTGGCGGTCGAGGTGACGAGGGCCGGGATGCCCGACGACGAGGCGATCATGGCCGCCTCGACCTTCGTCTGCATGCCCCCGGTGCCCACCCCGGACGCCCCTGCGCGGCCGATCGTGACGCCTTCGAGGTCTGCGGCGGAGGTGATCAGTGGAAGCCGGCTGGCCCCGGCGCTCGGCGGGCCGTCGTACAGTGAATCGACGTCGGAGAGCAGGACCAGCGCCTCCGCCTTCACGAGGTGCGCCACCAGGGCCGCGAGGCGGTCGTTGTCGCCGAAGCGGATCTCATGGCTGGCCACCGTGTCGTTCTCGTTCACGATGGGCACGACGCCGAAGTTCAGCAGCCGCTCCATGGCCCGGTGCGCGTTGGCGTAGTGCGAGCGGCGGACCAGGTCGTCGGCGGTCAGCAGGATCTGGCTGACCGTGATGCCGTGGACGGCGAACGCGCGCGAGTACCGCGCCATGAGCAGACCCTGACCGACGCTCGCTGCCGCCTGCTGTGTGGACAGGTTGGCAGGGCGCCGCGCAAGACCCAGGGGGGCCAGGCCTGCTGCAATGGCACCCGAGGACACCAGGATCACCTCCGTACCCGCGAGACGGCGCTCGGCGAGGACGTCGGCCAGTCCCACGAGGGCCGTATCCGAGATGCCCCCGGACACGGAGGTCAGGGACGACGAGCCCACCTTGACGACGATGCGCCGGGCTGTTGCCAGCCCGGCACGGCCCGGCCCCGGCTCAGCGGATCCCTCCGACACGCGGGACACCTAACCTCCGGACTCGGCGTCCACTTCCTGCTGCGCAGGAGCGGCCGCCCGGCGCTCGTCCACGGACTCGGTCCAGATACCGGCCTTGCGGTCGGCCTCCAGCTCCGCGCGGGCCGCAGCCCTGGCATCCTTGCGTTCCTGGTACTCCTCGCGCTTCTGCTCGCGCGTGGGCCGGATGTACTCCGCGAGGCGGAGATCGCTGCCGCGCGGACCGGCCAGCAGCTCCGCACCGCCCATCATGGTGGGCTCCCAGTCGAAGATCACGCCGTCGCCCTCGCCGATCACCACGGTGTCCCCGGGCTTCGCGCCGGACTTGAACAACTGCTCCTCGACACCGAGCTTGGCGAGCCGATCCGCCAGATAACCCACCGCTTCGTCGTTCGTGAAATCGGTCTGCTTGACCCATCGCTCGGGCTTGTCCCCCAGGACCCGGTACAGGGGCAGCGCATCCTTCTCCTCGTTGCGGATCCGGAAGGAGGCAGCGTTGACACCGCGCGGACGCAGGACCGGCGGCACCACGGTCGGTGGTGCCGAGGCGACAGCCCGGCGCTCGTTCTCGACGATCTCCGCCATGGCGAAGCCGAGTTGGCGCAGACCCTCGTGGCTCGACGCCGACACCTCGAACACGCGATAGCCGCGTGCCTCGAGTTCGGGACGGACGAAACCGGCCATGTCACGCCCGTCGGGCACGTCGACCTTGTTGAGTGCCACCAGGCGTGGCCGCTCGTTGAGCGGGACGACGTCGCCGTCCGGGCCCGCGAAGCTCATGTCGACCGAGTACTTCTCGAGCTCCGCCTCGATGACCGCGAGATCGCCCAGCGGATCACGGTCCGTCTCCAGGGCCGCGCAGTCCAGGACGTGCACGATCGCTGCGCACCGCTCCACGTGACGCAGGAAATGGTGTCCGAGGCCCTTGCCCTCGCTCGCGCCCTCGATGAGACCGGGCACGTCGGCGATGGTGAACCGGGTCGAGCCTGCCTGGACCACGCCGAGATTGGGGACCAGGGTGGTGAACGGGTAGTCCGCGATCTTCGGGCGGGCCGCGGACATGGCTGCGATCAGGCTCGATTTCCCCGCGGAGGGGAACCCCACCAGTGCTACGTCGGCAATGGATTTGAGCTCGAGCACGATGTCGCGCTCCTCGCCGGGGATACCGAGCAGCGCGAAGCCGGGGGCCTTGCGCTTCTGCGAGGACAGCGCTGCATTGCCGAGCCCGCCCTGACCGCCTGCTGCAGCGACGAACTCCGTGCCCTCGCCCACCAGATCGGCCAGCACCTCGCCGTCCTTCGTCTTGACCACCGTCCCGTCCGGTACGGGCAGGACCAGCGTCTCACCGCTCCTGCCGCCCCGCCAGTCGCCCATTCCGCTGCCACCGTTCGTGGCGTGGCGATGGGGCGCGTGATGGTAGTCGAGCAGCGTGGTGTTCTGGTGGTCCACGCGGAGGATCACGTCACCACCGTCACCACCGTTCCCGCCGTCCGGTCCGCCCAGTGGCTTGAACTTCTCCCGGTGGACCGAGACGCAGCCGTGACCTCCGGTGCCTCCTGATACGTGCAGGACTACGCGGTCGACAAAACTCGCCACGGGGTCTCCTTCTTCGAATACGTCTCTGTGCCGGTCCGAGCCGGCTTAAAAGCAGATGGGGCGAGCCGTAGCGGCCCACCCCACCCGAACAACTGGTTCGTCCAGTCCGGCGGAACTACTCCGCTGCGGCTCCGACGATGTTGACGACCTTGCGACCGCGACGGGTTCCGAACTCGACCGCTCCCGCTTCGAGAGCGAACAGGGTGTCGTCCCCTCCCCGGCCGACCTTCACACCGGGGTGGAAGTGGGTCCCGCGCTGGCGGACGATGATCTCGCCGGCCTTCACGACCTGACCGCCGAAGCGCTTGACGCCGAGGTACTGGGCGTTCGAGTCGCGGCCGTTCCGGGTTGAGCTTGCGCCCTTTTTGTGTGCCATGGGTTATTCCTGCCTTCGCTGAAGTGTCGTGTGCCTGGCCGAGCGGAGCCCGATGGGGCTACGCGATGCCTGTGATCTTGACGCGAGTCAGTTCCGAACGGTGACCCTGACGCTTCTTGTAGCCGGTCTTGTTCTTGAACTTCTGGATGACGATCTTCGGCCCCCGGAGATTCCCGACGATCTCGGCGGTGACGGACACGCGCTCGAGCTCCTCGGCGGCGGAGGTGATCTTGTCGCCGTCGACCAGCAGGAGGGCCGGGAGCTTGAAGGTGCTCCCCGCCTGGCCGGTGACGCGGTCAAGGGTAACGAGGTCTCCTACGGAGACCTTTTCCTGGCGGCCGCCTGCGCGGACAATCGCGTACACCACTGGGACACTCACTTCTCTCGACGATCTGACGTGTGCTGAAAATTCATGGGTGGATCCTGGTGCCGATTCAGGGGGACGCTGCCCGTCCGTGAACTGCCGGCACACCGCTCAGCGGTAGATGCACCAAGGGTCAAGATTACGGCAGGAGCACAGCTTCCCGCAAATCAGCGGGAAGCTGTGCTCCTGTCCGGATTCGGCCTCTACAGCTTCGAGGCGGGAACCCCTACGCCGAAGATCAGCGGCTCCTCGCCGTCGCTCTCCGGTGCGCCCGTCCCCGACGGCGCGGCCGCGACGTGCCTGGATCCTCCGGAGTCGCCGGCAGGGCCGCCGGCGGTGTCGATGCGCTCCTTCTCGCCCTGTGCACTCCGTGCGACACGGCGGCCACGAGGGCGCCTGCTGCCCGGCGCCGCTGCGGAGGTACCCGGCGACGACCCGGTCTGCTGATCCGCCCCGGACCGGTCGGGGGTCTCATCCCGCGCAGTCCCCGGAGCCTTCTCCCTGAAGGCCTCACTGAGGCTGTCCAGCGTCAGTGAGGTCGATGAGGTCGGAGCCTGCTCGGGCTCTGCCTGGGATCGGTCGTCGGATCGCGGCAGGGTCACGGTCTCCCCGTTGATGGTCAGAACCGCCTCGGTGACCTGGATGTCGGCCGGGCCGGTGTCGGCCTGATCGGCACGTCGTGGTGCAGACTCCTCCTGGGCGTGGTGGGTCGCCGCCGCGATGCTCGCCAGGGCGGCCCGTGCGGCCTCCGCCTTCGCGACGCGATCGGGATCGGGGTCCTCGGCACCGGATGGAGCGGGCTGCGTGGAACTCTCCTCCTGTTGCGTCCGGCTGCGGTTCCGTTTGCGCTCGCTGCGCGACATCCTGTCTTGGCGCCCCTGCTGCTGGGTGTCCGGCGCAGGTGCATGCCCGCGGTGCTCCACCGGTTCGGAGTGGGTGATCACACCGAGGCCCCCGCAGCGCTCGCATTCCTCGCCGAAGACCTCGAGCAGGCCGGTACCCATGCGCTTGCGCGTCATCTGGACGAGTCCGAGGGAGGTGACCTCGGCGACCTGATGCTTGGTCCTGTCCCTGCCGAGGCATTCGACGAGACGGCGGAGGACGAGATCGCGATTGGCCTCGAGCACCATGTCGATGAAGTCGATCACGATGATCCCACCGATGTCCCGGAGCCTGAGCTGGCGGACGACCTCCTCGGCTGCCTCCAGGTTGTTCTTCGTGACGGTCTCCTCGAGATTTCCACCGCTGCCGGTGAATTTCCCGGTATTCACGTCGACCACCGTCATGGCCTCGGTGCGGTCGATCACCAGTGATCCGCCCGAGGGCAGGAACACCTTGCGCTCGAGCGCCTTCGAGATCTGCTCGTCGATCCTGGAGGCCGCGAAGATGTCCTCCTCGCCGGTCCATTTCTCGAGTCGGCCCACGAGATCGGGCGCCACGTACATGACGTAGGCCTCGATGGTGTCCCAGGCCTCCTCGCCGGAGACCACGAGCTTCGAGAAGTCCTCGTTGAAGACGTCGCGGACCACCTTGATGGTGAGATCCGGTTCGCCGTAGAGCAGGTCCGGTGCGAGGGTCTTCGTGGAACCGGCCTTGCGCTCGATCTCCTCCCACTGGGCGCGCAGGCGGTTGATGTCGTGGGTCAGCTCCTCCTCGCTGGCGCCCTCGGCTGCGGTGCGGACGATGACACCGGCGTGCTCGGGCAGCCGGTCCTTCAGGATGCGTTTGAGGCGGGTGCGCTCGACGTCGGGCAGCTTGCGGGAGATGCCCGTCATGGATCCCCCGGGCACGTAGACGAGGTAGCGGCCGGGCAGCGAGATCTGGCTCGTCAGGCGCGCTCCCTTGTGACCCACCGGATCCTTCGTGACCTGCACGAGAACGGGGTCGCCGGACTTCAGGGCGAGTTCGATCCGTCGCGGCTGGCCGTCCAGGCCGGCGGCGTCCCAGTTGACCTCGCCGGCGTACAGTACCGCATTGCGGCCACGTCCGATGTCGACGAAGGCTGCCTCCATGCTCGGCAGCACGTTCTGCACCTTGCCGACATAGACATTGCCGATCAGCGAGTCCTGCTGCGTCCGGGAGACGAAGTGCTCCGCGAGCATCCCGTCCTCGAGGACGCCGATCTGGATCCTGTCGTCGCGCTGCCGCACGATCATCTGGCGGTCGACCGACTCGCGACGGGCGAGGAACTCGGCCTCGGTGATGACCTGACGACGGCGGCCCGTGTCACGTGAGTCCCGCCTGCGCTGCTTCTTGGCTTCGAGCCGGGTCGAGCCGCGGACGCTGGTCACGCGATCGGATACGGGTTCGCTCGACTGCCGGGGTGCGCGCACGCGTGTGACGGTGTTCGGCGGGTCGTCGTCCTCGCCGCCGGTGAGCTCGAGATCCTGGTCCCCGCGGCGGCGCCGGCGGCGACGCCTGGACGTGACGCCGGCGCCGTCGTCCTGCCGGCCCGAGGCACTGTCAGCGGTCTCCTCGGCGTCGCCATCCGCTGCCTCGTCACTCGAAGCCGATCCACTGCCGCGACTGCGGTTCCTGCCGCGCCTGCTCCGCCTGGAACGCGGGGCGGTCTCCTCGGCGTCGTCGTCCTCGGGCTCCTCCTCGCGGGGAGGCGCCACCTTGACGGAGGGCACCGTCGTGACGCTCAGGTCAGGAGCGTGGAACAGGAGCGAGAGCGGCGATTCGGGCGGACGGAAGAGATCGAGGTCGTTCTCCTCCGCCGGCTCCTCCTCGGTCCGGGCATCCGGTGCAGCAGCAGTTCCTGCTCCGGCACCATCCGTGGGGGAGGTATCCGTGGACGCTGCACCCTCCTCGGATGCCTTGCGGTTCCTCGTGGAGGTGCGGCGGGAGCGGGTCGGTTTCCTCGGTGCGCTCTCCGTCGGTTCTGGTGCGCTCTCGTCGGCTGTGCCTGAATCCGCAGATTGAACCGGCTCGGTGTGCTCCGTCGGCCCGGTGTGGTCCGCAGCATCGGCCTGATCCACGGGCGCCTCGGAACCGACCGGCGATTCCGGAGCGGTCATCGCGTCAGTCGCGGTCGGAGCCGATTCCTGGACGCGCGCCGGGCCTGCAGCGGAGGTTGCCGCACGGCGGCGCGGCCGGGACGCGCGGGCGGGCGCCTTGTCGGGCGACGCGTCGTCGGAGGCCGTGGTCTCCCCGTCAGCGGTGCTTCCGTCACCGGTGACCACTACCGGCTCCTGTGGCCTGCTCGCCCGCTGCCGCGGCGACGTGCCGGCACCGGGCCCTGCTGCTTCCTGGCCCGCCGGTTCCGCTGCCGGCGGTGCTCCTGCCGGTGCACTGGCGGTCCGCCGGGTCCGCGGCGCCCTCTGCGGCGTCGCCGCTGTCTCCTCCGCGGTGTTGCGTTCGTTCTCCTGCTGATCCATCTCGTTCATCGGGTACTCGCTCCAAGCCCTGCGGTACCGGCCACATCCCGGCGCCTTCCAGGGCGGTATGTCGGACCGCCGCGGGCCCTTCGCCCGGCGGCTGACCGGAAGTCGTCGTCGTGTTCTCCCGGGTCGCACCGTCAGTGGGGTGCGGAATCACTCGAGAGACCAGTGACGGTCTTCCTCGACCGCCCATCCGAATGGTGGGCTCCGTGAGCGGATTCTGCCCGGCTCCGCCGCGGGGGCGGGGTCGGTAGGGCTGAAGCATCGCTTGCGGAACGGAAGCCTGTCACTGGGCCGGCGCGGGAATGTGGTTCCCCCACCAGCCAGCATCATTCTCTCACATCACCTCTTCGTCACCGCCCGCGAGGAGCGTCCAGGCCGGGGTCCGCTCAGTGCTTGGGCAATTCCCCCGTGACCGGCGCGTGCTCCTCCGCCAGCGGCCGCGCGACCGGCACCTTCGTCCCGAGCACCTGGGCGACGACGTCGTGGGTGATCTTCTGGGCAGTGAGTCCGACGCGCTCGAGGATCTGCGCCCGGGTGCCGTGGTCGAGGAACTCGACGGGCAGGCCGACCTCGTTCAGGGCCGTGTCCACGCCCGCCGCGCGCATCTCCTGCCGTATCCGCGAACCGACGCCTCCGGCACGCACGCCGTCCTCGATGACGATCACGATGCGGTGTTCGGCGGCCAGCGCGATCACCGATCGCGGAACCGGCAGGAGCCAGCGCGGGTCGATCACGGTGGAGCTGATTCCCTGCGCCCCGACCCTGTCGGAGACGTCGAGCGCCAGTTCGCTCATGGCGCCGACGCTGACGATCAGGACATCGTTCCGGTGTGAGCCCGCAGGACGCCGGGCAAGGACGTCGACGCCGTCGTCGAGCCGTTCGAGGGCCTCGATCTCGTCGCCGACGGAGCCTTTGGAATAGCGGATCACGCTCGGGGCGTCCGAGATGGCAACGGCCTCGCGCAGTTCCTCCCTGAGCCGGGAGGCGTCCCTCGGCGCTGCCAGACACAGTCCCGGGACCGCCTGCAGCATCGCCAGGTCCCACATGCCGTGGTGGCTGGCGCCGTCGGGGCCGGTGACGCCCGAGCGGTCGAGCACCACGGTGACCCCGGCCCGGTGCAGGGCGACGTCCATCAACAGCTGATCGAAGGCGCGATTCAGGAAGGTGGCGTAGAGCGCGATCACGGGGTGGAGCCCGCCGTAGGCCATGCCCGCGGCGCTGGTGAGGGCGTGCTGCTCGGCGATCCCCACATCGAAGACACGCTCCGGATAGCGTGCCGCGAAGCGGTGGAGCCCCACGGGGATGAGCATGGCACCGGTGATCCCGACGACGTCGGGGCGCTCGTCGGCGATCTCGGCGATCTCGGTGGCGAAGACGGAGGTCCACGACTGCTGGCCCACGGAGTCCATCGAATCACCCGTCTCCGGGTCGATCACACCCACGGCGTGGAACTGGTCCGCCTCGTGGGCCCGGGCCGGCGCATAACCGTGGCCCTTCTCCGTGATGGCGTGCACTATCACGGGCCCCCCGTAGTTCTTCGCGAGGTGCAGGGCCTGCTCGACGGCGGACTGGTCGTGGCCGTCCACCGGCCCCACGTACTTCATGCCCAGATCCTCGAAGAGCCCCTGCGGCGCCCACCAGTCCTTGATGCCCTTCTTCATGGCGTGCAGGCTCTTGTAGCTGAGCTCCCCGGCCGGACCACCGTTCTGCATCCGGGTCTTCACCCAGTCGAGCGTGCGTTCGTAGATCCGATGGGTCCGCACGGAATCCAGCGCCGGCCGCAGCGACGCCAGGTAATCGGCGACACCTCCGATCGTCGGTGCGTAGGACCTGCCGTTGTCGTTGACCACGATCACCACGCGACGCCGCTTGTCGGCCGCGATGTTGTTGAGCGCTTCCCAGGCCATACCGCCGGTGAGGGCACCGTCCCCGACCAGGACGACGGTGTAGCGCTCACCCTCATGGGTGAGCACGCGGGCGCGGGAGATCCCGTCGGCCCAGGAGAGCGAGGACGACGCGTGGGAACTCTCGACGACGTCGTGCACCGATTCGGCGCGTGAGGGATACCCGGACAGGCCCCCCTGCTGGCGCAGTCTGCTGAAGTCCTGCCGCCCGGTGACGAGCTTGTGGACGTAGGACTGGTGCCCGGTGTCGAAGATGATGCTGTCTCGCGGTGAATCGAAGACCCGGTGGATGCCCAGCGTCAGCTCGACCACACCGAGATTCGGGCCGAGATGCCCCCCGGTCCGCGAGACATTGCTGACCAGGAAACCCCGGATCTCCCGGGCGAGATCGCCCAGCTGCGATGCGCTGAGCTTGCTCAGGTCCTGTGGGCCGCTGATCGTCTCCAAGAGTCCCATCGGCGCCTCCTCGGTTCGTTGGGCGTGGCGGCGGCGGTACCGCCTGTGACTGACCATAACTCTAACGTTCGGCCGGCGCGCGGGGTGCCGCCGTCAGGGCGATCCACTCGAGCGTGCGCGGTGCGTCCCGGTCTCATGCCGAGGGTGGCAGGAGCCGCGCGAACGACTCCATGTGGTGCGTGTGCGGATAGAGATCGAACACGCGCAGGGTATCGAGCGACCAGCCGGCGCGTCGGAAGTACCCCAGATCGCGGGCGAACGAGGCGGGATCGCACGAGACGTAGCCCACCGTCCGCGGCCTCCTGGCGATGATCTGCTGGACCACCTTCTTCCCGGCGCCGGTACGTGGCGGATCGAGCAGGACGGCGTCGAGCGGTTCGTTCCACCGGCCCAGTGCAGCATCCACGCGTCCCTGCACGATCGCGGCCTGTTCCTGCCCGTGGAGATTGCGTCGGGCGTCGCGCACCGTCCCTGCCGAGCCCTCGACCGACAGCACCGCACCGGTAGGGCCGACGGCGTGCGCGAGCGGGACCGTGAACAGACCCGCGCCCGCGTAGAGATCGGCCACCCGGTCCCCTGCTGCGGGCTGGAGTCCCTCGAGTACGGCGCCCACGAGGGCCTCCGGTGCCCCGCGGTGGATCTGCCAGAAGCCGGGCCCGGTGACCCGGTAGTCCACGCCGCGCACGGACTCCTGCAGCCAGGTGCGGCCCGTGATCCGCTGCACGCGCCCCGTCTCCGGCTCGAGCACCGCGACGGAGGCGTCCCTGATGGCCGCTGCGACGGCGGCGGCGCGGCGGGGGTGCGTACCTTTCGAGGGCACGAGCAGGACCAGCGGCTCTCCCGCGCCGGAGCCGACGGCCGCGTCGACCCTGCTGATACCGGTGAGATCGATGCCCCACAGACGGAGCCGGTTGATCGCCGGGACCGCCAGGGGCATCTCATGGACGGGAACCATCTCGTGCGAACGATGCGGGTGCATGGCCAGGCGGCCTGCCGGATCGACGGAGAAGGCCGCGCGGGTGCGCCACCCGAGGCCGTCCTCGGTCTCTCCGGGCACAGGTTCCACGCTCACCGCGCGCTCGGTCCCGGCGAGGCGCTCGAGCTGCTCCTGGAAGACGACGGTCTTCAGCCGCCGCTGCTCCGGCAGGAGGACGTGCCCGAACTCGGCTCCGCCGACTGCGGTGCGTCCGGCCGCAGCGGCTTTCAGTGCATCGGCGTGCGGCCAGGGGTGCACCGTGCGCTGTGGTGATGCCTCGAGGACCTCCACGACGTCGGCTCTCCAGAAACTGGCGTTCTCCTCGGCCTCGGTGAAGCGCACCCTGACCCGCTCGCCCTCCAGGGCGTGGCGGACGAAGACCACCCGGCCCTCATGCCTGGCGACGAAGTGGCCGCCGTGCGCAGGTTTCCCGACGGTGAGCTCCGCGTCGGGCTGGCGCCGGGAGGAGGCGGCGGTGACGGGCAGGGCTTCTGTCATGGTGTCTTCCTACTTCAGGTCCTGATAGATGCGCGTCGCGTCCGAGGACGCGAGCTGCCACGGGACGCTGGCGACCATCACCCCGGGCACGAAGTGCAGACGTGCCTTGATGCGCAGTGCGGTCTGGTTGTGGACGAGTTGCTCCCACCATTTTCCCACCACGTACTCGGGGATGTAGACCACGATCAGGTCCCGCGGCGAATCCCGGCGCATGGTCCTGATGTATTCGAGGATCGGTGCGATGGTGTCGCGGTACGGCGAGGCGAGCACGGTGATGGGCACCGGGATCTCGTATCTCTGCCAGTCGGCGAGTGTGGCACGCGTCTGGTCGGGATCGACGTCGACCGTGATCGCGTCCAGGCGCGAGGGTCGGGAGGCCCGGGCGAACGCGAGGGCACGCAGCACCGGCTTGCGGACGTGGGAGACCAGGATCACGGCGTGCACGCGTGAGGGCAGTGCCCGCAGCCTGACGTCGTCGTCGATCGCCAGCTCGCTGGCCACGGAGTCGTAATGTCTCTTGATGCTGCGCATCAGCACGAACAGGACGGCCATCGCGAGCAGCGCGATCCAGGCACCGTACTCGAACTTGGTGATGACGATGACCACCAGCACCGCGGAGGTCAGCCCGAAGCCCAGGGTGTTGATGGCGCGGGACTTGTGCATCCGCCATCGGTTCTGCTTGCCCACGGTACTGCGCAGTTCCCTGTTCCAGTGCCGGATCAGGCCGAGCTGACCTCCGGTGAAGGAGACGAACACCCCGACGATGTACAGCTGGACCAGGGCCGTGACGTCGGCCTGGAAGAGCAGGATCAGCAGCGCAGCGCCCAGACCGAGCGCGATGATCCCGTTGCTGAACGTGAGCCGGTCCCCCCTCGTGCGCAGCTGCCGCGGGAGGTAACCGTCCGTGGCCAGGATGGACGCCAGGACAGGAAAGGCGTTGAACGCCGCATGGGCGGCGAGCAGCAGGATGAGCGCCGTCGCCCCCACGACCAGGTAGAACGCCGGCGAGCCGTCCGTGAGGATCGTCCGGGCCAGCTGACTCACCACGGGCGACTGGACGTAGTCGGCGGGCACGGGACGTCCGTCGAGCAGCAGCTGCGCAGCCGGGTCCTGGACCACGTGGACGCGCGTCGCATTGGCGAGGTAGATGACCCCGGCAAGCATCGCGGCGGACACGAGACCGAGGATCAGCAGTGTGGTCGCGGCGTTGCGGCTCCTCGGTTCCTGGAACCGGGGCACGTTCGCGCCGGGTGCCTCCAGGCCGGTCAGGGCGGCCGCGCCGGCCGAGAACGCGCGCAGGATCAGCAGCGCCCCGGCCAGCCCCACCAGTCCGGCGTCGAGCGCTGCGTCGGGAACGACCTCGAAACGCGAACTCGGCGCCTCGGCGAGCGTCCCCGCGACGGCCTGGACGATTCCCGTGATGCACAGGGCGAAGATGCCGGCGAGGAACGTGTAGGTCACCACAGCGCGGACCCGGACTCCCCGGGTGACGCCGCGCAGGTTCAGCACGACCAGGATCCCCACCCCGACGACGGCCAGTGCGAGCCGGACGTCCGCCAGCGCGGGTGCCAGCGAGACGATGTACTGCGCCGCGGCCGAGACCGACACTGCGACAGTGAGCACGTAGTCGATCATCAGCGCCGCCGCCACCGTGGCCCCGGCCCGTGGACCGATGTTCTGCCTGGCGATCTCGTAGTCCCCGCCGCCGGAAGGGTAGGCGTGGATCCCCTGGCGGTAGGAGGCGACGATGACGAGCAGGACGACAATCACCGCAAGTCCGACCCACGGCGAGATCGCCACCGATGCCACGCCCGCGAGGGCCAGGGTCAGCAGGATCTCGTCGGGCGCGTAGGCCACGGAGGAGAGCGCGCTCGCGGAGAAGACGGGCATGGCCAGACGTTTGGGCAGCGCCTTGTTCCTCAGCCTGTCGCTGGCGAAGGGCCTCCCCACCAGCACCCGCTTGACGGCCTCGAGAAAAGTCAGCACAGCCCACAGACTAGCGCGTCCGTCCACCGGGTCAGCCACTAGGCTTGAGGCCGGTACGGCACGCAGGAGCATGGTCCGTGCCGGGAATCATGCCGGGAATCAGCCAGGAATCAGGAGCGCCACGCGTGGCTCATTTTGTGATCATGGGATGCGGGAGAGTGGGTGTCAGCCTCGCTCACACACTGGACGAATCCGGCCACTCGGTGGCGATCATCGACCAGGACGACCGCGCCTTCCGCAGGCTGCGCGCCTCCTTCGGCGGCCGCAAGGTGACCGGGGTGGGCTTCGACCGCGACACCCTGAAGTCCGCCGAGATCGAGGAAGCCTACGCCTTCGCGGCGGTCTCCAGCGGGGACAACTCGAACATCCTCGCCACCCGCGTGGCGAGGGAGACCTTCCACGTGCCCCACGTGGTCGCGCGCATCTACGATCCGGGGCGCGCCGAGATCTACCAGCGCCTGGGGATACCGACCGTCGCTGCCGTGCGCTGGAGCGCGGACCAGGTCCTGCGCCGCATCCTGCCCGAGCAGACCATCAACGGGGACTTCCGGGAGACCTCCGGCCGGCTGATCCTGGCCGAACTGGCGCTCAGTGAGGCGTGGCTCGGACGATCGCTGCACTCCATCGAGGCGGCCAGCGGTGTCCGCATCGCCTATCTCACCCGTTTCGGCGAGGGCATGCTGCCCACGACGGAGACCAGCTACCAGCAGGGGGATGTTCTCCACGCCATGATGAGGACCACCGCGACGGACGAGATCGGCCGGATCCTTGCTGCAGCACCCAGGGAGGATCTCCAGTGAGGGTCGTCATCGCGGGTGCCGGCAGCGTGGGCTCGTCGATCGCGCGCGAGCTGCTCGGCAACAAGCACGAGATCCTGCTCATCGACGAGAAACCCGAGGTCATCGGCCGCAGCGGCCTCAAGGGAGCGAAGTGGCTGATCGGCGACGCCTGCGAACTGACGACGCTCAAGGACGCCCACCTCGAGGACGCCGATGTCGTGGTGTCGGCGACCGGGGACGACAAGGTCAATCTCGTGGTCTCACTGCTGGCCAAGAGCGAGTTCGGAGTCGGCCGCACCGTGGGCCGGGTCAACAATCCGAAGAACGACTGGATGTTCGACGACTCGTGGGGCGTGGACGTCGCGGTGAACACCCCGCGGCTCATGACGGCCCTCGTGGAGGAGGCGGTGGAGATCGGCGACCTCGTACGCCTGCTCACGTTGCAGACCGGTGTCTCCTCCATCGTGGAGTTCACGGTTCCGCAGGATTCCCCGCTCATCGGCGAGACCCTGGGATCGGTCCCCCTGCCCGAGGACTGCGCCGTCGTGGCGATCCTGCGCGACGACTCGCCCTTCAGCCCCAGCACGGACGACGTGATCGAGGACGGGGACGAGATCTTCCTGCTGGCCGCCATCGCAGCGGAGGATCAGCTGCGTGCGGTCCTTGCCGCGCACAGTGAGGACAGCTAGCAACGGCTATGTTCAGCGAGGCCGGATCCCGTCCGCCTCGGAGGATCCGTCCGCGCTGCCCGGGATCGGGCGTCCCCGGGAGACCAGCCAGGCGAGCCAGATGCCGAGTGCATAGAGCGGCAGACCCATGGCGACGCGGGAGGAACCGAGAGCGGCCACGTTGTCCGCGAGGTAGAGCGGTACCTGGACCACCAGTCGCAGGGCGAGCACCGACACGATGATCCATGTCGCGATGGAGTAGGCCCGGACCCGCACCGGGTCCTTCCGCCACTCGATGCCCTCGTTGCGGATGAACCCGAAGAGCAGACCGGCGAACGGCCACCGGAGGATCACGGAGGCACTCATGGCGATGATGTAGGCGCCGTTGATGAAGAAGCCGGGAAGGAAGAAGTCGGTGGCGTTGCCCGTCCGCTGTGCCACGAAGGCGCAGAACGCCACACCGACCAGGCCGGCGATGGCCTGCGTGAGCGGGGTTCTCGAAACGAGCCGCAGGAGGGCGAAGACCCCGGAGACGGCCAGCGCCGCCACGAGCGAGACCGTCAGGTCCCGGGTGATGGTGAACAGGACGGTGAAGACCAGGCCGGGAGCAATGCTCTCGGACAGACCCTGCGCACCGCCGATGGAGGCCAGGACATCGATCTGTCCCGACGCGCCGCGTCGCACGCCGGACCTCGCCGCGTACTGGGAGGCGACGTCGGCGGCGGTGGGGCCCGCCTGCCGGTCCACCGGGGCCTCGGTGGCGTCGGACTGCACGGCGTCGGGCTGCACGGCGTCGGGCTGCGGAAGCTCGTCGTGGGCAGGGGGATCGGGGAGGTCCCCCGGCTCGCTGGTCGGGTGGCTCATGTCAGTACTCCTGGGGTCGGCCGATGATCTCGTAGCGCGGGTTGTACACCGTGGGGATTCCACCGACCCGGCTGAGCATCCCCTCGAAGCGGAGCGCCACTCCTGCCTGGATGCCGGGAACCTGGCGCTGACCCATCCAGATGATCCGGACGCTCCCGCCCACGCCGCTGACGTCGGTCTGCTCGCTGCGGCCCGTCCCGTCGAGCCGCGCCAGGGCGGAGAACGACGGCGACGACGAGGCAGGGGCGATGGTCACCCGGTCGATGACGCCCCGTACCCTGATCCTGCCACGTTCGGGCAGCTCGGGCGCGGTCGGCGAGCCGTGCTCCGGCTCCAGACCGAGGACGTCGGACGGCCCCTGGAGGTGGGCCGAACGTGGCGCGTAGCGGTGGGACGGCACTGCTAACGGGTCTCGGTGATCTCCGGTCCGCGCTCCAGCGGATCGAGGTCGTTCTTCCGGGTCGTCCCGGCTCCTGGAGCGGTGGGTGCGGCAGCAGCGTTGCTCGGCACCTTGAGCTGCAGCAGTTCGCGAGGCGGCAGGGGGTGATCACCGCGTACCACGACGACGCTGCGGAAGAGCTGTTCCATGGGTGCCGCGGCCCGGGACTGAAGCGCGGCCGGGCCGCCGATGACGCCCCTGAGGAACCAGCGCGGGCCGTTCACGCCGACGAAGCGTGCCACGCGCACCCCTGCCTGGCCGTCGGGGGTCTGCGCGGGGACCTTGGCGAGAAGTTCGGTGCCGAGTACCCCCGGACGCTCCTCGACGGTTCCACCCTGGGAGCCGATCGAGACCCCGATCTGCTCGCGGATCTCGTCCCACAGACCCTCCGTCTTCGGAGCAGCGAAGGCCTGCAGCTGGAGTGTCGAGCCGCCCAGATCCAGGGTCACCGCGATGACCCGCTTGCTGCGCTCCTCGACCTCCAGCCGCAACTGCAGTCCCTGGGCCGCTCCGATCCTCAGTGCACCGAGATCGATGTACCCGGCCTCGGTGTCCTGCTCGGAGGCGTCGAAGGGCCCGAGCGAGGCTCGAGCGTAGTCCTCACTGGACACCCGGTCCTGCGCTGGTGCCGGTCCGTCGAGCGACGTCGCCTGGGCAACGGGCGTCGCGACGACGTCGTCGGCCGACTCAGCGGTGCCGGATGCACCGGTGTCGGGTGCATCAGCTGTATCGGCTGCGTCGACTGTGTCCTTCTGCTTGTTCTTCCTGGAACGCCCGAAAGCCATGGCGTAGTCCTTTCCTGCTGTGTCGGTTCGGATGCGGGTGGGCCGAGGAAGCCTGCGGTTCTCCGGCGGTGGCGCACCACTCAGCCGTCGACTGGCGCGTCCACGGCGTTCTTGTCCTGGTCCGGACCCTGGTTCTGATCAGGGTCGGCCCTTCCGAAGCCGCCCGTGGATCCGAAGCCGCCGGTGCCCCGGGCACTGGGGGGCAGGCGGTCCACCGCGGTGAAGACCGCATGCTCCACCCGTTGGATCACCAGTTGGGCGATGCGGTCGCCCCGGTCCAGACGCACCGTCTGCGATCGATCGGTGTTGAGCAGGCAGACCCTGATCTCGCCGCGGTAGCCGGAGTCGACGGTGCCCGGAGCATTGACGATCGTGACGCCGTGCCGCGAGGCCAGACCGGACCTCGGATGCACCAGGCCCACGTACCCGAGCGGCAGTGCGAGCGCCACACCTGTCGGGACGAGCTCTCGTGCACCCGGTTCCAGCACGACGTCGACAGCGGTACGGAGGTCGGCCCCGGCGTCACCCTCGGTGGCGTACGAGGGCGGCTCGAGGCCGTCGTCGAGCATCATGATCTGGACCGGAAGGCCCTGCTGTAAACCCATTGACCGCATCTCCAACGCAACCTGTCCGGTGACCCAGCCCCCTACTTTAGCCCCTTCGCCCGGACGGAACCTGTCCCCGCCGAAAGAGTGGAATGCTGGAGTCATGTCCAGCTCGCCAGGAAAAGTACCCCCGAACGCACCCGAGAAGGCCGTCCTCTACCAGGAGCGTCTGTGGCCCTCCTTCTGGGTCTGGGTGATCGCGGCCGGCTTCTCCGCTGCGACCATCGTGATGTTCGCGCCGATCTCCCTGTGGGTGGGCTACACCGTCGCTGCCGTTGTGGCGGTGGTGATCCTCATCCTGCTCATCCTGTCCACACCGCTCATCGAAGTCACGCGGGACTCCCTGCAGGTGGGCCGCGCGAGCATCGAGCGCACGTACGTCGGGGAAGTGTCGTGGTTCGCCGGTGAGGACGCCACCTATCAGCGCGGGCGGGGGCTCAACGGTCTGGCGTACCTGTGTATCAGGGGCTGGATCTCGCCGGTGGTGCGGATCGAGGTCGTCGACCCCGAGGACCGCACGCCCTACTGGCTCACGTCCTCCCGCAACCCGGAGCGCCTCGTCGCCGCACTGGGCGGCTGAACGGCCCTCTCCGCCCGGGTCAGCCCCTGCAGTCGACGCAGTGGAGCACGCCGTCGTTCTCCAGTGCGATCTGCGATCGATGGCGCACCAGGAAGCACGAGGCGCAGGTGAACTCGTCCGCCTGCGCGGGCAGGATCTGCACCGCGACCTCCTCGCCGGAGAGATCAGCTCCCGGAAGATCGAACGCATCGGCCGCGGCGATCTCCTCGTCGTCGATCGCGGGCTGCAGGGCCCGGTCCGTCGCAGTGACCGCTGATGTCACTGCCCGTGCTGTCGTGCCCGCCGATGTCCAGCGCACTGGTGTCTCCATGTCCCTCACGGTGCCTTCCGTCGGATCCGGTCCTGCCCTGTCCGGGTGGACTCCACTCGGCTCCCACAACGCCGGACGCGGTGCATTTGTGCCCGGCGCCGGTCGGGCGCCGGGACGCCGCACCCGGTGCATAGTAGGAATGACCGCGATTCAGTGGCACAGTTTCATCTAGGTCCACCCAGAGTCATCTGGGTCTGTCCAGGATCACCGTCGGCTGGAGGAATTGATGCAGGAGTTACGCCTGGTGGGCGTCCAGGAGGACGGCAACCATCTGCTGTTGAGCAGTGAGCAGGGAGTGTCCTTCCGCCTGCCCGTCGACGATGCGCTGCGTCGCGCCGCCTCGATGTCCGCCGCCTCGATGTCCGCCGCCTCGATGTCCGCTGCCTCCGAGTCCGCGCCGCCGGAGCCGCCACCGGCTCCGGCGAGGCCCGTCGCTCCGCGCGCCAGAGCGAACCGGGCTCCGATCCCGCTGACTCCGCGGGACATCCAGGCACGCATCCGCGCCGGCGCGTCGGCCGAACAGGTCGCCGACGACTCGGGCCTGGAACTCGCGCACGTGCAGCGCTACGAGGGACCCGTCCGCGCCGAACGCGAGTACGTGGCGTATCTGGCGCAGCGCGTGGAAGTGGCATCACCGCTGCCCAGCCATGACGGCTATCGCTCGGCGTTCGGGGACAGCCCGGCGCTGCTCGGGGACATGGTCGCCCACCGTGCCCAGGAGTTCGGCGTGGACCAGTCCGACCTCGAGTGGGACTCGTGGCGCCGCGCGGACGGAGCGTGGCACGTGGAGGTGGCGTTCGAGCTACCCGACGATTCCCGGGTGGACCTGGGAGAACAGCCACCGGCCCAGTGGACGTACAATCCGACCCGGAAGACCGTCACGAATGCCAACAGGTGGGCGCAGGTGCTCAGCGAACTCGAGCCGCTCGACGGCC
The DNA here is from genome assembly GCF_004803505.1 of Arthrobacter echini. Lineage (GTDB taxonomy): Bacteria > Actinomycetota > Actinomycetes > Actinomycetales > Micrococcaceae > Arthrobacter_D > Arthrobacter_D echini. The sequence continues at coordinate 254,252 of NZ_SSWH01000003.1, forward strand.
CCCTGCCCTCCCGGCGCCTGAGCGCCGTCGTCGACCGGGTCTTCGATTTCGAGGCGGACACGGCCGACGCCGGCACCGGTGACGCGGAGGGCTCCACCGACACCGACCAGGACGGACTGCTCGATGTGCTCCGCTCGCGCAGGGGCCAGCGGTTGGGTGCCGACGAGGACGGCGACGACGCGCTCGCCGAGCTGCTGACCCGAGGCAGTATCCCCGCTGCACACCCCCGCACCGGAGACGTCCCTGCCGCGGAGGACCAGGGTGAGTCCGGTTCCGCCGGCCCCGGCGTCACCGTCCCCGGCCTGAGCCTGGCTCCGCCGACCGATGGGCCCGACGATGACGCCACCGGGCAGGAGAGCGCGTTCAACGCGGACGGGACCCCCAGGCTCTACGAGGGGGTGAGCGTCGAGACCCGCGAGATCAGCTTCTTCGCGCACCCTGCCCGCGGACCCCGCCCGCAGTCACAGTCTTCGACGGGAACGGGGACGGGAACGGGCACGGATCGGGGGGCGGGAGATCGGTCGAAGGACCCGTCCGCGCAGGAGACCGGCGAACGGACCGCGCGGGAGGGCAGGCGGAACACAGGCAGGACCGAGGGCAGGAACACCGAGGCCGGCGAGGAGCGCAAGGAACCGGCCGAGCCGACCTCGGACCGCCGGCCCAAGCCCAAGCGCTCAAGCGTGCCGAGCTGGGACGACATCGTGTTCGGCCGGAAGAGCGACTAGCGGCGCTCTCAGCGCGCGCTGCGATCGAGTGCCGCGTCGGGCTGCACCGGGGCGGCGGATCTCCGTGACTGCTCGGCGTCGAACGGGAGCGGCACCTCGTTCGCGTACCGGGACAGGGACGATCTCGAGGTGTGCCTGCCCATGTGATGGGCCCGGCACAGGGTCTCGTAGCCGACGACCGGCTCGGCGGAGGGACCCTCCTGTCCCCGGTCCTGGTCAGCTGCGGTCGCCATGGAAGCATCCACGTCACCGACCACCATCTGGTCCCCCTCGACGACCATGACGCCGTCGAGCGTGCGCGCATTGTGCGTGGCACGCTTGCCGCACCAGCACAGGGCCTCGACCTGCAGGACCTGGACGCGATCGGCGAGCTCGATCAGCCGCTGTGAGCCGGGGAACAGACGGGTACGGAAATCGGAGGTGATGCCGAAGCAGAAGACGTCGATCCCCATCTCGTCCACGACCCGGGCCAGCTGGTCTATCTGGTGCGTCGTGTAGAACTGGGCTTCGTCGCAGACGAGGTAGTCGATCCGGGCTCCCATGGTCCGTCGAACGGTCAGCTCCACCCAGAAGTCGGTTCCGGTGGAGACCTCCACCGCCGCCGCGCGCAGTCCGAGACGGCTCGAGATGGTGGACTCCCCGCCCCGGTCGTGGGAACTGAAGAGGACCCCGCGCCGTCCGCGGGCCCTGTGGTTGTGGTCCATCTGCAGCGCCAGGGTGGACTTGCCGCTGTCCATGGTGCCCGAGAAGAAGACGAGCTCAGCCACGACCGCCTCCCCTCCGGCCAGTCCTGCTCCGCCGGGACGAGGACTGCACGCTCTCCGATCCGATCCTCAGCAGCGGGATCTCCCGCTCCACGCGTGTCAGGGAGCCGTGGTGCCCGATCATGGCGAAGGCTGCGGGTTCGGTCCGTCGCCCGTCGAAGAGGGCGACGGGCTCCCTGGCCAGGACGAGCAGATCGCCGATCCGGGGCAGTACGGTTTCGCTCACGTCGCCGAAGTACCCCCGCCGGACGGCGTCGTCCCGAGAGAGGATCCATGCGCGCGATCCGAAGGCCTCGTGCCAGCGCGTTGCCAGTGCGGCCCGTGCGGCGTCGTCGAGGTCCGGTTCGAGGTGGAGGTGGAGCATGCGCGGCTCACCGGCGGTGTGCGCGACGCCCTCGATCAGTCCGGCCTGCTCCGAGTAGTCGATACGCCCGGAGACCGGCACATCCACCATGCCGTGGTCCGCGCTCAGGAGCAGGAGCGTGTCGGGCGGTAGCCGCCGGGCGAGGAGCCTCACCGCCGCGTCGAGGTCCTCGAGGACCCGGATCCACTCCGTGGACGCGACCCCGTACCGGTGGCCGGCCTTGTCGAGGTCGTTGAGGTAGAAGTACATCAGGGCCCTCGGATCGGCGGCCAGGTGCTCGGCCGCGGCATCGATCCGGGCGTGGATCGTGGCGGCCCCGACGAAGCGGCCGCCGCGCAGTGCCGCCCTGGTCATCGGTGAATCGGCGAAGCGGGGCTCACCCACGGTGATGACCGGCAGGTGCTCCGCCGCACGTTCGAAGACCGTGGGGTGCGGCTGCCAGCCGAGCGGGTCGACGCCGCTGTCCCAGCGTCCGAGCATGTTCACCACGCGGTCCTGGGCGGGATCCAGCACGTCGTACCCGACCAGCCCGTGTCTGCCCGGCGGCAGGCCCGTGCCGAAGCTGGCCAGCGACGCGGCCGTCGTCGAGGGGAAGGCAGCGGTGAGCTTCTGCACCGAATCGAGGTGCTGCCGCAGGAACGGGGCGTGGGCGGCATGCTTGGTGAGCAGGAGCAGCCCGAGACCGTCGACCATCACGACGACCACACGCCGTGCGCCCGGCAGCCCGAGGGCATTGGTGAATCCCGGGACGCCCAGCGCGGCCGCCGAACTGGTCATCACCTCGGCCACGGTGGACACCCCGTAGGCCGGCGCTGCCGGAGGAGGCTCGCGGTGCGGAGTACTCATGCAGGCTACCGCTGGTGGTGGGCCCGGGTGAACCGTCCACCGAACCCGGGCTGGCGGCGCGTGGAGACGTCGCCGGGACCTGCGTAGCCACTGGAGCTGGGGCTGGCGGTGTTGACCTTACGCAGTGCCCGCGCGAAGGCCTTGGCGTTCTGCACCGCCTGTGCGCCGTCCGCCTCGGCACTGACCCGCAGCACGATGTCCTCCTGCGCCACGGTGCCGGTGTAGCCGTGGTCGGCCTCGCACTGGGGATCACCGCAGGTCGCCGGTCCCAGGTCGAGCCGCTGGCCGCCCGACCAGGCGATCGCGAGGGTCAGCTCCCTGACCTGGTCACTGGGCTTGTAGTCCTGCGGCTGGGCGTACAGATAGCTCAGCACCACGGAACGGATCTGGCTGACGGGTACCGATTCGGTGGAGATCTGCGCCATCACCTGCTCGCCGGCCTCGTCGAGCTCCTGATCGTCCACGTGCGTGATGACGAGCATGTCCTCGGTGAGCACGAGCACGGTGATGTGACGGTGCACCTCGGTGCGCTCGAAGTGTGTCTCGAGATGGGCCACGTGGGACAGTGGCTCGCGGCCGTCGAGGGCATCATGGACGACGTCGGCGACGAGACGGGGGTAGAAGCCTGTGCGCTCGAGGGACGCATCGAGGTCGCGCCGCTGGGCGGAGAGCGATGGGGTCATGTGCCCCAGTTTCCCCCACCGGGCGCCCCAGTGCCTAACTGCCCGTCCCTGGCCGGTGGATCAGTCGCGCATGGCACGTCGCGCACTGTCCGTACGCCGCTGCGGGTTGCCGACGTCGATCGCTGCGGCGAGGACTCGGACACCGGAGGTCGCCGCGAGGACCGGCGTGAGATCGATCCGGGCGATCTCGGGGTGGTTGTCCTTGAGCAGTGCCACCCGCGCCACGAGGTCCTCCAGGGCCGTAACGTCCGCCGGCGGCAGGCCCTGGTACCCGAAGAGCTTGCGCGCCGCCCGTGGTGCGCGGACCAGATCCGCGACGTCGCCCGTACTCAGGGGAGGTACGGCGTGTGCCCAGTCGTCGAGGAGATTGACGGCGTCCCCGGCGAGGCCGAAGGACACCACGGGGCCCATCAGGGGATCCTCGATCGCCTGGATGCTGCACGCCTGGCCCGACGGTGCCATGGACTGGACCTCCATGCCGAAGCTGCCGAACGGAGCCAGGGCCTTCTCCATCCGGGTGATGTTCTCCCGCAGGGACTGCGCGTCCTCGATGCTCAGCCGGACACCGCCCAGATCGAGGCGATGCCGCAGGTGCTCGTCCATGGTCTTCAGCGCGACCGGCCACCCGAGACGCGAGGCCTCCCGGACGGCCTCGTCCGCCGAGGAGAAGCGCGCCGAGGGCAGCAGGGCGATGCCGTAGGCGTCCAGCAGGGACGTACTCTCCTCCGCCGTGAGGCGGGTCAGTTCGACGTCGGTCACCCGGGTGCGCACCCGGGCCAGAAGACGCGCGGCGTCGTCGGCATCGATGCCGTCCGGGTCCAGGAACTCCCCGTGGTCCCGCGTGCGCCAGAGCGAGTAGCGCACCACGGCTCCGAGTGCGGCCAGGGCCGCGCCGGGGCTGCGGAAGCACGGCAGACCGCGCTGCAGGGGCGGTGTGGTCTCCTGGTCCGCGGTGCGCCGGTCGGACGACGCCGGCGCGGCCACGAGCCCGTCCAGCTGGAGACCGGCCTGGAGGATGCCGGTGAAGGAGGCGATGACGGGCTTGCCTGCGAGCTCGCCGCACTGCTGCAGGCGGCCAGCGATGGACTCGGCGCTCAGTCCCCGCGCCGGCAGCGTCGTGACGATCAGGGCGTGAACGGCGTCGTCCTCGAGTGCCTTCCGCACCGCCGAGGTCAGGGCCGGCAGGGCCACGGACTGCCCGGTGTCGAGCTGCAGCGAGCTCTCGAGCAGCGCCACGGTCATGCCCTGGGCCTCGACGGCGTCGGCAACCACCTTGCCGAGGGCCGGGGAGTTGCTGAGCACGGCCACTCCGGACCCCCGGGGCAACGGCTGACTCGCCACGATCTGCGCGATGTCCATCAGCTGCTCCGTCGTCTCCACCCGCATGACACCGGACTGGCGGAGCATCGCGTCGAGGGCACCCGACGGTGCCTGCGAGGTCCGGACGGCATGACCGGGTGGCAGCTGCAGGCCGGTGACATCGGACTTGGCGACGATGACCGGTTTCGTCCGGGCCAGACGTCGGGCGATCCGGGAGAACTTCCTCGGATTGCCGATCGACTCGAAGTACAGGCCCACCGCGCGCGTGGAGGGGTCGTCCTCCCAGAACTGCATGGCGTCGTTGCCCGACACATCGGCACGATTGCCGGCCGAGATCACGGAGGAGACACCGAGACCGCGCCGGTGAGCGCTGGCGTACAACAGCACACCGAGGCCCGCGGACTGGCTGAACAGCGACAGGGCGCCTGCCTCGGGCAGCTCCGGTGCCATCGAGGCATTGAGCCGGATCGCCGGGTCCGTGTTCACGAGTCCGAGCGAGGCGGGCCCGACCACGCGCATCCCGGAGGCCCTGGCCCTGCGCACGAGCGCCCGCTGGCGCACCGGTCCGTCGCCGCCGTCGTAGCCGGCCGTCGCGATCAGCAGTCCCTTCACGCCGGCCCGGGCACACTCGTCCACGACCGTGTCGACGGAATCCTGCGGGACGGCGATCACGGCCAGGTCGACCGGCTCCGGTACATCCACGATCGATGCGTACGAGATCATGCCCTGCAGTTCGAACGCCTCATGGTTGACCGCGACCACGCGACCCGTGAATCCGCCCTCGATCAGATGCTCCAGGAACGCCTGACCCACGCTCCCGGGCTCGCGGCTCGCTCCGATGACCGCGACCGACGACGGCGTGAGCAGTTCGGACATGCTGCGGGCCTCGGCGCGGTGCTCCCGCGCCTCCATGACGGCGCGGGACTTCCGGGTGGGATCGATGTCGAAGCCGAGCATGACGACGCCGTCGTCGAAATTCCGGCTCACCTCGTACCCTGCTTCGGCGAAGACGGTGATCATCTTCCGGTTCTCGGGCAGCACCTCGGCCGTGAAGCGCCCGATCCCGTTCTCGAGGGCGGCGGCGGCGAGGTGCTCGAGCAGGATGGAACCGAGTCCGCGGCCCTGGTAGGAGTCCGAGACGTTGAACGCGACCTCCGCCTCGAACGGGTCGTCGAGCCTGTCGTAACGACCGATGCCGATGATCCGGTCTCCCCGGGTGATCACGAACGCGACCCGGTCATGATGGTCCACCTCGGTGAAGCGCCTGAGTTCCTTCGCACTCAGCTTCGCCTTGTAGGTGAAGAATCGGAGGTAGATCGAGTTCTGGGACTGCCGGACGTGGAAGTCCTGCACGGCATCGGCGTCCGATGGCAGGATCGGCCGGAGGTGGGCTGTTCCGCCATCGCGGAGGATGACATCGGCCTCCCAGTAGGAGGGGTACTGTCCGTCCGCCATAGACTCAGGGTAGTCGGCATCCCCTGATCATGCGTCGCACCGCGTCCGGGGCGGCCCGCGGATCGCGGGCACACGCCGCGAACCTGCTTCCGTCCATCGAGTTGTTGAGGAACCGCCACGCACATGGCCAGGCGCCAGAAGTCCGCACCGCCGGAGGATTACACCGAGAACATCATCGAGATCGACGTCGAGACGGAGATGGAGGAGTCGTTCCTCGAGTACGCCTACTCGGTGATCTACTCGCGCGCACTCCCCGACGCCCGCGACGGGCTCAAACCCGTCCAGCGGCGCATCCTGTACATGATGACCGACATGGGCCTGCGACCGGATCGCGGCCACGTGAAGTCCGCCCGTGTGGTCGGCGAGGTCATGGGCAAGCTGCACCCCCACGGGGACAGCGCCATCTACGACGCCATGGTGCGCATGGCCCAGGACTTCTCCCTCAGGCTCCCGCTCATCGACGGCCACGGCAACTTCGGCTCGCTCGACGACGGTCCGGCTGCCGCCCGCTACACCGAGGCCCGCCTCGCCGCACCGGCATTGACCATGACGGACCACCTCGACGAGGACGTCGTCGATTTCGTCCCGAACTACGACAATCAGCTCACCCAGCCCGAGGTACTACCGGCCGCCTTCCCCAATCTGCTCGTGAACGGCGCCAGCGGGATCGCCGTCGGCATGGCCACGAACATGGCACCGCACAATCTGGGCGAGATCATCGCTGCGGCCCGCCACCTGATCCAGCACCCCGATGCGTCTCTTGAGGACCTGATGCGGATCGTGCCCGGTCCGGATCTTCCCAGCGGCGGCAGGATCGTGGGGCTCGGCGGGATCAGGGACGCCTATGCGAGCGGTCGGGGATCCTTCAGGACCAGGGCTTCGGTGAGCGTGGAGCAACTCTCAGCCCGTCGTACCGGGCTCGTCGTCACCGAACTGCCGTACACGGTGGGTCCGGAGAAGGTGATCGAGCGGATCAAGGACGCCGTGACGGCGAAGAAGCTCCAGGGCATCTCGGACATCGTGGATCTCTCGGACCGCACCCACGGGCTGCGCCTGGTGATCGAGCTGAAGAACGGCTTCAATCCCGCCGCGGTGCTGGATCAGCTCTACCGCTTCACGCCGATGGAGGATTCCTTCGGCATCAACAACGTGGCGCTCGTGGACGGCCAGCCCCGCACGCTGGGGCTCGTCGAGCTGCTGCAGGTGTATCTCGACCACAGGATCCTGGTGGTCCGCCGCCGGACCTCCTATCGACTGCGACGCAAGCGCGAGCGGCTGCATCTCGTCGAGGGCCTGCTCATCGCCATCGTCGACATCGACGAGGTCATCCAGATCATCCGGTCCTCGGACGAGGCCGCCGCCGCGCGAACCAGGCTCAGGGCGATCTACGATCTGTCCGAGGTGCAGGCCGACTACATCCTGGAGCTGCGCCTGCGCCAGCTGACGAAGTACTCGCGCGTCGAGCTCGAGAAGGAGCAGCACCAGCTGCGCCTCGAGATCGCGGAGCTGGAAGCCGTTCTCGGATCGGAGGAACGCCTGCGCACGCTGGTCTCGACCGAGCTCGCCGAACTGTCCGGGACGTTCGCCACACCGCGTCGCACGGTGCTGCTCGAGTCCGAGGCCGCCGCGCCGCTCAAGGACCACCTTCCGGCTCCCGGTCGGACGGCGAAGGCGGTTCTGCCGCTGGAGGTTCCGGACGATCCCTGCTGGGTCCTGCTCTCGACCTCCGGACAGCTGGCCCGCACCTCCACGCGTGAGCCCCTCGCGGACGGTCAGCGGAGCAGACACGATGTTCTCACCTCCGTGGTCGCCTCGACCGCCCGCGGTGAGGTGTGCGCCGTGACGAGCGCCGGACGGATGATCCGCCTCCAGGTGGTGGACCTGCCCGCACTGCCTCCGTTCAACGGCACGCCGAACCTCGCGGGCGGGGTGTCGTCCAAGGAGTTCATCACGCTGGAACGGGGCGAGAGGCTTGTCGGGCTGGCAGCACTGACCGAGGTGGTGGCTCTCGGCACCGTGCAGGGCGTGGTGAAACGGGTCCAGCCCGAGTATCCGTTGAACCGGGACGACTGGGAGATCATCTCGCTCAGGCCCAAGGACGCCGTGGTGGGTGTCGCGACAGCCTCGGACCAGGACCAGCTGGTGTTCATCACCGCTCACGCGCAATTGCTCCGGCTCCCCGCGGCGGCCGTGCGGGCGCAGGGCCGGATGGCCGCCGGGATGACGGGCATGAAGCTGTCCGCCGGTGACAGGGTGCTCCACTTCGGTTCGGTCGCGGGCGGGGACGACCGGGCCGTGGTGGTCACCGTCACCGCGGCGAGCGCCGGCGCACCCGACGCGGCGCAGGGATCGGCGAAAGTGACCGAGCTCGAGGAGTACCCGGTCAAGGGCCGGGCCACCGCCGGGGTACGGGCACATCGGTTCCTGCGCGGAGAGGACGCCCTGGCCCTGGCCTGGGCGGGCCACGGCCCCGCCCGTGCAGCATCCGCCAACGGCGTTGCGCGTGCACTGCCCACCGAGCACGGTCGACGCGACGGCTCAGGGGTTCCCCTCACCCAACGCATCGACGCCGTCGGGCCGAGCCTGTCCGGGCTCGTGGAAGCACCTGATGCGGGCTCGGCCGTCTCCACCGCACCCTCGGTCCCGCCGCGGGCTGCTGCGCCGGACGACGGACAGGGCACCCTGCTGTAGTCGGTGCTGACAGTGCCGGCCGGCTGCCGCGCTACTGCACGCCCTCGGTGGGTCTCGGCGAGGTGTCCGCAACGAGCGGCAGATCGAAGACGATCGAGCGCTGTGTCGGCTCGTACCCCATGCGCTCGTAGAGACCCAGCGCGCCCGAGGGGTTCTCGGTGTCCACGCCCAGTCCGGCGTTGGCCATGCCCGCGGCGCGATAGCGCTTCATCGCCTCGGTGAGCAGCGACGCCGCGAGCCCCTTCCCGCGCCAGGACCTCCGCACGCCGAGGAGATCCGTGTACCCCTCGGAATGGCCGAGAAGTCGCTCGGACTCCGGATCGTGACTGGCCAGCTGGTACGCGACCACCTCGTCCTTCCCCGGGTCCAGCAGAGCCAGGCTCCAGTCGCTGCGGAACTCGGGATGGGCGATGGTGAACTGCCATGACTCGCGGTCCCGTGGCTCGCTCCCCCAATGGTCCCGGAACGCGTCGTTGTGGGCGAGCCGCACGAGCTCGGCGATGTTCCGGTCTGCTCCGTCGGCGAAACTCACCAGTTCCAGCTCCCCGGGGAACGGCAGGTCACGGATGGGCTGATCGAGCGGCCTGGTCATCTCGGTGAAGTAGCGCACGATCTCACTGCCCGACGCCGCGAGCAGGCCCAGGTGCGACCGGTTGTTCTCCTCGACGTAGTTGCGCAGGATACCTACTGTCCGGCCGGTCTCGCGCAGGCGCTCAATGGCCCGCCATGCCTGCCAGGCGAACACTGCGCGCCCGAGGCCCCGTCGGCGCCACTGCGGATCGACGCCGCCTGCGCCGTGCACGAGGGAGGATCCCGGGTTCATCGAGAGCCGGCCGAAGGCGCGTGGCACGCCGTCGTCGTCGAATCCCGCGACGGTGTCCCGGCGGGGGTCGTTCTTCGATGCGTGGAGCGCCTGCTCGAGATCGGCCCGCTGTTCCACCCAGTCCGGCTCGTCCACGGCGGCGATGCGCTGGATCAGCCCGAGCCAGGCATCGATGTCGGCGTGGGTCAGGGGCCGCCACCGGAGGATCCCGGGTAGCACCGGGGCGGCGTCGGATTCGTCGTGTCCGGCCCCGTCCGGGCCGGGGTCGGTCGTTCTCATGGTTCCATCCTATTCCAGCGCGCTATTCCAGCGCGTCCAGCGCGCCCGCGCCTCGGGCGCGCTCCGAGGCGGTCCTCGCCCGTACCCGACTCTTCTACAGGGAGTAGAAACCCGTCCTCCGACGCTGTATCTTTGTAGTCCGGGTCTCCACCGTTTTCCGCGCGTGGAGCGTCGCCGGTCCCGGTACCGATCGCATCACAGAGGAATCGAAGGAAGACCATGGCAACGCTCGGAGACCTCGAACGCACGGTAATGGATCTGCTGTGGGCCACGACGGAGGCGACGACCGCGAACGAGCTGCGCGATGCCATCGCCGAGGCACCGGCGCCGGAGGCAGGACGCGAACTCGCCGTGACCACGGTGCTCACCGTGCTCTCGCGGCTGGAGAAGAAGGGTCTCGTGGAACGGGAGCGCGACAGCCGCCCTCACCGCTACCGCGCCGTGACGTCCCGTGAGGACCATACCGCCGAACTGATGCATGAGGTGCTGGTCACCGCGCCGGATCGCGACGCCGTCCTCGCCCGCTTCATCGGCAGCGTGTCCGAGGCCGAGGCCCAGACACTGCGCACTCTGCTCGGCGGCAGCTGACCCGTCGGTGTTCTGGGCCTCCTGGCTGCTCGCGGCCCTCGCGATCGTCCTCGCATGGCCCGCGCCGATCATCCTCTCACGGGCCGCCTGGCCCGCTCGGGCGCCGTTCACCGCCATGGTGCTGTGGCAGTCGATAGCGCTCGCGGGGGGACTGTCGATGATCGGCGCCATGCTCGTCTGGGGCCTCGCACCGCTCGGGGACGACCTTCTCGCCGCGTCCGGCGCCTTTCTCGATCTCCTGTCCGACGACGCTTCCGCGCCGGACCTGGGCGTGATCCACGTCTTCGCGATCAGTGCCGGTGTCCTGCTGTTCGCCCATCTGGTCTTCACTCTGGCCCTGACCTTCGTCCGGGTGCGGCGACAGCGAGCCCGGCATCGGAACATGCTGAGGCTGCTGAGCTCACCGTCGACCGACCAGCCCGACACCGTCGTCATCCGCCATCCGGCACCGGTGGCCTACTGCCTCCCGGGCGGGGCGCGCTCGGTCACCGTGATGTCGGACGGGCTCATGGAACTGCTCACGCGCCCCGAACTGGACGCCGTCCTCACGCACGAGAACGCCCACCTGCACCAGCGGCACCATCTGCTGCTCTGGGCCTTCGCCGCATGGCGATCGGCGCTGCCGTGGCTACCGACCTCGCGCCTGGCGCAGGGCGCCGTCAGCGAGCTGATCGAGATGCTCGCCGATGACGAGGCACTGCGCCACGTCGACCGGGCGACCCTGATGCGGGCCATCGTGATCGTCGGATCGGGAACGCCCACCTCGATGCGGCAGGAGTCGACGCCGCAGTCGTCGCAGCAGGAGGAACCTCCGGGGACCGCCGATGCGCAGGGCGACGTGGATGTGCCCCTCGCCGGTCAGGACGGTCGGGGTGCGGGGAGCCCGTCCGCGGCACGGATACGGCGGCTCCTGTCCCCGCTGCCTCCCCTGGGGCGTGTCCAGCAGGCCTCGGTTCTCGCCACCGCCGGACTCCTCCTGGTCGTACCCCCGGTCCTCCTGCTCGCTCCGGAGTTCCTCGGCTGAGTTCCGCTCACTTCCGGCCCGAGCTTCCTCCGGCCGGTCGAGGATCCGGTGCATCCCGGGAGACCCGGGCTGGGATGGCACCGCTCCTACGCGTCGATCCGGTCGCGATCGAGGGTGGAGGCGCCGGCGATGATGAAGTCCTTGCGCGGGGCGACATCGCTGCCCATCAGCAGACCGAAGACACGCTCGGCCGATTCCGCCTCCTGGATGCGCACGCGGCGTAGCGTCCGGTGCCGCGGGTCCATCGTGGTCTCCGCCAGCTGGTCGGCGTCCATCTCACCGAGACCCTTGTAGCGCTGGATCGGTGACTTGTACCGCCGACCCTGCTGTTCCAGGGCCGCCAGGAGACGCGTGAGTTCCGCCTCCGAGTAGGTGTAGATCATCTCGTTGGCCTTCGATCCGCTGGTGATCACCTCGACGCGGTGCAGGGGTGGCACCGCCGCGTACACCCGCCCCGCCTCCACCAGGGGGCGCATGTACCGGAAGAACAGCGTGAGCAGGAGGGTGCGGATGTGCGCGCCGTCCACGTCCGCGTCCGTCATCAGGATGACCTTGCCGTAGCGCCGTGCGTCCAACTGGAAGCTCCGCCCCGAGCCCGCCCCGACCACCTGGATGAGGGCGGCGCACTCCGCGTTGGAGAGCATGTCCCCCACGGAGGCCTTCTGCACGTTCAGGATCTTCCCCCGAATGGGCAGCAGCGCCTGGTAGTCCGACGATCGGGCGTTCTTCGCGGTTCCCAGCGCGCTGTCACCCTCGACGATGAACAGCTCCGAGCGCTCCGGGTCGTCGATCCGGCAGTCGGCGAGCTTGGCCGGCATCGTGGAGGTCTCGAGCGCGTTCTTGCGGCGCTGGGTCTCCTTGTGCACGCGCGCGGAGATGCGCGACTTCATCTCGGCGACGACCTTCTCCAGCAGGAGGGCGGACTGCGCCTTGTCATTGCGTGCGGAGGAGGACAGCTTCTGCTGCAGGTCCTTCTCGACGACCTTCATGACGATGCCCTTGACGGCGGAGGTGCCCAGGATCTCCTTGGTCTGGCCCTCGAACTGCGGTTCGGCGAGCCGTACGGTCAGCACGGCGGTCAGACCGGCGAAGACGTCGTCCTTCTCGATCTTGTCGCTGCCGGCCTTCAACCTGCGGGCGTTGTCGCCGATCACCTTGCGGAACGTCTTCAGGAGCGCCTGCTCGAACCCGCTCTGGTGGGTGCCGCCCTTGGGGGTCGCGATGATGTTGACGTAACTGCGCAGCGTCGTCTCGTAGCCGATGCCCCAGCGCAGGGCGATGTCGACCTCGCAGTCCCGCTCCACCTCCGCCATCCTGCTGTGTCCGCTCGCGTCGAGCACCGGGACCGACTCCTTGAAGCGGCCCGAACCATTCAGGCGCCAGACGTCCGTGACAGCGGTGTCGACGGCCAGGAACTCGGCGTACTCGGAGATGCCGCCGTCGTGCTGGAAGACCTCCTCCACCGGTCCGGACTCCCCGGGTGTCCCCGCCAGGCCGCGTTCGTCGCGCAGCGTGATGCGCAGGCCGGGGACGAGGAAGGAGGTCTGGCGCGCCCTCGTCTGCAGCTCCTCGTAGGAGAATCTGGCGTCGGGGGTGAAGATCTGGCGGTCGGCCCAGTATCTCAGCCGTGTGCCGGTCACGCCCCGCTTGGCGTTCCCGACGACCTCGAGTCGGGAGTCGTCGACGAAGGGGTCGAAGGGAGCCTCGGGCGAGGGCAGCCTACCGTCCCTGAAGACGCCCGGTTCACCGCGCCGGAAGGACATCGCGTAGGTCTTGCCACCCCGGTCGACGAAGACGTCCAGCCGCGAGGACAGGGCATTGACGACGCTGGCTCCGACGCCGTGCAGTCCGCCCGAGGCCGTGTAGGACCCGCCGCCGAACTTCCCGCCGGCATGGAGCTTGGTGAAGACGACCTCGACGCCGCTCAGCCCGGTCCGCGGTTCCAGGTCCACCGGGATGCCGCGGCCGTCGTCGTGGATCTCCACGGAACCGTCTGCGTGCAGGATCACCCTGATGTTCTGGCCGTACCCTGCCAGTGCCTCGTCGACGGAGTTGTCGATGATCTCCCACAGGCAGTGCATGAGCCCCCGGGAGTCCGTGGATCCGATGTACATCCCGGGACGCTTCCGGACGGCCTCGAGGCCCTCCAGGACGGACAGGTGACGGGCGGTGTAGTCCGCGGCGATGGTCATGGAGGTCTCCTAGGCAGAACAGGCACGATCCAGGACAGGCGTCAGGAGGGGTGCGGGTCGTCCCAGTTTACGGCCCGGCACCGACGACCGCCGAAGGCTGCTCACCGGCGGCCACCACCGGCCTGCAGGCCGCTTACCCCTCCTACGCCCGAAGCGAAAGACGACGCACCCTGGGATGAACCGGTGACGAATGATGGTTATATGAGTACACGATCCACATGAGGAGGCATTCATGACCACTGCAGTAGCAACTCGCGAACTCACGGCACTGGACCGCTGCGACCGATGCGGCGCCCAGGCATACGTGCGGGCGGTCCTTCAGTCCTCCGGTGGCGAACTTCTGTTCTGCGCCCACCATGCGCGCGCAGTAGAGGCGAATCTGAAGCCGCTCACATCCGAGTGGCAGGACGAGACGCAACGCCTGCACGAGAAGTCAGCCGTTCTGGCCGACTGACGAAGGAGTTGTGAGAGCCCTCGCCGTCAGGATGGCCCTGACGATCGACAAGGTGCCCCGTGTACAGGCGCCGGACAGGCTCTGGAACGACCCGACAGTGCCGGAAAGGGCCCCCTCCACTCGGAGGGGGCCCTTTCCGGCACTGTCCAGTTCCGGCACTGTCCAGATGATCACACTGCCGGTCAGTCCAGGTAGTCCCTGAGGACCTGCGACCGGGACGGATGGCGCAGCTTCGACATCGTCTTGGACTCGATCTGACGAATCCGCTCTCGCGTCACCCCGTACACCTTCCCGATCTCGTCCAGCGTCTTCGGCTGCCCGTCGGTCAGCCCGAATCGCATGGCGACCACTCCTGCCTCCCGTTCGGAGAGCGTGTCCAGGACGGAGTGGAGCTGTTCCTGCAGGAGTGTGAAGCTCACCGCGTCGGCGGGCACTACTGCCTCGGAGTCCTCGATCAGGTCACCGAACTCCGAATCGCCGTCCTCGCCGAGCGGGGTGTGCAGCGAGATGGGTTCCCGGCCGTACTTCTGGACCTCGACGACCTTCTCCGGCGTCATGTCGAGTTCCAGGGCGAGCTCTTCGGGTGTCGGCTCCCGCCCGAGATCCTGCAGCATCTGACGCTGCACGCGCGCGAGCTTGTTGATGACCTCGACCATGTGGACGGGGATGCGGATGGTGCGGGCCTGATCGGCCATGGCGCGTGTGATGGCCTGCCGGATCCACCACGTCGCGTAGGTGGAGAACTTGAAGCCCTTGGTGTAGTCGAACTTCTCGACCGCACGGATGAGACCGAGGTTGCCTTCCTGGATGAGGTCCAGGAAGAGCATCCCGCGGCCCGTGTACCGCTTGGCAAGGGAGACGACGAGGCGCAGGTTGGCCTCGAGCAGATGATTCTTCGCGCGCTTGCCGTCGTGGATGACGAACTCGTACTCGCGCCTGAGCTTGGGGTCGATGTCCGTACCGGCGTTCATCTTCGCCTCGGCGAACAATCCGGCCTCGATACGCAGGGCGAGGTCCACCTCCTGCTCGGCATTGAGCAGCGCGACCTTGCCGATCTGCTTCAGGTAGTCCTTGACGGGATCGGCCGTGGCCCCTGCGGAGACGACCTGCTGGGCAGGGGCGTCGTCGTCGTCGGCGTCCGAGTACACGAAACCGTTGGTCGTGCCGACCTCGGCCGTCTCGGGCCTGGGCTCCTCCGTGTCGACAGCTGCATCGACTGCGACACCACCGACCGGCTCCGTCGCCTCGATCGTGTCGACGGCACTCCGTGCGTCGGCGGCCGTCGCCTTCGCAGTCGCGGAAGCGGACTTCGCGGCCGGCTTCTTCGCTGCTGGACGTCGCTTGGTAGTGGTGGTGCCGGGGTCTGCCGACGCCGGTGCTGCTGTCTTCTTGACCGTCACAGAGAACCTTTCGAACGCGCGAGGTGTGGCGCCGCCACGAGGGACAACACCACTATGACCCTGTCAAATCCGCGCTGGCTACCAGAGGAATCCAACAGGACCTGTTCTATCTGGAACCGTCCTGTTGCCCGGGGTATTCCCGGATCCGTCTCCGCTGAGCGGTGATCGTCCCGGACTACCCGGAGGTCTTCTGATGCGCGGACCCGACCGGGTCTCAACCCTGATTCTCTCACGATCGGGCGTCGGTCGGCTAATCACGCGTGGTCCCGGAGGCACCCTCCCCCGCCGTCCATGCGGTCGCACGGCTCCGCGCCCACGCCGGCAGCCCGCCACGGCGCACGAGTTCGTGCAGTAGTCGCGCGAGCCGATACCCCGGAACGGCCGCATCGGCTGCTTCGAGGAAGACGGTGGCTCTCGAACCACGTCCGCGCGCGTACTCGAACCACGCGGACATCGTCAGGGCCGAGGCGCGGGCCTGCCCCGAGGACACCTCGGCAAGTCGGGCCAGCAGCGCGGACATGGCGTCGACGCGCGCCCAGGCGATGGGTCCTCCATAACGCCCGGCAAGGACGTCTGCACAGACCATGGCTGCCCCGCAGCCCGACTCCGGCCCCAGCGGCGAAGCCCCGGCGGCAGGCATGCCCGAGCCCGTCACCGCGCGCAGCGTATCGACCGGTACGACACCCGTGAGGCCCTCGTCCGCATCCTCACGGCCCTGCAAAGCCCACGCCCCGCAGCCCGCGAGCGCTGCGGGTGATCCGAGACACGCGCTCACGAGGAGGAAGTCCCGGACGGTCCGGGACTCGATACTGGCCAGCAGGTACCCGGCAAGTCCTGCCTCCGTCTCGAGCTCCAGCGGCGGCCCGTCGACGACGGCGTCCCACACGTTCGACGTCGCCTCGAACTGGACAGGGCTCTGCCACTGCCCCCGGCACGATGCTGCATACCGCTCCCGGGCGTCCTCCACCATGATGCGTACCGTTTCGGGCAGGTTCGTCCCGGTTCCGGACAGAGCCGGTGCGCCACGTAGCGCCGCTTCCGGGGCGGAGCGCTCGAAGGAGCTGCCACCGAAGACCAGTTCCGCGTTCAGCACGCTGTGCACGACGGAATCGAGCGGGTTCCCGGGCCAGGGGCAACACTGCTCGTCAGCGCAGAAGTAGTCCCGCCAGACGGAGTCCGAGGCGAGCCATCCGGCGCGGACGGGCATACCGGCTGCCGTGAGAACAGCGTCGAGCCTCAGCACGATGTCGTGGAAGGGTGGGAACGCCCGTCGCGGCCAGGCCCGCTGCGTGTAGACGATCACGAGCGTCCCGTCCGCCCCCGTGTCGCCCTGTACGAAACCCAGCACGCCACGGGCGAAGCTGAGCGCATCGGTCTGCTCGTCCGGAAGATCGACCCTGAGCGTGGCTCCGAGCCGCCTGGCGGCCGTCGTGAGGACCACGAGACTTTCCCGCGGCACGAAGCCGAGCGCGTGCGGTACATAGGCGAGGATGTCGGCAGGAGAGGTGATCGACAGTCGAGGCGCCGGGCTGCCCTGTGACGGGCTCGTCGAGGATGACATGATGCGAGCCTGCCCATGCGTCGCTTCGTGCGCTGCAGCGCCGGAGGGTATGTGGACAACCTGCTCAGGGTGCCTCGCCCGGAGTTCCTCTCCGCCCGCGACGACGTGCGCGCTCGCGCGCGATCACCTCCCGGATCGGAGGAACCGGAGCCCCCTGCTCGGCCATGCGCCGTCGTACCCGACCCCTGATGATCACGACGTTGACCGTGCCCACCGCGAGGACCACGAGCTGTGCGGCCATCGCGATCCGGAAGGAGGCCAGGGCGTACAGGTCACCGCCCGAGAAGCCGCTTCCCAGCAGCAGGTCCAGGATGACACCGATGACGAACATCGACAGCAGCGATGCCAGGAAGCCGCCGATGTTCACGATGCCGGTGGCCGTGCCCAGTCGGCTCGCGACATTGAAGGTGCGGGCGAAGTCGAACGCGATCATGGATCCGGGGCCGCCGACGGCCAGCGTTGTCACCAGCAGGATCAGCAGCGGCAGCGGAGCCGGCCCCGGCTGGAGCAGCACCGCGGTCCACGCGAGCCCTATCGCTGCCGCGATGGCCAGCACCATGGTGGAACGTCGGAGCGGATGGCGTCCGACGTAGCGTCCGAGGAACGGCCCGCAGGCTATGCCCACCACGACGAACAGACTCAGCAGGGCCGAGGCGACGCCGTCGCTCAGCTTCTCCGCCCGCACCAGGTACGGGTAGCCCCACATCAGGACGAAGACCGTACCCGGGAACTGGATCGTGAAGTGCGTCCACAGCCCCAGGCGCGTGCCCGGCTGCTTCCAGGCCTCGGCGAGCGAGGTACCCGTCTGCCGAAGGGTCTGCACGGAGCGGCCACTGCCCGCTTCGGGGGAGTCCCGGATCATGACCAGCGCAAGCACGACGGCAAGCACGGACAGCGAGGCCGCGCCCAGAAAGGCGGGTTGCCAGCCGAAGGCCGACAGGACTGCGACGAACGGGACCACGGACACGATCTGCCCGAGCTGACCGATGATCCCGGTCCATTGCGTCAACACCGGAATACGGTGGAACGGGAACCACGCCGGAAGAAGGCGCAGGACGCTGATGAAGGTGGTGGCGTCGCCGGCACCGACGAGCAATCGCCCGACGATCCCGGCTCCGACCGACTCGGCGAACGCCAGCTGTACCTGTCCCGCGGTCATCAGTACACCGCCGGCGACGATGAGTATGCGCGGTCCCCAGCGGTCCACCAGCACACCGACCGGTACCTGCAGCCCGGCGTACACCAGCAGCTGTACCACCGTGAAGACGGACAACTGGGAGGCCGAGGCATCGAAGCGGTCCGTCGCTTCGATCCCGGCCACGCCGAAGGTGGTGCGCTGGGTCACGGCGACCAGGTACGCCACCACGCCGGCGGCCCAGACGAGCCACGCCCTCGAGGAATCCACCCCTCCAGTATCCCGCGGCGATGCCGGTTAGCGCGTCGGGCCGGATCCCGGACCGGTCGTGCCGTCGGTCGCTCCGTTGCCGGGCTCGTCGCCGGGGAACTCGGCGTCCCACAGGAGGGTGGACTCCTCCTCGGCCTGTGGGCTCGCGAGATACGCCTCCACCGCCGCCCCGATCTCGTCGGCACTCGCCAGCTCGCTGTTGTCCTTGACCAGCAGGGACTTGTGCGCGGCACCGTCCGCGTATTCGTCGTACCTCTGCTCGAGCGAGGACACGACGGACTGCACCTCGGCCGAGTTCCCGACCTGGCGCGCGATCTGGCGCTCCACGTCGCGGCCGCTCTCGCGCAGCCGGTCCGTGGGAAGAGCCAGACCGGCCGTCGCTCCGAGATACTCGAGTCCGGCCACCGCTGCCGGGGGGTACTCCGCCTCGGAGAGGTAGTGGGGTACGTGGATGACGTGGCCGATGACGTCGTGCCCGCGCTCGATCAGCCGCAGCTCCAGTACGTGTCCGATGGAGGCCTGGAGTTCTGCCGTGGGACGCCAGGCGTTCATCCCGTCGATGAGATCGGCGCGGTTGCCGTGCAGCGTGACACCGATCGGGCGGGTGTGCGGGACGGGCATCGGGATGGCGTGGATCCAAGAGATCAGCGGAACCTTCAACTCCTCGACCAGTCCCACGACGGAGCGGGCGAATCTTTCCCATTGCAGGTCCGGCTCGGCGCCCGTGAGGAGGAGGAACGGCTCACCCAGCCCATCGTGAAGTCGGTGGAGTTCGAGGCGGTGCGGCCGGTAGTCCTCCAGATGATCCTCCACGAACGTGATGCGCGGGCGCCGTCCGCGGTAGTCCATCAGCTGATCGGCATCGAACTTGACCACCGGGTCATGATCGAGTACTTCCAGCAGTTCGGCGCTGACCTGCGAGACGACCTGGCCCGCGTCCATGAAGCCGGTCAGGCTCACGAGCAGAGGCAGTCCGATGGACTCCGGATCGTCGAAGACGTCGGTGTTGATGGTGTACAGGGTTCGTGGATCCAGCATGGTTCTCTCCTTCAAAGGGTCCTGCTCACCACAACGCCGCTGCGCCTCTCTTCATTCCGGATTCCGTGGGCCCACACCCCCGCCTGTGCTGCCCGCCAACCGGAGGACGGGGACGGGTGGACACGGACTACGATCGATGAGGAGCAACCAGATCCAGCAGATGCCCGTCGGATTCCCGCCGCACCGTCGGGACTCATCGTCGGAACTCAGGGACGATCGGCACCGAAGCACCTGGACGAACCATCCGGCTACGAGGAGACAGATTTCGTGATCACAACGACCGAACTACACCTGAGCGCTTCCGCCAAGGACCTCAGGACGATTCCGAGCGACGCGCTCGTGGTCGCCGTCGCGAAGGGGGCGGACGGGCCGGTCCTGCTCGAGAGCCCCCTGCCGGCCAAGGCGGCCCGAGCCCTCGGCGATTCCCTCGAGGTGCTCGGCATCACCGGCGCGGCCGACGAGGTACGCCGGCTCCCCGGGCTGCCCGAGACCGGTGCTGACTCCCTCGTCCTCACCGGCGTGGGCCCGCTCGAGGACGGACAGCGGCCGGATGCGGAGACACTCCGCCGTGCAGCCGGTGCCGCGGTCCGTCAGCTCGCCGGTCTCGACACCGTCGTGATCGCCCTGCCCGCGGATACCGTGGACGCGGCCATCGCCCTGGCGGAGGGTGCAGCGCTCGGTGCCTACAGTTACGACGGTCACAAGTCGGGCATCGCCGCGGACGGCTCGGTCCCCACCAGGAAGGACCGGAGTGCGGTGAAGAACGTCGTCGTCCACACCGACGCCGACGGGTCGATTCTTGCTCCTGCTCTCAGGCGCGCCACGGTCCTGGGCAAGAACGTCAACACGACGCGCTCGCTCGTGAACCAGCCACCGAGCCACCTCTATCCCGAGACCTTCGCGCAGGCCGCGAAGGACCTGACGCGCTCCCTGCCCGTCAAGGTCACCGTGATGGACGAGAAGCGGCTCGAGCGCGACGGCTACGGTGGCATCCTCGGGGTGGGGAAGGGTTCCTCGCGGCCGCCGCGCATGGTGAAGGTGGAGTACTCCCCCGCGAAGTCCGCGGTGCATCTCGCTCTCGTCGGCAAGGGCATCACCTTCGACTCCGGCGGACTCTCGCTCAAGCCCGCCGCCGGCATGCAGACCATGAAGCTGGACATGGCCGGGGCTGCCGTGGTGCTGAGCACGCTCCTCGCCGTCGCCGAGCTGGGTCTGCCCGCGAGGATCACCGCGTGGCTGTGCCTCGCCGAGAACATGCCCTCGGGATCCGCGCAGCGGCCCGAGGACGTCATGTCGATCTACGGCGGCCGCACGGTCGAGGTCCTCAACACCGACGCCGAGGGCCGCCTGGTCCTGGCCGACGGGCTGGCCGCGGCCAGCGAGGAGGCACCGGATGCGATCATCGACATCGCCACGCTCACCGGCGCGCAGCTGATCGCGCTCGGCACCCGGGTCTCCGGTGTGATGGGCGACGACGGCGTACGCGACGCCGTCAAGGCCGCCGCCGACCGCGCGGGCGAGCAGTTCTGGCCCATGCCCCTGCCCGAGGAACTGCGGCCGAGCCTCGACTCGCAGGTGGCCGACATCGCGAACATCGGAGAGCGCAACGGGGGCATGATGACCGCCGCCGTGTTCCTGCGCGAATTCGTCGGCCAGGTCGACGGCGAGAAGATCCCCTGGGCGCACCTGGACATCGCCGGCCCGGCCTTCAACGAGGGATCGCCCTACGGCTACACGCCCAAGGCCGGCACCGGCGTGGGCGTGCGCACGCTCCTCGCCTACGTCGAGGACGTCCTCGCACGCACCGAGCGGGACTGACCCGTCCGGGACGGCGTCGCCCTCGGGTGGATGCGGGATAGTTCTGGGGATAGGCTGAAAAGGAGTCTTTCCCCAGAGCTGCGACCGCGCCGCGACCGCGCCGCGACCGCACCGACCATCGATTCATCAACCGACGCGCGAGACGCGTCAACAGAACACGCGAGGAGCGTCCAAGTGGCCGAATCGGCAACCGGAACAGAATTCGACATCCTGGTACTCGGTGGAGGCAGCGCGGGGTACGCGGCAGCACTCCGGGCAGTGCAACTGGGCTTGAGCGTGGGGCTCATCGACAAGGGCAAGATCGGCGGCACCTGCCTGCACAACGGCTGCATCCCCACCAAGGCTCTGCTCCACACCGCGGAGATCGCCGACGGCTCACGAGAGTCGGAGAAGTACGGCGTGAAGGCGACCTTCGACTCGATCGACATGGCTGCGGTGAACAAGTACAAGGACGGTGTGATCGCCGGCAAGTACCGCGGCCTGCTCGGCCTCATCAAGTCCAGGGGCATCACGACCATCGAGGGTTCGGGCAGGCTCGCGTCGCAGAGCACCGTGGACGTGGACGGCACCGTCTACACGGGCAAGCACATCATCCTCGCCACCGGGTCCTACTCGCGCAGCCTTCCGGGTCTCGAGATCGGCGGGAAGGTGATGACCTCCGACCAGGCCCTGACCATGGACTACGTCCCCAAGACGGCGATCATCCTCGGCGGGGGTGTCATCGGCTGCGAGTTCGCATCGGTCTGGAAGTCCTTCGGCGTCGACGTCACCATCATCGAGGCGCTGCCCTCCCTCGTGCCCAACGAGGACGCGACGATCGTCAAGGCGTTCGAGCGCGCCTTCAAGAAGCGCGGCATCGCGTTCAACACGGGCACGCGCTTCACCTCCGTCGAGCAGAACGACGACGGCGTCGTGGTCACCCTCGAGGACGGCAAGACGTTCGAGGCGGACATCATGCTGGTCGCCGTGGGACGCGGACCCGTCACCTCGGACCTCGGGTACGAGGAGGCCGGGCTCACCATGGACCGCGGGTACGTCATCACCGACGAGCGCCTGCACACCGGTGTGGGCAACATCTACGCCGTGGGCGACATCGTCCCGGGACTCCAGCTCGCACATCGCGGCTTCCAGCAGGGCATCTTCGTGGCCGAGGAGATCGGCGGGCTCAAGCCGATCGTGGTGCAGGACATCAACATCCCGAAGGTCACCTACAGCGACCCGGAGATCGCCTCGGTCGGCTACACCGAGAAGGCTGCCAGGGAGAAGTTCGGCGACGATCGCGTGGAGACACAGGAGTACAACCTCGCCGGCAACGGCAGGAGCACCATCATCGGCACGGGTGGTCTCGTCAAACTCGTGCGCGAGAAGGACGGACCCATCATCGGTATGCACATGCTGGGCAGCCGCATGGGCGAGCAGATCGGTGAAGCGCAGCTGATCGTGAACTGGGAGGCGTACCCCGAGGACGTCGCCCCACTCGTCCACGCACACCCCACGCAGAACGAGGCCCTCGGCGAGGCCCACCTGGCACTCGCGGGCAAGCCGCTGCACAGCTGATCCCAGGACAGAGCGCCCCACCGGGCCCGGTCCATGCCGCGACGTCGTGGACTAAGCTCGGAACCAGAAAATGCCGAGCACGTCCGGCTGGACCGGCCCATCGCCGTCAAGCCGCCAGGAACGATCTACTTCAGGAGGAACGGGCACATTATGAGTGAATCCGTGAACTTGCCCGCTCTCGGTGAAAGCGTCACCGAAGGCACCGTCACCCGCTGGCTCAAGGAGGTCGGCGACCGCGTCGAGGTCGACGAGCCACTCCTCGAAGTCTCCACCGACAAGGTGGACACCGAGATCCCCTCCCCGATCGCCGGGGTGATCGAGGAGATCCTGGTGGCCGAGGACGAGACCGCAGAGGTCGGAGCGCCCCTGGTCCGCATCGGCGACGGCTCCGATGCTGCGGGCGGGGACCCGGACGAGGCCCCGGCAGCCGCCGAGCCCGAGGAACAGGCAGCACCTGCGGAACCGGAGGAGCAGGCAGCACCCTCCGAGCCCGAGGAGTCCGCGGCGCCGGAGAGCTCCAGCCAGGACGACGCTCCTGCCGAAGATCCGGGCGAGGGCACCGAGGTCACACTCCCGGCACTCGGCGAGAGCGTCACCGAGGGCACCGTCACCCGGTGGCTCAAGGCCATCGGCGACGACGTCGAGGTGGACGAGCCGCTGCTCGAGGTCTCCACCGACAAGGTGGACACCGAGATCCCCTCGCCCGTCGGCGGGACACTGCAGGAGATCCGCGTCGACGAGGACGAGACGGCGGAGGTGGGTGCCGTCCTGGCGGTGATCGGAAGCGGCGCCGCCGCTCCGAAGAAGGTCGAGGCCGCGTCCGGCGAACCGGTCACGGCCGCTCCCGGCGAGGATCGACCCGACGTCCCCGCTGACCGGATCGGGGGCGATCGCACGACCTCCGAACCGGAAGAGGAAGCGGGCACGACCTCCGCGGAGGAGGCGACGAGCGATTCGTCGTCGGACGCTGCGGGATCCGGCACAGACGTCTCCGCCGCGCCGGCGGAGACGAAGCCGGCCGGGCAGGCGTCGTCCTCGGACGACTCCTCCGGGCAGAGCACCTACGTGACGCCCCTGGTCCGTCGCCTGGCGAACCAGAGCGGTGTCGACCTCTCCACCGTCAAGGGCACCGGCGTCGGCGGGCGGATCCGCAAGCAGGACGTCGTCGAGGCCGCCGACGCGCAGAAGGCCCAGCAGGATGCCCCGAGCGCCGCTCCATCGGCTGCCGCTCCGGCTCCCACCGGAAAGCCGGCGGCTCCGGTCGTGGAGCCCTCGACGCTGCGCGGCACCGTCGAGAAGGCTCCGAGGATCCGGCAGACGATCGCCAAGCGGATGCGGGAGTCGCTCGAGGTGTCGGCTCAGCTGACGCAGGTGATCGAGGTCGACATGACCCGGATCGCGAAGCTGCGCACAGCTGCGAAGGATGCCTTCCTCACCCAGAACGGGGCCAAGCTCACCTTTTTGCCCTTCCTCTCGAAGGCCGTCACCGAGGCGCTCAAACAGCACCCCAAGCTGAACGCCTCGTTCGACGAGGAGAAGAAGGAGATCACGTACCACGAGGCCGAGCACCTGGCCATCGCCGTGGATACCGACAGGGGCCTGCTGGTCCCGGTCATCCGTGACGCCGGTGATCTCAATCTCGGTGGGCTCGCGAAGAAGATCGCCGACATCGGCTCCCGTACGCGCAACGGCCAGATCGGTCCGGACGAGCTCTCCGGCGGAACCTTCACGATCACGAACATCGGCTCGGCCGGTGCCCTGTTCGACACGCCGATCATCAACCAGCCGCAGGTTGGCATCCTCGGCACCGGGATCATCGTGAAGCGGCCCGTGGTCATCACAGGGCCCGACGGCGACGACACCATCGCCATCCGGTCGATGATGTACCTGAGCCTGACGTACGATC
The DNA here is from genome assembly GCF_004803505.1 of Arthrobacter echini. Classification (GTDB taxonomy): domain Bacteria; phylum Actinomycetota; class Actinomycetes; order Actinomycetales; family Micrococcaceae; genus Arthrobacter_D; species Arthrobacter_D echini. The sequence goes on from NZ_SSWH01000003.1 coordinate 279,145, forward strand.
ACAGGCTCGTGGACGGTGCGGATGCCGGTCGGTTCCTGCAGACCCTGAAGGCACGGCTCGAGGGCGGCGCGTTCGAGGCGGACCTCGGTCAGTAGGCACCAGGCAGTAGCCGACGATCGGTGGGGCACGGTACCGATCGGGCGGTGAGTAGTGGTTCGATGGAGGCATGCGTATTCTCCTCGCCGGCGCGTCCGGCACCATCGGAACAGCTCTGACCCGCGAACTCGAGAAGAATCACGACGTCGTCCGGCTCGTCCGTCGGCCGCCCAAGGGACCATCGCAGATACGCTGGGATCCGGCGGCGGGCCGGCTGGACGTATCGGCGGTCGAGTGGGCGGACGCCGTCATCAATCTCTCCGGTGCCGGTATCGCCGGAGGACTCTGGACCCGCGCCTACAAGGAGACGCTCTACTCGTCGCGCATCATGCCGACCAGGACCCTGGTCACGGCGATGCGGGCTGCCGAGAACCCTCCCGAGGTGTTCATCAGCCAGTCGGCCTCGGGCTACTACGGGGACCGCGGGGACGAGGTGCTGACCGAGGCAGCGGACTCCGGGGACACTTTGCTCGCGGACATCTGCCGTCGGTGGGAAGCCGAGGCACGGCAGGCTCCGGATGCCGTCCGGGTCGTCCTGACGCGCACGGGCATCGTCATGGCGAAGGGTGGCGGGGCGTTGCCCAATCTGCTGATCCCCATCCGCCTGTTCGCCGGTACCAGCCTCGGGTCGGGCCGGCAGTGGTGGCCATGGATCAGTCTGAACGACGAGATCCGGGCGCTCGAGTTCCTGCTCACCGCTCCCGTGAGCGGACCGGTGAATCTCAGCGCACCGTCACCGGCACCGCTGGACACCGTCGCACTGCAACTCGGCAGGGCCTTCAAGCGACCCGTCTGGTTCCGCGTACCCGGCGTCGTTCTCACCACCGTCGTAGGACAGCTCGCGTACGAGCTCCTGCTGGTCAGTGCGCGCATGGAGCCGAAGGTGCTCACGGACGCCGGCTTCGCCTTCGACGAACCCACTCCTGAAGCGCTCGCGCAGTGGGTACGCCGGATCATGACCTCCTAGCTGTATCGCCCTAGCTGTATCGACGCCACCGGATCGACCCGCGTGTACCGACCCGGCTGTGCCGTCCACAGCGGATCGATCCTGCGGCCGGGTCACTGCGGTGGGGACAGGACCGAGTGGATCCGCCACCCGGCACCGGAGTTCCACAGGACGAAGATCAGCTGCTGCTGTCCCTGGGCGATGGTGGGATCCGATGCGGCACTCGGGACAGACGCGTTCGCGGACCTACCCGGGTCGACGGTTCGTACTGTGGTGTAGGAGGACAGCACAGCCGTGGCGCGAACCAGACGAACCTGGGTGGCCGGAGCGGTAGCTGCAGCCGGAAGCTCACCGAGTGCAGGAACAAATTCCTGGTCCTCGTCGCTCAGCACTGCCGCGCCGTGGATCGTGATCGACAGACCGGCGAGCTTCCTGCCGGCCTCGGCGAGGGCTTCGACTGCCTCCGTGTCCGCCGACATGGCGGGAGAGCCTTCGACGTCGACGTCTGCGAGCAGAGCGGGATCGGCGGCTGCGAATGCTGCGGCGCGGGCTGCCACGAGCCTGCTGAGAGCTGTCAGCGGATCATTCTGCTCCTGAATCGCGTGCTCCGGTCCGGGCGTCCCCTGGTCCACGCCGTGATCGGCTCCGGCGTCCGTGGGAAGGGTTGCCGGGGCGCCGCGTCCTCCGATCGCCAGCGTGAGGCCCGCGATGAGCAGGAGCAGTGCGACACCCCCGCCCAGGAGCGCGGGAAGGCCACGTGAGAGACCTGGTCGTCGGCCCCGCTGCCTCCGGGCCGGGGAGGAGCCGCGTCTGACCCTTCGACCGGCTGGGGCCTCTCCCGGCCGCTGCCGCGCGCGCCCCGGAGCCCGAGCAGGAGTCCGGCGGGCCCTGCTTCTCCCGGCCAGGCCCGGAAGTCCCGCAGCGGTTGGTGCGGGGTCGGGTCCAGCCCTGCGCGTGAGCAGTTCGGGGAGCACGCTGGCGTGGACGGCGGGCACCAGGTCCACCGGAATCGGTGTCGCGGCGCGCATCAGTGTACGGGCGAAATCGCCCGCGGAGGGCCGGCGGTCGCGATCCGAGCTGAGGCCGTCCTCGATCAGCCGCATGAGCTGCACCGGGACCTCCGGGACCATCAGCGACAGCGGCGGCCGCTCGTCCGTGGGACCGGGTATCCGTCCCGTGAGCGCGAACCAGGCCACCGCCGAGAGGGCGAAGACGTCCACACCCGGGTCGAAGGAACCGGGATGCGCCGGATCCAGGAACCCCGGCGTCCCCCCGGACGAAGGACGGTCACCGCCCAGGAGCCGGCCCGTACCGAAGTCGCCCAGCAATGGTCGGCCGTCGCTGGCGAAGAGGATGTTACCCGGCGTGACATCTCCGTGCAGAGCCCCCTGGTCATGCAGATATCCGAGCGCCTGCGCTATCGGCACCAGCGCCGTCACCACCTCTGCAACGGGAAGCGGACCACGACTCGTGAGGAGTCCGAGGAGGGAACCGCCGGGCGCGAAGTCCATCAGCATCCCCGGCCCCAGATCCGTCTCGACGATCCGGTGCACGCGGAGCAGATGATCATGGCTGAACCGGAGAAGGAGCCGTAGCTCGCGCCACATGACGGCTGAGGCGGCGGACCGGTCCGCCGAAGAGGCGCCGCCGACGTCGCCGAGGGTGCGCTCCGGCCTGTCCGGTGCCGTGGGACCGCCGGGGTACAGCGAGTCGGTCCTCGCGGCCCGCCGACCACGCCGCGTCGCACCGTCCTCCGACGGAACGCCGTGAACCGCGACGCCGTCCTCCCGTGGTACGCGCAGCACCTTCAGGGCGAACCGCTGCCCGTCCCGATCCTCCACCAGCCACACCGACGACGAGCCCCCCGCACCCAGCAGCCGCCCTACGCTCAGCCCGGCCGCGGTGGGCCGCTCGTCGTCGCTCATGCATCAGTTCTAGGTCACGAAGCAGCCCGTGGGACGTTATCCACAGCAGTCACCTCGCCTTTCTGGCGACCCTTCGGCTCACGGCACTCCAGCACAGCCGGAGTCTGGCTTCGCTCAGGCCGTCGACAGGATTACCCTTGCCCTATGACTCTCGTTCTCTCCCGTGTCGGTCTCGCTCCTGACTACGTCGAGTACACACAGGGCCTGGCGATGCAGGAGACGCTCCACGATGAAGTCCTCGCCCAGCGGGCACCGAGCACGGTCCTCCTTCTCGAACACACACCGGTCTACACGGCCGGTCGACGGACGGAGGATCACGAGCGTCCCTTCGACGGCACCCCCGTGGTCCCGGTCGACCGCGGGGGCAAACTCACCTGGCACGGTCCGGGGCAACTGGTGGGGTACCCGATCCTCGCTCTGCGCGACCCGGCCCGCGTCGCGGAGTACGTCCATGTCCTCGAGGAGGTCCTCATCTCGACCCTGCGGCACTTCGGCCTGGAGGGCACCAGGATCGAGGGCCGGTCCGGGGTCTGGATGCAGGCGACCCCCGACGCTCCGGACCGCAAGATCGCCGCGATCGGCATCAGGGTCAAGAACCGGGTGACCATGCACGGCTTCGCCCTGAACTGCAGCAACGACCTCGCGCCCTTCCGGCAGATCGTTCCCTGCGGCATCTCGGACGCCGGCGTCACCACCGTCTCGGCCGAGTGCGGGCGCACCATCACCCCCTCGGATGCCCTGCCCCTCATCGAGGCCGCGCTGCAAGCCCACGAGTCCGTACTGCTGGGCCCGGACGAGACCGCACAGCCCCGGCCACTCCCCCGTACCAACTCCGACACGACCTCAGAAGGAGCTCTCCTGTGAGCCTTGCACCCGAAGGCAGGCGCCTGCTGCGTGTCGAAGCACGCAACGCGCAGACACCCGTGGAACGCAAACCGGACTGGATGAAGGCGAAGGTCAACATCGGGTCCGAGTTCATCGCCATGAAGAATCTGGTCAAGCAGGAGGGACTGCACACCGTCTGCGAGGAAGCCGGGTGCCCCAACATCTTCGAGTGCTGGGAGGACCGGGAAGCCACCTTCCTGATCGGCGGGTCCGAGTGCACCAGGAGATGCGACTTCTGCCAGATCGACACCGGGAAGCCTCAACCGCTGGACCGCAGTGAACCGTTCAAGGTGGCGCAGTCCGTGCGATCGATGAACCTCCGGTACGCGACGGTCACCGGTGTGGCACGGGACGATCTGCCCGACGAGGGCGTCTGGCTGTACGCGGAGACCATCCGGCAGATCCACAGCATGAACCCCGGAACGGGCGTCGAGATCCTGATCCCGGACTTCTCCGGTCGCGCGGAGCACATCGAGGCGATCTGCGACTCCGCGCCCGAGGTCTTCGCGCACAACGTCGAGACGGTGCCGCGCATCTTCAAGCGGATCCGTCCTGCGTTCCGGTACGAGCGCTCGCTCGACGTGATCACCCAGGGCCGTGATCGCGGCATGGTGACGAAGTCCAATCTCATCCTCGGTATGGGTGAGACCCGCGAGGAGATCTCCGAGGCGCTGCGCGACCTCCACGAGGCCGGGTGCGATCTCATCACCATCACCCAGTACCTGCGCCCGAGCGAGCGACACCTCCCGGTGGACCGCTGGGTGAAGCCGGGCGAATTCGTCGAGCTCAGCGAGGAGGCCGAGAAGATCGGTTTCCTGGGTGTGATGAGCGGCCCCCTCGTCCGATCCTCGTACCGCGCCGGGCGGCTCTGGGCGCGGGCCATGCGCAGGAAGGGGCTGGACCTGCCGGCGGAACTGGCCCACCTCGACGATCCGGGGTCAGCCGTCCAGGAGGCATCCTCGCTCCTCGCGGGGTAGGGCGGTCGGCGGGGCACCCTCCGCGCCGCAGTCCACCCGGGGTCATGTCGTAGAATCGAAGGACTATGTCACACGCGATCGATCCAGCCGGAACCCCCACGCCCAAGCGCCGTCCCTTCTCCAGGAAGCCCAAGGCCGGGAAGGGACCGAAGAAGACCGGCCGGACGAAGCAGATCGTCGAAGTCTTCAGGATGACCCGCCGCAACGACCCCGCTGTGGTCTGGTTCATGATCCTGGCCGTCGTCGGCATCATCGCCCTCGGTCTGCTGATCGGTCTGTTGATCGACAACGTGATCACCCTGCTCATCATCGCGATACCGCTCGCGTTCCTCGCGGCGATCTTCATCCTGTCGCGCCGGGCCGAGCGCGCGGCGTTCTCCCAGATCGAGGGGAAGCCCGGAGCGGCAGGGGCGGCACTGAGTGTGCTCCGTCGCGGCTGGATCCTCAAGGAACAGCCGGTGGCGGTCAATCCCCGTACGCAGGACGCGGTGTTCCGGGTGATCGGGCGCCCCGGCGTCATCCTCGTCTCGGAGGGTCCGTCGACACGGGTCAAGCAGCTGATCGACGGCGAGAAGCGAAAGATGGCGCGCATCATCCCCAATGTCCCGGTGCACGTGATCGAATCGGGCCGGAACGAGAATCAGGTGTCCCTGGCGAAGGTGCCCAGGACCGTGCAGAAGTTGAAGAAGACACTGACGAAGCAGGAAGTCCATGCCGTCGACAAACGCCTCACGGCGCTCGGCACCAAGCTGCCGATCCCCAAGGGCGTGGATCCGTTCAGGGCGCGCCCTGACCGGAAGGCGATGCGCGGTCGCTGACCCGCGACGATCCTTTCGACCGACGATCCTTTCGACCGGGGCCTGGAACTCCGACGGTCCAGCGACGAAGCCCCCTCCGGCTGGAGGGGGCTTCGTCGCTGCCGAGTGGAGACTGTTCCGGCTCCGGAGGATGCGGGATGCGTCAGATCCGGAACAGGCCCGTGGCGCGCACGCGGTCGTGAAGACCGCGCTGGTCGATGTCGATGATGAGGGGCGGGACCACCAGGCACAACAGAACGCTGCGGATCAGCGCCGTCAGGTACCCCGCCGGCTTGCCGTCCAGGGTCTGGACCTGCATGCGGAGGGCGCGGTGACCGATGCTGTAGCCGAAGAAGCCGACGAGCAGGATCTGCTCCGTGAGGAAGATCAGCAGGGTGGCGACGCCGTCGTAGTCGAAGAAGGCCGCCGAGAGCAGCGAGCAGATGGCCCAGTCGATCACGAGGGCGGCAGCGCGCGGGCCGAAACGAGCAATGGAACCGGGGCCTGATGCGGGTCGTCCCAGTCGCTGACCCGGCCATTCCTGGCTGCCCGACGGCGGGGGTCCCTCCATCCACGATCCGATGTCGCTCCTGTTCACCACGCCTGACAGCCTACCTGCCGCAGCTGCTGCGGCAGGAGTCGACGGCCCGGACGCGCTAGGCTGTGAAGCGCACCTGTCCTCAATTGACGTTGCGGAAACAATGGCGACACGGGTGGGAAACTGACGGCTCCTGCAGTTGCAACGGACGCTTCCCATCCCTTCCCATCCCTGCGTAAGGAGCTTGCCCAGATGTTCAAGAACGCCGACGAGGTCCTCTCGTTCATTGCCGACGAAGACGTCAGATTCGTCGATATCCGATTCACCGATCTTCCCGGGGTGCAGCAGCACTTCAATGTTCCGGCGAAGTCGGTCGACGCCGACTTCTTCATCCATGGGCAGCTGTTCGACGCGTCCTCCATCCGCGGCTTCCAGGGCATCGCGGAATCGGACATGCAGCTCATCCCCGATGTGACCACGGCGTACGTGGACCCGTTCCGGATCGAGAAGACGCTGGCCCTGAACTTCTCCATCGTGAACCCGCGAACGGGCGATCCCTACCACCGGGACCCGCGCAGCGTCGCCGAGCGTGCCGAAGCCTACCTGACCTCCAGTGGTGTGGCCGATACCGCCTTCTTCGCGTCCGAGGCGGAGTTCTTCATCTTCGACAACGTCCAGTACGAGTCGGCGCCGCAGGGCAGCTTCTACAAGGTGGATTCCGTCGAGGCCCCATGGAACAGCGGGCGCGAGGAGACCGGCGGGAACCTCGGCAACAAGACGCCCTTCAAGGGCGGCTACTTCCCCGTGGCTCCCGTGGACAAGCAGGCCGATCTGCGCGATGCGATCTGCGTGGAGCTGGACCGTGCGGGCCTCGAGGTGGAGCGCTCCCATCACGAGGTGGGCGGCGCGGGCCAGGCCGAGATCAACTACCGCTTCACCACCATGACGCACGCCGCGGACGATCTGCAGAAGTTCAAGTACATCGTGAAGAACGTCTCGGACGCGTGGGGCAAGTCGGCGACCTTCATGCCGAAGCCCGTCTTCAACGACAACGGTTCGGGCATGCACTGTCACCAGTCCCTGTGGACCGGTGGCGAGCCGCTGTTCTACGACGAGCGCGGCTACGCCGGGTTGTCCGACGTCGCCCGCTGGTACATCGGAGGGTTGCTCAAGCACGCCTCGGCCGTCCTGGCCTTCACGAATCCGACGGTCAACTCCTACCGCCGCCTCGTCAAGGGCTTCGAGGCACCGATCAACATGGTGTACTCGCAGGGCAACCGCTCGGCCGGTATCCGCATCCCGATCACCGGGTCGAATCCGAAGGCCAAGCGCCTGGAGTTCCGTGCGCCGGACGCGTCGTCGAACCCCTACCTCGCGTTCGCAGCCCAGCTCATGGCCGGTCTGGACGGGATCAAGAACCGCATAGAACCCGCGGACCCGATCGACAAGGACCTCTACGAGCTGCCCCCGGAGGAAGCCAGGGACATCCAGAAGGCTCCCGGCTCCCTCGAGGAGGCGCTCCTGGCGCTGGAGGAGGACAACGAGTTCCTGCAGGCCGGCGGCGTCTTCACGCAGGATCTGATCGACACGTGGATCGAGTACAAGCGCGAGATGGAGATCCTGCCCCTGGCACTGCGTCCGAACCCGTACGAGTTCGAGCTCTACTACGGCGTGTAGCTGCATCATCCGGGGCGGCAGGTGTCCCGCCGATCGGTCGGACGACGGCGGTTCCCCACGCGGGCGGCCGCCGTCGTTCTGTGCTCGGTGGTGCAGGATCCCACGCCTCGCGCCTCAGCCGCGGGATCGACCGTTCCCTCCCGGAGTCCACCGCCGGCGAGTGGGATCGGCGCAGCCCGACGACCAAGGCGCGCCCCGACGACAAGGGCCTGCGCGTCACTGCCCGTAGAAGTGCCGCTCGAAGATCGCCCTGCTCCGCCGCGTCAGCCTGAGATAGTCCTCCTCGAGATCGGCCCCCCGTCCTGGTCCGTAACCGCACCAGCGCGCCACGGCCTCGAGATCGCGGCGCGAGGACGGCAGCAGATCCGAGGCGCGTCCGCTCCAGATGACGATCGCCGCGCGAATGCGAGTGGCCAGGCTCCAGCCGGCCCGAAGGACCCGCACGTCCTCCTCGGGCAGCAGACCTGCGGCAGCTATCGCATCGAGCGCCGAGAGCGTGGACTGCACCCGGAGGGCAGGATCGGCGTGCGCGTGCTGCAACTGCAGGAGCTGGACGAGCCATTCGACGTCGCTGAGCGCTCCCCTGCCCAGCTTGAGGTGCCGGGACGGATCGGCGCCACGCGGGAGCCGCTCGGCCTCGACGCGAGCCTTGATCCGCCGGATCTCCCGCAGATCGGCCGGGCGGAGCTCCTCGGGATAGCGCACGTCCTGGATCAGAGCGAGGAAGTCGGCGGCGAGATCGTCGTCCCCGGCGAGCGGACGCGCCCGCAGCAGGGCCTGTGCCTCCCAGACGACCGACCAGCGCCGGTAGTACTCGCGATACGAGTCCAGGGACCGCACGATCACCCCCTGCTTGCCCTCCGGGCGTAGCGCCGCGTCGATCTCCAGCGGACGCTCGGCGAGGACGGGCGAGCCGGTCTGCTGGGTCAGGAGCGCGGCCAGACGGTTGACGATCCACTCCGCCTGCCTCTGCGCGGCAGCGGCATCGGCGTCGGGAAGCGGGCGGTGGACGTAGATGACGTCGGCATCGGACCCGTAGGTGATCTCGCGGCCGCCCTGGCGTCCCATGGCGACGACCACGACGTGCGTGAGTTGCTCCTCATCGGCGAACAGCTGCTTCTCGGCCACGTGCAGGGCTCCCAGGATCGCTGCGCGGTCGGTGTCGGACAGGGCCCGGCCGACCTCCGTCTGGGTCAGCAGCCCGGCGCTGTCGGCGATGGCGATCCGCAGCAGCTCGCGACGACGCATGAGCCGGATCAGCCGGATGGCCTCCGCGGGCTCGGGATGCCGCGACATCATGGAGTGGATCTCCTGCCACTGGGCGTCGAAGGACTCGGGGACGAGGGCGTCGTCCGAGCCCAGCCACCGCGTCGACTCGGGCGAGACCTCCAGCAGATCGGTGATGAACCGGCTGCTGGACAGAACGGCACTGAGCCGTTCCGCCGCGGCGTTGGAATCCCTGAGCATCCCGAGGTACCACGGGCTGTCACCGAGGGATTCGCTGAGTCGACGGAAGCCGAGGAGACCGGCGTCCGGGTCGACCCCGTCGGCGAACCACGCCAACAGGATCGGCAGCAGCTGCCGCTGCAGCAGGGCACGCCGGCGCAGGCCCTTGGTGAGCGCCCCGATGTGCTGCATCGCACCCCGGGGGTCCTGGTAGCCGAGGGCGGCCAGACGGGCCTGGGCGGCCTCGTCCGTCAGCTGCACGTCCTCGGGTTTGAGCGTGGCGGCGTTGTTGAGCAGCGGCCGGTAGAAGATCCTCTCGTGGAGCCGTCCGACGAGTCTGCGGGTGCGCTGCCATTTCTCCTGAAGATGCTGCCCGCTCGGCCGGACCATGACCACGGTCCCCTCCGAGGATCGCGCGAGGGCTCGCAGCGAGGCGTCGTCGTCGGGCATCAGGTGGGTCCTGCGCATCTGTACGAGCTGGATCCGGTGCTCGAGGACGCGGAGGTAGCGGTAGGCGTCGTCGAGGTCGCGCGCGTCCGACCGGCCCACGTACCCGGCAGCACTGAGCGCGGCGATCGCCGAGACGGTGTCCCTGGCCCGGATCGAGTCGTCGAGCCTGCCATGGACCAGCTGGAGCAGCTGCACGGTGAACTCGACGTCGCGCAGGCCTCCGCGCCCGAGCTTGAGCTGGCGATTCTGCTCGGTGGGCGGGATGTTCTCCGTCACGCGGCGGCGCATCGCACGGACTGCATCGACGAAACCCTCGTGCTGCGAGGACGTCCAGACGAACGGCGCGATCGCGCCCTCGTAGCGCTCACCCAGTCCGGGGTCTCCCGCCACGGCCCTGGCCTTGAGCAGGGCCTGGAACTCCCAGGTCTTCGCCCACCGCTCGTAGTAGGAGACATGGGATTCGAGTGTGCGGACGAGCTGGCCGTCCTTGCCCTCCGGGCGCAGGTTCGCATCGACCTCCCAGAGTGCCGGCTCCGGTCCGGGCGAGTAGACGCCGCGCGCCATGGCCGTGGCCAGTCCTGTCCCGATCCGCGTCAGCATCGTCTCGTCGAGGTCATCGCCCTCGACGACGTAGACCACGTCCACGTCGGAGATGTAGTTCAGTTCCCGCGCGCCGCACTTGCCCATCGCGATGACCGCGAGCTTGACCTGCGCCACCGTCTCCACCGGGTAGACCGCACCGAGATCCGCCCGTGCGACGGCGAGGGAGGCCTCGAGCGCAGCGGCCGCGAGGTCCGCGAGTTCACGTGCGACGACGGGCAGGTAGTCCTCCGGGCTGCTGTGGCACAGATCGCGGACCGCGAGATCCGTGACCAGCCTCCGGTACAGGACGCGCAGGGCGCGATGGGCCTCGACACCGTGCCGTCCCGCCACGGGATTGTCCTGGGTCGGGTCGGCGTCGACCTCCCGGAGCAGCTGCTCCCTGAGGGCCGCCGGATCCACCAATGCCGGGATCCCGGCATCGGCACGGACGACGTCGAGATGCTCGGGATGGCGCATGAGGAACTCGGCGAGCGACTCGGTGGCCCCCAGCAGCGTGAACAGCGGCCCGCGCCGGTCGCTGTCGGAGAACGCAGCGGACACGGCGCCGCGATCGACCGCGAGCAGCCGCACGAGGGACTGCAGCGCAAGATCGGGGTTGGCCGCCACGGCGAGGCCCTCGAAGAGCCGGTCCTCGTCCAGCCCCTCGAGCTCGGGTGCCTCGAGGAAGCGCCGGCTCTTCTCGAGATCCGTGAAGCCGTAGGTGATCAACTTGCGGTTGAGGCTCATGGACCAACCCTAGCGATGCCCGGTAGGCGTCCTGGCGGCCCCTAGAGAATGCCGAGATTCCGGCGCAGCTCGTAGGGTGTGACCTCGATGCGGTAGTCGTGCCATTCGGCGCGCTTGTTGCGCAGGAAGTTCTCGAAGACCTGCTCCCCCAGGATGTCTGCCACCAGTTCGGACTCCTCCATCACGCCGATGGCATCGTGGAGGCTCGAGGGCAGGGGGTCGTGGCCCATGGCGCGCCGTTCCGCGGGAGTGAGGGACCAGACGTCCTCCTCGGCGGCGGGCGGGAGCTCGTAGCCCTCCTCGATCCCCTTCAGACCCGCCCCGAGCAGCACCGAGTAGGCGAGGTAGGGGTTGCTCGCGGAATCGATGCCGCGGTACTCGACGCGGGCCGACTGGTCCTTGTTGGGCTTGTAGAGCGGTACGCGGAGCAGCGCCGACCTGTTGTTGTGGCCCCAGGACAGATGACTGGGTGCTTCGCCACCGCCCCACAGGCGCTTGTAGGAATTGACGAACTGGTTCGTCACGGCCGTGAACTCGGGTGCGTGCCGGAGGATGCCGGCGATGAACTGACGCGCGGTCCGGGACAACTGGAACTCGGCACCGGGTTCGAAGAACGCGTTGGTGTCGCCCTCGAAGAGGGAGAAATGCGTGTGCATCCCGGACCCGGGATGCTCGGAGAAGGGCTTGGGCATGAACGTGGCGTAACTGCCCGAGGAGAGCGCCACCTCCTTGATGATGGTGCGGAAGGTCATGATGTTGTCGGCGGTCTGCAGCGCATCGGCGTACCGCAGGTCGATCTCGTTCTGGCCCGGGCCTGCCTCGTGGTGGCTGAACTCCACCGAGATGCCGACCGACTCGAGCATCGAGACCGCCCTGCGCCGGAAGTCCTGGGCCACGCCCCCGGGAACGTGATCGAAGTAGCCGGCCTCGTCCACGGGCACGGGTTGACCGTCGGGTCCGAGCTCGGACGATTCGAGCAGGTAGAACTCGATCTCCGGGTGCGTGTAGCAGGTGAAGCCCATGTCGGCCGCCCGGGCGAGGGTCTTCTTCAGCACACCGCGGGGATCGGCCGTGGACGGTTGCCCGTCGGGGGTCAGGATGTCGCAGAACATGCGTGAGGTCTGCTCCGTCTCGCCACGCCACGGCAGGATCTGGAAGGTGGAGGGATCCGGCTGGGCCAGCATGTCCGACTCGTACACCCGTGCGAGACCCTCGATCGAGGATCCGTCGAAGCCCAGGCCCTCCTCGAAGGCCCCCTCCACCTCGGCCGGCGCGAGCGCCACGGACTTCAGGGAGCCGACGACGTCGGTGAACCACAGCCGGACGAAGCGGATGTCGCGCTCCTCGATGGTGCGCAGTACGAACTCCTGCTGCCGGTCCATGCCAACCCCGTTTCCTCGTGCGATGTCCGCAGCGCGCCGGTCCGGACGACGGAACGTCCGCAGGCCTCCTGCGATCCATACTCTACTGACCCGCGATCCACCGGCGTGCTGCACCGGGGAGCAGCTGCGCCACACGCGGAGCAGCACGCTAGTCTCATCCCATGACTTCCGCTGAGCTTCCCGCCCCCTACGGCGAAGGAGTGGCCGCGCCCGGTTCCGCCGCCCACGCCTCCGACCCTGCGAAGCGTCCGGGCAGGATCCGGCTCCACCATCTGCAGCAGGCCAAGGACGAGGGCCGGCGCTTCGCCATGCTGACGGCGTACGACCAGTACGCCGCGCAGGTCTTCGACGAAGCGGGCGTCGAGGTGCTGCTCGTGGGCGATTCGGCGGCCAACAACGTCCTGGGTCATGCGACCACCCTGCCCATCACGCTCGATGAGATGATCCTGTTCAGCCGGACCGTGAGCCTGGCGGCACGACGCGCCCTCGTGGTCGCGGATCTGCCGTTCGGCAGCTACGAGGTCTCTGCGGAACAGGCCGTCGAGTCCGCCGTCCGCCTCCTCAAGGAAGGGCTCGTGCACGCCGTCAAGATGGAGGGCAGCGCACAGTACGCCGACACGGTGCGCGCTCTCGTGAAGGCGGGCATCCCGGTGATGGCACACATCGGCTTCACCCCGCAGAGCGAGCACGCTCTCGGCGGCTACCGTGTCCAGGGTCGTGGCCAGACCGCGGAGCGCCTCAGGGACGACGCGCTGATCCTGGCCGGAGCCGGTGCCTTCTGTGTCCTGATGGAGATGGTACCGGCGGACGTGGCCCGGGAGATCGACGCGGCCCTGCAGGTGCCCACCATCGGCATCGGGGCCGGATCCGGCACCACCGGTCAGGTCCTGGTGTGGCAGGACATGGCGGGACTGCGGGGCGGGCGGGCAGCGACGTTCGTCAAGCAGTACGCGGATCTGCGCGGCACGCTCTCCGACGCGGCCCGAACCTTCGCGGACGAGGTCCGGTCCGGGACGTTCCCCGGACCGGAGCACAGCTTCTAGTCCGTCACGGGCCTGGAGGTCCCCCAGCCGCCGTCGTCGTCCCACGCCTCGTTGCGCTCCTGGACCTTCTGCAGGGCGTTCTCCGCCTCGGCCCTGGTCGGGTACGGCCCGATCAGCTGCTTCCAGTCCGACTGCCGATCCTCCTCCACCTCACGCGTGCGCACGTTGTACCAGTACTCGCTCATATCGACCTCCGCTCACGGGCCAGCGCCCAGCTCCGACGGACCGGCTCCGGTGCCGGGTTCCGGCTGCCCGTTCCGGTCCGCTATAGGATCAAGGGTATGCCCCAGTCTTCAGCAACCGCTCCCCTCGGGACCCTGACCCCGGGGACCGTCTCGCCACCACGGAAGGTTCCGGGGAACATCGCGAGGCCCGAGTACGTGGGACGCAAGGCCCCCGAACCCTTCACCGGCTCCGAGGTGAAGACGCCCGAGGTGATCGAGAGGATCCGCCGGGCGGGCACGATCGCGGCCCGGGCCATCGTCGAGGTCGGTCGGCATGCGAAGCCCGGGGTCACCACCGACGAGCTGGACCGGGTGGGACACGAGTTCCTCCTCGACCACGGCGCCTATCCGTCGACGCTGGGCTACCGCGGCTTCCCGAAGTCCCTGTGTTCGTCCCTGAACGAGGTAATCTGCCACGGCATCCCCGATTCGACGGTCATCGCCGAGGGCGACATCCTGAACATCGACATCACGGCGTTCAAGGACGGTGTGCACGGGGACACCAACCGCACCTTCTGCATCGGCGAGGTCGACGAGCAGTCCCGGCTCCTCGTGGAGCGGACGGAGGAGTCGCTGAACCGGGCCATCCGCTCGGTGGCACCGGGGCGGCAGATCAATGTGATCGGCCGGACCATCGAGTCCTATGCCAGGCGCTTCGGGTACGGTGTGGTGCGCGACTTCACCGGACATGGGGTGGGAGAAGCGTTCCACACCGGACTCATCATCCCCCACTACGACGCCGCCCCCGCGTACGAACGCGTCATGGAACCGGGCATGGTGTTCACCATCGAACCGATGCTCACCCTCGGGACCATCGACTGGACCATGTGGGACGACGACTGGACCGTCGTCACGCGGGACAGGAAGCGGACCGCGCAGTTCGAGCACACACTCGTCGTCACCGATCAGGGCGCCGAGGTCCTGACTCTTCCCTAGCACGGCACAGCGGTGCGGACCCCGCCCGGCGGGCTCCGCACGTCACATCCATTCCGGCACGCACCGACACATCATGAGGGGCAGACATGGCCAAGCACACGGGCAAGAAGAAATCGGCGAAGCTCCCGGGATCGGTCATCGGCGTCGATATCGGCGGAACGGGCATCAAGGGCGGCATCGTGGACCTCGAGAAGGGCTCCATGATCGGTGATCGCTACCGCATCCCGACACCCCAGCCCGCCACGCCGGAAGCCGTCGCCGAGGTGGTCCGCCAGATCGTCGTCGAACTCTCGTCGCGTCCGGAGGCTCCTGACGCGGACGGTCCGGTGGGCGTCACGTTCCCCGCGATCATCCAGCACGGCGTGGCGCGGTCCGCGGCGAATGTCGACAAGAGCTGGGTCGACACCGACGTCGACGCCCTCTTCACCGAGGTGCTCGGACGCGAGGTGCGCGTCATGAACGACGCCGACGCAGCGGGTCTCGCCGAGGTCCGGTACGGCGCGGGCAAGGGCAGGAAGGGCACCGTTCTCGTGATCACCCTCGGCACCGGCATCGGCTCGGCGTTCATCTTCGACGGCAAGCTCGTGCCCAACGCCGAACTGGGGCACCTGGAGATCGACGGGCACGACGCCGAGACGAAGGCCTCCGCAGTGGCACGCGAACGCGACGGCATCAGCTGGGAGGACTACGCGGTGCGCCTGCAGCGCTACTTCTCCCACGTCGAGTTCCTCTTCTCGCCCGAGCTGTTCATCGTCGGGGGCGGCATCTCCAAGCGTGGCAACGAGTACCTGCCCCTGCTCGACCTGCGGACGCCGATCATGGTGGCCCAGCTGAAGAACCACGCCGGTATCGTGGGCGCGGCACTCCAGGCCGCACTGGTGGTCGAGCAGGACGAGTAGTGAGTGCCCGCCGGAGGTGCTAGCGCGCGGTCAGTGGGCGCTGCGCTCCGGTGGGTACGCGGCCCGCGTCCTCGTTCTGCCGGCGCAGTGCGTCGATGGCTTCCTCGAAGTCCTCCAGGGACTCGAAGCCCCGGTACACACTGGCGAAACGCAGGTACGCGATCTGATCGAGCCTTCGCAGTGGTTCGAGGATGGCCAGCCCCACCTCGTGCGCGTCGATCTCGGCGACCCCGCTGGCACGGATGTTCTCCTCGACCTCCTGTGCCAGCAGGGCCAGATCGTCCTCGGTGACGGGGCGGCCCTGACACGCCTTGCGAACGCCGTTGATGATCTTCGACCTGCTGAACGGTTCGGACGCCCCGGAGCGTTTGACGACGCTGAGGCTCGTGGTCTCGACGGTGCTGAAGCGCCGACCGCAGTGGGGGCACTGACGGCGGCGGCGAATGGCCGAGCCGTCGTCGGCCAGACGGCTGTCCACCACCCTGGAATCGGGATTGCGGCAGTACGGACAGTACACGGCACCACCTCAGCTCGATCCGGTCTCTCATGTCAGTTTAGAACCCCGGGCAACCGAACTACAACACTGTCATTCAGCGCGGTCGTTCGGCGCCGGTCCCGGTCTCCGGAAGGGCCTCGTCGTCCCCGGCGCGGAAGCGGGCGGAGACGGCCTCGCCGTGCGCCGGGAGATTCTCCGCCTCGGCCAGGGTGATGATCGACGAGGAGACCTCCTGGAGGGCGGCGCGGTCGTAGTCGATCAGCTGGACCGCCCGGAGGAAGGTCGTCACGTTCAGTCCCGAGGCGAAGGCTGCCGTCCCGCCGGTGGGCAGCACGTGGTTCGATCCGGCGCAGTAGTCCCCGAGGCTGACCGGGCTGTACGCACCGATGAAGATGGCCCCTGCGTTGCGTATCCGGCGGGCCACGAGCCCGGCGTCGAGCGTATGGATCTCCAGGTGTTCCGCGGCGTACGCATCGCACACCGCGATACCGGCCTCGAGGTCGTCGACCAGCAGCACACCGGACTGCGGCCCGGACAGCGCGGTGCGCACGCGCTCGGCGTGACGGGTGCGTGCCACGCGTGAGTGCAGGGCGGCGCGGACGGCGGCGGCGAGCTCGACGGAATCGGTCACGAGCACCGACGCGGCCTGCGGATCGTGTTCGGCCTGGCTCACGAGGTCGGCCGCCACGAGATCGGCGTCGGCGCTCGCGTCGGCGAGGATCGCGATCTCCGTGGTGCCGGCCTCGGAGTCTATGCCCACCCTGCCCCTGACGAGGCGCTTGGCGGTCGCCACGAACACGTTCCCCGGGCCCGTGATCACGTCCACGGGGTCGATCCGGCCGCCGGCACCGGGTTCGTCCTCGATGCCGTGGGCGAGGGCGGCCACGGCCTGGGCTCCGCCCATCGCGTACACCTCGGTGACGCCGAGCATCGACGCCGCCGCGAGGATCACAGGATGCGGCCATCCGCCGTGCTCCTGCTGCGGTGGTGAGGCCAGGGCGATCGACCCGACGCCGGCGGCCTGCGCCGGCACCACGTTCATCACGACCGAGGACGGGTACACGGCCAGGCCGCCGGGAACGTAGAGCCCTACCCGGTCCACCGCGACCCACGTCTGGGTGAGCCGCGCCCCGGGTGCCAGTTCCACGTCGACGGCCTGCGGGAGCTGGGCTTCGGCGAACAGGCGTGCACGGCGGATGGCTTCCTGCAGTGCCGTCCGTACGTCGTCGTCCAGCGCATCGGTGGCGGCGTCGATGACGTCCCTGGGCACGCGGGGGTGCTCCCGGTCCACGCCGTCGAAGCGCAGGGCGAGGGAGCGCAGGGCAGCGAACCCGCCTGCTCTGACCTCGTCGATGATCGCCTGCACGGCGGGCTCGGCGGACCCGGCATCGGCAGCAGCACGCGGCATGGCCTGCTTCAGCTCCGCCGGAGCCAGTGAATGACCGCGCAGGTCGATGGTCCGGAAGTCGAGGGCGGTGGCACTGGCCGTGTGAGTCACCCCGGAAGTCTACCGGGCCTCGCCCTGCCGCACAGGGTTCCTACCCGCACACCCGGCACCGATCACCGGGCGTGCGTCCCCGGGTCAGGACCGGCGGCGGGCCAGACCGATCAGGGCGACGACGAAGACGACGATCGCCGTCGTGGCGGGCCAGATGGCGAGCGCGCCGTAGGAGGCCAGGGCGAAGTCGGAACCGGGTAGTCCCACCCGACCGTCCGGGCCGAGGAGGGAGGCCAGTCCCTGCCCGACCCCGAGGGCCAGGAGCGAGCCGATGACGGATCCTCCGAGCGCCGCCGTGATCCGAGGCACGACCGCCGGGAGCGAGAGCCGCAGGGCGAGGACGACGCCGATCGTGACTCCGGCCACCAGCTCCAATCCGGCGAAGGCCAGATCCCGCAGCACCCATTGGGTGGAGACGGTGGGGTCGCCGAAGATCCGTCCGGTGGGAGCCAGGAGCCACCATGTCACGCCGACGAGGACCCCGAGAAGGATGGTGGAGCCGAGCCACCACAGCACGCCGGCCGGCGGTGCCGACCGCCGGTCCTCGGCCGGCGAATAGACGGACGGCGGGTAGACGGACGGCGGGTAGACGGGCGGCGGGTAGACGGGCGGCGGGTAGGTGGAGGCTGCCGTGTCCGGGCTCCGGCTGACGTGCGTGGTCCCACCGTCGACCGCGCCCGTCCGGGCGCCGGCGCCGCGATTGCGCCTCCTGCGCGCGCTCGTCATGCGTCCAGGCAGGCGGGGCCCAGCAGCACCTTCAGATCACCGAAGAGACCGGGCGTGGGGGTGACCCGCAGATCCACCCCCAGCTTCATGATCTCCACCGTGCGTGAGCTGTTGAGCCGGATCAGGACCTCGCTGGTGCCCGGGTGCGTCCGCAGCACATCACCGAGCGCGCTCACCGCGCTCTCGGTGGCCTTGTGCTGTGCCATGGAGATGACCACGGGTCCCGAGTGCCCACTGCTGAGATCCGGCACCGTGAGTTCCTGCGCGTTGAGCATGACCGCGCCGTCGTCGCGCCGTTGCAGGCGGCCGCGCACCACCACGATGAGGTCCTCCGCGAGGACCCCGGAGATGGGACCGTACACCTGCCCGAAGAACATGACCTCCATGGACCCGGCCAGGTCCTCGATCTCGGCGCGCGCGTACGCGTTGCCGCTGTTCTTGGCGATCCTGCGCTGCAGTGAGGTGATCATGCCTGCGATCGTGACGGTCGCGCCGTCGGGAGGGCCCTCCTCCCCGACGATCGACGTGATGGCGGAGTCGGCGTGCTGGGAGAGGATTCCCTCCAGCCCCTGCAGCGGGTGGTCGGAGACGTAGAGACCCAGCATGTCGCGCTCGAAGGAGAGCTTGTCCTTCTTGTCCCACTCCGGGAGATCGGGCACCTCCACGGACAGGGAACCCACCGAGCCCGGTCCGTCGTCGAAGGCGCTGAACAGGTCGAACTGGTTCGCGGCCTCGTTGCGCTTGAGGACGATCACCGAGTCCACGGCCTCCTCGTGGATCATCGCCAGCGCCCGGCGGGGATGCCTCAGGGAGTCGAAGGCACCGGCCTTGATCAGGGATTCGATGGTGCGCTTGTTGCAGACGACGGCGGGTACCTTCTGCAGGAAATCGCCGAACGAGGTGAAGGCACCCAGCTCATTCCGCGCGCCCACCATGGCCCCCACCACGTTCGCGCCCACGTTGCGGATGGCTCCCATGCCGAAGCGGATGTCCCTGCCGACCGGGGTGAAGTCCACGCTCGACTCGTTCACGTCCGGCGGCAGGACGGTTATGCCCATGCGGCGGCACTCGTTGAGGTAGACGGCGAGCTTGTCCTTGTCATCGCCCACGCTCGTCAGTAGGGCGGCCATGTACTCCGCGGGGTAGTGGGCCTTGAGGTAGGCCGTCCAGTAGGAGACCAGACCGTAGGCCGCGGTGTGGGCCTTGTTGAAGGCGTAGTCCGAGAAGGACTCGAGCACGGTCCACAGTTTGTCCATCGCGGCCTGCGAGTAGCCGTTGGCCTTCATGCCGGCGAAGAAGTCGGCCTGCTGCTTGTCCAGCTCGGACTTCTTCTTCTTGCCCATGGCGCGGCGGAGCATGTCCGCCTGGCCGAGCGTGAAGTTCGCCAGCTTCTGCGCGGCGCTCATCACCTGCTCCTGGTATACGATCAGGCCGTAGGTGCCACCGAGGATCTCCTCGAGCGGGCCCTCGAGTTCGGGGTGGATCGGCTCGATCTCCTGCAGGCCGTTCTTCCGCAGGGCGTAGTTCGTGTGCGAGTTCACGCCCATGGGCCCCGGCCGGTACAGCGCCAGGACGGCGGAGATGTCCTCGAAGTTGTCGGGGCGCATGAGCTTGAGCAGGGAGCGCATGGGGCCGCCGTCGAGCTGGAAGACGCCGAGCGTGTCACCGCGGGCCAAGAGTTCGTAGGATGCCGTGTCGTCGAGTTCGAGGTCCTCGAGGACGAGGTCCTCGCCCTTGTTGGCGAGGATGTTCTCCACAGCGTCCGTGATGATCGTCAGGTTCCGCAGCCCGAGGAAGTCCATCTTGATCAGGCCGAGGCCCTCGCACGTCGGGTAGTCGAACTGGGTGATGATCTGGCCGTCCTGCTCACGGCGCATGATCGGGATGATGTCGATCAGCGGGTCGGAGGACATGATCACACCGGCGGCGTGGACACCCCACTGGCGCTTGAGCCCCTCGAGCCCGAGCGCGGTCTCGAACACCTTCTCGGACTCGGCGTCGGTCCGCAGGAGCTCGCGCAGTTCCTCGGCCTCGGAGTAGCGCTTGGCCTCCCTGTTGTGCACGTCGGCCAGGGCCAGTCCCTTGCCCATCACGTCCGGCGGCATCGCCTTGGTGAGGCGCTCTCCCGTGGAGAACGGGTAGCCCATGACGCGCGAGGAGTCCTTGAGTGCCTGCTTCGCCTTGATGGTGCCGTAGGTGACGATCATGGCCACGCGCTCGTCGCCGTACTTCTCGGTCACGTAGCGGATGACCTCGGAGCGGCGCCGATCATCGAAGTCGACGTCGAAGTCGGGCATGGACACGCGCTCGGGGTTCAGGAAGCGCTCGAAGATCAGTCCGTGCTTCAGGGGGTCGAGATCGGTGATGCGCATGGCGTAGGCCACCATGGACCCGGCACCCGAGCCGCGCCCGGGACCGACCCGGATCCCGTTGTCCTTGGCCCAGTTGATGAAGTCGGCGACCACGAGGAAGTAGCCGGGGAAGCCCATCTGGGTGATGACACCCACCTCGAACTCGGCCTGCCTGCGGACGTCGTCGGGCACGCCGGCGGGGTACCGGTAGTGCAGCCCCGTCTCGACCTCCTTGACGAACCAGGACTGCTCGTTCTCCCCCTCGGGTACGGGGAAGCGCGGCATGTAGTTGGCCTTGGTGTTGAACTCGACGTCGCACCGCTCGGCGATGAGCAGCGTGTTGTCGCACGCCTCGGGGTGGTCGCGGAAGATGGCCCGCATCTCGGCGGGCGACTTCAGGTAGAACTCGTTGGTGTCGAACTTGAAGCGCTTCGGATCGGCCAGCGTGGACCCGGACTGCACGCACAGAAGAGCCTCGTGCGCCTTCGAGTCCTCGGCGTGCGTGTAGTGGAGGTCGTTGGTGGCGACGAGCGGCAGGCCGAGCTCCTTCGCGAGCCGGATCAGGTCCGCCTTGACGTTCCGCTCGATGTCCAGCCCGTGATCCATCAGCTCGCAGAAGTAGTTCTCCGCGCCGAAGATGTCCCGGAAGTCGGAGGCGGCCTGCTTCGCCTCGTCGTACAGTCCGAGCCTGAGCTTGGTCTGCACCTCCCCCGAGGGACACCCCGTGGTCGCGATGAGGCCCTTCCCGTAGGTCTGCAGCAGATCCCGGTCCATGCGCGGTTTGTAGAGGTAGCCCTCGAGGGAGGCGAGCGAGGACATGCGGAAGAGGTTGTGCATGCCGCCCGTGGTCTCGGACCAGAGGGTCATATGGGTGTACGCACCGGCACCGGAGACGTCGTCGCGCCCTCCCCCGCCCCACTTCACCCGGGTCCGGTCACCGCGCGCGGTTCCCGGGGTGAGATAGGCCTCGACGCCGATGATCGGCTTGATACCGGCCGTGGTGGCCTTGTTCCAGAAGTCGAAGGCGCCGAAGACGAACCCGTGGTCCGTGGTGGCCAGGGCCGTCATCCCGAGTTCCTCGGTGTGGCTGAAGAGATCGGTCAGCCGGGCCGCGCCGTCGAGCATCGAGTACTCGGTGTGGTTGTGGAGATGGACGAAGGAATCGGGTGATGCTGGAGTAGCCACGGAGCAAGTCTAGTGCTGCTCGCCCTGGGACCGCTCCCCGGACGGTTCCTCAGACGAGCCCCTCCGACAGCGCCATGAGCGCGTAGGCGAGATCCACCGGGTAGCCGCTCGTGACTCTCACCTGTTCCCCGGTCCGGGGGTGCACGAAGCCGAGCTCGTGGGCGTGCAGCCACTGCCGCGTGAGCCCGAGCTCGGCGGCGAGCCGCGGATCGGCTCCGTAGGTCAGGTCCCCCGCGCAGGGGTGGTGCAGGGCGGAGAAGTGCACCCGGATCTGGTGTGTCCTGCCCGTCTCCAGGTGGACCTCCACGAGACTCGCACGGCCGAAGGCCTCCAGGACCTCGTAGTGGGTGCGCGAGTCCCGCCCGCCCTCCATCACGGCGAAACGCCACTCGTGGTGGGGGTGGCGCCCGATGGGCGCATCGATGGTGCCCCTGAGCGGTTCCGGTAATCCCTGGACGACGGCGTGGTAGACCTTGTCCACCGTCCGTTCCCTGAAGGCCTGCTTGAGCGCCGTGTAGGCCCTCTCCGTCTTGGCGACGACCATCGCCCCCGACGTACCGACGTCGAGCCGGTGGACGATGCCGGCCCGCTCGGGAGCACCGGAGGTGGCGATCCGGCACCCGGCGGCGGCAAGGGCACCCACGACGGTCGGCCCCACCCATCCCGGCGACGGGTGCGCGGCAACGCCGACGGGCTTGTCGACGACGACGAAGTCCTCGTCGTCGAGCAGGATCCCCATGCCGTCCACGGCCTCCGGGATCACCCGGTGCCCGTCCGCCGGGTCGGGGACATCGACGTCGATCCGGTCCCCCGCCCTGACCCGGTCGGACTTCACGAGGCGCTCGCCGTCGCGCAGCACCCGTCCGTCGGCGCACCACTGGGCGACGGCGGAGCGGGAGACGCCGAGCAGGCGGGCGAGGACGGAGTCCAGGCGCTCTCCTGCATCCGCCTCGTCGATGACGATCCGGTCACTGCTCATCGTCACTGCTCTCACCGTGATCACGGCGCTGCTGCCCGGGCGTCCCGACGTCACCGACGTCGCCGACGGCAGCTTCGTCCTTCGCCTTCCGGCCGCCGTCCGGGTCGATACCGCGCAGCGTCTGCAGGACGATCAGTACCACGCCGCAGACGACGGCGGAGTCCGCGATGTTGAAGATCGCGAAGTTCGGCAGCGCGATGAAGTCCACCACGTGGCCCTGTCCGAAGGAGGGCTCCCTGAACAATCGGTCGGTGAGATTGCCGAGCGCACCCCCGAGGACGAGCCCGAGTGCCACCGCCCAGAGCCAGGATGCGACCCTGCGGACCTGGAGGACGATCGCGACCGAGACGAGGACCATGATGATGGTGAAGACCCAGGTGTAGTCGGTGCCGATCGAGAACGCGGCTCCGGGGTTGCGGATGAAACGCCAGCTCAGCAGTGGCGGCAGCACCGGGATCACGTCACCCTCGTCCATGGCGGAGACCACCCACCACTTCGTGAGCTGATCGAGGAGGTAGATCACGAGAGTACACAGGACGAGCACGAGCCCGTGACGCTTCGGCACGGAGCGCCTGCTGCCGCGGCCGTCAGCGGCGGTGGCCCCGGTCCCGGCCCGTGGTGCCGTCGGGGGTCCGTCGTCGGCGCCGTCCTGCGCGAAGGGGTTCTGGGTCACTGGTCCTCCAGGGTAGGGATGCCGGGTCGCCGTGCCCGGAGGTCGGGACGGCGGAAGGGTCGGTCGCCGGGACATGCCCGGAGACCGACCCTTCGCGTGGCTGCTGTCGACCGGAGGGGTCGCCCTCTACGAGGCCGAGGTGTTCGAGACGACGGATCCGGTGACGTCGAGATCGCGCAGCTGACCCTCGATGTAGTCCTTCAGGCGTGAGCGGTAGTCGCGCTCGAATCCGCGGAGCTGCTCCACCTTGCGTTCCAGGACGCTCTTGTCCTCCTCGAGGGCCCCGAGGGTCCTGCGACTTGTCTCCTCGGCGCTGTCGACGAGAGTGGTGGCCTCGCGCTGCGCCTCGGCGATGATCTTGTCGCGCTGCTCGACGCCGGCGTTGACGTACTCGTCGTGCAGTCGCTGCGCCATGGCGAGGACACCGGCCGCGGACTCGGCAGTGTCGGTGGTCCTGTCGGAGGTCCCTGCGGTGGCCGAGGCGCTGGTTGTTCCGCTGTCGGCGGTGTCCTGGTCCGCGGTGGTCGGAGCGGCCACCTCGGACGCGGGTGCTTCGGAGACCGGCTGCACCGCAACGGAGTCGACACCGGTGGTGGTCGTCGGACCGCCATCGGCCCCTGCGGACGACACGCCCGCGGTCTGCGCGCCGGCGCTGACGGGAGCCGGCACGGCCCCGTTCGCATCCGCCGATCCGCCTGCCGCCGTGCGGCGCAGTTCCTCGTTCTCCTGGTTCAGGCGGCGCAGCTCGACGACGATCTCGTCCAGGAAGTCGTCCACCTCGTCCTGGTCGTAGCCTTCGCGGAACTTGGTCGGCTGGAATCTCTTGTTGACAACGTCTTCCGGCGTCAAAGCCATCGGATCACCTCTTCTGCTGGGTGCAGGTCCGCCCGAGGGAGCGCACGCTGCTGCGATATCGGTTCATGGGCGCGACCGGATGGGCCGTACCGGGCTGTGGATCAGCGTATATCTTCTGAAACTGCATCATGAAACGGGTCAGGATGCTAGGTCGCGAGCCGGGCCGAGACGGACATCAGGATCACGACGAGGATGAACAGGACCAGGAAGGCCAGGTCGAGCTGGACCCCGCCCAGACGCAGCGGCGGGATCAGCCGCCGCAGTGCCCTGATCGGTGGATCGGTCACCGAGTACACCCCGGAGGCGAGGACGAGGGCGAGCTTGCGGGGCCGCCAGTCGCGCGCGAAACTCTGTACGGCGTCGTAGATGATGCGCAGGATCAGGGCGAGCTGGAACAGCATCAGTACGAGGTAGATCAGTGCGAATACCAAACTCACAGAGCAGTTCCAGTCCTTCGGGCCTTCGGTATAGGACGCGACCTCGAGGGCCACGGGGCTCAGCTCTGGTTGAAGAAGCTGGTCTGTCCTTCGCTTGCCTTCAGGTCTTCGCCGAGAACTTCAATATACGACGGCGAGAGCAGGAACACCTTATTGGTGACTCGTTCTATGCTGCCGTGCAGGCCGAAGACGAGACCGGCCGAGAAGTCCACGAGGCGCTTGGCATCGGCCTCCGCCATGTCCGTGACGTTCATGATGACCGGGATCTGGTCCCTGAAGCTCTCTCCGATGAGCTTCGCGTCATTGTAGGAGCGGGGGTGGATCGTGGTGATCTGGCGCAGGCTCGTGGAGTCCTCGCGGGAGGACGGAGCACGCCTGATCGGTGTGACGGGCGCACGGTACTCCTCGACGGACGCTATGCGCGTGGCACCGGGTGCGGGCTCGAAACGGCGTTCGTCGCGATCGTGATCCACTGGGTCCTCGTTCCTGCCGTGCTGGGTGCTCGCTTCGGGGTCGTACTGCTCGTCACCGTCGGCGAGGCCGAGGTAGATCATCGTCTTGCGCAGTGCGCCGGCCATGGTGGCTCCTGTCGTAACTGTATGGACTGAGAGGTGGTGTGGACGGGCGGGCTCCGTGAACCCGAGGGCCCGGTGGATTCGAGGTCCGAGCATACTGGGCGATCCGAACCCTCAGCTGTACCTGATCACCCTGGTCCGGATCAGACGCTACCTGACCTCCGGACGCGGGCCGAGGACGTCGGAACCGATCCTGAGGTGTGTCGCCCCGGCCTCGACGGCCTCCTCGAGATCGCCGCTCATGCCCGCCGAGATTCCCGTCGCCGTGGGGTCCACGGAGCGGACGGTCCCGGAGATCGAGGCGAGGTTCCCGAACGCCTCCGAGGGCGGGATCCCCAGCGGCGCCACCGCCATGACCCCGGCGAGCCGGAGCCCCGGGGTACCCATGAGCGCCTCGGCGAGAGCGAGGGCCTCGCCCGGAAGGGCCCCGCCCCTGCCGCCGTCGGACGCCTCGGGATCGAGATCGAACTGGAGGAAGCATTCCAGGTCCGCCCGGGGCACGGCACCCGAGGCCGCTCGCCCCTCCTGCTCCGCCGCGACGGCCTTTCCCAGCGCCCGGACCAGCGACAGGCGATCGACCGAGTGCACCGCAGCGGCGTAGCGGACCACGGATCGAGCCTTGTTGGTCTGCAGTTGACCGATGAAGTGCCAGGTGAGGAGATCGCCCAGTTCCGCTGCCTTGCCGGACGCTTCCTGATCCCGGTTCTCCCCGACATCGTGTACGCCGAGACCGTGCAGGATCCGGATGTCGGACACGGGGAAGTACTTGGTGACCACGATCAGCGTCGGTCGCGTCCGACCGGCGGCAGCGGTTGCCGAGGAGATGCGCTCCCGGACGTGCTGGAGGCGTGCCGCGAGCTCCCGCGCACGTGCATCCGAGACCGCCGGACCCTCCTGCGCCCCGGGATCGATCATGTTCGCCAGACGAGCCCGGCGAGCCGACCGGCTCCGGGCTCACGCCGGTGCGAGTACAGGGCGGTGTTCTCCACCGTGCACCACGCCTCGGCCTCGGGTACGGACTCCACCTGCACGGCCGTCCGCCCGAGCTGTCGGCGGACACCGGCCGGCAGGTCGAGGGCGGGCGTGCCCGTCCTGGTCCGCGCCGCCGTCTCGGGAAGGGCCAGCGCGAGCTCACGCATCATGTCCTCGGGAACCTCGTAGCAGGAGCCGCATACGGACGGGCCGATCCAGGCGGACAGCCGCCGGGCGCCCCTGCGGCGCAGGAGGTCCACCGCGCGCTCGACGATCCCGTTGGCCACACCGGCGCGGCCGGCGTGGACGACGGCGGTCGCCCCCGTTCCGCCGTCCGCGACGGATTCGTCGGCCAGCACGACGGGCACGCAGTCCGCGACGAGCACGGCCAGCGGATCAGTTCCCGTGGGTGAGATCATCCCGTCCGCGTCCGGAGCACCGGCCACCGCAGCATCGGCGCCTCGCCCATCGCCGAGCACCGTCACCCGGTCCGAATGCGTCTGACTCATGAAGCGCAGGGAACCGGCAGGGATCCCCATCGACTCCTCGAGCCGGCTCCGCCGACGCCGGACACCCTCGGCGTCACCGCCCACGTGCAGCGCCAGGTTACCGGCCGGACGCGAGGTGAAGGCGACGCGCAGACCGGGACGGACCTCCCGCATCCAGTGGAACGGGGAGCTCGGGTCTCCGGTGGAGAGGCCTGTGACGCTGGCAGTGGCGGTAGGCATGGACTACTTGAGGAAGTCGGGCACGTCGAGATCGTCCGAGCGCCCGGTGGAGAGATCCGGCTCCACGATCGCGGGAAGATCGACGTCGAAGCCCGAGTCGGCGGGAACCGGTCGCTGGCCCGACCGCTGCGCGGACCAGGATCCGATCCCGGCGGAGGCCGCTGAGCGCTGCGGATCCGCGCCGACGCTCGGCGCCACGGCGGGTCTCGACGAGGGAACGGGTGCCGCAGCCGGCTGGGACGTGACATCCACCTGGTCGAATCCTGCGGCGATGACCGTCACCCGCGCCTCGTCACCGAGCGCGTCGTCGATGACCGCACCGAAGATGATGTTCGCCTCCGGGTGGGCCACTTCCTGCACGAGGCGTGCAGCCTCGTTGATCTCGAAGAGGCCGAGGTCGGAGCCGCCCTGGATGGACAGCAGCACGCCGTGGGCGCCGTCGATGGACGCCTCGAGCAGCGGGGAGGCGATGGCGAGCTCGGCGGCCTTGACCGCCCGATCCTCTCCGCGCGCGGAACCGATACCCATGAGCGCCGACCCCGCGCCCTGCATGACGGACTTGACGTCCGCGAAGTCGAGGTTGATCAGACCGGGCGTGGTGATGAGGTCCGTGATGCCCTGGACACCGGAGAGCAGAACCTGATCGGCGGAGCGGAAGGCGTCCAGCATCGACACGTTGCGGTCGCTGATCGAGAGCAGGCGGTCGTTCGGGATCACGATGAGGGTGTCGACCTCCTCGCGGAGGGTGTCGATGCCGCTCTCGGCCTGGTTCGAGCGCCGGCGTCCCTCGAAGGTGAACGGGCGGGTGACGACGCCGATGGTGAGGGCTCCGAGCGAGCGGGCGATGCGAGCGACGACGGGGGCACCGCCCGTACCGGTACCACCGCCCTCACCAGCCGTCACGAAGACCATGTCGGCCCCGCGCATGACCTCCTCGATCTCCTCGGCGTGGTCCTCGGCGGCGCGCCGGCCCACCTCGGGATCCGCTCCGGCACCGAGCCCGCGGGTGAGTTCGCGTCCGACGTCGAGCTTGACGTCGGCATCACTCATCAGCAGCGCCTGGGCATCGGTGTTGATGGCGATGAACTCCACGCCGCGGAGGCCCACGTCGATCATCCGGTTGACGGCATTGACGCCGCCGCCGCCGATGCCGACGACCTTGATGACGGCCAAGTAATTCTGAGGTGCTGCCACGTCCTGTGTCCCTTGTTCGAATCTGTCTGCTGTTCGGTGTGCCGTCGTCCGGCACCCCTCTGCCCCGTGAAACGTTAACGTTCAGGTTGAAAGTTAACGTTATGTCAAGTAATTTCTATGCTCGACGCTATGCGTGCGGACGCCGTGATGCAATATTCGGCTCCCGCGTGTCCTTCTCCCTGCGCCTGTCCTGCCCGACCCGGCCTGCCTGACCCGCTCTGTCCATGGGTTCCTACCGGGTCACCGGCCGGTCCGGGGAACTGACGTCGAACTCCCCCACGGGCTGATCCGGCTCCCGCACCGACAGCAGGGCCTCGACGACGCGCGCCTTCTGCGCGTTGCGCTCCGAGCTGCCCCAGAAGATCACCTGATCTCCCTCCAGGGTCAGCCGGATCGAGTCGATCGTTCCGGCGGACGCGCTGGTGAGTCTGGAGAGCACCGAGTCCGGCAGTTCGGCCAGAACAGCGGCGATGGAGGAGAACACCTGCGAGTTGACGGCTTCCGTCCCACCGTCGATCAGCGGCAGGTCGATCCCGTCGCGGTCGGGGACGCTGGCCAGGTGACGTCCCTGGGAGTCGATGAGGATGACGTCGGAGCCCTGCTCGAGGACGGCGACGGGTCTGCGCTCGGTGATCATCACCACGAGCGTCGAGGGCGGCTCCGCGGCGATGCCGACGTCCTCGATGGGCGTCTTGTCCGCCAGCAGGGCTCGGACGTCCTCCGTGGAGATCCGCGTCAGCGACGTACCGACCAGTGGCGCGAGCGCCTCGTCGATCTCGGCGGTGGTGGTCAGCGACTGTCCCTCGACCACGATCGTCCGCAGGGCGAGCGCCGGGGAGAAGACGGCGAACGCCACCACCCCACCGAGAACCACGAGGACCGCGACGAGGGACAGGAGGATCCTCCGGGAGCGAGGCGAGCGTTTGGGCCCCGGGAAGTCGACGACGGTCGATCCCCGCGATCCGGCATCCGGTGCACCGCCGGTGCGGTTCCTCCGGACGAACGGCAGCTTCACCGGTCCGGGCAGTCCTCCCGGGCTCACCGGCCGGCCCCGGTGGCAGCCCGACCACCCCTGCGGTTCAGGGCGCGTTCTCCGAGCAGCGTCACGAGCTCCGCGCCGTAGCGGGTGACATCGCCGGCGCCGACCGTGAGGATGATGTCGCCCTCGCGCGTGGCGGCGACCACCGAGCGCAGGGCCTGGTCCGGGTCCTCGACGTAGGACACCTCCGTGCCGGTCGCATCGGCCATGAGCTCCGTGATGGTCCAGCCGCCGACGTCCTCGACCGGATCCTCCCGGGCCGCGTAGACGGGCAGCACGGTCACGGTGTCCGCCAACGCCAGTGCGGCAGCGAACCCTGCGGCGAACTCCTGCGTCCGGGAGAACAGATGAGGCTGGAACAGGACGTGGACGCGATGGCCCCCCGCGACGGTCCCGGCGGCGGTCAGGGCGGCGCGCACCTCGGTCGGATGGTGCGCATAGTCGTCGAACACGCGCACCCCGTCCGCCTCGCCGCGCGCCTCGAAGCGGCGTGCCGCACCGGAGAACAGCGCCAGTCCGGTCGCGGCGACCGCCGGGTCCACCCCGAGTTCGAGCGCGACGGCGAACGCTGCCGTGGCATTGAGGATGTTGTACCGGCCCGGCACACCGAGCTGGAGCTCCTGTTGCGCGTCGAGACCGTCGATGCTGAAGGAGAGCATGCTGTTGGTGGTGCTCCCCACGTCCCGTGTAGCGCTGATCCTGATGTCGGCGGTGTCCGCATAGCCGTAGGTGCGTACGCGGCGCGGGTCCGGGAGACCTCCGGCGAGGCCCGCGGCCCCGGGATCGTCCGCGCAGGCCACCAGGAGTCCGTCCTCGGCCACGCGGTCGGCGAAGTCCCGGAACGCGGCGTGGACCGCGTCGGCGCTGCCGTAATGGTCCAGATGGTCCGCCTCGGCGTTCGTCACGACGGCGACGCGCGGCGAGTAGTTCAGGAACGACCCGTCGGACTCGTCGGCCTCGGCCACGAACACCTCCCCCCCGGTCCACTCCGCGTTGACCCCGAGCGCAGCCACGTCACCGCCGATCGCGAAGGACGGGGCGAGGCCGGCCTCGCGCAGCAGCACGGTGAGCATCGCCGTCGTGGTGGTCTTGCCGTGCGTTCCCGCGACGGCGACCGCCTGCTGCCCGTGCATCGCTGCGGCGAGTGCCTCGGAACGGTGGAGCACGGGCAGCCCACGTCGCCGCGCCTCGATCAGCTCGGGGTTCGTCCCGCGGATGGCGGAGGAGACCACGACGGTCCCGTCCGCGGGCACGATGTCGGCCGTGTGCCCCACGTGCACGACGGCGCCGAGCGCGGCCAGCGCCCGCAGGCCCTTCGATTCCGCTGCATCGGAGCCGGAGACCTGCAGCCCCTGACCCAGCAGTACCCGGGCCACGGCGGACATCCCCGCTCCCCCCAGCCCGATGAAGTGCACGGGTTCCTTCAGTCCTGCCTCGAGCGCGGGTGCAGGGCCGTTCATGGCGGTGTTCGACGGGCTGTTCATTGCGGTGTCCGGGCCTTTCACTGTGTCCTGTCCCCTGCTGCAGAGAGGATGAGCTCCGCCATGCGCCGGTCCGCGTCACGCACTCCGAGGGCGTAGGCCGCCCGCGACATCGCCTCGAGCCGTGCAGGGTCGGTCACCAGCGGCAGGATCTGATCGCGGATCCACGCGGGGGTGAACTCGCGGTCCTCGATGAGGACCGCACCACCGCTGCGGACGAGTCCGGCGGCGTTGAACCGCTGTTCGCCATTGCCGTGGGGCAGTGGTACGAGGACCGCGGGGAGCCCGACGACGCTGACTTCACTGACGGTTGCGGCACCGGCGCGTGCCAGTAGGAGATCGGCTGCCGCGTACACCCGCTCCATGCCGTCGACGAACTCGACCTGGTGATAGCCGGGGAGGGCGAGCGGCGTGCCGTCCGGACCCGGTACCTGCTTGCCGCGGCCGGTGATGTGGAGGACCTGCACGCCTGCTGCGACGAGGCCGGGGACGGCCGCGCCCAGGGAGCGGTTCATGCTCGCGGCACCGGAGGAGCCGCCCGTCACGATGAGCGTGGCTCGGTCCGGGTCGAGACCGAGGCTCGTCCTGGCGCTGGTACGCTCCGCCGTGCGGTCGAGAGCGGCGATGCCGCGCCGCATGGGCATCCCGACCGGCACGGCGCCCGGGAGCTTCGTTCCCTCGAAGGCGACCGCGACGCGGGCCGCGATACGGGCTCCGGCCCGGTTGGCGATGCCCGGCCGCGCGTTGGCCTCGTGGATGACCACGGGTACGCGTGCCGACCGGGCCGCCAGATAGGCCGGCGCGGAGACGTACCCGCCGACGCCGACGACGACGTCGGCACGCGTGTCGAGGACGATCCGCCGCGCCTGCCGCACGGCCCGGACGAACCGGGCGGGCAGCTTCAGCAGATCGAGGGAGGGGCGCCGCGGCAACGGCACACGGTCGATGGTGCGCAGCTCGAAGCCGGCCGCCGGAACGAGACGCGTCTCCATCCCGGTCCGGGTCCCGATGGCGGTGATACGGGCGCCGGGGCGCTGCTCGACGATCGCGTGCGCGATGGCCAGCAGCGGGCTGACGTGGCCCGCGGTACCGCCGCCGGCGAGGACGACCGACACCGCGCCGTCGGTGGACGGGGTGGGCGCCATCAGCGGACACCGTCCCGCGCACCGGCGCCGGTACGGCCGGCTGTCATGCCGACCGGGGTGCGGTCCTTCGTGCCTGGGTCCGGCGGGTCCTCCGGACCCAGGGCGTACGGCGTCTTCCGGGCGAAGGACAGGAGTACCCCGACCGCCGCGAGCGTGAAGGTCAGCGCGGAGCCGCCGTAGGAGATGAAGGGCAACGGCACGCCGATCACGGGCAGCAGGCCGGTCACCATGCCGATGTTGACGAAGGCCTGGCCGATCAGCCAGACGAGGATCGATCCCATCAGGATCCGGACGAACGGATCCGTGTAGCGCAGCGCGACCCTGATGGTGGCGACCGCGAGGATGCCGAACAGGGCCACCACGACGACCGTGCCGAGGAGCCCGAACTCCTCGCCGATGATGGCGAAGATGAAGTCGTTGTGCGCCTCGGGGATCCAGTTCCACTTCTGGCGGCTCTGCCCGATGCCGACACCGAACCAGCCGCCGGAGGCCATGGCGAAGAGTCCGCTGTCGGACTGCATGCACAGATCGGCGCCGTTGTCGCAGTTCAGGCCGAGCCAGGCGCGGATGCGCCCTCCGCGGTTCGGGCTGGCCACCACCATGAGCACCGATCCGAGAAGCGCAGCGGCCCCGGTGAGGACGAAGAGCTTCATCGGCGCCCCCGCGAAGAACAGCGCCGCGCCGGCGATCATCATGAGGACCAGCCCGGTCCCCAGGTCTCCGCCGAGCAGCACCAGGCCGATGGGCAGGCCGCCGATGGGCACTGCCGGGATCAGGGCATGGCGCCAGTCCCTGATGAGGGCCTTCTTCCTCTCGAGCACGGTCGCGAACCAGAGCGCGAGCGCGAGCTTCGTCGGCTCGGAGGGCTGGAAGGTCTGGGAGCCGATCCTGATCCAGTTCCTGTTGCCGTTGATGTCCTCACCGATCACGAGCACCAGGAGCAGCAGCACGACGGCGATGCCCAGTCCGGGCCACGCCAGCTTCTTGTAGGCGAGCGGACCGAGCCGGGAGAGCACCAGCATCAGGACCAGGCCGGCAGCGGCCCAGATGCACTGCTTGAGGAAGAGTCCGAATCTGTCGTCCCCGTTCTCGGTCCCCACGGAGATCGCCTCCACGGACGAGGCGGAGAGAACCATGAGCAGGCCGATCGCGGTCAGCGCGAGGACGGCGCCGAGGATCAGGTAGTAGCTCGAGCCCGTCGGCGCCCGGCCCACGCCCTCGAGCAGTGACCACCCCCGCCTGATCGCGGCTCCGGCACCCCGGGCATCACCGGCCCGGCCTACGGGGTGCGCACCCTTGCCGGCCGTCACGACTCCTCCGCCGTCGTCGCCCGTGCCCTGCGCGCTGCGACGGCTGCCGTGAAGGCGGCCCCGCGATGCGCGTAGGAGGAGAACTGGTCCATCGACGCCGCGGCCGGCGCCATCAGCACCGTGTCGCCCTCCCGCGCCAGGCGCGCCGCCTCGGCAACAGCCCACTGCATGAGGAGCTCTGCCGTCGGCGCGTCCGCCGCCGTGCCGTCATGATCCTGGTCGTCGCTGCCCGGGTGGCGGGAGACCGGAACACCCGGAGCGTGCCGGGCCAGGGCGCCCTGCAGTGGACCCGGGTCCTCGCCGAGGAGCACGACGGCGCGGAGCCGGCCTGCGTGCTCCCGGACGAGCTCGTCGTAGGAGACCCCCTTGGACAGACCGCCTGCGATCCACACGACCGATTCGAAGGACGCCAAGGACGCGGCTGCTGCGTGGGGATTGGTGGCCTTGGAGTCGTCGATCCACAGTACGCCGTCCTCGTCGCCCACCACCTGGATGCGGTGATCGCCGGGCCTGAAGGCGCGGATGCCCGCGCGCACGGCAGTGGTGTCGATGCCTGCGGCGCGCACCAGTGCGGCGGCGGCGAGTGCATCGGCGACGAGGTGGCGCGGTACCACCGTCCCGAGGTCGGCGACAGCAGCCAGCTCCACCGCCGAGTCCTTGCGCTGGGCGATGAAGGCGCGGTCGACCAGCAGGTCCTCGACGACGCCGAGCATGCTGATCGAGGGCATTCCGGTGGTGAAGCCGATGGCCCTGCAGCCCTCGATCACCTCGGCCTGCTCGACCATCGCCTCGGTCTCGCGCTGCTCCACGTTGTAGACGCATGCGATCCTGGTGCGCTCGTACACGAGAGCCTTGGCCGCGAGGTAGGCCCCGTAGCTGCCGTGCCAGTCCACGTGGTCCTCGGCGACGTTGAGGCAGACGCTGGCGAGCGGGGAGATCGAATGGGACCAGTGCAGCTGGAAACTGGACAGTTCCACCGCGATGAAGTCGTAGCCCTGCGGGTCGCGGATCACATCGAGGATGGGCGTGCCGACGTTGCCGGCGGCGATGGCACGCGTACCCGCTGCCAGCAGCATGGACTCGGTCAGGCCCACGGTGGTGGTCTTCCCGTTGGTCCCCGTGATGGTCAGCCACTCGGCGGTCGGGCGCCCCTGGCGGATCCGTACCCGCCAGGCCAGTTCCACATCGCCCCAGATCGGTATGTGGGCGGCCGCGGCTTCCGCGAGGAGCGGCTGGGTGGGACGCCAGCCCGGGGAGGTGACCACGAGCTCGGCCGGCTCGCCGTCCACCAGGGGGAGGGTGGTGGCGTACTCGGCCCCGAGCAGGACCTCCCGGGCGCCGACGATCCGCAGCGTGTCGGCCTTGGCCTCGTTCTCGTCGTCGACCTGCGCATCCACCACGACGACGGCCGCTCCGAGCTCGATCAGCGTGTCCGCCGCCGAGAAACCGGAGGCTCCGATCCCGGCGACGACGACGCGCAGGCCCGCCCAGTCGGCGTCCCAGCTCACGAGCTCGTCCAGGCGGTCCGTCCCGTGCGCCCGATCCGTGGACCCGGTCGCCGCGTCCTGCTCCGATTCGTTCATCCCACAACCCATTCCGCGTAGAAGATACCCAGTGCCACCGCGACGAAGAGCCCTGCCAGGATCCAGAACCGGACCACGACCGTGACCTCGGCCCAGCCCTTGAGCTCGAAGTGGTGCTGGAGGGGCGCCATCTTGAACACGCGCTTGCCCCCCGAGAGCTTGAAGTAGCCCACCTGGATGATGACCGAGAGGGTGATCATCACGAACAGTCCGGCCAGGATGACCAGGAGCAGTTCGGTGCGCGAGAGGATCGCGAACCCGGCGATCGCCCCTCCGAGGGCCAGGGACCCGGTGTCGCCCATGAAGATCCGGGCCGGCGACGTGTTGTACCAGAGGAAGCCCACCAGGGCCCCGCACATGGCGCCGGCCACGAGCGCCAGATCCAGTGGGTCGCGCACCTCGTAGCAGACGCTTCCCGCGCCGGGTGAGCCGCAGCTCTGGTTGCCCTGCCAGATGCCGATCAGCAGGTACGCCCCGAAGACGAGGATGGATGCCCCGGCGGCGAGGCCGTCGAGCCCGTCGGCGAGATTCACGCCGTTGCTCGCCCCGGTGATGATCAGGTTCGACCAGATGACGAACAGGATGGCCCCGAGGACCGTTCCGGCGAAGGCCAGGTCGAGCGGGGTGTCCCGGATGAAGGAGATCGCGGTCGAGGCCGGAGTACGGCCTTTCTCGTCCGGGAACTGCAGGGCGAGCACCCCGAAGATCACCCCGACGAGGGTCTGTCCCGCGATCTTGGCCGGGGCGCTCAGGCCGAGACTGCGCTGCTTGGAGATCTTGGTGAAGTCGTCGGCGAAGCCGACCAGTCCCATGCCCGTGGCGAGGAACAGCAGCAGCAGACCCGAGGCGCTCGGTCCGCCCACGGGCGAGCCAAGAGCCATCATGAGCAGGTGCGTCAGGAAGTACGCCAGCAGCACCGAGCCCATGATGACGGCTCCGCCCATGGTGGGCGTGCCGCGTTTGGTGTGGTGGGCGGTCGGTCCGTCGTCGCGGATGAACTGTCCGTACGCCCGCTTGACGAGGAGCCTGATGAACAGGGGTGTGCCGACGAACGCGAACAGGAGCGCGGCGGCGGAGCCCACGAGGAGTGCGATCACGGCTGGTGGGCCCTTCCTGGAGTGTCCGCCGGATGGGCCGGGCTGCCGGCGGCCTTCGACGAGCCGGCGATCCGGTCGCCGAGGAAGCGCAGTCCCGCACCGTTCGAGGACTTGAACAGGACGATGTCCCCGGGCTCGAGTTCGGCGTCCAGGATCCGCTCGGCGGCCTCCGCGTCCTCCACGTGGACGGCCTCGCTCCCCCATGAGCCCTCGAGGACGGCTCCGTTGAACAGTGCACGGGTGTTCGGCCCCACGCAGATCAGCTTGGAGATGTTCAGTCGCACGACCACCCGTCCGAGGAGGTCGTGCTCCTCGATGGACCGGTCCCCGAGCTCGAGCATCTCGCCGAGCACGGCCCAGGATCGGTGGCGGCTGCGTCCGAGCTCGGCGAGGGTCCGGAGGGCGGCCCGCATCGACTCCGGATTGGCGTTGTAGGCGTCGTTGATCACCGTGACCCCGTCGGCGCGATCGGTGCGTTCCATGCGCCACCGACTCGCAGCCGCGAGGCTCCGCAGGGATACCGCGATGTGCTCGGGCGTGCAGCCCACTTCATAGGCGATCGCAGCGGCCGCCAGCAGATTCGTGATGTGGTGGAGCCCGAGCAGCGGGGACACGACGTCGTGTTCGCTGCCGTCCGGGAAGAGAAGCGTGAACGCCGGGTTGCCCTCGGCCGTGGTCGTACCGTCACGGGCCAGCAGGACGTCGCCGTCCGCACGGAAGTCGGCCGAGGAGGTGAAGAAGACCTGTCGGGCGAGTGTGCGCCCGCGCATGCCGAGGACCCGCTCGTCGTCCGCGTTGATGACCGCGATGCCCGTCGCTGGCAGAGCCTCGAGAAGCTCGCCCTTCGTCCGCGTGATGTTCTCGACGCCTCCGAACTCACCCACGTGGGCCGAGCCGACCCCGAGGACCACGCCGACGTCCGGGTGCACCAGGGAGGCGAGGTAGGCGATGTTGCCGGGTTCGGTGGCGCCCATCTCGATGACGAGGTAGCGCGTGTCCCACCCGGCGTCGAACACCGTCAGGGGCACACCCACCTCGCCGTTGTACGACCCTCGGGGCGCAACCGTGGGACCGATCGGCCCGAGGATACCCGCGAGGAGGTCCTTCGTGGTGGTCTTCCCGGCCGAGCCGGTGATGCCGATGACGGTCAGGTCGCCGCGGGCACGCAACCGGCGCACCGTCTCGGCTGCGAGGGCGCCCATCGCGAGGACCACGTCCGGTACGACGACCGAGGGGAACACCGCCTGGTCCTCGCCGGTGACCTCCCGCTCGGCCAGCGCCAGGACAGCGCCACGCCCGAAGGCCGCCCCGACGAACAGGTGCCCGTCCGATTCCGCGCCGGGTTTGGCGATGAACAGGCCACCGGGAGCGCTCTCACGCGAATCGACGGCGGCGGAGGTGACAGTGATTTCCCGCCCCGGATCGTCGCCGATGAGGATGCCGCCCGTGAGAGCCGCGATCTCGGCTGCGCTGAATTCAATCATGACGATTCAGGATTCTATCCGCGGCGCGGAAAGCACAGAGAATCCGTACCGTGTCAACGCGGCGCGCAGTTCGACGCGGTCGTCGAGGGGAACATCGACTCCCCTGACCTCCTGCCACACCTCGTGCCCGCGACCGGCGACGATCACGGTGTCAGCTGGCGTGGCCCGAGCCACCGCCCGGTCGATGGCGGCGCCGCGGGGGAAGATCTCCAGCACCTCGCAGGCGAGCTCCTCCTCCTGCACGGCCGCCTCAGCTCCCTGCCGAACGGCCCGGCGGATCACGGCATCGTCCTCGTCGTGCGGATCGTCGTCGGTCACGATCAGGATGTCGGACAGGCGCGCCCCCACAGCGCCCATGACCGCCCGCTTGGACTCGTCGCGCTGACCGGTCGCCCCGAAGACCGAGATCACCCGTCCGCCGGGTCTGCGCACGGAGGCGAGAGTGCGCTCGAGAGCGTCCGGATTATGGGCGAAATCCACGATCGACGCCGGCTCCTCGCCGACGAGCTGCATGCGGCCCGGGACCTCCGTGGTGAAGGGGTCGTGCCTGTCGAGAGCGTGCTGGAGCTCGTCGAGCCGCACGCCGGAGGCCAGCACCATGATCGTCGCGAGGGCAGCGTTGGAGACGTTGAACCCACCCGGCAGTCCGCAGCGCAGCACCAGTCGCTCTCCGGAGACCCCCACGAGGGCGAAGGAGTGCCCCAGTCCGCTGGGTTCGACGTCGGCGACCGTCCAGTCGGCGACGTCGTCCCCCTCGTCCGCGGGCTCCGTCCGCAGCCGCAGCACCGGGACCTCCGCCGCTGCGGCCAGCCGCCGGCCCCAGGGATCATCGACGAGGACGACGGCCCGGCGGCACCGCTCAGGGGTGAACAGGGTCGCCTTGGCCGCGAAGTAGTCCTCCATGGTGCCGTGCAGATCGAGATGGTCCTGCGTGAGGTTGGTGAAGCCCGCGACCTCGAAGCGGACGCCGTCGACGCGTCCGAACTCCAGGGCGTGCGAGGACACCTCCATGGACGCGGCGTCGATACCGCGCTCGTGCATGAGTGCCAGGAGCGAATGCACCTGCGGCGACTCCGGCGTGGTCAGGGCACTCGGGATCGCCTCGCGCCCGGCCCGGATCTCGATGGTCCCGATCAGACCGGTCGAGCGCCCGAGTGCTTCGAGCAGGGCGTCGAGGAAGTAGGTCGTGGTCGTCTTGCCGTTGGTTCCTGTCACACCGAACAGTGCCGGCGCCGCTCCGTCCCGGTCCGTCGTCCCGAAGATCACCCCCGCCAGCGGTCCCACGGCACGCCGCGGATCGGGCACGACGACGACGGGCACGTCGGAGCCGGCGGCTGCAGGTGCCTGCGCGTAGAGCTCGGCCCCGGCCTCGTCGGTGAGGATCGCGACGGCCCCCGACCGGACGGCCGCGGCCGCGAAGTCGGCGCCGTGCCGGGTACCGCCCTGCAGTGCGGCGTAGACGTCACCGTGCTGCACGGATCGGGAGTCCAGTGTGATGCCGCTGACCAGGGGAAGATCGGCACGGATCCCCGAACCCGCCAGGCCGATCCTCCCGAGGGCGCTCGCGAGCGGGATCGGCTGGACGCCGGTGGGTCGCAGCAGGGAAGCAGCGCTGTCCTGCCCAGTGTTCGATTGCACGGTGCCCCGGTCTCCGGATCAGTAGTCGACCGGGTAGATGTCCGGCCTTGTCGTCGACGCCGGAACGTTGTTGGCGGTGAGGACCTGCTGCATCACCTTCTGGAAGGACAGGCCCGGGATCAGGTAGTACAGGTCTCCCTGGGGTCGCTGCAGGGTGACCACGACGACGTACTCCGGTTCCTCGATCGGGGCGATGCCCACGTAGGACAGAGTGTAGCCGTCGTATCCTCCCGACTCGCTCGGGGCCTCCGCGGTACCGGTCTTCGAGCCCACCCGGTACTGTTCGAGCTCCCCGGACTTGCCCGAGCCCTCCTCGGTGACGGTCTCGAGCATCGTGCGCATCTGCGCGGCGGTCTCCGCCGAGACCACCGGCGTCCCCTCGGCCTGCGGCACCACGTGCTCGGTGCCGTCGGGGTCCACGTACGCGTCGATGAGTCGCGGGGCCAGGCGCACGCCGTCGTTGGCGATGGTCTGGTACACCATGGCCGTGTGCAGCGCCGTCTGGGTGAGCCCCTGCCCGAACAGAACGGTGTACTGCTGGCGGTCGTCCCACGTGTCCGGAGTGGGCAGCAGCCCCTGGTTCTCCTCGGTCAGGCCGGTACCCAGCGGCTCCCCGATCCCGAACTTCTTCAACCACTCGTACCGCTCCTGCTTGGTGAGCTTCTCACCGATCTGGACGGTTCCGGTGTTCATGGACTTGGCCAGCACGCCCGCTGCGGTGCGCTTCTCCTTCCCGTGGTCCGTGGAGTCCTTGAAGGTCTGGTCCCCGACCGTGTAGCGGTTGTCCAGCTCGAACTCCGAGGCCGGCGTGATCAGTCCCTCCTCGAGAGCTGCGGCCAGCGTGATCACCTTGGTGGTGGAGCCCGGCTCGAAGGACGCGCTGACCGAATTGGGACGGCGCTGCTCCGGGGGTGTCGCCCCGGGATCGTTCGGATCCGGCGTGGTGGACTCGGCCATGGCGCGGATGTTGCCGGTGTCCACCTCCACCACCACGATGTTGCCCCACTCGGCGTCGTACTCCTCGACCTGGGAGGCGATGGTCTGCTGGGCGAACCACTGCAGGTCCTGGTCGATCGTGAGCCGGACGTCCTGCCCGTTCTCAGCGGGGATGTCCTCGTTGGTCGCGTAGGGGATGCGGATCCCGTCCCCGCCGATCTCGAAGGTGCGGCTTCCCGCCGTCCCCGTCAGCGCGTCGTTCAGGGCGTACTCGAGGCCCTCGCGCGGCTTGCCGTCGGCCGAGACGTAGCCGATGATCGACCCGCCGACCGGCCCGGCAGGATAGGTGCGCAGACTCGTCGGGTCGGCATAGACGCCCGGGACGCGCACGTCGAGTGCCCTGTTCTTCATGTCAGGGGTGACCGACCTGAGGACGAAGTTGAAGGTCTTGTCCCCCAGGACCGCCGCGCGCAGTGTGTCCTGCTCCATGTCGAGGACCTCCGCGAGTTCGGCGAGACCCTGCTTCATGGGGATCACCTCCCACTCCTCGGTGGCCTCGTTCCAGCGACGGAACTCGTCGACGGCGCTCAGCTGCTGGTCGACCACGATGTCGAAGCGCTCGACGCTCCGGGCGAAGTCCTTGCCGTTCATGTCCACGATGGAACCGCGGACCGGCGGCACCGCGGTCGTCGTCAGTCGTTTGGACAGGCCTGCCTGGGCCATCCCGTCCAGGTCCAGCGCCTGCACCTGGAACAGCCGGACCCCGAGCACCATGAGCAGGACGAGGACGAAGGCGAGCCCCGCGCGGAGCCGGGCCGAGCCGAGGGCGAGCCGGAGGCTGTCGGGGCTGC
This sequence comes from Arthrobacter echini, assembly GCF_004803505.1. GTDB lineage: Bacteria > Actinomycetota > Actinomycetes > Actinomycetales > Micrococcaceae > Arthrobacter_D > Arthrobacter_D echini. The sequence goes on from NZ_SSWH01000003.1 coordinate 319,928, forward strand.
CGGTCCGTGCTGGGGTCACCGCGAGTCCTCAGCGGCTGCGGACTCCTCGCCCGCGTCCTCTTCCGGGGCGGCAGGGGCAGGTGTGCCGGTGAGATTGGGTGGTGCGATGAGGACGCCCGGCTCGCTGCCCTCGACGGCGGGCTCCGGCACCCCGGTCACCCGCTTCGACTCCAGGTCGATGGTGCCGAAGCTCGGTGAGGGGACCATTCCCAGCTTCGCGGCCCTCGCGGCGAGATTCTGGGGCGCCTGCCGCGTCTGGATCTCGAGTACCAGCGCTTCGTTCTGCTGGGTCAGGGCGACCTGCTCGTTGCGGAGCCGAACGAGTTCGTACTGGGTCCCGGAGACGGAGATGTTCAGCATGAGCACTGTCGCCAGTGCGCCGGCCAGCAGTGCCAGGAGGAACACCGCCAGGGGCAGCCTGCGGCGGACGGAGCGGGCGGGCACGACGGTCAGTGGGGTCCGGGTCCGCTCGGGGGCTCCGACGTCGGCAGCGATCCCGGTCAGCCGGCCGGGCTCGACGGCGAGGGCCCCGCTGCCGGAGAAGGCAGCAGTGCCATGTCGCTTGTCAACGGTCACTGCCTGGCTCATGTGGTGGTCCTGTCGGCTGGTCCTGGTTCGATACGTTCCACTGCCCGCAGTCTGGCGGACGCCGCCCGCGGGTTCTCCTCGATCTCCGCCGGTGTCGGCGTTTCCGTTCCCCGGGTCAGCGAGCGGAGGTAGGCCCTGTGCTGCTCGAGTTCCACGGGGAATCCGACGGGAGCCGAGGATCTCGTGCCCGCCGTGAAGGCGCTCTTGACGATGCGGTCCTCCAGCGAGTGGTAGGACATCGCGACGACCCGGCCTCCGAGCCTGATCGCGTCGACCGCCGCGGGTATCGCCCGCTCCAGGACCGGCAACTCCTCGTTGACCTCGATGCGAAGGGCCTGGAAGGTCCGTTTGGCCGGATGTCCCCCGGTGCGGGCGGCCCCCGCCGGCACGACGGCGCGGATCACGTCGACGAGTTCGGCCGTGGTGCGCAACGGCCGGGTGTCCCTGGCCTCGACGATCGCCGTGGAGATGCGCCCGGCGAACTTCTCCTCACCCCAGGAGCGGATGACCCGCAGGAGCTCCCCCGCGGGGTAGGTGTTGACGACATCCGCGGCAGTCATTCCCCCGCTCGTGTCCATGCGCATGTCCAGGGGGGCGTCGTAGGAGTAGGCGAATCCGCGTTCGCGCTCGTCGAGCTGGAGGGAGGAGACTCCCAGGTCGAACAGGACGCCCTCGACGCCGTCGATGCCGAGGTCCGCGATGACGGCGGGCAGCTCGTCGTAGACGGCGTGTACGAGATCGGTGCGGTCACTGAACCGAACCAGTCTTTCCGCGGCGAGACCGAGCGCTTCGGTGTCACGGTCGATGCCGACCAGATGCACGTGCGGGAACCGCTCGAGGACGGCTTCGGCATGGCCGCCGATCCCGAGGGTTGCATCGACGACGACGGCGCGTCGACCGAGTGCCTCGGCGGCGGCGACGGAAGAGCCCAGGAGGGTGACACAACGGTCGCGGAGGACCGGGATGTGCCGGTCGTCGACGGACCGGTGTTCCTCCATACGCCACCCTCCTGCGGCTCGTGCCTGTGGTGTTGCTACATCGTCGTTCACCTGCAGGTGCAGGCATGGTTCCGGCCGCTCTTGACCCGGATCCCCATCCGGCCGGATGATTCCCTGCCTGGCTCCGGGGAAGTGGAGTCAGGTCGGGGATCGTCTCCGGCGGCTGGAGATCTCAGCCAAGAGATGCTCTGCCCGGTTCTATGCCGAGCCCTCCTCAGGTGATCCCGGGGAAGACGTCCTCGTCCGTCTCGGAGAAGGCCGTCTCCTGCTCCTGCAGGTAGGAGTCCCAGGCGTCCGCCGCCCAGATCTCCGCACGGTTGCCCGCGCCGATGACGGCCAGGTCACGATCCACGCCTGCGTAGGCCCGCAGCACCGGTGGGATGGTGATCCTGCCCTGCTTGTCCGGCACCTCGTCGGAAGCACCGGACAGGAAGACCCGGTTGTAGTCCCTCGCCTGGCGTGAGGAGATCGGTGCCGCCCGCATCTGCTCGTGGACCTTCTCGAACTCGTTCATGCTGAACACGTAGATGCAGCGCTCCTGTCCCCTGGTGAGCACCAGTCCCCCGCTGAGTTCCTCTCGGAACCTGGCCGGAAGAATGAGCCTGCCCTTCTCGTCAAGGCGTGGTGTGTGGGTTCCAAGGAACACTCCTGACCGCCTGTTTCCGAGTCCGCCGATCCGGCCCCCTGCCGAACCGCTCTTATGTGCTCCACATTACTCCACAACTCTCCACGGTCAACGCAGGTCGCCCCCCGGAGAGTCTGCCGGGCCGCCACCGGGCGCGTGCAGCGGGCACAAAAAAAGAACCCGCCGTGGCGGGTTCTTCTCTGCTCGGATACCGCAGGGGCTCGGCGTCAGCTCTGGTCCCGCTTCCGCTCGTCCCACTTGTCCTCCAGCCCCGACATGAAACCGCTCTTGCCCCCCGAGGTGGCCTTTGACGGCTTTCCTGCGGGCGCCGTGACCTCCACCTGCTTCGACCTCGTCGTGGCGAAGTAGACCCCGGCCCCCATGATGAGGAATCCTGCCACACCCAGGATGATCAGCTGGTAGATGATGCCCGACAGCAGCACGAGGATTCCCCCGATGGTGATGAGCGATCCGATCACCAGGCGCCGGGTGGACATCGTCTTGCGGGTGTCCGATGCCATCGAGTGCGCGAACTTGGGATCGTCGGCATGCAACTGCTGTTCGAGCTGGTCGAGCAACCTCTGCTCGTGGTCCGAGAGTGCCATGGCCGCCTCCTTGGTATGGGTGCCAACGTTCTTCAATACATCAACGCTCCGAACACGACCAGCGTTCCCGGTGGGGGGCTCCTGGAACACGTGCTCTCGGGCGATCCGGCTGCGCTCAGGGCGAGCGCGGATTTGCCTGGTTCAAGACTAGTTTGCTACGTGGGTGGTGCAAAGTCACAATGCAGTCCTGCTGCGTTCCCCGTCGCCGGTTCCCGGTGTCCGTGCACCGGTCTTCGTCTTCGTCTTCGTCTTCGTCTTCGTGGGGAGAAGACCTGCAGGCTTCACACCGGCCTCACCGAACTTCCTGTTCACCTCGTCCAGGGCACGTTCTGCGAGCCTCCAGTTCTCGTCACGCCGGTCGATCGTCAGCTGCGTGGATCCGTCGCCGCCGACCTCGAGGGATTCCGCCCGAAGGCCGATCAGGCGGACGGCCATCGGCCTGTCGCCGAGGGATTCGAGCAGGCCCGTGGCCGCCCCGTGGAGTGCATGCGCGCTGTCGACCGGTTCGTCGAACCTCCGCGAGCGGGTGAGTGTGGAGAAATCCGCGTAGCGGAGCTTCAGTGCCATCCCGCCGGCACGGTACCCGGACGAACGCAGTCTGGTCGCGGTGCGGTGCGCCAGACGCAGCAGTTCCTTGTGCAGCACGGCGGAGTCGGCGACGTCGTGGGAAAAGGTCTCCTCTGCCCCGATGCTCTTCTCCTGACGCGCCACCACGACACCGCGCGGATCGCGACCCCACGCCAGGTGATGGACGTGCTCGCCGGAGGCTCCCAGCAATCTCCTGAGCGTCGGGACAGGAGTACGGGCCACGTCCTCGACCGTCCGGATGCCGATCCCGGCCAGGACCTCCTGCGTCTTCGCCCCCACGCCCCACAGCGCGGACACCGGCAGGGTGTGCAGATAGGCGACTGTCCGGTCGCCGGGGATCAGCAGGAGCCCGTCCGGTTTGGCCCGCGTCGACGCGATCTTGGCCACGAACTTCGTGGTGGCGGCCCCGACGCTCGCGGTCATGCCGAGCGTCGCCTGGATCTGCGCCCGGACCTGCTCCCCGATCTCCCGAGGACCGCCGAGGCGCCTCATGGAGCCCGCGACGTCCAGGAAGGCCTCGTCGACGCTGAGCTTCTCGACCTCGGGAGTGACGGAGCGGAAGATACGCATCACCTCGGCGGAGACCTCCGCGTACCGGTGCTGGTGCGGCGGCAGGATCACGGCGCCGGGGCATCGGCGCAGGGCGATGGACATGGGCATGGCCGAACGGACGCCGAAGCGGCGGGCCTCGTAGGAGGCGGACAGGACCACGGAACGCCCGGAGGTGGATCCGACCACGACCGGCACCCCGCGCAGCTCGGGGCGTTCGAGCAGCTCGACGGAGACGAAGAACGCATCCATGTCGATGTGGAGGATATGGCACTCCGCATGCTCGATCTGCCGCAGCCACCCGTCCGTTGACACGCCCATATAGTACGCGCTGCCACCGACCTGACCGATGCCTCCGGTGCTACCGTCACGGCGCTCGACGGGCCGCGTGTGCACTCCCGGCTAGAGTCAATGCCGTGTAGTTAGGCGGTGGGTGGGGTTGTCAAGGACTTGGGTCGGGGAGGATGTTGATGCTGATGGTGGTCTGGTAGGTGGGGCCGCGGAGCCGGTTCTTGCCGGTGTTGGG
>NZ_SSWH01000040.1 GCF_004803505.1 Arthrobacter echini
TGTTCTTCCCACGGACGTTGTGTACGCGGTCGATGGGTGATTTGCCTTTGATGCCGGTATGGGGTCTGTGGTGATTGTAGTCGTGGATCCAGGCTTGGTAGGTGTCGGCTCGGGCGGTCTCTGAGGCGTAGTGGTGGGCGTAGGCCCATTCGAACGCGAGGGTGCGGTGGAAGCGTTCGATCTTCCCGTTGGTCTGCGGCCGGTAGGCCCGGGTGTACTTGTGGCTGATGTGTTCGCCGAGGGTGTCGTTGAATAGCTTTGACCGGTAGCAGGACCCGTTGTCGGTCATCACCCGGGCGACCGTGATGCCCAGGCCGGTGTAGAACGCGTGGGCGCGTTCCCAGAATCCGGCTGCGGTTTCTTTCTTCTCGTTCTCCAGGATTTCGGAGTAGACGACGCGGGAGTGATCATCGATCGCCGAGTGCAAGAACGCATAGCCGGCCCCGGCGGACCGGTTGCGTTTCCCGGCCTGCCGGCCCAGGGTGCGGTGGCCTCCGCCGTCAGGGATCCGGCCCAGTTTCTTCACATCGACGTGCACCAGATCGCCGGGCTTGTCCCGCTCATAGCGCACCGGTTTCGGCGTGCGCACCCGCACCCCGGTGTTCAGGTCAACATGTCCCAGCAGTGGTACCCGGTAGCGGGTGAGGACCTTCGACACCGTCGATTGCGGCAGGTGCAGGTGATAGGCGATCCGGTGCGGGCCCCACCGTCTGGTGACACGCAACGCGATGATCCGCCGCTCCGTCCGGTGCGGTGTCCGCTGCGGTGACACGTGTGGTCTCGAGGACCGGTCTTCCAGGCCGGCTTCGCCCTCGGCCCGGTACCGGGTCACCCATTTGGAGACGGTGCCGCGGGCTACCTGGAACCGTTCCGCGACCCGGGTCTGGGTCCACCCGTCATGGACGACGAGCTGGGCGATTTTCAACCGGCCCTGCGGGCTCAATGCAGCGCGGGCGTGGGTAACGTAAGACACGAGGACCTCCGTGAACTCGATCAGGTGTGGTAACCCATATCGATACCGGAGGTCCTCACCTCACTCAACCACGCCACGCTGCACACAACCTCCGTGGGAAGAACA
>NZ_SSWH01000041.1 GCF_004803505.1 Arthrobacter echini
TGAGCGGAGAGCGAAGATCTCCCGCCGCGGACTCAGGTGGGCGCTGGAGGCAGTCGTGGTCGATCACCTCACCGTGTCCCGGGTCGCGGCCGGTCTGGGAGTGTCCTGGCATACCGCGAACAGTGCGGTCCTTGCGGAGGGCAAGCGCCGGTTGATCGACGACCCGCACCGGTTCGACGGGGTGACCGCGATCGGCGTCGACGAGCACGTCTGGCGGCACACCCGGCGGGGCGACAAGTTCGTGACCGTCATCATCGATCTGACGCCGATCCGCGAGAAGACGGGCCCGGCACGGTTGTTGGACATGGTTGAAGGCCGCTCCAAGCAGGTGTTCAAGCAATGGCTCGCAGACAGGCCACAAGCCTGGCGGGACGGGGTGGACGTCGTCGCCATGGACGGGTTCACCGGCTTCAAGACCGCGACCACGGAGGAGCTCCCCGACGCGGTCCCGGTGATGGATCCTTTCCATGTTGTCCGCCTCGCCGGCGACGGACTGGACCGGTGTCGGCAGCGTGTTCAACAAGCCACGACAGGGCATCGAGGCCGTGCCGGCGATCCGCTCTACCGGGCTCGGCGGACACTGCACACCGGTGCGGGACTGCTCACCGAGAAGCAGAACACACGCCTGGATGCTGTGTTCGCGTCCGAGGAACACCTCGAGGTGGAAGCGACCTGGGGTATCTACCAGCGCATCGTCGCCGCGTACCGACACCCCGACAAAAAGAAGGGCAAGGAGATGATGCAAGCCGTCATCGACGCGGTCACGACCGGCGTCCCGACTGCGTTGGTCGAGATCCGCAGGCTCGGCCGGACCCTGAAACAACGCGCCGTCGATGTGCTCGCGTTCTTTGACCGCCCCGGCACATCGAACGGCCCGACCGAAGCCATAAATGGGCGCCTCGAACACCTTCGCGGCTCAGCCCTGGGCTTCAGGAACCTCACCAACTACATCACCAGATCACTCCTGGAATCAGGCGGCTTCAGACCCCAACTGCACTCTCAATTACGATGAGCC
>NZ_SSWH01000004.1 GCF_004803505.1 Arthrobacter echini
CGCCGCGACAGCCCCCGAAACACCGCTACTCCTCACAGCCCTCCAGCGGCTCAACGCCCTCGCCCCGCCATAGGATCAACGACCGCCGACCACCCCGACACAGAAAGACGAGCAGCTGCACCGTGATGGACGTGGAACCATCACCGATCACCGCCACGGTCAGCGGCAGAAATCGTCACACCCACATGCCAACATCAACACCATCAGGCAGCCAGTAAGCCCCGATCACCGAAAGAACCCCGCCTCATGAAAGATCGAGGCTAAGCCCTACTTCCAGTCGACGAGGACCTGAATCGTTACCGTTCTATAGCGGCCGAACACCCGGTTTCGAAACTTCTGCGAACGGTCCTGATCCAACCGTCCGTGCGGGCGCACGGTGTCTGTTACGACCACGTCGGAGTTATACGCGTTCCAACCTCCGATGCCGGCCGATCGGCAGGTCGACGTCCACGGCGTCGTCGGGTGAAACGGCGCCCCCGCGAACGACGACGCCCATGACGCCTGCTCTACGGATCACGTTGCCTGCGTCATCCCGCGGCAACACAGCCTTGAGGAGTCCGGCTTGGAAGTGGTCGATCTGCCAGCAGGGATTGCGGAGCCCGGTCACCTCGACCAATGCGTCCGGACCAACGCGTAGGAGGGCGCCGACAGGTAGGCCGAGGAGATCGATACCTCGGGTGGTGATGTTCTCACCGAGATCGCCTGGGCTCACCCGGAACCCTCGGTGCGCGAGATCATCGAACAGCTCTGCCTGGATGAGATGTACCTGACGGAGGTTGGGCTGAGAGGGGTCCGCTCTGACCCGGGAGAGATGTTGCACGGTTGCTCCTGCGTGAGCGTCACCCTGCACGCCTGATCCCTCGACGAGCAGGATCGACGCGACGGGTTCCTTGGTGAAGTCGTGAGAGGCGCTCATGCTGACTGACATGACCGATCCGCGTATCGCCGCCGTCATCGAGTCGTAGTCAAGGGCGGGCAGCGTTCCGGACGAGCTCTGCGATGAGTGCAGGCTGTTCGAGGCCAGGCAGGTGTGCCACCGCGGGCAGGACCCGTCCTGGTTCCTGGCCTATCCGGCGCGCGGTCTCTTCGTAGAACGGTATGTCGCAGGGCAGATCCAGCTCACCCCAGGTACACAGGACGGGCACGCTCACCTCGTCGAGTCGGGTCCATGCATCAACGCCGGCATCCCCGGCGGAGTCGGGAGCTCCGACCGCAAGAATTCTTCGATTCATCTCCACGAAAAGGTCGCGGGCACTACCGGAGACCCGGCCTTCCGGCGCTTCCGGACCGTCCAGCCACAGGTGGGCGAGCGCTCTGATCCTGTCATCGGCTGTCGCCTCGGCGTCGTCTGCACGTGCCAGCAGTGGCGCAGAGGCGTCGTCCGGTTCCCAGTCGAACGCGGTGTCGTCGTCGGTCATGCCGGATACTCCAGCGCCGAGGAGCACCAGGCCGCTGACGCGATCAGGATGCAGCAGTGCTGTATCGATGGCGACTGCACCGCCCATCGAGTTCCCGACGAGGAGAACCTTCTGCAGATCGAGATCATCGAGAATGTGAATCAGGTCGTCGACATGCGTGAATGATGACGACGGTGCGGCGGCCGGGGTGTCGCCGTAGCCTCGTCTGTCGTATGCGAGGAGATCGAGACTCTCACCCCGAAGCGTGTCCGCAACCAAGGTCCAGGACCGCCGATCGGCCACACCAGCGTGCAGGAAGACGATCACAGGTCCCGGCGCTGGCCAGCGGGTCACGGCGAGCTGGGCTTGGTCCGGGGCTGTCACCATGAGCTGCTGAGCATCCATGAGTCCGAACCTACGTCAAAGCTGGTGCCGCCGACAGGGCTTGCTCGTCCCAGTTCCGCACCCGCAGATGGATTCTGGCGGTCGCTGCGGTACGACTTGCGTCAGCCAGCGACAATTTCCACTTTTCTATCGACGATCATTGCGACGACGTCGTCAAGAGTTCCCTAGCACTTCTCCAGTTCAGGCAGGTGGTAGAAGCTACCTGTCGTCTCGGGACCGGTGATTGATGTCCTCCGGCGCATGCAGAATTGTCCACTTGCGTCGACCGATCGCGATGCCAAGCTCAAGGTGCGTGCTCTTGCCGCCTCGAAGCAGGACGACGACGTGCTGTTGGGCCTCGCGGCGAGACGAGTTACGCGCGGGCTATGAGCCATTCGATCTGCGCGCCGGTGAATGCCCGGTCCGCATAGATCCTTCGGCAGACATCGGCTGCGACAGCGTCCCTCGCCGGTCCTTCCCAGCGCAGCGTCAGGCCCGCGCGCTCCGCGACAGCAGACGAGGCCGGGTTGTTGGAGAGCACGCGAGCCATGACCGGCGCGGTGGGATCCGCCGTCGCCGCCGCCGATAGCGCCGCCGCGGCCAGCTCCGTAGCAAAGCCATGGCCCCAAGTGGCCGGCGTCAGACGGTAGCCGAGGTTCCAGAGCCCTGAGCCGGTCAGGGTCACTCCGCCGATCCCGATGAATGCTCCCGGCGGCAGGCCACCCGGACCTCCGGCCTCTCCCACCCTGACGGCCCATGGTCCAGCCCCCGATTCGTCCCAACTTCTCTGCCCGGCGGCGATCAAGGCTTCGGATTGTTCTTGGCGTCGGTGGCGGCCGGAAGGTAGATGCGCCCAGGTCCTCGGGTCGCTGAAGATCTCGAACACGTTGGCGAGGTCACCCGGTGAGAGTGGCGTCAGGGCGAGTCGCGTGGTGGTGACGGAGGTGATCGGGTCCATCACCCCATTCTGCAACCGGCACCGCCGACTCGCTCACGTGCATACGCTGAGCCCTCAGCGTGCTGCGGCGTCGCATACTTCCTGGTCGCGCCGCTCCGGCCGTGGACGAGCCTCTTCGTCACTGCTGCACAGTGGGGCCGCTGTGACACGCGGGTCATCGCCCGTCGCTGCCGCCAGCTTCGCTGAGTGTGCGGCCGCCCGGGGCTGGTGCTGCCCCGGGCGGATCCATTACCACCACTGATGCAGGGCAGCTCGATTTGCGGACCCTGTTCTGTACACGGTCGAACGAAATCTCGAGTGCAACATGCACCGAATAGAGCTAGCTTGAGCGCATGGCAAAGGTGATGCGGATTCGAGACGTGCCCGATGACGTGTACGAAGCCCTCGCAGAAGCTGCGCGGACCGAGGGGTTCTCGCTCACCAAGTACATGCTCCGTAAACTCGAACACCTGGCTCGGGTGCCGCAGATCGCGAGGCACAACAGCGCGGTGATTCGTCGCACTCAGGAGAAGGTTCAGGGGCGGGCAGATCGTACGACGATTTTGTCCGTACTCGATGGCGGTCGTGGAGATCGAGAGTCGTGGATGCCGGCGTCGTCGTCGAACTGCTTGCCGGTGGACTCGATCCCGGCCTTCTGGGCGACGAGGAACTCGCGGCGCCCCATCTGATCGACAACGAGGTCATGCATGCGTTGCGCGGTCTTGTCCGACCGAGCATGCTCACCGGGGAGGAGGGCTCCATCGCCATGGAGGGCTTCAGCAGTCTCAGGATCACAAGATTTCCTGGCGACTGGCTCAGATCGCGGATGTGGGCACTGCGCCACAATCTGAGCGGCTATGACGCCACCTACGTCGCGCTGGCCGAAGCAACTGCTGCACCCGTCCTGCTGACGACAGACGTCCGCTTGGCCGAGCGCCCGGCGTCGAACGCAGGATCGAGCTGTTGGCCTGACACCCAGGCACTGCTGCCAGGACGCGACTCCCGAGATCTGCTACGCGGAGATGCTGCGTATTCCACGTCAGGGCCTTGTAGAACCGACGTCGAGAACTCGACGGCCGGCGTGTCGGACCGACGGTGGTCGTAGGGATTTCCGAACATAGTCCGAGGTTGCACTCGTCTTGCGGCTGTCGCGTGACGAATACCATATGTGCGGCGCAGGCGATTTTCTTCACATCGCTCGCAGCGTCCGTGACTTCGATCCGATCCGTCGAGACGTCGGATGGGTCGAGGTCAGCACACCAATACACCGTCCATCTCTGGAGAACATCGTGAAAACTGCAAAGCACGCTTTGTCCGCCGTCGTCCTCGCCGCTCTGGTCATGGGGTCCACCGCCTGCACCCCGGAGGAAACCAACACCACCGATCCGCCCGAGGGCGTGATGCCGAGCTCGGCCGCGGCAGCGCCCATGACGTCAGCTCCGGCCATGCCGACGACCGAGGGTCCCTCCGCAAGTGAGGCCCCCGCATCATCCGACGCCGCCCCAGCCGAGGAGGCGATCATCACGATTGCGGATTTCGAGTATCAGATGCCCGAATCCATCGCCCCCGGCGCCGAAGTGACCGTCACCAACGAGGACGATGCGCCCCATACAGTCACCGCTGACGGTGAAGGCGACTTCGACGTCGAGGTGGGTGCAGGAGAGACCGTGACCTTCACCGCCCCCGATGAGCCCGGCGACTACGCCGTGGTGTGCACGTACCACCCCCAGATGTCCGGGACGCTGGTCATCGGGTGATGTCGACGAGAGCTCCTGACGGTATCGGCGGTGGAACCGTGTTCCGCATCCAGGGCGTGATCGCCATCCTCTCGGCACTGTACGTCCTCGTCAGAGGTAGCAGCAGAGCCTTCCTGATGGCGGGACTGGTGGCGTTCGCATCCCTCGCGGCGGTGCTGGCTTACCGGTACCTGCAGATTCCGTCGATCGGTCCGATCCCATCCATGTACGAGCCCGTCTGGTACACCACGAAGGTCATCACCGCCGTCGTCGAAGGACTCGCCCTGATCCTCGCCGTCGTCGCCTACCGGCTTCAGCGCGGCACCTCCGCGAGCTGAGCGCAAACGTTGGTGCGTTCCCTGCAGCGGCGTGTCCTCGTTCGCTATGGTGGCGGGATCGACGAGCCGGATTCAGTTCCGGGGTACGGGGGAGCACATGCAACGTGTGGAGCCAGGGATCGATCGGCCGAGGATTTTCGGCGTAGCGCGGGTGCTCAGTTTCATCCACATCGTCGGCGCGACCCTGGTAACCCTGGTCATCATCGTCTCCGTGGTACTCCTGGACCGACCGCAGCAGATCGAGCTTCCTGTGGTGTCCTTCTGGCCGCAGATCCCCGAGCAGATCACCGTCTCCGAAGGGCCCACAGCTGAAGTGGTCGAGGGCGGATTCACACATGCAGAGGTGCTCGTCTCCGGCCTCGGCAACGGCGTGAAGTTCTGGCTCGCGGTGGGCCATCTGACCCGGGGAACGACTGCCGTCCTCATCGGTCTTGCCGTCCTTCACCTGGCGTCATCCCCCGATCGCACAGGAGTATTCCGGCCGGCCGTCAGTCGCGCGGTGACGGTCGCCGGTGTCGCGATCATGGTAGGCGGCATCGTGTGGCAGGTGGCATTCTCGATAGCGGGATCGATCGCGTCCCAGGAAACTCTCCGCTACACCAGTTGGAGAAGCGAGGGTGAGGTACCTCCGACGGTGACCGAGTCCTTCCCGCCGAGTCCGCTGGGTATTGCGCCGACGCCGGACATCACGGTCGAGTTCTGGCCTGTCTTCGTGGGTGTGGCGGTTCTCGCTGTTGCCGCCACGCTTCGGTATGGCGAGAAGGGCCAGTCACCAGGTGCGGTACTGAATGCCGCCGGACGCTAATAGATCACTCGCGTCGCTGCGCCGTCCCGGAACCGGGGACGTCACCCGGCTGGCCGATGAAGAACCAGAAAAAGGGACCAAGAAGCGGGAAGGCGAGAATGATCAGCACCCACACTGCTCGAGCCGTGCCGGACAGCCGCTGGGAGCGGGCTATTCCTACGAGGGCGACGACGAAGAGAATGAGCGCCCCGATGGCCAGGACAAGACCGAAGATCATGACTCCGCTGGTCAGCCTCATGACCTTTCCCCTTCGCTGCGGTCCGCTTCATCGGCCGGACGTCCTGATCGCAGACTGTACATCAGGGAAATGGCCGACTGCTTGAAGGCTGATGGTTACTGCGGGGTTCGTCCGGAACGGATACCACGGCCCTCCGGGGTGAAGGTGCCGGGTATCCGATCGACGCTCAGTCCTGCGGGGGAGTGACGAGACCGAAGAGGTTGCCGAAGGGATCGCGGACCTGGAGCAGGCGCTCACCACTGAAGATCGTCTTGGGTCCCCGATGTGCAGTAGCGCCGAGCTTCTCGCAGTACGCGAGCGCGGCGTCGACGTCGTCGATCCCGAAGTAGGCGACGGTTCCGGCGGTGTCCGCGGCCTGGACGTTGTATTCGTCCTCCGAGTGGACCGTGAGGCGAACGCCGTCGAGCTGCCACACGGCGAGCTGCTTCTCGCGTTGCTCCGGCGGGCGGCCCACGAATCGTTCGTACCAGTCCACAGCGTCGTCGAACTGCCGCACGAACAGGAAGACATTGCCCACCGAGCCAAGACCTACACCCTGCTGATCCGTCACTGTCCCGCGCCTTTCACTCGTGACCCTGGGGTCATGTAGCGGAATCTTCGCCCCGAAGGAGTGCTGGTCGTACAGCCGTTCTGCACGTCCTTGAAGCACTGCCGCACCGCGGAGCGCATCATCAGCCGATGACGCGCTGCAGGAAAGCGAGTGTGTCGTCCAGGGCGTCGTCGCGGTAACCCTTCGCATGCCGACTGCCCGCGATGGTCCGCGCCGTGGCCTCGCCCCCGTGCTTCGCGAGTTCGGACTGCAGGGCGAGGATCCCATTGACCGGGACGAACTCGCGCAGCGAATTGATCAGCAGCATGGGGCCGGCGCCTTCTTCCACCCGCCTCAGCGGCGACGCCGCGCGGGCTGCATCCGGGTCGTCACCGAGGTAGTTGAGCAGGAACCACTTGTAGAACGGCTCGTCCTCGCCCGACTGGTCGATCTCGGACGACGACGTATCGTTCCCGGAAATGCCCTCGCTCTTGCGGGCGACGACGTCCGGGTGCTCCGCCAACCACGTGTCGATCTCGATGATCCCCGACCACGAGACCGCCGGTAGTGCCCTGCGCAGGCCCATCTCGATGGCGAGATTGCCTCCGGCTGAGGAGCCGAAGACGGCGAGGCGATCGCCGTCGATCGCGACATCGGATCCGAGATTACGCGCGATCACCCAGTCGATGGCGGCGGAGACGTCCTCAATGGGCGCCGGGAAGCCGGCATCGGGCGCCAGCCGATAGTTCGGTATGACGGTGACGAAACCACTCTCGGCGAAGATGGCGCCGAGGTCGGCGTCCTTGGCTTTGTCGCCCTGGAAGAAACCACCACCGTGGAGGTCGACGACACAGCCGCCGTTGGGCGATTCCGGGAGGTAGACGTCAAGTGGGAGCTGATGCTCGGCACTGTAGACGAGGTCGGTTCGGGGTGTCGTCATGGGGTTCTCCGATCGCAGGACCGCGGATGCCCGGCCGACGTTACTCCGCGACGAGTCGGAGAACAATATCGGGCCGGGTCACCTCAGACGGGCTGAGCACATGCCGGACGGGCGAAGGAGGCGGCCAGCGCTACGCTCTCCTCGACGAATCTGCCGAGCCATTGGACGGGACCGAGGTCGGGCTGCGACGAGGCCATGGTCACGGAGGCCCGGGAGCACTGGGAGATATTCACCGAAGCCCGGGTTACGTGATAGGTGGACGTCACGACGATCACGGTGTCCCAGCCCTGCTCGCGAGCAAGGGCGGCGATCGCGCGCGCCTCACCCCGGGTGGTGAGTGGGTCGGGGCTGAAGCAGGTCACCTCAGGGGAAGCGACCCTGCAGACTTCGTCGGTAGCGGCATTCCCGGGCAGGCCGGTGGACGAGAGCGCGAGCTCACGGGCGATGCCGCGGTCGATGAGTTCCTCCGCGACCGGCAGGCGTTCACTCGCGGCTCCCGCGAGAACGACGACGGCATCGGCCGAGCCGAGCGGAGGGTCGGGCGGGCTGTGGAAGAGCTGGAAGGCAAGAACGAGCCAGCCGATACATGCACTCAGGGCGATACCGAGCGCCAGACGCCGAGCGCTGCGCCTGGCGCTCGGCCTCGGTTCCTCGGGTACGACGACGGGATCGGGTGTCACAGGGCGAGCCTAGACCGGGTACCAGATTTTGGGGCTGTCCCTCTTGACGGGCTAGAATGGTTCGTCGGTCATATGTTCTACAGGAGTCACCATTAGAAGCGATCTCAGTTCGCCTCTGACATTCAATGTCAGGGACCTCGGACGCAGTCCGGGAAGTATGCGGACAATCGAGGAACATGTACCGGCACCCAAGGACTTCGGAGTGGCACTGGTCGGTGTTCAGGAGGGTTCCGACATGGAACTGGACCTGCGCTTCGAATCGGTCCACGAAGGCATCCTGGTGTCGGGGACAGCCCACCTCGAGGTTACCGGTGAGTGCGGGCGGTGCCTGGAGCCGCTGCACTTCGAGCGTGATGTGGACCTCCAGGAACTCTTCTTCTACAGCGACTCCGAGTCGCTGCCGGTGGAAGACGACGAGGAGCAGTACACGGTGGAGGACGATGCCATCGACCTGGAACCCGTCCTGCGGGATGCGGTAGTGACATCGCTGCCGTTCCAGCCGGTGTGCCGGGAGGATTGCAAGGGCCTGTGCTCCGAGTGCGGAGAACAGCTCAACGATGATCCCGATCACCATCATGAAGTTCTAGATCCTCGCTGGTCAGCCCTCGCCGGGTTGACGGGCACCGCCGCTGAGAACGACGCGGCGAACAAGTCAGAGTCAGACGAGAGAGAAGAGAGTTAGCCGTGGCTGTCCCGAAGCGGAAAATGTCCCGCGCGAATACCCGCGCACGCCGGTCCCAGTGGAAGGCAACAGCGCCGAAACTGGTCAAGACCCTCGAGAACGGCCGCGTCACCTACAGCCTCGCGCACCAGGCGAAGGTCGTCACCGACTCGGCGGGAACGCCCCTGTTCCTCGAGTACAAGGGCCGTAAGGTAGCCGACGTCTGATTCGGACCACCCGCACTGCGGCTGCGCTCTGCAGCTGAGGGTACTCGTCGGATGCAGCGTCAGCTGATGTGATCGTGAAGAATCCCGAAGAACTCTTGAAGCGTCTCGGAGTCGACATCGACTCCGAGACGCTTCGTCTTGCCCTCACACACCGGTCGTACGCCTACGAGAAAGGGGGCATCCCCACCAACGAGCGCCTGGAGTTCCTCGGCGACTCGGTCCTCGGCCTGGCCGTGACGGATGCCCTCTACCGTGACAATCCGGCGCTCTCGGAGGGGGAGCTCGCCAAGCGGCGCTCCGCCGTCGTCAGCACGAAGGCGCTGGCCGGCGTTGCGCGCACGCTGGACCTCGGGAGTCATGTCCTGCTCGGGCAGGGGGAGAAGCTCACCAACGGACGCGACAAGGCATCGATTCTCGCCGACACGATGGAGGCCGTGATCGGAGCGGCGTACCTGAGTCACGGCGTCGAGACTGCGCGTGCCATGGTGATGCGACTCATCAGCCCGCTGCTGCGTGATGCAGCCGTGTTGGGCGAGGGGACCGACTGGAAGACCCGGATCCAGGAGGCTGCGGCAGCACGCCGGTTGGGACTGATCGACTACCGCGTCGAGGGCGCCGGTCCCGACCATGCCCGGACCTTCACGGCACGCCTGCTGATCGGCGCCGTGGAGTACGGCTCCGGGAGCGGCCCCTCGAAGAAGGACGCCGAGCAGGCTGCCGCGGCGCAGTCCTGGAAGATACTGACCGAGGGCGCCGCCCCGGCTCCCGCCGATCCGCACGTGGTCGGCGACTGAGTGCCGGAGCTTCCCGAGGTGGAGGTGGTGCGGCGAGGGCTCGCCCGCTGGGTGACCGGACGCACCATCGAGTCCGTGCGGGTCCTCGACGCCCGATCGCTGCGACGCCACGTGGCCGGCGTCGAGGACTTCATGGGCACTGTCGCCGGATCCCGCGTGCGGGATGTCGTACGCCGCGGGAAGTTCCTGTGGATGATCCTCGAGGAATCGGGCCACCCGGAGCCCCTGCCCCGGGTGGCCCTCATGGCACACCTGGGAATGAGCGGTCAGCTGCTGATCGAGGAACCCGAGGCACCCCCCGAGAAACACCTCAGGGTCCGGCTGCAGCTCTCCGCGGCCACGGACGAGGACGGCGTGAATCTCCCCACCGAACTGCGCTTCGTGGACCAGCGGATCTTCGGCGGGATGTTCGTCGCCGAGCTGGAGCCGACACCGGACGGTCAGCCGGGTGGGCTCGGCGACGGACTCCTGCCCCTGATTCCCCATCAGGCCGGCCATATTGCCCGTGATCCGCTCGACCCAGCCTTCTCCGGCGAGGATTTCCATGTACGTCTGCGCGCCCGCCGGACCGGCTTCAAGCGTGCGCTCCTGGATCAGGGCCTGATCTCCGGGATCGGGAACATCTACGCCGACGAGGCCCTCTGGGCAGCACGAATGCACTATGCGCGTCCCACCGACACCATGCGGCGCCCGGACACCGAGCGTATCCTCGACGCTGTCACCTCGGTCATGTCCCGAGCCCTGGCCGCCGGCGGAACGAGCTTCGACTCCCTGTATGTCAATGTGAACGGGTCCTCCGGCTACTTCGCCCGCGAGCTCGAGGCCTACGGGCGCGCAGGACAACCGTGCCGTCGATGCGCTGCCGCGGGGCGACACACTCTCCTGAGGCGCGAGTCCTTCATGGGCAGATCCTCCTTCCTGTGCCCGTGGTGCCAGCCGAGGCCACGGAACGCGCGCCTCTGATCTCTCCGAAGCCGTCAGAAGCAGTGCGGGGGAGGGATGAGGGGGCGATATCAACAGCTTCGTGACCTTAACGTGACAATCGGCTTTCCACCCAGTACCGTTTATCTCGCGCTCGATCCACAATGGATGAGAGCCCGTCCTCATTCTGCTCAACCCTGTCGATGAGGAACGGACCGTTCGCTCTACACATTCGACAGGGGCGGGGGAACCATCAGATGGGCTCCTTCAGGAGTCCTAGGGGTAAAGACACGTCATCACCGGCCCTGGCGCTGGTGGATGCACTGCGTGTCCGGATGTCCCATCCGAATCCGACAGCTAACTCCGCAGGCACAGGGAAAGGCATCAACTTGTCCAAGAACATCTCTTCAGCGCGCCACCGTGCAGTTCCGACGCGTGTCAGCCCCTTCGTCACGGCATCGCGTGCCGTCACCATGAGCGCCTCGGTGGCAGGCAAGCCTGCTGCTGTGGTCGCAGCAGCTTCGGGCCTGATGCTCGGTGCAGCACTTCCCGCCAACGCGGCCGGTGAGATCGCTCCGGCATCAGCGACCGGAGGCGTCTACACCGTCACCGAGTGGGACGAGACAGGGACGCGCACCTACACCACCAACCAGTGGAACGCCGACCAGTTGGGTGCACCGGCGCCAGCCACGTACGCCCCCGCAGTCGCGGCACCCGCGTACACGCCCGCACCCGCGTACACGCCCGCACCCGCGGCCACCTACACCCAGGCTCCTGTCGCAGCACCGGTAGCCGCTCCGGCTGCAGCCCCTGCGGCCGCCGCCCAGTCCGGATACAGCCTGCAGACCTCGGCATCGCTCAGTGTCCGCCAGAGCGCACCGGCAACCGGTATCGTCGGAACGGCGATGCAGGGTGAGGGCGCGGGCTACTCCTACGGCGGGACCGCATTCGGTGCCTGGGACTGCTCGGGCTTCGTGCAGTGGGTCTACGCGCAGAACGGCATCAACCTGCCGCGCACCACCTGGAGCCAGTTCGCCGCGCTGACGCCCACCTCGAACCCGCAGCCGGGTGACCTCGTGAGCCAGAACGGTGGCAGCCACGTCGGCATCTACCTCGGCAACGGCCAGATGATCAGCGCACTGAACCCGGGTTCCGGCACGCAGGTCCACTCGGTCAACGCCATGTCGGTGGACGGCTACTACACCCGCTAGACGGTGCAGGTTCCCGGCCCCCACGCTGACGAACCAGTGAGCTACGACGAAGGACGGGATGATCTTCATCCCGTCCTTCGTCGTAGGTAGGAGTTCCTCCGAGCGGCAGGCGCGATCAGGGCCGTCGTGAGGCCGGTGAGCCGAAGGCCCATTCCTCAACGGCGGTAGTACGACTCCAGCCGCCGAAGGCCCTCCTCGATATCCACGGCAGGTGTCCAGTCGAGAACCTCACGGGTGGCACGCTGGTCGAACCAGTGCGCAGTGGAGAGCTGCTCGGCCAGGAAACGGGTCATGGGCGGCTCCTCCGAACGGCCCGCCGCCAGCCATGCCCGTTCGATGACGGCTCCGGCGCCACGCGCGACGAGGCCCGGAACCGACCAGCGAGGTGGTGCGACACCGCCCGCGCGGCAGATGCCCGCGAGCAGTTCGGCGATGGGCCGCGGCTCTCCGTTGGTGACCACGAGGGCCCGTCCCTGTGCCTGGTGCATGCGGCGCAGACAGGCGACGATCGCAACGGCCGCGTTGTCCACGTAGGTGGTGTCGATCAGGGCGGTCCCGCCGTCGAGCAGCGGGAGGCGCCCCTGGCGGGCGCGCTGGATCACGCGCTCCACGAGCTGCGTGTCGCCCGGACCCCAGACGATGTGGGGCCGCACGGCCGCAACGCGGAACCCGGGGGACGACCGGGCGAGGGCGAGGAGTTCGGCCGCGGCTTTCGTGCGGGCGTAGTGACCCCTCGCATGCGTCGGGTCCGCCGGCCCCGCCGGGGCGCCCACGAGGGAGGATCCACTGTGCGCGACGGACGGTGAGGAGACGTACACGACGTCGCCGACGCCTGCCTTTCGTGCCGCATCGAGGAGGCAACGGGTCCCCACGACGTTGATCCGGTCGAAGTCGGCCGCGGTGCCGGTGAACGAGACCTTCGCGGCGAGGTGGACCACGCTCGAACACTCCTGTACTGCCTCCGTGACGGCGGCGGAGTCCTCGATGGACCCGAGGTGGTCACGGGCTCCCCGCACACCGGAGGGGCGGCGCTGGAAGCAGCGCACCTCCTCGCCGTCGGCCAGAAGCTGTTCGGCCACGGCACGTCCGAGCATGCCGCTCGCCCCGGTCACGAGAACGGTCACAGGGGCCCGGACCGCCCGCCTGCGAGGAAGCGAGCGCTCCATCGGGCAACACGGGTACGGTCGATCTTCGCGTTGTGGCGGATGTCCACCGGGAGCCGCGGGACGGCGATCACCGCAGCGAGGTCGATGCCGCGTTCGCGCGCAAGCGCCCGGGCACGTGCGGTCACGGTATCGTCGGCCAGGCGCGCGCGACGACGCTTCGGTGCTGCCCTGCCTCCGCCGTCCACTGCATCACCCGCTGTGTCTTCTTCGATGACGGCGACGACGACCTGCGTACCCATCGGGCCGACGCCGACGACGGCGGCGAGCCGGACGCCATCGAGCCCCTCCAGCGCCTGCTCGAGCCCCACGGGCGTCATGGCGCCATCGGGTGAGCTGATGACATGACCCAGCCTGCCCTCGACCCAGAGCCGTCCGTCGGCATCGAGGTGCCCTACGTCGCCCGTGCGGTGCCACGGCGGAATGCCGGCGGAGAGTTGCTCCGTCCTCCAGAGGCGGAAATAGCGATCCTTCACGTGCGGGGCGCTGACGAGGATCTCGCCGGTCACACCGGGCTCGACGGTCACGTCCTGCGACGGGGCGCCGACGTCGTCCAGCGCGGCGATGCCCACGCGAGCCCCGTGCACCGGACGCCCCACGCACACACCGTTGCCAGCGCCCTCCGTGCCCGTGCCGACCGCGGTCATGGCCTCCCGGATGCCCTGCAGATCGATGTCGGCGACCAGAAGGGACTCCGTCATCCCGTAGGGCGTGTGCAGGTCGGCGGCTGGAACGAGGTCCTGCACGGCTTCGAGAAGGGGCACGGGAATCGGTGCACCGGCCGAGAGGAGCAGCGTGATCCGGGCCAGCGCAGTCCTGCCCGACGGCGTGAGCTCGCCGCGTGTGGCGAGGACATTCCGCAGCGCGGCGGGAGAGGCGAACACGACGGTGGCCTCGATGGCCTCGGCCGCCTCCGCCAGTGCCTGGGCGGTGAGGGTCCGTGGAGCAGTGACGTCCATGGCGGGCGTGACCGAAGTGGCGCCCAGTGCAGGCCCCAGCAGCGCGAACGGAGCGAAGCCCGCCACGAGTGCCGTCCCCGGGCCGAGGCCGAGCGTTCGCTCCACGGCGTCCCGCATGGCGGCGAGCTGCCGATGGGTGTAGACAACTCCCTTCGCAGGACCTGTGGAGCCGGACGTGAAAAGGATCGCCGCATCGGCGTCAGGGTCCGCCTCCGGTTCCGGGGGAGCACCTCCGGTAGCAGACAATGCGGTGGATCGCAGATCCTTCAGGGACGCCTCTATCCCGAGCGCCGATCGTTCGGCAGCGGACAGGGGTGCCGCGCTGATCCGGCGCCCGGGCCAGCCGAAGACCCGTGCGGCGACAAGGGCTCGCTCTATGCCGATGACCACATCGGGTGCCGCCCCCCGGACGGCGCGGCTCAGACCGCGCGCCCCGAGGCCTGCATCCGCCACGACGATGACGGCGCCGACACGCAGGCACGCGTAGATCAGTACCGTGAGGTCCACGCCCGGCGGCACGAGCAGGCTCACCCGGCTGCCGTGCCCGATTCCGCGGGCCAGGAGACCGTGGCTGACACGCTCGATGTCGTCCTGCAGTTCGCGCCAGGACAGCGTTCTCGGAACTCCGGCGGCGGTCATCTCCGCTACGGCGGTGCTGCCGCTGTCCGGTCCGACCGCGAGCTCACCGACGCGCTGTCCGAGCGGTGCGTATGCCGTGTGTCCGGAGCGTTCGAGTGCTCCTGCGGGGACCGGGTCGAGTCCCACACCGCGGGCCTCGAGCCACTGCAGGGCCGTGGACGCGGTATCGGCGTCCTCCTGCACCAGATGTCCGGCGCCTTCGAAGCGATGGATGTCCGCGTGGGGGAGACGCCGGGCCAGATCCTCGAGATAGGGGTCGGAGAAAATGGGATCCTGCGGTCCCCACATCATCAGCACGGGAACCGTGATGCTGCGGATACCCTCTGCCGCTGCTGTGAGCGCGGCGTAACTGGGGTGCGTGGGCCCTACCGGGATGTCGGCCACGAAGTTCGCGATGCCCTGGCGGGCCTTCGCGTCACGATAGGGAGCCCTGAAGGCACGGCGCACCTGACGGTCCAGGCGCGGCCGTGCCAGCGCGAGGGTCACGTCGAGGAACGCGCTGGTGGTCCGTGTGCCGAGCCGGTGGACGCCCCTGGCCAGTGCGAGCCGGAGTGGGGCAGGGATGGGGCGTGCGGGATCCTGGTGGATGGCCGTGTTCGTGAGGATCACACCCGCCAGCCCTGCGCGGTTCCGGTCGGCGTAGCCGAGACTCACCACACCGCCCCAGTCATGTCCCACGGTGACCACAGGGCCCGTGAGGCCCACGGCGGCGACGAAGTCCTCGAGATCGGTGATGCGGTCCGCGAGCCGCCGGAACACGCCGGTCCTGGCGGAGTACCCCATGTCGAGCTGATCCACGGCGATCACCCGCCACCCGGCTGCAAGCCCTGCCGCGAGGTATGTGCGCCAGAGGAAGGAGAAGGTGGGGTTGCCGTGCACGCACAGGAGCGTTCCCTTGACCGTCCTGCCGTCGTGGTCCGCCCGATTGTCGAGGTAGTGCCAGCGGTGGGTGGTGCCGGGGGTGTCGGCCGAGCTGGTGGAGGGTACGTCCGCGAACGTCGACCACGAGGGGTCGACGCCAGGGAGTGCTACCACGCAATCTCCATCATCGACGTATTGAGGCCCGATCCCACGCCGAGGCAGAGCACGCGGTCGCCCGGGTTCAGCGACTGGGACTCCTGGGCCAGGGTCATGGGCAGTGATGCCGGGCCCACGTTGCCCCAGTGGGGGAAGGTGATGGGAACGCGCTGCCGCTCGAGGTCGACGGCCTTGATGATGGCGTTGGTGTAGGACGTGGAGACCTGGTGGGTGACGTAGCGATCCATCGCGTCCCACTTCCAGCCGTCCTCCTGGGCCTCGTGCCAGGCGGTGACCACCAGATCCAGACCGCCGTCGAGGAGTCCCTTGGTGTCGGTGTACATGCCGTCGATCCCGCCGACGCACAGTTCATGGTGCTGCGTACCGGCGCGGGACACGCCGCCGAGGATCCGGTGCGAGCCGGGGTGGAGGTCGGCCGGCCCGATGACGGCCGCGGCGGCTCCGGAGCCGAGCGTCAGGGTCGCGAACTCGCTGAGGAAGTCCTCCCGCGTCGAATCCTCGTGATTGAGCCGATTGAAGGTGGCCTCCTGCGTCTTCTGCGCGTCCTCACCTGCCACGATCAGCGCGTACTTGATCTGGCCCGAATCGATCATGTTCGCGGCCAGGGTCATCCCGTTGACGAAACCGAGACAGGCATTCGCGAGGTCGAAGTTCATGGCGGAGGTCGGCAGACCCAGGGAGTGGTGGATCTTCACGGCCACGGACGGCTCGAGGTTGCGCCGGGTCACCGACGTGTTGACCAGCAGGCCGACGTCACCGGGCTCGATCCCTGCCTCGGCCATGGCTTTCGCACCGGCCTCGATCGCCGCGTCGTCGAAGTCGGAACCTGGGGACCACCACCGGCGCTCCGTCACCCCCGCCACCCGCTCGAGCAGTCGCTTGGAGAGCCGGAGCCTCTTCAGGCTGGGGGCCAGCCGTTCGTCGAACTCGGTGGAACTGACGACTACCGGCGCCTCCACGCTCGTGACGGCGAGCAGAGCCGTGTTGTCATGTCGGAACGTCGCGTTACCGGTCAAATTTCCTGCCTCGTCAACTGGTCAGCGTCCGTGAAACGCCCCACCGGCGGGTGGGAGCGAACGCCTTCGGATAGTGCTGAAACTTTGGTAAGCCTACTTGGTAGGCGGGGTCGGGTCACGTGGAGCTCTCCCGTACCCGCGACCGAGCGGTCCCGATGCGGTGGTCCTCGGATGCCGTCCAGTAGATTGGGCAAGTCCTACCCCACCTGGAGATCCTGACACCGTGCATCTGAAGAGTCTAACCGTGCGCGGGTTCAAGTCATTCGCCTCGGCGACAACCTTCGACTTCGAGCCCGGCATCACCGCCGTCGTCGGTCCCAACGGATCCGGCAAGTCGAACGTGGTGGACGCGCTCGCCTGGGTGATGGGTGAGCAGGGTGCCAGGAGCCTGCGCGGCGCCAGGATGGAGGACGTCGTCTTCGCCGGGACCTCCGCCCGCGCGCCGCTCGGGCGTGCCCAGGTGGTCCTGACCATCGACAACAGCGATGGCGCCCTGCCGATCGACTACACGGAGGTCACGATCTCCCGGACCCTCTTCCGGACGGGAGGTTCCGAGTACGCGATCAACGGCAGAGCATGCCGGCTCCTCGATGTCCAGGAATTGTTGTCGGACTCGGGTCTGGGTCGGGAGATGCACGTGATCGTGGGCCAGGGCCAGCTCGACAGGGTGCTGCACGCCACGCCGGAGGAGCGCCGCGGTTTCATCGAGGAGGCCGCAGGAATCCTCAAGCACCGTCGGCGGCGGGAGAAGACGGTACGCAAGCTCGAAGCCATGCAGACGAATCTGGCTCGGCTGTCCGATCTCACCGCCGAGCTTCGACGGCAGCTGACCCCCCTGGGCAAGCAGGCAGAGGTCGCGCGCCGCGCCCAGCAGGTGCAGCTCGCCTTCCGGGACGCGCGGTCGCGTCTGCTCGCCGACGATCTGGTGAGTCTGCGCGAGGCCCATGACCGGGAGGTCGCGGCGGAGGCAGAACTACAGGCGAAGCGCTCGACGCTCGAGGATCAGCTCGCCGTGGGCCGCGAGCGGCAGCGCGAGCTCGAGCAGGACTCCGCCGCAGCTGCGCTCCACCTCGAAGGAGCGAGGGAGTCCTGGCACGGGCTCTCCGGTGCCCGGCAGAAGCTAGCAGCCCTCGCGGTGCGAGCGGAGGACCGGGCGTACCTGCTGGAACAGGGCGAGTCCAGCCCGGATAGGCGGACCGACCCGGACCGGCTCGATCGCCACGCCGCGCAGGCGCGGGCGGAAGCCGGTACGCTGCAGGAGCAGGTCACCGCGAATGCCCGAGCGCTCGAGGACGCTCTGGTCCATCGCACGGAGGCGGAGGCAGCAGCCTCGCAGGAGGATGCCAGACTCGCCGGCCTCCTGCGCTCCGCGGCCGATCAGCGCGAGGCGATGGCGAGACTCACAGGAACCGTCGGCGCGGCGCAGACCCGGGTCGACGCCGCAGTGGCCGACCTGGCACGACTGCGTGCCTCGATCAGCGCAGCCGAGGAGGACCAGCGAACAGCCGAACGCGCGTTCGCAGCACTCGAGGGTCAGGTCCGGGTGGACGAGGCCGGCGAAGCAGGGCTCGACGCCGAGTACGAGAAAGCATCCGCGATTCTGACGTCCATCGGCGCGGAGCTGGAATCACTCCTCGACCAGGAGCGTCGGACCGATCGTGAACGCAGTTCCCTGGCGGCCCGACTCGAGGTGCAGCGCGAGGGGCTGCTCCAGCGCGATGCCGCAGGGACACTGCTCGACGCCGGACTGGACGGTGTGCTGCAGCCGCTCTCCGACGTCCTGCAGGTGGCTGCGGGTTACGAGCGGGCGCTCGCCGTCGCGCTCGAGGAATTCAGCGACGCCGTGATCGTCGAGAGTCTCCCTGCGGCGCTCGCTGCTCTCGAGCGGGTCAGGCGCGACGACGCCGGTCAGGTCTCGCTCGTGATCGCGCCGGGACACCGCGCGGTCCAGCGCGGGGACATCGAGCCCGGCACCGCGGATCGCACGGCGGAAGCACAGGAGGGCGTCGCCGGTGAGGGTGCTGTTCCGTTGCTCTCGGTGGTCGCAGCCCCACCCGAGGTCCGGGCCGCGCTCGAGAGTCTGCTGGGCGGGCTCGTGGTGGTGGACGATCTCCCGCACGGCGTCCGCGCGGTGGAGAGCGGATCAGCTCGCGCAGCGATCACCCGGACCGGTGAGGTCCTGTCCCCGCACACGGCGCGCGGCGGCTCAGCCGGGGCGCCGGCGTATCTCGAACGGCGCGCGGCCGCCGAGCAGACCCAGGCTGAGCTGACGCGCGCCGTCACGGCAGCGGAGGACATCCGGGTTCGTCTGGGCACGGTGCGCGGACGTCACCGGTCAGCCCGGCAGCACGTCGACGAGGCACTGGGACACCTGCACGACTCCGATGCGAGAATGGCCGCGCTGACCGAGAAACTCGGTCAGCTGAACGCGACCCGGCACTCGGCCTCCGGCGAGAAGGACCGTCTGGATGCTCTCCTGAGCACCGCCCGGTCGACGCACGAGCGCGAGGTCACGAAGCTGGCGGACGCCGCACGAGCCCTCGAACGACTCCGCGAGCGTCCTGTGGAGACCGAGCCGTCGACTCAGCGGCAGGAGGAGCTCCGGCAGGCCGCCGCCGAGGCACGCCAGGGTGAATTCGAGGCACGCCTGACCCTGCGCAGTAGCGAGGAGCAGCTCTCGGCCCTGAAGAATCGGGCCCTGTCGCTGGAACGGGCGGCGGGTGACGAGCGCCGGACGCAGGAGCAGGCGGCCCGCAGGGCCCGGATCCGCAGGGCCCAGGCGCTCAGGGCCGGTGCAGTTGCCCGGGGTGCACGGCAGGCGGAGGAGTACGCGGCTGCGTCCATGGCCGTGGCCGCCGAGAACCGGACCACCATGGAACAGTTGCGCCGCGACCGGGACATGCAGCTGCAGGAGATCCGGCGGAGGAACACGGATCTCGGTGAGGACCTGGCTCGACTGACCGATGCGGTGCATCAGGACGAGCTCGCTCGCACGCAGCAGAGACTTCGGATCGAAGCCCTGGAGAAACGGGTGCTCGAGGAACTCGGGCTGACCCCGGATCATCTCGTGGCGGAATTCGGCCCCCACCGTCCTGTCCCGGAAGATGCGGTGCACGAGGACAGGTGGGCCGAGCTGCGCGCACCGGTCGACGACGCCGGTCACCCCGTCCCGACGGGGCGGCCCTTCGTGCGCAGCGAGCAGGAGAAGAGACTCAGGCGGGCCGAGAAGGACCGCGCCGCGCTCGGAAAGGTCAATCCCCTGGCGCTCGAGGAGTTCACGGCACTCGAGGAACGGCACCAGTTCCTCAGTACGCAGCTGGCCGATCTCGAGGACAGCCGCAAGGATCTGCTCGAGATCATCCGGGAGGTCGACGAGCGCGTGGAGCAGGTCTTCGCGGCGGCCTACCAGGACACCGCCGAGCAGTTCGAGCGCGTCTTCGCCGCCCTCTTCCCCGGGGGAGAGGGCAGGCTCGTCCTCACCGATCCCGAGGACATGCTCTCCACAGGCATCGAGGTGGAAGCCCGGCCGGCCGGCAAGAGGATCAGGAGGCTCTCGTTGCTCTCGGGCGGGGAGCGTTCCCTGACGGCGGTTGCCCTACTGGTCGCCATCTTCAAGGCGCGCCCCTCGCCGTTCTACGTCATGGACGAGGTCGAGGCAGCGCTCGACGACACGAATCTCGGTCGGCTCATCGCGATCCTGCAGGATCTGAGCCGGACCAGCCAGCTGATCATCATCACGCATCAGAAACGGACGATGGAGATGGCCCACGCCCTCTACGGCGTCACCATGCGGGGCGACGGCGTATCGACGGTCATCAGCCAGCGCCTCGCAGCGCCGGCTGAATACTGAGCACGCACGCGTCGAGCCCGCTCAGTCCGTGCCGTCGGAGGAGGCCCCTGCCTGCTCGCCACTGGTTTTCCGCGACTTCGACAGGGTCTCCCTGGCGCCGAGCCAGACCACGGCGGCGAGCAGGGCGATGGCGCCCGTGGTGATGAAGGCCAGATCGTAGGAGCCCACCCAGAGCCGGTCGATGATGATCCCGGCCACGATCGGGCCGAAGATGGCGCCGAGGTCGGAACTCATCTGGAACGCGGCGAGAACCTTCCCCCCGCTTCGGTCCCGACCGATGACGTCGGCCACAGCGGCCTGCTGCGCCGGATTGAGCAGCCCCGTTCCGATACCGCCCACCACGCAGATCGCCAGGAACACGACGACGTTGCCGGAGAACCCGAGGGCGGCCATCGCGAGCCCGTTGATGATCAGGCCGGTGATCACGAGAGGTTTCCGGCCGGCGCTGTCCGTGAGGCGCCCGGAGACGGTGAGGGCGAGAGCGGTACCGGTGGCGAAGAACGCCAGGGACAGTCCGGCGATCTCGGGGCCGGCACCCAGGACCGCCGAGGCGAACAGGGGCACCAACGCGATCCGGATGCCGAACGAGGACCAGCCGTTGGCGAAACTGGACACCAGCGACGCACGGTAGGCGGAATCGCGGAGTGCGACCCCGACGGTCAGCGGCGCCTGCTTGCGCGCTGCCTGGCGATCGGCGAGGGAGGTGTCCTTCAGCTGGAAGAACACCACGGCCGCGGCGATGAGCAGTGTCACGGCGTAGACGAGGAACGGTACGCGGAGCCCGAACCCCGCGAGCAGACCGCCGATGACGGGTCCGCCGATGTTACCGAGGAGGAACGCGGTGGCGTAGGCGCCGGAGACCCGACCGCGGATCGCCGAAGGGGCGAGTCGGACGATCAGACCCATCGCGGAGACCGTGAACATGGTGGACCCGATACCGCCCAGGCCGCGGAAGATCAGCAACTGCCAGTAGGAGGCGGCGAACCCGCTCGCAGCGGTGGAGAGTGCCACGATCAGCAGGCCGGCAATGTACACGGGCCGTTCCCCGGCCCGCTCGATCAGCCACCCGCCTGCCGGCGCGAACAGCAGGCGCGTCAGGGCGAAGGCGCTGACGATCACCGATGCCGCGGTCACCCCGACGTCGAAGCTCTGGGCGAAGGCGGGCAGGATCGGTGCGACGAGCCCGAAGCCGATCGCGATCACGAAGGCTGCTGCGATGAGGACCTTGATCTCGCGCGGGATCGGCTGCTTCTCGACGGCGGACCGGCTGGATGACGGCCGCCTCCTGGAGGGATCGCCGGGGGAGGGGTGTCTGCGCGTGCGTGGGGAGCCGGACATGGTTCTCGCATTCTCTCACTGTCCGACGACCCGTGATCACGGACGAGTGGTCACCGGTCGTCGGACAGGTGGGCGGGATGAGCGCTGTGAGAAGGTGGATCGGTGAATGAATTACTGCTGCCCGTCATTTTCATCGTCCTCGCCATCGCCGTCATCGGCTCGCTCATCACGCTACTCGTCCGCGGCCGACGCACACCGCCGGGGCTGTACTCGTCGCCGCGTGATCCCGATGACCGCGTGGAGCCCGGACCGCACGGTGCCACCTCCACGGATGTCCTGGACCGCCCCGACGGCACCACGACGGACGTGCTCGTCCCCGACGATCTCAGCGGCCTCGAGGAGGCACCGCCCGCTCCGGGACTGGACCTCGTCGACCCGGTACAGGGCAGGCTCGCCCGCCTCCGGGCGCGGCTGGTGCGCTCCAACAACGCCCTCGGCAAGGGCCTGCTGGCCCTGCTCTCGCGGGACAGGATCGACGAGGACGTCTGGGACGAGGTGGAGGAGACGCTCCTGCTGGCGGATCTGGGAACGGACCCCACCATGGAGCTCGTCGATGCACTGCGCGAGCGCGTGAAGGTAGCCGGCAGCCGTGACGCCGCGGAGGTCAAGGGCATGCTCCACGAGGAACTCGTCAAGCTCGTCGACCCGGCCATGGACCGATCGCTGGCCACCGAGCGCCATGTGGACCGCCCCGCCGTCGTGATGGTGGTCGGCGTGAACGGTGTGGGGAAGACCACGACGGTCGGCAAGCTGGCCCGCGTCCTGGTGGCTGACGACAAGGATGTGCTGCTCGGAGCTGCGGACACCTTCCGTGCAGCCGCGGCGGAGCAGCTGGCCACCTGGGGTGCGCGGGTCGGCGTGCCGACCGTCAGGTCCGACGTCGACGGCGCCGATCCCGCCTCCGTGGCGTTCGACGCCGTGAAGGCCGGCATCGAGCAGGAGGTCGATGTGGTCCTGATCGACACGGCAGGGCGTCTGCAGAACAAGGTGGGGCTGATGGACGAGCTAGGGAAGGTCAAGCGCGTCGTGGAGAAGCACGGTGCCGTGGATGAGGTCCTGCTGGTGCTGGACGCGACGACGGGCCAGAACGGCCTGAATCAGGCCAAGGTCTTCGCCGAGGTGGTCGACATCACCGGGATCGTCCTGACGAAACTGGACGGTACGGCGAAGGGCGGCATCGTCGTGGCCATCCAGCGCAGCCTCGGGGTACCCGTGAAGCTCATCGGGCTGGGGGAGGGCGCGGACGACCTGGCGCCGTTCGAGGCCGAAGAGTTCGTCGACGCCCTCCTGAACTGAGCATCTCGGCCGGTGTCAGCGGACCGTGAGTCAGCTAGCACCGGCGGCGCCCGGCTACTCGCCGCGCGAGGTCGGCCAGGCCTCCGGCCCGGCCGACCCGGCGGTGTACTCGTCGAGTGGAACCTGGCCCTGGGACCACGACTTCAGAACGGGGTCCACGATGCGCCAGCAGTCCTCGGCCGTGTCACCGCGGACCGAGAGCGTGGGATCCCCGGCGAGGACACCCTCGAGCACCTCGCCGTAGGGGAGCAGATCGGTGGCGTTCAGATCGGTACTGAGGGTGGTGCGGTCCAGTGAGAAGATGTCGCCCGGACCGTTCACGTCGATTTCGAGCTGCAGTGTGTCGGGGCCGAAGCCGATGCGCAGTTTCGTGGGGACGTCCTCACCCTTGAAGCCGGTGGGCAGATGGCTCACGGGCTTGAACGTCACCACGGCCTCCTTGCGCGTGACTCCGAGGGCCTTGCCGGAGCGAAGGATGAACGGTACCCCCGACCACCGCTCATTGTTGATCGAGACGGTGATCTCGGCAAGCGTCTCCGTGTTGTTGCCGGCATCGACGCCGGGCTCGGCCGTGTAGTCGGAGACCGTCCGATCGCCGATCCGGCCCGCGGTGTACCGGGCACGCCGACTGCTGCCCGGGGCGTCGAGATCCACCGAACTCGCGCGTAGGACGGAACCGATGTGGTCGCGCAGATCCCGCTCGTGCAGGGTCGACGGCGCGTTCAGGGCCAGCAGAGCCATGACCTGCAGCAGATGACTCTGGATCATGTCCCGCAGGGCACCGGCGTGATCGTAGTAGCGGGCACGGTTCTCGAGGGCGAGTGCCTCGTCGAAGAAGATCTCGACCTTCTCGATGTGGAGATTGCTCCACACCGGCTCGAGGATGCGGTTGGCGAAACGCAGTCCGAGGATGTTGAAGACCGTGGCCTTACCGAGGAAATGATCCACGCGGTGGATGTTCTGCTCGGGGACGACCTTCGCCAGCTTCTCGTTGAGCAGGTGGGCAGAGGCCTGGTCCGTGCCGAACGGCTTCTCCATGACGAGTCGCGTGCCCTCGGGCAGGGAATCGGCACCGAGAGCATTGAAGGCCTTCTGGCTGACGGCCGGTGGCAGGGCGAAGTAGATGGCGACCGGGCCGTCGAGGGTTGCCACGAGATCGGCCAGACCCGGCTTCGTCACGTCGAGGAAGTGATAGGAACTGTCATTGCGGACCTGCTGCAGTGCGGCCCGCCCGGCGTCGTCCGCCTTCTCCATCGCCAGGGCGAACGAGCCGTCGATGCGCTCGTGCCAGTGCTCGTTCGTCCAGTCGTCGGAGCCGGCACCGACGAGCTTGAGGCCGTCAGCGCGCCCGAGGCGGATCAGCCGGGCCAGTCCGGGGAGCAGGAGGCGGCCCGCCATGTCACCGGACGCGCCCAGGACCAGCAGCGTCTTCACGCGGGTGTCCGCTTCGGCGGGGATCGAATCGTGTTCTGCGAGTGAGTGAGTGTCCACGCCCTCACTGTGCCATGACTTCCCGGGCGTGTCCCATATTGTCCCCCGTCATTGTTCCCCGTCATTGTTCCCCGTCCAGGTCACCGGGCCGCGCAGGTACTGCCCGGCGCACATTCGTGGGCACATGCCCTGTTGATACCCTAGGGAACCAGAGTCTCCATCCTTTCCCGATGAAAGAAGTTCACG
The DNA here is from genome assembly GCF_004803505.1 of Arthrobacter echini. Lineage (GTDB taxonomy): Bacteria > Actinomycetota > Actinomycetes > Actinomycetales > Micrococcaceae > Arthrobacter_D > Arthrobacter_D echini. The sequence continues at coordinate 24,775 of NZ_SSWH01000004.1, forward strand.
GCACGTGTTCAATTCACTTTCCGACCGCCTGACTGCGACCTTCAAGAACCTCCGTGGCAAGGGGCGGCTGAGCGAAGCCGACATCGACGCCACGGTCCGCGAGATCCGGCGCGCCCTGCTCGACGCCGACGTCGCCGTCTCCGTGGTTCGCGCCTTCACGGCGTCCATCAAGGAGCGCGCGCTCGGCCTCGAGGTGTCGCAGGCGCTGAATCCCGGCCAGCAGATCGTCAAGATCGTCAACGAGGAACTCGTAGGGATCCTCGGCGGCGAGACGCGGCGCATCCGCCTCGCAAAGAATCCGCCGACGGTCATCATGCTGGCCGGACTGCAGGGTGCAGGCAAGACCACCCTGGCCGGGAAGCTCTCCACGTGGCTCAAGGGGCAGGGGCACAGCCCGCTGCTCGTCGCGTGCGACCTCCAGCGCCCCAACGCCGTGCGGCAGCTCCAGGTCAACGGTGAACGCGCCGGCGTACCGGTCTTCGCGCCGCACCCCGGTGTCAGCTCCGAGTTCGAGGCGGCCACCGGCGACCCCGTGGCCGTGGCCCGCCAGGGCGTCGCCGAGGCGCGCGCCCGCCTGCACGACGTCGTCATCGTGGACACGGCCGGACGCCTCGGTGTCGACGCCGAACTGATGCAGCAGGCCGCGGACATCCGGGCGGCGATCAGCCCCGACGAGGTGCTCTTCGTGATCGACGCGATGATCGGTCAGGACGCCGTCACCACCGCACTGGCGTTCAGCGAGGGTGTGGACTTCACGGGCGTGGTCCTGACCAAGCTCGACGGTGATGCGCGCGGCGGCGCGGCGCTCTCGGTCGCGTCCGTGACCGGCAAACCGGTGATGTTCGCCTCCACGGGTGAGGGGCTGAAGGACTTCGAGCTGTTCCACCCTGATCGGATGGCCTCGCGCATCCTCGACATGGGCGACATCCTGACCCTGATCGAGCAGGCGGAGAAGTCCTGGGACAAGGACGAAGCGGCCCGGATGGCGAAGAAGTTCGCCGACCAGGAGGACTTCACCCTCGACGACTTCCTGGCGCAGATGCAGCAGATCCGCAATATGGGCTCCATGAAGAAGATGCTCATGATGATGCCCGGCGCCGCCAACATGCGGGAGGCCCTCGAGAACTTCGACGAGCGCGAGATCGACCGCGTCGAGGCGATCGTGCGCTCCATGACTCCGCACGAGCGTGTTGCGCCGAAGATCCTCAACGGCTCCCGGCGCGCGAGGATCGCCCGCGGGTCGGGCGTGCACGTCTCCGAGGTCAACGGACTGCTCGAGCGCTTCGCGCAGGCGCAGAAGATGATGAAGAAGATGGCCTCCGGCGGCGGTGTCCCCGGCATGCCCGGGATGGCCGGACCCGGTGGTTTCGGTGGAGCCCGCAAGAACAAGGCCGTCGCGGCCAAGGGGAAGAAGAAGCCGCGCTCGGGCAACCCGGCCAAAGCGGCGCAGGAGGCCAGGGAGGCCGAGGAACGGCGCGTCGCGGCCCGCAGCGCTGCGCCCTCGGGTGCGGCGTTCGGCGGCCAGCAGGACTTCGATCCCTCGGCGATGAATCTTCCGAAGGGCTTCGAGAAGTTCCTCGGGAAGTAGCCCCGGTGGTACGGGTCCGGCCGACGGTGAACCGGGAACGGACGTGAGGCCCGGGCGCATGGTCCTCGTCCACGGCGCAGGCTCGTTCGGTGCAGCGGCATGGCCGCGCCAGCACGGACTGTCCCTGGAGTTCGATTGCCTGTATGTGCGGCGCCACGGGTTCTCGGAGACGGAGGCACCGCTGCCCACCGACCATGAGCGCGACAAGGCCATCATCGCCGAAGCACTCGGCGCCGGGGGACACGTCGTCGCTCATTCGCAGGGTGCGGTCGCTGCCATGCTGCTGGCTGTGGAGCGCCCGGATCTCGTGCGCACCCTGACCCTGGTCGAACCGGCCTGCTTCTCGCTGACCGCGGAGTTGCCGGCGACGAAGGCGCACATCGAGCTGGTGGCGCCCCTGTTCGCCGAACGGGAGAAGATGTCGGACGAGCAGTTCCACCGGGAATTCGTGCGCCTGGTCCTCTCCGCCGATGCCCGTGAACCCACCACGGAGGCGGCCCGCCGCTCGGCGGCGAGGCTGCGACTCCAGAGTCCGCCCTGGGAGGCGCCCCTGACGATCGTCCCCGGTGTGCCCACGCTCGTGCTCACCGGGGGGTGGGAGCCGCTCTACGAGGAGGTCGCCGGGTACCTGGCCGGCACGGGGGCCATCCATCACCACGCGCCGGGCGGTCACCGTCCGCAGGATTCGGACGAGGGGGACACCCTCATCAGGACGTTCCTGCGCTCTTCCGCTCAGGCCGAAGTCGCCTAATGCAGCACCGTCTGGCACAATGAATCCGTACCCGATCCGCATGGCCCCTCTCTCCGTGCGCGCATCGTGTCCTGAAGAACCCCCATGAATGGCCCGCCCCACGGGAGCAGGATGACGGGTTCGCCCCTTTTCATTTACAAGGAGTGACCACACCAGTGGCCGTAAAGATTCGCCTCAAGCGCATGGGCAAGATCCGTGCACCGTTCTACCGTGTCGTCGTCATGGACGCACGCTCCAAGCGTGATGGCCGTGCCCTCGAAGAGATCGGCAAGTACAACCCCACCGAGGAGCCCTCGTTCATCGAGATCGACTCGGACCGGGCCCAGTACTGGCTCGGCGTCGGTGCGCAGCCGACGGAGCAGGTCTCCGTCCTGCTCAAGATCACCGGCGACTGGCAGAAGTTCAAGGGACTCAAGGGCCAGGAAGGCACCCTGAGGACCAAGGCATCGAAGGAGCAGTTCGTCGCTCCCGACAAGGGCTCCGTGATCGTCCCCGAGGCCATCACGCCGAAGGCGAAGAAGAGCGACGACGCCGCAGCGGAAGCGACCGAGGCGGAGTAGGTTGCTGGCCGAAGCCCTGGGGCACCTCGTCCGCGGCATCGTCGACAATCCCGACGCCGTGCGGGTCTCCGCGAGGAACGACCGCCGCGGTGAGACCCTCGAGGTCCGCGTGCACCAGGAGGACCTCGGCCGGGTGATCGGCCGCCAGGGCCGCACCGCCCGCGCACTGCGCACGGTCATAGCAGCCCTTGCGGACGGTGAGCCGGTGCGCGTGGACGTCGTCGACACCGACCGCCGCCGGAGCTGAACCGCACCTGAACCACGGAGCACGAGCGCTTCTGATCGGCCCCACCACCAGGACCTGGCGGTGGGGCCGTTCTCATGCACGACCCCCATCGATTTCAGCAGGAGCACCACCATGGACGTACTCGTCGCCAGGATCGGCAAGCCGCACGGCATCAAGGGCGAGGTGACCGTGCAGCTGTTCACCGACGCGCCCGAGGACCGCTTCGACACCGGCGAGGTGTTCCGCGTCGAGGGAGCGGCCGTGACGGAGCTGACGGTCGGGCAGGCCCGCTGGAACAAGGACATCCTGATCGTCGGGTTCGAGCGGATCGGCGACCGGAACCAGGCGGAGACCCTCCGCGGCGCCCGGCTGTTCATCGACACCTCCGAGGTCCAGGACGAGGACGACGACGCCTGGTACGAGCACGAACTCGTCGGCCTCGATGCCCGGGTGGACGGCGTGTCGGTCGGCACGGTCACCGCGCTGCGGACCATGGCGGTGCAGGATCTCCTGGTCGTCGAACTGACCGACGGACACGAGGCCTACGTGCCGTTCGTCGGCGACATCGTGCCCGAGGTGAACCCGGAGGAAGGGTTCATCGTGATCACACCGCCCGCAGGGCTCTTCGAACTCAACACACCGGGCTCGAACCAGGCGCCCGACGACGGCGACGGCGTCGATGACGGTTCCGGGGCACGTCCGGGGTCCGGCGAGGCGCTGCGCTAGTGCGCATCGACGTCGTCTCCATCTTCCCGGAGTACCTCGCGGCGCTTGATCTCTCCCTCATCGGGAAGGCGCGCCGGGACGGCGTCCTCGACATCCGTATCCACGATCTGCGGGACGCGACGACCGACCGGCACCGGACGGTGGACGACACTCCGTACGGCGGCGGGGCCGGGATGGTCATGAAGCCCGAGCCGTGGGCGCAGGCGCTGGAGTCTGTACAGGCCTCGGCTTCCGTGCCACGACCCACGCTCGTCGTCCCGTCGCCGGCGGGGGCGGTCTTCGACCAGGCGATGGCCCACGACTTCGCCGAGCTGGACCACCTCGTCTTCGCCTGCGGCAGATACGAGGGCATCGACGAGCGCGCCATCGACTGGGCGCGGGAGTTGTTCGACGTCCGTCCGGTCTCACTCGGTGACTACGTGCTCAACGGCGGGGAAGTGGCCGTCCTCGCGATGGTGGAGGCCGTGGGCAGGCTGATACCCGGCGTCGTCGGGAATCCGGCCTCCCTCGTGGAGGAGTCGCACGCGGACGGACTGCTGGAGTACCCCGTCTACACGAAGCCGTCCTCCTGGCGGGGCCGGGAGGTCCCCGAGGTGCTCCTGAGCGGCAATCACGCCAGGATCGCTCAGTGGCGGCGACTCGAACAGGTCCGACGGACAGCGCAGCGGCGGCCGGATCTGCTGTCCGGGCTCGATGCGCCGGCGTTGACCGACGAGGAGCACGCGGCGGTGCGTGAGGCCGGAACCGGGCCGGACGACGCTCGGCGCTGACCGGGGCAGCATTAGCGGTTGGCCCGGCCGCTGTGGAATAATCGGTGCCTGTGTCCACTGGGCCGGACCCTGCCACAGGGGGCGTCCGGTCGACAGTTCCACACCGGCCTGCCGAATCATCGGACCGGCCGGACATCCCCTTGCCGGAGGTATTGCCGGGACCTACGTGTCCCGTCCTTGCCGCCGTGACCCACGTGAATGACCTGTGGCGTTCATCAGGAGCACCAATATGCATATTCTCGATTCCGTCGATGCCGGATCCTTCCGCAACGACGTCCCGGACTTCCGCGCGGGCGATACCGTCAACGTCCACGTCAACATCATCGAAGGCAGGAACACCCGCGTCCAGATCTTCAAGGGTTTCGTCCTCGGCCGCCAGGGCGATGGTATCCGCGAGACCTTCACGGTCCGCAAGGTGAGCTTCGGCGTCGGGGTGGAGCGGACGTTCCCCGTCCACAGCCCGGTGCTCGAACGCATCGAGGTCGTCTCCCGTGGCGACGTACGTCGCGCCAAGCTGTACTACATGCGTGATCTGCGCGGCAAGGCTGCGAAGATCAAGGAGAAGCGCGACCCCAAGACGCTCAAGTAGCTGGTGCACGAACCCCCTGCCGCCCGGCCGACGACCGGGAAGCACGCGAGACGCCGGTCCCGATCCGTGGGCTGGCGTTTCGTGCTCTCCGCCGTCGTCATCGCGACGCTCGTCACCGGACTGGTCCGGGGCTTCCTCGTGGATGTCTACTTCATTCCGTCCCCGTCGATGGAACCCCTCCTCAGCGAGGGCGACCGCGTCCTCGTGGACAAACGTGCGGGTACTGCCGGGCAGGTGCGGCCGGGAGAGATCGTCGTCTTCGACGGCAGGGGGTCCTTCGACCCGATCACCGACGATCGGGAGCTGCCCGAGCGCCTGCTCGCAGCCACCGGCCAGTGGCTCGGAGTCAGTGGTAGCGACACCGTCTACATCAAGCGCGTGATCGGGGTCGGCGGTGACCATGTGCAGTGCTGCTCGAAGGAGGGGGACCTGACCGTCAACGGCTCCGTCCTGGACGAGCCGTACCTCTACCCGGGCGACCGAGCGAGCGACGACGACTTCGACGTCGTCGTGCCGGAGGGGCGTGTGTGGGTCCTCGGGGACCACCGTGCGGTGTCGCAGGACTCGCGGTCACTGCTCGGTGCGCCCGGCGGGGGACTCATCGCCGAGGATCGGATCATCGGGAGGGCCTTTCAGCTAGTCTGGCCCCCTGGACGGTTTGCGCCGATCCCGGGTTCGGCCGCCTGAGCCGGTCGGAACTGCGGGGAGCAGATCAGTGCGCCGGGCCCGCGACGGGCAGCAGCCGGGCATCACCACGACCACAGAGGAATCAGTACATGGCACGGAGCTTCCGCAGGAAGTCGAACCAGGGGAACGAAGCAGCCGGGTCCCACGCCGTCGAGCCGGCCATGGATCCCGCGCTCGCTCCGGCTGCCGACGATGCGCCCCGGCGCGCGTCCCGCCAGAAGGCGGAGAAGAGTGCCGATCGCGGGATCGGTGCCTGGCTCAAGGAGATCGCGACGATCATCGTGATCGCGTTGGTCCTCTCGTTCCTGATCAAGACCTTCTTCTTCCGTGCCTTCTTCATCCCGTCGGGCTCCATGGAGGAGACCCTCGAGATCGACGACCGCATCTTCGTCAATCAGCTCGTGCCCCAGCCCTTCGATCTCCAGCGGGGGGACATCGTGGTCTTCGAGGACACCGAGGGCTGGTTGCCGCCGCAGGAGGAGGTCCAGCTCAGCTGGCTCCAGGAGGCGCTGATCTTCATCGGTCTCTCCCCGGACCGGTCCCAGCAGCATCTGGTGAAGCGTGTGATCGGGCTGCCCGGGGACACCGTGGCCTGCTGTGACGCCGAGGGTCGCCTCACGGTCAACGGTGAGCCCATCGTGGAGCCCTATCTGTTCCCGGGCGCGAACCCCTCGGACGTCCCGTTCGACGTCGTCGTCCCCGAGGGCAGCGTCTGGGTCATGGGGGACCACCGCAATGCCTCGGCCGATTCCCGCGCGAATCAGGACAAGTCCGGGGAAGGGTTCGTCGACATCGACGACGTCGAGGGCAGGGCCGCCGTCATCGCCTGGCCGCTGGATCGCATCGGCTTCCTCGACAATCATCCGGACGGCGTGTTCGACGGCGTTCCGGAGCCTGCGGGATCGTGAATGCCCTTCGTCGGCCACGCTCAGTTGCCCCTACCCTCCGCGTCGAGAAGTCCCTCGCGGAGCAGGGCCACAGATTCGTTGCGGGATGCGACGAGGTCGGTCGGGGAGCTCTGGCCGGTCCGGTGTCGGTCGGCGTCGTCGTCGTCGACCTGGAGTCCGTCAAGGGGTTGCGCGGAGTCCGCGACAGCAAGCTGCTGCGGCCCGCCGAGCGTGAAGCGCTGGTGCCGCGCATCCGGCGCTGGTCCGTGGCCTCCGCCGTGGGCCACGCCTCCGCCGCGGAGATCGACGCCGTCGGTCTCATGGGCGCCCTCCGGAGCGCCGGGAGCAGGGCATGGGCAGCCGTCAGCGCGATCGTCCCTCCCGACGTCGTCGTGCTCGACGGGAACCACGACTGGCTGTCCGCGCGCCTGCCGGGCGCACGGGGCGAGGACGCCGGGAGTGCTGCGGCTGAGCCGGGCTGCAGGGCACCCGTGCACACACGGATCAAGGCGGACCTCACGTGCCTGAGCGTGGCCGCCGCGAGTGTACTCGCGAAGGTGGAGCGGGATGCCCTGATGGTCTCGCTCGCCGCACACCACCCGTCCTTCGGATGGGACGTCAACAAGGGGTACGCCACCGAGGGGCACCGCGCAGCGATCGACGCCGCCGGCCCCACGGGGTATCACCGTAGAACCTGGCGTCTGGGCAGCCTCGACAGGCCTGCCGCGCCGATCCTGGAAAGAGGATGATCGAATGAGTGCCGAGGATCTCGAGAACTATGAAACCGATATGGAGCTCCAGCTCTACCGCGAGTACCGGGACGTCGTGGGGCTCTTCAGCTATGTCGTGGAGACCGAGCGCCGGTTCTACCTGGCGAACCATGTGGATCTGCAGGCGCGCTCCGCGGACGGCGAGGTCTACTTCGATCTGACGCTGCAGGACGCGTGGGTGTGGGACGTGTACCGCTCGGCGCGGTTCGTGAAGAACGTCCGCGTCATCACGTTCAAGGACGTCAACGTCGAGGAGCTGACGAAGACGGACGACATCACCCTGGCGAAGGACGGGACGCTGGGCAGCTGAGCGCGGCTCACCCCACCTGGTCCCGCGCCGTCAGAGCACGATGACCTGCCGTCCGGCGGGGCGCCCGTCCGGCGGTGACGCGAGTACAGCCAGCGCCTCGCCGGCGTCGTCGAACGACCACTCGTCGACGTCCAGGGGCTCGAGTGCGCCGGAGTCGAACCCGCGTCCTGCCTGCGTGAGCGCATGCGCCGTCTCCACGCCGGTGAGCTGCAGAGTGTCCAGGCCGATCAGCCGGCGTCGACCGTGGAAGAACTCGGCCAGATCGAAACTCACGGTGGGCTCCGCCGAGAACATGGCGACCTGCCGCCCGGGGTTGGCCTGCGCCTGCACGGACGGGGCGAAGAAGTCACCACCGACGGTGTCCAGGACGAGGTCGGCGCCCCGTCCCTCGGTGACGTCCTGCACGGCATCCGCGAGGTCGGCGGCATCGAGGTGCAGCATGTCATGGACACCTCGCACCGGGGAACCCGAATGTCGGCTCGCGCCGATGACCCGCGCCCCCGACCACGCCGCGACCTGCGCAGCCATCCGACCGACGGCGCCGGTGACCCCGGTGATGAGCACCCGCTCGCCGGGCTGCACCCTGCCGATCGAGACGATGGCCTCCCACGCCGTGAGCGTGGGAATACCGTGCGCTGCGGCCTGAGCCGGTGAGAGGGACCGCGGCCGCCGTGCCACCCAGTCCGCGGGCACGGTGACGTACTCGGCGAGGCTGCCGTCCCGGTCCGCTGCGAACCCCTGCGGGGTGCCCCACACGGCGACCCCGTCGAGGTCACCGCCCGCTACCGTCCCGGCGAAGTCCCGCCCTGCCGTCCGCGGCAGTTGGCCTCCGAAGGCGCCCTGCAGATTCGCAAGATCCATCGGGTTCAGACCTGTCGCCTCGACGCGGACGAGGACCTCACCTGCACCAGCCTGCGGAGTGTCGACCGTTCCGAGGTGCAGCACCTCCGGTCCGCCGAACTCCTCGAATCGCCATGCCCTCATGTCAGCTCCTCTCGACTCAGCTGTCGTCGTTCAACCACTCGCGTCCCTGCGCGTACAGGGCTTCGACCTCGGGACCCTTCATACCCGGTCGCGGGGGGCCCTTGACCTCGTAGCCTATCTGCGTCTGCAGATAGGCCAGATGGCGGTACCCGTACGGGAAGGAGTCGAGCAGGCTCCGGTCGAGATCGACGCCCGCCCCGGGTGTGGTCGGGTCCATGCGGTCCTTCTCGTAGATGCAGCGACGGTGGACGATGGCCCAGCGTCCGTCGCGTTCCTCGAAGAAGTCGTAGAACCGGCCCGTGCACACGACGTCCACCTCGACCCCATGAACCTCCGCGCGCTGCGAGATCGTCATCTTCGTCTGGGCGATGGCCCGCCGCCCCACCAGGTCGAGGCTCGTTCCGCCGAGTGCGTGAATGATCGAGACGCCCTTCTCCCACCCTTCCCGGCGTCCGGCCATGAAGTCGTCGGCGGACGCCTCGCGCCACGTCGCGGACATATCGGCACCCTCGTGCCACACGGTCCCGAACTCGTCCCAGAATCCGGAGTCGGAGAAGACGATCCAGTTCTCGATGACCTCTCGGATCGCGAGCTTGTCCTCCCAGCGAGTGGTGCTCATCGTCCCGTCACCCCTGGCTTGATGGAGATGTGCGTGAGCTCGAGGAAGTCGTCGAGCACGGCGCTACCGCGCATACGGCCCGTACCGGAGGCCTTGAAGCCGCCTTCCTCGAACTGGTCGTACAGCGCCGCCCGGTCGTTGATCCAGATGGTCCCCGCATCGATCGCCTCGGCGACGCGCAGCGCGCGATCGACGTCACGTGTCCAGATGCTGGCGGCGAGGCGGTACTCCGTGGCGTTGGACATCTGTACGGCCTGCTCCTCGGTATCGAACACCTCCATGGTGAGAACCGGACCGAAGATCTCCTGCTGGACGACGCCGTCGATCCGGTCTGCATTCGCCTGGTCGATGACCGGGCCCATCTGACTGTCCGGGTCCGAGGCGGGTCCGACGACCAGTGCCTCGAGGGCGTCCTTGAGTCTGCTGCGCACCTCGTCGGCAACGCCGCTCTGTACGAGCAGGCGGCTGCCGGTCATGCAGAACTGCCCGGCGAAGACGGCGAGGGCCAGGACGGCCTTCTCGACGGCCTCGCCGAGGTCTGCGTCGTCGAACACGACGAGGGGGGTCTTGCTCCCGAGCTCCAGAGCGAAACGCTTGAGGTGTTCGGCCTCCTGCTCGGAGATGACCCGACCCGTGGCCGTCGACCCGGTGAAGCTGATCGACGGGACGTCCGGGGACTTCACGAGCACCTGCCCGGTCTCCGTGCCGCCGTTGAAGAAATTGACGACGCCCCGGGGCAGGTCCTCGGTCTCCGAGACGACCTCGGCGATGAGGGAGTTCGTGTGCGCGGTCTGCCACGGCAGGTGGAAGGCCACGGTGCAGCCGGCGGCCGGAGCCAGCGAGCGGATGCCCAGAGCAATGGGACTGTTCCACGGCGCGATGATGCCTGCGACGCCCATGGGCTGTCCGATGACCCAGTCCAGTACGCCGGCCTCGACCGACGACACGTGACCGCTCTCGGTCAGGGCGAGGGCCGCATTGAACCGCAGCGTGTCCGGCACGAACCCGAACTCGACCTCGGCGTGGGCGCGCACCTTGCCGTTCTCGGTCATGAGGACCTCGAGCAGGTCTTCCTTGCGTGCCTCGAAGCGGGCGGCCATGTTGTTGCCATTTTGTTGAGGACCCGGGCCCGTAGCCGACGGTCCCGCTTCCAGTCGGTCGTGTCGAACACGCGTTTGGCGACGTCGACAGCGTGCTGCGCGTCGTCGGCGGTCGCCTCCGCGTACTCACCGATCTCCTCCCCGGTTGCCGGGTCGATGGACATACCGGTTCGTCCGGAATCCAGCCACTGGCCATCGATCCAGTGGCGGGCCTTCTCGTATCTCGTCATCGTGGGCCGCGTCCTTTCGAGCTGCCGGAATGATGCACACGATGGTACAGGGCACTCAGCCCCCTGCGCCCCCCTTGACGAGACGGGATCCGTTTCGTGCCATGGTTCCTCCCGCCTCGACCCTCGGAGCTGCCCGGCGAGGAATGTCCACCGGCTGTGGTGCGCGTGCTGTTGTCCACATAGCAGCTTCTCTTCCTCGGTTCTTCCTTCCCCTGTTCCAGGCTGGGGGTGGAGGTGATGACCATGTTGGCGAAGGATCAACTGGGACGCCGCGGGGAAGCGACGGCCGCTGAGTTCCTCAAGGGCGAGGGCCTGCTGATCGTGGACCGCAACTGGCGGTGCCCGGCGGGTGAGATCGACCTCGTCGCGGTGGAGGGCTCCACCCTGGTGATCGTCGAGGTGAAGACGCGGAGCTCGGACGACTTCGGGCAACCGCTCGAGGCGATCAGTGCCGGCAAGCTCGAGAGGTTGTACCGGCTCGCCCTGACGTGGGCGCGGGCCCACGAGTTGCGCTTCAGCGGTTTCCGCATCGACGCGGTCGGGGTGCTCGACGACGGTTCCGGGGCTCCGCGTATCGAGCACGTCAGGGCCATCGTCTGATGGCCCTCGGTCGGACCTACGCGGTCTCGCTCGTGGGCATGAACGGTCACGTGATCGAGGTGGAGGCCGACATCGGGCAGACCCTGCCGGCGTTCGTGCTCCTCGGGCTGCCCGATGCCTCGCTCAACGAGGCGAAGGACCGCATCAGGGCGGCGGCCCGGAACGCCGGTGTTCCGCTGAGCCGCAGGAAGCTCACCGTCAATCTCATCCCCGCCTCCCTGCCCAAGCGCGGTTCGGCGTTCGACCTGGCGATTGTCATGTCGGCTCTTGCCGCGGCGGGGGATGTGCGTGGGTGCGGTTCCACGGTCTTCATCGCAGAACTCGGACTGGACGGCCGACTGCGTCCGGTCAGAGGAGTGCTCCCGGCGGTCATGGCGGCTGTGGCGGCCGGACATCATCGCATCGTCGTCGCCGAGGAGAACGAGGCGGAGGCCGCACTGGTCCCCGCGGCCGAGGTCAGTTCCTTCCGCACACTTGCCGACGTGGCGCTCGCCTTCGGCGCCGACGCGTCACTGGTGAAGCTGCCCGATCCCGTGCTCGCCGTGGCGACGGCGGCGGAGCACGCACAGCCCGAGCACCTACGTGACCTCTCGGACATCGCCGGCCAGCAGGAGGCCCGCTTCGCGCTCGAGGTCGCCGCTGCGGGCGCCCACCACCTGCTGATGGTCGGACCGCCCGGGGCGGGCAAGACCATGCTCGCCGAGCGTCTGCCCGGAATTCTGCCTGATCTCCAGGACGACGACGCGATGGAGGTCACGGCCATCCACAGTCTCAGCGGTGACAGACCCTGTGCGGAGCTGGTGCGCAAGCCTCCCTTCGAGAGCCCGCACCACACGGCGACTCCGGCCTCCGTCATCGGGGGAGGCAGTGGTATTCCGCGCCCGGGTGCAGCATCCCGTGCCCATCGCGGTGTGCTGTTCCTCGACGAGGCGCCGGAGTACGAGCGGCGGGTCCTCGAGGCGCTGCGTGAGCCGCTGGAGAGTGGGCGACTCGTGCTGCACCGAGCCTCGGGAACGGCATCCTACCCGGCTCGTTTCCAGCTCGTGCTGGCACTGAATCCGTGTCCGTGCGGTCTCGCCAGCGGAAAGGGAACCGACTGCGTGTGCACGGCCCAGCAGCGTCGACGCTACTTCAACAGGCTCTCCGGGCCGCTGCTGGATCGTGTGGACCTGCAACTGGCGGTGCGGCGGGTCGGACTCGCCGACTACGCCGATGCCCATGCAGCGGAGTCCTCGGCCGTGGTCGCGGCACGGGTCTCCGGTGCCCGTGGTGCCCAGCGGGAGCGGTTGAGCGCGTGGGGCATCGCCACGAATGCGGAGGTGCAGGGCCGGATCCTTCGCGACGAGCTCGCCCTGCCGCGCACCGTCACGGCCTCCCTGGACAGGGCCCTCGAACTCAATCTCGTCAGTGCGCGTGGCTGGGACAGGGTCACACGCGTCGCATGGACCATCTCGGACCTCGCCGGTCGCACCCGTCCCGATGCCGACGACGTCGTCACCGCGCTCGGGTTCCGACTGCAGGAACGGGCGGCGTGATGAAACCCGACAACTCCACCACACTCGCCAGGGCGGCACTCTCGCGCCTGTTCGAGCCCTCGGACAGCGTGGGACTCGGTCTGGTCGCCATGGTGGGACCCGTCGATGCCCTACGGATCGCCCGCAGGGACCTCTCGGCGGACACCACCCTCGGGTGCTCTCTGCGTGAGTTCCTCGGGATTGCCGACGGGCCGCGGGACCCGCTCCAGGACGGGCTCACCCGGTGGGCACCGCGACTGGCCGATCTTTCTCCTGAGCGTGACCTGGCCACCCTCCGCCGGCTCGGCGGTCGGCTGGTCACCCCCGAGACCGATGAGTGGCCCGAGGCCCTGGACGATCTCCAGGGCGCTGCTCCGGTGTGCCTGTGGGTGCGTGGGACGCAGTCGGTCCCGCCGCTGAGCCGTGTGGCGGCCGTCGTGGGATCCCGGGACAGCACCGCGTACGGCGACTCGGTGACAGCTGAACTGTCCTCGGGTCTGACCGAACGCGGGTACCGGGTGATCTCCGGTGGTGCCTACGGCATCGATGCACGTGCGCACAGGGCTGCACTGGTGTCCGCCGATGGTCAGGGTCCGTCGACCATCGCGGTGCTTGCCGGCGGCATCGACAGGTACTATCCGGCGGGCAACGAGGAGCTGCTACGCAGTATCGCGCACTCGGGTCTACTGATCTCCGAAGTTCCGCCTGGGGGCTCTCCCACCCGCTGGAGATTCCTGCAGCGGAACCGGTTGATCGCAGCGCTGAGCGCTGTGACCGTCGTCGTGGAGGCGCGTTGGAGATCGGGAGCCCTGAACACGGCACACCACGCCGCAGGACTCGGCCGTCCTGTCGGTGCCGTGCCCGGCTCGGTCCATTCCGCCAATTCGGCCGGGTGTCACAGACTGCTGCGCGACGGGTCCGCGGTCTGCGTCACCGACGCGGCCGACGTCGTCGAACTCGCCGGCCCGTTGGGCGGCGAGCCCCTGGGCGATCGTGCACGGGCCGAGGCCGCTCCCACCCGTGACCAGGACGGCCTGACGGTACCGGATCTGCTGGTACTGGACGGGTTGCCGGTACGGAGCACGACGACCGTGGACAAACTGTCGTCCGTGGCCGGTCTCTCCGTCCGCGAGGTCATCAGCGGGCTGTCCCGCCTCGAACTCGCAGGCCTCGCATGCCGCACCGGTGAGGGGTGGCGGCGGCAGAGAAGATGACGTGCCCGACCAGGGCTCGAGCAGCCGGTACCCGGCCGACAGCAGGAGGATCACCATGGCGAGAAGCAGTGCAGGCAGCATGCGTGAACGATGGCATCAGGAGATCGAGTCCCCGGTGGGAGGACTCGTGCTCGTCGCCGAGGCAGAGACCCTCGTCGGTCTCTACCACCGGAACCACGACCCGGCACCCGAGCCTGTACGGCTCGGGTACGCCGTCCACCGGTCAGGGCCGACGCCCGCGGTGGCGGGGACGGGTAGCGGGTCCGATGCCCAGCAGCCCGTGCCGGACACCACGATGGCCGTCCTCGACCGAGCAGCACTCCAGCTCGGTGAGTACTTCGCAGGCGCCCGTCAGGGGTTCGATCTTCCTCTTGGGCTTCACGGCTCCGACTTCCAGGTACGCGTCTGGACCGATCTGCTGAAGATTCCCTACGGCGAGCGTCGCAGCTATCGTGATCTCGCCGAACGCGAGGGGAATCCCGCCATGGGCCGGGCCATCGGAGCAGCCGTGAGAGCCAATCCGGTGTCCATCATCGTGCCGGGTCACCGAGTGGTCAGCAGTTCCGATCGACTCGTGGGTTACGCCTCCGGTATCGGGACGAAAAGCGCCCTGCTCGAGCACGAAGCCGGAACCCGCAGCCTCGTAGGTACTGTGGGAGGGGCTGCCGGCCGTGGGTCGCAGTGAGTACTCGCTGTGGGGCGCGGTGAGGCGCGATAGGAACCGGAAGCGGAGGCGTCATGGGAAGCGGCAGCGCAGCAGGCCCCAGGCAGTTCGAGACGGCACTCGAGATGTTCCTGGATTACCTGACTCGGGAGCGTCATCGATCCGACCACACCAGGCGCGCCTACCAGCTGGACATCGAGCTGTTCCTCGCACATGCCTCTGGTGCTGGCGCGTCCGGTCTGCAGGACCTCGAACTGCACCACTTCCGTGCCTGGCTCGGTGCACTGGATGCCGCCGGCCTCTCGCGTTCCACGATCGCGCGGAGGGCAGCCTCGGTCCGGACCTTCATGGACTGGGCCGTCCGCGACGAGCTGGTGCCGGTGAATCCGGCACTGCGCCTTCGTGCGCCGAAGCGGGCCAGTGCTCTCCCCGAGGTGCTGAGCCGGTCGCAAGCCACAGCGCTGTTCGACACGCTCGCCGAGCGGGCCCGGTCCGGCGACCCGCGCGAGCTCCAGCGGCGCGCGATGCTCGAGCTGCTGTACGGGTCAGGGGTTCGCGTGGGGGAACTCGTCGGCCTCGACATCGACGACCTCGACCTCGAGCGCCGCACGCTCGTGGTTCTGGGCAAGGGGGAGAAGGAACGAACGGTTCCGTACGGAGTGCCCGCCGCGGAGGCCACGGATGACTGGCTGAGGCGAGGACGAAAGCAGTGGGTCACCGGAGTGAGCGGTGCCGCGTTGTTCCTGGGACCACGTGGCGGGCGAATGGGTCAGCGCGCCGTGAGGTCCCTCGTGGCGGAATCCCTCGAGGCGCTCGGGGACACGGCAGCCCGCGGTCCGCACTCCCTGCGGCACAGCGCTGCAACCCACCTGCTCGACGGCGGTGCCGATCTGCGGTCGGTGCAGGAGCTCCTGGGTCATTCGAGCCTCGCAACCACCCAGTTGTACACGCACGTCTCGGTGGACCGCCTCCGCCAGAGCTACCAGCAGGCGCACCCCCGGGCCTGAGAGCACTACAGCCCTCCACCGGGACCCGCGGCTATCCACCTCGCCCGGCCGGCGCTCCCCGGCAGTGGCGCGATCCGCCGATCTCGGGCACAATGAGCCGTAGCCGGCGAGGATCCCTCGTTCCGCGGAAGACTTCCGCGGAAGACGTGGACAGCGTCGGTATGACACGGGCAGTGCCATCCATCACTGAAGGTCGTTGGGGAAGACGTACCTACAGCTATGGAGGATGGAATGTCTGTTGTGATGGCGCGCGGTGTCCTGTACGTGCACTCGACCCCCAGTGCGCTCTGTCCGCATGTCGAGTGGGCCGTAGGGTCCGTGCTGGACCAACGCACCGACCTGGCGTGGACCGTGCAGCCTGCTGCTCCCAGCATGCTGCGAGCGGAATTGCCCTGGTCAGGCGTGCAGGGCTCGGGTTCCCGCCTGGCATCCGCGTTGCGCGGCTGGGCGCACCTGCGTTTCGAAGTCACCGAGGAGCAGAGCCCCGGTGCCGACGGCGGCCGGTGGTCCTACACTCCCGAACTCGGAATCTTCCATGCGACGACGGACGTGCACGGCAACATCATGATCAGCGAGGACCGGATCCGCTACGCCTACGAGGCCGGAGCGGGAGATCCCGCAGCTGTCTACCACGAGCTGTCGCTGGCGCTCGGCGAGTCCTGGGACGAGGAGCTCGAATCGTTCCGTCATGCCGCCGAGGGGGCCCCTGTCCGATGGCTCCACCAGGTGGGTTAGGAACAGGTCGGCCGGGAACTCGCCGGCCAGGTGTATCGACCCCAGGGGTGGCCGGCAGGAGGACGCAGGCCGCTGCCAGATGTATCTCGCCCAGGGTCGACCGGCGCTCAGACGTTGCGCAGCACGATCACCGCGTTGTGTCCTCCGAAGCCGAACGAGTTGCTCAGGGCGACGACGTCTCCCGCCGGCAGATCGCGGGGTGCGGTCACGATGTCGAGGGGAATCTCCGGATCCTGGTTGTCGAGATTGATCGTCACGGGGGCTTTCCGCTCATGCAGTGCCAGGACCGTCATGATGGCCTCCATCGCGCCCGAGGCTCCGAGAAGGTGACCTGTCTGCGACTTCGTCGCCGAGACGGCCACCTGATCGAGATGAGCGCCCAAGGCGGCGTTCAACGCCGTGTACTCGGGCTTGTCACCCACGGGCGTCGATGTGGCGTGGGCGTTGACATGGACGACATCCTCCGCCTGGGCACGAGCGTCGAAGAGTGCTGCCTTGAGTGCCCTGGTGGCGCCGAGACCCTCGGGATCCGGTGCGGTGATGTGGTAGGCGTCGGCTGTGACGGACGTCCCGGCGAGTTCCGCGTAGATCCGCGCGCCGCGGGCCAGCGCGTGCTCTTCCGCCTCGATGACGAGGGCGCCGGCGCCCTCTCCCATCACGAAGCCGTCGCGGTCGGTGTCGTAGGGGCGTGAGGCGAGTTCCGGTTCGCTGTTGCGCCGTGACAGGGCCTGCATCGAGGCGAAAGCGGCGATCGGCATCGGGTGGATCGCAGCCTCGGCCCCACCGCACATCACCACATCGGCCTTGCCCGAGCGAATGAGTTCCAGTCCCTGATGAAGTGCTTCTGTCCCCGAGGCACACGCCGACACCGGAGTGTGTGCTCCTGCACGCGCGCCGAGGTCGAGACTGACCGCCGCGGCAGGGCCGTTCGGCATCAGCATCGGGACGGTCATCGGCAGCACCCGGCGCGGCCCCTTCTCCCGGAGCGTGTCCCAGGCATCGAGCAGGGTCCAGACACCGCCGATACCCGTTGCGAAGGCCACGGCCAGCCGGTCCTTGTCCACCTCCTCGATGCCCGAATCACGCCAGGCCTCACGCGCCGCGACCACGGCGAACTGCGTCGAGGGATCCATACGCTTGGACTCCACGCGGGAGAGGACCTCCGATGCCCCAGTGGCGATCTGGGCGGCGAAGGTGACCGGTAGCTCGTACTTCTGCACCCAGTCCGCTTCGATGGTTCGTGCACCCGAGACCCCCGTGAGGGCGTTGGCCCACATGGTGGGTACGTCCCCGCCGATCGGGGTGGTTGCACCGAGTCCGGTGATGACGACTTTGCGTGGCATGGTCACTCTTTCGAAGCGGGAAGAACGCACCGGCTGCACCGGGGCGAGGACGTGACGACTGCGGCCGCTCACACGGCGGGTGTGCCGGGAGCGGCCGCAGGGCGGGAGCCGGAGCTGCTAGGCCTGGGCGCCGGAGATGAAGGTGACGGCGTCGCCGACGGTCTTGAGGTTCTTGACCTCTTCGTCGGGAATGCGTACGCCGAACTTCTCCTCCGCATTGACCACGATGGTCATCATGGAGATCGAGTCGATGTCGAGGTCGTCGGTGAAGGACTTGTCCATCTCGACGGACTCGGGGGCGAGCCCGGTCTCCTCGTTGACGATCTCTGCCAGGCCGGCCAGGATTTCTTCGTTGCTCGCCATTACGGCTCCTTTTCTGTTCTTGCCGGCGGACCGGCGGGGATGGGCAGATCGCGCTGTCGCGATCTGGGCTTGGGGACTAGGGCAGAACCACGACCTGCGAACCGAAGACGAGTCCGGCACCGAAGCCGATCTGCAGCGCGAGCCTGCCACTGAGCTCGGGCCGCTCCTTGAGGGTGCGGTGCATGGCCAGCGGGATCGAGGCGGCCGAGGTGTTCCCCGCATCGACGATGTCCCGCGCCACGTAGACGTGCTCCGGCACCTTGAGCTGCTTCACCATCTCATCGATGATACGGATATTGGCCTGATGCGGCAGGAACACGGCGAGATCGTCGACGGTCACACCAGCGGCATCGAGGGCGCGCTGGGCCACTTTCGCCATTTCCCAGACCGCCCAGCGGAACACCGTCGGGCCGTCCTGGCGCATGGTCGGCCACAGGCTCTGCCGCTCCGCGTCCACGTCCTGCTGGCGTTCGGCGTCGGTGGCGACGGCGCCGATGGCGTAGTCGCGCACGTCCAGCAGCGAGCGGTCCATCCGGATCGCGTCGCGCTTGCTGCCGTCGGAGCCCCACACCGACGGTCCTATCCCGGCGGAGTCGGCGGGACCCACGACGACGGCGCCGGCACCATCGCCGAGCAGGAAGGAGATGGTGCGGTCGGAGTTGTCGATGAAGTCCGAGAGCTTCTCGACGCCGACCACCAGGACGTACTCGGCCGTTCCGGCATGCACGAGGGCGTCGGCCTGCGCGATTCCGTAGCAGTAGCCGGCGCAGGCGGCGGAGATGTCGTATGCGGCGGCGGGCGTGGCCCCCAAGCGGTCCGTCAGCTGGGCCGCTGCCGAGGGAGTGGCGTAGGGATGTGTCACGGTCGAGACCAGGACGGCGCCGAGCTGGGAGGCGTCGATGCCGGAGGCTGCAAGTGCCTCCTGGGCTGCGGCTTCCGCCATGTCGATCACGCTCACATCGCGCGGCGCACGGTGGCGTGTGACGATGCCGGTCCGCTGCCGGATCCACTCGTCCGAGGAGTCGATCCACTGACAGACGTCCTCGTTCGTCACGATCACCTCTGGCCGGTAACCGCCCACGCCACGGATACGTGTGTGTTCGCGGAGGGGGGCCTGCTTGAGTGTACTGATGCTCACTTGGATCCTTCGGGTATGAGAGACGGATCGAGATCCGGGGTCCGCGAATGCTCTTCGATGAACGCGGCGGCGGCGTCCAGGTCCTCGGGAGACTTTACGGGCAGCGATGCGGTTCCGCGCATTCCCCGGCGGGCCAGCCCGGTCAGGGTTCCGGCGGGGGAGAGCTCGATCATTCCGCTGATCCCCATCTGCTGCATCGATTCCATGCAGAGATCCCAGCGGACCGGACGCGATACCTGCGCGATCAGGCTGTCGAGGTTCTGCTGCCCCTGGACGATGGGCCTGCCGTCGTAGTTCGAGATCAGCGTGGCGACCGGCGCCGAGGGGGAGAGCGAGGGCCGAAGCGCCTCCAGCGCCGTGACGGCCGGCGTCATGTGTCGGGTATGAAATGCGCCCGCGACCTTCAGGGCGATCACACGTGCCTTCGCGGGAGGATTCTCGGCGAGGGACGCGAGTTGCTCGGTGGTACCCGCGGCAACCACCTGTCCGCCACCGTTCATGTTCGCTGCGGTGAGTCCGAACTCCGCCAGACGCGCGGCGACGTCCTCGGGGTCACCCCCGAGCACCGCGCTCATGCCGGTCGCTGTTTCGGCGGCGGCCTCGGCCATGGCATTGGCCCGGACTCGGACGAAGGCGACGGCGTCGTCCTCGGTCAGCGCTCCGGCGACGGCCGAGGCGGTCAGTTCCCCGACGGAGTGACCGGCGACGACGGTGGCCGCCGTCAGGAGGAAGTCCTCGAGGAGAAGGCGGGCCGTGACCAGGCCGGCGGCGACGATGAGCGGCTGGGCCACCGCGGTGTCCTTGATGGTCTCCTCGTCCGAGACGGTCCCGTGACGGACCAGGTCGACCCCGGCTCGCTCGCTGAGCTGTTCGAGGTGATCGCGGACTCCTGCGAGTTCGAGCCAGGGGCTCAGGAAGCCCGGAGTCTGGGAGCCCTGTCCGGGGCAGGTGATTGCAAGCACTCTTCCAGCTTTCCAAATGGAGTCGGTGTTACCGCGTGGCCGGCCGAACCAAGCTGGTTGTGGCCCTTTGTAGGAAGTCTACAAGGAGCCGGGACGTCCGGCAGTCGACGGCCTCGCCTTCGCGGCGGCAGTCGTCCGCGGTGAGGTAGTGCTCGCCGCGGGCGATCCGCTGTGTCGGACGGGGTCGGCGCCTGCCTCGGCAGGGGTGAGCCGCCCCACGACCAGCGCCGTCTGCAGGACATAGGCCTCGCGGGGGACGAGAGGATCCCAGCCGGTCAGATCGCTCACCCGGCGCAACCGGTACCGAACGGTATTGGCATGGACGAAGAGCGATCTCGAGGTGGCTTCGAGGGAGTGACCGAGCTCGAGATAGGAGGACAGCGTCTGTTCCAGACCGTTCGATGCTGCCAGCAGGGGCCTGTAGATGCTGCGGACCAGTGCACCGCGTGCCGTTGCGTCACCCGAGATCACGCGCTCGGGCCACAGGTCCTCCGAGGAGACGGGGCGGGGTGCGTCCGGCCACGCTCTGGCCGCCGTGAGCCCGGCGAAGGCGGCCTGCGCCGAGCTGCTGGCCGTCACCAGCGACGAGGCTTCCGGGCCGAAGACGACGGCGCCGGCGCCGAAGAGCTCACTGATGCGTGGGTAGGCCTTCTCCGGTTCCCGCACTCCGCCCAGGACCAGGATGAGCCGCTCACCCTGGATGCCCACGAGGACGTCCTCCGCCAGACGCCCCGTGATGCGTCGGAGCTCGTTCAGCAGACCGGCGTCCGGATCCCGCGGCGTACTGCCGACCATGACGGTGATCCGTGCCTGTGACTTCCAGCCCACGGCCGCGATGCGGGAGCGCAGGGCGTCCGAGCTCTCACCGCGCAGGATGGCGTCGACGACCAGTGCCTCGAGCCGGGTGTCCCACGATCCCCGGGTCTCGGCGGCACGGGCATAGACATCGGCCGCAGCGAAGGCGACCTCACGAGAGTACCTCAGCACAGCCTCCCGCAGAGGTCCCTGATCAGGGGCGGGCGCGAGGAAGGGCACCTGGTCCTCGACCACCTGGACGACCACGCGGATCAGCTGCAGCGCCTTCTGCAGGCTGATGGATCGGGTCAGTTCCGTCGGAGCAGTACCGAAGACGTCACTGAGCACCCATGCCGGCGAGACGGGCTTCTGGTACCAGTTGACGAAGGAGGCGATGCCCTTCTGCGCCACCAGGCCCAGCGCGGAGCGTTCGTCGGGCCTCAGACCGCGATACCAGGGCAGATCGGCGTCGAGTTGCCTGAGGGTAGCCGTGGACAGCGAGCCGATCGTCGCCCGCAGCTTCTCGACGGTGGCCGGGTCGGGAGGAGTGCTCCCCGCATTCGTCGCTCCGACCCCACTGCGGGCCCTGCCGGGGTCGACTTCGGGTTGCGGCATCCTCCGAGCATACGGCGTGCGCCCTGTGGACCTCCATTTGTGCAGAAGCTACAAAGAACGACGGCGGGAAACGGCTGTGAAGCCGCTCCCGCCGTCGTTCCTGCTCAGGTGTTGTGTTCGTCGTGCTCAGGCGTCTCCGCCGGTGTTGCCGGTGGTTCCGGCGTTGACGTCGTGGAGGTTGTATTTGTCGATGGCCTGTTGTGGTGCGTCGGTGTCGATGTCGCCGTTCTTGGCGAGCATTTCCAGGGTGCGGACCACGATGGAGTGGCTGTCGATCTTGAAGTAGCGCCGTGCGGCCTGGCGGGTATCGGAGAAACCGAAGTCATCGGCTCCGAGGGTCGCGAAGTCGTGGGGCAGGAACTGGCGGATCTGGTCGGGCACGGCTTTCATGAAGTCCGTGACAGCGACGACCGGTCCGGTGGCCTCGGCGAGTTGCTGTGTGACGAACGGGGTGCGTGGTTCGGCGTCGGGGTGCAGGAACGCGTGTTCCTCGGCGGCCAGGCCGTCGCGGCGCAGTTCGTTCCAGGACGTCACGGACCACACATCGGCGGCCACCCCCCAGTCCTCGGCGAGGATCTGCTGGGCTTCGATCGCCCAGGGCATGGCCACGCCCGAGGCCAGCAGCTGGGCCGCAGGTCCCTCGCCGGTGGCCGGCTTGAGCCGGTAGATGCCCTTGAGCAGTCCCTGGACGTCGAGGTCCTCGGGTTCGGCCGGTTGCAGGATCGGCTCGTTGTACACGGTGAGGTAGTACATCACGTTGCGGTAGGACTCGGGCCTGTCGCCGATGTCCCCGTACATGCGCTCGAGCCCGGCTTCCATGATCCGCCCGATCTCGTACCCGAACGCCGGGTCGTAGGAGATGACGGCCGGGTTGGTGGAGGCCAGCAGGGGCGAGTGTCCGTCGGCGTGCTGGAGACCCTCACCGGTGAGCGTGGTCCTGCCCGCGGTGGCCCCGATCAGGAACCCGCGGGCCATCTGGTCCCCGGCAGCCCACAGGGAGTCCCCGGTGCGCTGGAATCCGAACATCGAGTAGAACACGTAGATCGGGATCAGCGGTTGGCCGTGGGTGGCATACGCGGTCCCGGCGGCGGTGAACGCGGCAACGGATCCGGCCTCGTTGATCCCCGCGTGCAGGATCTGGCCCTGCACGGATTCCTTGTAAGCCAGGATCAGATCCCGGTCCACCGACAGATAGTTCTGGCCGTGGGGGTTGTAGATCTTCGCGGTCGGGAAGAACGAGTCGATACCGAACGTGCGCGCCTCATCGGGGATGATCGGCACGATCCGCTCCCCGAACTCCTTGTCCCGGGTCAGGTCCTTGAGGATCCGCACGAACGCCATCGTCGTCGCGGCCATCTGCTTGCCCGATCCCTTCCGGGCCATCTCGTACGTCTTGGGTGCAGGCAACACCACATCGGTGTGCCCGGTCCGCCGCTCGGGCACGAACCCGCCGAGCTCCCGCCGCCGGGCGAGCATGTACTCGATCTCGGGGGAGTCCGCATCCGGACGGTAGTACGGTGCGTTGTACAGGTCCTCGTCGATCT
Organism: Arthrobacter echini; assembly: GCF_004803505.1. GTDB lineage: Bacteria > Actinomycetota > Actinomycetes > Actinomycetales > Micrococcaceae > Arthrobacter_D > Arthrobacter_D echini. The sequence goes on from NZ_SSWH01000004.1 coordinate 48,066, forward strand.
GCTCATCGGTGACCGGGATCCGCAGATGATCCCGGAACGCCTTCAGATCCTCGTTCGTGAGCTTCTTCATCTGATGCGTCGCGTTGCGGGCCTCGAAGTGCGGTCCCAGCCCGTACCCCTTAACCGTCTTGGCCAGGATCACCGTCGGCTTGCCCTTGAACTCCGTCGCCGCCTTGTACGCCGCGTACACCTTGCGGTAATCGTGCCCGCCACGCTTCAGATTCCAGATCTGCTCATCCGACATGTCCTCCACCATCGCCTTGGTCTGCGCGGAGCGACCGAAGAAATGATCCCGCACGAACCCACCGGACTCGGCCTTGAACGTCTGGTAGTCGCCATCGACGGTCTGGTTCATGATCTCCACCAGCGCCCCGTCCTCGTCCCTGGCCAGCAGCGGATCCCACTCCCTACCCCACACGACCTTGATCACGTTCCAGCCCGCACCACGGAAGAACGCCTCCAACTCCTGCATGATCTTCCCGTTACCACGTACCGGCCCGTCCAGGCGCTGCAGATTGCAGTTGATCACGAAATTCAGATTGTCCAGATTCTCGTTCGCCGCCAACTGCACCAGACCCCGCGATTCCGGCTCGTCCATCTCCCCATCACCCAGGAACGCCCACACCTGCTGCTCGGAAGTGTCCCTGAACCCCCGATTATGCACATACCGGTTCGACTGCGCCTGATAGATCGCGTTCATCGGACCCAGACCCATCGACACCGTCGGGAACTCCCAGAACTCCGGCATCAGACGCGGATGCGGGTACGAGGACAACCCATGACCCTGCCTGGACTTCTCCTGCCGGAACCCATCCAGGTCCTCCTCCGACAACCGGCCCTCCAAAAAGGCCCGCGCATACATCCCCGGAGAGGCATGACCCTGGAAGAACACCTGGTCCCCACCCGAGGGATGATCACGGCCCTTGAAGAAATGGTTGTACCCCACCTCGTACAACGTCGCAGCCCCCGCATACGTGGAAATATGCCCGCCCACACCGATCTCCGGACGCTGCGCCCGATGCACCATCACCGCCGCGTTCCACCGCAACCACGCCCGGTACTTCCGCTCGATCTCCTCATCCCCCGGGAACACCGGCTCCTGATCGACCGGAATCGTGTTCACATAATCCGTCGTCGTGACCATCGGCACACCCACCGACTGCGCACCCGCACGCTGCAACAAGGACCGCATGATGAACTGCGCCCGCTCCGTCCCCTGGACACGGATCAACCCATCCAACGACTCCACCCACTCAGCCGTCTCCTCCGGATCACCATCAGCCTTGCCAGCGGTCAGACCGCTCAGAATGTCCCCTGTACCTTGATCTGCAGCCACGCGATATCTCTCCACTTCCACGGACCAGCGCCCGTGTCGCTTTGTACCTGTACCGGCCTTCGAAGCAGGCACGGCGATGCATGCGGAACCGCCGGGCATCGGCTCAGCGGCCATATGATCACTCTATCGCCGCCGTCCTGCCCGTGCGTAGCGGGACCGGGGATCACTGCCGATCGCGACGGGTCCGCGCCCGCGGTGCGCACCCCGCGACGCTCCGCAGCGCTCGATCCAGCAGCGGATGAAACCGAATACCGGCTTGATGCCTGACGTATAAAGGTGTTGGCTGGTAGCAAGCAGCACCAACTCGAGGGCGCGTCATTCGACGGTCCGTCTTTTCAGGAGGAGTTAATTGAGCGAGGCTGAAGCCGCCACTGCGGTTGATGTGGCAGGCAAGTTGGGTTTCAAGAACGGGGATCTCGTTCAGGAACTCGGCTACGACGACGACGTCGACTTCGACTTCCGCGAACTCCTCGAGGCGGGCATCGGCGGCGAACTGCTCACGGAGGACGATCAGGAGGTCGTCGACGGAGTCATCCTCTGGTGGCGCAGCGGCGACGGTGACCTCGTGGATGCGCTCGTCGATTCCCTCACCTCCCTCGATGCCGGCGGTGTGGTGTGGCTCTTCACCCCCAAGACGGGTCGTGCCGGCTACGTCGCCCCTGCGGACATCCAGGAGGCCGCTCCCACGGCGGGTCTGCACTCCACGTCATCGGTAGGTGTCTCGGGCGACTGGGCCGCCACACGACTCGTCAGCCGGAAGCAATAGGCCATGCCGCTGGAGGTCGGTGTGGCGTCACCCGAGTTCGCCCTGGCCAACCAGTTCGGCGAGACCGTCGAGAGCGCATCCCTCACCGGCGGTGCGGTGGTGGTCTTCTTCCCCTTCGCCTTCTCCAGGATCTGTACCGATGAGCTCGGCGAGCTTCGCGACAATCTGGAGATGTTCGATGCGGCAGGCGTGGCGCTGGTGGCCATCGCCGTCGACCACAAGTACACGCTGCGGGCCTTCGCGGACGTGAACGACATCTCCTTCGACCTGCTCGCCGACTTCTGGCCGCACGGATCTGTGACACGGGCCTACGACGCGTTCGACGAGGCCAACGGATACGCGCAGCGCGTCAGTTATGTACTCGATGGGAACGGCACGGTGCGCTCCGTCATCACCGCTGCGCACGGACAGGGAAGGCCCATCGCGGAATACTCACGCGCGCTGAGCCTGGTGGAAGACGTCCTGTGACGATGTCCGGCGGTGACATCACCGGGCGCGCATCGCAGCCGGGGCCGGAGTCCAATCCACGGCTCGGTCTTACCGGCTTCGTGAGCACGACGCCGATGTCGACCCTTGCTCCCCTTCTGCGCGAAGAACGCGACATCCTGGATCGGGCTGTTTCCCTGCTCAGTGGACTGCCGCTCGCCGTACTGACGGGTGCCGGCCTGAGCACGGATTCCGGGATACCCGACTACCGCGGACCCCAATCGGTGAAACGTAACCCGATGACCTATCAACAGTTCGTCGGGGATGAGGAACTGCGGCGTCGGTACTGGGCACGCAATCATGTGGGCTGGCGGCACCTGCGCCGTGCCGACCCGAATGCCGGGCATGCGGCTGTGGCGCTGATGGAGGAGCGCGGTCTGCTCACCGGTCTGGTCACCCAGAACGTCGACAAGCTCCATTCCTCCGCCGGGAGTCTCAACGTCATCGATCTGCATGGCACCTTCGACCGCGTGGTCTGCCTGCAGTGCGGGTCGGTCTTCCCGCGCAGTCGTGTCGCCGAGATCCTCGAGGAACTCAATCCCGGCTACCTCGAGCGGGAGTCCGACGCCGGTGATGTAGCGCCGGACGCCGATGCGGACGTCGACGACACAGGTGACTTCTCGATGGCGCCGTGTCCGGTGTGCGGTGGCATGCTGAAGCCGGACTTCGTCTACTTCGGGGAGAACGTGCCCAAGGACAGGGTGGCGGCAGCGTACGCGATGGTGGACGCGGCCGGCGCCCTCCTGGTCGCGGGTTCCTCGCTGACGGTGATGAGTGGCCTGCGGTTCGTCCGGCACGCAGCCAAGCAGGGAAAACCTGTCGTCATCATCAATCGCGGGCCGACGCGCGGCGACGACTTCGCCTCCCTCAAGATCGAGGTGGGCGTCTCGGAGGCGCTGACCTACCTCGCGGAGCAGCTTCCCGCGCTGCCGACCGGGCACGTACCGGTGCCGAAGGAACCTGAGTAGCCCAGCACCTGATTCAGGTAGCCGCTACTGTTCCCGAGCCGTTCTTCCCGTCGTACGTTCATCTCCTGGGTCTCTCGACTGGGGTGGAAAATGCGTCATTCAACAAGGTCTCTGTTCGTGGGTGTGGGAGCGGCTACGGCTCTGCTCGCACCTCTCCTCCTCGACATGGGGGAGGACGAGGGGAGCGCAGGGAGCACGGTGGTGCCGGTGGCTCTCCAGCAGGGGCCCGTACCTGAGGAGGACCTGCCGAGGGCAGGAGCGCTGACGATGAAGGAGGTGCCGGGCGCCGTGGCCGTCCGGGACGAAGGCTCCGGCGCTGTGCCGGCGTCGTCCGCCGGGAGTGCCATGGGAGGGGATCTACCGACCAGCGGGTTGCCTTCGCCTGCATTTCCCCGATGTCCCACCCCGGCCGAGGGAAACTGGTGGACCGATCCGGCCGATCCCTATACCTGCCTGCCTCCGGTCCCGGTCCCGTTCCATGAGCCGACGCCGCCGGGGATGCCGCCGGAGCTGCTTCAGCCGATCGACGCGGCGCCGACGGCGCCGGGGGTGCTGCCGGTCCCGGTCCCGTTCCATGAGCCGACGCCGCCGGGGATGCTGCCGGAGCTGCTTCAGCCGATCGACGCGGCGCCGACGGCGCCGATCGACACCGACGACTGCCGGGTGAGTGGTGCGATGCAGTGCACCGTGACGATCATGGGCCAGGCCTATGTCATCGACTTCGTGGGCGGCGAGCCGGTGGCAGTGAGCCCGGCCGAGTAGGCGTGGAATCGCCGGCAGGCACCTCCCGCCTATGCTTGACCCATGCGACGTGCTCGGCGGTGGAACCGCACAACAGTCATGTTCGTCGTCGGCGCCTCACTGATGGCGCTGTGCGTCGCGGCGCTGAGACTGGGACTCGGTACGGCGACCGGGGAGGGCGGACCTGCGTGGTGGCTGGCGGCGATGTTCCTGGTCGGCGCCGGCCTGCTGATGATCGTCCTGGTGCAGAGGATCCTTGCCATGGTGCGGAAGCCGTGAGGGCTTCGCCCGACCGATGATGGTGGGTCCTACCGGGATCGAACCGATGACATCCACGGTGTAAACGTGGCGCTCTACCAGCTGAGCTAAAGACCCTTACGTACTTCTTTCTCACTGTCAGCACCGCCGGATGTCTCCGGCCGGGCTCACGAGGACCGACTATACCGGCTCGGCTCCGCCCCTCGCCACTTTCCCGTGAGCATCACTCCTCGGCAGCGAGTTGCCCGCACGCTCCGTCGATCTCCTTGCCGCGGGTGTCGCGGAGCGTCGTCGGAATCCCGGCGGCGCGGAGCCGGTCGATGAACTCGGCCGAGACGGAGGGTTCCGATGCCGTCCAGATGGAGCCCGGCGTCGGGTTCAGCGGAATCGGGTTGACGTGTACCCACCCCCGACCACGCTGGTTCAGCTTCTTCGCCAGCAGGTCGGCGCGCCAGGCGTGGTCGTTCATGTCCTTGATGAGCGCATACTCGATGCTGACGCGGCGCCCTGTGGTCCGGTAGTAGCCGTACGCCGCGTCGAGCGCCTCGTCGACCTTCCAGCGCGTATTGACCGGAATGAGCTCGTTGCGCAGTTCGTCGTCGGGCGCGTGGAGCGACAGCGCGAACGTGACCGGCAGCGACTCGGCAGCGAGCTTGTCGATGGCCGGCACCAGGCCGACGGTCGAGACCGTGATGTTGCGCGCCGACATGCCGAGTCCCGCCGGGGATTCGTCGACGAAGCGATGCAGGGCGCCCATCACGCGCCTGTAGTTGGCCAGCGGCTCGCCCATACCCATGAACACGATGTTGGTGACGCGGGGCGCATCGTGTCCGCCGTCCGTCCGCAGGCCGCCGAGTGCGTTCTCGGCCAGCGCACGATTCGCGGCGACCACCTGATCGACGATCTCGGCGCTCGACATGTTACGCGTCAGCCCGGCCTGTCCGGTGGCGCAGAAGGGGCAGTTCATCCCGCACCCGGCCTGCGAGGAGACGCAGAGGGTGACGCGTCCCGGATAGCGCATGAGCACGGACTCCACGAGCGCACCGTCGAACAGCCGCCACAGGAATTTGACGGTGTCCCCGTTGTCCGTGGTCAGCCGCTTCACCTCGGTGAGCAGCGGCGGGAACATCGCGCGCACGAGATCCTCGCGTCCGGCCTTCGGCAGATCGCTCATCAGCTCGGGGTCGGTGGTGTGGTGCGAGAAATAGTGCGTGGAGAGCTGCTTGGCGCGGAAACCCGGGTGGCCCAGTTCCTTCAGCCGTTCCTGCCGTTCGGCGAGGGTGAGATCCGCGAGGTGCACGGGCGGCTGGCTGACACGGGGGGACTTGAACTGCAGCAGGGGACGGCCGTCGCTCGCGACGATCGGCTGCGCACCCTCCACCTCAGGGCGGACCTGTGGTCGGGCGGCAGCGGGGACAACGGGGGTAACGGTAACGTCTGACATCGTCTTTATTGTTTCACGTATCAGAAGCACCCGTGCCGGCGTGTGGCGGCGGTCCCGGGACGGTAATAGTGTGAGATCACCGGGATGGTCCGCGCGGACGTGCGCGGTAGCGCCGGCGTACGCAGCGCTATGCATCCAGCTGAAAACGACGGAGAACACAGTGAGCGCACAGATCGGTGTCACAGGCCTGGCAGTCATGGGGGCGAATCTCGCCCGCAACCTGGCCCGCAACGGCTACACCGTGGCCCTGCACAACAGGTCCATCGAGAAGACGGACGCCCTGCTGGAGGAGCACGGTGACGAGGGCGATTTCGTCAGGACCGAGACGCTCCAGGAGCTCGTCGACTCGCTCGAGAAGCCCCGCCGCATCCTGATCATGGTCAAGGCCGGCGCGCCGGTCGATTCCGTGATCGAGCAGCTCACACCGTTGCTCGACCCCGGCGACATCGTGATCGACGGCGGTAATTCGCATTTCGAGCACACGCGGCGTCGCGAGGCCACCCTCGCCGGGCAGGACCTGCACTTCGTGGGTGTGGGGGTTTCGGGCGGCGAGGAGGGCGCGCTCCTCGGCCCGTCGATCATGCCCGGGGGCTCCCGGGAGTCCTACGACTGGGTCGGTCCGATGCTGGAGAAGATCTCCGCCAAGTACCACGGCGAACCCTGCTGCCGCTGGATCGGCACGGACGGCGCCGGACACTTCGTGAAGATGGTGCACAACGGCATCGAGTACGCCGACATGCAGGTCATCGGGGAGGCGTTCGATCTGCTTCGCTCAGGTGCCGGCATCGAGCCCCAGGACCAGGCGAGGATCTTCTCCGACTGGAACGCCGGGACCCTGTCCTCGTACCTGATCGAGATCACCGCAGAGGTCCTGGGCCACACGGATGACAGAACGGGCAAGCCGTTCGTGGACGTCGTCGTCGACTCAGCCGGCCAGAAGGGCACGGGACGCTGGACGGTCGTCTCCGCCCTGGAACTGGGGAGTCCGACGTCGGGAATCGCCGAGTCCGTCTTCGCCCGCGCGCTGTCCTCGCAGCAGGACCAGCGCGTCCTGGCACAGGAGTCACTGGCCGGGCACGAGGCGACGGTGGAACTCCCCGAGAACTTCGTCGAGGACGTCCGCCTTGCCCTCTACGCCTCGAAGCTGGTCAGTTACGCGCAGGGTATCGACATGCTGACCGCTGCGGCAGCCGAGTACGGCTGGGAGCTCAAGCTCGATGAGATCGCCTCGCTGTGGCGGGCCGGGTGCATCATTCGCGCCGAGCTGCTCGATGACATCATGAAGGCCTATGCAGGCAAGGACCGCCCGGCGAATCTTCTGCTCGCGCCGGCCTTCACCGAGGCCATTGCCGGCGCCGTGCCCGCGTGGCGCAGAGTGGTGTCGATCGCGGTGCAGCTGGGCATCCCGGTGCCGGTCTTCTCGGCCTCCCTGGCGTACTACGACGGCCTGCGACGCGAGCGGCTACCCGCCGCCCTGACCCAGGGCCTGCGCGATCTCTTCGGCGCGCACACCTACAACCGCGTGGACACCGAGGGGACGTTCCACACGATGTGGGGTGCCGACAGGTCCGAGGTCGAAGGGGTCGACACCCACTGATCGCTGATGCAGACGAATGCCCCCGGACCAAGGATGGTCCGGAAGGCATTCCTCCGCCGGCTCAGATGTACCCGCTCAGATGTACCGGCTCAGATGTAGATGGCCGGGTCCACGTACTCGGCGGGGTCGACCGCAGGCTGTGTCTCGCGTCGGGCATCCCGGTGCCGGAACGTGGCAGGGATGCCCGTGACGATCGAGTCCGCCGGCGCGTCCTTCACGACGACGGCGTTGGCGCCGATCGCGCTTCCGGACCCGATGGTGATGGGCCCGAGCACCTTGGCGCCGGCACCGATCGTGACGCGATCACCGATGGTCGGGTGCCGTTTGACCTTCTCGAGCGACCTGCCCCCGAGCGTCACCCCCTGATACAGCATGACGTCGTCGCCGATCTCGGCCGTGCTGCCGATGACGATCCCCATGCCGTGATCAATGAAGAACCTGCGCCCGATCGTCGCCGCCGGGTGGATCTCGACCCCCGTGAGGGTCCTGGCGAGCTGGGACAGCGCGCGTGCCGGGAAGCGCAACCTCTCGTTCCGCCACATCCTGTGGGTCAGGCGGTGCACCCAGATGGCGTGGAGTCCCGAGTACACCGTCGTCGTCTCGATCGGGCCACGGGAGGCCGGATCATGGGTGCGAGCGGTCTCAAGATCCTCACGCAGTCGCTCCATGAAGCTCACGGAGGCTCCTCTCAGCAGAAATAGCGGCATCGTCGGCGTCGTCGCGGGCTGTCTCCCCGGGGAGTCAGCCGCGGATGTCGTCGAAGAGGACCGTGGAGATGTAGCGCTCACCGAAGTCGCAGACGACGGCTACGATGAGCTTGCCGGCGTTCTCCGGGCGCTTCGCGAGTTCCAGGGCCGCCCAGACGATGGCTCCCGAGGAGATTCCACCGAGAATGCCCTCCTGGGTGCCCAGCGCCCGTGCTACCCGGACCGAGTCCTCCACCGTGGCGTCCAGGACCTCGTCGTAGGCCGTGCGGTCCAGGTTCTCGGGGACGAAGTTGGCACCCAGGCCCTGGATCTTGTGCGGTCCCGGGGCGCCGCCGTTCAGGATGGGGGAATCGGCGGGCTCCACCGCGACGATCTGCACACCGGGCTTGCGCTCCTTGAGGACCTGACCGACGCCGGTGATCGTTCCGCCGGTCCCCACGCCCGCCACGAAGATGTCCACCTCGCCGTCGGTGTCGTCCCAGACCTCTTCCGCCGTGGTGGACCGGTGTATCGCAGGATTGGCGGCGTTGGCGAACTGTTCTGCCCAGATCGCGTTGTCGGTCGTCGCGACGATCTCCTTGGCTCGCTCGACCGCGCCCCGCATGCCCTCCGAGCCGGGTGTCAGCACGATCTCCGCGCCGTAGGCCCGGAGCATGACCCGACGCTCGGTCGACATGGTCTCCGGCATGGTCAGAATGACCCGGTACCCGCGCGCGGCGCCGACCATGGCCAGTGCGATACCCGTGTTGCCCGAGGTGCCCTCCACGATCGTGCCGCCCGGCTGCAGTGCTCCCGCCTGCTCCGCCGCGTCGATGATGGCCACGCCGATCCGATCCTTGACACTGTTGGCCGGATTGTAGAACTCGAGCTTCACGGCGACCTCCGCGTCGAGGCCTTCGGTCAACCGGTTGAGTCGCACGAGGGGCGTACGTCCGACCAGCTGGGTCACGTCGTCGTAGATCTTTGCCATGCGGGGCCTGCCTGTTCCGGAACGGAGGATGGATGGGGAAGGTGTGGTGCGGCTCGTGGGTGGTGAAGTCACCCACGAGCCGATGGTACTGCTACTACGCCGCCAGCCACTGGGCGTGCTGCTTGCGCGCCTTGGACAGTTTCGGGTCGATGATCACCTGGCAGTACCCCTGCTCGGGGTGCTTGGCGTAGAAGTTCTGGTGCGTCTCCTCGGCGACATGGAACTCCGGGAGACGGGCGATCTCCGTGACGATCGGGTTCTTCCAGTTCGACTGGTGTCTGCGGATGGCGTCCTCGAACAGTTCCTTCTGCTGCGCATCCTGGTAGTACATGACGCTGCGGTACTGCGTGCCGACGTCGTACCCCTGCCGATTCAGCGTGGTGGGATCGTGCGAGACGAAATACAGGTCGAGGATGACGTCCTCGGGGATCACGGTCTCGTCGAACGTCACGGCGACGACCTCTGCGTGGCCCGTCATGCCGGAGCACACGGAGTCGTAGTCCGGGGCCCTGGTGTGTCCGCCGGTGTATCCCGAGACCACTTCGGTCACTCCGCGCGTCTTCTGGTAGAGAGCATCGAGGCACCAGAAGCAGCCTCCTCCAAGTACGAAAGTCTTCATGCTGTTATCAATGCGCCGCTCGCCGCGATGATTCCCGTCCGGGATCAGCCTGCGGTGAACAAGGCGGAATTGCCGCCACCAGCAGCGGCGGGTATGACTGGGGCATGGAACAGAACCAGCACGACGCCGGTGCAGCAGGCTCGAGCGAGGGGCCGGCGTCGGCGGGTGAGCAGAAGGACGCCGTGACGGGACCTGATCCAACTGGGCCCGACTCCGCCGCGTCCGCCTCGGCTCCCACGGTGGCCGATGTGATGGCTGCTGTGGAGGAGCTGTGGCCGCAGGGTCTTGCCGAGCCGTGGGACGCCGTGGGGCTCGTCGCCGGACGGCCGGGCACCCGCGTGGAGAAGATCCTGTTCGCGGTCGATCCGACGACAGCCGTGCTCGACGAGGCGTTCGCGTGGGGCGCGTCGATGATCCTCTCGCACCACCCGCTGCTCCTGAAGCCCGTCTCCGGCGTTGCGGCGTCCGGTTTCAAGGGTGAGGTGATCCACCGGCTCATCGAGGGCGGATGCGCCCTGGCCACGGTCCACACCAACGGCGACAGCGCCGTGGGCGGCGTCTCCGATGTGCTCGCGGAGGCACTCGGTCTCCACGACCTCGAGCCGCTGATGCGTGCTGATGGGGGATCGCCCGCGGAAGGGATCGGGCGCGTGGGCGAGCTGGGAACGCCACAGGCTCTGGGGGACTTCGCGGAGGCGGTCTTCTCGATCCTTCCGGCCGTGGCCGGAGGGGTCCGCGTGGCGGGGGACCGGAAGGCGCTGATCCGCAGGGTCGCCGTCTGCGGGGGAGCAGGCGACTCTCTCTTCGATCAGGTCCGCTCGAGCGGGGCCGACGTCTTCGTCACGGCTGATCTGCGCCACCACCCGGCATCCGAGGCCAGGGAGGCGGCCGGTCCCGGAACCCCGTATCTGATCGACGTGTCCCATTTCGGCAGCGAATGGCTCTGGCTGACACCGGCTGCAGCACGCCTGGGCGCCCTGCTCTCGGATCGGGGATTCGGCGTCGACATCCGGGTCAGCGAGGTCAACACCGATCCCTGGGACTTCGTGCTCACCCCGGGCCGCTGACGCCTGAGCGCACTGACGTCGGGCTGAACGTCAGTGGGAACAACGCCTAGGCTGGAACCGGCGTCGGTGCGGGCGCCTGTCCCCGTACCCCATTCGTTCCGATCCCGGAGGTTTATCGTGGCCAAGGCTGCACCTGAGGAACAACTCCGTCTGCTCGATCTGCAGGCCCTCGATTCGACCCTCAATCTCCTGCTGCGTCAGGCTGCTGCCGCCCGCAGCAATCCGGCCCTCGCGGCTGCTGCGGCGCGGGTGGCGGAGGGCGACGGCGAACTCGTGCGCGCCGAGACCGAGCTCGGTGATCTGGAACGCGAGCTGACCCGCGCGGAGGACGAGGTCCAGGCGGTCGTCACCAGGCTGGAGCGTGACGAGAAGCGGCTGAACAGCGGCACCGGCACCTCGAAGGACCTCACGGCGCTGCAGCACGAGGTGGCCTCGCTGTCCAGGCGACGGTCCGATCTCGAGGACGTGGAACTGGACGTCATGGAGCGCGTCGAGACGGCACGTGCGGCCCGGGCCGCGATCCAGGAGCGGACGAACAGCGTCCGCGCCGAACTCCGCGACCTCGAGCAGACCCGTGACACCGAACTCGCCGGGATCGAGGAGCAGCGGGCGCAGGTCCAGGCGCAGCGCGAGGAACTCGCGGGAACCTTCGACGCCGGCCTGCTGAGCACCTACGAGCGCATTCTCGCCCGGCGCGGCGTCGGCGCCGCACGGCTCTTCCACGGCAAGTCGGAGGGCTCGGGCATGCAGCTGAGCCCCGGAGACCTCCGCGACATCTCGGGTGCCGCGCCCGACGACGTCGTGATCTGTCCCGACTCCGGGGTCATCCTCGTCCGCTCCGCCGACTGGGGGAGCCAGTGACCGTGGATGAGAGGCAGCTGTTCGACACCGCTGGCACGGACGACGACGGGAGCGCCGGGACGGGCAGGCGCCTGATCGTCGAGGCCGATGGAGGCTCCCGTGGCAATCCGGGTCATGCCGGCTACGGCGCGCTCGTGCGGGACCCCGAGACGGGGCGGATCCTGGTGGAGAAAGCAGCGTACATCGGCAAGGCCTCGAACAACGTCGCCGAGTACACGGGCCTGGTCGCCGGGCTGGAGCTGGCTCGCGAGATCGATCCGCGCGCGAGCGTTCACGTGAAGATGGACTCCAAGCTCGTGGTCGAGCAGATGTCCGGTCGGTGGAAGATCAAGCATGCGGACATGCGGGTCCTGGCGGAGAAGGCACGGAAGGTGCTGGCACCTAGGCGGGTGCGCTACGAGTGGATCCCGCGCGAGCGCAACAAGGACGCCGATCGCCTGTCCAACGAGGCGATGGATGCCGGTATGGCCGGCGTCGACTGGGCGCCCCGGAACGCGAGCGCGGCGGACCGGAGGCGCGACCCGGAGTCGGCCGCGACCGGAGGGACCGCCGCACCGGGTACGACCTCGGTGACGGGTGCGGCGCCGGCAGCCGAGCAGGGGCAGCGACCGACCGGAAGCCTGCATCACGTGGAGGTGTGGACGGCGGATCTGCCCGGAGCGCAGGCGAGCCTCGGCTGGCTGCTCGAACGTCTCGGGTTCCCGCAGCGGAACGCCTGGGGCGGCGGAGCGAGCTACGGGTCCGACACGTTCTACCTGGTGCTCGAGAGTGGGCCCGATCTCGCACCGGGAGGCCACGAACGCCGTCGTCCCGGGGTGAACCACCTCGCGTTCAGGGCCGGCTCGCGCGCCGACGTCGATCTGCTGGCGCGTCGGGCATCCAGTCACGGCTGGACGCTCCTGTTCGCCGACCGGCATCCTTTCGCCGGCGGCGCGGGGCACTACGCCGCGTACCTGGAGAATGCCGAGGGCTTCGAGGTGGAGCTGGTCGCGGACTGAGCATCCGGTCCTGCGGGCTCCTGGCGAGCGCGGTCGGGCACGGTGGTCGGTGGAGCACGATGCTCACTCGACCAGGATGTTCAGTTGCGCCGGTTTCCGTGCTGTCGCCGGCGTCAGGTCCGCAGTCCATTTCTCCTGTGTCGCGGCCAGCAGTGCAGCCGGGGTGGCCGGCGGTGCTCCGCGGCGGGTCAGCAGATGGCGTGCCAGCTCGCCCCGGGTGTGCTTGGCGAAGTGCGAGACCACGGTGCGCCGGCCGCCGCGCAGTGCGAAGACGTTCACCGCGGCGCTGTTCTGCGGAGGAGGAGTCCAGGCCGCTGCGTAGGTGCTGGAGCGGCAGTCGACCACGAGGTCATGGCCCGCATGTCGGGTGAGCGGGGCGGCCAGCTGCTGCTTCCAGAAGGTCGTCAGGCGTCCGATGCCCGGCAGGTCCACCGCCATCGACAGCCGGTACGCGGGAATGCGATCACCGAGGCCGATTGCCCCCCACAGTCCCGAGACCACGATGCACTGGCTCCGGGCCTTCCGTTTCTGGGCCGGCGTCAGAGTTGCGTAGCCGAGCGCCTCGTACAGCACTCCGGAGTAGATGCTGTGGGCGCCGGATGCGGGTGCTGTCCCGAGCAGGAGATTCCGCCGGATGTCTCCGGCCAGCGATGCCCCGACGCCGAGGACGGCGTGGGCGTCAGGGGCGTCGCTGGCCTTCTGCAGGCCGGCGAGCACTGCCCTGCGCGCCTCGTTCAGTTCGGGGAACAGGAGCTCGTCCCAGCGGAACGGGGTTCCCCTTCGCGCGGAGGACTTGCCCTCGGAGGGTGGAAGCAGGATCAGCACCGATCAACCCTACCCACTGCACGACGGCGTCCCGTCCCGGACGAGCGGGGTGGCGTGGTCACCTCTTCGGTCGGAACATCTAGGATGGTCACTGGATGGGTCGACCAGGCGGCCGCGTTGGACGGTGCCGAGGCATCCGGTCCACCGAGGAACGTCCGGGCTCCACAGGGCAGGGTGGTGGGTAACGCCCACTCGGGGTAACCCGCAGGCCAGTGCCACAGAGAACAGACCGCTGTCCGCAAGGGCTTCGAGCCCGAGCGGGGAGTAAGGGTGAAACGGTGGTGTAAGAGACCACCAGCGCACCGGGTGACCGGTGCGGCTCGGTAAACCCCACCCGGAGCAAGGCCAGACAGTGCGCGATCGAGGGCTGCCCGCCCGAGTGCACGGGTAGGCCGCTGGAGGTCGTCGGTAACGGCGACCGTAGATGGATGGCCGCCACTCGCACGACGGCGACGTCGTGCGATGACAGAACCCGGCGTATCGGTCGGCCCATCCCACTGCCTGTGCCACGGCCCAGTCACCGCCCGACGACGGCACACCGTGCTCACCGTGCGAAGTCCCGGCGCGTCGTGCCCTCCCCGGCATCGTAGGGGTGCCTACGCTGTGGGTACCGCCGCGGGTCTCACACGCTCGGCGCGACGGTACGAACGGGCCGGCCTGCTGCTGGGGACCTGGGGCCGGCCCGTTCACCACGACGGCGATCAGCAGAAGACCTATCGAAGGGGTGACCGCATGAGTCGATCCAGCAGTATCACCGGAGGGTCACCGATCGTCAAGAGCTGCGCACTTTCCTGCGTGGACCGCGCCCATCCGGTCAGGCAGCCATTCCTGACGCGGTTAGAGTGATTCGATGGTTGCTGGGGGCATCAAAAAAAGTCTGTTCGTGCGCAACGCGAACTTCCGGGCATTGCTGGTCTCCAGTACCTCGGGTGTGCTCGGCAACGCCATCGCTGCGGTGGCGCTTCCGGTCATCGCCGCCGTCGAGCTCGACGCCAGTAATTTCGCCGTAGCCGCGCTCGCAGGCATGACGTTCCTGCCGTGGCTGCTGTTCGGTCTGTTCATCGGTGTCTGGGTGGACCGGCTACCGCGCAAGCCCGTGATGCTGACAGCCCTCACCGCACGCGTGATCGTCCTCTCGCTGCTTCCCCTGGGGTACTGGCTGGGGTTCCTCACCACACCCCTGCTCTTCGCGGCGGCTTTCGCTGCCGGTGTCGCCTCGGCCTTCTTCCAGCTGGCGGACGCGGCACTCGTGCAGCAGGCGGTGACCCCGGACGAGCTGATGGAGGGCAACGGGCTCATCACCGGAGCCGGAGCCGCGGTGGATGCCGGAGGACGATCCGCGGCAGGATGGCTGACGGGTCTCGCCGGGGCGTCCAACACACTCGTCGTGCAGGTGGTGACGTCGATCGTCTCCCTGGTCGCCATCCACCGACTGCAGGTGAAGGAGGTCCTTCAGCCGCCCAGTGGGCATCACATCTGGCGGGAGATGATCGACGGACTGCGCTACACGTTCAGTACCGCACCCCTGCGAGCCCTTCTCTTCAATGCCGCTCTCTGGAATCTCGGAGGCAACATCGCGGCGTCACTGCTGGTGCTGCTGGTCCTTCGGACCCTTCAGGAGTCGGAGATCTGGCTGGGTCTGCTTCTGGCAGCGGCATCCGTGGGCGGCGCGGTCGGAGGGATCAGCGCCCACGCGATGGGCGAGAGATTCGGATCCGGGCCGCTGTGGCGCTGGTCGATGGTGCCGGGAGTCCTCGGCTATGCCTCGCTGCTGATCCTCACACCGGGCTGGGGCATGCTCTGGGGCGTACTGGGCATGTTCGTCATGGGCTCGAGCGTCGCCTGGAACATCGTGGTCGGGTCGAGCTTCCGCCAGCGTGTGTGTCCCCCCGGCATGATGGGGCGGCTCGGTGCGGCGTCCAGGATGGTGAGCTGGGGAATGCTCGCACTGGCGAGCTTCGTGGCGGGTGTCCTCGCCGAGGTGATCGGTATCCGTGAAGCCATTCTGGTCGGGGTCGTCATCGCCTGCTCGGCACCGCTGGTGGCATTGCTGGGTTCGTTGCGGGGCATCAGGCGGCTCGAGGATCTCGTCGAGGCGCCCGCTCCTGCCGGGCTGGACGCGACGCCCTCCCAGGGGTGAGGGCCCGCGGTGAGGACATGCGCCCGGTCAGTGGCCGAACGGGTCGGGATCGACACCGGGCAGCCACGTGAGTCCGGGCACGCCCCACCCGTTGTTCCGGATGGTCCTGCGTGCCTTGCGCTGGTAACGGCTGGTGAGCCGGTCGACGAAGAGCTTGCCGTCGAGGTGGTCGTACTCGTGCTGCATGCACCGCGCGAACCAGTCGGTGGCTTCGAACTCCAGCGGAGCGCCGTCGCCGTCGAAGCCTGACACGCGGGCCCACGACGCACGTGTGAGCGGGAACGACTCACCGGGGACGGAGAGGCACCCCTCCGACTCGTCGTCGGGATCGGGCTCCGAGCCCGGGATCTTGGAGGTCACGATCGTCGGGTTCACCAGGACGCCGCGCGCCGGGACGTCGTCGTCGTTCTCCATCCCGTATACGAAGACCCGCAGTCCGACGCCGATCTGCGGCGCGGCGAGCCCCACGCCGTTCGCCGCGTCCATCGTCTCGAACATGTCCTCGACGAGCGTGCGCAGCCCGGCGTCGAAGCTCTCCACGGTCCGGGCACGCCGGTGGAGGACGGGTTCTCCGGCGATGGTGATGGGATGTACTGCCACGGAGGACTACCTGTTCTGCGCGGGGCGGTCCGCGATCGACCGTCCGATGGACTCGCGCATGATCTCGCTGGTGCCACCGAAGATGGTCAGCAAACGGGCGGCCAGGAACGCCTGCGAGACCGGGTACTCGAGGATGTACCCGTACCCGCCGTGCAGCTGCAGGCAGCGATCCGTGATCGACTTCGCCCGCTCGCTCGCCCAGAGCTTGGCCTGCGCAGCGGCCTCTCCGGTGAGCGACCCGGCGTTGAATGCCAGGACGCACCGGTCCACGAAGGTCTCGGTGACCTCGAGTTCGGTGAGGATGTCCGCGAGGACGTGCCGCGTGTTCTGGAAGTCCAGCACCCGCTCGCCGAAGGCGCTCCGCTCGGTGACGTAACGGAGCGTCTGCGCATAGGTGGCCCGTGCCAGCGCGGCGGCAGCGACGGCGATACCGAGGCGGCCCTGCGGGATCTGCTCAAGGCTGTACCGCAGGCCCTGACCCACTTCTCCGACGAGATCGGCGCCGGGGACCCGCACGTTGTCGAAGAACAGCTCAGCGGTGTCGGAGGCGCGCAGGCCCATCTTGTCCAGCTGCCTGCCGGGCGTGTAGCCCTCGCCCTTCCGCACCATGAACAGCGAGAAGGCGTCACTGGACCCGCGACCCGAGCTTCCGTCCGTGCGGGCGAGCACGAGGGAAGCGTCCCCGCTGATCCCGTTGCCGATGAAGACCTTCTGGCCCGTGATCAGCCAGTCGTCGCCGTCGCGCACCGCCCTGGTCCGGATGCCGCGCAGGTCGCTGCCGGCCCCGGGCTCCGTCCAGGCGCAGGAGGTGACGATCTCGCCGGAGACCATCCCCGGGAGCCAGCGCTCCTTGAGGTCCTGCGAGCCATGGGCCAGCAGGTGCGGCAGGACGAGGTCGTCGTGCAGGTGGAAGGCGAGGCCGACCGCGAGGTGGTTGCTCCGTGCGAACTCCTCGTCCAGTACGGTCCGGAACCGGTAGTCGGGCATTCCGGCGCCGCCGAACTCCTCCGGAACCGCCAGACCGAGCAGGCCCTGCTCGCCGGCGGCGGTCCAGACCGAGCGATCGATCATGTGCTCGCGGTCCCACTGCGCGTAGTGGGGGGCGACGGCGCGTTCGTTGAACTCGCGGGCTACGTCGCGGAAAAGCTCGTGATCCTCTTCGAACACTGTGCGTTCCATGGAAGTGGTCCTTCGGTGCTGTCGGCCGGAGGAGGCGATCGACCGGCGTCGCCGTCGTCCCGGGCTTCGGATTGCTGGAGCCGGAAATGCGGATGCCGTCCCGGAGTCTTTCCGGGACGGCATCCGCTGCCAGGAGATCTCCTGACATCCGAGGGTGAGTAACGGGGGTTGAACCCGCGACCTCCTGGACCACAACCAGGCGCTCTGCCAACTGAGCTATACCCACCAGGTGTCTTCGCCGGTTCGGCCGATGAGGTTCACGGACGCGATGTCGACGAAAGGCAGCGGTCACAAGTCTACACACTCCCGGGAGTGATCCGGACCGTCACCCGGAAGAGCCGCCGGGAGGCTCGGCGTTCTCAGGGAGCGATGGCGTCGGCTATGGCCTTGCTCGCTGCCGAGTCCGGTCCCGGCGAGGCGACGAAGACGGCCTGACGGTAGTACCGCAGTTCCCTGATGGAATCCTCGATGTCCCCGAGGGCGCGGTGCCCGCCGGTCTTGGCCGGCGACTGGAAGTAGGCGCGGACGTACCAGCGGCGGGCGAGCTCCTTGATGGTCGAGACGTCGATCACGCGATAGTGCAGGTGGTCGACGACGGCCGGCATGTCGCGGACGAGGAACGTCCGGTCGGTGCCGATCGAGTTGCCTGCGAGTTGTGCCTTGCGCGGCTCCGGGACCCGCTCGCGAATGTACTCGAGCACCCTGGCCTCGGCGTCGGCCATGGTGAGCCCGCCGTCGAGTTCCTCGAGCAGGCCCGACGTCGTGTGCATGTCACGGACGAAGTCGCCCATCTGGGCGAGGGCTTCGGCGGCCGGCTTGATCACCACGTCCAGTCCGTCGTCGATGGTGTTCAGCTCGGCATCCGTCACGACGACGGCGACCTCGATCAGGGCGTCGCGGTCGAGGTCGAGTCCGGTCATCTCGCAGTCGATCCAGACGATGCGTTCATTCGATATCGGCATCCGACCAATGTACCGCCCGGTGCTTCGGCGCCGACGACATCCCCAGGGCAGGACGAGGCAGCCGCGACAGTCCGCGCGGGCTCCGGTGCTAATATTCCTACAGCCCATCCGGAAGCGCGCGCTGACCCGAATGTGCTGCGCCTGTCGTCGGCAGGAGTGCCGCCGAAGACCGGCCCGGGCGGAAGATTCTCCAGCCTTTGTCGTGACACGGGAGCTCAGCGCCACCTCGAGCCTGCCGACGATTGGACCTTCCCTATGCCCGCCCATGTGCCGCGCGTCGACACCGCGCCACCTGCGGGTCGGAATCGGCCGAACATCGCGATAGTGCAGGGCTTCATCGGGTCGCTGATGATGTGGCTGGGATCGCTCGGGGTCGGCTGGCTCTCACAGGCATCGGTCGAGCTCAGACGCAATCCCATCATCATCGCGCTCCGTTTCGAGCCGGTGGGTGCGGTGATCTCGGTCCTCCTCCTCGCACTGGGCGGGATGCTGCTCGTCCGGGCGTGGCTGCGACTGGGCCAGCGGCTCAACGGCTGGTCCGAGGACGCGCGCCCGTACGTCCTGAAGGCGATCATCGCGTGGGCGGTTCCACTCGCTGCTGCGCTGCCACTCTTCAGTCGCGATGTGTTCGCCTACATCGTGCAGGGACAGGTGATGGTGGCCGGCCTGAATCCCTATGTCGACGGCTATTCGCAGATCTCCAACTACCAGCAGATCGGGGCCGACGAGCTCTGGGCGCAGAGCCCCACGCCCTACGGACCGGTGTTCCTGTGGATCGAGGAGGGAATCGTCCGTCTCACGGGTGGGAATCCGGACACCTCGATCATCCTCTTCCGGATCATCGCCCTCATCGGCGTCGCCCTGTGCGTCTGGGTGGTGCCCAGACTCGCCGAGCTCCACTCCGTGAACCCGACACGGGCCCTCTGGCTGACGGCGGCGAATCCGCTGCTGCTGATCAACTTCGTGGCCTCCGTCCACAACGATTCCCTGATGATCGGTCTGGCGCTCGCGGGACTGTATCTCGCGGCGAGAAGGCGTCCCGTCGTGGGCATCCTCCTGATCACCCTGTCCGTCGGTATCAAACCGATCACGCTGATCTTCCTGCCCTTCGTGGGTCTGCTGTGGGCCGGGAGGGGAGCGTCGTGGCCCAGGCGCTTCCTCTACTGGTTCGTCACTGCAGCCATCAGCCTGGGCATCCTGTGGATCATGGGACTGATCAACACCTTCGGCTTCGGCTGGGTAGGGGCACTGAGCACGCCGGGAAGCGTGTGGATCTGGTATGCGCCCGTCGGGTTCATCGGCATGGTCGTCGCAGTGCTGGGCAATGCACTCGGCCTTCCCGGGTGGGACCTGGCCGACGTCGTCCACACAATGGCACGGGTGCTCTCGCTGGTGGTGATCGCCTACGAGGTCCTCCGCGGTGACCACAGCCACATGGTGCGTCGGCTGGCGATCGCCTTCGCGGCGATCGTGCTGCTGGCACCCATGATCCAGTCCTGGTACGTGGTCTGGCTCATACCGCTGTTCGCGGTCACCGGGATCCGCGACGACTGGCAGGTGAAGTCGCTGTACCTCGTCGTGGCGTTCTTCATGGTCTACGCGATCACCGATCAGCTCGACATCTTCCCCTACTTCGGGTTCAGTCTGCTGATGGCCCGGGTGATGGCCGCCGTCGTCGCCCTCGCCTTCGGGATGTACCTCGTGTTCTTCGACCGCAGTACCAGGGTGCTCTTCCGCAGGCGCTACACCCCGCCGGCACCCGGGCACCTCCACTGATCCGCAGGATGCACCCGGGCAGGCAGCGTCACACTGCATGCCTACCGTGCAGGTCCGTCACCGAACGGCAATACTGGGCAGATGACCGAATCAGGGATCGAGACGTATCACGGTGAATTCGAGATCACTGCCTGGGACGCAGCGGCCTACTCGGAGCCCGGCAGCCATGACGAGCTGTCCCGGGTCAGCGCCGCGAAGGTCTTCGAGGGGGATATCCGCGGTACGAGCACGGCCGAACTCCTCATGGCGGGCAACGCCGTGGGCGCAGGGTACGTCGCGTCCGAGCACTTCGACGGGGCGGTCGGAGAGCGCCGTGGTGCGATGACGGTGCAGCACTGGGGTGTGGCCGAGGGCGTCGATGCGGCGAGTTCCGGGCACATCATCCCGGGCTCGGGCACGGGGGAGCTGCGCGGTATCTCCGGCCGTGCCATCTACACGCAGGATCCGGACGGGCAGCATCGCCTCGAACTCCGCGTGAGCTTCGCCGATGACCCGCCGGGCGTCGACGCGGATGCCGACCCCGACGTGTAGCCCCGCCCTGGCATCCGACGCACCGCTGAATCCGCCCATAGTAAAGTGGGTGTACTGCCTCCGTAGCTCAGGGGATAGAGCAGGGGCCTTCTAATCCTCTGGTCGCAGGTTCGAATCCTGCCGGGGGCACCACTGCAAGGGCCCCCTGACCCGCATCACCGCGGATCAGGGGGTCCTTTCCCGTTCTGGCATGACGTTGTCAACATAGGCCAGCGACCACTCCCACGTCGTAGCGGTACCTCGGAGACTGAGTCCGGGGCGGCACGCGCCGCACTCCTGAGCGAGGGAAGGACCGACCATGACCGACATCATCACCGTACGGGGCTACGTAGCGACGGAGGTACGCCTCGCCGTCGCCCACAGTGGCCTGCCGATCTCGAGCTTCCGGATGTGTTCCACCGAGCGCCGTTTCGACAAGGAGGCGAACGGGTGGGTGGACGGCACCACCAACTGGTACTCGGTCTCCATGTTCCGGCAGCTCGCGACGAACGCCGGAGCCAGCATCAAGAAGGGCGACAGGGTGATCGCCACCGGACGGCTCCGCATCCGCCCCTGGACCACCGCCGACGGCCGCACGGGAACCTCCGTGGAGATCGATGCAGACACCGTCGGGCATGATCTGATGTGGGGTACGGCGAACTTCAGGAGGAACTCAGCGGATCGTGCACAGGGGCAGAGCGGAAGCCCGGAATCGTCGGCAGACGGGAGCGGCGAGCACGACCTTCCGGAAGGGGTCGATCCGGGGACCGGGGAGGTCTACGACGGCGTGTTCGGCAGTGCTCGCGATGAAGGTGCTGCCGACGGTGCGGCCGGCGCCGTGTCCACGCACGGACCGGACACGGAAGAGCACGACGGCGGGAACCACGACGCGCTGCACGCCGGGGCGGTTCCGTTCTGACCTGCGTTCCGCCGCGCCCCCTGCCCGTACCGTGGAACCGCACGCGTCCGGGGTGAATGGGAGAACCGGGTGGTCTACCACTAGCCTTGAGGACATGGCGGAATTCATCTACACAATGACCAAGGCCCGCAAGGCCGTTGGTGACAAAGTCATCCTCGACGACGTCAGCATGTCGTTCTATCCCGGTGCGAAGATCGGCGTGGTCGGTCCGAACGGTGCCGGTAAGTCCACCATCCTGAAGATCATGGCGGGTATCGACACCCCGTCCAACGGGGAAGCCCGCCTGAGCCCCGGCTACACGGTCGGGATCCTCCTGCAGGAACCCCCGCTGAACGAGGACAAGACCGTTCTCGGCAACGTGCAGGAGGGCGTCGGGGAGATCTACGGGAAGATCCAGCGGTTCAACGAGATCTCCGAGGAGATGGCCGACCCCGACGCCGACTACGACACGCTGCTCGACGAGATGGGGAAGCTGCAGGAGGCCATCGACGCCGCCGATGCCTGGGACATCGATTCCCAGCTGGAGCAGGCCATGGATGCGCTGCGCTGCCCGCCCCCCGACGCCGATGTCAGCGTCCTCTCCGGCGGTGAGCGCCGCCGCGTGGCGCTGTGCAAGCTGCTGCTGCAGAAGCCGGACCTGCTCCTGCTCGACGAGCCCACGAACCACCTCGATGCCGAGAGCGTGCTCTGGCTGGAGCAGCACCTGAAGTCCTACGCCGGCGCCGTCCTCGCCGTCACCCACGACCGGTACTTCCTGGACCACGTGGCCGAATGGATCGCCGAGGTCGACCGCGGTCACCTGTACCCGTACGAGGGCAACTACTCGACGTACCTCGAGAAGAAGCGCGCGCGCCTCGAGGTCCAGGGCAAGAAGGACCAGAAGCTCTCCCGCCGCCTGACGGAAGAGCTCGAGTGGGTGCGCTCCAACGCCAAGGGACGTCAGACCAAGTCCAAGGCGCGCCTGAACCGCTACGAGGAGATGGCCGCGGAGGCTGATCGCACCAGGAAGCTGGACTTCGAGGAGATCCAGATCCCGCCGGGCCCCAGGCTCGGAAGCCAGGTCATCGAGGCCCGCGATCTGCGCAAGGGCTACGACGACCGCATCCTCATCGACGGGTTGTCGTTCTCTCTGCCGCGCAACGGCATCGTCGGAGTCATCGGTCCCAACGGCGTGGGCAAGACCACGCTGTTCAAGACCATCGTGGGTCTGGAGCCCCTCGACGGCGGAGAGCTGCGTATCGGCGACTCCGTGAAGATCTCCTACGTGGACCAGTCCCGCGCCGGTATCGACCCGGACAAGTCGCTGTGGGAGGTCGTCTCCGAGGGCCACGACTTCATCCAGGTGGGCCAGGTCGAGATGCCGTCCCGTGCCTACGTCTCCGCCTTCGGCTTCAAGGGGCCGGACCAGCAGAAGAAGGCGGGCGTGCTCTCCGGTGGAGAGCGGAACCGGCTCAACCTGGCCATGACCCTCAAGCAGGGCGGAAATCTGCTGCTGCTCGACGAACCGACGAACGACCTCGACGTGGAGACACTCTCGAGTCTGGAGAACGCGCTGCTGGAATTCCCGGGCTGCGCCGTCGTCGTCTCGCACGATCGCTGGTTCCTGGACCGCGTCGCGACGCACATCCTGTCCTGGGAGGGAACGGACGAGGACCCGGCCAACTGGTACTGGTTCGAGGGCAACTTCGACGCCTACGAGCAGAACAAGATCGAACGCCTCGGCGCCGATGCGGCCAAGCCGCATCGCGTGACGCACCGCCGCCTCACGCGCGACTAGCACAGCGCGTACCCGGCGGAGTCGGAGGGACACGGCCGCATGGCCGTGCCCCTCCGTGGTTCTGGGTCGTGGATCAGCGGCTCTGCGCCGGACCCCGGTGCAGTGGGTTGTCAGGCCGGGGGAATCCGGACCATGCCCTCCTGGGCCACACTCGCCACGAGTTGTCCGCTCCGGTCGTAGATGCGTCCTGCTGCCAGGCCCCTGGCACCCGAGGCGCTGGGCGAGCTCTGCACGTACAGGAGCCACTCGTCGACCCGCACGGGTCGATGCCACCACATGGCGTGGTCGAGGCTGGCAACACTCATTCCCGGGCTGATCCAGCTGAGGCCGTGCGGGCGCAGGATCGGCTCCAGGAGCGTGTAGTCGCTCGCGTAGGCCAGGGCTGCGCGGTGCAGCTGGGGATCATCCGGCATCGGCCCGATACTGCGCATCCATACGGCGTTGCGCGGCTCGCTGGCACCGGTGTTCGAGGTGTAGAGCGGACTGTCGACATGGCGGATGTCGAACGGACGCTCGAAGGCCCACGCGCGGGCCACGGGATGGTCGAAGGTACCGAGGATTTCCGCCGTGGTCGGCAGGCTCTCGGGCTCGGGGATGCCGGCCGGCATCCCGTCCTGGTGGGTGATGCCGTCGTCGGGCTCCTGGAAGGAGGCGATCATCGACAGGATCGATACACCGTTCTGGTAGGCGTGGGTACGGCGCGCGGAGAAGGACCGTCCGTCGCGCAGCCGCTGCACGCCGAAGGTGATCGGTTGGTGAGAATCGCCGGCACGCAGGAAATACCCATGCATGGAATGCACCTCGCGCGAGGGTTCGACGGTGCGCATGGCGGCGACGAGTGACTGGGCCAGCACTTGCCCGCCGAAGACGCGTCGACCGGGCTGCCGGGAGGACGCGCCGACGAAGATCTCCTCGTCGGTCTGGGCGCCGTCGGCGCCGCTGAGGTCGAGGATGTCCAGGAGGTCCGCCGTGGGGTCCCTGCGCGTGCTCGGCTCCGCCTCTGTCTCTGCTGCCGGCGCCTGATCTGCCATGGTTCGGAGTCTCCTCGGGGACGGATGGGAGCGGAGCCGTTGCTCCGTGGCCTTCACTGACACTAGACGGCACGCAAGCCGTGCTCAAAACGGGGGCTCGTGATGCCTCCGCCGACCGTGATACTGCCCGGTGCACCCGGGTCGAGGGGTCTTTGAGAGAATGGGGTCATGTCTTTCGTGCACACCGTTCCCATGCCTCTGCGCTTCGGCGACGAGGATTCCTACGGCCATGTCAACAATGTCCGGTTCCTGCAGTTCCTCGAGGACGCGCGCGTGATGCTGATGAGCGAGCCCCGCGACAGCGGTTCGTTCATGGAGCTGCTCGACGCGGATCACTACACCCTCGTGGCACGCCAGGAGATCGAGTATCTCGCGCCGCTGAATTTCAGCACGACTCCGGCGGCCGTCGACGTGAGGGTGACATCGGTCGGTGCCTCGAGTTTCGAGATGGGATACGTGGTGCGCGATCGCGTCGGCACCGAGGGGAGCACGACGAGTGCGATCGCTTCCACCAGCCTGGTGCTGGTCAGCCGGAGCACCGGGCGCCCGGTGCGCATCGCGGACGTCCTGCGGACGATCCTCGACTCCTGGCTCGGTCCCGCCGTCCTGTTCCGGCGCTCCTGTTCCGGGCGGGATGCGTGAGCGTCGACGAGCTGCGCTTGACCGATGTCGAGACGGTACGTGACTTCCGCACCCTGGCCGCGCGAGCCCGGGCGGCGGACGACGACGGTGCTGTGCGCCTCGTGGGAACGGGTGGAGTACTCGCCGCCTATGTCCGTGCGCTTGGCCCCACCGTGCTCGGCGAAGCGGTACCGACGGTGCTCGGGCTGCGGACCATGGCGCTCCAGGACGACGCCGACGTCGATGTCACGGTCCCTCTCGGCGCGATCCTGGACCGGCTCGCACGGATGCCCGAGGACGGCCTCGTCCTCCCCCTGCCGACCGTGAGCGCCACGGCGGCATGGGCCGGGGTCCTGCCGCCGCGTTCAGGGTGGATCCATGAGGGAACGGTGGCCGGTGAGGTGCTGGTGGAGGCGGCCCGGGCCGGGATAGCGGAAGTTGCAGGCGTTCTGCCGGAGCGCGCGGGAGCACCGCTGGTCAGCAGCGCGAGGATCGCGGTCTGGGGGCGGGAGCTCGAGGGCGTTCCCGGGCGCATTCCTGCCGGCGCGGCGTTCGGCGGACTCAGCCTCGGTTTCCTCGGGACCGGGGCGGAGGCGACAGCTTACAGCAACGGCCGCTGGTCCCGGCTGAGCACCGTCCGCGGCCATGTGCTGGTCCGCGCCGCTGCCGTCCTGTGACGCGGGAAGGAACGCGAGCCCGGATGCAGGCAGGCTCTCCGGCGGTTCAGTCCGCGGCGTTCACCATCGAATGGGCTGCCCGCTCCAGGTAGTCCCACAGTGTCGCCTCGTGCAGGGGGGCCATTCCGAGGGCGTCGACGGCGGCGCGCATGTGCTGCAGCCAGTGGTCCCGCGCCTGGGGTGTGACGCGGAACGGCAGG
This sequence comes from Arthrobacter echini, assembly GCF_004803505.1. GTDB lineage: Bacteria > Actinomycetota > Actinomycetes > Actinomycetales > Micrococcaceae > Arthrobacter_D > Arthrobacter_D echini. Next base: position 74,101 of record NZ_SSWH01000004.1, read on the forward strand.
TGCCGCATGCGCAGGCGGGGGTGGCCACGCTGTTCACCGTAGGTCTTCGGCCCGCCCCAGTACTGTTCGAGGAAGAGCAGCAGGCGTTGCTTCGCGGGTGCCAGGTCCTCCTCCGGATACATGGGCCGCAGCACCTCGTCCTGGGCCACGCCGTCGTAGAAGGCGTCCACGAGCCTCACGAAGACCTCGTGGCCGCCCACGGCCTCGTAGAAGTTGTCGGTGTACTGGGGCTGGGTGAACTGGCGACCGGCGGCCGCCAGTCGTTCGACCGGCAGCGCCGTCCGGTCACCGGGGTTCTCCGCAGCCGAAGGATTCTGAGTGCTCATGCCTGGCCTTCCGCGGCCGACGAGGTCGTGCCGACTGGAGCGTCCGGACTCTCCGGCGCCACGTAACTGCCCTGCGATCTGTTGCCCACCTTGGCGATGTCACCGTTGCGGATGTACCAGACGGCGCCATCGGCATCGACCAGCCGGGTGATGCGCAGACCCAGTGACTCCACGACGCCGACGGTCTCGCCGACCTCGATGGTGTCGCCGATGCCGTACTGGTCCTCGATCGTGATGAAGAACCCGAGGAAGGCGTCACGGATGACCTCGCGGGCGCCGAAGCCGATCGCGATCCCGACGATGCCGACACTGGCGAGAATGGGCCCGATCACGAACCCCAGCGTGTCGATCGCCATCAGGACCGCCACGGTGGCGATGGTCCCGGCGGCGATACTCGAGAGCAGGCCGCCGATCGTCTGCGCGCGCTGCACACGCCGGGCGCTGTCGAACGGGCGGAACACCGGTTGGGCCCATGCCAGGTGCGCCTTCTTGAAGACCGTGTCCCCGTTCTGCACGCGCCTGACCGCGCGGGCGATCAGTGCGCGGATCACGAGCCACAGGAGCAGCGCACACACCAGGATGATCAGGGCACCGATGATCCGGCCGCCGTAGCCGAGGGAGGGGAAGAAGGTCATTGCAGTCACTTTCACACAATCATTCCCGACCGGGCATCGGAGGTTGTCCGCGCACGGTCTGGAGCGTCTCGGGTGCAGGGTGTTCCTCAAGGCTACCGCGGGGATCATGCCCGCCTGCCGCGAGGGTGGCTCGCGTCCGGGTGCACGACGTCAGTGGGAGGACACCTCGCCGATTGCGGGTCCGGAGGAGGAGGGTTCGTGCTGCACGGGGAAGTTCACGGATCTCGCGATGAAGCACAGACTGTTCGCTTCCGCGTGCAAACGGTCGGCCAGGGAGGACTGAGCCGGATCCTCCAGTTCCACCTGCGGGTGCAGGACGACGCCGGTGAACTCGCCACTGCCGTCGGCATGCAGGCGCAGGGTACCGGTTGCCGTGTCCCGGTAGCCCGTGACCACGACGCCGGCCCTCACCGCGACATGCAGATAGGACAGCATATGGCACTGCGCGAGGGCTGCCAGGAGCAACTGTTCGGGGTTCCAGCGGTCCCGTGAGCCGTGGAAGGTGGGATCCGCGGTGCCCAGGAGCACACCGGCGCCCTGGACCTCCACCTCATGATCACGACTGTAGGTGCGATACCCCGATGTGCCGGAGCCCTGGTTGCCGGTCCAGCGGAGCTCAGCCGTGTAGTGGTGTTCCGCGAGTCCCATGATGTGATCCGCTGCTATCCGTCGACGGCCTGGGCCCGGAGCGCCCGCTCCACGCCGTCGCGGCTCTCGAGCACCAGTCGGCGCAGGGACGAGGACTCGGGATCGAGACCGGCCAGGAAGGCATCCGTGGCGTCGAGTGTCGCCTGCTCGGTCAGGAGTGAGGGATACAGCCCGACGACGATCTGCTGGGCGATCTCGTGTGTCCGGGAGGACCAGACGCCCTCGATCGACGTGAAGTACCGCTCGACGAACGGAGTGAGCAGGGACCGGTCGTGGACGCGCGTGAAGCCGGCGATCATGGAGCGTTGCACCGCGTTCGGCAGATCCGCGGAATCGACGAGCGCACTCCACGCGGCCTCCTTCGCCTCCGCCATTGGTACCGCTGCCCGTGCCCCTGCTGCGGCGAGCTGCCCCGTCGCCGTGGAGTCCTGCACCAGTTCGGCGGCGATCTCGCTCTCCGTGAAGCGGCCTCCGACGACGAGACCGGTGAGCAGCTCCCACCGCAGATCCTGGTCGATGGTCAGTCCGGCAGGAACACGCTCACCATTCAGCATCGCCTCGAGCGTGTCGAGCTGCCCTTCCGTACGCGCATGGTCGGCGAAGGCCTTCGTGAACTGGAGTTGTGCATCGGAGCCGGCGGGTGCCGCCAGGGCGAGCTCCAGCAGACTGTCCGCTGCCGCATCACCCAGGGCACCGCGGTCCTGCGGCCTCACGTAGAACGCCAGGGCCGAGGCGAGCTGACGCAGCAGCACGAGCACGACGGAGGAATCTGACTCGGCGCCGATGTTCCGTAGGACCAGTTCCAGGTACTCGCGAGCAGGACTCTCGCCGTCGCGGGTGGCATCCCAGGCCGAGGCGAGGACGAGGGTGCGGGGGAGGGAGTCGCGGAAGTCCCTCACGTGCTGCACGGACGTGCGCAGGCTGGCGGGGTCGAGCCTGATCTTCGCGTACGTGAGGTCGTCGTCGTTGAGCAACACCAGGGCCGGCTGCTGCCGGCCGATCAGCTCCGGCACGTCCGTGCGCTCGCCGTCGACGTCGAGCTCCACGCGGTGCACGCGGACCAGGGCGCCGCCGTCGTCGTGGTCGTAGAGGCCGACCGCGAGGCGGTGCGGGCGCAGGGTCGGGAATGCCTCGACGGCACCCTGCAGGATCGCGAAGGAGGTGATGCGCCCGTCATCGTCGGTCGTGAGGTCCGGGCGCAGGGTGTTCACGCCGGCCGTCTCGAGCCAGAGGGCCGACCACGCCTTCAGATCGCGGCCGCTGGCTGCTTCCAGCTCGGTCAGGAGATCGACGAGCTCGGTGTTCTTCCCGGCGTGCTCGGCGAAGTACCGGCGGACTCCGGCCATGAACTCCTCCTGGCCCACCCAGGCGACCAGTTGCTTGAGCACCGACGCGCCCTTGGCGTAGGTGATGCCGTCGAAGTTGACCTGGACGTCCTCGAGATCGTCGATCCGCGCCACGATGGGGTGGGTCGAGGGGAGCTGGTCCTGACGGTAGGCCCAGCCCTTCTCGAGCATCGTGAACGTGGTCCACGCCTGTTCGAACTCGGTCGCCTCCGCAGCCGCGAGGGTCGACATGTACTCGGCGAACGACTCGTTCAGCCACAGGTCGTTCCACCAGCGCATGGTCACGAGGTCCCCGAACCACATGTGGGCGAGCTCGTGGAGGATCGTGATGGCGCGGCGCTCGACCGTGGCGTCCGGGACACGCGAGCGGAAGACATAGGTCTCCACGAGAGTGACGGCCCCGGCGTTCTCCATCGCACCGGCGTTGAACTCGGGAACGAACAGCTGGTCGTACTTCTCGAAGGGGTAGGGCGTGCCGAACTGCTCCTCGTAGAAGGCGAAGCCCTGGCGCGTGAGCTCGAAGATGTTCTCCGCGTCCAGGTACTGCATGAGCGACTTCCGGGCGAAGACGCCGAGCGGGATGGTCCGGCCCGACGAGCTCGTCAGCTCGCTGCGGACACTCTGGTAGGGACCGGCGACGAGCGCGGTCACGTAGGAGGAGATCACGGGCGTGGGCGCGAAGGACCAGGTGGAGCCCGCCGCTGCGTCGGGACCGGCAGGGACAGGGTCGGGCGTGGCGCTGTTGGAGATGACGTCCCAGTGGGAGGGGGCGGTGACCGAGAACCGGAAGGTCGCTTTCAGGTCGGGCTGTTCGAAGACCGCGAAGACGCGGCGGGAATCAGGGACCTCGAACTGGGTGTAGAGGTACACCTCGTCGTCCACGGGATCGACGAAACGGTGCAGTCCCTCTCCGGTGTTCATGTAAGGCATGTCGGCGTCGACCACGAGGGTGTTGGTCGCGGCCAGCGTCGGCAGCTGGATGCGTACCCCGTCGCTGACGTCGTCGGGCTCCAGCACCACCCCGTTCAGTTCGACGCGGTGCAGCGTCTGCGTCACGGCGTCGATGAACGTCGAGGCGCCCTGCTCGGCGTCGAAGCGGATCACGGTGGTCGACCGGAACAGCCGATCGCCGCGGGTCAGATCGAGCGTGATGTCGTAGGAGTGGACGGTGAGCAGATCGGCGCGCGCTCGTGCTTCGTCGCGCGTCAGGTTCAAACCGGGCAAGGATCGCCTCCAGGGTCGGCAGGGGTAATCGCGGGTGTGATCGTGCCCACGCGGTGCTTCGTATTCTGCCACTGTGGCATGCGTGCAGCATATCGATCCGACCGAGTGCCGACTACGCTGGGAAGGTCCGTCCGGACCCGGGGGACCCTCTGAGCCCGTCGCGGGCCACGCCGGCGAGATTCCCAGGAAGACAAGGAACCCACAGTATGCGCGTCCACCTCGCAACAGACCACGCCGGTATGGAACTGAGCGCCAATCTGCTCTCGCACCTGACCGCGGCCGGGCACGACGTCGTGGATCACGGTCCGTCGTCCTTCGATCCCGAGGACGACTACCCCTCGTTCTGCATCAACGCGGCCGAAGCCGTGGTGGCAGACCGCGCGGCCGGTGTCGACGCTCTGGGGATCGTGCTCGGTGGCTCCGGCAATGGCGAGCAGATCGCGGCGAACAAGGTGCACGGGGCTCGCGCGGCTCTCGCGTGGAATCTGGATACCGCGCGGCTGGCCCGGCAGCACAACGACGCCAATCTCGTCGCCGTCGGCGGCCGCCAGCACTCCGTGCAGGAGGCGACGGAGATCATCGACGCCTTTCTCACCGAGCCGTTCAGCGGTGCCGAACGGCACAGCCGCCGGATCGCGCAGATCGCCCACTTCGAGGAAACCGGAAGCGTTGCCTGAGGGTCATTCGGTCCACAGGCTGGCACGGCAGTTCACGTCGGTCTTCGGCGGTGAGCGGCTCAGGGTCTCCAGCCCGCAGGGGCGCTTCGCGGACGGGGCCGCGCGGCTCGAGGGTGCCACCATGCTCACGGCCCTGGCACACGGCAAGCAGATGTTCCTCCGGTTCGACAACGACCTGGTGCTCAGGGTGCATCTCGGGCTCTACGGTGCGTGGAGCTTCGGCGGCGATTCGACCTTCCGCGGTGCCTCGAGCATCGGAGCCCCCCGCAGGGTCGGTGAGTCCGAGCGCTCCGAACCTGTGGGAGACGCAGGGCCCGGCGGCAGTACGGAGTACATCGGGCCACCCGAACCCGTCGGAGCGGTGAGGGTCCGGCTCGTCTCGGAGCATGGCTGGGCCGACCTGCGTGGTCCCACGGCCTGCGAGGTGATCACTGCCGCCGAGGAGCAGGCCGTGCGTGCCAGGCTCGGCCCGGATCCGCTGCAGCCGGGCGCCGACGGAACGCACTTCGAGCGGAGGATCACCTCCAGCGTCACGCCCGTCGGTGTGCAGCTGATGAACCAGGCGGTGATCGCGGGCATCGGCAACATCTACCGCGCGGAGCTCCTCTTCCTGCAGGGCGTCAGCCCGTGGCGCCCGGGCAGGCAGTTGCGCCAGGACGAGGCGGCCGGTCTCTGGTCCGATGCGGTGCGGTTGATGAGCGACGGGGTGCGGGAGGGCCGGATCATCACCACCACGCCCGAGGCTCGTGGCGGACGGCCGAGGAGATCGGCCCCGCACTACGTCTACAAGCGGACCGGGGAACCGTGCCGACGCTGCGGCACCCCGATCCGGAGCTCGGAGATGTCGGCTCGCACCGTGTTCTGGTGTCCGCAGTGCCAGCCGGACTGAGCTGGTCCGCGCGGCTGGTCTGTGCGCGAAGCGGGAGAACACGAGAGCCGGAAGAAGAGAGGGGATGACGGGAATCGAACCCGCATCATCAGTTTGGAAGACTGAGGCTTTACCACTAAGCTACATCCCCGCGTGAGCACATTTCGCTGCCCAGGAACGCCTACAACTACACCACAGCTCTTCCACGATCGCCAAATGTGCATGGCGGTGAAAAAAGATGCGTAGACTAGCACTCGCACTTACGGGGTGTAGCTCAGCTTGGTAGAGCGCCTGCTTTGGGAGCAGGAAGTCGCAGGTTCAACTCCTGTCACCCCGACTCTGTCGTGCAATGAGGAGAGTGCCTTGCGCTGCAGAATCATTCCCAATCATCTCAGGAGTCCTACGCTGTGAAGAGCGCTGTTGAAACCCTTTCCCCCACCAGGGTGAAGCTGGCCGTCGAGGTTCCCCTCGAGGAGCTGAAGCCGAACATCGACGAGGCCTACAAGACCATTGCGACCCAGGTCCAGGTTCCCGGGTTCCGCAAGGGCAAGGTTCCACAGCAGCTCATCGATCAGCGGGTCGGCCGCGGCTACGTGATCGAGCAGGCCATCAACGACGGCCTGAACGGTTTCTACCAGAGCGCGGTCCAGGAGACGGGCATCCGCCCACTCAGCCGCCCCGAGGTCGAGATCACCGAGGTGCCCGATCCGGCGAAGAAGGAGGGCCGGCTCGCGTTCACCGTCGAGCTCGATGTCCGTCCCGAGATCGAGCTCGCCGAGTACAAGGGCCTCGAGGTCACCGTGGCGCCCGTGGAGGCCTCCGATGACGACGTCGAGAAGGCCATGGACGAATTGCGCGGCCGCTTCGGGACGCTCAGCGTCGTCGATCGTCCTGCCCAGGACGGCGACTTCCTGACCATCGATCTGAGCGCGTCCGTCGATGGGGAGGAAGTCGACTCCGCGCAGGACCTGTCCTACCAGATCGGCTCCGGAACCATGCTCGACGGCATGGACGAGGCCGTCACCGGTCTGTCCGCCGACGAGGACGCCGTCTTCGAGACGAAGCTCGCCGGCGGTGAGTATGCCGGTGTCGACGCCGAGGTCAAGATCCAGGTGAAGGCCGTCAAGGAGCGCGAGCTGCCCGAGGTCGACGACGAGTTCGCCCAGCTGGCCTCCGAGTTCGACACCGCGGAGGAGCTGCGGGCGGATCTGGCCAAGCAGGCCTCCGAGTCCAAGCTCCTGGACCAGGGCGTCGAGGCGCGCGACCTGGTCCTCGACAAGCTCGTCGAGATGGTCGGAGTCCCGGTTCCGGAGAGCGTCATCGAGGATCAGCTCGAACAGCACTTCAACGGGGAGAACGCCAGCGGCGGCGAGGACCACGACACGGAAGAGCACCGTGCAGAGATCCGCAGCAACACCGAGCGTGCCTTCCAGAACGAGGTGATCCTCGATCTCGTCGCCGAGAAGGAAGAGGTGGGGGTCAGCCAGAGCGAGCTGATCGACTACATCGTCTCCACCGCCGGCCAGTACGGGATGGAGCCGAACCAGTTCGCGCAGATGCTCGACCAGAGCGGGCAGGTGCAGATGATCGTCGGCGAGGTGCGGCGTCGCAAGGCCCTGGCCAAGGTCCTCGAGTACGCGACGGTCACGGACACCGATGGTGCCGTCATCGATCTCAGCGACTTCGTCCGCGGCGAGGGCGACGAGGACGGATCGGGCGTCACGGACGACGTCGAGCAGGACATCGACGCCACTGACGTCGGGCAGGGCGTGGATGACGCTGACGTCGAGGCGGACGACAGCGATGACGCCGATGGAGCCGCACCGACGGAGCAGACCGAGGAAGCTGCGGGAGAGCCGGGAGCGCTGCAGGAGGCTGCAGGGCAGCCCGCGCCCACGGAGCAGACCGAGGAGGCCGCCGGGGAGGCGGTGTCCACCGGCGAGCCCGGGAAGACGAACAAGACGTCGGAGTAGGACCGAGGTCCCTCTGCCGATACGGCGGCGCCGCAGCCCACGGGCAGCGGCGCCGCCGTTCTCATCAGGGGCGATACGGCTCGCTCCACTCCCGCAGGAGTGCCTCGGAGGCGGTGTCCGAGGTGCACGGGGAGCGCATCCTGCGCACCGTGCGCCGTCAGCGAACAGTCCGTGCAGCGGGAGTACATCCGCGCGCTTGCGGGTTAGTGTCCAAGGAGAGACAAACGGACGGGTCCGCCGGAACGGCGTGGCCCGCCAGAGTGAAAGGTCAACGCCCATGGCAACCGAACCAAGCACCCCGAGCATGGCCGGCCCCGAGATGGCCGGTCGTGACGAGTACATCTACAACAGGCTCCTCAAGGAGCGCATCATCTGGCTCGGTTCAGAGGTTCGCGACGACAACGCCAATGCGATTTGCTCGCAACTGCTTCTGCTGTCCGCCGAGGATCCCGAGAAGGACATCTTCCTCTACATCAACTCCCCGGGTGGTTCGGTGACGGCCGGCATGGCCATCTACGACACCATGCAGTTCATCCCCAACGACGTCGTCACGGTCGCCACGGGACTGGCGGCCTCGATGGGGCAGTTCCTGCTCTCCTCGGGCACGAAGGGCAAGCGCTACGCGACGCCCCACGCCCGCATCCTCATGCACCAGCCCTCCGGCGGTATCGGTGGAACGGCAACGGACATCCGCATCCAGGCCGAACTGATCCTGCACATGAAGCGGGTCATGGCCGAGCTGACGGCGGAGCAGACGGGCCAGAGCGTCGAGAAGATCCTCACCGACAACGACCGCGACAAGTGGTTCACGGCCCAGGAAGCACTCGAGTACGGATTCTTCGACCACATCTCCGCTCACTCGGGTTCCGTCTCGGGTGGCGGCGGAACCGACCAGACGTCGTAGTCCGCAGAACATCAACGACCAGTCGGCCAACAGGAGACACCATGAACCACGAATTCCAGGCAGCAGCGGGATCGAAGGCGCAGAACCTTCCTTCCAGCCGTTACATCCTTCCCCAGTTCGAAGAGCGCACGCCCTACGGGTTCAAGCGCCAGGACCCGTACACCAAACTGTTCGAGGATCGCATCATCTTCCTCGGCACGCAGGTCGACGACGCCTCGGCCGATGACATCATGGCCCAGCTGCTCGTGCTCGAGTCCACGGACTCCGAGCGGGACATCACGCTCTACATCAACTCACCCGGTGGTTCGTTCACCGCGATGACGGCGATCTACGACACCATGCAGTTCATCCGTCCCGAGGTCCAGACGGTCTGCCTCGGTCAGGCTGCCAGTGCAGCTGCCGTGCTGTTGGCCGCGGGCGCACCGGGCAAGCGGCTCGCGCTGCCCAATGCGCGTGTGCTGATCCACCAGCCCGCACTTTCCGGGGGCCAGGGCGGACAGGCCTCGGACCTGGAGATCCAGGCCAACGAGGTCATGCGCATGCGGACCTGGCTCGAGGACACCCTGGCACTGCACTCGGGGCGGACTTCCGAGCAGGTGAACCTCGACATCGAGCGTGACAAGATCCTCACCGCGGCGGACGCCGTGGAGTACGGACTGGTCGACGAGGTGCTGAACTCCCGCAAGCTCACGCCGCCGAAGATCAATACGCCCTAGCACTCCGGACGGCAGTCCGAGACCGCGCGAGCGGTCTCCCGGAGTGTCGTGGAACCGGTCGCTGAATGCCCGTGGTGCCCCGAGGCACCACGGGCATTCGTGTACCGGTTCTGCTGCACTCGTGGCCTAGAGTGGAGATAGTAATCGCGTAGAACCTAAGGGGATCCAACATGGCTCGCATCGGTGAGAGCACTGATCTGCTCAAGTGCTCTTTCTGCGGGAAGAGTCAGAAGCAGGTCCGGAAGCTGATCGCCGGACCCGGCGTGTATATCTGCGACGAGTGTATCGACCTGTGCAACGAGATCATCGAGGAGGAACTCTCGGAGGTGGCCGACCTCGGCACGTTCGAGCTTCCGAAGCCACGCGAGATCTTCGACTTCCTGCAGGAGTACGTGGTGGGCCAGGAGCCCGCGAAGCGCTCCCTCGCAGTAGCGGTGTACAACCACTACAAGCGCATCCAGTCCGGTAGCGGCCCACGTGCGGCAGGCACCCTCGCCGATGCGCTGGACACCGAGGACGTGGAGATCGCCAAGTCCAACATCCTGCTCATCGGACCCACGGGCTGTGGCAAGACGTACCTCGCGCAGACCCTCGCCCGGAGACTGAACGTTCCCTTCGCCGTTGCCGACGCGACGGCCCTGACGGAGGCCGGTTACGTGGGGGAGGACGTCGAGAACATCCTCCTGAAGCTCATCCAGGCCGCGGACTACGACGTCAAGAAGGCCGAACAGGGCATCATCTACATCGACGAGATCGACAAGATCTCCCGCAAGAGCGAGAATCCCTCGATCACGCGTGACGTCTCGGGCGAGGGCGTGCAGCAGGCCCTGCTGAAGATCCTCGAGGGTACGGTGGCCTCCGTGCCGCCGCAGGGGGGCCGGAAGCATCCCCATCAGGAATTCATCCAGATCGACACCACGAACGTGCTCTTCATCGTCGCGGGGGCGTTCGCCGGTCTCGAGGAGATCATCGGCTCACGCGCGGGACGCAAGGGCATCGGCTTCGGCGCGCCCCTGAGTTCGCTGACCAACGAGGAGGTCAGCTACAGCGACGTCATGCCCGAGGACCTGCTCAAGTTCGGTCTCATCCCCGAGTTCATCGGGCGTCTACCGGTGATCACCACCGTCACGCAGCTCGATCGGCCGGCACTCATGCAGATCCTGACCGAGCCGAAGAACGCCCTGATCAAGCAGTACCAGAAGATGTTCCTGCTCGACGGCGTGGAGCTCTCCTTCGAGCCGAAAGCGCTCGAGGCCATCGCCGATCTCGCGCTCGAGCGGGGCACCGGAGCCCGCGGGCTCCGGGCCATCATGGAGGAGGTGCTCCTGCCCGTCATGTTCGACCTGCCGAGCCGGGAGGACGTGGCAACCGTCCTGATCACCGACGACGTCGTGGCCAAGCGCGCCGAACCGACGCTGATCTCCCATGAGGTCATGGCCAGACGACGCACCAAGTCCGCCTGATCCTCCGCGCTGGGTAGGGTGGAACGTGGAAGGGCCCGGCCGACCGGCCGGGCCCTTCCACGATCTTGCGTCCCGAGCGTCAGAGACTCGACGCCGACACCGACGCCGTTGCGGCGTCCGTCTCGGCGAGGGGATAGGACGGCGGATGGACCGCAGCCATCTCCTCGAGTACGCGCACGACCTGGCAGCTGTACCCGAACTCGTTGTCGTACCAGACGTAGAGCACGAGGAACTTGTCGTTGGAGATGGTGGCGAGGCCGTCCACGATCCCGGCCCGGCGGGAGCCGACGAAGTCCGTGGAGACGACCTCCGGGCTGTCGATGTAGTCCACCTGCTTGCGCATGCCGGAGTGGAGCGAGATCTCCCGCAGGTGCGTGTTCGCCTCCTCCTTCGTGGTGCCCTCCTCGAGCGTGAGATTGAGGATGGCGATGGAGACGTCCGGGGTCGGCACTCGGATGGAACTACCGGTGAGCTTTCCCGCGAACTCCGGCAGGGCCTTCGCGACCGCGGTGGCCGCGCCGGTCTCCGTCAGGACCATGTTCAGGGCTGCGGAACGGCCGCGGCGGTCCCCGCGGTGGAAGTTGTCGATCAGATTCTGGTCGTTCGTGAAGGAGTGCACGGTCTCCACGTGCCCGTGCACCACACCGAAGCGGTCGTTGATGGCTTTGAGGACCGGTGTGATCGCGTTCGTGGTGCACGATGCCGCGGTGATGATGCGGTCGTCCGCGCCGATGGCGTCGTGGTTGATCCCGTGCACGATGTTCTTCAGGGATCCCTTGCCCGGAGCGGTGAGGAGGACCTTGGCCACCCCGGTGCTCTTCAGGTGCTGGGACAGTCCCTCCTCGTCGCGCCAGCGACCGGTGTTGTCCACGACCACGGCGTCCTGGATACCGTACGCCGTGTAGTCGATGGAGGCCGGGTCGTTCGCGTAGATGACCTGGATCCGCACCCCGTTTGCAGTGATGGTCTCGGCTTCCTCGTCCACCTGGATGGTTCCCTCGAAGGAGCCGTGGACGGAGTCCCGCCGGAGCAGGCTGGCGCGCTTCATGAGATCGTTGTCAGAACCACGACGCACGACGATGGCGCGGAGCCGCAGCCCGTGGCCCCCGCCGGTCTTCTCGATGAGCAGGCGCGCCACCAGGCGCCCGATACGCCCGAAACCGTAGAGCACGACGTCGGTGCTGGTGCGCTCGTCACGACCACCCCGACCCACGATGTCCGCCAGTTCGGCTCGGACGAAGTCCTCCAGGGAGCTCCCGTCGGCGGCGCGATCATAGGCCAGACGCAGCCTGCCGATGTCGATCGAGGCGGCACCGAGATCGAGATCGGCGAGGATCCGCAGCAGGGGAGCGGTGTCCTCCAGCCGGAGCTCCTCGGTGGTGATGCGCCGGGCGAACCGGTGCGCCTTGAGGATGCTCATCGTGGACTTGTTGACGAGGCTGCGCCCATGGATGCTCGTCACCACGTTGTTGGTCCGGTACAGGCGTCCGATGAGCGGGATCATGGCCTCGGCGAGTTCCTCGCGTTCGAGCCAGATGTCGTGGTTCTCGGTCCGGTCAGGGTGCGTCAACGGGATCCCTCACTGCTCCGGTCATGCCGGTGCTACCTCACCCAGCCGGGCGGCAACGCAGGGATAGCGCCAAGCATCAGCGACTGGTCGTGTCCTACAATTACACCGCCTCCCGGCGCGCGGCACAAACCCGGGCCCGTCGCAGGACGGAATACGCCGATGAGGGGTCGGGTTGCACCCGGAAAGGCCGCGGCCCCGTCCCACCCTTCGAGGAGCATCGAATGACCGAGTCCACCACCGCCCGGAAAGCCGTTCAGAAAGCGGATTTCTGGTTCGATCCGCAGTGCCCGTTCGCCTGGGTCACCTCCCGCTGGATCCAGGAAGTGGAGCAGGTGCGCGAGATCGCCGTCGACTGGCATGTGATGAGCCTGTCCGTCCTCAACGAGGGACGTGATCTTCCCGAGGACTACCAGGAGATGATGCTCCGTGGGTGGGGCCCGGTCCGCGTGATCACCGCCGCGGCGCACCGGCACGGCGAGGAGTACGTCAAGCGGCTGTACGACGCGATGGGTACCCGCATCCACGTGGAGGGCAACGAGGACTTCGACGCGGTGATCGCCGAGTCCCTGGACGACGTGGGCCTGCCCGCCGAGCTCTCACGCTACGCGCATTCCCAGGAGTACGACGATCAGCTCCGGGCCTCCCACCAGGAGGCCATCGACCGGGTCGGCGACGACGTCGGCACTCCCGTGGTGGCGTTCAACGGTACGGCGTTCTTCGGGCCCGTCCTGACGAGGATTCCGCGTGGTGAGGAAGCCGGGCGGATCTTCGACGGAGCAGTTCTCATGTCCGGGTTCCCGGAGTTCTTCGAGCTCAAGCGCACCCGTACCGAGGATCCGGCCTTCGGCTGACCCGTGCGCGGATCGCTGCCGCACGGATCGTTGCGACGCAGCTGAGCGGGACGGTGGAGGACTGCCGCCCGCGGGTCCTCCACCGTCCGAGAGCCTCAGCCGGCCTCGGGCACCAGTTCGACGTCGCCGATGGTGAGGGACTCGCCTACCGCGAGCTCCAGCGTCGTCGCGTTGCCGGCGGCGAGCAGATCGGGGAGCCCGAGCCGCACGTGGGAGAGCTGTCCTGCCGGTGCGCTCACGACGGCGCTCCGGACCTGCGTGCGTTGCTTGACCTTCGCCTCGGACTTCGCCTTGCGGAGACCGCCGAGCGCGAGGGCGACGGAGGTGAGCACTGCTGCGTCGGCGGTCTCCGGCAGGGGGGTGAGCCCGCGGGAATCGGGCCAGGGTGCCCGATGGACGGATCCGGCACGCCACCAGCTCCACACCTCCTCGGTGGCGAAGGGCAGGAACGGCGCGAAGAGGCGCAGGAGGGCATCGAGTGTCGTCGCGAGGGTGGCCTGCACCGACCGGGTCCCGGCATCAGCCGCGTCACCGTACGCGCGGTCCTTGACGAGCTCCACGTAGTCGTCGGTGAACGTCCAGAAGAACGACTCGGTGAGTTGCAGGGCGCGCGCGTAGTCGTACTTGGCGAAGGCGGTGCCGGCCTGGTCGGTCACGGTGCGCAGCTGGGCCAGGAGGGACTGGTCCAGGGGGTTCGTCACCTTCTCCAGGGAGCCGGCACCGATCGAGGCCTCGCTGACCCCGAGATTCAGCACGAACTTCGACGCATTGAGCAGCTTGATGGCCAGGCGGCGACCGATCTTCATCTGGTTCACCTCGTACGCCGTATCCGCGCCGAGCTTCGCCGAGGCGGCCCAGTAGCGTACGGCGTCCGCCCCGAACTGCTCGAGGACATCGGTGGGTACCACGACGTTGCCCTTGGACTTGGACATCTTCTTGCGGTCCGGATCGAGGATCCATCCCGAGAGCGCCGCGTGGTTCCAGGGCACGGAGTCCTGCAGCGCGTCGGCACGGACCACGCTCGAGAAGAGCCACGTCCGGATGATGTCGTGGCCCTGCGGACGCAGATCGAACGGGAAGACCTTGGCGAACAGGTCCTCGTCCCGTGACCAGCCACCCACGATCTGCGGTGTGAGCGACGACGTCGCCCAGGTGTCCAGCACATCGCTGTCGCCGATGAAGCCGTTCGGCTGATTGCGGGCGGACTCCTCGAAGCCCGGTGCCGGCTCTGCGGCCGGGTCCACGGGCAGGGAGTCGAGGTCCGGCCTGATGGGGCTCTCGTAGTCCGGTTCGCCGTCGGCGTCTAGGGCGTACCAGACGGGGACCGGGACGCCGAAGAACCGCTGGCGGGAGACGAGCCAGTCGCCGTTGAGCCCGTCGATCCAGTTCTCGTAGCGCGAGCGCATGAACGCCGGATGGAACTCGATCTCGCGACCGCGCCGGATCAGGGCCTCACGCCGGGCTTCGTCCCGTCCGCCGTTGCGGATGTACCACTGACGGCTGGAGACGATCTCCAGGGGCTTGTCGCCCTTCTCGTAGAAGTTCACCGGATGCATGACCTTCGTCGGCTCACCCTGGAGATCGCCACTGTCCCGCAGCAGCGCGACGGTTGCCTCCTTGGCGCTGAAGATCGTCTTGCCCGCAACCTGTGCGTAGTTCCCGCGGCCACGCTCGGTGCTGATCCACTCGGGAGTCTCGGAGCGCAGGCGTCCGTCGCGACCGACGACGGCGCGCGTGGGCAGCTGCAGCTCCCGCCACCAGGTGACGTCGGTCAGATCGCCGAAGGTGCAGATCATCGCGATGCCACTTCCCTTGTCGGGCCTGGCCAGCGGATGCGCCTTGATCTCCACCTCGACGTCGAACAGCGGGGAGGTCACCTCGCTGCCGAAGAGGGGTTTGTAGCGCTCGTCGTCCGGGTGGGCCACCAGCGCAACGCACGCCGGGAGGAGCTCGGGCCGCGTCGTCTCGATGTGGACCGGTTTCCCGTCCCGGCCGTGGAAGGCGATGCGGTGGTAGGCGCCGGGTTGCTCGCGGTCCTCCAGCTCCGCCTGTGCCACGGCGGTGCGGAAGCTCACGTCCCACAGGGTCGGCGCCTCGGCGAGGTAGGCATCGCCGTCGGCCAGGTTCTGCAAAAAGGCACGCTGCGACACTGCCCGCGAGGTGGCGTCGATGGTCCGGTAGGTCAGGTTCCAGTCCACGGAGAGCCCGAGCGTACTGAAGAGGTTCTCGAAGACTCGCTCGTCCTCTACGGCGAGTTCCTCGCAGAGGGCGATGAAGTTCCGACGCGAGATCGCGTCGAAGTCACGCTGGTTCCGGGGCGGTTCTGCCGGCGGCTCGTAGTCGGCGTCGTAGGGGATCGACGGGTCGCAGCGCACACCGTAGTAGTTCTGGACACGGCGCTCCGTGGGCAGACCGTTGTCGTCCCAGCCCATCGGGTAGAAGACGTTGGCGCCGTTCATGCGCTTGAACCGGGCCATGACGTCGGTCTGGGTGTAGGAGAACATGTGACCCACATGGAGCGACCCGGATGCCGTGGGCGGAGGGGTGTCGATCGAGTAGACCGCCTCGCGCGTGGTGTCGCGATCGAAGGTGTAGGTGCCCTCCTCACGCCACTGGCGGGACAGTCTTTCCTCCAGGCCCTCCAGTGCGGGCTTGTCAGGAACGGAAACAGGGTGTGATGGGGGCGTGTCTGTGCCCCGCGCGATATCGGCCATCCTTCCATTGTGTCCTACCCCGGCAGGATCGACGGTCCACGTGCACGGACCTTGCAGGGCGGCGGGTGCGGACGACTACGAGCGTGAGGCGACGGGGAGTGGCTCCCGGAGGAGATCCCCGATCGCGGTCACACGGGAGGAGAGCTGTTCCTTGATGCTGTCGTCGAGGCTCGAGTCGTCGATGGCGCCGCCCGTGCGGCTCAGGTGGTGCAGCAGTGCCTCGCGCTGCTCGGCGGACCGGTGCGGTCCTGACGTGATCGTGATCTCCCTGAGCATCGCGACGGCGCGGTCGGCTG
This sequence comes from Arthrobacter echini, assembly GCF_004803505.1. GTDB lineage: Bacteria > Actinomycetota > Actinomycetes > Actinomycetales > Micrococcaceae > Arthrobacter_D > Arthrobacter_D echini. The sequence continues at coordinate 90,312 of NZ_SSWH01000004.1, forward strand.
TTCGCGGATCGGTGAAGGCGTAGGTGATCACCTGGTCCATGGCGAGATCGAGGAGCTCCACGAAGGTCGGGTACGTGAGGACGGCGCGGGGCCGCCCGTCGTCGTCGGACAGTGTCTCCGGACCTGTGGCGCGGCGAGCGATGGATGCGAGGACGGCGGACAGGTGACTGAGCGCGTGGACCGCGGTGGTCGGATCGTTGACGCCCGGGGAGAGTGCCTTGTTGGTGACGTCGAGCAGCTGCTGCAGCCCGAAGGCCACGTCCTGTGTGGCGGTCCGCTCGAAGCCCAGCTGCACGGCCCCGTTCAGGTGTTCCTGCAGCTTGGCCGAGCGGCCCGCGCTCAGCGGTCCGCTCGAGCCCCAGACTCGCGCGAAGGGCATCCCGTGGATGAGCGACGCGCCGGGGTGGGAGTCGATGACCACGAAGGCATCCGCGGTCGTCGCCGCGGCCAGCACCCGGCGCCAATCCACGCTGAGGAGGAATCCGGAGGAGGTGATGTGCAGGGACTCGGCGGGGGAGGCGGGGATCGGCGCGTCCTCGTGGCGGCGGTCCGTGGGGAAGATCCGCTCCAACGTGCGGTCGTTCTCTCGGTGCACGTCGCGCAGCATGGTCTCGACGCGGATCTGGCGTGCCAGGTGCGCGAGGAACAGGACCAGGCCGACGACGCTGGCGAGGGTCAGGACGAAGGCGAGGGTCACCGCCAGCTCGGGGACGAAGCTGTCACCGTCGCCGGAGTCGACCCGGATGCTGCGCAGCACGGTCAGTGCGTAGGCGAAGGTGGCCAGGAACAGTGCCAGCGTGTTGTGCACGAAGCGGTCGCTCGTGAAGGTGCGCAGCAGGCGTGGCGAGAACTGGCTGCTGGCCAGCTGCAGGGTGACGACCGTGAGGGAGAAGGTCAGCGACGTGACCGTGACCATGGAACCCGAGATGGTCTCCAGCAGTGAGCGGGCTGCTCCGGGTCCGCCACCGAAGAGCACACCGCTGACCGTCGGCGGCAGCGCACCGTCGAGGACCTGATCGAGGAAGGGCATGAACTGGCCGAGCGCCACGGCCAGGACGATGGCCAGCAGGGGAACAGGCCAGAGTTGGGCGCGCAGCGAATCGCGCAGGGACTCGCCCCGAAGACTCTTCATCGCCATGTCGTCATTTCCGTTCGTCCGGGAACCGAGCGTGCTCCAGCGGTCAGCGTACTGGCCGTGGGCCCCGTCGCGGGGTTGTGGAACATCAAAAGGGAGCCGCGTCGTCGGGAGCAGGGTCGCTCCTGGTACCTGTACGGATCTGCAGGTGACCACCGCGTGCCGAGAAGGCCCTGACGCCGTGGCAGTCCCGCTCGACACCGTGCCAGGGATGAGCCGAGACGTCCGCCCCTCCCACGCGGCATGCGAGTCTCACCACAGGGGTGAGAAGGGCGAAGTGGCCGGTGGGATCCTGCATGTTCACCACGGGAGAGCCCGACGGAGTCCACGGCGATCGTCCTGCCTGCTCGGTAGAACGGATACTCGCCCGAGAGCAGATCGTACAGCGGGGCGAGGAGGGCGTACTTCTCGACCATGACCACTCCTCCGGGTTGGTGCGGGGATCGTCGACCGGGCGGGGGTTGCCAGGGCTCTGAAAAGGTACCACCGCTTCGCAGCGAAGGAAGTGACCGATCGAGGGGAGCGACAACCATGCACAGGATCGATGACATCGTGGACCTGCTGGTCGTGGGCGGCGGTACGGCCGGGATCGTCGGCGCCCGCACGGCAGCGAAGCTCGGGGCGAAGGTCCTGCCGGCGGAGCGCTCACGCACGGGAGGGGACTGCCTGTGGACCGGCTGCGTACCCTCGAAGACGCTGCTCTCGGCGGCGGCAGCCGGCGCTCACCACGACGGCACGAACGCCGAGTACTTCGCGGTCGCGCGGCGAAGAGTGGCTGCCGCGATCACGGCGGTCGAGCCCGACGACGCGCCGGAGACTCTCAGGGCTGCGTGCGTGGAGGCGCACACCGTCGGTCCCACCGCTGACACCGGGGGATCCGGTTCCGTCGTCGTCAGCACCTCCGACGGCGCGTCTTACCGGGCGGACGTCCTCCTTAGCCACTGCCGGAAGGACACCGCGCACCGACGGCTGGGTCTTCAGGGGCTCGGAGTCGATCTCGACGAGGACGGCCATGTGCTGGTATCTGCGGCCATGCGGACATCGGCGTCCACGATCTGGGCTGCAGGAGACGTGACCACACACGCGGATCTCACCCATGTCGCCGGGGCGTATGCCAGCACGGCGGTCTCGAACGCGGTCCTGGGCCTGCGCCGATCGATCAGCCTGACCGTTCCCCGCGTCACGTACACCTCACCGGAGGTCGCGGCCGTCGGTGTCACCAGCGTGGGTGGACGGGGTCTCCGCGAGTCGGTCGTCCAGCACAGCCACGCGGACCGGGCGATCACCGAGGGCCAGGAGGAGGGCTTCTCCCGGCTGATCATCGGCAGGGGCGGCCGGATCCTGGGCGGCACCATCGTAGGGCCTCGGGCGGGTGAATCACCGGCCGAACTCACCCTCGCGGTGCAGCGCAAGCTCTCCACCACCGACCTTGCCGCGGTGATCCACCCCTACCCGACGTACAACGACGCCCTGTGGAATGCCGCGCTCGCCGATGCCCGGACAGCGCTGGAGAGCAGACCCGCGATGATCGCACTGTCCCTGCTGATCCGACTCACCCGACGGCGGGTGACCCGGCGCCGTCAGCCACCTGCAGTCGGTTGAGCGCGCCGGCGAGGGGCGAATCTATCAGTGGCCGCCGCCGAGCGTGCCTCCCAGTCGCTCGCGCATCATGGTCGAGGCGTCGTTGAGTCCTACCACCTGCACCTCGGTACCGGAGGAGCGGTACTTCTCCTGGATCGCGTCCAGCGCTGCGATGGTCGAGGCGTCCCACAGGTGGGAGGCGTGCAGATCGATGATGACCCGCTGCGGATCGGTCGCGTACTCGAACTGGGTGTAGAGATCGTTCGAGGAGGCGAAGAACAGCTCGCCGTTCACCGTGTAGGTCGCGATGCGCTCGCCGTCCTGCACAGTCTCGGTGCGCTCCACGGTGACGAAGTGGGCGACCCGCCGGGCGAAGGCGATCATGGCGACGAGAACCCCGGCGGCGACGCCGATCGCGAGATTCTCCGTCCAGACGGTTGCGACGACCGTGGCGAGCATGACGGTGGTCTCGCTGCGGGGCATGCGCCTGAGCGTTGCGGGCCGGATGCTGTGCCAGTCGAAGGTGGTGATGGCCACGAAGATCATCACGGCCACGAGCGCCGCCATGGGGATGAGCGCGACGATCCCGCCGAGCGCCACGACGAGCACGAGCAGGAAGACTCCCGCGAGGAAGGTCGAGATACGGGTGCGGGCGCCGGAGACCTTGACGTTGATCATGGTCTGGCCGATCAGGGCGCACCCGCCCATGCCGCCGAAGAAGCCGGTGATGATGTTCGCCGCCCCCTGGCCCCAGGACTCGCGGGTCTTGTTGGACCGGGTGTCGGTGATGTCGTCGACCAGCTTGGCGGTCATGAGGGACTCGAGCAGGCCCACCGCGGCCAGCGCGAGGGAGAACGGGGCGATGATCTGCAGGGTCTCCAGCGTCAGCGGTACATCCGGGAACATCAGGGAGGGCAGGCTCTCGGGCAGTTCGCCCTTGTCCCCGACAGTGGGGACGACGGCGTCGGCGAGGACCGCGAAGACCGTCAGGACCACGATGGCGACCAGGGGGGCGGGCACCGCCCGGGTGAGGCGTGGCAGTCCGAAGACGATCAGCAGTCCGACGGCGGCCATCGGGTAGACGAGGAACGGCACGCCGATCAGCTCGGGGACCTGTGAGAGGAAGATGAGGATGGCGAGGGCGTTCACGAAGCCGACCATCACGGAGCGCGGGATGAAGCGCATGAGCCGGGCCACCCCGGTGATCCCGAGGACCACCTGGAACGTCCCGCCCAGGATCACCGCGGCGATGAAGTAGTCCACGCCGTGACTGTCCACGAGCGGGGCGATCACGAGGGCGACCGCTCCGGTTGCGGCGGAGATCATGGCGGGGCGGCCGCCGAGGAACGCGATGGACACGGCCATCGTGAACGACGCGAAGAGACCGAGGCGGGGATCCACGCCGGCGATGATCGAGAAGGCGATGGCCTCGGGGATCAGGGCGAGCGCGACGACGAGTCCGGCGAGAACCTCGGTCTTCAGGAGCCGGGGGCTTCTCAGCGTGCGGAGCACGGACTGTCGTTCGGCGGGCGTCGGGCCGGCGTGGGCATGGTCGATGGAGGGCTGCATTCGCGGTGGTCCTTCGGTGCATTCGGGGCGGGGATGTCCGCAGGCGCCGGATACCCCGGACACGCCGATGTGGGGGTTCCTCTATGGCGGGGCGCAGCACGCGCCCACTGCAAGCCTAACGCGGGCTCGCTACAGTGACCCCATGACCAACGAGGACAGCCAGGACAACCAGGACAACCAGGACAGAGTGCGAACGCTCGGCGCACCGGTGGAGCCAGCTCCTTCGGCACTGCGGGTCGTCGTCACAGGCGCGAGCTCAGGCATAGGCGCCGCCACGGTGCGTGCCCTGCGCAGGGACGGCTGGGACGTGATCGCGGCAGCACGCCGCGCCGATCGCCTCGGCTCGCTCGCGGCGGAGACGGGCGCCGTCGCCATGACGCTCGATGTCACGGACCAGGCCTCCGTCGACGCGTTCGCCGAGGAGGTGACGGCCACCGGAGCCGTCCACGCGCTCGTGAACAACGCCGGGGGCGCGTTCGGAGCGGACCGGATGTCCGAGTCCGTCACCGCGGACTGGGAGAGGATGTACGACGTCAACGTCCTCGGGTCCATGCGCATGAGCCGCGCGCTGCTCCCGGCCCTGCGCGGGTCTGGTCAGGGGAGTGTGCTGTTCCTGACCTCCACCGCCGCGCTCGCGGCCTACGAGGGCGGCGCCGGATACTGCGGGGTCAAGGCCGCCCAGGAGGCCATGGCGCGCTCGCTCCGGCTCGAGGAGGCCGAGAACAACATCCGCGTCATCGAGGTGGCTCCCGGCATGGTCCGAACCGAGGAGTTCGCCCTCAATCGACTGGGCGGGGACAGGGAAGCGGCGGACAAGGTCTACGAGGGCGTGGAGTACCCCCTCACGGCCGACGACGTCGCACAGGCCGTCGCATTCACTCTCAACGCGCCGCATCACATGAACATCGACCAGCTCGTGCTCCGTCCCCTCGCGCAGGCAGCGAACCACAAGGTGCTCCGCGGCTAGCTGATGTCTCGAATTCCGTCCCACAGTGGTTTTTGTCGGCGATCATCAGCTGCCGATCGTCGCGGCGGTTCCGGATGGTGGCGGGCGTGGGGGTGCCGGCCAGGATGCTGAGGAAGCGGGCATGGCGCAGCCACCTCTGTGCCCTTCCAGGAAATCAGAAGTCCGGTCAACACCACTGATTCTGGATGGCCGTGACCTGTACCCCGGGTGCAACACTCCGATCCGACCCCTTGGAATCAATCATCTAGACTGGGCCCAGACACCACGCATGCTGTCGTTGCGCATGCTTGCAGGAGCCTTACGCACGTCAGGAGTCCGAGATATGGCCAAGGAACTAGCGACCCAGCTCATCGAGCAGCTTCAGAGCGCCGGAGTCCGCCGAATCTATGGGATTGTCGGAGACAGCCTCAACCCGATCGTCGACGCCGTCAGGAGAACGGGCGGTTCCCGCAAGGGCGGCATCGACTGGGTGCATGTCCGGCACGAGGAAGCGGCTGCCTTCGCGGCGTCGGCCGAAGCACAGCTGACCGGCCAGCTGGCGGTCTGCGCCGGCTCCTGCGGCCCGGGAAACCTCCACCTCATCAACGGCCTCTACGATGCCAACCGCTCCGGCGCGCCCGTACTGGCCATTGCCTCCCATATCCCGAGTGTGCAGATCGGCAGCGGCTTCTTCCAGGAGACCCACCCGGACCGGATCTTCAATGAATGCTCGGTGTACTCGGAACTGATCAGCACCACGGACCAGGCTCCGAGGGTCATGAACAGCGCCATGCGCCAGGCGCTCGGACGCGGAGGCGTCGCCGTCGTCACACTTCCCGGCGACATCGCGGGCCTGGACGCCACGGCAGAGACTCCCTTGTTCTCCCCGGTGGTCCAGGGCAGCGTGACGCCCTCGCATGAGAGCGTGCAGGAGTTGGCCGATGCCATCAACGACGCCGGCAAGGTCGCTATTTTCGCCGGTTACGGGGTGCGGGGAGCGCACGATGAGGTGATTGGGCTGGCGGAGAAGCTCAACGCACCCATTGGCCACTCGCTGCGGGGCAAGGACTTCATCCAGTACCGGAACCCCTACGACATCGGCATGACCGGGCTGCTCGGCTATGGAGCGGCCGCCGAGGGTATCGCCGACGCGGATCTGCTGGTCCTGCTGGGCACCGACTTCCCGTATGACCAGTTCCTTCCGTCGACGCGGACCGCGCAGGTGGATTCCAACGCGGCCATCCTTGGCCGCCGGACCGATGTGGACGTGGCCGTCCATGGCGACGTGCAGGCCACAATCTCAGCGGTCATGCCCTTGATCGAACCCAAGAAGAGCACACGCTTCCTGGACCAGATGCTCAAGAAGCACGACACGCTGATGAACAGGGCCGTGGGCGCCTACACGCGCAAGGCCGACAGGATCACGCCCATCCATCCCGAGTACGCCGCTTCGCTGCTCGATGAGGCAGCAGCGGAGGACGCGATTTTCACCACCGATACGGGAATGTGCAACGTGTGGGCCGCACGCTACATCAACCCGCTGGGCACCCGGAGGCTCATTGGCTCCTACCGCCACGGTTCCATGGCCAATGCACTCCCGCAGGCCATCGGTGCGCAACTGGCGTTCCCGAAACGACAGGTCATCTCCATGTCAGGCGACGGCGGACTATCGATGCTCATGGGCGAACTGATCACCGCCGCTACCTACCAACTGCCCGTGAAGATTGTGCTGTTCAACAACGCGACGCTGGGCATGGTGAAGCTCGAGATGCTCGTCGACGGGCTGCAGGACTATGCCGTGGACGTCCCCGACACCAACTACGCCCAGATCGCCGCGGCGATCGGCTTCCACGCCGAACGGGTCACCGATCCCAAGGACATCAAGCAGGCCTACCGCAAGGCCCTTGCCCACAAGGGGCCGGCGTTGGTGGAGCTGATCACCGATGCGAACGCTCTGTCCATCCCGCCGAAGATCACCGGCGACCAGGTTCTCGGTTTCGCCACGGCCATGTCCAAGGTGGTCCTGAACCGTGGAGCCGGCGAAGCCGTGAGCATGGCCCGCAGCAACCTGCGGAACATCCCGCGCTCGTAGCGCACGCATCAGCTGCTGAACGACGCTGCGATGAGTTCGTCGAACTGGAGCCGTACGTCTTCGAGCTCCTCTTCGGCACGGATGGCATCGGTGAGGACATCGTGCATGGCCATGACGACGTCGCAACTCCCGGGGAAAAGGTTCTCGGATTCGGCACAGCTACGGTCCCGTCATCCGCAGAGCGAGGCCCAGGATGGCTGAATCCGGAGATCCGGAGATCCGGAGGTTCCGGAACCCACGTATCCACGGACGTGAGGGGCTCAGCGCCGAGCAGAGACCCTGAGGGTGATCGAGTAGTTGTCCATGGTTCCAGGAAGAGGGCGCTCGGGGTCGAGTCGCTGTCCGGAGTGGACACTGAAGTCGTGGTCGTCCACCAGTGAGGCCAGGGCGGCGCTCGTCAGGAGCAGGACCAACTGCCTGCCGGGGCAGATGACCGGCCCGTCGCTGAAGGGTACGAGCGGCCAGGCAGCGTCCTCGTTCGTCAGCCAGCGCTCCGGCAGGAAGCTGTGGGCACCGCGCAGATTGCGCTCATCCCTGTGGAAGTACGGCGCGTAGACCAGCACACCGCAGCCGTCGGGCATCAGCCCGTGCTCCCACTGCACGGGCCGGGTCGTCTGCCGCAGGATCATCGGCGTCGTCGGCCACAACCGGAGCGATTCCAGGACAGCGGCACGGAGATAGGGCAGCACCCGGCGTCCGGAGTCGTCGCCGTCGATCTCGCGCCGCGCCGCGGCGAGCGCCTCCGGATGCGTCGCGAGGACCGTCAGTGCCCGGAAGGTGGCCATACCGGCCGGATCGAAGGCGAAGAGCCACTGCGGCACCTGCTCGGTGGGCTCGGCGCCGTCGCCCCTGGGCGCGGACGCCATCGCGGCAGCCAGACTCCCCGGCTCCGCATTCGCCAGTTCGTCGCTGATGCGCTGCAGGAACCGGGCTCGGGTCCGGGAGCGTACGGGCTTCAGGAACGCCCAGTTCCCGTCCTTGCGCAGTCTGATGATCATGCCCGTGAGGTCCTTGTCGTCCCGCGCATGGTCACCGAACACCACCCGACGGACCACGCGGTACCAGGCGTCGAGGAAGTCATCCCACGGCAGGGTGCCGGTGCGCTCCGCCCGCGCCAGGAGGTCCTTCATCTCCTGGCGCACGACGGGGACGAACCACTCTGCAAGGTGATGCACCGGATGATGCGTATCGAGGACCTGCTCCTGCAGCGCGCGCCGGACACTGCGGACCGGGCCGCGGGAGATCAGCACGTTGTGGGGCTCGAAGTGGGACAGGGCGGCACGCTTCTCACTGCTGGCCGGTGAGAACGGCTCGGGTGATCCACCCAGCACCGTATCCACATCAGCCGGGGCGAGCAGGATGGCCTGATCGCGCACGGGCAGCTTCAGCAGCAGGGGCCCGTCCGGGTACTTCTCCTGCAGCCTCCTGAAGATGCCGACGGCCCTCGCATCGAGATCCCATCGCGCCACCAGACCCACGATGCGTGGGCGGCGGATGATCGGTCCCTTGGCGATGGTGGGAATCAGTACCCCCAGGACCACCCGGGCGGTCTCCAGCGCTGAAGCAGTAGGCAGTGCTCGGGTGCTCATGTGGCTCTTCCGGTCGAGGGCGGTGTCGGTCCCAGCGTGCCAGACGCGTGGCGGTCCGGGCTTCAGCGACCCGGCACGGCGTGGCGTGGCGTGGCTTCGACAACCGATTCCGCACCGGGCTGGAAGCGAGCTAGAATTGACGGACAAGCGCGGACCCGGCAATCACCGGCGAGCTTCCGGAAGAAGGTCGGCCCCCACGGCGATCGGTAGAACCGGACGGGACGGCCCGTGACAGCCTGAATGAGCGGCTCGCCCGCCCGCAGTGTCCGCGTGTTGCGGCACCGCGGACGACGGCGGCAAGTGAGGTGGTACCGCGGGTCCAGGCCCCCGCACCCGGTCAGGCACCCGGGAGTGGAGACCATGGCATCCGTCCTCACGGCAGGACTCCTGCTCCACCCGCCGCCGCACACAGGATGAGAACGATGCCGCAGATCTACCCCAAAGCAAGCTCAGCACCCCCGACGGCTGTGTCCTCAGCAGCAGGGCCCGACGTCGATGCCGCGCACCTGACCACCGGCGCCTCACTGCGCCTGTCCGAGCTCGAGGAACGCGTCCTTGGCTACTGGCAGGAGGACAACACCTTCCAGGCCTCCATCGACGCACGCGATCCCGGCGTCGACGGCTCGAACGAGTTCGTGTTCTACGACGGACCGCCGTTCGCCAACGGCCTGCCCCACTACGGCCACCTGCTCACCGGGTACGCCAAGGACCTGGTGGCCCGCTACCAGACGCAGCGCGGACGCCGCGTGGAGCGTCGCTTCGGCTGGGACACCCACGGGCTGCCGGCCGAACTCGAGGCCATGAAGCAGCTCGGCATGACGGACAAGCAGCAGATCCTCGCCATGGGCATCGACAGGTTCAACGACGCCTCCCGTGCCTCGGTCATGAAGTACGCCGATCAGTGGCGCGACTACGTGACGCGCCAGGCCCGCTGGGTGGACTTCGACAACGACTACAAGACCCTCAACCCCGAGTACATGGAGTCCGTCCTCTGGGCGTTCAAGACCCTGCACCAGAAGGGCCTGACGTACAACGGCTACCGGGTCCTCCCGTACTGCTGGAACGACGAGACGCCGCTGTCCAACCACGAACTGCGCATGGACGAGGACGTCTACCAGGACCGGCAGGACCAGACCGTCACCGTCTCCTTCCCGCTCCGCGCGGGCGCCACAGAGCTGTCCCGGCAGCTCGCCGGCGTCGAGGCGCTGGCCTGGACCACGACACCCTGGACACTGCCGACCAATGCCGCGCTCGCCGTGGGCCCGGGCATCACCTACGTGGTGGTGGAAGGCGTGCGCAATGACGCTCCCGTCCGGTACCTGATCGCGGAGGACCTCCTCGGCAACTACGCGAAGGATCTCGGCTTCGCCGATCCCGCTGCCGCGCGTGAGGCCGTCACGTCCCGCCATCTCGGCGCCGAGCTCGAGGGGCTGGAGTACGAGCCGCTCTGGGACTACTTCGCCGACCCGGAGGAGGGCGGCTACCGGAATGCCTTCCGCATCCTCGTGGCCGATTACGTCACGACGACGGACGGCACCGGTCTGGTGCACCAGGCTCCCGCCTACGGCGAGGAGGACCAGGCAATCTGCGAGCAGGCCGGGATCCAGGTGATCCTCTCCGTCGACGAGGGCGCGAAGTTCCTGCCCCTGTTCGCGCGCGGTCCGTTGTCGGACATCGTCGGGCTGCAGGTCTTCGAGGCGAACCGGGTCATCACGCGCGTGCTGAAGTCCGCAGGGCGCCTGATCCGTCAGTCGAGCTATGTGCACAGCTACCCGCACTGCTGGCGCTGCCGCAATCCGCTCATCTACCGCGCGGTGTCCTCCTGGTACGTGGAGGTCACGAAGATCCGCGACCGCATGGTCGAGCTGAACCAGGACATCACCTGGATCCCGGGCAACGTGAAGGACGGCCAGTTCGGCACGTGGCTCTCCAACGCGCGCGACTGGTCGATCAGCCGCAACCGGTTCTGGGGCAGCCCCATCCCCGTGTGGCAGTCGGACGACCCCGAGTACCCGCGTACCGACGTCTACGGCTCGCTCGCCGAGCTGCAGGCCGACTTCGGCCGGTTGCCCGTCAACCACGACGGCGAGGTGGATCTCCACCGGCCGTTCATCGACGAGCTGACGCGCCCCAATCCGGACGACCCCACGGGTGCCTCGACCATGCGCCGGGTCGAGGACGTGCTCGACGTCTGGTTCGACTCCGGATCCATGCCGTACGCCCAGGTGCACTACCCCTTCGAGAACGAGCAGTGGTTCGACACCCACCACCCGGCCGACTTCATCGTGGAGTACATCGGCCAGACCCGCGGCTGGTTCTACATGCTGCACATCCTCTCCACCGCGCTGTTCGACCGGCCGGCCTTCCGCAACGTCATCAGCCACGGGATCGTCCTCGGCTCCGACGGCCAGAAGATGTCCAAGAGCCTGAGGAACTACCCCGACGTCTCCGAGGTCTTCGACCGTGACGGGTCCGATGCCATGCGCTGGTTCCTCATGGCCTCCCCGATCCTCAGGGGCGGCAATCTCGTGGTGACCGAGCAGGGCATCCGCGACGGGGTGCGCCAGGTCATCCTGCCGCTGTGGAACGTGTGGCACTTCTTCGGCCTGTACACGAATGCGGCTTTCGACGGCGCGGGCTACGAGGCGAGGACCGTCACCCCCGACGCCGCAGTGGCGCTCGCCGACCCGCTCGACCGGTACATCCTGGCCAACACCGGCAACCTGGTCCGCGATCTCACCGGTGCGCTGGGCGCCCTCACGATCAGCGACGCCTGCGAATCCCTCCGCCGTTATCTGGACACCCTGACGAACTGGTACGTCCGGCGCAGCCGCCAGCGGTTCTTCGACGAGGACACGGACGCGTTCGACGTGCTCTTCACGTGCCTGGAGACGGTGTGCCGGGTCGCGGCTCCTTTGCTGCCGCTGGTCACCGAGGAGATCTGGCGCGGACTCACCGGAGGCCGTTCGGTCCACCTGACGGATTGGCCCGACACGGCAGCATTCCCTGCCGATGCCGAGCTCGTGGACCGGATGGACCGTACGCGCCAGGTGTGCTCGGTCGGGTCCAGTCTGCGCAAGGCAGCCAACCTCAGGGTGCGGCTGCCGCTGCGCGAGCTGACCGTCGTCGCCCCCGATGCCCATGCCCTGGACGGTCAGTACCGCTCCATCATCGCCGACGAGCTCAATCTCAGGGACGTCCGCCTGGTCGATTCGGCCGACGCCGACCCGTCGGAGTTCGGCATCACCCAGCGCCTCGTGGTCGATGCACGCGCTGCCGGTCCCCGCCTGGGCAAGGACGTGCAGAGAGCCATCAGGGCCTCGAAGTCGGGGGACTGGCTGGTGGACGACGACGGCGGCGTCGTCGTCGACGGACTGACGCTCGAGCCGCACGAGTACACGCTCGACACCGTCGTGACGGGCACCGAGGCCGCGTCGAAGGCCGTCACCGTCCTCCCCGGCGGCGGGTTCCTCGTCCTCGACACCGAGGTCACCGAGGAGCTGGCCGCCGAGGGTACGGCGCGGGACGCGATCCGTGCGATCCAGCAGGCGCGCCGCGATGCCGAGCTGTCGATCAGCGACCGCATCAGCACGGTCATCGGGGTCGACCCGGCCCGTGCTGCGGCGCTGGAAGCCAATGCGGAGCTCATCAGGAGCGAGACCCTGACGCTCCAGCTGCAGGTCGACGCCGTCGAGGACGCCGACGGCGACTTCCGCATCGCCGTCGAGAAAGTCACCGTCGAGAAGCAGGAGTCCATCCATGGATGACACGAACGCAACCAGCGGCAGGGACAGCGGTAGCGGTGCCGGGAACGAGAACCGTAGCGATCACGATGCGTTCTCGGTCGAGAGCGTCTACGCCGAACTGCTCGGTCGTGCGCCCGAGAACAAGATGGAGCCCCGGCTGGCTCCGCTGCACCGGGCCATGGAGATCCTCGGTGAGCCGAACCGGGCCTTCCCGATCATCCACCTCACCGGTACCAACGGGAAGACGTCCACGGCGCGGATGATCGAGAGCATCCTGCTGGCCCACGACCTGCGTACCGGTCGCTACACCAGCCCCCACCTGTCCCGTGTGACCGAGCGCATCAGCATCGACGGGGAGCCCGTGCCCGACGAGACCTTCGTGCGGGTCTGGGACGAGATCAAGCCCTACCTGGACATCGTGGACTCCGAACTGCTCGACGCCGACGAGCCGCGCCTGACCTACTTCGAGTGCATCACCATCCTCGCGTTCGCGATCTTCGCCGACGAACCGATCGACGTCGGCGTGATCGAGGTGGGGCTCGGCGGGATCACCGACGCCACCAACGTGGGCGATGGCCAGGTTGCCGTCGTCACGCCGATCTCCCTCGACCACACGGATCTTCTCGGGGACACCGTGGAGCAGATCGCGCTGGAGAAGGCCGGCATCATCAAGTCCGGCGCCTTCCTCGTGAGTGCCGTCCAGCCCCGCGATGCTGCGCAGGTGCTCCTCGAACGGGCACAGGAGGTCGGCGCCGAGTTCCGCTTCGAGGGCATCGAGTTCGGCGTCGAATCGCGGTCCATCGCCGTCGGCGGGCAGGTCGTGTCGATCACCGGGCTCGCCGGCCGCTACGGCGAACTGCTGGTGCCGCTGCACGGCGAGCACCAGGCCGAGAACGCGGCACTGGCCGTCGCCGCCGTGGAGGCCTTCCTCGGCGGGGGAGAGCGAGAGCTGGACACCACGCTCGTGCGGAACGGACTGCGCGCGGTCACGTCCCCCGGACGACTCGAGGTGGTCCGTACCGCGCCGACCATCATCGTCGACGCCGCCCACAACCCTGCCGGTGCCCGCGCGGCAGCAAAAGGCATCAAGGATGCCTTCGACTTCACCCGCCTCGTCCTGGTCATCGGTGCTCTGCAGGACAAGGATGCGGCTGGAATGCTCGCCGAACTCCATGAGGAGCTGGCCGGGACACTCGAGGACGTCTGCCTCACGCAGTCCACGTCACCGAGGTCCGTACCGGCCGCCGAGCTCCTGCAGGCGGCTCTGTCCGCCGGCTTCGCGGAGGAGAACATCAATATCGCCCCCGGCCTCGACGATGCACTCGAATGGGCGGTGATGAAGGCCGAGGAGAACAACGATCTCGCCGGGGGGATCCTCGTGACCGGCTCCGTCACCGTGGTCGGCGAAGCCCGGACGCTGCTGGGGAAGTAGGCAGAACATGGCACGTATGACGAAGGCGCAACGCGAGTGGCGCCCCGGAATGCCCAGGAAGCGCCGATCCACGAAGGTCCTCTTCGCCTCGACCGTGCTCGCACTCGAGGCGTTCGTGGTGTTCTTCGCGACGCTGGCCGTGTTCGGACTGCGGAGCGACGAGATCGATCCCGTCCTCATCCTGACCTCGGGGCTGATCCTGAGTGTGGTGCTCGTCCTGACCTGCGCGGTCGTCACGAGAGCGTGGGGGATCGGTCTTGGCTGGGTACTGCAGCTGGTGATCATCGCCGGCGGGTTCCTGGAACCGGCCATGTTCCTGGTCGGCGCCGCGTTCGCGGTGACCTGGTGGTACGGGCTCCGCCAGGGCCTACGCGTGGATCGGGAGAACGCGGAGCGCGACCGGCTGCAGGCCGAGTGGGAGAGGGCCCACCCCGAGTAGTGCGTGCCTCCTCGGTAGAATCGACTGCAGCATCCCATCAATCGCGTCGTCATCGATGACGCAGAGCCAGGAGAATTCATGAGCACCGAGCAGACCCTTGTCCTCGTCAAGCCCGACGGCGTGTCCCGCGGACTCACCGGCACCATCCTGGCGCGGATCGAGGCCAAGGGCTACAGCATCGTGGAACTCAGGCAGCTGCGTGCCACGCGCGAGCTGCTCGAGCAGCACTACGCCGAGCACGCCGGCAAGCCCTTCTTCGAGCCTCTCGTCGAGTTCATGCTCGGCGGGCCGATCGTCGCGGCGGTCTTCGAGGGCCAGCGCGTGATCGAGGGTTTCCGCTCGCTCGCAGGCAGTACCGAGCCGACGACGGCAGCGCCGGGCACCATCCGCGGCGATCTCGGGCGCGACTGGGGTGTGAGCGTCCAGCAGAATCTGGTCCACGGCTCGGATTCGGCCGAATCCGCGGAGCGTGAGATCGGCATCTGGTTCGCCTGACGCCCAGCGGCAGATATATCGTGTGCCCGGGGCAACTGTGTTGGTAGGTTAGGGCCATGACGACTTACCGCAGACTGGGTTCCTCCGGACTCAGCGTTTCCTCCGTCGGACTCGGGTGCAACAATCTGGGCCGAGCGGGCACCGCCTCCGAGTCGCAGGAGGGGACCGACGCCGTCGTGCATGCAGCGATCGACGCCGGGATCACGCTCTTCGACGTGGCCGACGTCTATGGCAGGGAACCGGGTGTGAGCGAGCTCCAGCTCGGCAGAGCACTGGGAGGCAGGCGCGACGACGTCGTCCTCGCCACGAAGTTCGGGCTCGACATGGGAGGGGTCAACGGGCCGGACTGGGACGCCCGCGGATCCCGCCGCTACATCGTGCGTGCTGTCGAGGCCTCCCTGCGCCGGCTCGGAACCGAGTGGATCGATCTGCTGCAGTACCACACCCCGGACGTGCTCACGCCGGTCGAGGAGACCCTGGCGGCTCTCGACGACCTGGTGACCAGTGGCAAGGTGCGCTACCTCGGGCACTCCAATTTCGCGGGCTGGCAGATCTCGGAGGCGGAGTTCACCGCCCGCAGCGGTGGCTACACGCCGTTCATCTCGGCACAGAATCCGTACAGCCTGCTGGACCGGCGACTGGACACGGAGGTCGTCCCGGCCGTCGAAGCCTACGGGCTCGGCATCCTGCCGTACTTCCCGCTCGCCAACGGTCTGCTGACCGGAAAGTACCGCCGGAACGAGGTCCCGGAGGGGAGCCGGCTGACCCACTCGCGGAAGAACCTGCTGGACACCGTCGACTGGGACCAGCTCGAGGCCTTCTCCCGCTTCGCCTCCGAGAGGGGCGTCAGCGAGGTCCAGGTGGCGTTCGGGTGGCTGCTCGCCCAACCCTCGGTCGGCTCGGTGATCGCGGGAGCCACCTCGCCCGGGCAGGTACGGCAGAATGCAGCCGGGGCAGACTGGGTACCGTCGGAGGAGGATCTGACGGAGCTGGACCGTATCTTCCCCAGCCCCGCAGCCTAGGCAGCGCAGGAAGAAGGAGGGCCGGCAGCACCGGCCCTCCTCCCGTTCCGTCGTTGTGGGTGTCAGCCCTGGAGGCCGGCCACGAAGTCGGGGTTCTCCTCCAGCCACTGGTCGACGGCTTCGGCCTCCTGGCCCGGACCGAACTCGTTGACCACGAGGTCCTCGAGCTGGCCGTACTGCTCGTCGTCCAGCGTGAAGTTGGCCATCATGTCAGCCACCTCGGGGAAGTCCTCGGCGAATCCCGTGCGTGCCAGGGTGTGCAGGCCCTCCACGGGACCGAGTGCACCCTCGGGATCCTCGAGATCCTTGATCGGGAACGCGCTGTTGGCCCAGAACGGCTTCCACAGGGTCACCACGATGTCCTCCTCGGCGTCGATCGCGCTCTGCAGTTCGGTGAGCATCGCCGTTGTGGAGGACTCGACCAGCTCGTAGTCGTCCTCGAGACCGTAGGTCGGCATGACGCTGTCCTTGGTCACGCCCGTCAGCCCTGCACCCGGCTCGATGCCGACGATCCGGCCGTCGAACTGATCGGCATTGCCCGTCAGATCGGCGACCGAGTCGATGTCGGTGTACTCCGGGACGGCGAAGGTGAGCTTCGCGTTGTCGTAGTAGGTACCGAGATCCTCGATGTCGTCCCCGTACTCCTCCATGTACTTGACATGGGTCGCATCGGGCCAGCCCGACGGGTAGACGTCGACGTCGCCGTTGGACAGGCCGGTGTACAGTGGGGCGGCCTCACTGAGCTCGGTGATCTCCACCTCGAATCCTTCGTCCTCGAGGATGTCCTGCCACAGGTAGGCCGTGCTCAGACCGTCGGTCCAGGAGGGGATGATGCCCAGGGTGATGGTCTGGGTCTCCTCCGTGGAGCCGGTCTCGCCGGCGCTCTCGGAGCTGTCCGCTCCGCAGGCGGTGGCGCCCAGGGTCAGGCTCAGGAGCGCGGCGAACAGTCCGAGATTTCGTACATTCGTCTTCTTCGTCATCGTTCTTCTTCCTTTTCTCATCGGAGGGAACCGGGGTGAACGGTGCCCCTGAAGTAGCTGGAGGATCAGGTACGGCTGCCTGCCGGGACGGGAGCAGCCGTCGTGCCGGAACGGCCGAGGATGCGGCCGAGGGCGCCCGAGATGCGTCGTGCTCGGGTTGCTGCCCCGCCGCCGACGGCGGCCGTGGTGCGGTCCAGGTAGATGGCCAGGGCGACGACCGACAGGCCCGCCTCGAAGCCCAGACCGATGTCGAGCTGCGAGATGGAGGAGGTCACGGCGCCGCCGAGGCCTCCGGCGCCCACGAGTCCGGCGATCACCGCCATCGACAGCGCGAGCATGATCACCTGGTTGACCCCGGCCATGATGGTGGGCAGTGCCAGCGGTAGCTGGATCCCGCGCAGGATCTGCCCCGGGGAGCTGCCGAACGCGTGGCCGGCCTCGACGACCTCGGCATCGACCTGTCGGATCCCGAGTTCGGTGAGGCGGACTCCGGGCGGAAGCGCGAAGATGATGGTGGCGACGACACCGGGTCCGACGCCGATGCTGAACAGGGTCACCATGGGCACGAGCCAGACGAACGCGGGCATGGTCTGCATGAGGTCCATCACCGGACGTACGGCGTTGCTCACCGAGTCGGAGCGTGCCGCCGCCAGTCCGAGCGGAACGGCGATGACGAGCGCGATGACGGTGGCGACGAGTACCAGGGCCAGCGTGGTCATGGCGTTCTCCCACTGGTCGACACTGATGATGAAGGCCAACCCGATGAACGATACGACGCCGAACTTCCAGTTCTTGACCAGCCAGGCAAGGGCTGCGAACAGAACGACGAGGATCAGGGGCGTAGGAGCGTTGAGGACATCGGCGAGAGTCTCGGTGGCACCGGAGACGGCGTCGCTGACCAGGTCGAAGAACGCCCCCAGGTTCTCGTTCACCCAGTCGAAGACCGCCTCGATGCCGTCGCCGACCGGCACCCGGGGTACTCCGGTCTCCTCGAACTGACTGGTAGGTACACTCATGCCATCACCTTCTGCTCGGGTCCGACGTGTTCGACGACGGTCGTGGGATCGCCGAGGGCGTTCAGGAGCGTGACCCGGGGGACCACGCCGCGGAGCTTGCCGTGCTCGTCGACCACGGCCAGCGCGGCCGGGCTCTCAGCGGCGGCGCTGATCAGATCGGACAGTGTGGTGTCCAGACGCACGGTCGTCGCGCTGCGGAGCACGCCGTCCAGATCGTCGGTGCCCTGCTGCACTGCCTCGGCCACCTCGTGTTCGTGGACGATGCCGTGGAGGGTCTTGTCACGGCCCACCACCATGAGGCTGGAGAGCTGGTTCTCGCGCAGGAGCCTGTGGGCTGCTCGCGGCCCCTGCTCGCTTCCCAGTAGGGCGACAGGTGCCTCCATGATGGCGGATGCGGTGAGTACCCGTGTACGGTCCACATCCTGGACGAACTGTGCCACGTAGTCGTTGGCCGGGTCGTTGAGGATCTGCTCCGTCGTGCCGATCTGGACGATCCTCCCGTCGCGCATCATGGCGATCCTGTCACCCAGGCGCATCGCCTCGTTGAGATCGTGCGTGATGAACAGGATGGTCTTGCCGAGTTGGTGCTGCAGATCCACCAGTTGGTCCTGCATCTCGCGCCGGATCAGGGGGTCGAGCGCACTGAAAGCCTCGTCCATGAGCATGACATCCGTTTCGGCCGCGAGCGCCCGGGCGAGGCCCACCCGCTGGCGCATGCCACCGGAGAGTTCTCCGGGAAGAGAGCCTCCCCAGCCTTCCAGTCCCACCAGCTGCAGCGCGACGTCGGCCTTCTTCTCGCGCTCAGAGCGGTTGAGCCCCTGCACCTTGAGCCCGTAGGCGGCATTCTCGCCGACCGTGCGGTGGGGGAGCAGCGCGAAGTGCTGGAAGACCATGCTGACCTTCTCCCGACGTACGCGTCGGAGGTCCTTGCCTCGGAGGCGCGTGATGTCCTCACCCGCAACGCTCATCGAGCCCGCCGTCGGCATGAGAAGGCCGTTCACCATTCTGATCAGGGTCGACTTCCCGGAACCGGAGAGCCCCATCACCACGAAGATCTCGCCTTCGCCGACGTCGAAGCTGGCGTCCATGACCGCAGGGGTCAGTCCGTCCTTGCGCAGGTCGTCACGGGTCGCACCGGAGCGCAGTCTTTCGACACCACGCTCGGGCTTGTTTCCGAAGATCTTGAAAATCTCGTGGGACTGGATCATTGGCACGAATATCTCACTCCTCGAGCTGCATCGTTGTTCCGTGTGCTGCACCTTGAATGGCTCGGAGCCGATCCGCTGATGACCATTCGGCGTCGTCGCAGGGCCTTCCCGGACCCGGATACAGACCGAGGAGTCAATATACCCCTGGGAGAAGCATCCTCTCTTGACCTGAAAGGGCTCTTGCCGATATGCCGATCCTCGCGAGGAACCGACGAGAATGCGTGTGAGCGCAGCTCCACGGCGGGTTCCCGGGGATTCCGGCACCTTCGGCCGCCCGGTCCCGAGCCCTGGACCAGCGCCGAAATAGGTATCGACTTGTTACCGGCGCGGGCCGCACCCGGTCCTCAGCCCTCCAGCTCGGCGGCCTTCCGTTCCATGCGGCGCTGTGGAAGAAGCCACAACAGGGCGACGGCGGCATAGACCGCCAGCCCGAGCCATGGCTGGATCAGGGTTGCTCCCATTCCGGTGAGATAGAGCACCGGGGAATACTTTCCTTTCCGCTCACCACGCAGCGCCTGTGCGAGATCTCCGTCAGGGCCGTCCTGGCGCACCAGGGCCATGCGCAGGAGCTGGAAGGCGACGGCGGCCAGCAGCAGATCGAGGCCGTAGATCAGGACCGGCACCTGGGCGAACTCGTTCTGCTGCATCCACCTGGTGCTGAACGGAATCAGCGAGAGCCAGAAGAGGAGGTGGAGATTGGCCCACAGCACCGTCCCGTCGACCTTGCCTGCGAGCTGCACCAGGTGATGGTGGTTGTTCCAGAAGATACCGACATAGACGAAGCTCAACAGGTAACTGAGGAAGATCGGCAGAACCTGCCGCAAACCGTCCCAGGTGGGCTCCTCCGGAGCGGTCATCTCGAGCACCATGATGGTGATGACGATGGCCAGCACGCCGTCGCTGAATGCCTCGACGCGGCTCGTGTTCATGCTGCTGTGCCTTTCCGCGGGCCGGTGCTCGAGACGTGCCGGATGTTACCCGTTCAGGCGGTCCATCCAGTCGGACGGGACCTTGCCGGCCGGTCCCGGCACGGGCTGCGAGGTGGGATGTGCGCGCGGCTCCGCGAGA
Source organism: Arthrobacter echini (assembly GCF_004803505.1). Lineage (GTDB taxonomy): Bacteria > Actinomycetota > Actinomycetes > Actinomycetales > Micrococcaceae > Arthrobacter_D > Arthrobacter_D echini. Next base: position 110,630 of record NZ_SSWH01000004.1, read on the forward strand.
TCTGGTCCGTCGAAGCTCTGCCCGGTGTCGGCGTTCCAGAACCAGGTCTCGCCCGGTTCGAAGCTCGTCAGGACGGGGTGCCCGGCGGTGTGCGCGTGGCGCGTACCGTGCCGGGCCGGCGAACTGTCACAGCAGCCGATCTGTCCGCACTGTGCACAACGGCGCAGATGGAACCACCATCCTTCGCCGTCGCCAGCGAGGCACTCGGCACACCCCGTGCCGCTGGGTTCTGCTGAGGGGTCGATATGGTTCGACGTCGTTGAATCCATGACTGATCCTTCGTGAGTGGGTGGTGCATGGCACGCGTGGACCCGGCTCGTGCCGGCTGCGCGTCCTGCAGGATGATTTTACGCGGCGTGCGTCGGGTTCATGACACGAACGCCTCGTCGGACCACTGGGCGAAGGAGGTCCAGTGCATGTCCGGGTAGGTGGCACGAAGCTGCGCGAGATCGATCCGGTAGCCGGGATCGAGCAGGAACTCCCACATCGCTCTCATGTCCGCATTTCCGCTCGCGCTGAGCGGCGTCCTCTCATGGCGCACAGGGTGCCCGCTTGCCGCCGTCAGAGCCTCGGCCATGAGATGCGGGGTCGGTGCATCGCTTGCGAGCTCGATCCGAGTTCCTGTGAAGGGCTGCGGATCGAGCAGGACGGTGGCCGCGAACCGGCCGAGATCCGCACGAGCCAGCTGGTGCAGCGGGCGGTCGTCAGGCAGGGGAAGTTCGAGGACGCCGTCGCGGATCTGCTCCTCACCCCCGAGTGCGTTGTCGAAGAAGTACGCCGGCCCGAGAATCGTGGAGGGGACGGCCGAGGCGATGAGCTCGGCCTCGATCACCGCCTTGCTCTCGAAGTGCGGTACACCGCTGTCCTGCTGTGCGCCCGCGACCGAGCTGAACACCAGGTGCGGCACCGTCGCCTTCCCGGCTGCCGCGATGATGGCCCGGCCCTGGGCGACCTCGGCGTGGGTTCCGCTCTCGAAGGGTGTGGTGACGGCGAACGCCGACCGTACCCCGCGCATGGCCCGGGTCAGCGACGCGGTGTCGTCCAGGGAGCCCGCGACGACGTCGACACCCCGCCGCGCGAGGGCGCGCGCCGACGCGGATCCCGGCGTCCTGACCAGGGCGCGCACCGTGGTCCCTCGGGCGATCAGGGCAGCGGCGACGGCGCCACCCTGGCCGCCGGTTGCTCCCAGCACCAGGACGGGCGCGTCAGCCGAGCTCACGAATTCTCCTGCGCGGCGTCGTCGACGGTCGGCTCAGGAATCGTCGTCCGGACGATCGGCGAACACGCCCTCGAGCATCCCCGTCGCCTGACCGATCTCGATGAGATAGCCGTCCGGATCGCGCAGGTAGCACCGGATCTCGGCCTTGCGATCCAGCGGTTCGGTGAGGAACTCGGCGCCCTTCGCCGTGGCGGCCTCGTAGAACGCCGCAATGTCCGCGACGCGCACATTGAGGAAGGAGGTGATGGGATCGCCGTCCTCCGGTGCTCTCAGGCTCACGTCGGGCTTGTCCGGGGTGGGGCCGCCGCCCGGGTTCATGATGATCCAGCTGTTGGCCACTTTCACCATGCCCGGGTTCTCCCGCAGCACGACCTCGCCGCCGAAGATGTCCGCGTAGAACGCACGTGAGCGCTCCACGTCGCGGACGGTGATGTAGTGCGCCAGGGTGATGCCCTGTTCGGGAGCCGGCAGGTCTTCTCGGTTCATGGTGCAGTTCCCTTCCATTGGATGCACGTGCACGTCGATGACGCTGATCCAACCGTACGTCAGCGCCGACCGGAGGTCGAAGCGCGTCCACTGCAGGACGGAGCTTGCCGTGACGTTGCCGGGGCTTGTCGCCGTGGCGGAGGAGACCGGCATCCTCCAGCCGGAGTCACTCAGGTTGTCGGAGCCTCACCCCTGGTGGAACGGCTTGCCGTTCACGCGTTCGGAGGCGCCCACGCGGTCGAGGTAGGGCGTGATGCCGCCGAGGTGCATGGGCCATCCGGCGCCCATGATCATGCACAGATCGATGTCCTCGGGCGCGGCCACCACACCCTCGTCGAGCATGCGCCCGATCTCGTCGGCGAGGCCGTCCTGCGTCCGCCGGAGGACCTCCTCCGCGGTCGATGGGGTGTTCCCGCGGTCCATGAGGGCCAGCGTGGCATCCGGCACCTCGTACGAGCCGTCCTCCTGCTTCTCCCACAGGCCCTTGATCCCCGCGTCGATCAGCTTCTGCTGGTTGGCCGAGACGTGGAAGCGGTCCCCGAACGCCGCATGCAGGGACTCCTGGACGTGCTGGCCGACGGGCAGGCCCACCAGGGCGAGGAGCCTGAACGGCGACATGGGCAGACCCATGGGTCGTAGTGCGGTGTCAGCCGTCGCCGCATCGGTGCCTTCGTCGAAGACGGCGGTGATCTCCCCGAACATCCGGCCGAGGATACGGTTCACCACGAACGCGGGGGCATCCTGGACCAGGACCGCGTTCTTCTTCAGGCCCCTGGCGACCACGAAGGCCGTGGCCAGGACGGCGTCGTCCGTCCTGGGTGCGCGCACCACTTCCAGCAGCGGCATGGCCGCCACCGGGTTGAAGAAGTGGAAGCCGACCACGCGCTCGGGGTGCTCGAGGTCCGCTGCCATCTCCGCGACCGAGAGCGACGACGTGTTGGTCGCCAGGATGCACTCGGCAGAGACGACGGCCTCCACCTCGGCGAAGACCTGCTTCTTGACGGACATCTCCTCGAAGACCGCCTCGATCACGAAGTCGGCGTCCGAGAAGGCGTCCTTCGACACGGAGCCGGTCACGAGGTCCCGGGTGCGGTTCGCCGCGTCCCGGGAGATGCGTTTGCGGTCGAGCAGTTTGTCGATCTCGGCGTGGACGTGGCTCACGCCCTTGTCCACCCGGGCCTGGTCGATGTCCGTCAGGACCACCGGTACCGTGAGCTGGCGTGCGAACAGGAGCGCCAGCTGGCTGGCCATCAGACCCGCGCCGACGACCCCGATCTTGGTCACGGGGCGTGCGAGCTTCCTGTCCGGTGCACCCGCCGGGCGCTTCGCGCGCTTCTGCACCAGATCGAGGAAGGCGTACACCGTGGCGTGGAACTCGGCCGTCTGCATCAGCTCGGCCAGTGCAGTGCACTCGGCCGCCGCCGATTCCTGCCGCGACAGATGCAGCCCCGCCTCGAACAGGTCCAGCACGCGTGACGGCGCTGGTGCGGCGTTGCCGGTCTTCGCCTCGACGAAGGCGCGTCCGGCCGCGACAGCTCCCGCCCAGGTGCCGGCGTCGTAGTCGGCGAGCTCGCTGCGCCGCCGTTCCACGGTCTCCCGTGCCGCCGGATCCTGCAGCACGCGTGCCGCCCAGAGCAGGGACTGCTCGAGATAGTCGGCGGGTTCGAAGAGGGCATCGGCGATGCCCAGGTCGTAGGCCTCCGTGCCGCTGAGGCTCCGGTTGTTGCTCAGGGGGTTCTCGATCATGACCTTGACCGCGTTCGCGGGTCCGATCAGGCGGGGCAGGCGGTAGACCCCGCCCCAGCCCGGGACGAGCCCGATGAAGGCTTCGGGGAGACCGATCCCCTTGGCTCCGGTGGAGACGGTGCGGTAGTTCGCGGCCAGTGCCACCTCGAGGCCTCCGCCGAGGGCGACGCCGTTGATGAACGCGAAGCTGGGTACCCCCATGTCGGCCAGAAGATCGTACGCTTCGTGCCCGAGTTCGGCCATGAGTTTGCCGAGGTGCTCGGACTGCACACTCTTGACAGTGCTGAGATCAGCTCCGGCGACGAGGAAGTAGGGCTTGCCCGTGACGGCCACCGCGGTAATCTCGCCGTCGGCCACGCGATCCTTCAGACCCTCGAGGGTGCGGCCGAACTCGATCAGGGTGGTGGGCCCGAGCGTGGTCGGCCTGCTCTGGTCCAGATCGTTGTCCAGGGTGATCAGGGCGAGCACGCCGGCGTCGTCGGGCAGATCGATGTCCTGGACGTAGGAGTGGGTGACGATCTCCGCGGGGAAGAGTGCGGCCAGTTCGTCGTAACGTTCGAAGCTCATGCTGCATCCTGTCCGTAGCGTTCGTGGTGCGGGTTCTCCCAGATGACCGTGCCGCCCATGCCGAGTCCGATGCACATGGTGGTCATGCCGTAGCGCACGTCAGGGTCCTCCTCGAACTGGCGCGCGAGCTGGTTCATCAGCCGGACACCGGAGGACGCCAGCGGGTGGCCCACCGCGATCGCCCCGCCGTAGCGATTGACGCGCGGGTCCTCGTCGTCGATGCCGAAGTGGTCGAGGAAGCTCAGGACCTGGACGGCGAAGGCCTCGTTGATCTCGAAGAGGCCGATGTCGTCGATCTCCAGCCCGGCCTGCCGGAGCGCCTTCTCCGTGGCTGGAACGGGGCCGATGCCCATGACCTCCGGTTCCACGCCCGCGAAGGCATAGGCGACCAGGCGCATGCGGACCGGCAGACCGAGTTCGGCAGCAGCATCCGCCGAGGCGAGCAGGGCCGCCGTGGCGCCGTCGTTCAAGCCCGCCGCGTTGCCCGCCGTCACCCTGCCGTGGGCTCGGAACGGAGTGCGGAGGCTTGCGAGGTCCTCCATCGTGGTACCGGGGCGAGGTGGCTCGTCGGCGGTGTTGAGCGTCCAACCGGAACCGGCCTTCTTGCCCGCGACCGGTACGAGATCGGGCTGGATCTGTCCGGCGTCGTAGGCCCCGGCGAGTTTCTGCTGGCTACGGACGGCGTAGGCATCCGTGCGTTCCCTGGTGATGCCGGGGAAGCGATCGTGCAGATTCTCCGCCGTGTTGCCCATGTTCAGCGCCGCAGGATCCACGATCCGCTCCGCCACGAAGCGCGGGTTCGGGTCGGCGCCGGAGCCCATCGGGTGGTTGCCCATGTGCTCCACGCCGCCTGCGATCACGACGTCGTAGGCACCGAACGCGATGCCGGACGCCGTCGTGGTGACAGCTGTCATGGCGCCGGCGCACATCCGGTCGATCGCGAAGCCGGGAACCGTGCGCGGCAGTCCCGCCAGGAGGGCGGCCGTGCGGCCGATCGTCAGGCCCTGGTCGCCCGTCTGCGTGGTGGCCGCGATGGCCACGTCGTCGATGCGCTCCGCCGGCAGGGACGGATTGCGGCGCAGCAGCTCCCTGATGCTCTTGACCACGAGGTCGTCGGCACGCATTCCGGCATAGATGCCCTTCTCGCCTGCTCGTCCGAAGGGGGTTCGTACTCCGTCGACGAAGACGACGTCGCGCACCGTTCTCGACGTGCTCCGCGTGGACGTGGTGCCGGTTTCTGCGCTCACCTGTGCTCCTCCTTGAGATCTCGATCCGCGACTATGTTACTGATCAGTAACATAGCGTGCAAGCAGGCACGCCGGTCGAGCCCCGCTCAGACCACGGGAGCCTCGGAGCTGCCCTCCTGCGGCTTGTCCGAGTGCGTCCTGTCGGCCGACGTCTTGTCCGTCAACGGTTCGGGATCGAGAAAGGCCACGGTGATGATCGCGGCGACCTGCTGGATCTGCCACGGGCGGGCACCGAGCTCGGCCAGTGCCGCGGAGACGGAATCGAGCGTTATCTCAGCGGGGGGACGCCAGGCGATCCGGCGCAGGTGGTCCGGGGTCAACAGATTCTCCAGCGGCATACCGAGCGTCCGGGCGCGCTCGGCCACACGCGGGCGGGCGGTCTGGAGCCTGGCTGCGGCCTCCGGGTCCCTCTCGGGCCACATGCGTGGCGGCGGTGGCGCATTCGTCGGGACGTGGAGCGGCGGCAGCTCGGTCAGCTTCCTCGCCTCGTTGATGGACCGGAGCCACCGCGGGGCTTCCCGCTGGGCGGCCCGGCCGTGGAACCCTCTGGTGGCGAGCAGCTGCGGCACGGTGCCGGGCATCGCCTTCGCCGCGGCGATGATCGCGGCATCCGGGATGAGGCGCCCGGGGGCGACGTCCCGGCGTTGGGCCAGGTCCTCGCGTTCGCACCACATCAGGCGCACGGCAGCGAGTTGGCGTCTGTCCCTCAGCTTGTGCAGACCCGAGGTCCGACGCCAGGGATCGACCCGCGGTTCTGCCGGGGGAGTCGACCGGATGTGCTCGAACTCTTCCTCCGCGATGGCGAGCTTGCCGTCCCGGAAGAGCAGTTCGGCCAGCTTGTCGCGCAGTTCCACCAGGACCTCGACGTCGAGCGCTGCGTAGCGGAGCCAGGGTTCGGGCAAGGGCCGCGTGGACCAGTCGGCGGCGGAGTGCTCCTTCGCCAGGGTGAAGCCGAGCTGGGATTCGACGACCGCGGCGAGACCAACGCGTGGCAGGCCGGCGAGTCGGGCCGCGAGTTCGGTGTCGAACAGTCTGCTCGGATGCATCCCGAGTTCCGCCAGGCCGGGAAGGTCCTGGTTGGCGGCGTGCAGAACCCATTCGACACCGTCGAGTGCCTCGCCGATGATGCGCAGGTCCTCGAAGGGTTCGGGATCGATCAGCCAGGTGCCGGCGCCCTCACGCCGGATCTGGACGAGGAAGGCGCGCTGGCCGTAGCGGAAGCCCGAGGCTCGTTCCGCGTCGACGCCGGCTGCGCCCGTGCCTGCGGCGAGGGCAACTGCCGCCCGTTCCAGACCGGCCCGGGTGTCGATCACGAACGGCACGCCATCCCGGGGTTCGGCCAGCAGGGGAAGAGCGGGGGTGATGTCGGAATCGACGGCGGCGCCAGTGGGATCGGCGTTGTCCGACTGTTCGGAGGTGTGGGCACTCATGGTCGTTGCAGTCTATCCCCGTCGCTCCGGAGCCGGTCCGGCGGCGCAGGACGCTCGCACCGGCCCCCCGGGTACTACTGCCGCGTGGATCCCGAAGCGACCGGTGGGGGTGGATTCACCTCGGACGTGGCGCCCAGGGCGGGGTGTGCCTCTCCGGCGTTCGTGGGTACGACGGGTGCATCGGGCGCCGGCTCCGTGGGAGCAGTCACGGCTGAACGGCGCTTCTTCCGGCCGCGCCTGCTTCCGCGCCCGTAGACGAGGTACATGGTCAGGCCCATCACGATCATGAGCAGCACGGTGTACACGAAGGTGTTGGCGACGGCATTGACGTCCGCGCCGCCCTCGGTGTTGGCCTTGATCTGCAGGCCGAGGGGTTGGTAGAGCGGGTGGGCGAGGAAGACCGCGGTGTCGTAGTCGTCGAGCTGGCTGTTGAAGTTCAGCGCGGCGATCGCCGCAGCCGTCGGCAGGACCGCCGGCAGCAGGATCCGGCGGAACGTGTACAGGGCTCCCGCTCCCATGATCGTCGCCGCCTCCTCCATGGACTCGTTGACCGAGGAGAACGCGGCCTTGAGCATGCGCAGGGTGAACGGGATCTTCACGACGACGAAGGCGACGAGGAGGATCACCGTCGTCCCGCTGAGCACGGCTCCCCCAAGGAGCGGACTGGGTTCGTCGTACGTCATGACGAGTCCCAGGGCGATCATGGCGGCGGGAAGGATCCAGGGGATGTGCAGCAGGTACTCGAACGTGGTCGTGAGCCCCGTGCGGTACTTCTGGATGATCCGGGTGACGAACAGGAGACCGCCGACCGTGATGATCGCGGACAGGCCGCTGTAGACGATGCTCACGATGAACGGTCGCAGGACCGATCCCTGCGAGAGGACGCGCGTGTAGTTCTCGAGGGTGAAGCGGTCCGGGGAGAGCACGCCGGCACTGATCGACGCACTGTCCATGAAGGAGTACAGGAAGATCAAGACCAGGGGCGAGATGTAGATGACGAAGAGGACGTAGGCCACCACGTGGACGACGACGTTCACCACCGGGTTGGAGATGCGCTGCTTCTGCAGGGGGGCTGCGACCCTGGCGACTGTGTGGTAGGTTCCGCCGCGCTCGAGCCTGGACATGATGGCGAGCATGATGATGGTCGCCGCGCCGAGGACGAGAGCCAGCAGGGCAGCGATGTCGCGTGAGGACGAGCTGTTGGCGAAGGTCAGGATGATGGGCGTGATGGTCTGGAAGTCCTCTCCGCCCAGCACCTGCGGCGCACTCAGGGCACCGAGCCCGACGAGGAAGGAAAGGATGGTGACCGCGAACAGGGTCGGTTTGAGGACGGGGAGCACCACTCTGCGCAGGATCGTCCAGTCCGACGCGCCCATGTTCCGCGCGGCCTCGATGGTCTGGAAGTCCACGTCGCGGATCGCGTTCCCGAGGAAGAGGAGGTGGTTGGTGGTCGAGGCCAGGGTCATGACGAAGAGGACCGCGAAGAAACCGCTGAACCAGTCCCTGTCCAGACCGGGGAAGTAGGGCGCGATCAGCTCCGTGACGATGCCGTCCGACCCGTAGATGAACTTGTAGCCCGCGGCCAGGACGATCCCGCCGAACAGGAAAGTGGTCGCGTAGCCGAGCCAGAGGATCCGCGAGCCCCGGATCCGGAAGTACTGGGTCACCAGGACGACGAAGATCCCCACGACGTTCACGGTGATCGAGAGCACCACTGCGAGGAGGAAGCTGTTGGCCAGCGACCTCATGGCCCGGTCCGAGGACAGGAGGCGCTCCACGGCGCGCCCGGTGAACTCCCCGCCGGGGAAGAAGGTCTCGGCGAGCAGATTCAGATTCGGCCAGAGCAGGAATGCGGCACTGAACCAGGTGAGGATGATCAGGGTGACCACCACGAGCGGAGACCTCAACATCCGCGAGGCTGAGCGGGTCCTCATGCGGTGGCCTGATACTGCAGGACATGCGCGGGATCGACGCGCAGGTGCACCGGGTGGCCGATGTCCAGTGTGGACGCCCCGATCTCCTTCACCAGGACCTTCACGTCGGAGTCGTGGCTCCGCACGGTGTACCGGCTGTGCTGCCCGTGGTAGCTCCGCGCGACGATCCGGCCCTCGAGCGAGACCGTGCTTCCGGCCGGATCCCGCTGCTGGGCACCTGTCGGTGCGCCGGCGCGGTCCTCGAGGAGAACTTTCTCCACCCGCAGATACGAGAGCCGGGATGGGTCCAGCCGCGAAGGGGAGTGGTCCGTGAGACGGGAGACGAGCTCGGGACCGAGTTTGGTGCTGTCCCCGATGAACGTGCAGACGAACTCGGTGGCGGACTTCTCGTAGATCTCCTGCGGCGTGCCGATCTGTTCCACCCGGCCCCTGTTGAAGACCGCGATGCGGTCGCTCATGGTCAGCGCCTCGTCCTGATCGTGTGTGACGTAGACTGTGGTGATCCCCGACTGCACCTGGAGGTCCTTGAGTTCCACGCGGAGCTGCTGCCTGAGCTTCGCGTCCAGGTTGGACAGCGGCTCGTCCAGCAGGAGGATCTTGGGCTTGAGGACCAGCGCCCGCGCGATGGCGACCCTCTGCTGCTGCCCGCCCGAGAGGTCGGCGACGTTCTTGTCCAGCTGGTCGTCGGAAAGGTCCACGCGCCGGGCGATGTCGGTCACGAGCGTGCGCCGCTCGTCCGCGCTCGTCCTGCGCACTTTCAGCCCGAAGGCGATGTTCTCCCTGACGCTCATCGAGGGGAAGAGCGCATAGTTCTGGAAGACCATGCCCACACCGCGCTTGTCGCTCGGCAATGTCGTGACGGCCCTGCCGTCGATGTAGATATCGCCCGAGGTCGGGCTCACCAGGCCCGAGAGGGTTCGCAGGGCTGTCGTCTTGCCACAGCCCGACGGACCGAGCAGCGTGAAGAACTCGCCCTCCGACACGTCCAGATCCAGCTCGCTGATGGCGGTGACGTCGTCGAAGACGACCTTGATGTTGTCGAAGCGGATCATGGTGCGGTCCTTCCGAAGCAGCGTGTGACGGGCCGCTACGGCATGTACTCGAGTTCGATCTTCTCGACCCATGAGTCGAGATTCTCCTGGACGAAGCCGTAGTCGATGTCCTGCCGGGTGAACTGCTCGTTGAACTCGATCACCTCCGGTGGCGCCTGCTCGAGGGCCACCTCGTTGACCGGAAGAGCATCGAACTCCGCAGCCCAGCGGCCCTGGACGTCGCCGCTGCCGAACCAGTCGATGAACTCCTTCGCGGTGTCCTGGTTGTCGGATCCCCTCACCACGGCCACCTGCTCGACGGCGTAGGGGACGCCGACCTCGGGACTGACCACTCCTGCTGTCACATCGTAGGCCTCCTCCCGTCCGGGAATGGAGGAGGAGGGCATCTGGCCGAGGTCCACGTCACCCTCGGCGAACCGCGCGAAGAGATCCACGTCCTTCTCGGCCGGAACACCGTTCTGGAAGTACTGCTCGATCTGCTGCCAGCCCTCGTCGCTCACACCGAGATCGCCGTTCTCGTCCTGATAGCGGCTGAGGATGCCGGCCATCACGAGCTGCGTCGTCGCACCGGCCATGCTGCTGGCCCGCTCGTACCGGTCGCTGTACCGATCGTCGGTCCACAGATCGGGCCAGTCCTCGGGGGCCTCGGAGACCGCGTCCTCGTTGTACGTCAGGACGATGGCCTGCTGGACCAATGGCCAGTACGCCTTGTCGTCGTCCGGATCGGCGAGGGTCTCGTCCACCTCACCGGACCATGCGGGTGTGTAGGGCTCGAGCACGTCCTCGCTCTTGAGCTGTTCGTAGTACACGTTGTTCAATCCGAAGACCACGTCCGCGATCGGATTGTTCCGCTCCGCGATCAGCTTGTTCGTCGCATCCGCACCACCGGCGCCGACGATCTCGATGTCGAAGCCCTCCGCCTCCGCTTCGGCCTGGAGCCATTCGCCCCGGCCCTCGGAATCCGAGTTCGTGTAGACGATGAGCGGTTCACCGGCTTCGTCGTTGGCACCGGCCCCGTCGGAGGATCCGCCGCAGGCGGTGAAGAGGAAGGCTGCGGATGTCGCGAGCGCGATACTCATGAATTTTCTGGACAACGCGGGGCTCGATTCCCTAGTAGCAACACTGCTTGCACCAACATCGCACACAATCGGCTTCTGCGCCCGCTTTTTCTGCCATGAATCCGCGTCGGTCCTGTCGCCCGGCAGCAGCGCCGCCTGCCCGCCCGAGGACGCGGGCAGGTGTCAGGCCGCGGCTTCCCTGCGGATCGCCTCGACGAACCTGTCGACGTCGTCCTCCGTGGTGTCGAACGAGCACATCCAGCGCACCTCTCCCGCGGCCTGGTCCCAGTCGTAGAACCGGAAACTCTCGCGGATGCGCTCTGCCGCGCCCGGTGGGAGGATCGCGAAGACGGCGTTCGCCGTCGTCTCCTGGGTCAGCGTCACACCCTTGATCCCGCGGACCCCCTCGGTCAACCGGGCGGCCATGGCATTGGCGTGCGACGCCGAGCGCAGCCACAGATCGCCCTCGAGGAGGGCGATCAGCTGGGCGGAGAGGAAACGCATCTTCGAGGCGAGCTGCATGTTGAGCTTGCGCAGGTAGTCCAGCCCGGTCGAAGCCTCCGGGTTGAGCACGACGACGCACTCGCCGAACATGAGGCCGTTCTTCGTACCGCCGAAGGAGAGGATGTCCACCCCGGCGTCCCGGGTGAAGGCCCGCAGCGGCTCACCGAGGGCGGCAGCGGCATTGGCGAGGCGTGCGCCGTCCATGTGGACTGTCATGCCCCTGGCATGGCAGTGGTCGGCGATGGCTTTGATCTCGGCCACCGAGTACAGCGTGCCGAGCTCGGTGGTCTGGGTGATGGACACCGCCAAGGGCTGGGCGCGGTGTTGATCTCCCCAGCCCCACGCTTCCCGGTCGATGAGTGCCGGGGTCAGCTTCCCGTCCGGCGTCGGGACGGTGAGCAGTTTGATACCGCCCACGCGCTCGGGTGCGGCGTTCTCGTCCACATTGATGTGGGCGGACTGCGGGCAGATGACAGCACCCCAGCGCGGCAGGAGCGACTGCAGGGAGAGCACGTTGGCGCCGGTGCCGTTGAAGACGGGGAAGATGGAGATGCCCTCGCCGAAGTGGTGCTCCATCACCTCCAGCAGCCGGGCCGTGTACTGGTCCTCGCCGTAGGCCACCTGGTGCCCCTCGTTCGCAGCAGCCAGCGCCGTGAGTATCTCGGGATGCACACCCGAGTAGTTGTCGGATGCGAAGCTGCGCAGGGTGCGGTCATGCAGGGCAGCAGGGGCCTGGTTCGCAGCGGAAGCATCCGCAGCGGATAGATCTAGAGTGTCGGTCACGGGATCATTATCCCCGATCTAACCCTGCGCGGCGTCGATGCGGGCGCCGTTGACCTCGTCGGCCGGAGAATCCAGAAGGGAGGTGAGAGTCTCCGCGAGGTCATCGACGTGCGTGAACCCGGGGAAGGACCGCTCCGGATGCTCGGCCCGCATGGCGTCGTCCACCAGCGCCTTCACCACGATCGCGGTGGACGCTGCGTCGACGCCGTCCTTCGTGAAGCCCTGCGCCACGGCCTGCAGCCACGCGTCGACCGATGCCTTGACCGCCGCGTAGGAGGCGGCCGCCGCCGTCGGCGCAGCGACCGCCGTCGCGGAGACCGCGGCGAGCCTGCCGCCTCGTTCTGCAAGCTGGTCGTAGAACGCCCGGCTGGTGTTGAACAGGGTGACGAACACCGAGCTGTGGAGGAACCCGTAGTCCTCCGCGGTCTGGGTGGTGATGCCCTTGCTGCCGCGCCATCCGCCCACGAGGTGGAAGAGCCCGTCGGCACCCCCGTGCTCCTCGCGCACCTGGTCGGCGAGTGCGATGACGGCGGCCTCGTCCGTCAGATCGCACACGCGGCGGTGCACGTCATCGAGCCCCGCGTAGGCCGCAGCCAGACGACCGGCGTCCGAGCCGATGGCGACCACCGTCACGCCGTCGCGTAGCAGGCGGCGGCTGAGTGCGGTCCCCGAGGCGCTCGTGGCCCCGGCGACGACCACCGTCCGGCCTTCCTCCGAGGCACTCATGCGGACTCCGCCGTGATGCCCGCGGTGGACTCGATGACCGGCTTCATCTTGCGATCCAGCGCCTCGAAGAACATGGAGAGCGGGAACTCGTCGTCGAGCACGGCGTCCGTGAGTGCCCGCGGCGGGCCGGTGAGATCGAGTGCGTCCGCGCCCTTCGCCCAGACCGAGGCCGGGTGTGGCGTGACGGTGGCCGAGACGAGATCGTACGCCGCGAGCCAGTGGGCGATTTTCGGCCGGTCGATGGAGCGCCAGTACAGCTGCTCGATCTGCTCGCCGAGGGCGACGACGACGTCGGCCGCCTCGTCCCAGTCGATGGTCAGTTTGGTGTCGGTCCAGTGCAGTACGCGGTGCTGGTGCATCCAGGCGAACAGGAGCTGACCTCCCAGACCGTCGTAGTTGCGGACGCGGCTGCCCGTGATGCTGAAGCGGAAGATGCGGTCGAAGATGACCGCGTACTGCACGAGCTTCGCGTGCCGGCGCGCCTCGGGGGAGGCGTCGTCGTCCTTCTCGATCTTCACCGATTCGCGGAACGCCGTGAGATCGCAGCGCAGTTCCTCGAGGGAGTAGAGGAAGAACGGCATGCGCTGCTTGATCATGAAGGGGTCGAAGGGCAGGTCTCCGCGCATGTGGGTGCGGTCGTGGATGAGGTCCCACATCACGAAGGTCTCCTCGGTGAGCTGCTGGTCCGCGAGGAGTTCCAGGGCGTCGGCGGGCAGGTCCAGCCGGGTGATGTCGGCCGCAGCCCTGACCACGCGGCGGAACCGTGCGGCTTCGCGGTCGGCGAAGATGGCGCCCCAAGTGAACGTCGGCGTGGAGCTGACGGCGACGGTCTCGGGGAACAGGACCGCCGAGTTGGTGTCGTAGCCCTCGGTGAAGTCGAGGAAGCGGATGGGGACGAACAGGGCATTGGAGTAGTCGCCGGCCTCGAGCTCGGCGATGAACTCCGGCCACAGCACCTCGATGAGCACGGCTTCGACGAATCTGTCGGTGCTGCCGTTCTGCGTGTACATGGGGAAGATGACGAGGTGCTGGAGTCCGTCGGTGCGGTGCTGCTGTGGTTGGAAGGCCAGCAGCGGCTCCAGGAAGTCTGGCACCGCGAACGCGCTGGTACGCCAAGCCTCGAAAGCGGTCACGGTGCGCTCGAGGTATTCGGCATCGTGGGGGAAGAGGGGTGCCAGATCCTGTACTGCCGCGGTGATGGCGCTTGTCAGCTCAGCCGCCCTGGCGTGGTGTTCCGGTTCGGGGATGGAGCCGTCCTTGACCTGCAGCTGACGCAGTTCGTGCACTGTCGTCTTCAGCGTCAGCCAGGCCTGCGTGGTCTGGGGGTCGTTCTGAACCTGGTCCAGCGTGGTGACAGTCATGGGTTCTGCTTCCTCCGGGATGCCGTCGTCGATCGTTGAACCGAGCGTAGCAACCCAGTAGATCTACTTATACTCGGATGCTCCTCCTTAAAGCATTGCTTATCCTCGATGAGCCAGACCAGCGTCAGTGGATCAGCGTCTCTGGCGCAGCACAGGAAAGGGCCGACCTGCAGGCCGGCCCTTTCCTTCGGTCCTCTCGAGGCTCCTGGCGCTACTTCGCCTCGACGAGCTTCATCGAGATGGAGTTGATGCAGAAACGCTGGTCCGTCGGGGTGTCGAAGCCCTCGCCCTTGAAGAGGTGCCCGAGGTGGGAGTCGCAGCGTGCGCAGCGCACCTCGATACGCTCCATGCCGAGCGAACGGTCGTGGAGGTAGCGGACCTTGTCCTCCGCCAGCGGGGCCCAGAAGGAAGGCCAGCCGCAGTGCGAGTCGAACTTCTCGTTGCTGGTGAACAGCTCAGCACCGCACGCGCGGCACTCGTAGGTCCCGGCGGTCTTCTCGTCGTAGTACTCGCCCGTGTAGGGGCGTTCTGTCCCGGCCTTGCGCAGCACCTGGAACTCCTGCGGCGATAGCTCCTCACGCCACTCGTCGTCGGACTTCTGGATCTGCGGCCGGTAGGTTTCTGATTCTGTAGTCATACCTTCTACAACGCCTACGAGTCCCCGATAAATCCCGTTCCCGAGTAGACGTGGAGCACTGCTATGCCGAGCTTGTCCTGGGCCTGGTTCGCCCAGTCCGTGTGGAACGTGTCGGCGAGGGCATGGGGGCGGGTGATGACCATGGCCTGCACCGGCGACCTGCCGTTCGCCTCGTCGACGAGGGCATCGACAGGGTCACCGGTCGTCGTGCGGCCTGTCGCCGAGAAGCCCTCGGTGGAGAGCAGGTGCAGGGATTCCTCGAGGGCCGTGCGTGCATCCACTCTGTCCTGACGGCGATCGTCCGCTGAGAACGACCGGAACGCCTCACCGACCTCGAGCAGGCCGAGGTGGCGGAAGAACTGCCCGAGGACCGACTCGTCGCGCTCCTCGGGGATCAGGACCATCACCTCGGCAGGGTCGTCTCCCTGCAGGGTCTGCAGGTTGAGGAGATCGGGGTGTGTCAAGGCTTCCTCGGTGAGTACAAGGATCGTTTGGGTCATGGCGCCACTGTACTGCGGGAATGTTGCGTGAATCGACGGCGCTGGGCGGGCAGGGTAGAAAGGGAGCTATGGCATCGAAGACGTCCGCGGCGGTAACGCCGAGCGGCACCGCTCCCTGGCTGAAGTGGACTGCGGTGGGGGTGGGCGCCGGGGCTGCACTCGCGTCGTCCATGGCCGGGGTCGTCTCCGGCATGGCCCTGTATTTCGCGCGTCAGATCGTCACTCCCGCGCGGAACCGCGACGAGAACCTCGACATCCTCGCCGTCGTCGGCTCCGCCGGTCAGCAGAGCGTGATCCTGCCCGCCACCGAGGACACGACGGTCGAGGGCACCTACAGTCTGTACTTCCAGCGTGGAGCGGGACACGCTCGCATCGGCGACATCCGCTCCTATGTTCCGCGCGAGGGAACCGTCGAACGCGACGTCGAGAAGATCTATGCAGGGAACCTGGGTGCCGCGACGCGCGGCTGGTGGGGAGGTGCCGTGTACCCGTCGCCGGGCGCCATGGGCCTGGCGGAGGAGGAGGTACGTATTCCCGTCGAGGGAGGGACTGCTCCGGCCTGGCTGGTGCGCGCCGATGCTCCCGCGCAGACCTGGGCGATCATGGTGCACGGCCGCGGGGCGACCCGGGCGGAGGCTCTGCGTGCGCTCTGGCCGGCGCGCCGGCTCGGACTGACGAGCCTGGTCATCTCCTACCGCAATGACGGTGAGGCGCCGTCCGCGCCGGACGGCCGGTACGGGCTGGGGATGACCGAGTGGCACGACGTCGACGCCGCCATCGATTTCGCGGTCTCCCACGGAGCGCGCGACGTCGTGCTCTTCGGCTGGTCCATGGGCGGTGCCATCGCCCTGCAGACAGCTGACCTCTCACGCCACCGGCGTCGGATCAGTGCCCTGGTGCTCGATGGACCGGTGATCAACTGGATCGAGGTCCTTGCGCATCACGCAGCGCTGAACCGGATCCCGGCGCCCGTCGGCCGGTTGGGACAGTACCTGCTCGCGAGCCGACGGGCGCGGAAGATCACCGGGCTCGCCGCACCGCTGGATCTGCGCAGCATGGACTGGATCGCCCGGGCGGAGCAGCTCACTCTGCCCACGCTCATCCTGCACAGCGAGGACGACGAGTTCGTGCCCATCGGTCCCTCGGCTGCGCTCGCCGCGAAGAACCCGGCCTTCGTCACGCTCGAACGCTTCCACCGGGCACGCCATACCAAGGAGTGGAACGTCGATCCGCAGCACTGGGAGTCCGTCGTCGAGCGGTGGCTCCACGCCCACCTGTACGGACGGGCGCTGCCGGGCGGCAAGGTGCCCGGGCAGAGCAGCGCTACCGGGCGTCCCTGATCTTCCGCTTGATCCGGCCGAGCATCGCGCTCATGCCACGCATGCGCAGGGGAGTTATGGCCCGGGTCAGGCCGAGCCGGTCGGGCACGTCGTCGGGTACCGCGAGGAGATCTGCAGCCGGAAGACCGTCCAGTCCTTCGAGCAGGACGCCGGCGAAACCACGCGTGGTGGGAGCCTCCGGCGGGGCGGAGAAGAACAGGTGCACGAGGCGTTCGGGCGCCTCTCCGATCTCCATGGTCAGGAAGAGCGGACTCTGGCATTCCACGACCCGCTCCAGCAGTTCGGGATGATCGTTGTAGCGCTCCGGCAGATCGGGGAGTTCCCGCGAGAAGTCCAACAGTAGCTGGAGCCGGTCCTGCTCCGTCAGTTCCTGGAACTCGTCGATGATCTCGGCGAGCTTGGACGGGATGGCCTCGGTGGTCATCGGGTGGTCCTGGGGGGCAGTGCCGGTGCTTCGCCGGGTTCGGTACCCTTCACGATCGGTACGCGGACGGCGTTGCCCCATTCGGTCCAGGATCCGTCGTAGTTACGGACATTCTCGAAGCCGAGCAGATAGGTGAGGACGAACCAGGTATGGCTGGAACGCTCGCCGATACGGCAGTAGGCGACGACGTCGTCCCCGTCCTTCAGGCCGGCCTCGTCGCGGTAGATCGCATCGAGTTCGGCGCGACTACGGAAGGTGCCGTCCTCGGCCGCGGCGCGGGCCCAGGGGACGGACTGCGCTGTGGGGATGTGGCCGCCGCGCAGCGCGCCCTCCTCCGGGTACGCGGGCATGGTGGTGCGCGCACCGGTGTACTCGTCACCGGAGCGGACATCGATCAGCGGCTTGCCGAAGTGCTCTAGCACGTCGTCGAGATAGGCGCGGATGGGAGCGTCCTGGCGCTCCACGACCGGGTACTCGCTGGCCGCGATCTCCGGACGGTCCGTGGTGATCGGCCTGCCCTCGGCGATCCACTTGTCGCGTCCGCCGTCGAGCAGCCGGACGTCCTCGTGACCGAAGAGTGTGAAGACCCAGAGCGCGTAGGCTGCCCACCAGTTGCTCTTGTCGCCGTAGATGACCACGGTGGAGTCGCGGGAGATGCCCTTGGACGCCATGAGGCGGGAGAAGCCCTCGCCGTCGATGTAGTCGCGGGTCACCTCGTCGTTGAGTTCGGTGTGCCAGTCGATCTTGACGGCCCCGGGGACATGTCCCGTTTCGTACAGCAGGACGTCCTCATCGGATTCGACGACGACGAGGCCGTCCGCCCCGAGATTGGCGGCGAGCCACTCGGTGGAGACGAGCCGTTCCGGATGGGCGTACTCGACGAACTTGTCCTGCGTGTCTGGAGCCAGGGTCATGGGGGCCTCTCGCGTAGCTGTCGGTATGGTGCTGCCTTCTCTGTCCAGCGTAACGACGCGGTAGCGCGATTGCTTCCGTGGACGTCTCGTTCGTGGCGGCACTGCAGGCTGCCCGAGCCGCCGAGATCAGGGAACAGCCGGCTCCGTTCGGTCGGACGAGACAGAGATGCACGAGCGGATTCTCAGGGCGCGCAGTCGACAGCGATCGCAAGAGCCGCGCCGATCTCGCGCATCCGGACGTCGGCCACGCGACCCAGGCGTTCGACGAGGACTGCAACCGAAACGCTCTCGATCGAGTCGAGATTCACGACCGACCGCAGCGGTATCGGGTCGGCGCCGGGCTCGAGAAGAACTTCGCTCGGTAGGTTCCGAATGGTGGTGGTGCACGGAGCGACGAGCGCGCGGCGATGGCGGGGGATGACGGCGTCGCGGGACAGGATGACGACCGGCCGGCGCCCGATTTCCGCCATCTCGCACCACCACACCTCCCCCCGAGCGGGGAGGTCGGTCACGAGCGCGCAACTGCTCGTCCGAACGAGGCCAGGTCCCCCCACTCGTCGGGTTCGTCGAGTGGATGCGTGTCGTACGCGCCGTAACTGGCGTCCACTTCGGCGGCACGATGGCGAGCCAGCAACGCACCCAAGGCCTCGTCCATGAGGGCGGAATCCGGCTTTTTCGATGCTTTACGTGCGTCATCGAGGAGACGAGCGTCGACGGTGGTACTCAGACGTGTGCGATTCATGCCACGATCATGCCATGCATCGGAGGCCAGGAAGGGCTGAGATCGATACCAAGCGTGTGCGCGATCCTGCGGATGCAGAGCCAGGATTACGCTCCCGAGTCCTGATTCGAACGATTCTGCCCGTGCCCGAACCGCGGTACTGAAGCGATCGACCCCACATCGAGCGCGTCTGCGACGCCGGCGGATTCGTCGCGGATCATGAAGCGCCGGTTCGTCGGACAACCTCAGAAGGTATACAGTTTCGGCACCTGTAGGCCGACTCACGGCAGCAGGTGTCGGAGGGGTGAGAACCCCCACTATTCGAGGAACGAGGACAGAGCCATGGCAGGAACAATACTGATCACCGGAGCCGGTACAGGCTTCGGCAAAGAGGCGGCATTGCGGCTGGCGGCACAGGGGGAGCAGGTCATCGCAGGGGTCGAGATCATCGCCCAGGTGACCGAACTACGCAACGAAGCACGGCAGCGAGGTGTGGACCTCCGGGTCGAGAAGCTGGACGTGACCGATGCCGCCGATAGGACCAAGGCCTGGGCCTGGGACGTGGAGGTGCTGCTCAACAACGCCGCGGTCGCCGAGGGGGGAGCGGTCGTCGATCTTCCCGAGGAGCAGTTGCGCCGGCAGTTCGAGGTCAACGTGTTCGGGACCATGCTGCTCACGCAGGGTTTCGCTCGAGCGATGGCCGCCAAGCGCAGCGGCAAGATCGTGTTCCTCTCGTCGACCGCAGGGCTGATCACCGACGCGTTCACCGGTGCGTACTCGGCGTCCAAGCATGCGCTCGAGGCCTTCGCCGACGCCCTGCACCAGGAACTCGCCGAATTCGGCGTTGCCGTCGCCACCATCAACCCGGGCCCGTACCTGACCGGGTTCAACGACACGGCGATGGAGCGGTGGAAGGAATGGCGTGATGATCCGTCGCGGCGCCTGTTCGACTATTCCAAGCTGGCCTTCCCGCGCGAGCAGTTCGACCCCGAACCGGTGTTCGAGGTCACGGTCGCCGTGCTGAACGGGGAGAACACCCGCTACCGGAACGTGGTTCCCGACGACATGGTGAGTGCGATCCGCGAGCAGCTGGATTCGAAGTGGGAGCGTGAGCAGAACGACGGCTCGACAGGCTCGCGCAGCGAACTGGTCGAGAAGGCGTACGACATCGCCCCAGCGACGCCGGCCGACTGATTCCTCCTTCATCTCTCGACCGACGAACACCTTTCCAGGAGGGGTGGCATGTTCAGCGGTCGAGAGACAAGGACTTCTGCAAGAATATTCTGCTGCGCCGCGCTGAGATGTTCCAGAAGCTCTCGTTCTGAATTCACATGGGCGGGAAGAACACGATCCACGGTTTCGCGGCCCTTCTCGGTGAGGTGGACCGGTTCCCACCGTCCGTCGACGCGGCTGGGTCTGCGTTCGATCAATCCATCGGCCTTGAGCTTGTTCAAGCGCTGCGCGATCGTCGCTCGTGGCTGAGTGAGAAGGCGCACGAGCGGCCAGGAAGATGCCCCGATTCCCCGCAGCGCCCGCCGGCTCGCCGCCTGATGGAGAACCCCATGGGCCGCCCTCCGTCGACCCAGTGATCTCACTGCACGGATGAGTCACCGTATCCCGTGGCGATGCTGAACGGATGGGCGGCGCGTAGTGTGAGTAGATGACTACCTATTCATTGACCAATCCTGCCACCGGCGAGACCGAGCAGGAATTCGCTCAGATCTCCGACGCCGAGGTTGCCGGAGTCATCGATCGCTCGGACCGTGCCGCGTCCGAATGGCGCAATGTTCCGGTGGAAGAACGCGCTCGACTGCTGTCGCGGGTCGCGGACGCCTACGACTCCCGCAAGGAGGAACTGGGTGAGCTGATCTCACGCGAGATGGGCAAGCCTCTTGCGGAAGCGGTTGGCGAAGCCGAACTGGCCGGCGCGATCTACCGCTGGTACGCCGAGAACGGGCCGAAGCTGCTCGAGCCGGAAGTGCTCGATCCCCAGGGCTCGGACGAATCCGTGACCCAGACCGAGGCGGTCGGCCCGCTGATCGGGGTGATGCCGTGGAATTTCCCCTACTACCAGGTGGCGCGATTCGCGGGACCCAATCTGATGGCGGGGAACACCATCATGCTGAAGCACGCTCCCATCTGCGCTGCGTCCTCAGAAGTGATGGCCGAGATCATGCACACCGCTGGCATTCCGGAGGATGTCTACATCAATATCTTCGCCGGCAACGACCAGATCGCCGACATGATCGCCGACCCCCGGGTCCACGGCATTTCCCTCACCGGCAGTGAGCGGGCCGGCGCTGCGGTTGCCGAGACGGCGGGAAAGAACCTCAAGAAGGTCGTGCTGGAACTGGGCGGATCCGATGCGCTGATCGTCCTCGACGACGGAGAAGTGCAGAAGACCGCAGAGATCGCAGCGCAGGCGCGGCTGTCCAACGCCGGACAGGCCTGCAACTCGCCCAAGCGGATGATCGTGCCCAACTCGGAGTTCGACGCGTTCCTCTCCACCGTCGTCTCGGTGTTCGAGAACGCCCGGGTCGGGGATCCAACGGAATCGGGCACGCAGGTCGGCCCGCTGTCGTCGGTGGAGGCCCGCGACAAGGTCGTGGCCCAGGTGCAGCGTGCCGTCGAACAGGGTGCCACCCTCCACGTCGGCGGCCAGGCCGGCGAGGGTGACGGAGCCTTCATGCAGCCTGCTGTACTCAGCGGTGTCACCAAGGACATGGACGCGTACTCGGAGGAGATCTTCGGCCCCGTCGCCGTCGTCTACGGCGTCGATTCGACGGACGAGGCCGTGAGCCTTGCCAATGACGTCGATTTCGGCCTGAGCGGTTCGGTGTGGAGCACCGATATCGCCCGGGCACAGGAGGTCGCCGATCAGCTCGACGTCGGCATGGCCTACGTCAACGAGCACGGCACCACGCTTCCCGGGCTGCCCTTCGGCGGTGTGAAGAGGTCCGGCTTCGGTCGGGAACTCGGTCGCTGGGGCATGGGCGAATTCGTCAACACCCGGCTGCGCCGGACCTCACACACCAAGAAGTAGAGGAACGGACCTCGGTCGGTCCAGGTACGCGACGACGCACCGACCTCGAGCGCCTCGGCACGCCGGTTCAACCGAATCGGTAGGCCGAGGCGCTCGCCGTGTCGGCCCGTGCGCCGGACGCCGTGTCATGGCTGGCTCCGGTCCAGGATCCCCTGGCGCTTCACAGGTCCCGCTTCAGGCGACTTTCCGGGCACGCGCATGCAGGTCCCGCATCACCTGCTCGTACTCCGGGAACGGGCCGTACGTCCGGACTCCGGGGGCGACGGCGGTGACCGGTAGCGGAGTGAAGGCCGGGAGCTCCTGCTTCCATTCCCGCAACCAGGTGAAAAGCTGATCGGTGCTGGACGCGAAGACGATCGGCCCGAGGCCCACGAGGGCGTGCGCTGCACTGCACATGGGACAGTGTTCACCGGAAGTGTAGACACTCGCGCTGGCCCGTTCCTCTGCGCTCAACGAGGCGACGGCCCACTGCGTGATGTCGAACTCGGGATGACGAGTCGAATTTCCTCCACCGACCCGGTTGCGGGACTCGTGGAGAATCTCCCCGGCGGAATTCACGATCACCGACCCGAACGGTTCGTCGCCGGCGTCGAGCGCCTCCGCAGCAAGCTCCACACAGCGTCGAAGAATCGGGGGATGGATCTGCACGGTGAGCTCCTGACGTCGAGGACCTCAATCTAGTGCACTGCACGGCAGGTGAAGAGGACGCCCTGTGGACGCGGGTGGGGTTGACTGGAGTCATGCCTACAGTCACCGGAATCAATCACCTCGCCCTGACCGTCAGCAATCTGGAGCTCAGCACCGACTTCTATCAGCGTGTCCTGGGCTTTCCGCCGTCGGGCGAACTGTCCGGAGAGAATCTCGAGCGGCGCCTGTTCACCCTGCCGGACGGAACGAATCTCGGCCTCACTCAGCACACGCGTCCCAGCGGGGCGTCCTTCTCGCCGTTCACGCCAGGACTGGATCATCTGGGCCTGGGCGTGGACACGCGGCAGGACCTCCAATCGTGGGCCGAGCACCTCAGCACGCTCGGCGTCGAGCACAGCGGTCTCGTGGACGCATCCTATGGAACAGCGCTGAGTTTCAAGGATCCCGACGGAACGGCCCTGGAGTTCTTCACGAGCAACTCCTCACCGCGAGCGTGACGCGCTTCACATAAGACCGTCGCAGCCGATTTCGCAGCTTTCGAACGGCTTTGGTGCCGTAGTCTTGCCTAGCGATGCGGCCGCCCCGGGCGCACACCGAACCCCTGCAGGCGAGAGAAAGCAGCAAGATCCGTGCCATCCATCGAACACCTGACAGAGCGCGCACCGAAGGTTTCCGTGGACGAACTGCTGAGGGGGTTCTACCCGTCACCGCGCTTCGGGGATGTCTCCTTCGACAGCTACCGCCCTGATCCTCAGCAGCCCTCACAGTCGGCGGCCGTGGTGAAGCTGCGAGAGTTCGCCACGTCCGTCGACGAGCCCAGGCCGTCGGGTCTGCGCAAGCTGTTCGGCGGCGGCAAACAGGATCCGACGAGGGCCGGCATCTACCTCGATGGTGGGTTCGGCGTGGGCAAGACCCACCTGCTCGCCTCCCTCTGGCACGCATCCTCGGGGCAGAAGGCCTTCGGAACCTTCGTCGAGTACACCAATCTGGTGGGCGCCCTCACCTTCCGCAAGACCGTCGATGCCCTGAGCACGTACAGCCTGGTCTGCATCGACGAGTTCGAGCTCGACGATCCCGGCGACACGGTGCTCATGTCACGTCTGATGCGTGAACTCGCCGACGCCGGTGTCAAACTCGCCGCCACCTCGAACACCCTGCCGGGCTCGCTCGGCGACGGCAGGTTCGCCGCCGAGGACTTCCAGCGCGAGATCCAGGTGCTCGCGGACCAGTTCGAGGTCGTCAGGATCGACGGCGAGGACTACCGTCATCGCGGACTGCCCGAGGCCCCCGAGCCGCTCGATGAAGCCTCCCTCCGGGAGCGCATCGCAACCTACCCGGCGGGTGTGGTCGCGGAGGACGACTTCGCCGAACTGGTGCAGCACCTTGCGAGCGTGCATCCGAGTCGGTACCGCCAGTTGCTCGACGGCGTCGACGCGGTCGCGTGGCACGACGTGAAGACCATCACGGAGCAGTCCGTCGCCCTGCGCTTCGTGGTTCTCGCCGATCGCCTCTACGATCGCGACGTGCCGATCATGGCCAGTGGTACCACCTTCGATCATCTGTTCACGGACGAGATGATGAGTGGGGGATATCTGAAGAAGTACTACAGGGCGGTGTCCCGCCTGACCGCGCTCGCACGCCAGGGGAGCGACGTCGCTCGCTAGTTCTCGCGGCGGTTTCTCGGTACCGATGGGGGAGCCGAACATAAGAAGAGCCGGTGCCGCCTCTCGGCGGGACCGGCGCTTCCTTATTGCCAGGCTGGGAATCACACGGCCGGCGGAGGAGGGCTTACGTCGCCCTTGCCGTTCTTCTTGTCGATCCTGTCGACCATCTCCGAAGCCTTGTTCTGTGCTCCGTCGATTCGGTGCGAGTACTTGCCGTCGGTCTTGCTGTCGACGAAGTCGCCAGCCTTACCGAGGCCGTCCTTCACCTTGTCGGAATTCTCGCCAACGAGATCGGTCGCCTTACCCGCGAGGGTGCCGGCCTTGTCCTTGAGCCCGTCCAATAAACCCACGGACACCTCCTTTCGGTGATGGAGACGCACATCCGTCTCCGTTGCCGCCATCCTAGGCCAGGAAGCGGAAAATGTCCTGTGAGCCGCAGTCGTGCCCTGATCCCGGCCAACGAAAAAGCGCCCCCGAAGGGGCGCCGTGGTGGGCGATACTGGGATCGAACCAGTGACCTCTTCCGTGTCAGGGAAGCGCGCTACCGCTGCGCCAATCGCCCATCTGCATGGTGCTCGTACCGTGCGAGGTGGGGACGGGATTCGAACCCGCGTATACGGCTTTGCAGGCCGCTGCCTCGCCTCTCGGCCACCCCACCATGACCGAATCGCTTCGGTGACCGGATACTTCCGACCCAACGGTGACTTGCGAGCGGACGACGGGATTCGAACCCGCGACATCCACCTTGGCAAGGTGGTGCTCTAGCCAGCTGAGCTACGTCCGCAGAAGGAAATCAGTACTCAAAGAGCCGCTCGACGCTGCGCATTCTGCGGTCTTTCTTCGCTTTCCAACGAGAGGAAACACTATAGGACGCCAGGAGGTTCGTCCAATCCTCCAGTGACGCCTGCAGCGGCTGGTCGAGCGCGAGCGCGGGTCCGGGCGAGGCACCTGTCAGAGGGATCTGGGACAGTGGAACCATGACAGCTCCCCTCCTCGCGCACGCGACGCCGCACGGCAGGATGTACGCCCGATCAACCTCGGCGCAGCCGTCGGTGCCTTCGATCACCACCGTGATATCGCAGCTGCCCAGCTCACTGGGCGGGTGGTTCGGCCACATGGCCGCCAGCGCGCTGTCGCGTGACCCACGCCTTCCCGGGGCGCTCGGCAAGCCGTCGGAACTGAGGGTGGCCGTGCGGGAGGCAGCAACAGCGGCCGAGCGCTATCGCGACGACGCTGCGCTGCGCGGCACCCGCGTGCACCACTACTGCGAGCAGGTGGCGCTGCGCGCCCTCGGGCGGCCGAACGAGCTCGACGCCGCCCGCCTCGCCCTCGAGGAGCACGACGAGGCGGGCTTCGCCCAGCGGTTCGACGAATGGTGGGAGCTCTACGACGTGAGGCCCGTGGAGGCCGAACTGACGGTCTGGAACACGGAGCTGGGTTACGCGGGCACACTCGATCTCGTGGCGACCATCGGCGGACGTACCTGTCTGATCGACTACAAGACCAAGAAGACGGATCGCGACGGTTTCGTGAAGGCGCTCGATGACAAGGTGGTCATGCAGCTCGTTGCCGGCATGAAGGCCGAGGAGTCCCTGGTGGACCCGGAGCAGGGCCAGTGGCGTCCGTGGGCTCACGGCGAGCAGCCCCTTCTCCTCGGTGTCGCCGTCGGCCAGACCGAGGTACGCGCCATGCGGGCCAACCCGGCAGTGCTGAAGCAGCACTGGATACGTTTCTGCGCACTGCGCCGTGCCTGGGAGGCAGGACTCCAGGCCGAGGAAGCCGGCCGTGCACTCCTGCCGATCGGCCCTCCGCCGCGAACCTCCCCCGGCGGGGACTCCGCGCCCTCGACGCTGTCCGCATAGGGGCCAGTCCACCGGTACGGCGAGGGCCGGGAGCACCGCCGCACTAGGATTGACGGGAACCTCGTAGCCCGAGCCTGCCGTGACCACATCCACCGTGCTGCGCTGCACATCCAGCAGCCAGCGTGACCGACGTGAGGAATGAAGAACCGATGTCCGTCCTGAGTATTCGCATGATCGGCGATCCGATCCTCCGCACACCGGCGGCCACGGTCACGGACTTCGGCCCGGAGCTGGCTCGGCTGGTCGAGGACATGACCGAGACGATGATCGATGTCCAGGGTGCTGGTCTTGCCGCGCCCCAGATCGGGGTGGGCCTGCAGGTCTTCACCTACCGGGTCGACGGCGCCGAAGGTCACGTGGTGAACCCCGTGCTGGAGACCGGGGGAGCATCGCAGGGCGAGTCCGACGTCGAAGGCTGTCTGTCCGTCCCGGGTGTCGGCAGCTATATCGACAGGACGGACTGGGCACGGGTGTCGGGGCTCGACATCTCGGGCAGCGAGATCGTGGTCGAGGGGACGGGCATGCTGGCACGTGCCCTGCAGCACGAGACCGATCACCTACGCGGGACGCTCTACATCGACCGGCTCGTGGGCGAGGACCGGAGGAACGCGATGCGCGCCATCCGGCGTTCCGACTACAACACGGTGACCTCCCGCACGGCGGCCGAACGCTCCCGCACACTCGGCTCGAGCTTCGTCCAGGGCGCGCCGCCGGTGCCGCCGGCACAGCGCGAGGAAACGACGAGATCCAGGGCGAGCCGATGAGGGTCCTTTTCGCGGGAACGCCGGAGGTCGCCGTGCCGTCCCTCCGCGCGCTCGTCGATGCGGGACTCGACGTCGCCGCCGTCCTGACGCGCGTCGATGCGCCGGTCGGGCGGCGCAGGGTCCTGACGCCGAGTGCCGTCGCCACGGCCGCCGACGAACTCGGGCTGCCCGTGCTGAAGGCGAATCGCTTTACGCCGGAACTCATCGCGGAGCTGGAGACCCTCGAACTCGACGCCGCGGCCATCGTCGCCTACGGCGGGATCGTCCCGCCGGCTGCGCTCGCCCTGCCCCGGCACGGCTGGGTGAACCTGCATTTCTCGCTGCTTCCCGCCTGGCGCGGCGCGGCGCCCGTACAGCACGCGGTGCTGGCAGGCGACGACGTGGTCGGCGCGACGACGTTCCTGCTCGAGAAGGGACTCGACACGGGGCCGGTCTTCGGCATGATGACCGAGCCCCTCGAGCCGTCCGCCACGAGCGGCGAGGTGCTCGAGAGCCTCTCGCGCAGCGGAGCCGTCCTGCTCGTGCAGACGCTGTCCGGGATCGAGGCAGGGCAACTCACACCCACGCCGCAGACGGGTGAGCCGACCGCGGCACCGAAGCTCACCATCGACGACGCCCGGATCGACTGGTCCCAACCTGCCGTCGGAGTGCGGCGGCGCATCAATGCCGTCACCCCCGAACCCGGTGCGTGGACGACCCTCGACGGTCAGCGCGTGAAGCTCGAGCCGGTGACGAGTGCCGGGACTGCGCAGGACGACGACGCCGTGCCTGCAGCGACGACCGACCAGGGCGGCGCACGCCGGGATGCACTGGCGCCGGGCACCGTGCGGGTCGACGGGACGCATGTGCTGGTGGGCACGGGCTCGGACCCGGTCGTCCTGGGACGCCTCCAGCCCGCGGGCAGGACGATGATGAACGCCCTGGACTGGGCACGAGGCGCAGCACTGCGCGGGGAGCTGGTGTTCGAATGACGGAAGGATCCGCCCGCGGATCGCGCGGCGACGGAGGACCGCGCGGGTCGGGGGAGCCGGGCAGGTCCACGGGCTCCGGAGGTCAGGGAGGTCAGGGAGGTCACCGACGTCGGGACGACCAGGGCCGCGAGCGCAATCGCGGCGGGCAGCGGAAGTTCTCCGGTGCCGCGCCGTCGCAGCGCACGCGCCGGGCGGACCCGGCGCGCCTCGTGGCCTTCGAGGTGCTGCGGGCGGTCGCGGCGGACGATGCCTACGCCAATCTCGTGCTGCCGGCCAGTATCCGCAAGCACCGCCTCGACCGCCGGGATGCGGCCTTCGCGACCGAACTGACCTACGGCGCACTGCGGGGGCAGGGAACGTACGACGCCGTTCTGGCCCGATGCGTCGACAGACCGCTCGACCAGCTGGACCCCGCAGTGCTGGACGCGCTGCGGATCGGGGTGCACCAGCTGCTCGGGATGCGCGTACCCGCGCACGCCGCTCTCGATCAGACCGTCGCTCTGGTGCGGGCCGTCATCGGCGCCGGTCCCTCGTCCCTCGTGAACGCCGTCCTCCGCAAGGTCAGCGCCCGCGACCTCCAGGGCTGGATCGACGTGCTCGTCGGGGGACTGACGGACCCGGTGCGGATCGCATCCCTGACCCACAGCCACCCCGAATGGATCGTCCGGGCTTTCCGCCAGGCCCTCGTGGCCCACGGACGCGACGTCTCCGAGCTCGAGGCCCTGCTGGCCGCCGACAACGCCGCGCCCATGGTGCACCTGGTGGCGCTTCCCGGTCTCGGGACGCTGGAGCAGGTGCTCGACGACGGCGCCGAGCCCGGGCGCGTTGCTCCTGATTCCGCCTACTACTCCGGCGGGGACATCAGCCGACTGCCCGGCATCGGCACGGGCACCATCCGTGTGCAGGACTCGGGCTCGCAACTGGTGGCGCGAGCCCTCGCCGCCGTCGAGCTGGGAACCGACGGACGGGACAGCGCTGACCGCCCGGAGCGCTGGCTCGATCTGTGCGCGGGACCGGGAGGGAAGAGCGCGCTGCTCTCGGCGCTCGGGCAGGATGCCGGGGTCCATCTCGTGGCGAACGAACCGGTTCCGCACCGCGCCCAGCTGGTGCGCCAGGCGCTTCGGCCCCTGCCGGAGGCTTCCTGGACGGTGCGGGTCGGTGACGGCCGAGAGGCGGGACGGAATGAACCGGAAGAATACGACCGCGTCCTCGTGGACGCACCGTGTACGGGTCTCGGTGCGCTGCGCCGTCGACCGGAAGCCCGCTGGCGCCGGCGGCCCGCGGATCTCGTGGAACTGGCACCCCTGCAGCGG
The DNA here is from genome assembly GCF_004803505.1 of Arthrobacter echini. GTDB lineage: Bacteria > Actinomycetota > Actinomycetes > Actinomycetales > Micrococcaceae > Arthrobacter_D > Arthrobacter_D echini. The sequence continues at coordinate 139,544 of NZ_SSWH01000004.1, forward strand.
GACCTGCTCACCGCAGCCCTCGACGCCGTTGCTCCGGGCGGCGTCGTCGCCTACGTCACGTGTTCCCCGCACCACGCCGAGACGGACGTGGTCGTGGACGACTGCCTGCGCGGGCGTCCGGAGTTCGAGCGCCTGGACGCGGGAGCGGCGCTCGACGCCGTGAGTATCGGCGGCGCACTGGACGCCGGCCATGGGGCCAGCGCACAGCTCTGGCCGCACATCCACGGCACCGACGCGATGTACCTCGCCCTGCTCCGGAAGACCGCCTGATGGTGCCGGGGAGACTGCCGGAGGATTTCGCGGCCCAACGGAAGGAACGATCATGACCCAGATCAACCCGAGCATCCTCTCGGCCGATTTCGCCAACCTGGAGGCGGAACTGCAGCGCATCGGCTCAGCAGACGCCGTGCACGTGGACGTCATGGACAATCACTTCGTACCGAATCTGACCCTCGGGCTTCCCGTGGTCCAGCGGATCCGCGAGGTCACCCCTCTGCCACTGGACATCCACCTCATGATCGAGGACCCGGACCGCTGGGCGCCGCAGTACGCCGAGGCCGGGGCGGCATCCGTGACCTTCCACGCGGAAGCGGCCACCGCACCGGTGAAGCTGGCCCGCGAACTGCGTGACGCCGGTGCCCGGGCCGCCATGGCACTGCGGCCCGCCACACCCGTGGAGCCCTATCTCGACATGCTGGCCGAGCTCGACATGCTGCTCGTGATGACCGTGGAACCCGGTTTCGGCGGACAGAGCTTCCTGGACCTCACCCTGCCGAAGATCCGCAGGGCTGCGGACGCCATCCGGGGAGGAGGTCTTCCCCTGGTCATCCAGGTGGACGGCGGCATCACCGCCGAGACCATCGAGCGTGCCGCGGATGCAGGCGCCACGGTGTTCGTCGCAGGCTCCTCCGTGTATGGGGCCGACGACGCCGCAGCCGCCATCGCGGCACTGCGCACGGCCGCCTCACGCTGATGCTTCCGCTGGAGGTTGTTCGGTCCGCCGCCTGGACGGCGAGGATCAGCTCTCGCCGGCGCAGAGATGCCGGCACAAGCAGAGATGCCGGAACACTCAGTCGGTGCGAGCTCGCCGGCGTGGATCAGCCGGCCTCTGGAGGGTCCGTCACGGTGATCCGGATCGAGAGCGCTGCTTTGGCGGCTTCCTCGAGCACGGCGAAGCGGGGATCGGGAACCGTCAGGAACGGTGTCTGCGGCAGGCCCGCCCACGGCTTCAGCACCGGTTCCGCCAGCGCCAGGGTGGTCAGCGTCCTGTCCCCGCCGAGCTGAAGGCAGGACGGCGGTTCCGCGACGAAGAGGGCGGCTGCACGGACCGCGGTCTCCTCCACCAGAGAAGCGGCCTGGTTGGCACGCCGACGGGCGAACCGCTGTTGGGACCATCCCCCGGCGGCGGTTCTGCCCTGGACGTAGCGCGTGCCGGTCTTGGAGGACACGACCCGTCCGTCCCGTGCGACGCCGACGGAGTAGCCACCGCGGCGGAGCAGGAGCAGGCCGACGGGGATTCTCGTGTCGACAGCACCGAGCATCGCCGCGATCGGCCCGGACCCGGCGTCGCCTGCGGCCGGCTGCCGGTCGGCACCAGGCGGTCCGGGAGGCGGTGTGGGTGCTGTGCAGGGACCACCTGAAGGTGGTTCGGGCGCTGCGTCCCGGCCGTCCGGAAGCGGGTCCGCGGGAACGACGTCGAGCCCGCGTGGAAGCGGCGGAGTCAGGACGGCCGTACACCCGTTCGACGCGACGATCCGCAGCGAGTCCGCGGACCCCCCGGTGTCCGGGCCCACCGTGTACATGCCGTTGCGGGCCCGGAACCGGCTGAGCCAGCCCTCGAGGCGGTGGGCTTCGACGAGGACCGATCTGGTCGGGGACATGGCGTGTCCTTCATGGTCGGGAATGGGGCGCGACGTGCAGTCGGTAAGGAAACCTAGCCCGCGACGGTGAGCCCGGACAGCTCGCGGACCCGCGCGAACCACGGCCACGCGCCTGCAGGACGCCGAGGGGTCAGGTGCCCACAGTAACGTGGAGTGCGTGGATGACCTGTTCAGCGCAGCAGCGGAGGACGACGCGCCCGCCCCTGGTGGAAGTTCCTCGGGGAGCGGCCCGCGCAGCCCCCTTGCCGTGCGGATGCGACCGCGCAGCCTGGACGAGGTGGTGGGGCAGCAGCACCTGCTCGGCCGGGGCTCACCTCTGCGTACTCTCGCCGGTGAGCAGGATCCCGGTGCACATGCTGCCCCCTCGTCGGTGATCCTCTGGGGTCCACCGGGGACCGGTAAGACGACGCTCGCCCACGTGATCGCACGCGGCCGGGGCCGCACGTTCGTGGAACTCTCGGCCGTCACGGCCGGGGTGAAGGACGTGCGGCGGGTGATGGACGAGGCACTGACCGCGCGCGATCTGTACCGACGGACCACGATCCTGTTCCTCGACGAGATCCACCGCTTCAACAAGGCCCAGCAGGACGCACTCCTGCCCGGCGTCGAGAACGGCTGGGTGGTGCTGATCGCCGCTACCACCGAGAACCCGTCCTTCTCCGTGGTCTCGCCCCTGCTGTCCCGCTCGCTGCTGCAGACACTGCGCCCACTCGACGAGGCCGACATCCGGGGCCTGCTCCAGCGCGCGGTCGAGGACGAGCGCGGTCTGGCCGGATCCGTCGAGGTCTCCCAGGAGGCGCTCGATCACCTCGTCCGCCTGGCGGCGGGCGACGCCCGGCGCGGGCTCACCGCTCTCGAGGCCGCGGCCGGCGTCGCCCGCTCCGAGCAGGCGACGCCGGTGGAGGGCTCAGCGGAGGGCTCGGTAGAGGGCTCAGTTGAGGGCGAGGAAGCCGAGGACGCGGACACGGAGGTGCTTCCTGCGCTCGTGACACTGGAGCACGCGGAGAAAGCCGTGGATGTAGCCGCCCTGCGGTACGACCGCGCGGGGGACCAGCACTACGACGTCGCAAGTGCCTTCATCAAGTCCCTCCGCGGATCCGACGTCGACGCCGCACTGCACTACCTCGCCAGGATGCTCGAGGCAGGGGAGGATCCGAGATTCGTCGCCCGGCGGCTGATGATCTCCGCAGCGGAGGATGTGGGGATGGCCGACCCCACTGCACTGCAGACCGCTGTCGCGGCAGCACAGGCGGTGCAGCTCGTCGGGATGCCCGAGGCCCGCCTCATCCTCGCCGAAGCCGTGGTGCACATCGCCACCGCGCCCAAGTCCAACGCCGCGTACAACGGCATCAATGCCGCCGTCGCCGACGTCAGGGCCGGCCGGGGCCAGGGCATTCCCGCGCACCTGCGGGACGCCCACTATCCGGGCGCCGCGCAGCTCGGCCACGGCAAGGGCTATACGTACTCGCACAACGAGCCACACGGGATCGCAGCCCAGCAGTACGCACCGGACGACCTCGCCGAACGCAATTACTACGAGCCGACCGACCGTGGCATGGAGCGGGACATCGCCTCGCGGCTGTCCCGGCTACGCCGCATCATCCGCGGGAAGTAGGGGCACAGGGGGTGGGTTGCGCCAGTAGCCGTCAGGGGCGCACCGGCCACATCCGTGCCGGCCGAATTCGGTTGCTCCCCACCGTGACTGCTAGCATTGGACGCTGACTGGCAAGTCGTCGTGTACCAGCCGTCTCCCCGTGGTCCGCAGCAGGATATCTGCTGTGTGCAGCGGTGGCGGCCGGGGTGGCGGACTGTAGTACCGGGAAGCGGCCAATCCCGGCTCTCCGCAAGTGGAGGCCAGCGACACCAGGAAGTGCGGATGCCCTCGCGGTCGAGTCCGTTTCTTCGCCGCAAAAACATCGAAAGGTAGACGTGGCCAACAACACACGTGCCCGTCGGAAGGTTCGCATCTCGCGGGCCCTCGGCATCGCTTTGACCCCGAAGGCAGAGAAGTACCTCGAGCGCCGGCCCTATGCGCCGGGCCAGCACGGACGTGCGCGTCGCAAGCAGGACAGCGACTACGCCGTACGGTTGCGCGAGAAGCAGCGTCTGCGCGCCCAGTACAACATCCGCGAGGCCCAGATGGCCCGTGTCTTCGAAGAGGCCCGCCGCACCGCAGGTCTGACCGGTGAGAATCTGATCGAGCTGCTCGAGATGCGCCTCGACGCCCTCGTGCTGCGTGCCGGATTCGCCCGCACCAGCGCCCAGGCCCGCCAGCTGATCGTCCACCGCCACATCATGGTCGACGGCGCCCGGGTCGATCGTCCGTCCTTCCGCGTGGCCGAGGGGCAGCTCATCCACGTCCACAGCCGCAGTGAGACCATGGTTCCGCTGCAGGTTGCCGCCGCAGGTGCGCACCGTGACGTCCTTCCCGCGGTTCCCGGCTATCTCGACGTGCAGCTCGACAAGCTCCAGGCTCGCCTCGTGCGCCGACCGAAGCGCTCCGAGGTCCCCGTGACCTGCGAAGAGCAGCTCGTCGTCGAGTACTACGCTCGCTGATCCACCGCATCCCGGTCGGCGCCTGATCAGGATCGGGGCGCCGACGACGGCATGCCGAGGAAGAGCCCGTGGCGATGCCACGGGCTCTTCCTTCTGTAAGGTACTAAGAGCAAGAATCCCCATGCCCGGCCTCGATACGAGGCCACCCCTGCGTAAAGGAGACCGCCCATGTCAGGTGGAGACATTGCGGGCCTGATAGCTGCTGGCGTGTTCGCCGTCCTGGTGCTGCTGCTCGCCGTGCCGATCTGGAAGCTCGGCCGAGTGTTCGACGAGCTGCGCAAGACCATCCGCACGGTCACGGATGAGACGACCCCGCTGATCGAGGAGGTCACGAGCACCGTGAGCACCACGCACCAGCAGCTCAAGACGGTCGACGGCATCACCACGAACGTCTCGGACGCCTCGGCCAACATCTCCGCGCTGTCATCGCTGGTCGCGGCGACGATCGGTGCGCCGCTCATCAAGGTGTCGGCGTTCTCCTACGCGGTGCGCTCCGCGTTCGCCGCCAGGACTGTTCCCACGCGTCGGCGCCGCAGCCGTTAGCCCCACTGAAACGGAGAGAACGATGATCAGAAGAGCTTTCTGGCTGGCTGCCGGGATCACCATCGGTGTCGTCGCCGTACGGAAGGTTTCCCAGGCCAAGGCCACTCTCGGTCCCCAGGGAGTGAATCGCGCCGTCGGGCAGATCAGCGACAGCATCGCCGACTTCGCCGACGCACTGCGTACAGCCATGACGCAGCGGGAGAACGACCTGCGCTCGGCCCTCGGCGTCGAGGTGCCTACCCCTGAAGCCCCTGATACCGCGGTGGTCGCAGCCGAGGCGACTGCTCCTCACCCCACCCGGCGGTCCCTGCGCTGATCACCCGCATCAACGATCGCGGTACGTCCGTCACCTCCTGCCGGAGCCTCACGGACGCGGCGCGGCAGGAGGCGCGGTCACCGCTGCCGGAACGGTCCGTCGGAAGGCCCCGGCTCGTGTGGTCCGGACCGCCGCGCCACTGTGCACCGCCCACCTCACCGAAGGATCTGCCCCATGAAGTCCCATGAGATCGCCAGTCGCTGGCTGAGCTACTTCGAGAAGAACGGGCACACCGTGGTGCCCTCCGCGTCGCTGGTGTCCTCCGACCCTTCCCTCCTGTTCACGGTCGCCGGGATGGTGCCCTTCATCCCGTATCTGACGGCGCGCGAGGAAGCTCCGTACGACAGGGCGACGAGCGTCCAGAAGTGCATCCGCACGGGAGATATCGAGGAAGTCGGCAAGACGGCACGGCACGGTACCTTCTTCCAGATGTGCGGCAATTTCTCCTTCGGCGACTACTTCAAGGCCGACGCGATCCGCATGGCCTGGGAACTGCTCACCAGCAGTCCGGCCGAGGGTGGCTTCGGTCTGCCCGCCGAGCGGCTCTGGATCACGGTCTACCACGAGGACGAGGAAGCGCTGGCCATCTGGCGTGACGGCGTCGGCGTTCCGGCGGAGCGCATCCAGAAGATGGGCAAGAAGGACAACTACTGGTCCACCGGCCAGCCAGGCCCCGCCGGACCCTGCTCCGAGATCTTCTACGACCGCGGACCCGCCTACGGAGTCGACGGTGGCCCCGAGGCCGACGACGCGCGCTACGTGGAGATCTGGAATCTCGTCTTCATGCAGTACCAGCGCGGCGAGGGCATCGGCAAGGACGACTTCGAGATCCTCGGCGAACTGCCGAAGAAGAACATCGACACGGGCCTGGGCCTGGAGCGCCTCGCGATGGTCCTGCAGGGCGTGGAGAACATGTACGAGACGGACCAGGTCCGCCCCGTGCTCGATCGCGCCGCCGCCCTCAGTGGGAAGACCTACACGAGCGCCGAGTCGGCGGAGGATCCCCACCACGCCGACGACGTACGCCTGCGGGTGGTCGCCGATCACATCAGATCCTCCCTGATGCTCATCTCCGACGGGGTGAGCCCCTCCAACGAGGGCCGCGGCTACGTGCTGCGCCGCCTCATCCGGCGGGCAGTGCGCGCGATGCGGTTGCTCGGGGTGGAGAAGGCATGCCTGCCCGAGCTGCTCCCGGCCTCGCGGGACGCGATGAAGGGGTCCTATCCGGAGGTCGAGGCGGATTTCGAGCGCATCAGCCGGATCGCCTACGCAGAGGAGAAGGCGTTCCTGCGGACCATCGCCTCCGGCACCGCACGGCTCGAGGAGGCCGTCCGCGAGTCGCTCGCCGAGAAACGCCCGCTGTCCGGTGAGGATGCGTTCAGCCTCCACGACACCTACGGTTTCCCGATCGACCTGACGCTCGAGATGGCAGAGGAAGCCGGACTCGACGTGGACGCCGAGGGTTTCCGCTCGCTGATGCTCGAACAGCGCCAGCGGGCCCAGGCCGACGCGCGCGGGAAGAAGGCCGGTCACGCCGATCTGTCCGTGTTCACCGAGCTGCTCGGACGCGGCCGGACGATCTTCACCGGATATGACGAGCTCACCTCGGAGGCGGTCGTCGTCGCCCTCCTGGACAAGGGACAGTCCATCCCGAGTGCGCTGCAGGGCGACGAGATCGAGGTGGTCCTGGACCAGACACCGTTCTACGCCGAGGCCGGTGGCCAGGCGGCCGACGTCGGACTCATCTCCGGCGACGGTTTCGTCCTCGAGGTGCTCGATGTCCAGAGTCCCCTCAAGGGGCTGAGCGTCCACCGCGCGGTCGTCCGTGAGGGCGAAGCGGTTGCCGGCGCCCGCGTCACTGCTGCCGTGGACCGTCAGCGGCGGCACGCGGGGGAGCAGGCGCACTCGGGGACGCATATCGTCCACGCCGCCCTGCACGAGATCCTCGGGCCGGAGGCGCTGCAGCGCGGCTCGTTCAACAAGGCCGGGTACCTGCGCTTCGACTTCTCCTGGGGAGAGGGCATCAGCGCCGCTGCGCGCTCGGAGATCGAGGAGGTCTCCAATATCGCCATCCGCAACAACTACGAGGTGGAGACGAAGATCATGTCGCTCGCCGAGGCAAAGGAGCTCGGCGCGACGGCGCTGTTCGGGGAGGCCTACGGCGACACCGTGCGCGTCGTCGAGATGAACGCGGACTTCTCCCGGGAGCTGTGCGGTGGCACGCATGTGGCCTCGACGTCGCTCATCGGCAGCCTGACGCTGCTCGGCGAGCAATCGGTCGGGTCGGGCAACCGGCGCGTGGAAGCCCTGGTGGGTCTCGACGCGTTCCGTCACCTGGCGGCCGAGCGTGCCCTGGTCTCGGAGCTCTCGGACATGCTCAAGGTGCCGTCCGTCCAGCTGCCCGAGCGTCTGAGCGCAACTCTGAGCAGACTCAAGAATGCCGAGAAGGAACTCGACCGGCTGCGCAAGGAACAGCTCGTCGCCGCTGCCGGGGCCCTCGTGGACACCGCGATCGACGTCGACGGGGTGCGCGTGATCGCCCACGACGCCGGCGAGATCGCAGGTGCCGACGAGCTGCGGACGCTGGTGCTGGATCTGCGCGGGCGCCTGGGGTCCGAACCCGCCGTGGTGGCAGCCACCGGCGTCTCGCAGGACCGCCCACTGGTCCTCGTGGCGACCAACGAGGGTGCCCGCAGTACCGGCATCAGGGCCGGTGCGCTGGTGCGGACGGCCGCGACGATCCTCGGCGGTGGTGGTGGCGGGAAGGACGACGTCGCCCAGGGCGGCGGCGCCGACGCCTCGCGCATCCCCGACGCCCTGGCGGCAATCCGCACGGCGGTTGCGGAACGCTGAGGTCTGCGATGACGGGACGGCCACCGACGACGGGCGACGAGAGTGCGGCTGCCTACCCCTACGGTCCGAAGCTCGGTGTCGACGTGGGGCAGGCCAGAGTGGGTGTGGCAGCCAGCGACAGGGATGCTCTGCTCGCGACTCCGGTCCGCACGCTGAAACGCGATCAGCGGCGGAACCACGACGTGCGACTGCTGGTGCGGGAGGCCGTCGAGCGTGATGCGGTGCAGATCGTCATCGGGCTGCCGAAGAATCTCAGCGGTCGCGAAGGAGCGTCCGCCGACATGGCGAGGACGTACGCCGGACTCGTCGCCGAGGAGCTCGCACGCCAGTCCCGGTCCATCCCGGTTCGCCTGGTCGACGAGCGCCTGAGCACGGTCTCGGCCCATCGCTCCCTTCACGCGGCTGGCCTCAGCAGCCGTGAGCATCGTAAGGTGGTCGATCAGGTGGCGGCCGTCGAAATACTCCAGCACGCCATCGACATGCAACGATCACGTGGTCGTGACGTGGGGGATCCGGTCCATGCACCCGAGGTCGCGGGCGTCGAGCGCCCACCGCAGAACCCGACGGAGGAGCCAGCCATGAAGAACATGTCATCGAGCAGAGAGGAAGCGGGATCGTGAGTCGCGAGACCGACGCCGCTTCCTCCACCGAGGGCGCCGACGAGGCCGGTGGCGCCACCGTGTACAGCGGCACCGACGACCAGGACGGCTGGAACGACCACCCCGAGCCGGTCGAGGAGTTCTTCACGGAGCAGGACGAGGACGGGTCCTACACGGAGGCACCGAAGGTGAAGGCCCGGCAGCGGCGCCGCCGTCGTCGCACCGTGATCGTCCTCGTGGTGTTGCTGGTCTTCGCCGGGACCGTCTACGGCGCCGCTCTGCTTCTCCGCGACCTGATCGGCTTCAACGAGGTCACCGACTACGCCGGTCCCGGCGGGGAGGAGACGGTGTTCACCGTCGAGCAGGGCGCGGGAGCGCTGGCCATCGGCAACGCGCTGGAGAGTGAGGACATCGTCGCCGACTCGGGTGTCTTCGTGACAGCCCTCAGCGAGATCTCCGAGGGCCGGGAGGTACAGCCCGGCGAGTACGAGCTGCGGGAGCAGATGTCGTCCGCGGAGGCAGCCGAGGCACTGCTCGGCGATGATCCCACGCTCGTCTCCTATGCCGCCATCGCCCGCGACCTGCGCCAGAACGAGGTCCTCGACATCCTCGCCGAGGCCACGGCCATACCGGTCGAGGAGTTCACGGCCCTGGCCGACGATCCGGCGCAGTTCGGGCTTCCCCCACAGGCCCTGTCGCTCGAGGGCTATCTCCATCCGGGGGAGTACCGCTTCGACATCGACGCGACCGCCACGGACATCCTCACCGAGATGATCACCGCCACCACCGATCGTCTGGTCGAGGACGGGGTGACGGACCCGGACGAGCAGTACCGGATCCTGACCATCGCCAGCATCGTGCAGGCCGAGGCGCAGGAGGGCGACTACGCCACCGTCGCCGGGTCGATCACCAACCGGCTGACCCCGGGGAACACCGAGACCAACGGCTACCTGCAGTCCGACGCGACGGTCGCCTATGGACTGGGTGAGCGGACCTATCAGCTCACCCCGGAGGAGAAGGCGGACAAATCCAATCCGTACAACACCTTCGCCAACCCCGGTCTCCCCGAGGGACCCATCGGCTCACCGAGTGACGAGGCCATCGACGCCGCCGTGAACCCGGCGGATGTGCCGTTCTACTTCTGGGTCACGGTGAATCTCGAGACCGGTGAGACGAAGTTCTCCGAGACGTACGCCGAGCATCTCGGGTACGTCCAGGAATACGAACAGTGGTGCTCGGAGAACGAAGGGCAGTGCGAGTAGCCCGTGCCGCCTGAGCTCGGCGCCGGGCGGTTCCGGGCCACCGTGATCGGGTCACCGATCGGGCACTCGAAATCCCCGAGACTCCACGCGGCTGCGTACCAGGCCCTTGGCATCGACTGCGCCTACAGCGCCCTCGACGTCGACGAACATCGTCTGCCCGGTTTCGTCGACGAGGTGCGTCGCAGCCCCGGATGGCGCGGGGTCTCCGTGACCATGCCGGTGAAGGCGGCCATGGCGCGGCTCGTCGACGACATCACCGATCCCGCACGCGTCCTCGAGGTGGTCAACACCGTCGTCGTCACCGGCACCGGTTCGGACCGGGTCCTCACGGGGCACAACACCGACGTCTCCGGGGTGGCCGGCGCGCTCGTCGCTGCCGGCGTACAGCGCGTGGAGCAGGCCACCGTCCTCGGCGGCGGGGCGACGGCGGCGGCAGCGATCGCGGCCCTCGCGCGGCTCGGAGCAGCGGAGTGCAGTGTGCTCGTCCGCCGCCCGGCCGCCGTGGCCGGGGAGTTGCACCGCCTCGGCGGTGAGCTCGGTGTGGAGATCGGAATCGTCCCCTGGGACGAGGGCGTCCGGTCGGTGCGTGCGGCCGACGTCCTCGTCTCGACCCTCCCGCCACGCGGGGCCGACGGACTCGCCGACCGGCTCCGGGCCGATGCGCACTTCGCCACGACCGGGAGACTGCTCGACGTCGCCTATGATCCCTGGCCCAGTGCCCTGGCCTCCCTCTGGCAGCAGCGCGGCGGCACGATGATCCCCGGACTCGACATGCTGATCCAGCAGGCGGCGGAACAGGTCCGTCTCTTCTTCCCCGAGGTCCGGCAGGATCGCGCCCAGGTCCTGGACGCGATGTATGACGCAGTGGGCGCTGCCCGGCACTGATCCGTCCGGCGCCGCATGGCAGTATGGAAGCCATGGTGCGTTGGCTGACAGCAGGAGAATCCCACGGTCCGGCCGTGGTCGGGATCATCGAGGGGATACCCGCAGGGATCGGTGTCACCAGCTCCGACATCCAGGATGCCCTGGCGCGACGCCGGCTCGGCTACGGCCGCGGCGCCCGCATGAAGTTCGAACGCGACGAGGTCCGGATCACCGGTGGTGTGCGGCACGGACTCACGCAGGGCGGCCCCGTGGCCATCGAGGTCGCGAACACCGAGTGGCCGAAATGGGACAGGATCATGTCCGCGGATCCGCTGGGGGAGGAGGACGCCGCGGACCTCGCCGCGTCCGCGCGCAATGCACCGCTGACCCGGCCGAGGCCGGGCCATGCAGATTTCACCGGGATGCAGAAGTACGGCTTCGACGAGGCGCGTCCGGTCCTGGAGCGCGCCAGTGCCCGTGAGACCGCCACCCGGGTTGCCCTCGGTACCGTCGCCGCACAGTTCCTGGCGGGACTGGGCATCCGGCTGGTCAGTCACACCGTGTCCATCGCGACCGTCTCCGTCCCCGATGACGCGACACTGCCCGGACCGGAGAATCTCATCGCGCTCGACGCCGATCCCCTGCGCTGTTTCCACCGCGACACCTCGGACGCCATGGTCGCGGAGGTCGACGCCGCGCGGAAGGACGGCGAGACACTCGGCGGCGTCGTCGAGGTCCTTGCCTACGGTCTGCCACCCGGGCTCGGCAGCTATGTCCACTGGGACAGGCGCCTGGACTCGCGTCTCGCAGCTGCCCTCATGGGAATCCAGGCCATCAAGGGCGTGGAGATCGGTGACGGCTTCGTCACAGCCGCGCGGCGGGGCACGGCGGCCCACGACGAGATCGTGCGCGACGACGACGGCAGGATCGCACGAGCCAGCAATCGGGCCGGGGGGATCGAGGGCGGCATGAGCATCGGGGAGGTCCTGCGCGTGCGCGCCGCGATGAAGCCGATCGCCACCGTCCCGAGGGCCTTGCGCACGGTGGACGTCAGGACCGGGGAAGCAGCACGGGCACACCACCAGCGGTCGGACGTCTGTGCGGTTCCGGCGGCCGGCGTGGTGGCCGAGGCGATGGTCGCCCTCGTCCTCGCGGACGCCGTCACCGAGAAGTTCGGCGGGGACAGTCTTCAGGAGACCGCCCGCAACCTGCGCACGTACCTCGAGAGCATCCCGGAGTTCCTGGGCTCCGCCGGATCCTGACGATACCGATGACCCCGTCCGACACACTCGTGCTCGTGGGACCGATGGCGGTGGGCAAGACCGCGGTCGGCAGGATGATCGCGCGGCGCACGGGCCTGGCCTTCGTCGACACCGATCGTATGATCGTCGGCCGGTACGGACCCATCGCGGGCATCTTCGAGCGGCACGGGGAGAACCACTTCCGGGAGGTGGAGTCCGACGTCGTCGAGGAGGCCGTGGCCGGAACGGGCGTCGTCTCCCTGGGCGGAGGCGCCGTCCTGCACCCGAGGACACAGGAGTTGCTGGCGCGCACCAGTGTGGTCTTCCTCGACACCGACGCGGCCACGGTGCGCCCGCGCATCAGCAGGGATACCGGCCGCCCCCTCCTGGCCGGAGACCCTGTGGCTCGGTGGCAGGAACTCTACGATCAGCGGCGGCCCCTGTATGCGCAGCTTGCCACCGTCGTCGTCGATTCCCGCGGCCTGAGCGTGCGCGGAACGGCCGATGCCGTCCTCAGGTCGTTCCCGGATCTCCCGCGCGTCCCGACACCCGAGCGGTCGCAGGCGCAGCACAGGCGTCCGCGCCCCACCCACAAGAGCAGGAAGACCTCTCATGCCGACTGATTCAGCGACGACCATCCCCGTCACGGGCGCGACCGCCGGGACCACGTACGACGTCGTGATCGGGCACGGCCTCCTCGATCGGCTCCCGGGGATTCTCGGTGAGCGGGTGCGCCGCGTCCTCGTGATCCACCCGCGCGCCCTCAGGGCCACCGGGGATGCCGTCCGCGACGAGCTCGCCGACGCCGGTTTCACGGCCGTGACGGCGGAGATCCCCGACGCCGAGGAGGCCAAACACCTCCAGGTGGCGGGCTTCTGCTGGCAGGTCCTGGGGCAGAACGACTTCACCCGGTCCGATGCCGTGGTGACGGTGGGCGGTGGCGCGGTCACCGATCTCGGCGGGTTCGTCGCCGCGACCTGGTTGCGCGGCGTGCGCGTGGTGCACCTGCCCACGAGCCTGCTCGGCATGGTCGACGCCGCGGTGGGCGGCAAGACCGGGATCAACACCGCCGAGGGCAAGAATCTCGTGGGGGCTTTCCACCCGCCGGCTGCGGTACTCGTGGATCTCGATGCGCTGGCGACGCTGCCGCAGAACGAGCTGGTGACCGGGCTGGCGGAGGTGGTCAAGTGCGGCTTCATCGCCGATCCGGTCATCCTCGATTTGATCGAGCAGGACACCGAGGCTGCGACCGACGCGACCTCACCGGTGCTGCGGGAGCTCGTGGAACGCTCCATCGCCGTGAAGGCCGACATCGTGTCCGAGGACCTGCGCGAAGCAGGGCGCCGCGAGTACCTGAACTACGGCCACACCCTGGCGCATGCCATCGAGCTGGCCGAACGGTACTCCTGGCGGCACGGCGCGGCCGTCTCCGTGGGGCTCGTCTTCGCCGCCGAGCTCTCCCGCATGGTCGGACGGCTCGGCGATGCCGAGGCGGACCGCCATCGGGGCATCCTCGACTCGCTCGGACTGCCCGTGACGTACCGGCGGGACCGCTGGGCCGCGCTGCTGGACGGCATGCGGCGCGACAAGAAGTCCCGCGGCGATCTGCTCCGGTTCGTGGTCCTGGACGGCATCGGCAGACCCGGAATGCTCGAGGTGCCCGATACCTCGCTGCTGTTCGCGGCGTATCAGGAGATCGCCTCCTGACCGTACGTCGCTCCCGTAGCGGAGTGAGCCGACGGCGCGCAGTGATTCGCGCAGGGTAGACTGATCTACGGACTTCTGGCGCGACTCCGCGTGCCCGCCGCGCCTCGGCCGGCCCATCTCCCCTGACACCGAACTCCGATGACACCGACTCTCCCCTGACACCGACGAAAGCGAAGTTGTGGCGACCACGAACGACATCAAGAACGGCACCGTGCTCAAACTCGAGGGCAACCTCTGGAACGTCCTGGAATTCCAGCACGTCAAGCCGGGCAAGGGCGGAGCCTTCGTGCGTACCAAGCTGCGCAACATCCGCTCGGGCAAGGTGGTCGACAAGACCTTCAACGCGGGGCTGAAGATCGAGACCGCCACCGTGGACCGCAGGGACTACCAGTACCTGTACAAGGACGGCGAGGACTTCGTCTTCATGGACACGACGGACTACGACCAGATCACCGTCCCGGGGACGATCGTGGGCAACGCCGAGAACTTCATGCTCGAGGGCCAGATGGCCACCGTCGCCATGCACGAGGGGTCGGCGCTCTACGTGGAGCTGCCGGCATCGGTGGTCCTGGAGATCACCTACACCGAGCCGGGGCTCCAGGGTGACCGCTCCACGGGCGGTACCAAGCCCGCCACGGTGGAGACCGGTCACGACATCCAGGTTCCGCTGTTCCTGGGCACGGGCACCAAGGTCAAGATCGACACCCGGACCGGTGAGTACCTGGGACGCGTCAACGAGTGAGTGCACGGAGCAAGGCACGACGTCGGGCCCTGGACATCCTCTTCGAGTCCACGCAGCGCGGCGCCCCGGTCTTCGAGGTCATTCGAGCCCGCCGTGAGAAGACCGACATGATCATCGCCGACTACACAGTCGACGTCGTCGAGGGTGTCCTGGAGCGCCAGGAGGAGATCGACGAGTTCCTCAGCACGTACTCCCAGGGCTGGACCCTGGACCGGATGCCGGTGGTGGATCTGATGATCCTGCGGATCGGGAGCTGGGAACTGCTCTACAACGACGACGTGCCCGACGGCGTCGCGGTGAGCGAGGCGGTGGAACTCGCGAAACTGCTCTCCACCGACGAGTCGCCGAAGTTCGTCAACGGACTCCTCGGCAGATTGCAGCAGCTCAAGCCGACGCTGCTCGCCTAGGGAGTGTCAGGCTTGATGCGGCTGTAACTTGCGGCTGCCTTTAGGTCATTGTGCTCCACGGGGTCAGAACGTCTCTTCCCACCGGGCGAGGAACAGTCCTCAAGTGTCACCTTCCGAGTAGTACTGCGGTAGCATTGCGGTATGAAGCTTAGTGTCAGTCTGCCGGACGAGGATGTTGCCCTACTCGACGAGTTCGTCCGCACCACTGGCCTCCCTTCGAGGTCCTCCGGAGTGCAGCACGCTGTGCGGATGTTGCGACTGCGCGATCTGGAGCGGGATTACGAAACCGCTTGGCAAGAATGGGAGAGTTCGGGGGATCAGGCGGCGTGGAGTATTACGGACGCCGATGGGATCGCCGATGCTGCGCGGTGAGATCCGGCTTGTCGATCTGGATCCCGTGCGAGGAAGCGAAGCCAGAAAGCGGCGTCCTGCAGTCATCGTCAGCAACGACCGAGCGAACTCGATCGCGCAGCGGCTCGGTCGCGGTGTCGTCACCGTCGTCCCCGTGACCAACAACGTCGATCGGGTCTTCCTGTTCCAGGCACTGCTACCCGCGGCCGAGACAGGCCTTCGGCAGGATTCGAAAGCGCAGGCCGAGCAGGTTCGCTCCGTCGCGGTCGAACGGCTCGGAGCGCTTGTTGGTCGCGCTTCTGCCGTCGTCATGGGTCACATCGACGACGCCCTGCGCCTTCATCTGCAGCTGTAGCGATACGCCGCGCTGACACCGCACATCCGCGGCGACCCACTGACACGGTCAGCGGTCCGCAAGAGCGAGAGCCACCACCTGGTCGGCGACGCCGAAGAACCATCGTGCATCCGGGGCTGCGCCCTGCCGGGAGGCCACCTGCATCACGAGGACGTACCGGGTGCCGTCGGAGGTCCCGATGTGCCATGATCCGGCGATCTCGCCGGTGGCGCTGCCGCCCTTGAAGGCGACCTGCTCGATCCCCTCCGAGGTGCTCAGACCAGGGTTCATGCCCAGGATGTCCGTGACCGGGGCTCCGGCGTCCGTGTCGGCGATTCGCTGCAGGTACAGGTGGGCGGCGCACAGATCCTGGGTCGTCGCGAACCAGTCGAGCCCGGCGGTCCACGACACACTCGCGGCACGCTCCGGGTCGATGCCGAGGTCCCATTCCGGGAGGCTCTCGACGAGCTCACGCTGAGCTGCGCTCACCTCCGGATCAGCATTGACCGGGTCCTCTCCGGTGACGGACTGCCACTCCTCGAACAGGTCAGGGTCGTAGGACAGCTGGAACATCTCCCGGGTGGTCAGGAAGGGCATGGTGACCTCCGGCGCGCCGTGCCCCATCGCCTCGACAGCACGTTCCACAGCAGCACGTCCCACGGCGTCGATGAGCAGGTCGGTCGCGGTGTTGTCACTGATGGCGATCATCGCCTCTGCAGCTTCACGAACGGTGACCTGGGTGCCGGCCGGCTCGTTCTGCAGCGTTCCGCTGGGGAGCGACTTCAGGTCCTCGGTCAGCGTCAGCTCCTCGTCCCAGGTGAGATCGCCGTCGTCGATGGCCTGCACGAGGGCTCCGAGGACGTAGAGCTTGAAGATCGAGCCGATCGGCAGCAATTGGTCTGCACCGTCCTCGACCACGGGCCGGCAGGTGGATCCGTCCTCGCTGACCTCCGCGAGGAGGAACGCGGAGCGTCCGCCGGCCTCTGACAGCGCGCCTGGGGCATCCTCGATGGAGGAGAGCTCGGGAATCGGCGTCAGCCCACTGATGAGGAGTGCCGCGATGCGCTCCTCCCCGTCGAGGGAAATCGAGAGCAGATACTCCTGGCCGGCGGCACCCGTCAGGTCGCCCTGTGCGCCGGGACCGTGCTCCTGGTAGGTCTCGAGCACGAACGGCCCGAGGGCGCGCAGCTGATCGAAGGTCGCGGCCAGCTCATCGGCGGGAACCTCGGCCAGGAACTCGGGGGCGAAGCGCTCGGTGGCTTCCTCCTCATCGGGGCCGTCATCGGCAGCGAGCTGATCGAGCACCCAACGCACCTGCATACCGACCGGAGAATCAGGGATTGTCGGTGGGTCGGTATCCGTGGACGCACTCGGGGCGCCGGAAGCGGATCCCACTGGTTCTGCCGACGGCGTCGTCGTCGATTCCCCGGAGTCCGTCTCGCTGCTGCAGGCGCTGAGCAGGAGCGAGGCGGTGATGATGAGAGCCATGGGGTACCTGTGGTGGCGCATGGAGGGTCCTTCGTCGATCAGCTCGGAGATTCATCCGTTCCCAGCAATCTACGGCGTGATCAGGGAGGAGACAGCTAGCTGCCCCGAAGTCCCACTCGTGTCGGTGCAGTATTCGCCCGATCCGAAAAGAGCAATACTGTACGTCCGAGCAATAACTTTCCTCAGCCGCCTACGATGTTGCTACGACGCGGGTGACGCCAGGAGCTGAGTGCGTCGCGATGAAGGGATGGTGGGTGTCGGTGTCAGAGGTGGAGCGGGATTCGCCGGCGGTGTCGGAGACCGACGCGGAAATGTATGTGGCGTCGGTGTGCTTCAAGACCGGTCCTCCGGGGGCGGTGGGCGTCGAGATCGAGCGGATCGTGCATGATGTCTCGGACGTCCGGCGCCCCGTGCCGGCTGCCGAGGTGCGTATCGTTGCCGCGGAGCTGGGCAGCGAGCTGCCCGGTGGAGGTGCTGTCACGTTCGAGCCGGGCGGACAGTTCGAAGTGAGTTCGGCCTGCGGAGCCGACCTTTCCTCGGTCATCGACGCAGTGAGGGCTGACCTGCGAGTCACTGATCAGTATTTCGATGACGCGGGGCTTTCCTTCAGCAGCCTGGCCCTGGATCCCGTTCGACCGCCGGTGCGGACCCTGGATCATCCCCGGTATACAGCGATGGAAGCCCACTTCGACCGTGCGGGGCAGGCAGGTAGGACGATGATGTGCTCCACGGCTTCCTTGCAGGTGTGCCTGGAGGCGGGTCTTCCCGGGAATGGTCCGGGCAGTGCGGTACAGCGCTGGCAGCGCCTTCACCGGCTCGCTCCGGTGCTCGTCGCCCTCTTCGCCAATTCCCCTTTCCACCAGGGGGCGCCCAGCGGGTGGCAGAGCACCCGGCAGGCAGTCTGGCTCGGAATAGACCCATCCCGCGCTTCCCCGGTGCAGGATTCCGCTGATCCACCTGCCGCATGGGCCCGCTACGCCCTGGACGCCTCGGTGTTGTGCATACCGTCGTCGCGCGGTTCCTGGGAAGCACCGCATGGTCTGACCATGCGGGCATGGGTGCGCGGGCACGGCCCCCGCCCGGCCACGTACGAGGACCTGCACTATCACCTCAGCACACTCTTCCCGTTCATCCGCCCCCGTGGTTTCCTCGAAATCAGGGTCATCGACGCCCAGGCAGGCTCCGACTGGGAGGCCGCTGCCGCCATCACGACCGCTCTGGTGGATGACGAACAGGCAGCCGACATCGCGGCCGACGCCTGCTCGCCGGTGGCTGCGCTACCCGATGCGATGATGATCGCGGCCCGGGACGGGCTGGCGAATCCTGTGCTCGGCTCGGCAGGGCTCTCATGCGCAGACGCAGCTCTGGCAGCTATGGACCGGATGAAAGCCGATGCCGGTACGAAGGCCACGGTGGAAGCCTTCGTCGAGCAGTACGCAGCACGCAACCGATCTCCCGCAGACCAGCGGATCGACGACTGGCGCCGCACCGGCAGCTTCTCGGATCCCGCGCAGCGAAAGGAAAATGTCGGATGACGAAGAACGAGGCTCCCACGGGTACGGCGCCGAACGACCTGCGCGCCTTCATCGCCGAGGGTCTGGAGCGTGCGCGCCGTCGTACCCACGCCCTCACCGCATGTGATGAGGAGGAACTGCTCAAACAGCATTCACCCCTGATGTCCCCCCTGGTCTGGGATCTTGCCCATGTCGGCAGTCAGGAGGAACAATGGTTGGTTCGCGATGTCGGCAGGATGCAGCCGCTCCGCCCGGAGATCGACAAACTCTACGACGCGTTCGAGCACTCGCGCAGCAGTCGCCCCTCATTGCCGCTCCTGGCTCCCTCGGATTCCCGGAGCTATCTTGCTGAAACCCGGTCCAAGACGCTGCAGATCCTGGAACGGGTTCCGCTCGAGGGTTCCCCGCTGCTCCAGGGTGGCTTCGCGTTCGGCATGATGATCCAGCACGAACAGCAGCATGCAGAGACCATGCTGGCCACACACCAGCTCCGGGTAGGGGACCCTGTGCTGCATCCCGTGGCCCCGGAATCCGGGGTGCTGGCCGATACTGCCGGCGCGCTTCCTGCGGAAGTGCACGTTCCGGCGGGGTGCTTCACCATGGGAACGTCGGTGGAGCCCTGGGCGCTGGACAACGAACGGCCAGCCCATGAGGTGTACGTTCCCGGCTACTGGATCGACACCGTACCGGTCAGCAATGGTGACTTCCTGGCGTTCATGGACGACGGCGGCTATTCGAACCCTGACTGGTGGACCGCCGAGGGCTGGGCCCACCGCAACGACGACGGGCTGACGGCGCCGAAGTTCTGGAGGCGGGAGGGTGGCCAGTGGTGGCGGACCCGCTTCGGCGTCGTCGAACCGGTTCCGGTGGACGAGCCCGTGCAGCACGTGTCCTTCTTCGAGGCCGAGGCCTATGCCCGCTGGGCAGGCAGGCGTCTGCCGACCGAAGCCGAGTGGGAGAAGACGGCGCGATACGACCCGGTCAGCGGCCGCTCACGGCGGTACCCCTGGGGTGATGAGGACCCGACATCCCGTCATGCGAACCTGGGCGGTGGATCGCTGCGGCCGTCCCCGGTCGGATCCTACCCGGCCGGGGCATCGGCCCTGGGAGTCCGTCAGCTGATCGGCGATGTGTGGGAGTGGACCTCCAGTAACTTCGGCCCCTATCCGGGATTCCGGGTGTTTCCCTACCGCGAGTACAGCGAGGTCTTCTTCGGCGGAGACTACAAGGTGCTGCGGGGCGGCTCCTGGGCGGCCGACCGGGCAGCGGTGCGGGGAACCTTCCGGAACTGGGACTACCCTATTCGCCGGCAGATCTTCACGGGCTTCAGGACTGCCAGGGATGCCGCGCCGGCCGGAGACAGCTGACCATGTGCAGGCACCTTGCTTTCCTCGGACCGCCCACACCGCTGGCCACGCTCATCTCGGCACCCGACCACGGTCTGCTCCGCCAGTCCTGGTCACCTCGCCTCCAACGCAACGGCACCATGAACGCCGACGGGTTCGGCGTGGGCTGGTACGCCGCCGACGATCCATTACCGGCCCGCTACCGGCGCGCCGTCCCGATGTGGACGGACCAGTCGTTCGCCGACGTCGCCCGCGTCACCAGCAGCGGCGCCGTGCTGGCCGCAGTCCGTTCGGCGACGACCGGGACGACGCCGGATGAGGCAGCCGCAGCTCCCTACACCTCCGGGAAATGGCTGTTCAGCCACAACGGCAGGATCGACGACTGGCCCCGATCGGCGGAGGATCTGGCCGCCACGTTGCCCCCGGCACGGCTGCTTGCCCTCGAGGCCCGGGTTGACTCCGCGCTGCTCTGGGCTCTCGTCCTCCACCGTCTCGATTCTCTGGATTCCGCAGCGGATGCTTTGGCACACGTCGTGACCGCTGCGACTGCCGCCAGCACCGGCAGGTACAACTTCCTCCTCACCGATGGAGATACCATCGCTGCGACGACGGCCGGTGACACCCTGTTCTGGCGCTCCGACGCCAGAGGCACTGTCGTCGCCAGTGAACCCTCCGACGACGACGCCGACTGGCACGAGGTGCCGGACCGGTCCCTGCTGGTAGCGACGCCGCACGCCGTCGACATCAGCCCGATCCACCCCGCAGAGACGGAGGCCCCACCCGGATGAACCCTTCCCAGACTTCACCCGAGATAGTGCATCACCTGCCACCGCACTACCTGGAACGCACCCTCCGCGAGGACGTGCGTGCAGGACTGACCAAAGCAGCGAAGACACTGCCGCCCAAGTGGTTCTACGACCAGCGCGGCAGTTACCTGTTCGAGAAGATCACGCAGCTCCCCGAATATTTCCCCACACGCACCGAACGGCGGATTCTGGAGGACCATGCCGGGGAGATCGCGACGGCGAGCCCTACCGAGATGCTCATCGAACTCGGCTCCGGTTCCTCACGGAAGACACCTCTCCTGCTCGACGCCCTCAAGGCCGCCGGTGACCTCCGAAGCTATGTCGCCGTCGACGTCAGCGACACTGCCTTGATCGAGGCCAACACCGAACTGTCCAAAATCTATCCCGACCTTGACCTGCGGGCAGTCGCGGCCGATTTCGAGTCACAGCTGCACCTCCTCCCGAAGGACGGACACCGGATGGTGGCATTCCTCGGCGGGACCATCGGGAACCTCGAGCCCGATGCCCGGGAACAGTTTTTCCTGCAGGTGCGGGAACTGTTGCGACAGGGCGGCGGATCGTTGCTGCTGGGCACCGGGCTGGTACAGCCGCCGGAGATCCTGATTCCCGCGTACGACGACGCGAGCGGCGTCACCGCCGACTTCAACCGGAACGTGCTGCGCGTCCTCAACGCCGAGTTGGGCGCCGACTTCGACGTCGAAGCGTTCGAGCACGTGGCGGTGTGGAACGAGGGCGAGGAATGGATCGAGATGCGCCTCCGCGCCACGCGGGCCATGCGGGTGCGACTGCCCGGCGCCGAACTCGACGTCAGCTTCGATCAGGGTGAGGAGCTGCGAACCGAGGTGTCCGCCAAATTCCGTCCGGAAAGGATCGCTGCGGAACTCGAGGCGGCAAATCTTCGTGTGGCGGGGCAGTGGACGGACCCTGAGGGACGCTACGCGATGACCCTCGCGGAGCCCGCCTGATCCCTCCTGCTGCTGTTTTCCCGCGGCCGACGACGTCGCTGCGACCTGACCGTTCGCATGGGGTCGCCGCGCGGGTTCCGGGGGTCGGGAGCTGCCGCGCGCGACGTCGTCGGGCCGTTGCACATGGAAGGAGCCGGGAGATCACTCCCGGCTCCTTCCATGTCTTCCTACGCTGATGTCCTATCGGACGTGCAGCGTCAGCATGCCCGTCGAGTTGGACTGCTTGACTTCGATCCTCGTCCCGGTGCCGGCAACGATCACGGATCCCTGGGGATTGGCGGTGTCGTAGTAGGCGTTGGGGTTGGTGTCGTCGAAGACGGCGACGCCGGGCTGCGAGCGTACCGTGAGGGTGGTGAGGCCGGCAGCGGTCTCGCGGTTGAGCCTGAGCGCGTCGGTGGCCTGCTTGCCGAAGGTGGCGTCGAAGCTCTGGATCCGGTTGCGGACCACGGTTCCGTCGGACCAGGTGAGGGCCTTGGGGTGTGCGTCGACGGGTAGCGCGAGGCCGGCTCCGGGGTGCTGACGCGTGTTGTTGTTGCGCTGCGCGGTGTTCCAGTACGTGATGCTCAGGCCGTCCTGGTAGGCATAGTGCTCAACGGTGTCGGGTGCTGTGAGACCCCAGCCGAAGTTGTACGGGCCGACGGCGAGCGTGGCGTCATAGCCCGCGTACACCCGGTTCTCGGCGATGTAGAAGCGGTTGTTGCCGGCTGTGTCCTTGGGAAGGTTCACGACCACGGCCTGCGGCGCCTTCGTAGCGTGGAACGACGGGCCGATCTTGTGGGTGGACTTGGTTCCCGCTGTGGCTGTCTCGTAGTCCAGCCAGCCGAGCTGCAGCTTCTCCCACGCACCCATGTGGTTCGGGGTCGTACCGATCGCACCGTCACCGTGGCTGAGCCAGGAGCCTGAGCTCATGAGGGTCCAGAAGCCCGTGCCGTTCTCTCCACCACTCGTGTCGTAGAGGTCGGGCAGGCCGAGGTCGTGTCCGAACTCGTGGGCGAACACCCCGAGGCCGCCGTTCTCCGGCTCCGTGGTGTAGTCGCGGATCCAGACGTTCGAGTTGCCGATCTTGACGCCACCGAACGGATTGGCGGCGGGACCGGAGGTGCCGCCGCCGGCCTGGCCGACGGACCAGCGGTGCGACCAGATGGCCGAGGAGGCCGCTCCGGCCTCTTCACCCTCTCCGGCGTGGATCGCCTGGAAGTGATCGATGTACCCGTCGGGCTCGTCGAAGTCACCGTCCTTGTCGAAGTCGTAACGATCCCACTGATCGAAGGTCGCGAGGTAGGTGTCGATCTCGGCGGGCGTCTTGCCGGCGGCGATCTGCGAGTCGTACCAGGCGTTGGCGGTGTCCTGCACGAAGCGGGTCATGTCCGCCTGGCTCTCGGTCTCGCCGTAGCTGGCCGAGTTGTAGGGAACGGACACCCACTCACTGACGTCACCATCGACGGTGTACCGGCCACTGGACATCTCCTCGTAGACGCCCTTGAGGGATTCGCCGTCCTTGCTGAAGAACATGTCGAGGTAGTGCCCGCGGTCGAACGTGCCGGACCAGTAGGTGGAATTGTCCACCGCTCGGTTCGGCTCCGGGATGGCGCCGTGGGCGGGGCCGGGTGCCGATGAGGGGAACCGTGGGTCTACCTGGGTCCCGAAGTCGACGAGGAAGGACAGGATGCGGTCGCTGTCCTGCAGTCCGTACTGGGCCCACTGGCCGGGAGCGATCTTCACCGCCTTGGAACCATTACGGTTCTCGACCTTCGCCTCGCCGGCGATGACCTTCTCGACCGCCTGCCGGTTGAGTTCGCGCCGTTCCTCAGCGGCGGGATCGGCGCGGTCGTCGAGCTTCTTCGCAGTGCCGTCGGCGCTGGGGGAGGACGAGAACGAGGTGCTCGCGGTCGATGCGTCCGTGGTCGTGTCGCTGGTGGCCTGTGCGCTCACGGGAGCGAGCACGACGGCGCTGGTCACGGCGAGCGCCATCGCGCACCGCAGCCTGCGGGTATGAGTGGTGAGATTCAAGGGTTCTCCTTAGTGAAATGTCCCAGTCGGAGCAGAAGCATCCTCAGACCGCTGCCGAAGGATACGAATATGTTGCCTAGGTCACACATCCTGGAGGAGACAGTAGCACCAGTTGCGGACACAGGAGTGATTGGCGGGGGAGCGATTCTCCTTCTCCCCGGTCTGGAGCACACAGGGTGAAGGGGTCCTCTACAGCGGACCTGCAGCGGTCCCGAAAAGCCGGTGGAAAGAGAGGCGGTGCCGTCCATCCGGCGTGTTCTCCCGATGTGAGTCCGACGGATGCACACGTGGCCTGCAGTGGCGTTCGTCCCTGTGGTGACAGGACGGGAAGTGCCTATCCGGCGCCGACGACGAACAGGGTCCCGGCGAGACGAGGCCGGAGAGTATCAGCGTGATCATCGTGTAGCCGAGGATGTCGCGCATGTTCAGGCTGGCGATCGCGAGGAGCGGAAGTGCCCAGAACGGCTGGATCATGTTCGTCCACTGGTCTCCGTAGGAGATCGCCATCATCACCAGATATGCGACCAGCGCCGAGCCGACCAGCGTGATGAGGACCCTGCTGGCGTCGAGTTCGTCAGTGGGTGTGACGACGTCGTCGTCCGGCGCGACGTCGTCGGTGTGTCGGGCGTCGATCTGCAGTTCGATGATCCGCTCGCCGGCCTTCGGTGCCACCAGCGCCAGGGCGCCGGGAACCAGGACCACCGTGGCGATGGTGGCGGTGATGTTCCACCAGGAAAACGTCGTCTCCGCAACAGGGATGGTGCGCCCGAGTTGTTCGGCGCTGAACGAGCCCTCCGTGGCGGCGGTCAGCGGGCCCGAGCCGGAGTAGCCCATGTGCCAGACCACAAAGCCGGAGAACCCTGCCGCGACCAGCATGGGAAAGTGCAGGGGTATCCCTTTGGCCCGGGCCTGTGCGGCGACCTCCTTCGCGAGCAGTCCGCCGATGACCAGGCCGAGGCCCCAGGTGATGAGGACCGGGCATCGCCGTAATGGTTTTCTGCTGCGGCCAATCTGTTCTGCGAGGCGGGACAGAGGTTGAGCCACAAGGAGAGATGTGTAGAAAGAATCGGGGTGATGTCTCAGGACATCACATGAACCCCGCGCTCACACCCTGGATTGCGATGAGCCGGAAATGCCACCACCAAGTGATACGCCTTCGCGCTCTATCGATTCCACCTGAATCATCCTGTAAGAAGGCTTGTTGGATCTGCGTTCGCTGGAAGTGACCTCGGCGTCGGATCTTCACCTCTTTCACAAGCCGCCCCTGGTAGTTCCAGTAGGGTGATGTGAGGGTCTTGGCGCCGTTGCCGGGACCGTCCGGCAACCGTATGGAGGCTCGAGTGTCCAGAAACGAAGACCATACTCGTCACAACCCGTCCGATGTCGATGTGCCCATTCCGGGCGCACCGTCGGTCGAGGCTCCCTCCCTCGTGGAGCCGATCGAGCCCCGTGAGCCGCTTCCTCCGAAGCCTGACCAGGATTCGCCGGAGACGGTGTCGCCGACCGGTGTTCCCACGGGTGCTGCGAAGACAGCAGTGTCGCAGAGCGGGCGTTTCCTGACCACGGCGCAGGGCACGCGGATGCGTGAGACGGACCATTCCCTGAAGGCGGGTCCGCGCGGTCCGATCCTGTTGCAGGATCATCACCTGCGGGAGAAGATCACCCACTTCGATCATGAGCGCATTCCCGAGCGCGTGGTCCACGCGCGAGGCGCTGCAGCGCACGGGGTTTTCGTCGCCAATGGGGCCGGCGTCGGGGTCAGCAAGGCCGGCTTCCTCGCCGCGGGAACCGAAACGCCGGTCTTCGTCCGTTTCTCCACGGTCCTTGGTTCACGTGGTTCCGCGGACACGGTCCGGGACACCCGCGGGTTTGCGACGAAGTTCTACAGCGACGAGGGTACCTATGACCTCGTGGGCAACAACATTCCGGTGTTCTTCATCCAGGACGGCATCAAATTCCCCGACGTCGTCCACGCCGCCAAACCACACCCGGACCGGGAGATCCCGCAGGCCCAAAGCGCGCACGACACGTTCTGGGACTTCGTGTCCCTCCATACGGAGGCGCAGGCCCACACGATGTGGAACATGTCAGACCGGGGCATCCCACGGTCCTTCCGGACCATGGAGGGATTCGGGGTCCATACTTTCCGGCTCGTCAACGAGGCCGGTGAGACCACATTGGTGAAGTTCCACTGGAAGCCACGGCAGGGCGTGCATTCCCTGGTATGGGAAGAGGCTCAGATCATCAACGGCATGGATCCGGACTTCCACCGTCGCGACCTCGCCGACACCATCGAGGCCGGCGCTTACCCTCAATGGGATCTCGGGATCCAGACTTTTCCGGACACTCCCGAGGAGATGTTCGAAGGGATCGACCTTCTCGACCCCACGAAGTTCGTGCCCGAGGAACTCGCTCCGGTACAGATCATCGGCACCATGACACTCAACGCGAACCCGACCAACTATTTCGCGGAGACCGAGCAGGTCGCCTTCCACCCGGGACACCTCGTTCCCGGCATCGATGTCACGAACGACCCGTTGCTGCAGGCACGTCTCTTCTCCTACATCGACACCCAGATCTCGAGGCTCGGCGGGCCGAACTTCAGCCAGCTCCCCATCAACCGGCCGCTCACACCAGTGAACGACATGCTGCGTGACGGAATGCATCAGACAGCTGTCCACGGGGGTGTGGCACCCTACAAGCCCAACTCGCTCGACGGCGGGTGCCCTTTCCTGGCCGGGGAGGACATGAACGCCTACATCGAGGTGCCGCAGGAGCTTCCTTCCTCCCGGAAGGTCCGTGAGTCCCCGGCCACCTTCGACGATCACTTCAGCCAGGTCGGCATGTTCTTCCGGTCCTTGACCCCGGTGGAGCAGGACCACGTCATCCAGGCGTACACCTTCGAACTGGGCAAATGCTACGAGGAGAACATCCGGATCCGGCAACTGCAGAGCCTGGCCAACATCGACGAGCGGCTCTGCGCTGAAGTCGCCCAGGGCCTGGGACTGCCCGCCCCTGCTCCAACGGTGACGATGGAGGAATCCGCGACGAGTCCCGCGCTCTCCCAGATCGGTGAGACGTGGCCGGTCGACGGGCGGATCATCGGCATCATCGCCGACGAGTCCAGCGACCTGGACGCGGTCGACAGTGTCCGGCAGGACCTTCATGCTGCGGGGATGGTGCCCCTGGTGATTGCGCCGAAGGGCGGGAAGCTCGGCACCTCGATCGTCGTGCAGCGCACCTGGCTCACCGCGCGTTCCACCGAATTCGACGCGATCCTCCTTGCCGGTTCCAGCACCCCCGGCAGCGACGCGACGGACAGCCGTGATGCCAAGGCAGGAGATCCCAGCGGGCACGCGTCGGCAGACCCCCGGGCCAGCCTCATGATCGCTGAAGCATACCGCCACGCCAAGGCATTGGGCGGGTGGGGAAACGCCGAGAACGCCCTTGCAGCGGCAGGAGTGCCCTCGACCGCTCCCGGAGTAGTGGTCGGCGACGACACGTCAGCAGTCGTGGAGCAGCTGAAGGTACTACTTGCGCAGCACCGCGTCTGGGAACGATTCCCCGCCGCTTGACCGGCAGCGACACCGATGCGTTCGGACGGACTCCTTCCTGCAGGAGTCCGTCCGAACTTGGAACGAGTACCAACTCACCCGTCATCCAGGCACTGGGGGGCTGACAGCCGAAGAGCAGTGTTGTTGGGGCCGCGGATTCGAGGACGTCGCCCACGCCGATGCCCTTGACCTCGCCGTGCATCAGGGAGCGTCTGGTGCATCTCGGAATCCGATCGACACGCTGTCAGGTTCCTCCCGTCGGCCAAGGTCCCGCGCTCGTCCTGCCGAGTCCCGCCCAGCCGGCGACCCGAGGACGCAACCGTCCCTGTGCTAGCTTTGATCCCGCAACCACCCTTTAAGTTCCGTCCTGTGAGGCGGGGAAGGAGGAAGCGTGTCATGACCATGCCTGCCCCCGGATCCGGCATCACCAAGCGCGTTGTTCTCGCAGCAGCAGACATGGACCGCGCCCTCACGCGCATCGCCCACGAGATCCTCGAGGCGAACAAGGGCAGCGCAGATCTGATCCTCCTCGGCATCCCCCGCAGGGGTTTCCCGCTGGCCCAGCGCCTCGCCCGGAAGATCGCCGCCGTCGACGACGCCGTCGATCCCGACCTGATCACCGGCCAGCTCGACGTCACCATGTACCGGGACGATCTCCGCCGCAACCCCACCCGCTCACCGCAGGCCACCCAACTGCCGCCGTCGGGCATCGACGACAAGGTCGTGGTGCTGGTCGACGACGTCCTGTACTCCGGACGCACCATCCGTGCAGCCCTCGACGCCCTCGCCGATCTCGGCAGGCCCCGCATCGTGCGCCTGGCCGTCCTCGTGGACCGCGGCCACCGCGAACTGCCCATCCGCGCCGACCACGTGGGCAAGAACCTCCCGACGTCGTCCCGTGAACGCGTCCGCGTGCACCTGGGCGAGGTCGACGGGCTCGAGGGCGTCGCCGCCGACGAGGTCGTCATCGAGGACCGCACGTGAAGCATCTCCTGAGCACCCGCGACCTCTCTGCGGCGAGCGCCCTACGTCTGTTGGACGTGGCCGAGGAGATGTCCGCGGTGGGGGAGCGCGAGATCAAGAAGCTCCCGGCCCTGCGCGGACGCACCGTGGTCAATCTGTTCTTCGAGGACTCCACCCGCACCCGGATCTCGTTCGAGGCCGCGGCGAAACGGCTCTCCGCCGATGTCATCAATTTCGTCGCCAAAGGCTCTTCGGTCTCCAAGGGCGAGTCGCTGAAGGACACCGCGCAGACCCTGGAAGCCATGAGCGCCGACGCCGTGGTGATCCGCCACCCGGCCTCGGGCGCCCCCGCACGACTCGCGGCCTCCGACTGGATCGACGCGGCCGTGATCAACGCCGGTGACGGCACCCACGAACACCCCACCCAGGCCCTGCTCGACGCCTTCACCCTGCGCCGGCACTGGGCACGTATCGGCGGCAATGCCTCCCCGGGGACCACGCTCGCCGGGATGAAGGTCCTGATCGTCGGAGATGTCCTCCACTCACGCGTGGCACGCTCCAACGTGTGGCTGCTGACGACGCTCGGAGCCGAGGTGCTGCTCGCGGGCCCACCCACGCTGATGCCCGTCGGCGTCGGAGCCTGGCCCTGCACGGTGTTCTACGATCTCGACGTGGCCATCGCCCAGCGCCCCGACGCCGTCATGATGCTGCGCCTCCAGGCCGAACGCATGAACGCCGCGTTCTTCCCCTCCACCCGTGAGTACTCACGGCGCTGGGGGTTCGACGACGGCAGGCTCGCACTCCTGGACATCATGGGACTGGACGACACCGTGATCATGCACCCCGGCCCCATGAACCGCGGGCTCGAGATCTCCGCCGCAGCCGCCGACTCGCCGCGCTCCACCATCCTCGCGCAGGTGCGGAACGGTGTCTCGGTGCGCATGGCGGCGCTCTACCTGCTGCTGTCCGGCGACACGCACGACGACGACCAGCACGACGACGAGCCGCAGGACGACGCACAGCGGGACGAGCCGGACGACAACGAGCCCCACGAGCCGCTGCACCCCTTGCCCATCCCGGAAGGCCGCACGCGATGACCGACATGAACCATGCCGCCAACCCGGACCCGAGCACCGAGTACCTCATCACGGGTGCTTCGATCCTGGGGAAGACGACCGCGGACCTCCTGCTCCGCGACGGCCGCATTGCCGCCGTCGGAGACTCGGCCGCAGCGCAGGCCTCGCCGTCGGCCGTGACCATCGACGCCGCCGGGCTCGTGGCCCTGCCCGGCATGGTGGATCTGCACACGCATCTGCGCGAACCGGGCCGGGAGGACGCCGAGACGGTGGAGACCGGCTCGCGGGCAGCAGCACTGGGCGGCTTCACTGCCATCCACGCAATGGCGAACAGCTCACCCGTGGCCGACACCGCCGGCGTCGTCGAGCAGGTCCACAGTCTCGGCCTGGCCTCCGGCTGGGTGGACGTACGGCCCGTCGGCGCCGTGACGGTCGGACTCGGGGGAGAGCGCCTCGCCGAGCTCGGTGCCATGGCCGAATCCCGGGCGAATGTCCGCGTCTTCTCCGACGACGGCATCTGCGTCCACGACCCGGTCCTGATGCGCCGCGCCCTGGAGTACGTCAAGGCGTTCGACGGCGTGATCGCCCAGCACGCCCAGGAACCCCGACTCACCGAGGGCGCCCAGATGAACGAGGGCGACGTCTCCGCCGTCCTCGGCCTCGCCGGCTGGCCCGCCGTCGCCGAGGAGAGCATCATCGCCCGCGACGTCCTGCTCGCCCAGCACGTCGGCTCGCGGCTCCACGTCTGCCACGTGTCCACGGCCGGGTCGGTGGAGATCATCCGCTGGGCCAAGGCACGCGGCATCGACGTCACGGCCGAGGTCACCCCGCACCATCTGCTCCTGACCGAGGACCTGGTCCGCAGCTACGACCCCGTGTACAAGGTGAACCCGCCGCTACGCACCTCAGGCGACGTCCAGGCGCTGCGTGAGGCCCTCGCCGACGGGACCATCGACGTCGTCGGCACCGATCATGCTCCGCACCCGTCCGAGCACAAGGACTGCGAGTGGGCGCAGGCCGCCATGGGCATGACCGGGCTGGAGACCGCCCTGTCCGTGGTGCAGCACGCCATGGTGGAGACGGGCCTGCTCGACTGGGAGGGCTTCGCGCGCGTCACGTCCGTGACCCCCGCACGTATCGGCCGGCTCCACGACCAGGGCCGGGAGCTGGCTGCAGGCGAACCCGCCAATCTGATCCTCGTCGATCCCGCCGCGCGCTGGACCGTGGATCCGGCCGCGATGGCCACGAAGGGCCGCAACAGTCCGTTCCGCGATCTGGAACTGCCCGGCAGCGTCCGGGCCACGTTCTACGCCGGCCACGCCACGGTCCTCGACGGGGCGCTCGCGACGCCGCGACAGAACGCCCCGGTACAGGAGGTCCTCGCATGGAAGAAGTAGAGTGGGTCCTCCTGCCGCTGGGCATCATCCTGGTGGTCGTCGCACTCATGGCGCTCGGCTGGCGCAACCGGCTCCGCCGCCAGGCGGACGTCCCTGCGCCGCCCGACGTACCGGCCGATCTCGGGCCGGTCCTCTACGAGGCCGAGGGCCAGTACGTGGCGACGACGACGGCGGGGGACTGGCTCGATCGCATCGCCGTCCACGGCCTGGGCTTCCGCGGCAATGCCGTCGTCACCGTGCACGCCGACGGCGTCCTGATGACCCGGACCGGCGCCCCCTCCGTCTTCATCCCGCGCGCAGAGCTGGTCTCGGTACAGCTGGCGAGCGGCATGACCGGCAAGTTCGTCGAGAAGGAGGGTCTCGTCGTCGTGACCTGGAACCTCGGACCCGCCCGCACCGACCGGGAGCACCGCGTGGACACCGGATTCCGGACTCGCCACGCGGCCCACAAGGCCCAGCTCGTCGCGGCCATCGCCGCGCTCCTCCCCACAGACGCATCACCCACTCCCGACGACAGGAATCACCCGTGAGCACAGTTCCACCGACAGTACCCGCGGTGCTCGTCCTCGAGGACGGCCGGATCTTCCGCGGCACCTCCTACGGCGCCGAGGGCACGGCACTCGGTGAGGCCGTCTTCGCCACCGGCATGACCGGGTACCAGGAGACCATCACCGACCCCTCCTACGCCCGCCAGCTGGTGGTGCAGACCGCACCGCACATCGGCAACACGGGCGTGAACGCCGCCGACGCCGAGTCCCGGCGCATCTGGGTGGCCGGGTACATCGTCCGCGACGCCGCCCGACGCCCGTCGAACTGGCGCTCCGAGCAGAGTCTCGACGAGGAGCTGCGCGACCAGGGCGTCGTCGGTATCGAGGGCGTCGACACGCGCGCCATCACCCGGCACCTGCGCGAGCGCGGCGCCATGCGCGCCGGGATCTTCTCCGGCGCGGGCGCGCTGTCCGACGACGCCCGGCTCATCGAGCAGGTCCTCGAGCAGCCCGCCATGACCGGCTCCCGCCTCGCCGAGGAGGTCAGCATCGACCAGGCGTACGTCGTCGAGCCCGCCGAGCACGGCTGGACCGGGGAGCCGGTGGCCACCGTCGCGGCGCTGGATCTCGGCATCAAGGCCATGACGCCCACGCACTTCGCCCGGCGCGGGGTGCGCTGCGTCGTCCTGCCCGCCACCGCGACGTTCGACGACATCACTGCAGCCGGACCGGACGGCGTCTTCATGTCCAACGGACCGGGCGACCCCGCTACTGCGGAACCCCAGGTCGAGGTCCTGCGCCGTGTCCTCGACGCGCGGATCCCGTTCTTCGGCATCTGCTTCGGGAACCAGATCCTCGGGCGGGCGCTGGGCTTCGGCACCTACAAGCTCCCGTACGGCCACCGCGGTATCAACCAGCCCGTACTGGACCGCCGCACCGGCACGGTGGAGATCACCTCCCAGAACCACGGGTTCGCCGTCGACGCCCCGCTCGACGGTCCGGTGCAGGCGCCCGCCGGATCCTACGGGCGGGTGGAGGTCAGCCACATCAGCCTCAACGACGACGTCGTCGAAGGCCTGGCCTGCCTGGACCTCCCCGCCTTCTCGGTCCAGTACCACCCGGAGGCAGCCGCCGGTCCCCATGATTCGGCGTACCTCTTCGACCGCTTCATCGAGCTCATGCTGACCGAGAAGCGGACCGGGACCACCACCCCCGGCACCACAGCGCAGGAAGAGAACTGATGCCCCGCAGAACCGACCTCACCAGTGTCATGGTCATCGGCTCCGGCCCGATCGTCATCGGGCAGGCCGCCGAATTCGACTACTCGGGCACCCAGGCGCTGCGCGTGCTGCGCGAGGAGGGCCTGCGGGTCATCCTCGTGAACTCCAATCCGGCCACCATCATGACCGACCCCGAGTTCGCCGACGCCACCTACGTGGAGCCGATCACCCCCGAGGTCGTGGCGAAGATCATCGAGAAGGAACGCCCCGACGCGCTCCTGCCCACCCTCGGCGGCCAGACGGCGCTCAACACGGCGATCGCCCTCGACAAGAACGGCGTCCTGGAGAAGTTCGGGGTCGAGCTGATCGGCGCGAACATCGCCGCGATCGAACTCGGTGAGGACCGCGAGAAGTTCAAGGGCGTCGTGGCCCGCGCCGGCGCCGAGTCCGCGCGCTCCTCCATCATCCACACCCTCGACGAAGCGCTCGCTGCCGCCGAGGACCTCGGGTATCCCATGGTGGTCCGCCCCTCCTTCACCATGGGCGGCCTGGGCTCCGGCCTCGCGTACACCGAGCAGGACCTGCGCCGGATCGTCGGTCAGGGCCTGCAGTACAGCCCCACGAGCGAGGTGCTGCTCGAGGAGAGCATCCTCGGGTGGAAGGAGTACGAGCTCGAG
This sequence comes from Arthrobacter echini, assembly GCF_004803505.1. Taxonomy (GTDB): domain Bacteria; phylum Actinomycetota; class Actinomycetes; order Actinomycetales; family Micrococcaceae; genus Arthrobacter_D; species Arthrobacter_D echini. Next base: position 172,703 of record NZ_SSWH01000004.1, read on the forward strand.
ATGATGCGCGACAGGAACGACAACGTCGTAGTGGTCTGCTCCATCGAGAACCTCGACCCCGTAGGCGTGCACACCGGAGACTCCATTACCGTCGCACCCGCCCTGACCCTCACCGACCGCGAGTACCAGCGCCTGCGCGACATCTCGATCGCCGTCATCCGTGAGGTCGGCGTGGACACCGGTGGCTGCAACATCCAGTTCGCCATCGAGCCCGACACCGGCCGCGTCGTCGTCATCGAGATGAACCCGCGGGTCTCACGGTCCTCGGCGCTGGCCTCGAAGGCCACCGGCTTCGCGATCGCGAAGATCGCCACGAAGCTCTCGCTCGGGTACACGCTCGACGAGATCCCGAACGACATCACGCTGAAGACCCCGGCCTCCTTCGAGCCGACCCTCGACTACGTGGTGGTCAAGGTTCCGCGGTTCGCGTTCGAGAAGTTCCCGGCCGCCGATCCCACCCTCACCACCACCATGAAGTCCGTCGGTGAGGCCATGGCGATGGGCCGCAACTTCACCGAGGCTCTCCAGAAGGCGCTCCGGTCGCTCGAGCAGCGTGACTCGCAACTGTCCTTCGCACCCGTACCGGCCGAGGAGGTCGATCGGCTCGTCGAGGCCGCGAAGCGACCCACCACCGAGCGCCTCTCGCAGGTGCACCGCGCCCTGCTCGGCGGCGCGAGCCTCGAGCGCCTGTACGAGGCCACCGGCATCGATCCCTGGTTTCTCGACCAGCTCCAGCTGCTCAACGAGGTCGCCGAGCAGGTGCGCTCAGCCGGGAATCTCACCGAGGACGTCCTCCGCCTCGCCAAGCGCCACGGCTTCTCCGACGAGCAAATCGGCGCGCTCACGTCCACGCCCGACGCCGTCGTCCGCGGTGTCCGGCACGCCCTGGGGATCCGCCCGGTGTTCAAGACCGTGGACACGTGCGCCGCCGAATTCGCGGCCTACACGCCGTACCACTACTCCTCCTACGACGAGGAGGACGAGGTGGCCCGGCACGAGGAGCCCTCGGTCATCATCCTCGGCTCCGGGCCCAACCGGATCGGGCAGGGCATCGAGTTCGACTACTCGTGTGTCCATGCGACCATGGCGCTGCGCGAGGCCGGCCACGAGACCGTGATGATCAACTGCAATCCCGAGACCGTGTCCACGGACTACGACATCTCCACCCGCCTCTACTTCGAGCCGCTGACCCTCGAGGACGTCCTGGAGGTCATCGCCGCCGAGCAGCGCACCGGCGGGGTACTCGGGGTGTTCGTGCAGCTCGGCGGTCAGACGCCGCTGAAGCTCGCGCAGGAACTGGCCGACGCCGGGATCCCGATCCTCGGCACCTCACCCGAGGCCATCGATCTCGCGGAGCACCGCGGCGCGTTCAGTCGGGTGCTCGACGCCGGTGGTCTCCTCGCCCCGAAGAACGGGACGGCGGTCTCGTTCGACGACGCGAAGCGGATCGCCGACGAGATCGGCTACCCCGTGCTGGTCCGGCCGTCCTACGTGCTCGGCGGCCGCGGCATGGAGATCGTCTACGACGAGGCGAATCTGGCCCGCTACATCGCCAACGCCACCGAGATCACCGAGGCCCACCCGGTCCTGATCGACCGGTTCCTCGAGGACGCCATCGAGATCGACGTCGACGCCCTCTACGACGGCACGGACCTGTACCTCGGGGGCATCATGGAGCACATCGAGGAGGCCGGCATCCACTCCGGCGACTCCGCGTGCGTGCTGCCGCCCATCTCGCTCGGTGCGGACATCCAGCAACGCGTCCGCGTGGCAACCCTGGCCATCGCCGAGGGCGTCGGGGTGCGCGGACTCGTCAACATCCAGTTCGCACTCGCCTCCGACGTGCTCTACGTGCTCGAGGCGAATCCGAGGGCCTCCCGCACCGTCCCGTTCGTCTCGAAGGCCACGGGCGTCCAGCTCGCCAAGGGCGCCGCGCTTATCGGCACCGGAGTCAGTATCGCGGAGCTCCGCGAGCGGGGTCTGCTGCCGGCGACGGGCGACGGCGGCACCCTGCCGCTGGACGCTCCGGTCTCGGTCAAGGAAGCCGTCCTGCCGTTCAACCGCTTCCGCACCACGGAGGGGAGGGTCGTCGACTCGCTCCTCGGTCCCGAGATGCGCTCCACGGGTGAGGTCATGGGCATCGACAAGTACTTCGACACGGCCTTCGCCAAGAGCCAGGCCGCAGCCAATGCGGCGCTGCCGGTGCAGGGCACGGTCTTCGTGTCGGTGGCGAACCGGGACAAGCGTGCCATCATCATGCCGGTCAAGCGACTCGTGGACCTGGGCTTCGAGATCGTCTCCACGGGCGGTACGGCCGACGTCCTGCGCCGGAACGGCATCCCCGCGACGACCGTGCGCAAGGTCGCGGAGGGCGTCAGCGCCGAGGGGGAGGGGACCATCGTGGATCTCATCACCGAGGGCAGGATCGACATGATCATCAACACGCCCTCCGGCGGTCAGGCGCGTGGGGACGGCTACGAGATCCGCGCTGCCGCCACCTCCTACGGGCTGCCCGTCATCACGACCATTCCCGAGGTAGGCGCCGCGGTGCAGGCGATCGAGGCCATGCGCTCCTACGAGTGGTCGGTAACGAGTCTCCAGGAGCATGCGGCGAATCTGCAGGCGTCAACGCTGCACACGGAGACCCGGCACACCGCGAGCGGGGTCGGCAGTGGCGCCTGAGACCTCGCCGACGCCCAGCGCGCGAGGCCGACGTCCAGCGTGCGGCGACCGGAGCGCGCAGTGACTGCTGAGGCGCCAGCTCCCGCACCCAGGGCACCGTTCGGGCAGCGGCTCGCCACAGCCCGCCGCGCCAGGGGCAGTCTGTGTGTCGGCATCGATCCCCATCCCGGGCTCCTCACAGCCTGGGGCCTCGAGGACACCCCAGCCGGTCTGGAGCGCTTCGCGCTCGCGGTGCTCGACGCCGTCGGGCCGGTGGTCGCTGCCGTCAAGCCGCAGGTGGCGCTCTTCGAACGGCACGGGGCGCAGGGTCTCGCGGTCCTCGAGACCCTGCTCACGCGAGGCGCTGAGGCGGGCGTCCTCACGATCGCCGACGCCAAGCGCGGGGACATCGGCTCCACGATGCAGGCCTATGCGGAGGCATGGCTGGGGGAGGGCAGACCTCTGGCGGCCGACGCCGTCACCCTTCATCCATATCTCGGCTTCGAGTCCCTGCGCCCTGCCCTGGATCTGGCGTGCGTCACGGGTCGCGGTGTGTTCGTCCTGGCCCTGACCTCGAATCCGGAGGGCAGACAGGTGCAGCATGCCGGTGGTGCCGAGTCGGTGGCCCGTGTGATCGCCCGCGCTGCGGCCGAGGAGAACAGCGGCACGGAGCCGGGGCACGTGGGCCTGGTGATCGGGGCGACCGTCGGGGACGCGGCTCACCGATTCGGACTGGACCTTCCCGCGCTCAACGGACCGATTCTCGCCCCCGGCGTGGGAGCCCAGGGTGCCGGCCGGCAGGAGCTGGTGGCCACCTTCCGGGACGCCCTGCCGCTCGTGCTGCCGACCTCGAGCCGCGCCATCCTCGCTGCCGGGCCCGACGTCGTCCGGCTGCGTGCGGCCGCCGAACGCACCCGCGACGAGCTCGGCTGAGCCTGCATTGATTTTCTCGTCCTTGCCCCGGTAGGTTCGGGAACACGGTGCTGCGAGCGTGATCCCCACCGACCGAGACCTGATCCATCCAGACAACGAGCGGTCGCCGCCTTCGTGGTGCCGCCCGGCCCAGGGAGGGCCAGTGAGCCTGAAGCCTTTGACGGATGCCGAACGAGCGGCTGCCCGCGAGAAGGCCGGGCAGGCGCGGCTGGTTCGGGCGGACATCAAGTCCCGACTGAAGACGGGTAGTCTTTCCGTGGCGGAGGTGATCGAGAACCCGGCGGGGGACGAGGCCATCGGTCGGCTGAAGGTCCTCGATCTGCTCAAGGCACTGCCCCGCGTGGGCGACGTCCGTGCGGGCATCATCATGGCGGATGTCGGTATAGCTACCTCGCGCCGGGTGCGTGGTCTCGGCATCCACCAGCGCAAGGCCCTCGTCGAGTACCTCGAACAGCAGCAGTCCGGCTCGGCCGGCAAGTGAGGAAGCATCTGTGTCCCAGCCCCGGTTGACAGTCCTGGCAGGTCCGACGGCGGTCGGCAAAGGGACCGTCTCGACCTATATCCGTGACCACTACCCGGAGGTATGGCTCTCCGTCTCGGCGACCACCCGTCCGCCGCGCCCCGGGGAGACGGACGGCGTGCACTACTTCTTCGTCTCACCGGCCGAGTTCGACCGGTTGACCGAGGACGGTCAGTTGCTGGAGTGGGCCGTGGTCCACGGTCGCAACCGGTACGGGACCCTGCGGCGCACGGTCCAGCAGGCCATGGACGAGGGGCGCAGGGTGCTTCTCGAGATCGACCTCCAGGGTGCCCGCCAGGTCCGGCAGACCATGCCGGAGGCGAACTTCGTCTTCCTGGCGCCACCCAGCTGGGACGAAATGGTGCGCCGGCTCGTGGGGCGTGGCACTGAATCTGCGGAGGAACAGCAGCAACGGCTGGAAACCGCTAAACTGGAACTTGCCGCCGAGCCGGAATTCAACCACACCGTCGTCAACGACTCCGTGGAGCATGCGGCAGATGAGCTCGTTTCACTGATGGGACTGCACCCACTGCAGCGCTGAGAACGTCCTGCAGGCGCCGTCCCGCCCAATATTTGGAGTATTTGTGTCAACTCAGCCCGAAGGCATCATCAATCCGCCGATCGACTCACTGCTGGAGGTCTCGGACTCGAAGTACGCCCTCGTGATCTTCGGAGCCAAGCGTGCCCGTCAGATCAACGCCTACTACTCGCAGTTGCACGAGGGGTTGTTCGAGTACGTCGGCCCCCTGGTCGACACGAAGCTCAACGAGAAGGCACTGTCGATCGCACTGCGTGAGATCGACGAGCGCATGCTCGTCTCCACACCCTCCGAGTCGTCCGAGTAGCGGGACCGTCAACAGGTCGGCGTCGGAAGGCAGAGAACCGGTGCGCATAGTACTTGGTGTCGGAGGAGGGATCGCAGCCTACAAGGCAGCATCCCTCCTCCGTCTTTTCACGGAAGCTGGGCACCACGTCACAGTGATTCCCACCGACGCCGCGACCCGCTTCGTCGGCACAGCGACGTGGGAGGCGCTCTCCGGCAATCCGGTGACCAACAGTGTCTGGGACGCGGTCGACAGGGTCAACCATGTACGGCTCGGTCACGAGGCCGACCTCATCGTGATCGCCCCCGCCACTGCTGACGTCCTGGCGCGTGCGGCCGCTGGTCTCGCCGACGATCTCCTGACCGGGACCCTGCTGATGGCCCACGGACCGGTGGTCATGGCACCGGCCATGCACACGGAGATGTGGCAGCACGCCGCTACCCGCGCCAATGTGGAGACCCTGCGCGGGCGTGGCATCATCATCGTCGAGCCGGCCTCCGGGCGGCTGACCGGTGCCGACTCGGGGCCGGGCCGGCTTCCGGAGCCAGCGGACATCTTCACAGCGGCGATGACTGCTGTCGGGCGGAGCGAGGGAACCGGTTCCCTCCGGGGCAGACGGGTCACCATCTCGGTCGGCGGTACGCGTGAAGCGCTCGATCCCGTCCGCTTCCTCGGCAACCGCTCCTCCGGCAAGCAGGGCATGGCACTGGCCGAGGCCGCCCTCGCCGAGGGGGCGCAGGTGACGCTCGTCCTGGCGCATGCCGAGGTTCCGGCGCCACCGGGGTGCGACGTCGTCCCGGTCGAGTCGGCGCTCGAGCTGCGCGACGCCGTCCTCGCGGCTCTGCCGACCACTGATGTGCTCGTGATGGCAGCCGCCGTCGCGGACTATCGTCCGGCCGAGGTCATGACCACCAAGATCAAGAAGGGCGACGGCGAGGATCCCGTGATCACGCTCGTGCGCAACCCGGACGTCCTCCGGGAGGCGGTCCTGGCCCGGGCAGGAAGGACCGAACCCCTGGTGATCGCCGGGTTCGCGGCGGAGACCGGGGATGCCACGGCTGATCCGCTCGCGCATGCCCGGGCCAAGCTCGCCCGCAAGGGGTGTGACTTCCTGGTGCTCAACGTGGTCGGTTCGTCCCTGGTGTTCGGGCAGGATTCGAGCGAGATCACCATCCTCGACGCGCGGGGTGCCGAATCCGCGGTGATCAGCGGCAGCAAGCGCGTCGTCGCGGATGCGGTGATCGCGCACGCTGCCGAGTTGCTGCCGGACTGAGGTGGTCGCAGTCAGAGTTGCTGACCGTTTGGTGTTTCGATGGGTAGAGTTACCGGCCGCCCGGGCCGCAGACAGGCCTGCTCGCTGATTGACGTGACGATGGTCAGAGTTCCTGACCGGCCGGTTGCTGACCGATGGAGGTGCTGCCCTGCCGCGCTTCTGGTCGGCCGAGGTGCGTCAGCCCGGAGGTCTCGTGTGGGCGCTTCGGGTCTGCCCAGGACGGCGGCGTCGTGTCCTGTCACATCAGGGTCGAACCGTCGCAGGAAGCCAGTAGAGTGGGCAGGTGAATTCACCCAGTACTGATTCTCCGCTGCGCCTTTTCACCTCGGAATCGGTGACGGAGGGCCATCCGGACAAGATCTGCGACCAGATCAGCGATGCCATTCTCGACGGTCTCCTCGCTCAGGATCCCGAATCGCGTGTCGCCGTTGAGACGCTGGTGACCACCGGCCTGGTTCATGTGGCGGGAGAGGTCACCACCGAGGCCTACGTCGAGATCCCCGATATCGTCCGCAGGACCATCCTGGGCATCGGCTACGACTCCTCCGCCAACGGCTTCGACGGGGCCCGCTGCGGTGTCTCGGTCTCGATCGGGCAGCAGAGTCCGGAGATCGCCTCGGGGGTCTTCACCTCGCTCGAGACCCGCGAGGGCACCGGCGTCGACCCGTACGACGCGCAGGGGGCCGGTGACCAGGGCATCATGTTCGGGTACGCGAGCGACGAGACCTCCGTGATGATGCCGACGCCCGTCTGGCTGGCACACCGCCTCTCGGAGCGGTTGACCACGGTCCGCAGGGACGGGACCCTGCCGTATCTGCGCCCTGACGGCAAGACGCAGGTCACCATCGGGTACGACGACGACCGGCCGGTCTCGATCGATTCCGTGGTGATCTCCTCGCAGCACGACGCCGAGGTGTCGCTCGGCGAACTCCGCGCCGCGCTCGTGGAGCACGTCATCACGCCGGTGCTGAGTGAATCCGAGCTCGATACCTCCTCGGTCCGCCACATCCTGAATCCGGGTGGCGCCTTCGTGATCGGCGGCCCCGTCGGGGATGCCGGGCTCACCGGACGCAAGATCATCGTCGACACCTACGGCGGGATGGCTCGCCACGGTGGAGGGGCGTTCAGCGGCAAGGACCCCTCCAAGGTGGATCGATCGGCCGCCTACGCGATGCGCTGGGTGGCGAAGAACGTCGTTGCAGCCGGTCTGGCGCGCCGCGCGGAGATCCAGATCGCCTATGCCATCGGTATGGCGCAGCCCGTGGGCATCTATGTGGAGACCTTCGGCACCGAGACCGTCGACCCGCAGGCCATCGGGAAGGCCATCCGGGAGGTCTTCGATCTGCGGCCGCTCGGCATCATCAATGCACTGGAGCTCAAGCGGCCGATCTACCAGCGCACGGCGGCCCACGGCCACTTCGGGCGCGAGGAGGAGGGTTTCACCTGGGAACGGACCGACATGGTCGACAAGCTCCGCAGCTGTTTCGACGCCTGAGCGGGAGAGGAGCCGGACGGCATCCCGGCGTCGGGATGCCGGCAGGGGCACCATGACGCACACCACAGGTCATGCCGACGGGGACGGGCAGCTCAGCCTGCTGCACGGATTCGGTCCTGCGAAACTGCCGTCGGCCGAGCCGGAGCGTGCTGCTTCCCTGCCCATCGCCCGCATTGTGCTCGAAGCCCAGCTGCCGCACCTCGACCGGCTCTTCGACTACACCGTGCCCGCTGCGATGGACGCCGAGGCACAGCCCGGCGTCAGGGTCAGAGTGCGGTTCGCCGGGCGCGAGCAGACGGGGTTCCTTGCCGAACGGGTCGCCGAAGCACGTACGACGGCGAGGCTGCTGCCCCTGGTGAGAGTCCTTTCACCTCTTCGGGTCCTGACGCCACAGATCCTCGATCTCGCGACACGGGTGGCCGAGCGGAGCGTCGGTCTGGTCAGCGATGTGCTGCGCTCCGCCGTCCCGCCGAGAATGGCACGGGTCGATGCCGAGTTCGCGCAGCCGGCGGCGGGACCGGGAGGCCCGTCGGGCGCAATGCCGGCCGACACTCCGGGGGCGGCTCCGTCAGCGCCTCGGTCAGAGCCTCCGGGCGAGATATCGGGAGTACCTTCCTCGGACAATCCAGGCGCACCGTCGTCGCTCGCCTCAGGTGTGGCCCTGCTGGGGATCGGAGGCATCGGGGAGCAGGTCATCCCGGGGACCATGCCCGGGAGCTTCGGGCGGTACGGGGCTGGTCCCTCCTACCTGCAGCACCTGGAAATGGGGGAATCCCCCCGTGCTGTCCTGACGAGTCTGGGCGGCTACGGGAGGGCAGCATGGACCGCAGAGATCACAGACGCCGTGGCCGCGGCCGCAACGAGTGGGCGGGGCTCCGTCGTCGTGGTGCCGAACCAGCGTGATCTCGCCCGGGTGGAGGCCGCCCTCGTCGAGCGTCTCGGAGCCACGGCGGTGGCCCGGCTGACCGCCGAGGACGGGGCTACGCCGCGCTACCGGAACTTCCTGCGGATCCTGCTGGGTGAGGCGAGCGTCGCGGTCGGTACCCGCTCGGCGGCCTACGCGCCGGTGCGGAATCTGGGCCTTGTGTGCCTGTGGGACGACGGCGACGACCAGCACGTGGAGCAGCGGGCACCGTATCAGCACAGCCGCGACGTCCTGCTGTTGCGGGCCGAGCAGGAGAACGCGGCCATGCTGTTGGCCTCGTTCGACCGATCGACGCAGGCTCAGCGGCTCATCGACTCGGGGTGGGCTCATGCGATCGAAGCGGATCGCCGTGAGGTGCGCCGGTCCACCCCGCGTGTTGTACATGCCACCGACGCCTATCAGCTCGAACGTGACCCATTGGCTGGCCAGGCCCGTATCCCGCATGTGGCGTGGGCTGCGGCACAGGCCGGCCTGAAGGACGGGCCTGTCCTGCTGCAGGTGGCACGGACGGGTTTCTCTCCGGCGCTGGCCTGTGATCGATGCCGGCATCCGGCGCGCTGCAGGGTCTGTGCGGGGCCGTTGGCCCAGGCAGGTCGGCATGCGGTCCTGGTGTGCCGCTGGTGCGGTCGTCCCGAGAATCACTGGTCGTGCTCGGAGTGCGGCGGTACGCGTATCCGCGCCACGGTGACGGGTGCCACCCGGACCGCCGAGGAGCTCGGCAGGGCGTTTCCCGGCGTCCCGGTCATTTCGTCGGCGGGTGAGCACATCGTGGACGACGTCAAGGATACACCTGCCGTCGTCGTCGCGACGCCGGGAGCTGAGCCGACTGCCACGAACGGGTACGCCGCCGTGATCCTGCTCGACGGTAATGCGCTTCTGGGCAGGGAGTCGTTGCGGGCGGGGGAGGACGCCCGCCGGCGCTGGTTCTCGGCCGCAGTCCTCGCCCGCTCTGCCGCAGAGGGTGGAACGGTGGTCATCACCGGCGACGACGACGTCGCCGTGGGACACCTGGTGCGCTGGGATCCGGCAGGCGCTGCGTCGCGTGAACTGGCCGAGCGTCAGGAACTGGGCCTGCCGCCCGCCGTCAGGTACGCGGTGCTCACCGGGACAAGGGAGGGGATCCTGCACTTCCTCGAGGGCGTCCAGCTCGACGGTGCAACGCGCATGGTCGGTCCCTCTGCCGTTCCCCCCGACCTGCGGCGCCAGGCACAGGCGGCGGCGCGCGCCGCCGCCGCATCGACTGCCTCATCGAGGGGTTCGGCCCGGGCAGGACTGGTACCGCCCGAGTCCCTGGCGGGTCAGGGCAGTCATCGGGTTCTCCTGTTCTTCCCGTATCGTGCAGCAGCGGTCGTGACCCGAGAGCTACGTGCACGGCGTTCGGCTCTGTCAGCGCGGAGAACGGGCGAGCCTGTACATATTCGGCTCGACGCGCTCGATGTGCTCTAGGGGTAGGACACAAGTGGCTCTCCCTCCATGGAGGTGGTTGACGATCGTGGTTGACGAGGTCGGCCCGCGGTAGTCGATGGTCAACATGGTGCCGGACGGTCACCGGTCACCGGCCACCGGTCACCGGCCACCGGTCCGCGGTCACGGAGTCTTCGGTGCCCGGTCGGGCAGGTGGGGTTGGATGTTCCAGTACCTGTTGCGTCTGCTCGTGGTTCCGTGACGCCGGAGCTGTGGCGGTGGAGTGAACCAGGGAACTCCGTCGTGGGCCGCTACCCCCCAGTGGCCCCTGTGGATCACGTGATGATGATGGGCACAGAGCAGTACCCCGTTGTCGACGCTGGTGACTCCACCGCGGGACCAGGGGGTGATGTGGTGGGCTTCGCACCAGCCGGCAGGGATGGTGCAGTCGGGGAACGCGCAGCCTTTGTCGCGGGCGACCATCGCCCGGCGGAGGTGTGGAGGGAAGAGCCGACCAGCGCGGCCGATGTCGAGGATCTGTCCGTCACCGCCCAAAACCAGCGGGATGATGTCGGCGTCACACGCGATCTGCCGGATACTTCGGGCATCGAGGTGGTCAACGAATACACCACGTCCGGATCTGACAAGGTGCGTGGCGACAGCACCGACGTCGGCGGTACCGGGCGCGGTTGTGCAGGCTTCGGGTGTGCCGGTCACTGTTGTGGCGGATTCGACGGTATCTGACCCGGTGGTGGTGCCGAACGCTGCTCTGTCGGAGGCCGTCGTGCCGGACGCGGGGCGTCGAATATCGGTGAGGAGGTCTTTGTAGCCGATGGTGACCATCACCTGGGGTCGGTGTCCGCCTGTGGCCGGCAGCTCGGCGGTCGAGAGGGCGATCCGGCAGGCACCGACAAGGCCGGCGAGCAGGCTCTGCGCCCGGGTAGGCATATCGGGTGATTGCAGGAGCGACGACGCCCCCTGTGCCGAGGCCTGGTCAGCAGCTCCACCTGTGTGCGCTGCACCGCCAGGGTCTGGTGAGCCGTCCGGTCTGGTGGGACTCGTGGGGGTGCGGGGGTTGGTAGCGGTATTCATGACGGTGGTTAGATGCTCGAACTGTTCGTCGGTGGCGCCGATCTCGAACAGGTTCAACCCGTGGCGGCGACCTTTGAAGAACACACCCTGCCGAGCGCGGAGAATCTTCTCGGTGGGTTCCTGTCCGTCCTGGTCGAGCACTGTCTCCCATCGGCGGGCGAGGACCCGCAGCACGTCCTCGTCGGACTCGCCGGCCTGCAGGGTGAGGTGGTGTTCCATCGACGCGATCTGCTCGGGGTCCGCGATGCAACGGATGCGCTCCACAGCGGAACAGATGATCGTCGCTGCCCGCCCACTCACAGCGCCAGCACCCACCGCTGCAGCCAGACTTTCCAGTGCCGGACCGAGCACGGCCCCCGACTCGCTGAGCGCCGGCAGTACACGATGTGCCAGGACGAGGCGACGTTTGGCTTCGGCCCGACCGATCCCGAGTCTGGCCCGAAGATACAGTGCACAACGGTTCGTCCGATCACCGGTTGCACCAGCACCGGCGGTTGCACGTGCTGCAACAGCGGTACCGCCTGCAGCAGCACGATCCCCTGTACTGGCTGTAATGACACCAGCACCCTCGGCATCGACGGTGTGCGGGTCCACCAGGGCTTGTTCCGCCCGCGCTGTGAGAGAGCCCGGGCCGTGACCTTCTTCCATACCGGCGAGGTCCAGGTCTTCGACCTGGCCCGCAGCGAGAACCTGGAGATGATCGATGACTCGGGAGATGTCCTCGATCCCGACGAGGGTACGCCCAGCTTCTTCCGCCGACATGATTCGCCCATGATCGATCAGACGATCAGTGACCCGTCCCAGGACGGCCCGCACGGACTCGAAGTCGCGCACGGACTCGAAGTGATGGTCGGTCCCGAGTGCATCGTCGAGTCTGCCGGGCTCATCCGGCCCGGAAGGCTTGCACTCTTCCGGCCCGGAAGGCTTGCACTCTTCAGGCCCGGAATTTTCAGGCTGGAAGAACTGGGCGGTTCGGAAACGTTCCTGAGATCCAGAGGAAATCTCACCGTCGTGAGCTCCGTCTGAATCTGCAATGCACTCTATTGCTGCCGTAGCCATATCTCATTTTATCGAACGTGCGTACTAGTCGTCCGGCGGGATCCCTTATGTGGATAACTTGCTGGTTGGACACCCGGACCACGGTCGACGCTCCCGGCTCTCGGCCCACCAGCGAGTTCAGCAGCGCCTACGGATCGCGGTCCGCCAGCAACATCAGCACGCCGAACCGCAGCCGCCCGTCCCCGGATCCAGCAGTGATCGCGGTACAGCCGGCAGCGGTCCGGTTGGGATCAGGGAACGAGGATGCTCCAGCCGTCCGCATCGACCCCGATGGCGACGGGTGGTTCGTGCCGGATGCCGTGCAGTCCCAGCGCTTCGGCCAGGGATGCGGTAGCAGCGACGACTACGAAGTCCTCACCCCGGAACTCATCCGCGGTGGCATCGACGAACGCAGCGACGTCCTCGTCCGCGGACAGCTCGAAGCGGGCCGCGATCCTCAGCCGGTCCATCCAGGACGGTGTCACGGCATCGATGGCGAGAAGAACAGCTCTGGCGGGGCACTGCAGGTCTGTCATCGCGGATCGGTCCCGCCTCCGCCGTCCAGCGCGGAGGGCAGCACGTCCGACTCGCGCCCAGCATCGTCCGCTTCGAAGGGCAGCGCGTCCGGCTCACGCCCGGAGCGGTCCGGTCCGGAAGGCGGCGCGTCCCGCTCTCGCCCGGAGCCCTCTGGCCCGGCATCACTCAGCGCGTCCCGCTCACGCCCGGCATCACTCATCGCGCCCCCGCTCATCGTGCCCCCGCTCGTCGCGTCGATCGCTCCACGGACGTCGCACCGGAAAGGGACGACGGTCCCGTCGCCGTCCGAACTCCGCGATGGCACGGCGGCAGGCCCCCCGGAGCTGCTCGGCCGAGGCCTCCCACGAGTAGGCAGCCGCGCGCTCGAGACCGGCGCGCGAGGCCGAGTCCCAGGTGGCGGCGTCACCGAGCGAACGGACGGCCGCAGCAACGGCGTGGGGTGAATCCGGATCCACGAGAAGCGCCGCAGCACCACCGACCTCACGGAAGATGGGGATGTCACTGGCGATCACGGGCGTGCCGGCAGCCATCGCCTCGACGACCGGCAGGCCGTACCCTTCCGCACGGGAGAGCGTCACGAGGGCAGTGGAAGCGAACAGCAGGTCCTCGTACTCGGCGTCGCTGACACCGCCGTGGAAGACCAGGCGATCCGTCGGCGCGAGGGCTTCCAGTTCCGCGCGCCTGGCCGGTGTGATGCGGCTCAGCAGATGCAGGGTGTGTCCGGGCAGCAGGCGCATGGCCCGTACGAGCGTCTCGACGTTCTTGTACGGCATGAACGAGCCCATGTAGAGCAGCGAGGGCGAACGTGGTGCGTCCGGGTCGCGGTGGCGCGCCGAGGGTTGCGGCGCATTACCGACGAGCATCACGGGTCTGCGGGTGAGCCGGTGCGCGCGCATCAACGCCGCCGTGGTCGAGGAGATGGTGAGGACGACGTCGGCACGGTTCAGGAGCAGTCGCTGCGGCCAGTACGCCAGGTGGTACAGCCGCCAGAGCAGCCGGATGGGCAGTGGCAGGAACGTCGGCGGCGTTCGGTTCTGGTAGTAGATCAGATCGTGCAGGGTGAGGATCAGGGGATAGCGCCTGCCCCAGGAGCCCATGGTCTGCAGGGGGGAGACGACGACGTCGGGCCGCAGGCGGTTGATGCGCAGGGCGACGAACAGCTCGGCGGGGGAGAGCGGACTGGGGAACAGGACATGAGGGACGTCCGGCAGCAGCGCGACCTGCCGTGGATCGCTGATGAGTACCACGACGTCGTCAGTCCGGCTCAGGGCCTCGACCAGGCCGGCGCCGTAGCGGCTGATGCCGTCGTGGTGATCGGTCCGCGTGAAGCGGGCGTCGAAGAGGACCCTCATGCCGGGACCGTCTCCAGGAACCGCTCGATCAGCACTGCGGCTTCGTTCGGCTTCTCGTAGTGCACGAGATGTCCCACGTCCGGGATGATCTCGAGGGTCGCGTCGGGGATGAGCCGTGCGAGCTCCCGTTGGCTCCGGATGGATCCGATCGGGTCCTGCTCCGCCGCGACGAGCAGCACGGGCATCCCAAGATCCCTCGCCCTCTCCCGGACCGTGCCGGAGATGGAGGCACGGAAGGCCTCGAGGACCACGCGGCGGCTGGCGAACGAGCTGAAATACGCGCTGTGCTGCCCGTGGATCCAGCGCCGCAGCGACGGGTCCGCCGTCGTCGCCATGAACCCGCTCATCACGCGCACTATCGCGGGGTTCGAGAGCAGTGCCAGGCCGGCGCGCTCCGGCAGGCGGGCGGCGGCGAGATAATAGGCCTCGGCAGCCCTGGTGGCGATCCGGCTCGGTCCCGTCAGGGCCGGGGCACTGATGGGATTGACCAGCACCAGCGCGTCCACGGGCGTCGATCCTGCGGCTGCGGTCTCGGCGGCGACGATCGAGCCGAAGGAGTGCCCGAGCAGCACCACGCGCTCATCCGGGTCGTCGACGAGCCGCAGGACGCACTCGGCGATGAAACGTACGTAGGCGGCGACGTCGTGCGTTCCCGGCAGTTCCTCGCCCTGTCCGAAGCCGGGAAGATCCGGCACGAGGACGCGGTGCGCCGGCAGTTCCCCGACGAGGCGTTCCAGGCCGTGGTGATCGCCGCGGAACCCGTGCACCATCACGATCGTCGGCGCGGAATCGACGGAAGCGACAGAATCCGGGGAAGTCCCGACAGCAGGGTGGTCCCACACCTGCTGCACGGTGCCCTCCCACCGTACGGTGTGGACGAGCGAGGGTCGCATCAGTCGCGGTTCGCAGAGCCGGAGTGCTGGTCCCGGTCCAGCGCGTCGAGGGCAGCCAGCTGACCGTCGTCGAGCGAGAAGTCGAAGATGTCCAGATTGGAGCTGATGCGTTCCGGCGAACTGGACTTCGGGATGGTCAGGATGTCGTGCTGCAGATGCCACCGGAGCACGACCTGCGCCGGTGTCCGACCGAGCTGGGCCGCGATGTCGCCGACGACGGGATCGGTCAGGGCCGTCCCCCGTCCGAGCGGACTCCACGCCTGGGTGAGGATCCCGTTCTCGGCGTGGAAGTCACGCAATGCACGCTGCTGGAGGTACGGGTGCAGTTCGATCTGGTTGAGCACCGGACGCACTCCGGTCTCGTCCTGCAGGCGCCGGAGGTGGTCCTCCTGGAAGTTCGAGACGCCCACGGAGCGGACGCGCCCGTCTGCTCGCAGCTGATTCAGGGCGCGCCAGGACTCCACGTACAGACCCTTCGACGGGACCGGCCAGTGGATCAGGTAGAGATCGAGCTGGTCGAGCCCGATGCGATCCATGGTGGCGTCGAAGGCGCGCAGCGTCGCGTCGTACCCGTGATCGTCGTTCCACACCTTCGAGGTGATGAACAGGTCATCGCGCTCGCCCGAGGAGAGATACGACCGGACCGCAGCGCCCACACCGGCCTCGTTGCCGTAGAGGGCAGCGGTGTCGATCAGGCGGTAGCCGGCCCCGAGCGCCGTCGAGCACAGCTGCTCCGTCTCCTCGGGAGGGATCTTGTAGACGCCGTAACCGATCACGTCCAGCGAGGATCCGTCGGCGAGCAGGGCACGTGGTACGGAGGGATTCATGCTGCCACTCTAGCGAGACGGGGCGCCGATGGCAGCGGAGAAGGGGCCGCCGGTAGCGCAGTCCTCAGGCCTGGACCAGGCGCCGGGCCGAGCCCTCGTCGAGGATGAGATCCGTTGCCAGATTCGCCGCGAGCGCTCCGCGCAGACCGTGGATCTTGGACTCGCCGGACACCACGCAGATGCGCCGGCCCACCCGTCGGAGCTCGTCCAGGTCCGGGCCGGTGCTGCGCTGGTTCAGCAGGATGTCCCGGTGACTGCCGTCGGAGCGGAAGAACATGGTCGCGACGTCGCCGACCACCTCGTCGGCCTCCAGTGTCTCCAGGTCCTCGTGATCGAGGTACCCGCCGCTGTACACATGACTCGGGATACCGGCACCGATGGAACCGACGCCGAAGATGGCCATGGTCATCCGCTCCTGCAGATCGAGGATGCGCCGCACGCTGCGTTCGCGCCACATGGCCTTCTTGGTCTCGGCGTGGTCGAAGAACGCCGGGACGGGGAACTGCTCCACGCGCGAGCCATAGGCCTGTCCGAAGCGGCGCAGGATCTCGCTCGCGTAGGAGATTCCCGTGGTCTGTGTGTTCCCCGCGCCGTTGAGCTGCACGAATGTGCTGTCGTGGGTCTGCTTACGTGTCAGCCGGTGGCTCACCGCACTGAGGGTGGAGCCCCAGGCGACACCGATGATGGCGTTGGAGTCGACGAGTGGACCGATCGTGCGGGCGGCCTGCAGGGCCACACGGTTGAGGACCTCCGAATCGTTGACGGAGTCAGCGATGGGGACCACGTGGGCCTGGACGCCGAAGCGACGGCTGATCTGCTGCTCGAGCGCAGGGGTACGATCCGTCGGGTTGTTCACCTGGATCTGCACCAGGCCCGTCTCCCGCGCCATCGACAGCAGTCGCGACACCGTGGACCGTGACGTGTTCAGCTCCCGCGCGATGGCGTTCATGGTCAGGTCCTGCAGGTAGTACATCTGCGCCGCCCGCAGTGCGTCCCGCGACCTGCCGCCGGAGAACGGGGCACCAGGCATTGCCTCGGCGTCGGAGGTCGGTGCCATCTCCCGATCCTCCACCAGAGTGCACATATGTGCAAGGCGGTTGACTGCTATGTCCAGTCCTCGGAGACTGAAGATACAAGAACCGATCCAGACATCGACGTTATGGAGTACTACCGTGAGCATTGCAGCCGGTCGGACAGAAGGCACAGCAGGATCCACCCGCGCGGAGGTTCGGGAACTCCGGGACAACCCCCGCGCCTCCGTGCTCATCATCGGCGGCGGGATCAACGGTGTGGGAACATTCCGTGATCTGGCGCTGCAGGGAGTCGACGTCGCCCTCGTGGAGCGCGGCGACTACTGCCAGGGAGCATCGGGGGCATCCTCGCACATGATCCACGGCGGAATCCGTTACCTCGAGAACGGCGAGTTCCGCCTCGTGCACGAGTCCGTGGTCGAGCGCAACGCGCTCATGAAGATCGCGCCGCACTACGTCAAGCCACTGAAGACCACCATCCCCATCTTCACCACGTTCTCGGGGATCCTCTCGGCTCCGCTGCGCTTCCTGACGCACAAGCAGGGCAAGCAGGTGGAGCGCGGCGCCGTGCTCATCAAGGCGGGCCTGACCATGTACGACTTCTTCTCCCGCGACGGCGGCAACGTACCCCGCCACTCCTTCGTGGGGCGCAGGAAGGCGCTGGAGACCATGCCGGACCTGCCCAAGAATGTCAGGTACGCGGCAACCTACTTCGACGCCTCGGTCCACAATCCCGAGCGGCTCACGCTGGATGTCCTGCGCGACGGCCAGATCGCCAACCCGTCGGCGCGGGCGGTCAACTACGTCAGCGCGATCGGGAACGACGACGATGGCGTGAGACTGCGCGACGAACTCACGGGTGAGACCTTCAGCTTCCAGGCCGACGTCGTCGTCAATGCTTCGGGTGCCTGGACCGATATCACCAATACTGCACTGGGCTCGGAGAGCCGGTTCATGGGTGGCACCAAGGGATCACACATCGTGCTGGACCACCCCGAACTGCTCCAGGCATGCAACGGTACGGAGATCTTCTTCGAGCACACCGACGGCAGGATCGTGCTCATCTACCCGATGGGCGACAGGGTACTCGTCGGCACCACCGACATCGACGTCGACGTCACCGAGCAGGCCGTGTGCACCGACGAGGAGATCGAGTACTTCTTCGAACTCATCGGGCACGTCTTCCCGGACATCGAGGTCACCACGAAGGACATCGTCTACAGCTTTTCCGGCGTCCGCCCGCTGCCGCGCCACGACGAGACCCAGCCGGGCTTCGTCTCGCGCGACTACCGGATCGAGAAGCGCGAGGAGAAGCTCGGGGGCCGCGATGTGACGACCCTGAGCCTTGTCGGTGGAAAGTGGACCACCTTCCGCGCTCTGTCCGAGCATCTCGCCGACGACACGCTCGCGGCACTCGGAAGCTCACGGAAGACCTCGACCGCGGGCCTGGCCATCGGCGGAGGGCAGGGTTTCCCCACGGACGAGGCAGCGGAGCGTGCGTGGATCAGGGCGGCCGTACGGCCGGGCTTCGACGAGGACCGCGTGAGGGTGCTGCTGACCCGCTACGGGACACGCGCAAGCGATGTCATCGAATATCTCACTGACGGCCCCGACACGGTGTTCAATACGACGAGGGAACTGAGCACGCGAGAACTCGCCTACATGGTCGAGCACGAGCAGATCGGCCACCTGATCGATGTACTGATCCGACGGACCTCGCTGGCCTTCCGCGGACTCGTCACCGAGGAACTGCTCGCAGAGCTGTCCGAGACCCTGGCACCCCTGCTGGGCTGGGACGCCGAGCAGGCAGCGGCGGAGATCGAGCTCGCCGAGAAGGTCCTCGCCGAGGCCCACCGGGTGCAGGTCAAAAGCCTGACGGCGTAGCGGCACCCGCCGCTACGCCGTCGAACCGCTGTCACTCACAGCGGCGTGATGCCAACGGCAGCGGTTGCCGGAGGATTCCGATGGGTGCCGTCGAGGCGGCGGCACCCATCAATAAGTTAATGGACAAAGGAGTCAAGGATGTCCCTGGAAGTATTCGTCGCCGAATGTCTCGGCACCATGCTGCTTCTGTTGCTCGGTAACGGCGTGGTCGCGAATGTCGCGCTCGCCAGGACCAAGGGCAACAACGGCGGCTTTCTCATGGTCAACTTCGGCTGGGGTCTCGGTGTTTTCGCCGGCGTCTACGTGGCGGCCCTCTCGGGAGCCCACCTGAACTTCGCCGTCACCATCGGTCTACTCTTCAGCGATGCCGCTGAATACGCTCCCGGTGTCGACAAGACGTTCGCCACGACACTGGCGTATCTCGCGGCCCAGATGCTCGGGTCGGTCATCGGAGCCGTCCTGGCCTGGCTGTCCTACAAGCAGCACTTCGACGACGAACCCGATCCGGCCAACAAGCTCGGTGTCTTCGCCACCGGTCCGGCCATCCGATCGTACGGCTGGAATCTGGTCACCGAGATCATCGCGACCTTCGTCCTCGTCCTGGTCATCCTCTCGTTCGCCGGCACCCCCACCGAGATCGGCCCGCTGGCCGTCGCGCTCCTCGTGGTCGGCATCGGTGCTTCGCTCGGCGGGCCCACGGGCTACGCCATCAACCCGAACCGTGACCTCGGCCCGCGTATCGCCCACGCGTTCCTGCCCATCAAGGGCAAGGGGTCCAGCGACTGGGCCTACGCATGGGTCCCCGTGGTGGGCCCCATCATCGGCGGCGCGCTCGCCGGTCTCATCGTCCAGCTCATCTCGTTCCCCGTCATCGCAGCCTGAGAGCAGGCACAATCGGCTGATTCAAGCCACTGAGCAACCCGCCATCCACTGAAGGAGTACGACATGTCGCAGCAGTACGTCATGGCCATCGACCAGGGCACCACCTCCAGCAGAGCCATCGTGTTCGATCACCAGGGCGATATCGTCTCGTCCGGGCAGAAGGAACACGAGCAGATCTTCCCGAGGGCCGGCTGGGTGGAGCACGACCCCGCCGAGATCTGGAACAACACCCGCGAGGTGATCGGCCAGGCGCTGTCCACGGCCAACCTCACGCGCCACGACATCGCCGCCGTGGGTATCACCAACCAGCGCGAGACAGCCGTCGTCTGGGACAGGACCACAGGAAAGGCCGTCTACAACGCGATCGTCTGGCAGGACACCCGCACCCAGTCCATCGTCGACGAGCTGGCCGAGGACGGCGGGGTGGAGCGCTACAAGTCCAAGGTCGGCCTGCCGCTGGCCACGTACTTCTCGGGGACCAAGATCAAGTGGATCCTCGACAATGTGGACGGTGCCAGGGAGAAGGCGGAGGCCGGCGACCTCATCTTCGGCAACACCGACTCCTGGGTGACCTGGAACCTCACGGGCGGCACAGACGGCGGTGTGCACATCACCGACGTGACGAATGCGTCCCGCACGCTGTTCATGGATCTCGACACGCTGTCCTGGGACGAGTCGATCCTCGCCGATTTCGGCGTCCCGGTGTCGATGATGCCCGAGATCAGGTCCTCCTCAGAGGTCTACGGCACGGTGCACACCTCCCAGTTGCTGCGCGAGACCCCCGTGGCCGGCATCCTCGGTGACCAGCAGGCTGCCACCTTCGGTCAGGCCGCCTTCGACAAGGGCGGCGCGAAGAACACCTACGGCACCGGTAACTTCCTGATCGTGAACACCGGCGAGGAGATCGTCCACTCGAAGAACGGTCTGCTCACCACCGTCTGCTACAAGCTCGGTGATGCCAAGCCGGTCTACGCGCTCGAGGGTTCCATTGCCGTCACCGGCTCACTCATCCAGTGGCTCAGGGACAATCTGGGCTTCATCAGGAGTGCGCCCGAGGTCGAACAGCTGGCGACGACGGTGGAGGACAACGGCGGGGTCTACGTGGTCCCGGCGTTCTCGGGGCTCTTCGCGCCGTACTGGCGCTCGGATGCGCGCGGCGCGATAGTCGGCCTGACCCGCTTCGTGAACAAGGGCCATATCGCCCGCGCTGCCCTGGAGGCCACGGCCTTCCAGACCCGCGAGGTGCTCGACGCCGCCAACGCCGATGCCGGCGTCGACATGGAGGACCTGCGGGTGGACGGGGGGATGGTCGCGAACGACGCCCTCATGCAGTTCCAGGCGGACATCCTCGGGATCCCGGTCATCCGGCCGAAGGTCACGGAGACCACCGCTCTCGGGGCCGCCTACGCCGCAGGCCTCGCCGTCGGTTTCTGGAAGGACACCGACGAACTCGCGACCAACTGGTCCGAGGACAAGCGTTGGAACCCGTCCATGGAGGACAGTGAGCGCGAGCGCCAGCTGCGGCTGTGGAAGAAGGCCGTCACGAAGACCTTCGACTGGGTCGACGAGGACGTCCACTAGCAGGTCATCGGAGCAGGTACCCGGTGCGTCCGATGATGCACCGGGTACCCGCGAGGCTCTCGTGCACGCACTGCTAAAGTAGTGCCATGCGCTTCATCCTTCTGCTTTCCTAGCCGCACAGCATCTCCTGTGCGGCGGCCCCTCCTGTGTGAGGGGCTTTTGTGTGTTCGGCAGCAGGCGCCCGCTTCCGCAGGAACAGCACAGCACCCGCGCGCCGAGGGTTCTCCGGGACCCGCGGGGCTCGAGACATCCAGCACCACGATCCACCGACAGGACAGGTCATACAGTGAGTACCACCCCAGGGGACGACCAGCCGGACGAGACCACGTACGACGTCGCGGCCATCGAGGCCCGATGGCCGGCGGTCTGGGAGCGGCTGAAGCCCTTCGCGCCGTCCGACGACGGCGAGCGTGAGCGGCGCTACGTGCTCGACATGTTCCCCTACCCGTCCGGGGATCTGCACATGGGCCACGCCGAGGCGTTCGCGATGGGCGATGTGGTGGCGCGGTACTACCGGCAGCGTGGATTCGACGTCCTGCATCCCATCGGCTGGGACTCCTTCGGCCTGCCCGCCGAGAACGCCGCCATCAAGCGCAACGCCCACCCGGCGGACTGGACCTACGCGAACATCGAGACCCAGGCGACCTCCTTCAGGCGCTACGCCATCAGCGCGGACTGGAGCAGGCGGATCCACACGTCCGATCCCGAGTACTACCGCTGGACCCAGTGGCTGTTCGTCCGGTTCTTCCAGCAGCGCCTGGCGTACCGCAGGAACTCCCCGGTGAACTGGTGCCCGAAGGACCTGACCGTGCTCGCCAACGAGCAGGTCGTCAACGGGGTCTGTGATCGCTGCGGGACCCCGGTGACCAAGAAGAACCTGAACCAGTGGTACTTCCGGATCACCGACTACGCCGACCGGCTGCTGGACGACATGGAGCAGCTGAAGGGCCACTGGCCCGAGCGCGTGCTCGCCATGCAGCGCAACTGGATCGGACGCTCCGAGGGCGCACACGTGCACTTCCGCATCGAGGCTCAGGGCGATCAGCCGGAGAACGACATCGCCGTGTTCACCACACGCCCCGACACCCTGTACGGGGCGACCTTCTTCGTCGTCGCCGCGGACGCCGAGCTGGCGCTGGAACTCGTCATGCCCGATCGACGCGCCGAGCTGGAGACCTACCGCGAGCAGGTGAAGAACCTGTCGGAGATCGAACGGCAGGCCACGGAGCGTGAGAAGACCGGCGTCTTCACCGGGCGCTACGCGATCAATCCGCTCACCGGCGAGAAGCTGCCCGTCTGGGCCGCGGACTACGTGCTCGCCGACTACGGTACAGGTGCCATCATGGCGGTCCCGGCCCACGATCAGCGCGACCTCGATTTCGCGCGCGCCTTCGACCTGAGCGTGCGCACCGTCGTGGACACCGGTGCCGAGGACGCCGCAGCGACCGGCATCGCGACCACCGGCGAGGGCACCTTGGTCAACTCGGGAGAGCTCAGCGGACTGGACCGCGACTCCGCCATCCGTCGTGCCATCGAGCTCATCGAGCAACAGGGCACCGGTGAGCACACCGTCAACTACCGGTTGCGCGACTGGCTGCTGTCGCGGCAACGGTTCTGGGGTACTCCCATCCCGATCATCCACTGCCCCTCCTGCGGCGAGGTGCCGGTTCCGGACGATCAGCTCCCGGTGACACTGCCCGAGGGTCTGCGCGGCGAGGCCCTGGCGCCCAAGGGCGCATCCCCGCTGGCCGCGGTCGAGGAGTGGGTGAATGTCCCGTGCCCCTCGTGCGGAGGTGCGGCCAGGCGTGATACCGACACGATGGACACGTTCGTGGACTCGTCCTGGTACTACCTGCGCTTCGTGGATCCGCACCTGGAGACCGCTCCGTTCGACACCGACGCCGTGAACCGCTGGCTGCCCGTGGGGCAGTACGTGGGGGGCGTGGAGCACGCCATCCTGCACCTGCTCTACAGCCGGTTCTTCACGAAGGTCCTGTTCGATCTCGGCATGGTCGACTTCACCGAACCCTTCGGCGCACTGCTGAACCAGGGGCAGGTGCTCAACGGCGGCAAGGCCATGAGCAAGTCCCTCGGCAACGGTGTGGATCTCGGTGAGCAGCTGGACCGCTACGGGGTGGATGCCGTCCGCCTCACCATGGTGTTCGCCTCCCCGCCGGAGGACGACGTCGACTGGGCCGATGTCTCGCCGTCGGGCTCCGCGAAGTTCCTCGCGCGGGCCTGGCGCCTGGGCGCGGACGTGACGAGCGCCGTCGGCGCAGATCCCTCGACCGGGGACAGGGCCCTGCGCTCGGTGACGCACCGGACCCTGGCCGATGCCGCCGAGCTGCTGGAGGGCAACAAGTTCAACGTGGCCATCGCCAGACTCATGGAACTGGTCAACGTCACCCGCAAGGCGATCGACTCCGGCGTCGGCGGCGCCGACCCTGCCGTGCGCGAGGCCACCGAGGCGGTGGCGATCATGCTGAGCCTCTTCGCCCCCTACACGGCCGAGGACCTCTGGAGCCGCCTCGGTCATGAGCCGACTGTCGCGACCGCGGGCTGGCCCGCCGTCGATCCGGGCCTGCTGCGACAGGAGAGCGTGGTCGCGGTGGTGCAGGTGCAGGGAAAGGTGCGCGAGCGCCTGACGGTGTCGCCGGACATCGCCGAGGAGGAGCTGCGCGAGCTCGCCCTGGCCAGCGAGCAGGTGCAGCGTGTCCTGGACGGGCGTGACATCCGCACCGTCATCGTGCGCACCCCCAAGCTGGTCAACATCGTTCCTGCCTGATGGACGGGAAGGACTCCCCGATGCGAACGGGCGCATCGGCACGCATCGCCGTCGTCACCGACTCGGCGGCCGGGTTCCCGCCGGCATGGCGGGAGACGGGCGGAGCCGCGGAGGCGGTGCGAGTGGTCGCGCTGCCGGTGCTGGTCGGCAACGACATCCTCACCGGTGAGCACGACGACGTCACAGCGCCCCTGATGCTGGCACTCGCCGCCGGCTCCGATGTGCGCACCTCGCGGCCCTCGCCCGGCCAGTTCGATCGCGCCTACGGACACCTCGCCGAGCAGGGGTACGACGGCGTGGTCTCCGTCCACCTCTCCGGCTTGCTCTCCGGCACGGTGGAGGCTGCGCGAATGGCCGCAGCCAGGGCTGCGCTACCCGTGGAGGTCATCGACACACGCACCGCCGGAATGGCGCAGGGACGAGCCGCACTCGCAGCGCTCGATGCAGCGCGCGGAGGTGCCGATCTGCAGTCGGCCGCTGCCGCCGCCGCGATGACGGCCCGGGACTCCTCGCTCTATTTCTACGTCCCGAGCCTCGAGCAGCTCCGGCGCGGGGGGCGCATCACGGCGGCGGCCGGGTGGCTCGGGACGCTCCTGTCCGTCCGGGTGATTCTGCACGTCCGCAGTGGTGCGCTCGTGCCCCTGGAACGCATGCGCTCGGCGGAGCGCGGGCTGCAGCGGCTCGAGGAGCTCGTCGTCGCCGACGCCGGGGCCAGGGCCGGTCAGGTGCATCTGACGGTGCATCACTTCGGCAACGAGGACGAGGCCCTGTCCCTCGCCGAGCGCCTGGGGGCTGCCACGGACGCGACGTCCGTCTCGTGCGCGCCGTGTCCCGCCGTCCTCGCCGCGCATGCGGGCCTCGGTGTCGTGGCCGTCACCATCAGCGGAGTGCGGTCCCGGGCAGAGTGAGGCGCACGCTCCGCGGTTCCATGCACGGGAGATGTCCACATAGCCGTGCCTCCGATCCTGCTGCTGCAGTGCATCCGCCTAGCGTGTCGGTATGGCAAAGCACCGATGGCCGACCGCGGACGGTGGTCGGCACCCGAGTTCCGCTGGAGGAGCCGTCCGGCCGGAGGTGCACGTGCAGACAGCCTGGGACCCGTACCAGGCCGAAGCGCCTTCGTCCACGAAGCTGCGGATGGGTCCGGATGCCGACCTGCGCACCGACACCGAGGTCTCGCTGCCGGTCGTAGCGGGGTCGAGCGCCGGTTCCCCGGCCCCTCGGATCCGCTCTGCCGTACCGCCCGGCTACGTACCCGACGAGGAGGATACGGACAGGGGCACTGGCTGGGAGGACCCTCGTGCTACCCGCGGCCTCCACTGGCGCGTCTACCGGTCTGCCGCCCTGATCTTCCTCGGGGTGGCACTGGCCGTCGGAGCCGCACTGTTCCTCGTGCGCAGCTCGGAGCCCTCGGCCGCTGCCATCTCGGTCGAGCTCGACGCCGACCGCCCCGGAGGAAGCGACACCGGCGCGTCCGGGACGGCCCCGGACACTTCCGCAACCACCCCCTCGCCCACTGCAGGGGTACCGGTCACAGCCTCCGGTGCCGCCGGTTCCAGCCCGGGGCACGGCAGTGCGGATTCCCCGATCGATGCACCCCTGCCCGGACCGGACGGGGACGGAACGATCGTCGTCTACGTCACGGGTGCCGTCGCAACACCGGGCGTGGTCACGATCCGGGCCGGCACGCGTCTGGCAGAAGTCCTCGAGGATGCAGGGGGCGCTCTACCCGAGGCCGATCTCGAGAGTATCAATCTGGCCTCACCGCCCTTCGACGGCCAGCACATCCACGTGCTCGCCGTGGGTGAGGAGCCACGAGCAGACCTGACGGAGCAGGGGATCACTGCGTCGTCACCGACGGTGGCCGGAGCGCAGGGATCAGGAGGGGTGACCGCGTCAGGAGGTCCAACGTCAGGAGGAGCGCCAGGGGCCGGTACTGCCGGCGCGGACGGTGCAGCAGCGGCACTCATCGACATCAACACCGCAACGCTCGCCGAGCTCGAGACCCTGCCGCGCGTCGGCCCGGTGCTCGGACAGCGGCTCATCAATTGGCGGGAGGACAACGGGCCCTTCCTCCAGGCTGCGGACATCGACGCCGTGCCCGGCATCGGCCCGGCGATGCTCGAGGGCATCCTTCCCCTCATCGTGGCCCGGTGAACCAGCGCTCCTCGCTGCGCCGGTCACCGCTCCGTGGAGCTCGACGGGATGAAGCAGGGAGCTTCGCAGCACTTGGGCCCGTAGCTGTGTCCGGATCTGCGGCTGCAGCTGGGTCTCCGTCCGGCGCCGTACCTGGGGATGCGCCGAGGAGAGCGAACGGATCTACCCTGCTGTCGCGGTGGGGCGGTGACGTCAGGCTGGTACCGGCGGCTTCGGCGGCCTGGGTCGGAGCCGCACTCGCCATCCGCGGCGGAGCGACAGCCGCGACGGCCGCCGGTCTGCTTGTCGCGGTCGGGGCGGTCCTGCTGGGATGCCTGGCCCTTCCGGCGGCAGCGGACGACAGACGCCGGCGAATCGTGCTGCCGGTGCAGGGGATCGCGCCCGCAGCTGCCCTGGCCCTGGTTCTGCTGGCAGCCGGTGGCAGCCTTGCCCGGGCCGAGAGCGGGCCGGTGTCCGAAGCGGTTGCCGGTTCCACCCCGTTCACCGCGCTGCTGCGCATCTCGGGTGAACCCGTGGCACTCGGGGTCGGGTCCTTCGGAGGGGAGCGGTTCATGGTCGACGCCGAGGTGACCGGCGGCGTCCTGCGGGGCAGGGTCTTTGCTGCAGCAACCCCGGTGGTGGTCCTCGGCTCGGAGCAGTGGGGGCACCTCGGGCGTGGGGACACCGTCCGGGTACCCGGAACGGCTTCGCCTCCGGATCGACTCGGACGGGCCACCGCGGTCTTCGTGCCCGCGAGCGCGCCGACGATCGAGGAGGCCGGGGGCCGGCTCGGCTACACAGGTGACCTCCGCGGACGGTTCCGCGACCTGTCTCTGCGCGACGCCCGCGACGGAGGGCTCCTTCCGGGTATGGCGCTCGGTGATCGGACCGGCATGGACCCGGCACTCGCCGAGGCCATGAGGACGACCGGTCTGACGCATCTGACCGCCGTCAGCGGTGCGAACTGCTCCTACGTGGTCGGCTTCGCCTACCTCGGTCTGCGGACCATCCGGGTGCCGCGCCTGGTTGCCGCCCTGGGCGCCGTCGTCGCGCTCGTCTGCTTCGTCATGCTGGTGGGACCCGAGCCGAGCGTGCTGCGCGCTGCCGTCATGGGAAGCATCGGGGTGGCAGCGGTGCTCTCCGGCAGGGGCAAGGTGTCCCTGACCGTCCTGCTGGTCTCCGTCATCGCCCTCCTGGCGGCCGACCCGTGGCTCTGCGTGTCGTTCGCCTTCATCCTGTCCGTGCTGGCGACACTGGGACTGATCACCGCCGGGCCGATGGTGGTCAGGGTACTCGAGCGGATCATGCCGAGGTTCATCGCGCAGTTGCTCGCCATCCCGCTGACGGCCCAGATGTTCTGCACACCGGTCCTCGTACTGCTGCAGCCCACTCTGCCGCTGTACTCCCTCCCGGCCAATGTCCTGGCCTCGCCGGTGGTCCCGGGGATCACGCTGCTCGGCATGCTCGCCGTCCTGGCACTGGTTGCGGCGCCGGCTCTGGCGCATCCGTTGATCACCGCAGCGCACTGGGGCACACGCTGGGTCGCAGGCGTATCGGACGTGCTGTCCACCGCCCCCGCAGCCTCGCTCCCGTGGCCGACCGGCGCCGCGGGAACTGTCGCGGCTGTCCTCGGAGCGGTGCTCCTGCTGCTTCTCCTCGCCAGGTACGAGACAGCTGCCCGGCGGGGGAGCCCTGCCGGGAGCACGGAGGAGGAGGATCCGCGCCTGCGTCCTCCCTCAGCGAGTTCGCTGCGCCTGCGCGGTGGCCGTCGCCCGACGGGACGGGCGGGGCCGCCCCGTCGGGTCGGACCGGGCGCGCGGCCTTTCGCCCGTTCCCTCGTGCGTCCGGTCGCGATCGCCGTGGCGGTGTGCATCGCCGGAGGCCTCGTCCTCGTGGGGCGGAGCGCGCCGCCGGAGGCACGCTGGATCCTCACGATGTGCGACGTCGGGCAGGGCGACGGGATCGTCGTCAGGACGACCGAGGGACACGCGCTGGTGGTCGATGTCGGCCCCGATCCCGAGGCGATCGACCACTGTCTGGACACTTTGGGCATCCAGGTGATCGACGCGCTCGTCATCTCCCACCTGCACGAGGACCACTACGGCGGAATCGAGGGAGCGGTGCGCGACAGGACCGTCTCGGCCCTGTACTACTCCACAGGAGAATCGAGCCTACCCGGGGTCCTGGCCGATGCCGCTGGCAGCGCCGGGGTCGCCGTCACGAGGCTCACCGACACCACCGAGCTCGATCTACCACCCCTGGCGGTGGATGTCCTCTGGGCGGGAGGCCACACGGCCGGGACCGAGGAGAACGATTCCAGCGCCGTCCTCGAGATCCTCGTTCCCACCTCCGAGCGGCCGATCTCGGTCCTTCTGCTGGGGGACCTCGAGGAACAGGCGGCGGCCACCTTGCTGGCGGAGCAGCCGGACCTCGCCGGCAGTACGGTGGATGTGCTGAAGATCGCCCATCACGGTGCGCGGAACGGCGGTACGGCCCTGATCGAAGCGCTCCGGCCGAGGCTCGCTCTCATCTCGGTCGGCAGCGACAACGGCTATGGTCACCCCCATGCCGCCACTCTGGAGGCACTGGATTCGGTCGGGACAGCCACCGCGCGGACGGACCAGCTCGGCTCCTTCACGCTCGATGTCGTCGATTCACTGCTCGAGATACACCGCATCAGGTGAGACACGGCACGTCCCACACCCCCTCGGGCACATCGCCCGACACCGGCTTTCGGGCCACGGCGACGCCGTGCGAGAGTAGGAGCTGATCCGACAGAAGGGACCCACCGCGTGGCATCACCCAGGGCAGGGAGCGCAGGAGAATCGACGTCCTGGCGCGAGGTACGCCCATCGGCCGTCGTGCTCCTGTCCGGTCCGGAGGAGTACCTGGCCTCGAAGGCTGCGGAGTCGATCCGCCACCAGGTCCGGGCAGTCCATCCCGAGGCCGAACTCGTGAGCATCGACGCCGGATCGTACGAGGCGGGAGCGCTCGCGCTGCAGACCAGTCCGTCGCTGTTCGGCGACTGGAAGATCGTCGAGGCCACGGGCCTGGCACAGATGAACGACGACTTCCTCGTCGACTCCCTCGCCTATCTCGCCGATCCGGCGCCCGATGTCGTTCTCGTGCTCGGCCACTCGGGAGGCAACCGCGGCAGGAAACTGCTCGACACCGTCAAGGCGATGAAGGCCACGATCGTCGACTGCCAGCCGCTGAAGAAGGATGCCGAGCGGGCCGACTTCGTCAGCACGGAGTTCCGCACCGCGCATCGGCGCATAGCACCCGACGCCGTCCGCGCCCTGGTCGCCGCCGTCGGCTCGAAACTACCCGAGCTCGCGGCAGCCTGTCAGCAGCTCATGGCGGACACCGGCGGCGAGGTCACCGTGGAACTCGTCGAGAAGTACTACGGCGGCCGGATCGAGGCCACGGGTTTCAAGGTGGCCGATGCCGCGCTGGCAGGACGAACAGCGCAGGCACTGTCGATGCTCCGTCACGCTCTTGCAACCGGCGCTGATCCGGTGCCGATCGTCGCGGCCCTCGCGCTGAAGGTACGCGCCGTGGCGAAGGTACACGGCGCCAGGGGCTCCTCCGGGCAGCTCGCCAGGGAACTGGGCATGGCGCCGTGGCAGGTGGACCAGGCTCGCAAGGAGGCCCGGCGCTTCAGCTCTGCGGCCCTTGCGCGCTGTATCCGTGCACTGGCCGAGGCTGATGCGCAGGTCAAGGGCGAGGCGCGGGATCCCGTGTACGCCGTTGAACGCGCCGTGACCGTCATAGCACTGGCAGAGGACTGAGTCCGGCCGGCGCAGCGGCATCAGAGCCGCCGTCCGGGTACCCCGACCATCGGTAGAGGCCACCCGACCCCCGCGGGTCGTGGTGCGCCGTTCGGTCGGCCGTTGGACCCACACGGACATGAGGGGCCCGTTCCGTACCGGAACGGGCCCCTCATGGTCGAACGCCGGTGGCGTGCTCGAGCGCAGCTCTAGAGCGCGTTGACCTTCTTCGAGATCGCCGACTTGCGGTTCGCAGCGTTGTTGCGGTGCAGCACACCCTTGCTGACAGCCTTGTCCAGCTTGCGGCTGGCAGTGCGCAGGGCCGTGGTGGCGGCGTCCTTGTCCGACCCGGCCACCGCGGTGTTCACGGCACGGATGGCCGTCTTGAGCTCGGAATTGATCGAGCTGTTGCGCTGCCTCGCCTTCTCGTTGGTGAGGATGCGCTTCTTCTGGGACTTGATGTTTGCCACGTATGAGAACTTTCTTCGTAGTGCGGACTGGTCATGAGGGTTGTCCGGCCGATCGGGGACCGAGCGGCGTGGGGACACCGTGTGGAGATCGGCCGAAGTGCCCGAAGACCTTCGCGGACACACAGCGCACTACTTTAGCAGAACGGCATCCGCCCTGCCCAACGGAAGGCTCCTCCCGGACGGTGTGCGCAAGCCGAGAGCCCGGTGCGGAGCCTGAGGCCGGGGCGCCTGCCGCAGCGCGGGACACGGCATGGGACACTGGGAGGTGAACCTGCAGGAGCCGGCCCGGCCGTTCGCGACGAACGAACCGGCAGGTCCCTGCCCAGCCCGCATCCGCCAACGTGAGGAACCTACGTGTCACCCATGGCCCGCACCGCGCCGGTGCCTGCCGCCACCGATCCGGCGATCATCAGGAACTTCTGCATCATCGCGCACATCGATCACGGGAAGTCCACGCTGGCCGACCGCATGCTCCAGCTCACCGGCGCCGTCGAGCAGCGCGACATGAAGGCGCAGTACCTGGACCGCATGGACATCGAGCGGGAGCGGGGCATCACCATCAAGTCGCAGGCCGTCCGGCTGCCCTGGGAGCTCGACGGCACGTCCTACGCGCTGAACATGATCGACACACCGGGCCACGTCGACTTCACCTACGAGGTCTCGCGCTCGCTGGCCGCCTGCGAGGGGGCCATCCTGCTCGTCGACGCGGCACAGGGGATCGAGGCGCAGACCCTGGCCAACCTGTACCTGGCGATGGAGAACAACCTCACGATCATCCCGGTGCTCAACAAGATCGATCTGCCCGCCGCACAGCCCGAGAAGTACGCGGCGGAGCTCGCCGGTCTGATCGGCGGCGATCCCGAGGACGTACTGCAGGTCTCCGGCAAGACCGGCGTCGGCGTCGAGGCGCTGCTCGACAAGATCGTGCGCGACCTCCCGCCTCCCACGGGAGACCCCGACGCGCCGGCTCGCGCCATGATCTTCGATTCCGTCTACGACACCTACCGGGGTGTGGTCACCTACGTCCGCGTCGTCGACGGGAACCTGCGGCCGCGCGAGCGGATCCAGATGATGTCCACGCGGGCCAGTCACGAACTGCTCGAGATCGGCGTCAGTTCACCCGAGCCCAAGCCCTCCAAGGGGCTGGGCGTCGGTGAGGTGGGCTACCTCATCACCGGCGTCAAGGACGTACGCCAGTCGAAGGTCGGTGACACCGTGACCACACTGGCCAAGCCGGCCGCGGAGTCGCTCGGCGGCTACGAGGATCCCAAGCCCATGGTGTTCTCCGGTCTCTACCCCCTCGACGGCACGGACTACCCGGTGCTGCGGGACGCCCTGGCGAAGTTCACCCTGAACGACGCCGCCCTGGTCTACGAGCCGGAGACCTCCGCTGCACTGGGCTTCGGGTTCCGTGTCGGCTTCCTCGGCCTGCTGCACCTGGAGATCACCCGCGAGCGGCTCGAGCGGGAGTACAACCTCGATCTGATCTCCACCGCACCCAACGTCGAGTACCAGGTCACTCTCGAGGACAGGACGGTCCTGCTGGTCACCAACCCGAGTGAGTATCCGAGCGGGAAGATCGCCGAGGTCCGCGAACCCATGGTGTCCGCGACGATCCTCGCGCCCTCCGAGTTCGTCGGCGCCATCATGGAACTCTGCCAGCAGCGCCGCGGAGTCCTCGGAGGGATGGACTACCTGTCGGAGGACAGGGTCGAGATCAGGTACAGATTGCCGCTGGCCGAGATCGTCTTCGACTTCTTCGATCTGCTGAAGTCCAGGACGCGCGGCTACGGATCCCTGGACTGGAAGGCCGACGGTGATCAGGTCTCCGACCTGGTGAAGGTCGACATACTCCTGCAGGGTGACCAGGTGGACGCGTTCAGCGCCATCACACACCGCGACAAGGCCTACGCCTACGGCGTGATGATGACCGGCAAGCTGCGCGAGCTCATTCCACGGCAGCAGTTCGAGGTACCGATCCAGGCAGCGATCGGGGCCCGCATCATCGCGCGTGAGAGCATCAGGGCCATCCGCAAGGACGTGCTGGCCAAGTGCTACGGCGGCGACATCACGCGTAAGCGCAAGCTGCTGGAGAAGCAGAAGGAGGGCAAGAAGCGGATGAAGATGGTAGGACGGGTAGAGGTGCCCCAGGAAGCGTTCATCGCCGCCCTGTCCTCCGACGAGGCCAAGGACAAAGCCAGGAAGTGACCGAGGACGTGGATCGATCCGCATCGCCCGGCGCCGAGGATGCCGATGGCGCCTAGCACCCTGCCACTCGGCCTGCCCGCGCCGGAGGACGGTTCGGTGCCTCCGGCCGCCGTCGAGGGAGCCGGCACGAGGAGCTTCGGTCTCTACGTGCACATCCCGTTCTGTGCCGTCCGGTGCGGCTATTGCGATTTCAACACCTATACGGCCACCGAGCTCGGGGGCGGGGCGTCGCAGGACGCCTACGCCGGGTCCGTGCTGGCCGAGCTCGATCTCGGGGCCCGCGTCCTGACCTCCTCGGGCTTCCCCGACAGGGAGCTGTCCACCGTGTTCTTCGGCGGAGGGACACCGACCCTGCTCCCCGCGTCGGATCTTGCGACGATCCTGCGTGCCTCGACTGCACTGTGGGGACTGGCTCCGGACGCGGAGGTCACCACGGAGGCCAATCCTGATTCCGTGACTCCGGAATCACTGCGGATCCTCCGGGAGGCGGGCTTCACGCGCGTCTCCTTCGGGATGCAGTCGGCGGTGCCCCATGTCCTCGCCGTCCTCGATCGCACGCATGCCCCGGAGCGGGTGCCGCAGGCGGTGGCGTGGGCCAGGGAAGCGGGTCTGAAGGTCAGCCTCGACCTGATCTACGGAACACCGGGGGAGTCCCTCGAGGACTGGCGGACCTCGCTGTCCACAGCCCTGTCCTACGAGCCCGATCACATCTCCGCCTACGCCCTGATCATCGAGGAGGGCACGCGACTCGCCTCGCGCATCCGCCGCGGTCAGGTTGCGCCCATCGACGACGACGATCACGCCGACAAGTACCTGCTCGCGGACGAGATGCTCGCCCAGGCCGGCTTCCAGTGGTACGAGGTGAGCAATTGGGCGCGGACACCGCTCGACGAGTGCAGGCACAATCTGGCGTACTGGCGCGGAGACGACTGGTGGGGGGCAGGGCCCGGCGCGCATTCGCATCTCGGAGGCACCCGCTGGTGGAACGTGAAGCATCCCAGGGCCTATGCGCAGGCCCTGGATGCAGGACGCTCACCGGCGGCCGGACGGGAGATCCTCTCCGCCGGCGACCGCTCCGTCGAGGAGGTCATGCTGAGAGCCCGACTGAGTGAGGGACTGCCGACCGACCGCTTGACGCCGGCGGGCAGGAGGGCCATTGCCGGGCTCATCGCCGACGAACTCATCCAACCTGCTGCCGCATTCGCCGGCACAGTGGTGCTGTCGTTCCGGGGCAGGTTGCTCGCGGACGCCGTCGTCCGGCGCCTGCTGCCCGACTGAACGGCTGGACCGTCAGCGGATCAGGCGCAGATTCAGGGCATACCGGTGAGGTCTGCCCCTGTTCACCTGAATGCCCGCGTGCACGGACGTCAGGGTGAGTGCGAGCCAGATCAGCGCGTTGATCACCGCGAACGCCGCTCCGACTCCAGGAAGGAGTGAGAGGATCAAGGCCATCAGGGCGAGGATCGTCGGCGGCAGGGTGAAGTTCAGCGCCTCCTTCGCTTCCTGCGCGGTGAACGGTCCCCTGTCCCTGAAGATCAGGAAGATCAGCAGGGACGGGACGAATCCGAGGATGCCGCCGAAGTGCGCGAGTGTGGCGAACTGCCGATCCTGGGACGCGGTCAGCACCGGAGCCTGCGCCGGTGACCCTTCGAACGCGGGCGTCTGCCCGCCCTGGCTGTGCGGCCGGTGATCGGCGGTGTCGGACAACGGTGTTCCCCTGGTCTCTCTCTGGATGTTTGGTGGATGCTCGATTGCCGATGGGCAAGTCCTGGCCCTCTCTGCCGATCCGGGACCAGCCTCTGCCGATCCGGGACCGGGTCCTGGCCGACCATCGGACTCAGTCGGCACCCGGATGCGCCGTGAGGAAGTCGATGACCTCCTCGATGCGGCCCAGCAGTGAGGGTTCGAGGTCGGCATAGGTCGTGACGGAGCCCAGGATCCGCTGCCATCCCCGGGCGACAGCGGCCTGGTCGTCGTGGGGCCAGCCCAGACCGGCGAGGATCCCGGTCTTCCAGTCCTGGCCGCGCGGGACCACCGGCCAGTCCGCCAGACCGAGCACCTGCGGTTTCACCGCCTGCCAGATGTCCACGTAGGGATGCCCGACGATCAGGACGTGGTGCCGCGCCCCCGGAACGGTCAGGGCCTGCTGGGCGATCCGGAACTCCTTGGTGCCGGGCAACAGATGGTCGACGACGACGCCCAGCCTGCGCTCGGGACCGGGGCCGAAGGCCCGTATCGCACTCTCCAGGTCGTCGACACCGTGCAGCGGCTCGACGACGATCCCTTCAAGGCGCAGATCGTCACCCCAGACCTTCTCGACGAGTTCGGCGTCGTGCTTTCCCTCCACCCAGATCCTGCTCGCGCGAGCCGTCCGCGCCCGCGATCCTTCGACCCGTACGGAGCCCGAGGCCGTGCGCGCAGGGGCGGCCGGTGCGCGAGGGACCAGGGGTGCGACGACGCGGACGGGGTTGCCCTCGAGCAGGAATCCATGGCCCAGCGCGAAGGTGCGGTGCCTCCCGCGCCGGTCCTCGAGGACCATCACGTGCAGACCACCCGACTTCTCGACCCGCACGACGGCTCCCACGAAGCCGCTTTGGGCGTCCTCGAGGACGAGGTGCCGCTCGACCGGCACCTCGGGAAGAGTCGCCCGCTTCGGAGCCGTGAGGTCCTGTGCTCCCCAGCCGTAGTCCATTCCCGACCTGTCCTCCCGACGACGGAGCGGCCGGATGCCGGCACCGATGCCCAATGCTAACAATCGTCCGGAACGTACTAGACTTGGCACTTGGACGTGTCGAGTGCTAATCGACGGAGTGCTCGTCGACCATGACC
Organism: Arthrobacter echini; assembly: GCF_004803505.1. GTDB lineage: Bacteria > Actinomycetota > Actinomycetes > Actinomycetales > Micrococcaceae > Arthrobacter_D > Arthrobacter_D echini. The sequence goes on from NZ_SSWH01000004.1 coordinate 208,053, forward strand.
GTCGTGGGCCCGCGATCGGGAGTGAGCCACTGACGCAGGACAGATCCGGAGGTGACTGAGGATGAGTGAACCACGCCGCCTGGAGGTACTCCGGGCGATCGTCGAGGACTACGTCCACTCGAGGGAACCGGTAGGTTCCAAGGCGCTCGTGGACCGCCACCGGCTCGGGGTCTCCTCGGCCACCATCCGCAACGACATGGCGGTCCTGGAGGAAGAAGGCCTGATCGCCGCACCGCACACGAGCTCGGGACGGATACCCACGGACAAGGGGTACCGCCTCTTCGTGGACCGTATCTCCGAGGTGAAGCCGCTGTCGGCGCCGGAGAAGAAGGCCATCCGGTCGCTCCTCGAAGGAGCCGAGGATCTCGACGACGTCATGGCCCGGACGGTCCGGCTGCTCGCTCAGTTGACCAACCAGGTGGCCGTCGTCCAGTTCCCGCGTACGCAGCGGGCGTCCGTCCGGCACATGGAGTGCGTACTGGTGGCCCCTGCCCAGGTCCTGGTCGTCCTCATCAGTACCGACGGCAGTGTGCAGCAGCGGATCGTGTGGCTGCCCACGGAGATCACCGAAGCAGAGCTGTCCGATCTCAAGCAGCGCATCCAGTCCGCGGTGTCGGGCGTGAAGCTCTCCTCGCTGCCGGCAGTGCTGGAGGCGGTGCTGTCTCAGCTGCCGCCGCCCGCGAAGTCGCACGGGGGTACCATCGTCAAGGCGCTCGAGCAGCTGGCGGACCTCGGGCGGGACGACAGGATCGTGCTGGCCGGTACAGCGAACCTCGCCCGTTTCACCGGGGACTTCCCCCTGAGCATCGGACCTGTTCTCGAGGCACTCGAGGAGCAGGTGGTGATGCTGCGGCTGCTGTCCGAGATGGAGTTCGACGCCCGCGGCATCTCCGTGCGGATCGGTAGCGAGAATCCCTATGGCGGGCTCTCGGAAGCATCCGTGGTCGCAACGGGTTATGGACCTGATGCGGGCGCGAGACTGGGTGTGCTCGGGCCGACCCGGATGGATTACCCGACGACGATGGCCGCGGTGCGCGCCGTCGCACGCTACGTCTCGAGGGTTCTCGAGGAGTAGGGCCCGCGCGGGTCCGTCATGTCGTGCCCAGGCTCTACCGCAAGTGGACATGCAGCAGAAATTCAGTGGTTTTCAACAGGAAGTGATGTGCACGAGTGAGTAATCACTATGAGGTTCTCGGTGTAGCGCAGGATTCGACCGGGGAGGAGATCAAGAGGGCGTACCGCAAACTGGCCCGGAAGCTTCATCCGGATGTGAACACGGGCGACACCGCGGCCGAGGAATTCAAGCTCGTGACCCGGGCGTACGAGGTTCTGTCGGACCCCCAGAAGCGGCGGGTGTACGACACGACGGGCAACGAGAACGGGACCGATACCGGATACGGCGCCGGCTACTCCGGGTCGGGCTTCGCCTTCCAGGACATCTTCGAGACGTTCTTCGGTGGCGGCGGGGGCCAGCAGACCCGCCCACCCTCGAGGACACGTCGCGGCCAGGATGCGCTCATCAACGTGCGGATCGATCTCAAGGACGCCGTCTTCGGCGCCAACAAGAAGATCGAGGTGGACACGGCGGAAGTGTGTCCCACGTGCGACGGCACCTGCTGCGAGCCGGGTACCACGCTGCGCACCTGCGACATCTGCGGCGGCTCCGGCCAGGTCCAGCGCGCGGTGCGGTCGATCCTCGGCCAGGTCATGACGAGCGCGCCCTGCGGAACCTGCCAGGGATACGGCACCGTCATCCCCCACCCGTGCCACGAATGCAGCGGTGAGGGCCGCATCCGTGCGCGCCGGACGCTGACCATCAAGATCCCGGCCGGAGTCGCCACGGGTACGCGCATCCAGCTCGCCGGTCAGGGCGAGGCCGGCGTGGCCGGTGGTCCCCAGGCGGATCTGTACGTGGAGATCCGCGTGAACACCGACTCGACCTTCCTGCGCGACGGCGACGACCTGCACGTGACGCTCAGCGTACCGATGACCGCTGCGGCACTCGGCACGACCGTGCGTCTGGACACCTTCGACGGAGATCAGGAGCTGGACATCAAGCCCGGTACGCAGTCGGGGGAGATCCTCACACTGCGCAACCTCGGCGTGACCCACCTGCGCAACCAGGGCAGGGGAGATCTCCGGGTCCACCTCAACGTGGAGACACCCCGCAACGTCGATCCACAGCAGGAGGAACTGCTGCGCCAGCTCGCCGGACTCCGTCAGGAGGAGTACACGGACGGCCAGCTCGCGAGCAGCGGCTCGGGAGTGTTCGCCCGCCTGCGGGAGCGGCTCGGGAATCGCTGATCGATGACACGGCCCCTCTTCTTCGCTCCGCCGCAGGCTGTCCGCTCGGCGCTGCCGGGCGACAGCTTCGTGCTCGACGGCGAGGAGGGCCGTCATGCGGCGACGGTGCGCAGACTGGGCCCGGGAGAGCAGATCGAGGTCTCCGACGGCGCCGGACACCGGATCAGCGGTAGCGTCGCGACGGTCGGAGCGGGCACGCTGGAGCTCGTGGTCGAGACCGCGGACCTGGACCCGGCGCCGAGACACCGCCTCGTCCTCGTCCAGGCTCTCGCCAAGGGCGGCCGCGACGAACAGGCCGTCGAGGCCGCGACGGAGCTCGGGGTGGACTGCATCGTCCCCTGGCACGCCGAGCGCAGCATCGTGCGCTGGCGGGACGAGCGCGCCGAGAAGGGGCGCCGGAAGTGGCAGTCGCTCGTGGAGGCGGCGTCGAAGCAGTCCCGCCGATCCTTCGTCCCCGGGGTGCATCCCGTCCTCGACACGCGGGGGCTGATCCGCCAAGCCGCGTCGCTCGATCGGGTGATCGTCCTCCACGAGGAGGCCACCGAGCCGCTGGCACAGGTCTGGTCGGCGTTCGAGGACTCGGTTCAGCTCGACCACACGTCGACCGCGGTGATCGTGGGGCCGGAGGGAGGGATCGGTGCAGCGGAGCTCGACGTACTGCTCGCCGCCGGTGCCCGCCCGGCCTGCCTGGGCCGGAACGTCCTGCGCTCCTCGTCGGCCGGTCCGGCCGCCCTCGTCCTGCTGAATCATCTGCTCGGGCGCTGGTAGGCACACGGACCGCGTCCGGAGTGGCCCCTCCGGGCGAGGACGGACTACCTGATGAGGACGGACTTCGAGTCCGCCGCCATGCCGCCGTCGGAGGGCACCGACACGATGATCTCGTAGCGGCCGGGTGGGAGGTCGACGAAGAAGGAATAGGCGCCATCGTCCGTCCCGATCTCCGTGGTGCCGTCCCGGAAGTACGCGCTGCTGCCGTCCTGACCTCCGTCCGGGGTCTCGGGCACGCGCGCTATCCGCCACTGAGCCTCGCCCTGGTCCGCCGGAGCCAGGCCATGGACGATCAGACCGTCAGTGCCCGCTTCGACCTGCTCCTGAGGGTCGATGATCCACACCGGAGCGAGCACCGAGGTGTCCCGCGTCCACTCCCCGTGGAGCTCGACGGCACCGAAAGCACTGTAGTCCGCGGCGCCGTCCACGAGTACGACCACCGAACTGGACTCACCGCCCTGGATGAGCCCGGCGTTGGCGGCCGCGGCCGTGGCGGTGAAGACGAGTTGCTGCACGGCCAGACGCGCCTCGTCGTCGGCGAGTCCCTCCGAGAAGGCGTCCGAGGACAGATCCAGGGTGATGACGTTCTTCGTCGAGATCGACGACGTCACGCTCGCCGCCGGGTTCCAGGGTGAGCTGTAGTCCGGATCCAAAGGGCTTCCCGAGGTCATGAGGTGCACCGCGTCGGCGATCGGATCCCCTGAGACCTCGGCGGGCGCGGGATGGAACTCCCTGAACAGGACCTGCCGTCCGGCTGCCTCGCCCAGCCAGTACACCGGCGTCAGCGATGGTGCTCCCCGAGCGGGAGCGGAGGGCCCGGGCCCCTCGGCCGGTGCGGCGGGACCGGCGGAAAGCCGGGTCGTCGGCGCCGTCGTGGCCGCGGTGAGGTCGGTTGTCGCATCCCCACCGAGCACTTCCATGGCAGGAGCAACGAAGACACTGCCGATCACCAGCACACCGCCGGAGACGAGCAGGATCCGGCCGAGTCCCAGCCGCTTCCGCCGCAAGGGATCGGATTCGTTCATACCAACCCCTTCCGTAGGTCGCAGTGGTCACGGGTGAATGTCATGGAGGGCCCGGAACAGCTTGCCACAGGGCAGGCAGGCCACCTGTCCGGATCGCGCCCGTACGCCGGACCGAGACCTGATCGATACGAAGACGTAGCCCGATCGCGACCATCCGGCCACGAGCGTCCCGCCGATCACGCCGCCGGCGCAGGACGCTCGTGACCCGCGCACTCCGGGGACGGACCCTCGATGGCGTACCATTGGCCTGTCTGCGCCAGGCTTCTGCCCGCCCATCACAGGGCGTGGAACGAGCCGCGCAGCAGGTATCAGCGGGACTACTCGGACGAGGGGCGATCAGAGGCCGGATGGCCGAACTATGAGCGAATCTTCAGCAGGCATCAATGCGGCAGGGCTGGACACCAGGATCTTCGTCTTCGACTCCACGGAACAGATGGTCCAGGCGCTCGGTTCCAACGACGAGGCGCTCCGGTTGATCGAGGAGTCGTTCCCCGGCGTCGGGCTGCAGGCCAGGGGGAACGAGCTGACCATCACCGGTCCTTCGGCGGATGTGCTGCGTACCGAACGCCTCGTGGGAGAGATCCGGACCATGGCGATGAACAACGCGACCGTCTCGGCGCAGGTGCTCGGGCAGCTGGTCACCATGCTCAGGACCCAGAGCGCAGCCCGGCCCTCGGACGTCCTGTCGGTGAACATCCTGTCCTCGCGCGGCAGGACGATTCGTCCGAAGACCCAGAACCAGGGCACCTATGTCGATGCCATCGACCGCAACACGATCGTCTTCGGGATCGGTCCGGCGGGCACCGGTAAGACCTATCTGGCGATGGCCAAGGCCGTCCAGGCGCTGCAGCACAAGGAGGTGAACCGGATCATCCTCACCCGACCGGCCGTCGAGGCGGGGGAGCGGCTCGGATTCCTCCCCGGGACACTCAGCGACAAGATCGATCCGTATCTGCGACCGCTCTACGATGCCCTCCACGACATGATGGATCCGGACACCATCCCGCGTCTCATGGCTGCCGGGACCATCGAGGTGGCGCCGCTGGCCTACATGCGCGGCAGGACGCTCAACGATGCGTTCATCATCCTCGACGAGGCCCAGAACACCACGCCGGAGCAGATGAAGATGTTCCTCACACGCCTGGGCTTCGGCTCGAAGATGGTCGTCACCGGCGATGTCACGCAGGTCGACCTGCCCAGCGGTTCCAGTTCCGGCCTGCGGATCGTCAGGGAGATCCTCGACGGGATCGACGACGTCCACTTCAGCGAACTCGATTCGTCCGACGTCGTACGCCATCGACTGGTGGGGGACATCGTGAGCGCCTACGGGCGGTGGGACGAGGAGCAGCACGCCGGGCAGCACCGGATCATCCGGTCGGCGGCCTCCCGATGAGCGTCGAGGTGAACAACGAGACGGACTACGACGTCGACGGCGCACTGCTGGTCCGGCTCACGAACTTCCTCTTCGAGTCGCTCTTCATCCATCCCGAGGCTGAGCTGTCGATCGTGCTGGTCGACGTACCGGCCATGGAGAAGCTGCACGTCGAGTGGATGGACGAGCCAGGGCCCACCGATGTCCTGTCCTTCCCCATGGACGAACTCCGCCCGGGAACGCCCGGCCAGGTGAGCTCCGCGGGTCTGCTGGGGGATATCGTGCTGTGTCCGGAGGTCGCCGAGACCCAGGGCACCGCTGCGGGTCACGGTACGGACGGGGAGCTGCTCCTGCTCACCACCCACGGCGTGCTCCACCTGCTCGGGTACGATCATGCCGAACCAGATGAGGAGAAGGAGATGTTCGATCTCCAGGGTCGCCTCCTCGCCGAGTTCCTCGAGGGCCGGGCATCGAGGGAGACGCGCGCTTGACCATCTGGCTCCTCGCACTCCTGGGCCTGCTCTTCACCCTCACGGCGGCGCTCGTCACTGCCGCAGAAGCGGCCTTCGTCTATCTGCCGCGCCAGGAGGGTGAAGCCCTCGTCGAGGAATCGGGCAGATCCTCCCTCCGGCGCATCCTCGACGCGCCGGTCGCCCACATGCACGCATTGCGTTTCTGGCGCGTCTGGTTCGAGATGGCAGGGGCCGTCGCCGTCGCCATCCTGTTCCACGACCTGCTCGACAACGTCTGGCTCGCCGGTCTCCTCGCGACGGCGGTGATGGCCCTGATCGGCTTCGCGGTCGTCGGCGTCTCACCGCGACAGCTCGGGCGGGCCCACGCATCCGCCGTCGTCCGCCTGACCGGTGGCCCGGTGGCCGTCCTCCGGGCGGTCCTCGGACCCGTTCCACGCTGGCTCGTACGTATCGGCAGTTCGATCACCCCGGGCGCACCACAGGACGAAGCGGCCTTCTTCACGGAGGAGGAGTTCCGCGAGCTCCTCTCGCGCGCCTCGGATGCCGAGATGATCGAGGACAACGAGGCGGAGCTGATCCATTCCGTGTTCGAACTCGGCGACACCAAGGTCCGCTCGGTCATGGTCCCGCGCACCGACATGCTCACGATCGACTCGGGTTCGACACTGAGCGAGGCCATGCCGCTCTTCCTGCGCTCGGGGTATTCCAGGATTCCCGTGATCGGCGAGAGTTCCGACGACATCAAGGGTCTGCTGTACCTCAAGGACGTCGTCGCCCAGCTCCACGGCGGCCCGGAGTCGAACCGGTCCCGTGCGGTCGACGCCGAGACCCGCCCTGCCCGCTACGTCCCGGAGTCGAAGCCGGTGGGCGATCTGCTGCGGGAACTGCAGCGCGAATCCACCCACGTCGCGATCGTGATCGACGAGTACGGTGGCACCGCCGGCCTGGTGACCCTGGAGGATCTCATCGAGGAGATCGTGGGCGAGATCGTCGACGAGTACGACTCGGAGGTGCCGGAGCAGGAGCAGCTCGAGGATGTCGGCTACCGGGTGAGCGCCCGGATGGGCATCGACGATCTCGGTGAACTGTTCGGCCTCGACCTGGACGACGAAGAGGTGGATACCGTGGGAGGATTGCTGGCCAAGACCCTCGGCAGGGTGCCGATCGTGGGGTCGGAGGTCGCCATCGACGGTATCGGTCTGCGCGCCGAGCGCGTGGAGGGCCGGCGGAACCGCATATCCCATGTGATCGCGTACCGGCTGCCACCAGGGGAGACCGAGCAGGCGGACCACGAGACGATGGAGGCAGACAATGAGCGACGCTGAGCACAGGGCCGGGTTCGTCTCGCTCGTGGGGCGACCCAACGCGGGCAAGTCGACACTGACCAATGCCCTGGTGGGACAGAAGGTGGCCATCACCTCCGCCAAACCGCAGACGACCCGGCACACGATCCGCGGCATCGTCAATCGTGAGGACTCCCAGCTGATCCTCGTAGACACGCCCGGCCTGCACCGTCCACGCACCCTGCTGGGGCAGCGGCTCAACGACCTGGTGGCGGACACGCTCGCCGAGGTCGACGCCGTCGGATTCTGCCTGCCCGCCAACGAGAAGGTCGGACCGGGCGACCGCTTCATCGCCGAGCAGCTGGCACGACTGCACCGGAAGCCCGTGATCGCCGTCGTGACGAAGACGGACCTCGTGGACCGCGCTGCGCTCACGCAGCAGCTCCTCGCCGTCCAGAAGCTGGGAACCGACGTCGCGGGAGCCGACGGCTGGGCGGACATCGTCCCGGTCTCGGCCTCGGCAGGGATCCAGGTGGACACCGTGGCCGAGGTGTTCAGCTCCCACATGCCCGTCTCGCCGGTGCTCTACCCGGACGGTGAACTGACCGACGAGCCCGAGGCGGTCATGGTGGCCGAACTCGTGCGGGAGGCCGCCCTCGAGGGAGTACGCGACGAACTGCCGCACTCCCTGGCCGTGGTCGTCGAGGAGATGAATCCGCGAGAGGGCCGCAGCGAGGACGATCCGCTGCTGGATGTCCACGTCAACCTCTACGTCGAGCGGCCGTCCCAGAAGGCGATCATCATCGGCAAGGGTGGAGCGCGGCTCAGGGACGTGGGCACCACGGCGCGCCGCAGCATCGAGGCACTGCTCGGAACCCGGATCTACCTGGATCTGCACGTGAAGGTCGCCAAGGACTGGCAGCGGGACCCGAAGCAGCTCGTGAAGCTCGGCTTCTAGGGGGCCCAGCCCGGCAGCCCCTACCCGTGTCCTTGCCGTCCGTACTGCCCGCCGGCGGTAACGTTCACACGGTCTGCACCAGAGATCACCAGCCACTGAAGGAGCACCGGCATGACCGGCCAATCGCCGCGCGAGGGTACGGACGGCGTCGTCGGCGCTTCCAGCGGACCAGCACGAGGAGAATCCGGCGGAGCACATGGAGGGCGCCACCTGCGTCGGACGCGTGGTCGGCGTGGCCTGAAGCTGACCGCCATCGTGCTCGCATCCGTTCTGGTGGCCGCCGTGGCGTTCGTCGCCGTGGTGGTCCTCCGGCTGCAGTCGAACGTGCTGACCCTCCCATTGAATCTGGGCCAGACGCAGGAGAGTTCCCTTCCCGTCGACTCCAGCACCGATCCCCTCCAGCTCCTCGTCCTCGGCACGGACACGCGCACAGGCAATGACGGACGGTTCTTCGGCGGGGAGGATCTCTCCTCGGGACAGGGCAACTCCGATGTGATGATGCTCGTGACGCTGTCCGCGGACCGCGAGAACGTCACCGTGGTGTCCTTTCCCCGTGACCTGCTCGTCCCGTTGCCCCGGTGCGTGGATCCGATGACCGGCGACGTCTCCCGCGCGGTCGAGCTGGGGCAGCTCAACGGCGCTCTGAAGGAGGGCGGTCCCGGATGTACCGTGGCCGCGATCAACGACCTGACGGGACTCTCGATCGACCACTTCATGATGGCCGACTTCAATGCCGTGAAGGAACTGTCCTCCACGCTCGGCGGCGTCGAGGTCTGCGTCGAGGAGGCAGTCGACGACGAGTACTCGGGTCTGACGCTCCCGGCCGGTACCAGCGAGGTGGAGGGGGAGCAGGCGCTCGCCTTCCTGCGCACCCGGTACAGCTTCGGCGACGGCGGGGACGCCGGGCGCATTGCCGCCCAGCAGTCGTTCCTGGCGTCCATGGCGCGCAAGGTACGCGCCGAGGGAACGCTCACGAATCTGCCCAGGCTCTATTCCATCGCCGACGTGGTCACCCGCAATCTCACGGTCAACGAGGAACTGTCCAGGCCCTCCGAGCTGCTGAAGATCGCGGACCGGCTGAAGGACGTCGACCTCGGCAACATCGCTTTCGTGACCGTCCCCACCCGTCCCTGGGTGGAAGACCCGAACCGGCTGGTCCTCGACGAGGCGCCGGCGGAACGACTGTTCGAAGCACTGCGCCAGGACCGGGGACTGTCGGAGCCGACGCCGTCGCCGACGTCGGGCACCGACTCCGCCTCTGCTGCTCCCTCATCGACCTCATCGACCGGCTCGGCAGCGCCGACCGGGTCCGCGCAGGCACCATCGATCGATCCCTCGGTCATCCAGGTGCTGGTCCTGAACGCGACCGACGATGCCGATCGCGGCAGGGAAGTGCAGGAGCTGTTGATCGAGGCCGGGTACACCGGGGCCGTCCCACTACAGGCGCAGCCCCAGGAGGAGACGCAGATCCTCTTCGGCACCGGGTTCGACGACGCAGCAGCGCTCCTGGCGGAGCGCTTCGGGGTCCCGGCCTCGCAGGTCCTCTACAGCCCGACGGCCAACGGCCTCGAACTCGTCGTCGGCACCGATCTCGCGACCGGCACCAGCGTCGACCAGCCGCCGCTCGAGAGCGTGCTGGACGGCCAGACCGCCGAGCAGGAGACCTGCCAGGCGACCTCGGGGTTCTAGTCGCCGGAGCACCGGCGCCGCTGCTCCGGGATCACCGGGATCACCGGGCAACCGGAGCAGCAGCCCGCACGGGTCCTCCCGCTACCAGATTCTGACGCGTTCGGCGGGATCGAGCCACAGGTCGTCGTCGGGCGCGACGTCGAAGGCCTCGTGGAACTCGTCGAGATTGCGCACCACCTGATTGCAGCGGAACTCGTTCGGTGAGTGGGGGTCGACGGTCAGGCGCCGCCTGGCCTCTTCGGGACGGATCTTCTGCTGCCAGCAGGTGGCCCAGGAGAGGAAGAACCGCTCGGTTCCGGTCATGCCGTCGATGATCGGCGCTTCCTCGCCCCCGAGGCTGAGGAGATAGGCGCGGTAGCTGATGCCGAGCCCGCCCAGGTCGCCGATGTTCTCGCCGAGGGTCAGTTCCCCGTTCACCTTCTCACCGGGTACCTCGGCCGCCTCGAGAGCCGCGTACTGGCTCACGAGGCGGCCGGTGAGGGCGTCGAAGGCCTGTCGGTCGTCCTCGCTCCACCAGTTCAGCAGTCGCCCGGACCCGTCGAACTGGGACCCCTTGTCGTCGAAGCCGTGACCTATCTCGTGGCCGATCACCGCACCGATCGCGCCGTAGTTGACGGCGTCGTCGGCATTGATGTCGAAGAACGGTGGTTGGAGGATCGCGGCAGGGAAGACGATCTCGTTCATCGTCGGCATGTAGTAGGCGTTGACGGTCTGCGGTGTCATGAGCCAGGCACCGCGGTCGATCGGCCCGCCCAGTTTGTCGAGCTGCCGGCCGTGCTCGAACTCCGCGGCGCGCAGGACGTTGCCGTACAGGTCGCCCGCACGGATCTGAAGAGAGCCGTAGTCGATCCACTCCTCCGGGTAGCCGATCTTCGTGGTGAACTGCGAGAGCTTCTCCAGCGCCCGGGCGCGTGTTGCATCGGTCATCCATGTCAGTGCCGTGATGGACGTCCGATAGGCGTCGATGAGGTTCCCGACCAGGTCGAGCATCGCGGCCTTGTGCGTCGCGGGGAAGTGCCGCTGGACGTAGCGCTGCCCGATCGCCTCGCCCATCGCACCCTCGACGAGAGCGACCCCGCGCTTCCAGCGCTCCTTCAGCCGCGGGGTCCCCGCGAGATGGGTGCCGTAGAAGGCGAAGACCGCGTCGACGAATCGTTCGTCGAGATAGTCGGCGGCATGCAGCAGGACCCGGCTCACCAGCCACTGTTTCCAGTCCGCCAGGTCCTGCTCGCCCAGAGCGCCGTCGAGACCACGCAGGAAGTCCGGCTGGTTCAGCACCACCTCGGCGACCTGCGAGGGCGAATCGGAGACGATGCGCAGCCACGGTGCAAGCAGGGCGGACATCGCGACGAGGTCGTCGTGCTGCAGCAGGTTGTAGGTCTTCTGCGGATCCCGCCGCTCCACGCTCCCCATGGAGGAGGACGCGAGGCGGGTCTCGAGGGCCAGGACGCGTGCTGCGGCGTCCGCGGGATCGGACAGCTCCGCCAGCCCGAAGAGGGTCGAGAGCAGTTCCTCGTACTTCTCGCGCGTCGCTGCGAACCCCTCCTCCCGGTAGTACGACTCGTCCGGGAGCCCGAGGCCCGACTGGTGGAGATGGAGCAGATAGCGATCGGGATCGCCGGCGTCGTTGCTGACGTACGGGGCGAGGATCCCCTGGACGCCCGAGCGCGTGAGACCGGCGCTCAGCGCCACCAGTTCCCCGATCGACGTCACGGCCTGGATCCGCTCCAGGAGGCCGGAGACCGGAGTCGACCGCTCCGCCTCGACCCGGGCGGTGTCCATGAAATCCGCGTACAGGGTCCCCAGCTTCGCATCGATGCCCCCGGCACGTTCGTCGGCCGCTGCGTCGGTTCCGTCAGCTCCGGCGGCCGAAGCCGCCGACGCAGCGTCCTCGATGATGGTCCTGACGGCGAGTTCGGACGCATCGCGTAGCGCGGTGAAGGAACCCGCCAGCGGTCGGTCGTCCGGGATGACCGCCTCGCTCAGCCACACGCCGTTCGCATGCCTGAACAGGTCGTCCTGCGGCCGGACTGTCGCGTCCAGCTGGTTCGGGTCGAGTGTGCTGATCGTCATGGGCGCTTCCCGTTTCCTCGGTGGTGCTGCTGCTTGCTGGTCTGGATACTCATCCGGTCCCTGATCCGTGTCCGGTCTGTTGTGTCGACGGCTCGTCGTCAGGACCTCCGAGCCATCCTATGTGCCGTGCTACTGTGACGATGTGCGTGGACTGATGGCCCTTCTTCGGTGCCGCGGCGAGGCCAGCTAGGACACTTCAGCTGAAGGCCGTTCCTCGCCGCGGTGCGTGACATGCCCGGCCGCCAGCACCCCAGCTACGCCAGAAGAGAAGGCCACCGTGCAGAAGACACAGCAGAGTTCCGGAATGCCGTTCACCAAGTACCGTCCGTTCCAGGACCAGATCACCGTCGAGCTCCCGGATCGCTCGTGGCCGGACCGCCTGATCACCAGGGCGCCGCGCTGGTGCGCCGTCGACCTGCGTGACGGGAACCAGGCGCTCATCGATCCGATGAATCCCGAGCGCAAGCACAGGATGTTCGATCTGCTGGTGCGCATGGGGTACAAGGAGATCGAGGTCGGTTTCCCGTCGGCGTCGCAGACGGACTTCGACTTCGTCCGGCAACTGATCGAGGGCGACCGCATTCCCGACGACGTGACCATCCAGGTGCTCACCCAGTCCCGGGAGCACCTGATCGAGCGTACCTACGCCTCGCTCGAAGGCGCCGACCGGGCGATCGTCCACCTGTACAACTCGACGTCCGTCCTGCAGCGACGCGTCGTGTTCGGCCAGGACCAGGACGGCATCATCGACATCGCACTCCAGGGGGCGCGCCTGTGCCGGAAGTTCGAGGAGAACATGGGTGAGACCGCCATCACCTACGAGTACTCGCCGGAATCCTTCACAGGTACCGAGCTCGAGTTCGCGGCCAGGATCAGCAACGAGGTCTCGCACGTCTTCGAGGCGTCGCCCCAGAGGCAGATGATCCTGAACCTGCCGGCCACCGTGGAAATGGCCACGCCGAACGTCTACGCGGATTCGATCGAATGGATGAGCCGCAACCTCCAGGACCGCGACAGCATCATCCTCTCGCTGCACCCCCACAACGACCGCGGCACGGGCGTCGCGGCGGCCGAGCTGGGGTACCTGGCCGGCGCGGACCGGATCGAGGGGTGCCTCTTCGGGAACGGCGAGCGGACCGGCAACGTCGATCTCGTGACGCTCGGCATGAATCTGTTCAGCCAGGGCATCGATCCGGAGATCGACTTCTCGGACATGGACGAGATCCGCCGCACGGCCGAGTACTGCAACCAGCTCACGGTGCCGGAGCGATCGCCCTACGGCGGGGATCTGGTCTTCACTGCCTTCTCCGGCTCGCACCAGGATGCGATCAAGAAGGGCTTCGACCGGATGGAGCAGGACGCCGCCGACGCCGGTGTGGGCGTGGCGGAACTGCCCTGGGCCGTTCCCTATCTGCCCATCGACCCGAAGGACATCGGCCGCTCCTACGAGGCCGTCATCCGCGTCAACTCGCAGTCCGGGAAGGGCGGTGTGGCGTACCTGCTCAAGAGCGAGCACAGCCTGGACCTGCCCCGCCGCGCCCAGATCGAGTTCTCCGGCGTCATCCAGCGCCGCACGGAGACCCAGGGCGGCGAGGTCAGCGGTGCCCAGCTGTGGTCCGTGTTCCAGGACGAGTACCTGCCGAGCCGCGGGGACGCTTCAGGTGACAATTCAGTGGGTGCCTGGGGCCATTACCAGCTGACGTCCGTGAACACCGACACGGCGGAGGACGGGTCCTTCAAGCTCACCACCACGCTGCTGGTCGACGGCCTCCCGCAGCGCCGGTCGGCGCAGGGCAACGGTCCCATCGACGCGCTGCTGGTGATCCTCCGTCAGGACGGCGTGGACCTGCGCGTTCTGGACTACACGGAGCACGCACTGTCCTCGGGCGGGAACGCCCGGGCGGCCGCCTACGTGGAGTGCGCCGTCTCGGATCGCGTGCTGTGGGGGGCCGGCATCGACGCGAACACCACGATGGCCGCGCTGAAGGCTGTGATCTCGGCAGCCAACCGCGCCATCCGCGACGGCGTCTGACACGTACGCTCCCTGCTCGAACGTCGGACGCCGTGTACGGGGGTGACGGATGGGACAATGAAGAGTGCCCTCGTCCTCAGCATCACGAACCTACCGCGCCCAGGGTGTCGTCCTGCGTACCTACAAACTCGGCGAAGCGGATCGCATCATCGTCCTGCTCACCCGGGAGCACGGCCAGGTGCGCGCCGTGGCGAAGGGTGTACGCAGGACCAGCAGCAAGTTCGGCTCGCGACTGGAACCCTTCATGGCGGTGGACCTGCTCCTCGCCCACGGCCGGAATCTCGACATCGTCACGCAGGTCGAGATCAGAGGCGCCTACGGCTACGACATCGCCTCCGATTACGGTCGCTACACCGCCGCAACGGCGATCGCCGAGACGGCCGAGCGGCTGACCGACATCTCCGAGGCCGGGGGAGCGCAGTACGCCCTTGCCGTCGGGGCCTTCTCCGCGCTGGGCCGGGACCTGCACCCGGCAGGGCTCATCCTCGACTCCTATCTCCTGCGCGCGCTGGCGACGTCCGGATGGGCCCCCAGCTTCACCGACTGCGCCCGCTGCGGGACGCCCGGACCGCACAGTGCCTTCTCCGCTCCTCTCGGCGGTGCCGTCTGTTCCTCCTGCCGCCCGCCGGGGGCCGCATCGCCGTCGATCGCCACGATGGACCTGCTCGGAGCCCTGCTGACGGGTGACTGGCACACCGCGGACGCCTCCGGGGACGGGGCGCGCCGTGAAGGTGCGGCTCTCGTGGCCGCCTATGTGCACTGGCACCTCGAGCGTGCACTACCATCCCTCAAGCACGTGGAGCGGGTATGAGAAGAACCGAACGGCCTCCGGTGGCACCCTGGGCCCACCCCAGTGGGGAGAAAGCCCCCTCGGTACCACGGGCATTCGTGCCGAACCATGTGGCGATCATCATGGACGGCAACGGACGGTGGGCCAACGAGCGGGGACTGCCGCGCACCGAGGGACACCGGGCTGGAGAAGCGGCGCTGCTCGACGTCGTGGCCGGAGCCATCGAGATCGGCGTCAGGCACGTGTCCGTCTACGCCTTCAGCACGGAGAACTGGAAGCGCTCCCCCGAGGAGGTGCGGTTCCTCATGGGGTTCAACAGGGAGGTACTCCGGCGCCAGCGGGACCAACTCGATGCCTGGGGAGTGCGTATCCGCTGGTCGGGGAGACGACCGAAACTGTGGCAGTCCGTGATCCGTGAACTCGAGTCCGCACAGCAGCAGACGCTCCACAACACGGTCTGCACCCTGACCATGTGTGTGAACTACGGCGGACGTGCGGAGATCGCGGATGCCGCCAGGGCCATCGCCGAGGACGTCGCCGCCGGCACGCTGAAGGCCTCCTCGGTGAGTGAGCGGACCATCCAGCGGTACCTCGACGAACCGGACCTGCCCGACGTCGATCTCTTCCTGCGGACCTCCGGCGAACAGCGCCTCTCGAACTTCATGCTCTGGCAGTCGGCCTACGCCGAGATGGTCTTCATGAACACGCTCTGGCCCGATGTGGACCGCAGGACGCTCTGGCGGGCCATCGAGGAGTACGCCGCACGCGACCGCCGGTACGGGGGAGCCGTGGATCGGGCCGCCTCGGGCGGCTAGCCACCGGTCGCGAGTCCGCTGCTCTCCCCGGCGTCGCGCACCCGCGGGCTGCGCTGCAGGACCTCACCGGGCACCTGCACCTCCAGCCAGCGGAGCACCGCGTCGGTGGCCTCCCGCCGCACCTCAACCCTGGACAGGAAGACGTCGTGCAGCGCGCCCGGCAGTCGGCGGATGGTGATGCTGTTGCCGAGCTCTGCCGCACGGTGCACCATCGGGGTCACATCGAGAATGCTGTCCGTGTGCCGCATCGCCTCGTCCCAGGTGGCGCTGATGGTGGACGAGGCGGAGCAGACCACGAGGATCGGCACGTCGATGCTCACGCCGTGGGCGAGGTCGGCGTGTCCCGCAAGGACGGCCCGCAGCCAGCCGACGCGGATGGGGAAGCCTGCTTCCGGACGCCACGCCGGGTCGATCGGCCACTCGCCGTCGCGGGTGTCGCTGATGTTCCTGAAGTAGAACCCCAGTTCCGGCAGGGGAATGCGCGCCTTGGGCCGACGACGCGAGACCGTCGCGAGGATGCCCTGGGCTGCTGGGCGCAGCAGGGCACTGCCCTGCATGTCCAGCCACGGGCTGTTCAGGACCAGCGCGGAGACCCGGCCGGGATTCCGCGCGGCCCAGAGGGCGGCGGTCAATCCGCCCATGGAGTGCGCCATCAGGACGAGATCGAGGACGACGGGCGCCCCGGCACGCTCCCGGAGCCTGCGCTCGAGTGCGGCGAGTGCGGCTTCGAGATCGGCGTCGTAGTCCTGCAGCGACGTGACGAAGCCCGGAGTCTGCCCCGGCAGCAGGCTGCGTCCGTACTTGTGCAGATCGAGGGCGAAGAACGCCCACCCACGTTCATGCAGCGCTTGCGCGAGCTCCGCGTGGAGGAAATAGTCGCTGAACCCGTGAAGATAGAGCACCGCACGCACCCGTTCGGCTTCCGTGGCGGGGTCGGTGCGCATCGACTGCCCGGCCGGGGCACCGTCGGGTTCATACGCCACGAGGGTTGCTACGCGGCGTCCTTCGTCGTCGGGCTCGAGTGGCAGGGTCAGTGAGCGGAACGAGGCTCCGAGGATGTCCTCCGACCAGGGCTCGTGCATGCCTCGACCCTACCGCTGCCGGGTCGGTGCGGACCGTCCGTAGTTGGACGCTGCGGCCGGTCGTGGGATTCTGGGACGATGCGCATCTACCCGACGTTCTTCCGGATCGTCTTCTCCGGGATGGACGCCGAGAAGGCACACAGGCTCGGTTTCGCCCTCATCAGGACGGCGGACCGCACCCCGCTGGGCCGGGTGCTGCGTCGGATCTGTGCGCCGCACCCATCTCTGGCGACGACGGCGTTCGGCGTCCGGTTCCCCTCGCCGTTCGGTCTCGCCGCGGGCTTCGACAAGGCAGGCACGGGTGTCCTGTCATTGACCGCACTCGGCTTCGGCCACGTGGAGGTCGGAACGATCACCGGTCAGGCACAGCCCGGCAATCCCAGGCCACGCCTGTTCCGGCTGGTCGAGGACCGGGCAGTCATCAATCGCATGGGCTTCAACAACGACGGCGCGGCAACGGTCGCTCCGCGTCTGCGGTCGGCCCGGCTCGGGCTGCGGCGTCGCTACGCGCCGGGCCGCCGTCCTGTCGTGGGGGCCAACATCGGCAAGACCAAGGCCGTGGATCTCACGGACGCCGTCGCGGACTACCTTGTGAGCGCGCGGGAACTGGCCCCTGTCGCGGACTACCTCGTGGTCAACGTCTCGTCACCGAATACTCCCGGCCTGCGGCTCCTGCAGGGCGTCGATCACCTCAGGCCGCTCCTGGAAGCGGTGCGCCGCACGGCCGATGACGCAGCGGGCAGGCATGTCCCGCTCCTGGTGAAGATCGCGCCGGATCTGCTGGACAGCGACATCGACGACGTCGGATCGCTGGCGCTCGAGCTGGGCCTCGACGGCATCGTGGCGACCAACACGACGATCACGCGGGAGAATCTGAGCTCCAGCGCTGATCCTGCGGTCACCGGCGGGGTGGGCGGGCTCAGTGGTGCACCCCTGAAGGCGCGGTCCCTCGAGGTCCTCGGACGCCTGCGCTCGATCGTGGGGACCGAGCTGACCCTCGTCTCGGTCGGCGGCGTCGAGACGGCGGGCGACGTCCTCGAACGGCTCGCCGCCGGAGCGACCCTGGTCCAGGGTTACACGGGGTTCCTCTACGAGGGACCGTTCTGGGCCCGGAGCATCAACCGCAAGCTGGTGGGCCGGGTACCCCGGTTGAGCTGATCAGCTCACGCGGGGTACTGACCCCGGCGCACCTGCGGTTTGGGCAGTCTCAACCGACGGATCTGCATGGCCCGGGTCGTCGCGTACCAGAGATCGCCCTGGTTCGGCGCGCCGAACTTCTCGGTCAGCTTCTTCCGCAGCTTCCTGCGCATCAGGAGGACGTCGAGGACCACGGCGATGATCAGCACCCAGAACGCCGTGAGGATGGCGCCCTGGACCGCCAGTGACTGGAAGAAGCTGAGCACCACGAACACCAGCGCGGCGATCATGAGGAACTCACCGAGGTTGAAGCGCGCATCGACGAACTGGCGCACATACCGGCGCTGCGGTCCCTTGTCGCGCAGTGGCAGATAGCGCTCGTCGTCGGTATCGAGTGCCAGGCGGGTGCGGGCCCGCTCGTCACGCGCAGTACTGCGGCTCTGTTCCCGGGCGGCCTTGCGGTCGTCCGGCACGAGAGGCCGCCTGCGCGCGGCTTCCTGCACACTGCGCTTGGGAGTCGGCGCGCCCTTTCCCTGCGAACGCTGCGCCTGAGGCGCGGGCGAGGCGCTGTCGATGACGTCCTGGGCGGTGGGAGCTTCTCTGTTTCGTCCGAACACCCTCTCAGGATACCGGCTGGGCGTGCGGACCCGGCCCGGCTGTGTAGGGTGCTGGCATGACTCATACTCCCACCGACCAGCCGATCGACCCGGACCGCACCCCGGATCTCCTGCGGAGCAGTATCGATGCCGCCTTCCCCCGCATCGTCGGGCAGCTCTCGGAGCTCGTCGCCATCCGCGGCATCGCCTGGGAGGCGTTCGACGCGCAGGAGCTCGAGGCGAGCGCCGCCGCTGTCGCCGATCTCGTCCGCGGGGTGGGCATCGAGGATGTCCGCATACTGCGTGTCGACAACGAGGGAACGCCGGGCGGCCCCGCCGTCGTCGCGCGCCGTCCCGCCGCCGCAGGTAGACCGACGGTACTGCTGTACGCGCACCACGACGTCCAGCCGCCGGGCGACGAAAGCCTGTGGGAGAGCCCTCCCTTCGAGGCGACCGAGCGCGACGGCAGGCTGTACGGTCGCGGTGCTGCCGATGACAAGGCGGGCATCATGGCGCACATCGGGGCGTTCGGGGCGCTCAGTGAGGTCCTCGGCGATTCCTTCGGGGTCGGCGTGACGCTGTTCATCGAGGGGGAGGAGGAGGCAGGGTCTCCGACCTTCCGCACATTCCTCGACACCTACCGTGACGATCTCGAGGCGGACGTGATCGTCGTCGCGGACTCCAGCAACTGGCGCGTCGGTGTACCGGCGCTGACCACGAGCCTCCGTGGTCTCGTGGACGGCACCATCGAGGTCCGGGTCCTGGAGCACGCCGTGCACTCGGGCATGTTCGGAGGCCCGGTCCTGGACGCTCCGACACTCCTGGCACGGCTCATCGCAACATTGCACGACGACGCCGGCGATGTGGCGATCGCCGGGCTGGCAGGTCGTGATGATGCCGCGGTCGACTACCCGGAGCAGGACTACCGATCCGACGCGTCGGTGCTCGACGGCGTCCAGCTCGCCGGTACCGGCTCCATCGCCTCCCGCCTCTGGCACAAGCCCGCACTGTCCATCATCGGGATGGACATCCCGAGTGTCGCGGTGTCCTCGAACACCCTGCTGCCGCGCGCTCGCGCCAAGTTCAGTCTCCGGCTCGCGCCCGGGCAGGATCCCGGCGCCGCCATGGCTGCTGTGCGTGCCCACGTCGAGGCGCAGGCCCCGTTCGGGGCGCAGGTTCTCTTCGAACCGGGGGAGACGGGAAGCCCCTTCCGGACCGACACGACCGAGCCGGCCTCCCGTCTGGCCCTGGAATCGCTGAAGGAGGCATGGGGCGTCGAGGCCGTCGAGGCCGGGATGGGCGGATCGATCCCGTTCATCGCAGATCTCACCGAGGTGTTCCCCTCGGCGCAGATCCTGATCACCGGTGTGGAGGACCCGGACTCCAGGGCCCACAGCGCCAACGAGTCGCTCCACCTCGAGGAGTTCAAGAAGGCGATCCTGGCAGAGGCGATCCTCCTCGCACGGATCGACGACGGGGGGCTGACGCGTCAGTAGCGCCTCGCGGGCCGATTCCCGGACGTGCCGGCCTCCTGGATCCGTTGTACCATCCGGTTATGCTCGGTACCGGCCGCAGCATAGAATTGAGCCACGCCGTGAGCTCCATCCCGCGGCACTCAGAACGGGCACCCGCAGAGTCCGAGCTAGGAGAAACACCATGAACACCTCGACCACCGACACCGCCTCCGCCGCCGAGTCCGCAGCTCTCGCCGCGCACGAGGTCGATCTCTCCGACGTTGCGGCCGGAAAAATACGCAGCCTGCTCGAGCAGGAGGGCAGAACAGATCTGCGCCTGCGCGTCGCCGTCCAGCCCGGCGGATGCTCAGGACTGATCTACCAGCTCTACTTCGACGAGCGGGTCCTCGAGGGGGACGCCGTTCGTGACTTCGACGGCGTCGAGGTGATCGTCGACAAGATGAGCGTTCCCTATCTCTCCGGTGCGTCCATCGACTTCGAGGACACCATCTCGAAGCAGGGTTTCACGATCGACAACCCCAACGCGGGCGGCTCCTGTGCCTGCGGGGATTCCTTCCACTAGCACGTTTCCGCGAAGGCCCGGAGGACGCCGAATAGGCGTGTTCCGGGCCTTTTGCATGTCACCGGATCGACGGTCTTACGGGTAAGCTCTACACCGAGTAGTAAAACTGGAGGTGCACCCCGGACAGCTTCCTGGGCGGGTGGCAACGCACGAAGAGAAGGAAGGTCCGTCTGTGATATCGCAGGACCGAACCAGTAGCAGGCGCGGCAGGATCGCAAAACTATCCGGCATCTCGCTGGTGGGTGCACTGGCGCTGACCGGATGCTCCGCAGAAGCCCAGCGGGGCTGGCTGCCCGGAGACCGGGACACCACCAACCACACGAGTCTGGTCACCGACCTGTGGGTCAACTCCTGGATCGCGGCCACCGTCGTGGGGCTCATCACCTGGGGTCTGATCATCTGGTGCATGGTTGCGTACCGTCGTCGCAAGAACGACACGGGCTACCCGCGACAGATCAGCTACAACCTTCCCCTGGAGGTCTTCTACCTGACGATCCCGGTGTTCATGGTGCTCGTCTTCTTCTACTTCACCGAGCGGGACATCGCGACGATCGATGCGCGGGTGGACGATCCCGACGTCGTCGTGGACGTTCGCGGCAAGCAGTGGTCATGGGACTTCAACTACGTCAATGAGAACAGGTACTCCGCCGGTGTCCAGGCCAATCTGACGGGGGAGGAGGGAGTGCCGGAGACCCTGCCGACACTGTATCTTCCGGTCAACCGGTCGGTGGAGCTCCAGCTCAATGCCCGAGACGTCCAGCACTCCTTCTTCGTGCCGGCCTTTTTGCAGAAGCGCGATCTGTACCCCGGTCGCACCAACTACATCAACGTGACCCCGACGCAGGAGGGCACCTTCGCAGGCAAGTGCGCCGAACTGTGCGGTCAGTACCACTCGGAGATGCTGTTCAACGTCGAAGTCGTCTCGCAGGCAGAGTTCGACGCACAGATGGAGCAACTCGAGATCGGTCAACTCGGCGACGAGTACGACCGCGACTCCTACCCGGATGATGATCCCGACCTCGATACACCCAGGAGCAGCTGATGTCCACCTTCGAATACACCCTCGAGGAGGCCGGCACCGTAGCCGCTCCCCGTGTTGTTCCGAGGTCCAAGGGACGCATCGTCGTCAACTGGATCACCTCGACCGATCACAAGACGATCGGCTACATGTACCTGATCGCCTCGTTCATCTTCTTCTGCTTCGCCGGCGTGATGGCACTGATCATCCGGGCCGAGCTTTTCGAACCGGGTATGCAGATCCTGCAGACCAAGGAGCAGTACAACCAGCTCTTCACGATGCACGGCACCGTGATGCTCCTGATGTTCGCCACGCCGTTGTTCGCGGGTTTCGCGAACGTGATCATGCCGCTGCAGATCGGTGCGCCCGACGTCGCCTTCCCGCGTCTGAACGCACTGGCCTTCTGGTTCTTCCTCTTCGGCAGCACCATCGCTGTCTCCGGGTTCATCACCCCGCAGGGCGCTGCCTCCTTCGGCTGGTTCGCCTACGCACCGCTCTCCAGCACCACTTTCTCCCCGGGCATCGGTGGTGACCTGTGGGTGTTCGGGCTGGCGCTGTCAGGGTTCGGAACCATCCTCGGATCGGTCAACTTCATCACGACGATCATCTGCCTGCGCGCGCCGGGCATGACCATGTGGCGGATGCCGATCTTCACCTGGAACACACTGATCACCGGCATCCTCGTGCTGATGGCGTTCCCCCCGCTGGCGTCGGCTCTGTTCGCCCTGGGTGCGGACCGTCGATTCGGAGCGCACATCTTCGATCCCGAGGCAGGCGGCGCCATTCTCTGGCAGCACCTGTTCTGGTTCTTCGGCCACCCGGAGGTCTACATCATCGCGTTGCCGTTCTTCGGCATCGTGTCGGAGATCTTCCCGGTCTTCAGCCGGAAGCCCATCTTCGGGTACAAGGGCATCGTCTTCGCGACCATCGCCATCGCTGCGCTGTCCATGACGGTGTGGGCGCACCACATGTACGTCACCGGAGCCGTGCTGCTGCCGTTCTTCGCGTTCATGACCATGCTGATCGCTGTTCCCACGGGTGTGAAGTTCTTCAACTGGATCGGGACGATGTGGCGGGGCTCCATCACCTTCGAGACGCCCATGCTGTGGAGCATTGGCTTCCTGGTGACCTTCCTCTTCGGAGGTCTTACGGGGATCATCCTGGCCTCGCCTCCGCTCGACTTCCACGTCTCGGACACGTACTTCGTGGTGGCCCACTTCCACTACGTGGTGTTCGGTACGGTCGTCTTCGCGATGTTCGCGGGCTTCTACTTCTGGTGGCCTAAGTTCACCGGGAAGATGCTGAACGAGCGACTCGGCAAGATCCACTTCTGGATGCTCTTCCTCGGGTTCCACGCCACCTTCCTGATCCAGCACTGGCTCGGTGTCGACGGTATGCCCCGACGCTACGCGGACTACCTGCCGGAGGACGGCTGGACCGCCATGAACCAGTTCTCCACGGTGGGATCCTTCGTCCTCGGCGCATCGATGATCCCGTTCTTCTGGAACGTGTACATCACCTGGCGGACCGGCAAGAAGGTGGACGTCGACGATCCGTGGGGCTTCGGGGCCTCACTCGAGTGGGCAACCTCGTGCCCGCCGCCGCGCCACAACTTCACCTCACTTCCCCGGATCCGTTCCGAGCGGCCGGCGCTGGACCTCCACCATCCGGAGCTGCAGCAGACACACACCCCCGACGAGAGTGCCGCCGGCTTCATGGGAGCGGCTGACCGACAGGACACGAACGCATGAAGATCGAGGCCAAACTCTTCTCCCTCCTCATGCCGTTCTTCTTCCTGGTCGGCACGGTGTATGGGTTCCTCGTCGAGTGGACGGAGCCGGTGGGCTTCCTCGCTCTCTACCTGACCGGTGGTCTGGCCGGAATGATCGGCTTCTACCTGGCCTTCACGGCCAGGCGGGTGGGGATGCGACCGGAGGATCGGCTCGACGCCGAGATCCACGAGGGATCCGGCGAGCAGGGACACTTCAGCCCCTGGAGCTGGTGGCCCCTCGTGCTGGCTCTCGCTGCAGCCACCGGATTCCTCGGAATCGCGGTCGGATTCTGGATCCTCTACATCGGGGTCGGCTTCGCGGCGATCGCCCTCGTCGGGTGGGTCTTCGAGTACAGCCGCGGGGACCACGCCCACTAGGACGAGGTCAGGCACGAGCAGATCGTCAATTCGAATCGGGAAGCCCGCCAGCGGCGGGCTTCCCGTCGTTCGGGTACTTCGCCACCGACGCCGCCGTCCGCGGTGGTGGGAAAACCGGCGTGAGGAGTCATCGTGATACGGCCGCGGCCTTTCGATGCCGAGCTCCTCGACGAGGACTCCGCCGAGGCGAAGCATGTGCAGCTCCGCAAGAGTCTGAGGAGCTACGTTCAGCAGCACGGTGAGCCGGGCGCGGCGATCCCGTCCGAGCGGCAGCTGAGCGAGTATTACTCCGTGGCGCGCATGACTGTACGCCAGGCCATCGATGCGCTCGTCGCCGAGGAGATCCTGGAACGCGTCGTCGGCCTCGGCACCTTCGTGGCGCGGAGCAAGCTCGACCTCCAGATGAAGCTCACCTCCTACACCGAGGAGATGATCCGCCGCGGCATGGTGCCGGACGCCCGCGTACTCAGTTTCGAGCAGCAGGCCGCGACGCCTCTCGTCGCCAGGGAGCTGCAGATCGAGATCGGCCAGCCCGTCATACGCTTCCGCCGACAACTCCTCGCCGACGGCGAGCCCATGAGCGTCGACGAGAATTTCATTCCCGCACATCGGGTCAGAGGGATTCTCGACGATCCTCCTCCGACCTCGCTCTACAACGTGCTGAGCGAGAAGTACGGACTCGTCATGGAGTGGGGCGAGGACACCATCGAAGCCACGGCTGCCTCACCCTCCATCGCCCGGCTCCTCAACGTGGAGATGAACGCGCCGCTGCTGAGGATCCAGCGACACGCGTACGTGGCACGCACCATGATCGACTATTCCGTGTCCTACTACCGGGCGGACCGGTACAAGCTCTGGGTGCCGCTGCAGCGTCCCGGGGTCAGGACACCCCGAGGGTACAGCTCCAAGCGCCTCGGCTGAGTCCGACGGCGAAGCCGAATATTCAGAAGCCACATACCGGTGGATCTCACCTCGTCACCGGCTGCCATATCGGCGACCACGAACGACCGCCGGCTGTACCCGCTTAACCAGGAGCAGGGACACCGTGGCGTCCTTCACCGGGCGAGCGGAGCGACGGGCGCGCTCCTCGGATCTCCACCGTCACGGCGCCGTGCACGAACTGCTGCGCCCAAGATCTCGAAAGGCAATTCTGTCGTGGCGAGTGCAGGATACAACTCGGTCGATCGGGTTGACCTCCAAGCGAACGAGGAGGGGCCCGGGCGCTGAACGCCCGGGCCCCTCCTCGTTGAACCGTGAACTACCGGCTGGCGATGGACTCGCGATCCTTCGTACCGGCGACCTCGTCGTGATGATCGTCGTGGGAAGCGGCCAGTTCGCTGGGCCGGACCGGAGCCACCCTGTCCTCGAAGAAGAACCGGGACAGACGGCCGTGGACCTTGTCGAGGCGGCTGACCTTCCCGTTCTCGTCCGGCGTCGGCTGCGATACCCGGGGCGAGTCGAAGCTCGTCAGCGTGTAGAGCTTGTAATCGTCGACAGGCTCGTGGACCTCGATGAACTCGCCGTGGGGCAGACGCACAATGCGCCCGGTCTCACGACCGTGGAGGGCGATCTCGCGGTCCTTGCGCTGCAGCGCCAGGGAGATCCGGCGCGACACCATGAATCCGAGGATCGGCCCGATGATCACGAGCGCTCTCAGCCAGTACGTGACGTCGTTGAGGGACACCATGAAGTGGGTTGCGATGAGGTCGGAGCTTGCAGCCGCCCACATCACGCAGTAGAAGACCACTCCCGCGACACCGATAGCGGTACGTGTAGGAGCGTTGCGCGGCCGGTCGAGCAGATGATGCTCACGTGTGTCCTTCGTGACCCACCCTTCGATCCAGGGCCAGGCGAACATCAGGGTGAAGAGGATGATCGCGGGTACCAGCGCCGGTATCAGTACATTGAGCGACAGTGCATTGGTTCCCCAGGGGAAGGGGATCATGAACTCGAGGTCGAAATTCCCGAGCGTCCCGGGCATCAGGCGTAGCGCGCCGTCGACCCAGCCGATGTACCAGTCCGGTTGCGTACCGGCGGACACGGGGGAGGGGTCGTACGGCCCGTAATTCCAGATCGGGTTGATGGTGAATGCTGCCGCGATAGCGGCGAGGACGCCGAACACGATGAAGAAGAAGCCGCCGGCCTTCGCCGCGTAGACCGGGCCGACGGGGTATCCCACGACGTTCGTGTTGGTCCGTCCCGGACCGGGGTACTGCGAGTGCTTGTGCAGGACCACCAGGAACAGGTGCAGCCCGATCATCAGCAGGATGACCGCCGGCACCAGCAGGATGTGGAGGACGTAGAGTCGCCCCACGATCGCCGTACCCGGGAACTCGCCACCGAAGAGGAAGAAACTCAGGTAGGTACCGATCACGGGGATGGCCTTCATCACCCCGTCGATGATGCGCAGACCGTTGCCCGAGAGCAGATCATCAGGCAACGAGTATCCGGTGAATCCGGCCGCCAGGCTGAGGATGAGCAGGACACAACCGATGATCCAGTTGAACTCACGGGGCTTGCGGAACGCACCTGTGAAGAAGACGCGCAGCATGTGGACAGCCACCGCGGCGACGAACAGCAGGGCCGCCCAGTGGTGTACCTGACGCATGAACAGTCCGCCGCGGACGTCGAAGGAGATGTCGAGAGTGGAGGCGTACGCCACCGACATCTCCACGCCCCGCAACGGCAAATAGCTACCGTCGTACTCCGTCTCGGCCATCGAGGGATCGTAGAAGAAGGTCAGGAACGTGCCGGAGATGAGCAGGATGACGAACGTGTAGAGCGCCACCTCACCGAACATGAACGTCCAGTGATCGGGGAAGATCTTGCGCCCGAACTCCTTGACGAGGCTCGAGCCGCCCACGCGCGAGTCGACATAATCGGTGACCTTGCCGACGCGCGTCTTCGGCACGAAGTCTTGCGTCGCAGTTGAGCTGCTCATGTCAGCCTCGCTCCCAGAAACTAGGTCCTACGGGTTCTTGAAAATCGCTCGAGGCGACCAGGTAGCCCTCGTCGTCCACCTCGATGGGCAGTTGGGGCAACGGACGAGCCGCTGGGCCGAAGATGACCTTCGCCTCCTGCTCGACGTCGAAGGTCGACTGGTGGCAGGGGCACAGCAGGTGGTGTGTGTGCTGTTCGTAGAGAGCTACAGGACAGCCGACGTGCGTGCAGATCTTGGAGTAGGCCACGATCCCGTCGTAGCCCCAGTCCTCGCGTCCGGGGGACGGGTTCAGATCGTTCGGATCGAGACGCATCAGCAGCACAACGGCCTTGGCCTTCTCCTCGAGCATGTCCTCGACCTCGTTGAGACCCTCGGGAATGACGTGGAACGCCGAACCGATGGTGACGTCCGATGCGCGGATGGGGGTGCCGCTGGGGTCGCGCGTCAACCGCACTCCGGTGTCCCACAGCGTCTCCTTGAGGACGTTGCCGGGAAGCGGACCGAGGTCGCGGAAGATCGCGATGGCGGGAAGAGGTGCCAGCAGGACCGCGCCGAGGAGCGTGTTGCGGATCAGGGGACGACGCTTGATACCGGATTCTTCGAGAATGTCGTTGACCATCTGCTCGGCGTCCTGGCGGTCGCTCTCCGGGCGGATGTCGTGACGGTCCTCGGTG
Organism: Arthrobacter echini; assembly: GCF_004803505.1. Lineage (GTDB taxonomy): Bacteria > Actinomycetota > Actinomycetes > Actinomycetales > Micrococcaceae > Arthrobacter_D > Arthrobacter_D echini. The sequence continues at coordinate 235,269 of NZ_SSWH01000004.1, forward strand.
ACCTCGTGGTCGGGCATCAGGGTCTTGGCCCAGTGGACGATGCCGACGCCGATGCCGAGCATCGCGAATGCCGTACCCAGCCCGAGCGTCAGATTCTGCAACCTGAGGCGCTCGATCGTGTCGTTGAGGGGAATGAAGAAGTAACCGACGAAGAACAGGACGGTGCCGATGACCGAGATCGTGAAGAGGAGGGCGACCTGGCGCTCCGCACGCTTCTCGGCACGCGGGTCCCGGTCCGCGAGGCGCGGCCGGTGCGGCGGGATACCCGGGTTCTCGAACTCGTCCACCAGTTCGTTCGGCGAGCCGAATTCGATCGTCGTTCCCGGGGTGCCGTGACTAGCGTCGGCCATGATCCCTCGCATCCTTCATGGGCTGGTGAGTTGTTCGGCAGTATGCAGGTGATTCGTGACCGACGGGCTTCCGGATGGTCATGACGACCTCGATGTCAGCCAGACGGTGAAGGCGATGATGACGCCCAGCCCGGCCACCCAGATGAACAGGCCTTCGGACACTGGTCCGAGCGACCCGAGATCGGCGCCTCCGGGCGAGCCCTGCTCCCCGATGGTGTCGAGGAAGGCGATGATGTCCTGCTTGTCCTCGGGCGTGATGTTGGCGTCGTTGAAGACCGGCATGTTCTGCGGCCCGGTGACCATGGCCTCGTAGATGTGCTTCGCGCTCGTACCATCGAGCGCCGGGGCGTACTTGCCCCGCGTCAGGGCGCCGCCCGCAGCGGCAGCGTTGTGGCACATCGCGCAGTTGACGCGGAACAGTTCCCCGCCTGCAGCGGTATCGCCCTCGGACGCATCGAGGACGTCGTCGGAGGGGATGGCCGGTCCGGCGCCCAGCGAGGCCACGTAGGCGGCCAGCTGACGAGTCTGCTCCTCGGTGAACTGCACGGGCTTGACCTGCGCCTGGGGGCCGTCCATCTGCATGGGCATGCGGCCCGTGCCGACCTGGAAGTCCACCGAAGCCGCTCCCACGCCCACCAGGGACGGTGCGGCATCGGAGCCGGTTGCGCCCATGCCGTGGCACGACGCGCAGTTCGCGGTGAACAGCTTGCTGCCCTCTTCGACATCGTTCGCGGTGAACGAGGTGGTCTGCGCCTGCGCCTCGTTGGCGGTGCTGGCTGCGGCGTAGATACCGCCGGTCGTCAGGAGCGCCATGAGGAGCAGCGCGACTGCTGCCAGGGGGTGACGCCGCCGCTGGGAAAGTGCCTTCACGGATTACTTCCTGCCTCTTGTGGTACCAGAGCTTCTGGAGATCTGCATCGGATTCTACCTCTAGTAGAAGAACGTACGGGGGGTGAATTACTGAAGGAAGTAGATGATCAGGAACAGACCGATCCAGACGACGTCCACGAAGTGCCAGTAGTACGAGGTCACGATCGCGGACGTTGCTTCGAAGTGCCCGAACTGACGCGCCAGGAACGCCCGTCCGATGATCAGCAGGAAGGCGACGAGACCACCGATCACGTGGATACCGTGGAATCCGGTGGTGATGTAGAAGGCGGACCCGAACGGGTTGGACGAGAGCGAGACACCCTCGGACACGAGCTGCGCATACTCGTACGCCTGGACGGCGACGAAGATGGAACCCATCAGGAACGTGAGCAGGAACCACTCCACCATGCCCCAGCGGGAGATGGCGAAGGGGCCGCCGATCCGTCGCGGCTGGAGCCGCTCTGCCGCGAACACGCCGAACTGGCAGGTAACGGAGCTCAACACCAGAATGATGGTGTTGACGAGCGCGAACGGGACGTTCAGCTTCTGAGTCTCTACTGCCCACAACTCACCGGAGGTGGAGCGGAGGGTGAAGTACATGGCAAAGAGGCCTGCGAAGAACATCAACTCGCTCGACAGCCACACCACGGTTCCCACGGAAACCATGTTGGGGCGGTTGAGCGCGGGATGCGGCGCGGCGCTGGGGGCTTGGGTCGCGGAGGTCACGAGTTCATTATGTCCCCAAGAACAGCGCGATCACCAACACGAAACGGCCTGCATTTCGCGCCGGTGACTGGTAGTCGGCTGCCACGCCCGTGTTCACGCGGAAGTTCGCCGTCGCCGTCTTCTACATTTCGTAGATAATCTTGGACGGTGAGTCCGCCAACACCAGCCCCTTCGCCGTCCTCCACATGGCCATCGATCTTCTCGTCCCTGGTCGCAGGGAGGGATCTCGGGGCGGAGCAGAGCCGCTGGGCAATGGACTCGATCATGGCCGGCGAGGCGAGCCATGCGCAGATGGCCGGCTTCCTCATGGGACTGCGGGCCAAGGGGGAGTCCGTCGCCGAACTCGCCGGGCTGGTCCAGGCGATGCTCGATCGCGCCCACCGGATCACAGTGGGCGGACCGACCCTGGACATCGTGGGCACCGGCGGGGACGGCCTGAACACGCTGAACATCTCGACGATGAGCTCCCTCGTGGCCGTCGGTGCCGGGGCGAAGGTGGTCAAGCACGGGAACAGGGGAGCCTCGTCCGCCTCGGGCGCCGCGGACGTGATCGAGGCGCTCGGCGTCCGGCTGGATCTGGAACCCGCCAACGTCGCGCGGACCGCGGAGCTGGCCGGCATCACCTTCTGCTTCGCGCAGGTCTTCCACCCGTCGATGAAGCACGTGGCTGTGCCCCGGCGCGATCTGGGTGTCCCGACCACCTTCAACTTCCTCGGCCCGTTGAGCAATCCGGCGGGAGTGAGTGCACAGGCGCTCGGTTGCGCCGACGCGAGAATGGCACCGCTGATGGCGGGCGTCCTCGCGGGAAGAGGAGTCAGAGCGCTCGTGTTCCGGGGTGACGACGGTCGGGACAAGCTGACCACGAGCGGAACGTCGACGATCTGGGAGGTCCGCGACGGCGCCGTCCGTGCGTACGGGGTGCATCCGGGGGATTTCGGGCTGGATGTCGTGCCCGTCGATGCGCTACGGGGTACCACCGCGGGTGCCAATGCGGACGTGGTGCGGGCTGTTCTCGACGGGCAGGACGGGCCGGTGCGCGACGCCGTCGTGCTCAATGCCGCAGCAGGACTCGTGGCGCTCGACGAGCGGGCCGACGGGGACCTCGTCGAGCGGATCGTGCGTGCCATGGCCCGCGCACGCTCAGCCATCGACTCGGGAGCAGCAGCACGGGCGCTGGCACGGTGGATCGAGGTGAGCAGGTCCTACTGACGGGCGGTGAGGCAGAACCTGGCCGGCTGAGGACGCTACTGCAGCCGTGGGACAGGATCCACCGGGGACGGCCGGGTCGTCGAAGCCGCCTCGGCGAGCTGAATGGCTGAAGCTCCTCGGTGAGCTGTTCCCCGGACCTGCGAGGCTCAGTTGTCGAAGCCGAGGGAGAACGCGGCGTCGAGGTCGTGCTGGGAGTACGAGCGGAAGGCGATCTGGGTCGTCGTCGAGCGGATGCCCTCGATCTTCGACAGCCGATCCGCGATCACGTCGGCCAGGTCCTCGTGACGGCTCACCCGCGCGATGGCGATCAGGTCCCACTCGCCGGTCACCGAGTACACCTCGCTGATGCCCTCGATCTCCGAAATGGACTGGGCGCTCTCGGGGATGCGCGAGGCATCGGTCTGGATGAGGACGAAGGCGGTGATCATGGCGAGCCTTTCACGGAAGCCGGGGAAGTCGTGCTCCTACGCTACCGGTCGCCACAGGTCGTCGATGATGCCGGATTGTGCACCGAGCGAGCGCCGGACCGCAGCCGTCCGGGGAGGTCAGGGAAGCCGGCTCGGCGGACGGCGGCCGAGAGGTGGGCCCGGCTCGCGTCGAGCGCGACGTTGCTGACGAGTACCGCGGGGCCGCGGTGGACGAGTCCGTCAGTCAGCGGCCGGCACCGGATGCCGCCCCTGCCGCGCATCGCCCTGTGCGCCCCGGGCGCCAGTACCCTGTCCATCCAGACGCAGGGGTGCGCAGGACGACCGGCGTGGAACGCGACACTGTGGCCTGCCGATTCGAGCACGAAGTCCTCGCCCAGGAGTGGAGCGAGCTCCGCGCCGCGCAGGACGACGTTCCGACGGGGCAGGAGAGGATCGAAAGGTGCCTCGCCGAGTTCTCGTGCAATGTCCTCGAGTGCCTCGACGGCGAAGAGCGTCACGGCCGCGTCCATGTGCGCCGCCTTGCCGAAGAAACGATCGCCGACGATCCCCTTGCCGGCGACGACCCTCACACTGTCCTCGTCGGATGTCACGACATCGGCCGCGCCGTCCCGGGCTCGGCCGAAATATGCATGCTCGGGCGAGACCAGCAGGTGCAGGATCTCGACGTCGTACCGATACTAGTGGGCCATGGTGCAACGCTAGCCGGACGGGACCGGCCGGAGCCAACCGCCGGCATCCATGTCCCGGCGATCAGTTCCTGACCGTCTGATTGCCCTCCGTGTCCCGGGGCAGCAGCGCGGCGGCTTCCTCGTCGACGAGCACGGTCACATTTCCATGGAGCTGCAGGATGGACGCCGGACAACGAGGCGTGATCGGTCCGTGCAGTGCGTCGTGAAGTGCCTGGGCCTTACCGCTTCCCTGGGCGATCAGCAGAAGCGCGTGTGCCTCGCGGATGGTGCCGAGACCCTGCGTGAGGCAGTGCGTGGGCACCTCCGCCAGCGAATCGAAGAAGCGCTCGTTGGCCCGGCGGGTGTCCTCGGTGAGGCGCTCCGTCCTGGTGCGGGAATCCAGTGCTGCTCCGGGCTCGTTGAACGCCAGGTGCCCGTTCCGGCCGATGCCGAGGACCTGGAGGTCCACACCGCCGGCTGCAGCGATGAGCCGCTCGTAATCGGCTGCAGACTCCTCCAGGTCGTCGACATGCGGGTTCGGTACATGGACGGTCGACGGATCGAGTCCGAGGGGCTCGACGATCTCGCGTTCCAGTACCTTGACGTAGCTCTGCGGATGATTCGGCGGCAAGCCGACGTACTCGTCCAGGGCGAACCATCGCGTGGCGGCGAAGTTCCCCTTCTCTGCACTGAGGGCGGCGTAGAGCGGCGAGGGCGAGGAGCCGGTGGCGACGCCGATCACGGGCGCATCCGAGCCGCGCACCACTTCCATGACGAGGTTCGCCGCGGTCGGCCCGATGGTCGTCGAGTCGAGTCGGCGAACGACCGGAGGCGTGGTGCGGTGCAGTGCAGCGTGCGTCATGGTGCAACCCCTAATTTGGCGAGTTCGGCTCGGATTCCGTCGAAATGGCATCTCAGCCTGGTCGCGGCCAGAGCCTTGTCTCCCGCCTCGACGGCCTCGAAGATGCCGCGGTGCATGGCGGCGGTTTCCACGAGATTCAGGAACGGGTCCCCGACCAGTTCCGAATGGATCTTCCGGTAGACCTTCCAGAAGACGGACATGAGATTGGACAGCAGCTCGTTGTCCAGTGGTTCGAAGAGCTGATAGTGGAACTGCTCGTCCGTCGCCGTGAACACCTCGCCGCGCAGGGCCGCCGACTCCATCCTGCGCACGGATGCCTCGATGACACCGAGGTGTTCGGGTGTCATGAGATCCATGGCTTCCCCGATCAGACCAGCTTCCAGTGCCTGCCGGACGTCGACCAGCTGGGTGGCCTCCTGACCCTCGTGACGCAGGGACAACCTGCCGCGAAAGGTCAGCCCGTCGGTGAGCGCATCGAAGTTCCTCGGTGCGACGAACATGCCGAAACCATGGCGGATCTCGACCACTCCGAGTGCCTGGAGTACCTTCAGAGCCTCCCGCAGGGTGTTCCGGCCGATTCCGAGTGCCTGGGCGAGCTCGACCTCCGTGGGCAGCGGGTCGCCCGCGGAGAGGTCCCGTTCGAGGATCAGCTCCATGATCTCCGACTGGAGGGCACGGGATCGATTCTGTGCGCCGAACCGTGCTGGTGGAGCAGGAACGTCTGGCGGTGTCATGCACATGCTCCTGGATCGGCGAACGGAAGGGAGGGAACGAGTGGAACAGCGATGGACAGGGCGTCACTGCGCTCCCCACGTTATCGGACGTCCCATTTCCCGGAAGCCTCATGGCGCGGATGAACTCTATGCTTGACCGACGGCTGTGATGAACCTTACAGTTTCCGTAGTCGTTGGACATCCTACGTCCGATAAGTACCTGAAGGGTAAGGCACCGAGATGAGCAACAGTTTCGAGACCAGTGGTCTCGTCAACGATTCCAGTCGGCGGAACTTCCTGAAGCTGGCCGGCGTCATGGGCGCTGCGGCGGCGTTCGCCGGATCCGTGGCAGCCTGCAGCCCGGGCGGAAGTCCCTCGTCCGAGGGCGGCTCCGAGGAGGGCGAGGGCTCGATCCAGGCCGGCATCTCGTACCAGCTCTCCACCGGGTTCGATCCCATGCTCGCCACCGGTGCGACGCCGCTCGCGGCGAACCTGCATGTGTTCGAGGCCCTCGTGGAACTCCACCCGGCGACCCGTGAACCCTACCTCGGGCTGGCCGCGGAAGATCCGACCAGGGTCGACGACACCACCTACGAGGTGCAGCTCCGCGACGGCGCCACGTTCCACAACGGGGAGCCCGTCACCGCGTCGGATGTGGTCTTCTCCTTCGAGAGGGTTCTCGACCCGGCCAACGAGTCACTGTTCGCCGGTTTCATCACGTTCATCGACAGCGTCACCGCGACCGACGACACGACCGTCAGGTTCTCGCTGAACTACCCGTTCCCCGCCTTCAGTCAGCGCATCTCGGTCATCAAGATCGTCCCGGAAGCGGCCGTGAGCGCCGATCCCGCAGAATTCGACCTCAATCCCATCGGCTCGGGCCCCTTCAGGCTTGTGTCCGCGGTGAAGGAGGACAGAATCGAGTTCGAGCGGTTCGAGGACTACAACGGCGAGTACCCCGCCCGCGTCCAGGACATGACCTGGCTGCTGCTGTCCGATCCCGCCGCACGCGTCGCCTCCATTCCCTCCCGCACCCAGGCGATCGAGGACGTGCCCTACCTCGACGTGGACCAGCTGGCCACCTCGGTCGAGGTCGAATCGGTCCAGTCGTTCGGGCTCCTGTTCCTCATGTTCAACTGCGAGTCGGACACCTTCTCGGACCGGCGCGTGCGGCAGGCACTGCACTACGCGATCGACACCGATGCGGTCATCGAGAAGGCGCTGCTCGGCAATGCCGCGGCCGCGACCTCCTACTTCCAGGAGGGGCACCCCTCCTACAGCGAAGCCTCCAACGTCTACGGCTATGACGTCGACATGGCGACCTCGCTGCTCGAGGAGGCCGGCGCGCAGGACATCAACATCACGCTGACGGCGACCGACACGGGCTGGGTGGCACGCGTCGTCCCGCTCATCAAGGAGTACTGGGACGCCGTCGGTGTGAACACGACCCTGGAGATCCTCCAGTCGGCGGCGGTCTACGCGCCGGAGAAGGTCGACGGAGGGAACTACGACGTGCTCTGCGCACCGGGCGATCCTTCCGTCTTCGGCAACGACGGCGACATCCTGCTCAGCTGGTTCTACCGCGGTGGAACGTGGATGGAGAATCGGGCCCGCTGGAGCGAGACACCGGAGTACGCCGAGGTGCAGGAGAGACTGGACGAGGCTGCCCAGCTCGAGGCGGACGAGGCGCAGGCGGTCCACGCCGAGGTCGTCAACATCGTGTCCGAGGAAGTCCCGCTGTACCCGCTGTTCCACCGCCAGCTGCCTACCGCGTGGGACGACGAAGCCCTCGACGGCTTCCAGCCGTTGCCGACCACAGGCCTGTCGTTCATCGGAGTAGGACGCAACTAGCACGACCACGGTCCATGGGGCGCCGCAAGCGGCGCCCCATGGACACCCCCCGGATCGGAGTTCCCTGAATGGTCATGTTCATCCGCCTGCTCGCCCGCCGATTGGCAGTGCTGCCGATCATGTTGCTCGGTGTCACCATCATGGTCTTCATCGTCCTCTCCGTGATCCCTGCGGATCGGGCCACGGCGGTGCTCGGCGAGAACGCCAGTGAGTCGGCGAAGGAGGCCTGGCGTGAGGAGCGTGGGCTCAACGATCCGCTGATCGTCCAGTTCTTCAGATACCTCGGGGGAGTGATCCGGCTCGATTTCGGTGTGACCAATCCGCCGGAGGAATCCGTCGCCACCAAGATCGCGGCGGCGTTCCCCATCACTCTCCAGCTGACCTTCCTCGGGGTGCTGCTCGCCGTCGTGCTCTCCCTGACCCTCGGTATCGCCGGCGCCCTCTACCGGGACCGCTGGCCGGACCAGCTGATCCGGCTCTTCTCCATCGCCGCCATCGCGACACCGTCGTTCTGGCTGGCGATCCTCCTCATCCAGTGGTTCGCCCTGCCCGAGGGCTCGATCTTCCCCACCGGTGGTCTCGGCTGGGCCGACGAGTTCGGCTTCGTGGGCTGGCTCTACTCCATGGCACTGCCCGCCCTCGCACTCGGTATTCCGGTCTCGGCGTCGCTGATCAGGGTCGTGAGGACGTCGATGGTGGAGGAACTCGACCGCGACTACGTGCGCACTGCCATCGGCAACGGCGTGCCGTACCGCACCGTCGTCGCCCGCAACGTGCTCAGGAATGCACTGGTCACCCCGGTCACGGTGCTCGGTCTGCGGATCGGTTACCTGCTCGGAGGCGCCGTGGTCATCGAGAAGATCTTCAGTCTCAACGGCATGGGCGATCTGATCGTGGTCGGGCTGACCACCTCTGACACGAATCTCGTGCAGGGCGCGGTGCTGACCATCGCGGTCGCCTTCGTTCTCGTGAACATCGTCGTGGACCTTCTCTACCTCCTCATCAATCCCAGAATCCGGACGGTGTAAGCATGCGCAACTCACTAGCCGATCGACTCAGCGCCACCGGTGCCCGCTTCACCGCCCTCAACCTCAGTTCCAAGCTCGCGCTCGGGTTCCTCGTCTTCATCGTGCTGGTCGCGATCTTCGGACCGTACCTGGCGCCCTACGGTGAGAACGAGTCCGCCGCCCCGGTCGTGGCTCCGAACGGTGACTACCCCTTCGGTACGGACGGCCTGAGCTACGACGTCCTCTCACGCCTGCTGTACGGCGCACGGGTGTCCATCTCGATCGGACTCGGCGCGGTCGCCGTCGCGCTGATCCTCGGCTCGATCTTCGGTGCCGTCGCCGCGACCTCCCGCAGGTTCGTCAGCGAGACCGTCATGCGTGTCCTGGACGTCGTCATGGCCTTCCCCGGCATCGCCCTCGCAGCGGCCCTGCTCTTCGCGCTGAGGCAGTACTCGCTGGATCTGTTCGGGTCCACCGTCCCGGTCCTCATCATCGCGATTGCGATCGTGTACACACCCCAGCTGGCCCGGGTGGTCCGGGCGAACGTCCTGTCCCAGTACGGCGAGGACTACGTCCGCGCCGAGCGCGTGATCGGAGCCTCCCGCACCTACATCCTGATCAAGCACATCGCACGCAACTGTGCAGCGCCGATCCTCGTCTTCGCGACGGTCATGGTGGCCGATGCGATCATCCTCGAGGCATCGCTGTCCTTCCTCGGTGCGGGTGTACAGCAGCCCGCCGCGTCCTGGGGCAATGTGATGGCCGATGGACGGAACGTCGTCTTCAGCGGAGCGTGGTGGCCCACGACCTTCGGCGGCATCACGATCCTGCTGACGGTCCTGGCGCTGAACATCCTGGCCGAGGGGCTCACGGATGCCATGGTGAATCCGGGGTCCTCGAAGCGCCGCCGGAGCAAGGACAAGGACCCTCTCGCTCCTGCCGCGGTCGCGACGGCGGCTCAGCCGTCGGCCCTCGACTCCGAGGGTGTCTCGATGACGCAGAAGGACGGGGAAGCGGCCCGCACGGGCGGCGAGACCGCCATTCCCACCGGGCGTGGGGGCGGCGCCGACACTCCGGGGTCCCTCGAAGCCCTCTCGACCGAGCTGAACATGCTGGCCTCCGTCGAACGGCGCAGGAACGACCGGTTGCCGGCGGTCCAGGACGACGCTCCCGTCGTCCTGGAGGTCAAGGACCTCTCGATCCGCTTCCCCGAGCGGTACGGGGACACCGCCATCGTGGACAGGATGAGCTTCACCGTCCGCGAGGGCGAGACGATGGGCCTCGTGGGCGAGTCCGGATCGGGGAAGTCGCTCACCGCACTGGCGATCATGGGACTGCTCCCCCCGACGGCCCGGCTGTCCGGATCCATCACGTTCAACGGCAAGGAACTGCTCACGAACAGTCCACGTGAGCGGGACCGCCTGTACAGGGGCCTGCGGGGAGAGCAGATCGCGATGGTGTACCAGGACGCGCTGAGCTCACTGAACCCCTCGATGCTCGTCAAGGACCAGATGCGCCAGCTCACCCAGCGCAACGGTCGCAAGAGTCCCCGCGAGCTCCTCGAACTCGTCCAGCTCGATCCCGACCGCACGCTGAAGAGCTATCCGCACGAACTCTCCGGTGGTCAGCGTCAGCGCGTACTCATCGCCATGGCCCTGTCGCGGTCTCCGAAGATCGTCGTGGCGGACGAACCGACCACGGCCCTCGATGTGACGGTCCAGAAGCAGGTCGTGGATCTGCTCAACCAGCTGCGCGAGCAGCTCGGCTTCGCGATGGTCTTCGTCAGTCACGACCTGGCGCTCGTCGCGTCCCTCGCGCACCGCGTGACGGTGATGTACGCGGGCCAGGTGGTGGAGTCGGCAGACGTGCCGGAGCTGCTGACCAATCCGCGGCACGAGTACACCAAGGGTCTGCTCGGGGCGGTCCTGTCCATCGAGGCCGGTGCCGAGCGCCTTCACCAGATCCAGGGCACCGTCCCGTCGCCCAACGACTTCGCCTCCGGCGACCGGTTCGCCGAACGTTCGCTGCGCCCGGATGCCGATCCGGAGCAGGTGCTCGAGTTCGTGCAGGTGGGGGACGTGGACCACTACTGGGCCAGCCATGAGACGGTGAGCCACGGCTCCTCCGTTCTCGTCGACGACAGGACAGCGAGGCAGCAGCAATGACCGATACCACTCCCGTCCTCGAACTGAAGGACATCAAGGTCTACCACCGGGCGCGTTCCGGGTCCCTGTTCCGGCCGAACATCGTGAAGGCCATCGACGGGGTCGATTTCACGATCAGTCGCGGAGAGACCGTCGGCGTGGTGGGGGAGTCCGGTTCCGGCAAGTCCACGCTCGCCACGGTGCTGGTGGGGCTCCAGGAGCCCACCGCGGGCGAGGTGCTCTTCAGGGGTGAGCGGGTCAATACCCGTGCTTCCTCCTCGAAGAAGCTCTTCGGGCGCGATGTCGGCGTGGTCTTCCAGGATCCCTCCACTGCGCTGAACCCACGGATGACCATCCATGACATCCTCACCGATCCGCTGCAGGTGCACGGCATCGGGAACCAGAGCAGTCGTGAGGCGAAGGTGAAGGATCTGCTGCAGCTGGTCGGTCTGCCGCAGTCCGCCGCGGAGGTCACACCCAATCAGGTCTCCGGTGGTCAGCGCCAGAGGGTCGCCATTGCACGCGCGCTCACCCTGGATCCCTCGATCATCGTCGCCGACGAGCCGACCTCGGCCCTCGACGTGTCCGTGCGGGCCCAGGTGCTGAATCTGCTCTCGGACCTGAAGAAGGAGCTCGACCTGGGGATGGTCTTCATCTCCCACGACATCCAGACAGTGCGCTATGTCTCGGACCGCATCTGCGTCATCTACCTCGGCCGCATCGTCGAACAGGGTTCTGCCCACGAGGTCTTCGAGAACCCGACGAACGACTACACGAAGAGCCTCCTCGGAGCAGCTCCCAGCCTCCTGCACATCTGATACGAACACTGGAGAACATCTTGAACACCCGATCCACGCCCGGTTTCCACGGCGTCATCCCCCCCGTCGTCACGCCCCGCTCGAACGACGGCGCCGTCGATACCGGTTCACTCGAGAGACTGACGAAGTATCTGCTCGACGGCGGCGTGAGCGGACTGTTCGTCCTGGGCTCCTCGGCCGAGGTCTCCTATCTGACCAATGAGGAACGGGACCTCGTCGTGAGGACGATCGTGGGCGTGAACGCGGGTCAGGTCCCGGTGGTCGTCGGAGCCAACGAACAGACGACAGCGCGCGTCATCGACGAGGGACGACGACTGATCGACCTCGGGGCCGATGCGATCGTCGCCACGTCGCAGTTCTACGCCATCTCGGACCTGCGCGAGACGGAGGCACACTTCCGGTCGCTGCATGCCGCGCTCGACGTCCCCCTGCTGGCCTACGACGTACCCGTCCGGACTCACTTCAAGCTGCCGCTCGGTCTACTGGTGGCCCTCGCCCGGGACGGCGTGCTCGCGGGTGTCAAGGACTCCTCGGGCGACGACGTCTCGTTCCGCCAGCTCCTCCTCGCGACCAGGAACATCGAGAACTTCGACGTCCTGACCGGACACGAGGTCGTGGTCGACGGAGCTCTCCTCGGCGGCGCGGACGGAGTGGTACCGGGGCTCGGCAATGTCGATCCGGCGGGCTACGCGGCGCTCTACGACGCGAGCCGCCGGGGTGACCACACGGCTGCGGCACGCGAGCAGGACCGCCTGGCCGAGGTCTTCAACATCGTCTATGCGCCCACACCGGGACGTGTATCACCGGGGGCCGCGGGTCTGGGCGCATTCAAGACGGCGCTCATGCTCCTGGGTGTCATCGACACGAACGTGATGTCCGAACCGATGGTACGGCTCGACGAGGACGAGACGGCTCTCATCCGCACCGTCCTCGAGAACACCGGACTGCTCTGAGCCCCGTGCCACACGTCGTCGGCCTCGACCTGGGAGGCACCAAGATCGCAGGCGGGGTCGTCGATGTGTCCGGAGGTCTGGCGCTCCACCGCGAGGTTCCCACACCGGCACGGGACGGCGCCGAAGCCGTCCTCGATGCGGCCGCGTCCCTCGTAGCGACACTCGTCAGCGAGGCCGGAGCGCAGGACCTGGTCGTCCAGGGGCTGGGGATCGGCTCGGCAGGGGTGATCGACTCCGACAGCGGCGTCGTCGTCTCCGCCACCGACGCGATCACGGCCTGGGCCGGCACGCGACTCACCGCAGGACTCGCCGCACGGACGGGTCTGCCCAGCACGGCGATCAACGACGTCCACGCGCACGCCCTGGGCGAGAGCTGGCTCGGGGCAGGCGCGGACGCGGAGAGCATCCTGTTCGTCGGCATGGGCACGGGTGTCGGTGGCGGTTTCGTACTGCGCGGCGAAGGCCTCGAAGGTGCCACCCACACGGCCGGCCATGTGGGCCACATCGCATCCCCGCTCGCGTACGACGACGGCGTACCGCTGCCCTGCACCTGCGGAGGTGCCGGGCACGTCGAGGCAATCGCATCAGGACCGTCCATCCACGCCCTGTTCCAGCGACTCGGTGGCACCTCCGCGGCGGACACGCGCGCCGTCTATCGACTCGCCGTCGCGGGAGACCGGCATGCCCTTGCCGCCGTCCAGCGTGGTGCAGCGGCAGCCGGTCAGATGATCGGCGGACTCGCCAATGTCCTCGACCCCCACGTCGTGGTCGTCGGGGGAGGACTCGCCTCGGCGGGTCCGCTCTGGTGGGACGCCATGCAGGATGCCGCACGGCAGGAACTCCTGCTCCCGCTGCTCGGCCTCGACATCGTCCCGGCCGAACTCGGCACCACGGCCGCCATCCGGGGAGCGGCACGCCGGGCCCTGGCGCTCATCGACATCCCTGAAGGACACCATGCTGCAGCTCGATAGTCTCCGTTCCTCCTTGATCGTCTCCTGCCAGGCGTATCCCGGCGAACCGATGAGGGATCCGCGAACCACCGCGCAGTTCGCGCAGTCCGCCGTCATCGGTGGAGCAGCAGCCGTGCGGGTCCAGGGCATCGCCGACATCCAGGCCACCCGATCGGCCGTCGAGGTTCCCGTGATCGGACTGTGGAAGGACGGGCAGGAGGGTGTCTTCATCACGCCGACCGTGCATCACGCACTGGCCTGTGCGCAGGCGGGCGCGCACATCGTCGCGCTCGACGGCACCCGGAGACCACGTCCCGACGGACTCTCCTTGCAGGAGACCATCACCAGGGTGCACGGCGGATCGAACGCTTTGGTGATGGCCGATTGCGGCTCCCTTGCCGACGCACGCGCCGCGGAAGAGGCCGGTGCCGACCTGATCGGCACCACTCTCGCCGGATACACCGGAGAACGGCCCAAGACCACCGGCCCCGATCTCGATCTCCTGCGCGAACTCGCGGGATCCGGTCTGGGCGTACCGATCATCGCCGAGGGCCGTATCCACACCCCTGCCCAGGGGCGTCAGGCACTCGACGCGGGCGCTTTCGCCGTCGTCGTCGGCACCGCCATCACCCACCCGGCCACCATCACGGACTGGTTCGCCTCGGCGCTGTCGGCATGAGCAGCTCCACCATGCCTGCGCGTTCCATCATCCCGACGGATTCACCCGATCAGTTCTCCCTGCAGACCCCCTCGAAAGGACACCACTCATGAGGCTCGAAGGCTGGCACATCGTCATCGTCGTCGTTCTGGCGATCGTTCTGTTCGGCGCTCCCAAGCTCCCCGGACTTGCGCGGAGCGTGGGGCAATCGCTGCGCATCTTCAAGTCCGAGGTCAGGCAGCTCAAGGATGAGAACACCACGGCTGGATCCGGGCACGACGAGCACGACGTCACCGATGTCACCGACGCGCACCGGCAGGACCCTCGGCCCAGTGCTGCGCACACCGCGCAGCCGGCGTCCACGCACAGGCACACGGTCCAGGACGAGCACCCGGTCCAGGACGAGCACCCGGTAGGTCGGGCGCAGCACAGCGGTTCCTCGTCACCAAGCGTCCCGTAGTCCGGTGTACCTACCCTGAGTCATCCCCACCGGGAGAAGTTCCCAACCATCTGGAGGACGTCGTGAAGGAAACAAGAACGAACCGCAGGGCAGTCCGGACTCCCGCAGCGGTCCTGCTCGGACTCGGACTGGCGTTGGGACCGGTGGTTCCTGCCTCCGCGGAGCCGGCACCGATCAAGGGACCGGCAGGAGATCCGGGGACGTTCTCGGAGGAGAACAGCGGCGAAGAGTTGATCGCTCCTTTCGCTTCCTACCGGATACCCGCGCTGGCGTACCTCGGCGACGGCGTGGTGCTCGCCTCCTGGGACGGCCGCCCCTTCAGCGCCGCGGACGCACCGAACCCCAACTCGATCGTCCAGCGACGCAGCGTCGACGGCGGGCGCAGCTGGGGACCCATCCAGGTCATCGCGGCCGGATCGGTCACCGCAGGCGGCGAGGAGACCCCGCGGTTCGGCTACAGCGACCCCAGCTACGTCGTCGACGAGGAGACCGGGTCGGTGTTCGCGTTCTTCGTCCACTCCAAGGACCAGGGCTTCCAGGGGAGCGCCTTCGGCAACGACGACGCCAACCGGAACGTGATCAGCTCCGCCGTGATCGAGTCGACGGATGGCGGTCTCACCTGGTCACAACCGCGACTGATCACCGGCGTGACGAAGCCGGCGTCGAATCCCGCGAATCCTCAGCCGGGGGACATCCGCGGCAACTTCGCCACCTCGGGTGAGGGTATCCAGCTGAAATACGGTCAGTACGCCGGTCGCCTGATCCAACAGTATGTGGGAGACACGGTGCAGCCGAACGGGTCCCGTACCATCCAGGCCTACAGTGTCTACTCCGACGATCACGGCGCGACGTGGCAGAAGGGTTCGAACGTCGGGGTCCAGATGGACGAGAACAAGACTGTCGAGCTCTCCGATGGGCGGGTCATGCTGAACTCCCGTGACAGCGGCGGTGGCGGGTACCGGAAGGTCGCGATCTCCACCGACGGAGGGCAGAGCTACGGCCCGGTCACCGTCGACCAGGAGCTTCCCGATCCCACCAACAACGCCTCGATCACGCGACTGTTCCCCGATGCTCCCGAGGGATCACCGGATGCGAGGAAGCTGCTGTTCTCGAACTCGAACAGTCAGTCCTCCCGCAGCAACCTGGCGGTTCGCGTCTCGTGCGACGACGGGCAGACCTGGCCATCGATCCGCGGTGTCCGCTCAGGCTTCGCCGCCTACTCCACGCTCGAGCGGCTGGACGAGGGACGCATCGGGTTGCTGTACGAGTCGAGTTACTCCAACGGCATCACCTTCGCAGGGTTCGACGACGCATGGCTGAACTACACGTGCGCGCCGCTGGAGGTCGCCGACATCGAGGTCACCCTGGGTGAACCGATCGAGGTCCCGGTGACCATCACGAACCAGGAACAGGACGAGCTCTCGGGACAGGTCACCATCGACACACCGACGGGATGGACCGCTCCTCCGGTCGATGTCCCGACCATCGCTCCCGGCGCAACGGCGACCGTCACCGTGACGCTGACCCCCGCGGCGAACGCCTCACCGGCCTCCACGCTCGACGCGGTCTTCACGTCGAGCCAGGGCGGTGAGTCACGGACCACGTTCCGTGCGGCAGCCGATGCGGTCGGTCTGACGATCACCGGCGCGGCCGCAACCCCTGATCGGGACCTGACGACCACTCCGTACCAGGTGGGGGACCGCCTTGCCTACAACCTGACGGTGAGGAGCACCGCCACAGTGGCGACGAACGCCGTTCCGGTCGCCGGCACCTTCGACGTCGGGTTCCTCCCCACCGGGGCACCGAATTGTCGGTACCGGAACCTGGGAGCAGGCAGCGCCTTCACCTGCACCACAGCGCGGCACACCGTGACGCAACAGGAGCTCGATCAGGGGTACTTCGTTCCGAAGGCCACCTTCGAATCCACTTCCACCTCGAACTCGGCGCTGACGACGACGGTCAATTTCACGGGAGCGCCGGTCTTCCTGACCGCTGCGGGCAAGGAGAAGGCCCTGGCTGCCGACATCGTCGGATCACGCACCGATGATACGCGGGACCTCGCGGCCAACCGCTACGCCGCCGGTGAGAAGGTGCCGTACTCCTTCCGCATCACCAACACGGGTCTGGTCACAGAAGCCGTGGCACCGACGTCGGGCAACTTCACGCCGCTCGTGCCGCCGGGTGCGGGCAACTGCCGGTACTCCGTTCTACCCGTCGGGCAGAGCTACACCTGTGGCACACCGCGTCACACCGTGACGGAGCAGGAGGCTGCGGACGGGTTCTTCGTTCCGCTGACCGAGTGGTCCCTGACGGCATCCGGCTTCGCGGCGAAGCAGCTGACCATCGACGGCGGTGAGGTAGATCTCGCCGAGCGCAACCCGGCTCTGTCAGCCGGCGGTGTGGAGACCTCCATCGTCGACACCGACGGTGACGGGCAGGACAGCGTGGGCGACGAGGTCACGCAGACAGCGGTCATCACGAACAGCGGCAATGTGAGACTCATGGACGTGACGGCGGACGGCTGGGACGGCGAGGGTGACACTCTGACCGCCGACGAGGAGACAACACTGACCAGGTCCTTCGCCCTGTCCGAAGCACAGGTGGCCGACGGCGAGATCGCACCGGTCGACACCCCAGTCACAGGGTCGAATGGTTCCCTGACCGCTCGGGCAACCATCACCGCCGAGGCGTACTCGCTCATGGTCCAGGGGTCTCCGGTGCGTGCGTCGGTGGTGCCGCGGTGTTTGGGGGGGAAGGTGTATGTGTATGTGTCGGTGCTCAATGAGGGTGCTGGTCCGGTGGATGTGCGGGTGAGCTCTGATGTCGGGGTGAAGTCGTTCCGGGGTGTTCTGCCGGGGAAGTCGGGGTCGGCGGCGTTGAGTGCGCGGGCTGCCTTGATCGGGGATGGTCGGGTCGGTGTGGCGGTGACGGGCGCTGATGGGGTGGAGAACGAGTTCTCGGTGGCGTACGACGCGATCAGCTGCCGCTGAGACCGGGGTGGGGGGTGCCCGTGGGGTAGGGGTGCGGGCACCCCCCCTTGTTCCCTTTCTCTTTTGGCTTGTGTTTTTGTGGCGGTTTGGCTTGTGGTCTCGTGATGGTGTGCGTTTCTGGGGTTTTGTAGTGTTTCTCGTGACGATAGGACAGGACGATATGAAGACGATGAGTGTGGTGGGCCGGGTGTCGGCGGTTGGTTTCGGTGCGGTGCTCCTGGCGGCGGCAGGTACGGCGATCGCGGCGGCGGATGAGGATTACGGGTCCTCGGATGTCGATGTGCGGGTCGAGGTGCCGGCGATCGAGACTCCGGGTGTGCTGGCGTTGACGATCGATAGTGAGGGTACGGCGGTGCTGGAGGAGAGTGGGTCCACGGATCTGGTGCGTCAGTTCACCGGGACCCTGCCGGCGGTGACGGTCTCGGATACCCGTGATCCCCAGGACATCCAGGACGGGGCAGTCTGGTATGTGCTGGGAACGGCGACGGACTTCGTCGGTGATGAGGGTCAGGCGGATATCCCTGCGGCGAATCTGGGGTGGGATCCGCAGATCCTCACCGATGACTCCGACGGGCTGGTCTTCGCCGGTGAGGAGGTCGAGACCGTGATCGATGGTGGTGAGGGTCTGGGCCCGGAAGCCGATGATGCCGAGCTGTTCGCCTCGACCATCGATTCCCGGGCCACGGCACCAGGGGCCTGGACAGCCAACGCGTCCCTGTTCCTGCGCACGACACCGGACGTCGCTCCCGGCAGCTACGCCTCCACCATCACCCTCTCCCTCTTCGAATAACCACACCACGTCCGCATTCGCCGACCAGCGGGTACGGCGGTCACGGGCCGGCTTGCGTCGAGCGAACGAACGGCTGGCCTATGCGAAGAGGCTCTGCCCCAGGTAGGTGCCCTCCGTGGCGCCGGGAGGGATCGCCCACAGCCCGGAGCCGGTGTGCTCGAGGTATTCCATGAGGGCATCGTCCCTCGACAGGGTGGTCTGCAACGGCACATATCGGCTCTGCGGTTCGCGAACGAACGCGATGAAGAACAGTCCGGCATCGAGCCGGCCCAGAGCGTCGGCTCCGTCGGTGAAGTTGTATCCGCGTCGCAGCATCTTGGTGCCGTTGTTGTGGGTCGGATGCGCCAGCCGCACGTGGGAGTCCATCGGAATGATCGGCCCGTCCCGGCCCGCCAGGGCGAAGTCAGGTTCGCTGAACTCGGTGCCGCCGGACAGGGGCGCCCCGTCGACCCGGTCGCGTCCGATGAGGGTCTCCTGCTCCCGCAGGCTCGTGCGGTCCCAGGTCTCGATCCGCATACTGATACGTCGGGCCACCAGATAGGAGCCGCCGGTCAGCCAGGATGCAGCGGGGTCGTCCGCCTCCTGGACCCAGACGAAGTCGGCCAGGTCCTCGGGTTCCTCGGCCTTCAGATTGGAGGTTCCGTCCTTGAAGCCGAACAAATTGCGGGGAGTGGCCTGCGCCGTGCTGGTGGACGATGTACGGCCGAAGCCGAGCTGCGCCCATCGCATGGCGACCGTCCCGAACCCTATGCGGGCGAGATTGCGGATGGCGTGCACCGCCACCTGGGGGTCGTTGGCGCAGGCCTGGACGCAGAGATCACCATCACTACGAGCCTCGTCGAGATTGTCCGCGGGGAAGTGGGGCAACCTGCGCAGTTCCCGTGGCTGGCGGTCCCTCAGCCCGAACCGGTCCACGCCGTCCTTCTCGAACAGACTGGGACCGAAGCCGATGGTGATGGTCAAACCGGCCGTGTCCAGGCCCAGGGCCTCGCCCGTGTCGTCGGGCGGGGCGTCATAGGGCAGGGGTGAACCGGCACCCACGAGTTCCCCCGCGGTCATGGCGGCAGCCGCGTCGGTCCAGGCCCGCAGCAACTCCACGAGCGCGTCGCGGGAATCGGTGGTGACATCGAAGGCGGCAAAATGTAGCCGGTCCTGTGCCGGGGTGACTATTCCGGCCTGATGCTCGCCGTGGAAGGGGTACCTCAGCGCTGTCGTGGAAGGCTTGTCCTCCTGAGCATGCGCGACACCCCAGCCCGCAACGCCCGACGCCCCTGCAATGGCCGTGACGCCGACGGCCCCGAAGAGTCCTCTGCGCGACACGCCACCCTGGGCGCGCCCCGTTCTGTCGTCGTCGCGTTTCGGGGTCACAGGATGATGGCTCCTGTCATCTTCGAGAGCGGTTCACCGAGAGCATTCACGGCATCCGAGAGCTCCTTGCGTTCGGACGCCCCGACAGTGTCGTAGAAGACGAAGCCACCGTCATCGGTTCGGTACTGATCCAGGAGTTCCTGCAGCGTGTCGAAGCGGGTGCCGATCTCCTCCGACAGGGCCTCGTCCTTCGCGTCGAGGAGCGGCTTCACGCCCTCGTACGCGACGCGGGCGCCGTCGACATTGGCCTGGAAGTCGTACAGGTCGGTGTGGGACCAGATGTCCTCCTCGCCGGTGATCTTGCCCGCCGCGACCTCGTCCAGCAGACCCTTGGCCCCGTTGCCGATGTCGCTCACGGTGTAGGTCTGGTCCTGCAACCGCTCGTTGAGGAGCTCCGTGTTACTCATCAGGTCTGCTGCGACGGGCTCCCGTGCCTGGGCACTCAGCGGTTCGTAGCCCGACGCCGGCGGCCACAGATCCTTCTCGATACGGTGCCAGCCGGTCCACTCCTGTCCGGGCTCCAGATCGGCCTCGCGCAGATCCATCTTCGGGTCGAGATCGCCGAACGACTCCGCCACCGTTTCGATCCGCTCCCAGTGCTGGCGGGCAGTGGGGTAGAGGCTGCGCGCCTTGTCGTCGTCACCGGCCGTATAGGCAGCGAGGAACGCCTCGGTGGCGTCCACGAGTTCCTGTCCCTGGTCGCGCACGTAGGCGCCGTACTGGGTCTCTGCGGCCGTGATATCGGCTTCATCGACGCCCTGCACCGACAGGTCCTCCCCGGATTCGGTGACCGTGAAGGCGCTGCGGATACCTTCGCCCTGCATTCCGGGTTTGCAGGCCGTGACGTACTCGCCCGCGGGGGCACGAACCACCAGGTCACGCGTGAGCCCGGGCCCGATGTTCTCGATCTCGCCGACGATACGCAGTCCGTCCGACCCGTAGAGATAGAACTCCGTGACCTCGTCGCCCTCATTGCTCACCCGGAAGGCCAGATTGCCGGATCCCACCTCGGTGGCCGAGACGTCGCAGTTCTCGGCCGTCGATGTCACGGTGATCGGTCCGTCCTCACCGGTGCTGGCCGGTGCGTTCGCCTCGGTCAGCCCGCAGCCTCCGAGTGAGAGCGCGATCGCAGAACATGCCAGCGGGACGAGTGATTTCTTCATGCGTATTCCTTCGAAGGACGAGAACAGGGCGACGCTCAGGCCGCGGCGGGGGAGTGCTCGCGGCGGACCGGTGCGTCGACAGTGGCTGGGCGACGGATGTGGACCAGGAAGAGTGTGAGGGTGGGCACCACGTACAGGATCCACGCAGCAGCCTCGAGCCAGGTCGTGGCAGGGGAGAAGTTGAACACGCCCTTGAGCAGAGTGCCGTACCAGGAGGAGGGCGGGACCGCGGCGCTGACGTCGAAAGCGAGGTTGTTGAGACCGGGGAGGATTGCGGCTTCCTGCAGGTCGTGAATTCCGTAGGCCAGCACTCCACCCACCACCACGATCAGGATCGCCCCGGTCCACATGAAGAAGGTCGACAGATTGATCCGCAGCACGCCGCGGTGGAAGGCGTAGCCCAGCACCACTGCGCTCAGGATCCCGGCGAGCGCACTCAACAGGGGAGCGACGGTCGTGCCGCCGGTTCCTGCTGCAGCTTCAGTGGCTGCCCACAGGAAGAGCGCCGTCTCCAGACCCTCGCGACCGACGGCGAGGAACGCGACGAGAGCGAGGCCCGCACCACCCACTCCTGCGGCGACGTCCACCTTCCCGCGCAGATCGGCGGAGAGTCCCCGAGCGTTCCTCGCCATCCAGAACAGCATCCACGTCACGAACCCGACGGCCACGATGGAAAGGATCCCGCCGATGGCTTCCTGCGCCTGGAACGTGAGACGCCGAGGTCCCCAGGTCAGCACAGCCCCGAAACCAAGGGATACGACGGCAGCCAGCGCAACACCGGCCCAGACCTGCGGCAGCAGGTTGCGGCGACCGCTTCTCACGAGATAGGCGATGAGGATGACGACCACCAGAGTGGCTTCCAGTCCTTCGCGCAGCCCGATCAGGTAATTTGCGAGCATCGTCCCTCCAGGGTTAGGCATGCCTCACCTAAAGTAGATCGTGAATGGCGATCATGCGCAAGTGGAAAAACCCGGCCCGGTGCCGGCGCCGCGGAATATGCTCACGCGCACTCCGGTTCAGAGACGTACTACTTCCGACACGACAATGGAGGCTCCAATGACAACGGCAATCATCGGAATCGGCAACATCGGTTCCCGCGTGGCACGCAATCTCGTGGAGGGCGGCGAGCGCGTCATCCTGACGTCTCACGACCGGTCCGCTACCGACTCCATGGCGGAGGAACTCGGCGAGCTGGCCTCGTCGGCGACCACCGAGGATGCTGTGGAGCAGGCCGACGCCGTCGTCCTCGCCGTCTCGCTCGACGCGGAGAAGGACCTGGTGTCCGCGTTGGCCGGGAAGCTGGAGGACAAGGTGGTCATCGATCCGTCGAACCCGATCGCTCCTGATAGCCAGGGAGGTTTCACCAACGCGTTGCCTGAACGTCAGACGGCAGCGCAGATCGTCTCGGGCCTGTTGCCTGCCGGAGCACGGTACGTCAAGGCCTTCGGCACCCTGAGTGCTGACGATCTCGGCTCGGCGTCCCGTCGATCCGGTGATCGGGTTGCCCTGTTCTACGCGACGGATGACGATGCGGCGGCCCGGACCGTGGAAAGGCTCATCGCTGCCGCCGGCTTCGATCCGGTGAGAGCCGGAGGGCTGGATGCTGCCGGACGACTCGAGATGTTGCGGGGGGACCTGCACCAGCACGGCGGTCTCGACGGGAAGCTTCTCAGTGCCGATGAGGCAAGGGCAGCTGTCTAGGAGCTGCTCCAGGAAAGACGAGACGTAGGGCGTTCACCTGATCGACCGGTGAGCGCCCTACGTCTCGTGTATCACACCGAAAAGAACGTGCATGGGAAAGGTGATCGTGACCGACGCAGGACGGCGACCGGCAATGGCAGCAGGACACGTCGACGTCGGCGGCCGGGCCGTGTCCCGCATCGGCTTCGGAGCAATGCGACTACCCGGTGTGTGGGGCGGACCGGCGTACCGCGAGCCGGCGCTGGCGGTCCTTCGGCGCGCCGTCGAACTCGGAGTCCAGGTCATCGACACGGCGTGGTACTACGGTCACGACGTCGCGAATCGTCTCGTGGCGGATGCCCTTCGACCCTACGGAGACGTGGTCCTCGCCACGAAACTCGGCTACGGGAACACATCGCGCGGGGGACTGTCGGTCGCAGTCCGACCCCAGCAGCTCCGGGACGGGAACGAACGCGATCTCCGTGTGCTGGGAGTTCAGACGGTTCCCGTGACGCACCTTCGCTGGAGTGGACCGGACGTCGCCGACGGCGTCCACTTCGACGAGGCACTGGGGACCATGCTCGAGCTGAAGGCCGAGGGGAGGATCGAGCACATCGGCCTGTCCAATGTCGCGCTCGCGCAGCTGAAGCGCGGACTGGAGCAGAGTGCCATCGCGACGGTGTCCAATGCGTTCAGCATCGGTGATCAGCAGGACCACGACGTCCTCGACCTCTGCACGGAGGAGTCCATCCCGTATCTGCCGTTCCTCCCGCTCGGCCCGCGAGGGGGAAGAACCCATCCGGCTGTCACCCGGATGGCGACGGACCTGGGTGTGACGCCGGCACAGGTGAGCCTGGCGTGGCTGCTGGGGCGTTCCCCGATGATCGTCCCGATTCCGGGAACCGGGCGGATGTCACATGTGGAGGAGAACGTCGCCGCGGCCGGCCTCGTGCTCAGCACCGAGTCCCAGCAGAAGCTCGACGCCGTCGGGTCGTCCTGAGCGTCAGCGGTCACCCGGGTGGAGTGGAGGCAGCTGCGCTCCGGGGGAGCCCCGGGATGTTCGAATCAGACCCACGACCAGGTCCCTGGTCCGTTACTTGACATAATGTAGATTATCGGCGATTTGGATTCCCGGAGCGATGGCCGGAAACAACTTCTCCGGAGCAGAGTTCGCTGCGCGTCATGCTACGCATCGACAGCCAGGTCAAGGCGACGTCAGACATTGCCTGATGGTGTCAGACGTCGGCCGAGGGTGCGGACGCTTCCCGTCGACCTTCTGCACGGGCTTGTTCGAGCTGCGCCGCGATGGCCTTGCGTTGCCTGCGTCTGGTGACGATGAACATGACGATGATACCCGCAGCAATGATCAGTGTGATCAGCTGCGGCCAGGGAACGGCGACGACGGACACCGTCTCCTGCACCTGGACCGGATCCGTCGATTCGGCGTCGAGGACGGGGCGTCCCTCGGCGCGGATCGAGACATGCAGTACGGCCAACGGCCAGATGTTGTTGACCTCGACGGAGGCACGACTGACCTCCCCGGGTGCTATCTCGGCAATCTTCGGAGCAGAAACACTCGTAAGACCGGCTCCGAAGACCATCTCCACGATAATCTCGGGGCTGATGCCCAACCGGATGTTTCCCGCGTTCTGCAGGGCGTAGTCGACATTCACCGTGCCCGGTCGGAAGGGATTCCAGCTCATCGAGTAGCGAGCTGCGACCTTGGCCGTCAGGTCCGGGACGAAGTCCCCCGACACGCGCGTCATGACCCTGAAGCCCACACGACTTTCGATGCCGACCGCCGCTCCCCCGTCGGTCGTCCCGCTCGAGAAGATACTCGCCGAGACACCCGCGGGATGGTCACCGGGGGAAGCATCAGCCGGAACGGTGACCGTGAACGGGACCGTCACCTCGCCGCCCGCGGGTACGACGACCGAATCCGTGATGTCGATCCAGAGCCCGGCGTCGGTGGAGGGCGTTCCGGCGTCCAGCATATTGAAGCGGCCCGTATCGGTGAAGTAGCCGTCCGCGGACTGCAGGCTGAACTCGACCTCACGGTCACTGAAATTCTGCACCTGCGCGTATTCGGTGACGGACGCTCCTGGGTCGAGCTCCAGCTCGACCCAGGAACGCCCGTCGGACCCGTTCTCCCCTGCCGGCCGCAGCGACCAGGTGACTGCTTCGTCGGATGTCTCGGTTGCCACCGCCGGGACGGTGGGACCCAGCAGGACCACCAGCAGGCCCATGATGACTATCAGGACGGCGGACAGAGATCGGTCCTTCAATCAGTCGATCCTTTTCACTGCTCGGAGATGGTTATTCGAAGAGGGAGAGGGTGATGGTGGAGGCGTAGCTGCCGGGAGCGACATCCGGTGTCGTGCGCAGGAACAGGGACGCGTTGGCTGTCCAGGCCCCTGGTGCCGTGGCCCGGGAATCGATGGTCGAGGCGAACAG
The DNA here is from genome assembly GCF_004803505.1 of Arthrobacter echini. Lineage (GTDB taxonomy): Bacteria > Actinomycetota > Actinomycetes > Actinomycetales > Micrococcaceae > Arthrobacter_D > Arthrobacter_D echini. The sequence continues at coordinate 260,381 of NZ_SSWH01000004.1, forward strand.
CTCGGCATCATCGGCTTCCGGGCCCAGACCCTCACCACCATCGATCACGGTCTCGACCTCCTCACCGGCGAAGACCAGCCCGTCGGAGTCATCGGTGAGGATCTGCGGATCCCACCCCAGATTCGCCGCAGGGATATTGTCCTGACCCTCATCACCGACGAAGTCCGTCGCCGTTCCCAGCACATACCAGACTGCCCCGTCCTGGATGTCCTGGGGATCACGCGTATCCGAGACCGTCACCGCCGGCACGGTCCCGGTGAACTGACGCACCAGATCCGTGGACCCACTCTCCTCCAGCACCGCCGTACCCTCACCATCGATCGTCAACGCCAGCACACCCGGAGTATCGATCACCGGCACCTCGACCCGCACCTCCACATCCGAGGACCCGTAATCCTCATCCGCCGCCGCGATCGCCGTACCTGCCGCCGCCAGGAGCACCGCACCGAAACCAACCGCCGACACCCGGCCCACCACACTCATCGTCTTCATATCGTCCTGTCCTATCGTCACGAGAAACACTACAAAACCCCAGAAACGCACACCATCACGAGACCACAAGCCAAACCGCCACAAAAACACAAGCCAAAAGAGAGAACAAAGGGGGGTGCCCGCACCCCTACCCCCACGGGCACCCCCCACCCCGGTCTCAGCGGCAGCTGATCGCGTCGTACGCCACCGAGAACTCGTTCTCCACCCCATCAGCGCCCGTCACCGCGACACCGACCTGACCATCCCCGATCGAGGCAGCCCGCGCACTCAACGCCGCCGACCCCGACTTCCCCGGCTGGACACCCCGGAACGACTTCACCCCGACATCAGAGCTCACCCGCACATCCACCGGACCAGCACCCTCATTGAGCACCGACACATACACATACACCTTCCCCCCCAAACACCGCGGCACCACCGACGCACGCACCGGAGACCCCGGGACCGTGACGGCATCGGTCCACTCGGATCGTGCTCCCTCGCCGGTCTCGTTGACCGCCGCGACAGCGAACCGCTGCGAGGTACCTGCCTGCAGACCGCCGACCCGGAAGGTCGTCGTGGCTGCGTCGACCGAACCGATCGGCTCGTCGGAGCCTTCACGGTAGATGCGGTACTCGGAGATGTCGGAGCCACCGTCCGACTCGGGTGCGGTCCAGGAAAGGACCACTCCGTCGTCGTCGACGACCGCCTCGACATCGCGAGGAGCACCCGGTGCCTGCGACTCGTCGTCGCAGTCCGGATCCGCGGTGCGCTCACCCGGTGCGAACCCGGTGGGAGGCGTGCCGCCCGTGCCGTAGACCCTCAGCTCGGCTGCCGCAGCGAACTGCAGACCGTTGTGGGAGCTCAGCGCGTTCAGCTTCACGTACCGGACGTCCACTTCCGGGAAGTCGACGTTCTGGTACGAGGCGGAATCCGCCTGGAAGGCGCCCGCGGCGACCTCGGTCCAGTTGGTACCGTCCGCGGAGACCTGGACCGTGTAGTCCTGGATCCGGCCGTTCTGCCCGCCGGAGGTGCGATTCAGGTAGCCCAGGCCGTCGACCGAATAGGTCGATCCGAGGTCCATCTGCACCCAGTGCGGGAAGGGCGTCGGCGTCCAGGACGTGTGCCAGAGCGTGCTCGTGTTGTTGTCGAAGGCGTAGCGGACATTGCCTTCCGTGGCATTGTTCGGCTGCTGCGACGAGGCCGTCGGAGTGATGGAGCTCAGCGGCACCGCGGCGCGCTCGGCGACCCTGAGATTCAGGTACCCCCGGACGGTGCGAGGTTTGCATTCGACGTCGTACGTCGCTGCAGCAGAGATCTCCACGACGCCCGGAGCCGTTCCTGCTGCAGGAGTCAGCAACCACTGTGTGCTCACCGTCTCCCCCGGTGCCACGGAGTCGAACAGATTGCCGTTCTCCTCGGCGACCTGGGCCGTCCAGCCCTCCGGGACGTCGGCGAGGGCCACACCGATGTTGGTGACCGGCGTGTTCTCCGAGTTGGTGAAGGTCGTCGTCAGGGTGCTGGTGACACCAGGAGCGAACTCACCATCGGAGCCGTCGACCGTGACGCGTGCACAGCCCGGCTCGTCACCGGTGGCCCCGAGATCCCGGATCACGACGTCGTCGATCACCAGGTCGGAGCCTGTGGCGGTGCCGGCCTTGGACAGTCCGACCCAGTCCGAAGCACAGGACGCGATGAAGTTCTGCGTCAGGCGCTTGGTCTCGTTCGCGAATCCGAGCGGCGTGGTACGCAGGGTACTCGAGGTTCCGGCCTCGACGTCGTCGGTGCCCAGGACCCAGGAGTACACGTTCGCATTGCTGGACTGGTAGGACAGGCTCACCTCGTACTCATGGCCCGGGATGAACGGAGCCCGCGCCGGGATGGTCCGGTACAGCAGGCCGTCCGACTCGTAGTGGGCCTTCAGCGAGTGTGCCCCGTTGAGGACGTCGTCGATGGCCTTGCCCTTGATGGCACCGGTGTTGAACGGTGCATGCGCGTTCTTCCATTCCTTCTGCGTGAAGGGCAGATTGAGTCGGCTGATCGACGTCGCGGCATCACTGAGTCCCGAAGCTCCTCCGCGGACGAACGGCCCCCAGCCGGGCTGGTTGTCCTCGAAGTCCCAGAACAGTGCGTCCTCGGGAACGTCGATCGGCTCACCGATGGTCTCGCCCTCGTCCAGCGTCTCGATCTTCTGCACACGCAGATCGTCGATGGTGACGGCCGGGTCGCCTTCGGCTGCCGACACACCGATCGTGACCGTTCCGCTGTCCGGTGCGGTGAACTCGACCGTTGCGCGCTGCATGTACGTGTTGTGCTTGGTGTCGCTTCCCACGTAGTTGCGGGCAGGAGTGACCTCGAACCGATTCTCGGCGTCGACGCCATCACCCGTGACCGTCAGCGCTGTGGAACGCTCTGCCCTCGGACCGATCTCCACGTAGGCACCGAGCGCGTAACGGGCGCCGGGTTCCAGTCCGTCGACCTGCTGCGAGATGCCCGACTCGTCGATCCCGAGCCGGACGACGGGATCGCCCTTCGGCGTGCGGATGATCTCCGCTCCCCCGGTGGGTGACCAGGGGTCCAGGGAATCTCCGTTGAAGCCGGGATCCACAATGCCGGTGTGCTCTCCGAAATCGACATCGGACACAGGAGGGGCAGTGCCCACCGGTACGACGACGTAGGGCGTGTTCGCGTCCGCGGTGAGCGTGAGCTCGCCGTCCTGCGCGCTCACATCGGCGACCTTCACCCGTCCGCTGTCGGTCAGCCTGTACTGCACGAAGTCGGTGACACCGTCGAACGCGTCGGTGAGCGTGAACGCTCGGGTCACGCCCGTTCCCGAGTACAGGTACATCTTGTCGGCGTCGAGCGGTGAACTGATGCCCTCGTCGTTCGTCTCGCCCCAGGGCAACAGGTAGGTGTCGCCGCGCAGCACCTCCGCGCCGTTCTGGGTGACCACACGGGTGCCGTCCTCGATCCGGGCTTCCACCGGTGCCTCGAAGGTGGCCCTGACTCCCTGCTCGTACGAGGTGATCGGGAAGTGCTGGAGGTACTTCGTCGGAAGATTCTCCTTCCAGATCCCCTCGTAGTAGACGTTCCAGTCGTCCTTGGCGCTCCAGCCTTCGAAGTCGCGCAGGACGGTGCCGCCCAGCAGCGGATCCACGTTCCACACGTCGCGGTTCGTGTTGCCGATGAAGCGGACCATGGCGGAATTGATGCCCTTGTTGGTCACGCCGCCGTACTGCTTGTCACTGGCCCAGTGCGACCAGATGGAGTCGCCCTCGAAGCTGTAGGCCCACTCGGAGGCGAGTTCGAAGCCCATGCCGTGGAGCTGGCTCGCCAGCGATTCGGCGAGCCAGCCGCTCGAGTAGTACACGTCGATGTAGATCGTGTCGAGTCCTGGGACCTTGTCCCGGAGCTCCTGGAAGCGATCGAGCACGTGCCCTTCGCCCAGATCGTAGCGCTGGTCGATGAGGTGTGACTGGTTCAGCCAGTTCCAGCCGAGACCCTTGCCCTGGATGAGCCGCTCACTGAAGGCGTCGGCCTGCTCGTACACCTCCGTCGTATTGACGTGGACGGCGAAGTCGGCGTTGTAGTCGTCCCCTGTCTCGACCAGGGAGTTCATGTCCTCGAGCCCGCCGGCGCGTTCGTTGAAATTGCTGCCGTAGTCGGTGTTCGCGCTGTCGTGACCCTCACTCGTGTAGCCCTTCAGCAGTACCCACTGGCCGAGGTCATCCGTGGCCAGGGAGATGCGCTTGGTGTTGTCGAGGGTCTTCAGGAACGGATTCGTCGTCTCGCTCGCGATGTTGAACGGGATGCGCTGCGCGACACGCTCGGGGACGCGATCGGCGCCCTTCGGCGCGGGCAGCACGTCCCGCAGCAGGATGGCTGCGTCCTGCCAGTCGACTCCGTTCACACCGTTGCGGTCTCCGGTCACCACGATCTCGGCGCGCGGGTTCTCGTAGCGAGCCACGCGCTCGTCCGTTGCACCCCGCGGCGCCCAGACCCAAGCGCCCGATGCGAGCTGTGCATGCCGCACGCCGTCGGCGTCGGCGGTGATCTGCGTGCTCAGGCGGGAGTTCGTCGCGGTGCCGGCACCCTGCTCCTGGTCCGGGGTGGCGTTGGAGTAGACGCTGGCCGCGAGTGCGTCCGTCGACACGAAGGCGTACGGTGCCCCGACGCTTGCCGCATCGGTGTTCGTCTCGTCGGTCAGGGAGATGAAGCGGTCCGCCGTCCGGGTGGAGTCGGTATCGATCCTCGTCCGTGACAGCGAGGCGCCGTCATCCGTCGAGGACACCCGGACGAGGGACTGCCCGGGAATCGCGATCGTGTTCACGGAGGACTCCTGCGCCCCGCTGATGTCCTCGATCTCGAAAACGACCCTGCCGTTGCCGGCCACCGTGATGGTCGAGGTGATCTCCAGATCTCCCAGGCCGGGAACGGTCGACACATAGCGGGCCGTCGCGTCGTCGACAGCCTCGAACGCCGTGGTCGCCTGCTGGTCCACTCCGTTGATCCGGAACCCGCTGAGCAGTTCCGGCTGTCCGGCGAGGGATTCGCCGTCGAGGCTGTAGGAGAGCGCCTGCGGGAATTCCTCGGCGACGGTGACGGTGAAACCGTCCGCGGTGAGGTCGTGGGCGGTTGCGTCGCCGGCCGGCGGGACCGGCCGTGCCAGTTCGACCGCCCGGATGATGCTGGCTGCGACGATCCCACCGGTCTGATAGGAGGAGGTGAATTCGACCTTGACGTACCGGCCGGTCACGGCGTCGGCGAACTCCGCCTGCTGCATGGTTCCGGGAGCATTCGCGAACTCGCCGGTCGCTACCGGATCGCCCCACCCCTCCGACGCTTCCGGGTCGTCCGCGACGGATGCGTCGGAGGATACGTAGACGTCGTAGCCCTTGGCCTGTCCGACCCCCGACTTCATCGCGTACTGCAGTTCGGTCAGGTCCCGTTCCTTGCCCGTGTCGAAGGCTATCCAGTGCGGGAAGGGGTCTGCCGCGATACCGTCCGCGTACTTCACGGTCCACTCCTCGGCGAGATCATCCGTCAGGATCGCCGCAGCGGTCCCGTCCACTGCCGGAGGCGCGGGGTACGCCGGCGATTCCGAGCTGAAGCCGATGATGGTGTACTGGCTCGCCGGGACCACCGTCGGAACCGGCGCTTCGGGAGGATCGGTCGGCTCGGGAGGATCAGTCACGGTGGCTCGCGGCTGGACAGAGCCGGCGAGACGGTACGGAACGGGCGGGGCCGACTTCGGCTGCACCGAGACGGGTGCCGTGCTTCCCACTCTCGTAGCGACCGGCAGGCTCGCGGCCTGTGCTGGAAGCGGCACCAGTGCCAGGGTGAGCCCGGCCACTGCCGCGCAGACCAGCGAATTGCGGGCCTTCGATGATGCTCTCACGAAGGGTTTTCCTCTCGATGACGTCTTCGTCCGATACGTGGGATGACTGATCGCTCGTCCATGACGACGCGCGGCGTCGACCGATGGTGGGCCCGCGCGGACCTACCCTTTCACTGCCCCGGCGGTCAGACCGGAGCGCCAGTAGCGCTGGAGGGTGAAGAAAAGGATCACGAGCGGGACGACGCCGAGCAGCGCGCCCAGCATGACCGCTCCCTTGTCCGGAGCGAAGTAGCTGATCATCCCGTAGAGCCCGAGTGTCACGGGCTTGAGCTCGGGCGAGGAGATCATCATCAGCGGCAGGAGGAAGTTGTTCCAGGTGGCCACGAAGATGAAGAGGAACATCGTGACCATCGCCGGCGTGAGCAGGCGCAGGACGATCGTGAAGAAGATCCGCGCCTCCCCTGCACCGTCGATTCGTGCTGCCTCGAGAACCTCGTCGGGGACCGACGTCTGGGCGTACACGACCCCGAGGAACACCCCGAACGGCGAGACACAAGAAGGGATGATGATGGACCAGACCGTGTTCGTGGCACCGACCGCATTGAAGACGGTGTACAGCGGGATGGTGAGCAGTGCGATCGGCATCAGAAGCCCGGCCATCGTGGCGGCAAGCATCGTGCGACGTCCGGGGAAGACGAATTTGGCAACCGCGTACCCCGCCATCGTCGAGATGAGGGTGCCGACCACGCCCGCGGTGAGCGAGTAGAACAGGGAGTTACCGACCCAGCGCCAGAAGAGCCCCTGGGTCCAGGACATCAGTGACTCGTAGTTCGTCCCGAGATTCATGTCGGCGAACCAGAAGCCGAAGGTCGAGGCCAGATCGGAGTTGCTCTTCGTCGAGGCGACGATCAGCCAGATGACGGGGAGCAGGAAGTACAGCGTGACGAGAGTGAGGACCACCGTGGTGACCACCCGCGATACCGGGCTCGGGGCGATCGACCTCGGTGGCTGGTCCTCCACCGACTTGATCTGCCGGCGGATGGGCTTCTCGGCTGCTTCGACGATGCTACTCACGGGTTAGTCCCTCCTGCGCTGTAGGGAGGCGTACACGACCGCGAGCACTCCGGCGATGATGGCCATGAGGATGGAGATGGCATTCGCGGGTCCCGAGCCCGATGGCGAAATGGTGCCGGTCATGGTGTTGTAGGCCATCATCATCGGCGTGTAGTCCTTGCCCATCCAGGGATTGACGGTTTCCAGGATCACGGGCTCGTTGAAGAGTTGGATGGTGCCGATGATGGACAGCAGGACTGCCAGCAGGGCAGCACCACGGACACTGGGAATCTTGATCCGCGTGGCGATCTTGAAGCCGGATGCTCCGTCGATCCGTGCCGCCTCGTACAGGTCGTGCGGGATGGCCTGGAGCGCGGCGAGGAAGATGAGCATGTTGTACCCCGTGTACGTCCACGTGGTCATGTTCGCCATGGAGAACAGGATGGTTCCGGGGGTCATGAGATCGACCCAGTCCGGCAGCCAGGGCAGGAAAGGTGACAGTGACGGAGTGTAGAGGTAGAGCCACATCATCGCCGCGATGACGCCGGGGATGGCGTAGGGCAGGAAGTACGACAGCCGGAAGAAGCCCACCCGTCGGACCAGGAAGGAGTCGAGGAGGAGAGCCAGAACCAGCGCGAGGCCGATCATGATGGGGATCTGGATGCCGGCGTACAGCACCACACGCCCCATTCCCCTCCAGAAGGCGGTGCCGCTGGCCGCTGTGATGAAGTTGTCCAGTCCTACGAACTGCTCGACGACGCCGCCGCCGCCGAACAGGCCCTCGTTACGTGGCACCTGGGCGAAGAACGCAGAGCGTATGGCGACCACGATCGGGATGACGAACACGACGATGAACAGGATGGCGAACGGCGCCATGAAGAGCAGACCCGTTCGCGCCCCGGGATTCCGCCTGCGCCGGGTCCTCGGTTCAGGGCTTCTGGCTCGCGTAGGCGGCTCGGAGGCAACTTCGGTAGCCGAACTCATCGTCGTGCTCCTTACATCGAGCGGGTATGACGGTGGTGCGCCAGGTGCTGATCCTGGCGCACCACCACCGGCTGCTACTCCGAGACGGGAAGACCCAGATTCTCCAGCGTCGCCACCGCCGTTGTCTGGGCGGTCTCGAAGATGTCGGTCACCTGAGCATCTCCCGCGGCGACGTTGGAGGCCTCCTCGCTCATGGTCACGAGGGAGGAGAAGCCCGGTGCGTAGGGGAAGTCCGGGTTGAGATTCTCGGTCGCCACGGCCAACTCGCCCATGACGTCCTGTCCGCCGAACTGGCGGGTCATCTTCTCCGGGGTCTCCACCTCGATGTCGGCGGCGGGGACCAGGCCCTGCGAGGCGAGGAAGTCACCGCTGGTGTTCAACCAGTCGAGGAACTCCAGGGCTGCCTCGGGGTTCTCGCATCCATCCATGACCGCGACCCCGGAGCCGCCGTCCGGACCGCTCATCACGCCGTTGCCGTAATCGGGCAGCTGCGCAACACGCCATTGCCCCTCGGCCTCGGTGCCGTCCAGATCGTCGAGCAGGAACCCTGCCTCCCAGGCGGCACCGACATGGCCGATCAGAGTTCCGTCGGTCAGCGCCTGGGTGAAGCCGTCGCCCCAGCGCTGCTGCACCAGCACCTCGTCGTTGTCCAGCAGATCCTGCCAGAGGGACGCCACGTTCTGCGCGCCGTCGCCGTTCGCGTTGACGACCCACGCGTCGCCGTTCGTGCTGAACCACGTGTCGCCCGCCGCGGCCGCCTGTGCAGAGAGCCAGTACTGGCCCTCGTCGGGCATGAAAGCTGCGATGTTCTTTCCGTCTGCCGCCGCAGTTTCCGCAGCGGCCCGGAATTCGTCGAGATTCGTCGGTACCTCGATACCCAGGTTCTCGAATTCCGTCTCGTTGTAGTAGTACACGAGCGGCCCGATGTCCTGCGGGAGCCCGACGGTCGCGTCACCGACCTGCATGAGTCCTCGCGCACCCTCCGAGAAGTCCTCCTCGTAGGCAGCGGCCTCCTCGGTCACGTCCGCGAGCAGGCCCTTCACATAGGCCTCGGGTACTTCCGCGTATCCCATCTGCGCGAGGCAGGGCCCGTTTCCGGCATTGATGTCGGTCTCGAGCCTCACGGACATCTCGGCGGCCTCGCCGTCGAACTTCGTCGGCTCGACCTGGATCCCGGGGTTGGCCGCGTTCCACTCGTCCACCTGCTCCTGGACCGTGGTCATGCCCTCACCGTCAGGGAGCCGGTGGGTGTAGGTGATCGTCACGGGATCGCTCTCCGAGGGTGCGTCCGCCTCGGTCGACGAGTCGCCACAGGAGGCGAGTCCCAGGGACAGGAAGCCGACGGTGGCCAGGAGCGCCGCGCGCTTCGTTCGGGTGACTGGTGTCATGGGTTGACCTCTCAACATCGTCGTTGGGCTAGCCGCCCACGTGACTGGATTCACAGAATTTACGCAGTATCTCCAGAGTTGTCTCAAGATGACGCCCTGCCAGTATATGACGTGAATCACGTCGCATCAATCACGTTCGATCACTTTCCGGTAACTGCTCCTGTCGCAGCCCGCATATCGTCCTGCGTGAACCAGCGGCTCTCGCCGGGCGCCAGGGAGACGGCGGTGCTGCCGAGGGGTGAGTGCACGACGCTGTGCACGCTGTCATGGGATGCATTGCAGACCAGTAGCTGCTCACCTTCGCCGTAGTACGCCACCTCCATCCGGGCATCCTCCGCCCACCCGAGGTCGGCGAGCTCGTCCTCGCGATTCACGGCCCAGTAGAGCGCCCGGTGGAGCAGACGCGCGTTCGAGCTCGTGTAGGGCAGCCCGGCCAGATACACGGAGCGGCCGCGCCCGAACGGGTGTACTGCGGCTCGGACGGTGCCCTCATGCATGGCGAGCACCGTGGTGTCGGTGCTGGTGACGACGACGTTCTCCGCACCGTCCCCGGAGTCGAATGCGTCCTCGAGATCATCGATGATGAAGTGGTCCTCGGTCGGCTGGTCGTACCGCGTGGTCGACAGCGACCAGCCGAGCTCACGATCCACGCCGAAGATGTCGGAGAGCTGCAAAACCGCTCCGCCGCCGGCAGCCGCGCTCGGTTCCCCGACGCCGATGAGTCCGCCTCCCTGTGCGACGAACGCGCGAACGGAGGTCTGCAGGGCCGGGTCACGCCAGAGCTCGCCGCCCGAGTAGGCTGTCCCGGCCGCCCCTGCATTGATGAGCACGCCGATGTCCGAGGGCACCGACGCACGGATGTCGTCGAACGACAGGAACCTCACCTCGAAGGGCAAGCCCGCAAGGGATTCGATCACGCCGACATACGACTGTGTCTGCCGGTAGGGCAGTGCATGGGCGACCATGTGGGTCTGCCAGCTGCGCAGGCTGCCCCAGGCATTGATGATCCCGACGGTGAACGGGGCGTTGTCCGGTCGCCGGCCCCCGGAGCGATCGTGGATCTCACGGAACTCGTCCGCGATGGCCTCCACCCGGTCCACGAAGTCGGGGTATTCGAGTGCCAGTGACAGATACCCTCCGTAGCCGATGCGATCGAGAGGCGAGCGGACCACGGCTCGCCGAGCGGTCAACCAGGCATCGAGGGCTTCCCGTGCGGGCTCTCCCCCGGGCCTGAACGTGTCCGGGAACAGGTAGGGCAGGAAGCGACCCTCGCGGTACCGGACGCCGGGGATGTCGGAGATCATGCGGCACGTCGCGGCCGAACCGACCGATCCCACCACGGCGTCCAGACCCGCATCCGGGAAATGAGGACCGTACGGCTCGGTGCCGATCCAGTTGTCTCCCAGGAACATCATCGCTTCCTTGCCGGCCTCGTGGGTGAGGGTGGTCAGCTCACGGACCCGCGAGGTCACGAAACGGTGCTGGAAGTCGATCCACGCACGGAAGGTGGCGGTCGGTACCCGGAAGGGTGAGTTGTAGTAGCCCTCGTCGATAAAGTCCTCGGCCCTCAACCGGATACCTGTCTCGCGCTCGAACTCCTCCATGGCAGGCACGGACACCGAGGCCGAGTAGCCGAACCAGTCGACGTAGCGTTCCCGGGCATCGGCTCCGAAGACGAGTGTGAAGTGGTAGAAGAACGTCGTGAACCTGACGACGTCGACCTCCGGGTGATCCTGGAGCCAGTGCGCCAGGGAAGAGCGCATGTGCTGCCAGGTCTCGTCGTGGCGGGCATCGTAGGGCTGTTCCTTGACCTTCGTCGGATCCGACGCCCAGTCGTTGGTGACGTAGTTGTACATCTGCGTGGAATCCCAGAGCTGGAACGCCAGGAACGACACGGTGTACACGTGGTGCGGTTGTGCCCGGGGGATCTCCACCACGGTGTCGGCGCCGTCACCGAGCACTCGCCACTCCTCGGCAGCCAGAGTCCGCCCCGCCGTACGATCGAGCACTTCCCACCACCGCGAGATGTCGCACGTCGTGTCGGGGGCGATCTGGTCGGCGAAGTAGCCGGACAGGATGCGGATCCGCAGCGGCCCCTCGGCCGGGGCAGGAACGCGCGGGGACATCAGGTAGAGCTGCGTCCGCTGCTGAGGGTGCGACCGGGCCCAGTCCTCGTCGCCGCGGGCGACGAAGTAGGTGGCGTACACGCGCGTCGCGAGATCCTGCACCGATTCCGGCAGCTCGGTGCCGTCGGAATTGCGCACGGCATCGGCCCCGAGGCGCTCCAGGAGGGCGGGCAGCTGATCGTCGAGGCCGCGTTGGATGGGAAGGGTGAGACGTCCAGTGGACATGGTGCTACTCCAGTCGGAAGAAGGGTCGGGGAACGGCATCGCGATCACGGCCGAACAGGCTCACACGGGGAGCACGCATCCGGGTCCTCACGCGATGATCAATGTGACGCCGGACGCCTCGAGCGCCGTGACGGCCGAGTCCTTCACGCCGGAGTCGGTGACCAGGACCTCGACCTCCTCGAGACGACAGATCCGTGCGAATGCGGTCGTCCCGATCTTGCTCGAGTCGGCCAGGACGACCGTGCGGCGCGCCATCGCCGCCATCTCGGCGTTCACGGCCGCCTCGCCCTCGTGGTGCGTGAACAGGCCGTGCTCGAGATCCAGTGCGCTGATCCCCAGGAACAGGGTGTCGATGCAGATGTGCGGCAGCATGAGGGATGCCAGCGGTCCGATGAGTTCGTAGGAGCGGCCCTGCGCGACACCACCGGTGACGACGATGCGCAGCTGCGTCCGGACCATGAGGTCGTTGGCGATGTTCACCGCGTTGGTCACCACCGTCGTCAGCGTGTCGTCGAAGCGCGCATCACCGGCAACCCTGACGCCGAGTTCCTGAGCGGCGCTCGTCGTCGTCGTTCCGCCGTTGAAGGCGACGACATCGCCGGGAGAGATGAGGTCGGCAACCTTCCGCGCGATCGATGCCTTCTCGCGCCAGCGATGCACCGTCCGATAACGCAACGGGAGATCCCCCGAGCTCGAATTGACCATCGCGCCGCCGCGGGTACGGATGATCAGCTGCTGGGCGGCAAGGGAATCCAGATCGCGTCGGGCGGTCGCGGCGGAGACGTCGAAGCGCTCCATCACCTTCTCGACATGGACCGACCCCTCGTCGATGACGAAGTCGATCAGCCGGGACAATCTGTCCTCGCGCTCCATCACCCTCCCTCGTGATCCTTGACGGCTAGCTGTTCTTCCCACGGACGTTGTGTACGCGGTCGATGGGTGATTTGCCTTTGATGCCGGTATGGGGTCTGTGGTGATTGTAGTCGTGGATCCAGGCTTGGTAGGTGTCGGCTCGGGCGG